>NZ_CP102453.1:1200000-2400000 GCF_024661895.1 Fundicoccus culcitae | reverse complement strand
TTAGATATGAATAACGTTCAAGGTCCTACAGCTGATCCAAAAGTACGTCAAGCTATCTATATGGCAACCAACGTCGAAGAAATCGTAAATGGTGTGAACCAATGGGGTGGCGCGGAAGTTTCTTACTCTCCTCTACCTAAAGCCTCTTGGGGTTACATGGAAAACGCCAGTGATTTTATTCCTGCTTATGACCCAGAAGCCGCTAAAGCCTTATTAGCTGAAACCGACTATCCTGATGGTTTCGAAATTGACTTGTATTTAGCGGAAGCCCGTGTGCCTTATGCCACTATTTTCCAACAACAAATGCAAGAAAACTTAAACATCAAAGTAAATATCAACGTCCAAGAGTGGGGTACGTATAGCCAAACCGTGTCTAGTAATAGTGCTGGTATGAACATCGGTGGCTGGTCATGGTTCCCAGATCCCTACTTCTACCTTAACCAAATCTTCCATTCTAACAGCATTGGTTCGTTAGGAAATGGTCGTGGTTACTCTAACGAAGAAGTGGATGCTTTATTGGATGAAGCCTTAATCGAAACGGATCAAGCCGTTCGGACGGACTTATATAAACAAGTACAAGAAATTGTTTTAGGTGACTACTCACGCATCGAGTTGGAATTATCTGAAACAGCCAATGGTATCTCTGATAGTGTTCAAGGTTACAGTGTGTTAGCCAACAACTCAATCATTATCGTTGATAGCAATGGCGTGAATGTTTCTTTAAATCAATAGTAGATATTGCTAACAGGTTGCGACTAACCTAGCGCTACACATTTTCCGGACTTTTATTTCTTATGTAAAAGTCCGGTTTTTTATATTTTACGAGGAGGACACTATGAAAACTTTTCAAACGGCTGAGTCGCTTTATGACTTACATTATTTATCGGCCCCGTCGCTATCGGCGGATGAGGCGACGCTTTACTATGTTCACACGACAATCAATCGGGCCAACGATGGCTACCAATCGAGCATTGTCGCGCATTCGCTGGTGGATCATTTCGAAACCGTCCTGATTGAGAACGGCTTTTTAAATAAATATCCCCATTACTTAGAGGGGTCTTTGCTTTATGTATCAAATGCCAGTGGCTTGGAGCAGGTGTATTTATTTGATTTTGAAACAGGCGAGTCGCGGCAGTTGACGGCGTGTGCGCACGGGGTGACTTCCTTGGCGGTCAATGCAGCCAAGGGGTCGTTTTTGTTCACGACGCAGCTGGGTGAGGAAAGCACGCAATATAGCGCGAGTGGTGCACCCTTTTATCGTTACCATGATATGAAGATTTTGCAAGACGGGATGGGCTTTCTGGATAAGGGCTTGGCAAACTATTTGTGTGAGTATGACTTGGCTTCGGGTGAGGTCGAAGTGTTGACGCCACAGTCGACGGGTTATGGTTTGCGCCGCGTGGTGTCGGTTTCGGCGGATGGTGAGTCTTACGTCTTGGAGCAGTTGCGGGAGCCTAGGAGCGACTATAATTTTGATACAGGTTTGGTTATCTACGACCGTCGCACCAAAGCCGTGACTTGGTTGACAGAGGCGTTTCCGACCGGGATTTTTGGTGAGGCGGTGTTTTCGCCTGATCAATCTAAGCTGGCATTTATTGGGAATCCCTTGCCTTATGAAACCTCCAATCAGTTTCAGTTGTATGTATTTGATTTTGAAAAAGGGGTTTTGAGGCAGTTGGCGGCGGACAAGGATGTGCAGTACGGCGATAACAGTGTGTCGGATGTGTATCAAAATGTGGCAACGCCTTTCATTCAATGGGCACCGAGCGGGGACGTTTTTTATGTGGTCACGTCCGAATACGGGCAAGTTTTGTTGAATGAGGTGACGTTGGATGGCGACATACGGGTGCTTTCGCCTGAGCGGGCGGTGGTCAAGGAGTTTGTGGTGAAGGCGGATGGCCGTTTGTTGGCGGTCATGAGTCAACCAACACAGCCGGTCGGACTGTATCATTTTGTCGACGGTGACTGGCTTCCGTTGCCCACCCAGGTGGCGGCGGTTTATGACGGGGTGGCTTTGGCGGATTATACGGAAATGACTTTGACGGCGGCGGATGGCGGTGTGATTCATGGCTTGTTGTGTTTGCCCTTGGATTTAGATGTTAATCATAAATACCCCCTGATTCTGAACATTCATGGCGGTCCTTATACGATGCATGCTTGGAACTTCTACCATGAGGCGCAATATTTGGCAGCCAATGGCTATGCGGTCTTGTTGGTGAACCCGCGTGGGAGCTATGGCTATGGTCAAAAGCATACGAAAGGGGTTTATGAGCGTTATGGCAAGGAAGATTATACGGATTTAATGGCGGCGGTGGATGATGTGGTTGCGCGGTTTAGTTGGGTGGATAGCGAGCGTTTGTATGTAACGGGTGGTAGTTACGGTGGTTACATGACCAACTGGATTGTGACGCAAACGCAGCGGTTCAAGGCGGCGGTGTCGCAACGCAGTATGTCCAACTTTGTTTCCATGTTTGGTACGAGTGACATTGGTTATTATTTTTACAAGGATGAGATGGGCTTGGATATTTCACAGCCTGAGCGTTTGTGGGAAGTTTCGCCCTTGGCTTATGTGGATCAAGTGGAAACGCCCCTGTTGTTGTTGCATGCTAAAGATGACTTACGGTGTCCCTTGGAGCAAGCGCAGCAATTTTATATTGGCTTGAAGCATTTTGGTCGCGAAGCCGAATTGATGGTTTTCCCCAATTCCAGCCACGAACTTTCTCGCAGTGGCCGCCCTTCCTACCGCGTGGTACGCTTAGAGGCGATGTTGGGGTGGTTTGAGACGTATTAGGTTGGTTGGAGGGGTAAAGCGCTTAGTAGGTGTGTTGGTTTAGGGGAAAGTCCGGCATTTCGGAGAAATCTGGCGCTTTTACTTATTTGCCGGACGTCGTTTGCTGAGGTGTGCCGGCAAGTCCGGTTGACGGACGTCCCGCGAAAATGACGTCCGGCTTTTTGGAGAAATCTGGCGCTTTTACTAATTTGCCGGACGTCGTTTGCTGAGGTCTTCCGGCAAGTCCGGTTGGCGGACGTCCCGTGAAAATGACGTCCGGCTTTTTGGAGAAATCTGGCGCTTTTGCTTATTTGCCGGACGTCGTTTGCTGAGGTGTGCCGGCAAGTCCGGTTGGCGGACGTCCCGCGAAAATGACGTCCGGCTTTTTGGAGAAATCTGGCGCTTTTACTTATTTGCCGGACATCGTTTGCTGAGGTGTGCCGGCAAGTCCGGTTGGCGGACGTCCCGTGAAAATGACGTCCGGCTTTTTGGAGAAATCTGGCGCTTTTACTTATTTGCCGGACGTCGTTTGCTGAGGTCTTCCGGCAAGTGCGATTGACGGACGTCCCGCGAAAATGACGTCCGGCATTTCGGAATGGCACACTATATTATCCATTTTATTGAGTGCTTTCCCCAGAGCGCTCAGGTCGTGCCATCATTTCAAGGCTGTTCCTGTGTGCGCTCTACCTCACGTGAGTCTTTCGTACACATCCAAGCCCGTCCAACTCACCCACTCCTCCTTCTAAGCAGCACTAAAAACGAACCCCCCACCGCGAAATAGGCGGTGGGGGGTTGTAGCAGTGATATTTATTAGCGGCGCCAGGTGCGAGGGGCGAATAGGATGAGGATGGGGAATAGCTCAAGGCGGCCGGCTAGCATGCTAAAGGACAGAACGACTTTGGTGAAGTCGTTGAGGGAGGCGAAGCTGTAGGCGGGACCGAATTGGCCTAGGGCTGGGCCGACGTTGTTTAATGTGGTTGTGACCGCGCTGAAGCCGGACAGAAAGTCAGGGGCGTCGAGGTTGGTGACCAACAGTAATAAGAAAAATAGGCACATGTAAACAACGAAATAACTGGATAGACCTTGTTTAGATTCTTTGGTTAGAGGTTTGCCATCAAATTTGACGGTTAAGACCCGATGCGGTTGGACAACTTTACGGATTTCAGCGATGGCAAATTTCAAGTACAGGATCACACGGGAGGCTTTTAACCCCCCAGCGGTTGAGCCGGAACTACCCCCGACGAACATGATTAAAAGCAGGACGGTTTGGGAAAACAGTGGCCATTGACCAAAGTCAGCGGTTGAAAAACCACTGGTTGAAATCACTGAGCTAACCGCAAAGACGACATCGCGCACTAAAGTTGAAAACGAATCGTAGCTTGGCCATAAGTTGAAACTAATTAAGACAATGGCTGCTAAGATGATTAGTAAAAAGCCACGAAGTTCTTCACTTTTTAGGGCTTGCTTGGCTTGACCGATTAAAATCATATAGTACAAGTTGAAGTTGATGGCAAACACAATCATACCAATCGCCATAATCCATTCGGCGGTTGGGTTTTGGTAAGGGGCGACACTCCCGACTTTAATCCCGAAGCCCCCTGTTCCGGCAACCCCGAAGGCATGGAGCATGGAATCAAAGAGTGGCATGCCACTCCACCACAACAAGACAATTAACACGGCTGTCATCACTAAATAAATAATATACAAAATACGCGCGCTGGATGATATTTTGGATACGAGCTTACCAAAGGTAGGCCCTGGGACTTCAGCTTTCATAATGTGAACCGATTGGGCATCAATTTGTGGCAAAACAGCCAAGGCAAAGACGAGAATCCCCATACCACCCACTAAGTGGGTAAAACTTCGCCAAAACAAGCTTGAATGCGATAAGAGTTCAACATTATCTAAAATACTGGATCCCGTCGTCGTAAACCCACTCGATGTTTCAAAAAAAGCATCGACTATGGAAGGAATATCCCCATTGATAACAAAAGGCAGTCCGCCAAAAAAGGAATACAAAATCCAGGTTAAAGCAACGATAACCAGACCTTCGCGAGCCGTGAGGCGGTTGCTTTTAGGTTTTTTCCACGCCAAGAGCTGGCCTAAGACAACCAGTAACACCATCACACTTATAAAACTGAGCTTATAGTTCCAACTTTCCGCATAAATAAAGCTGACAATCAAAGGTAAAATCATTAACAACGCTTCAATTTGCAAGAGACGCGCTATCACATAACGCACAATTCCAAGATTCATTTTAGTCAGTGCCTCCTAACGTAAAATGTCATCGATGTCATCCATCGTTGCCGCATTGGTCATAATAATTACATGGTCGCCCACTTCTAAGCGATCTTGACCGCTCGGAATAATGGTTTTATGATCACGCAAAATATAAGCAATTAAGGTATTATCTTTTAAGTTCAATTGTTCTAGCGGTGTATTCAGAACTTTACTAGAGTTATTTACTTTGAATTGAATCAGTTCGGCTTGATTATCCGACAAACGGTAAAGTTCCTCTAAATAGGAAACGGATGGGTTGCCAAGACTGCGGACAAAGCGCAAAATTGAATTGGCGATCAAACGTTTTGGCGTAATAATCGTGTCGAGGCCAAAGTTTTTGAATAACGAAAATAAGGCTTCGCGGTTGACTTTCGTAATCACCTTAGACACGCCTTGTTGTTGGGCAAACAGCGAGGCCATAATATTTTCCTCGTCAATGCCTAAGAGCGAAACAAACACATCGTAATTACCGACACCTTCTTGCAGCAAGAGTTCTTGTTCGGTACTGTCCCCTAAAATGACTTCCACTTCCGGGAAAGCCGCACTCAATTGCTCAGCAGCCTCTTCCTTCCATTCAATCACTTTAATGTCTAGATGGAATTCACGTAAGTAATTTAATAAATAATAAGTCAAACGCCCGCCACCAATAATCATCACCGATTTCAGGCGATGGCGTTCCGTCCGAATTTGTTGATAAAATTTATAAATATCATTTTGCGAACCTAAGACATCAATGCGGTCGCCAGCTTTTAAGGTATCGTTGGCATTTGGCACGATGACTTGATCCGATCGAACAATGGCACACACCAATAAATCGCCAAATTTATCTTTAAAATCAGCCATCGTCACATTTTCAAGCGGACTGTCGGCTTTAACCACCACTTCTAAAAGTTCGACATCACTGCTCATGAATTTTTGAGCATGCACAACCGTTGGAAATTTAATCATATGTGAAATAGTTTTCGCTGCTTCTTGTTCAGGATTAATCATTAAATCAATGCCTAAACTTTCACTGACTTCATGCGCGTGTTGCGAATACTCCGGATTTCTCACGCGGGCTACCGTATAACGGGCACCAAGACTTTTAGCGAGGATGCTCGCAATGATATTTATTTCATCGGTATCTGTCACGGCAATAAATATATCCGTTTTATTAATACCCACTTCCTGCTGGATTTCATAGCTCGCAGCATTGCCAATCACTCCAGATAAATCATAACGACTCATTAATTGATCAAAAATGGTTTCGTTTGTTTCAATTAACATCACATCATGTTTTTGTGAAGTTAATTCAGCACACAGCACCGATCCTACTTTTCCTCCACCAGCAATCACAATTTTCATGTTAAGTTTCCTTTCACTTTATCAATCTTTAAATAAATTTAACTTAGCTTATTCTACTCCTTTAAATAAATATAGCAAGCAATTTTTTGAAAAACAACCCTCTATAAAAATGTTGATTCACAATTATGCTCAATCATTATAACTAGGGCTTTATATCCGTTTTTTAGTGTCTGTTCAATAAAGTCCAAGTGTGCTATATTGATTTTAATAAACTTTGTATTGACACTGATTTAAGGAGGCTTTTCATGCAAAAACAAAACATCTTTTTTGATTTGGATGGGACACTGATTGATTCGAGTCCGGGGATATTTAGTGGGATTTCATACGCTTTGAAAAAAATGCAACGGGAAGATATCGACGTGGACGTTAAACGCCATTTCATCGGACCGCCTCTACAGCATTCTTTTGAGCAGCTCGATATGACCGCTTCGGAAGCGACCCAGGCGATTGGCTTTTACCGTGAATACTATAGCGACGCGGGTCTGATGGAGCTGTCTGTCTACGAAGGCATCCCCGAGGTGCTCGCTCACTTGGCGCAAACCCACACCCTGTACATCGCGACGTCAAAACCTGAAACCTTCGCCCAAAAAATATTACTGCAACTCGACCTCAGCCAATACTTCACCGCCATTTACGGAGCTTCTCTGGACGGCGTCCGCGCTTCCAAAGATGACGTTTTGGCATACGCCGTTGGTGCTGCTGGGTTGACGGACGTGACCGCCAGCGTGATGATTGGCGACCGCAAGCATGACATACTGGGAGCCGCACACCTTGGTATGGACAGCATCGGCGTCCTGTATGGCTTTGGCTCGTTGGACGAGTTGTCGGCGGCCGGCGCGACCGCAATCGTTGCATCCCCTTCCGATTTGCTTGAGCTGTTAGAACGGTAACCCCGTGATGCTCATTTTCTTACTTCTAATAAATATCACTGCTTTTGTTGTTTACTGGGTGGACAAACGCCGCGCAATCCACGGCAAGCGCCGTTTGAAAAACGCCTGGTTGCTGGGGCTGAGTTTGGTAGGTGGTTCCGTTGGCGGCCTGGTCGCAATGTATCTGTTCCGCCATAAGACACAGCAGAAAATATATGTTTATGGCTTGCCACTGATGTTGGTGGTGCAGGTGGTTGGGGCTGGGCTGTGGGCTTGGTGTGGCGGGTGGTGAGGCGGGTGGTGAGGCGGCCGCCAAATCAGCCTTTATTTGGGCATCGCGTATAGCCTTTTGTGGTTTCCATATACGCGTTTGCCTTTCGCGTATAGCCTTTTACGATTTCCATATACGCGTTTGCCTTTCGCGTATAGCCTTTTACGATTTCCATATACGCGTTTGCCTTTCGCGTATAGCCTTTTACGATTTCCATATACGCGTTTGCCTTTCGCGTATAGCCTTTTACGATTTCCATATACGCGTTTGCCTTTCGCGTATAGCCTTTTACGATTTCCATATACGCGTTTCCTAGTTGGTTTGATTCAAGCTTGTTAAACAAGGAACTAATAGGGTGATATTATCGTAATTTGCTTCCAACTTTAAACGGTAAGTGAAAGAGCGGTTGTTGCGATACTTCAACCCGATAAAAAGCTGATTCTCTTCGATGAATCCTATCGGAGTGATATTTTTGCAGAAATCTCTAGTTTAAAAATAGTTATTCAGGCCACTGCTATCGGAGCAGTGGCCCGAATAAACATTTTGCCTAATAATTATTATGAATTTCCTTTATAGGTGGGGTTGCATAGACTGACGGTCGCTTCCCGCTTACTCTAACTTCGATGAGTGGCACAGATGCACTCGGTAAATGCTACCTAATTGAATCGGCGTCATTGCGGACATGGCGTAAGCTAGCAAATGTCGTTGCGACTTGCCTTAGTAAGTTAGAAAAGTTATGCGGTAACTAAGTAGAAAGCCATAGCGCGAGACAACTTCAATTAATCTTGTCGGTAAGTGGGAAGTGACGGACCGCCCTATTGTCACTCAGATTTTTTCTCATGACAATAAGCCGTCCCATTGTCACTCAGATTTTTCCTCATGACAATAAACGTAAGTAGGAAGTGAAAGACCGTCAAATTAACAAGTCGCCTTTTTTTCTCCCATCCGCCTCTCAGACTTCTCTCTGGCGGTTGGGAAGGGCCATCCGCCTCTCAGACTTCTCTCTGGCGGTTGGGAGAGCCAATCCGCCTCTCAGGCTTCTCTCTGGCGGATGGGAGAGCCAATCCGCCTCTCAGGCTTCTCTCTGGCGATTGGGAGGTAAGCTGGAAGTGAGCGAACTTTAAATAAAGCTAATCGGTCACCAAATACCTAATTTCATGACCGAATAGCCTAATTTGTCGTTTATTTAATGGTCACACATTTCCCGCTTAGGTTCACGCACACAACAAGCGACATTTCTTGCGTGCGCCTGAGCTCGCGCACACAACAACTGCCTGAATATGTGTGCGCTCCACATCACGCTCACAACAAATGCTCCAATATGTGTGCGCCCACGTAAGTGAGAAATGACGGTTATTCACTTCCCACTTACAATAAACTACTATTTGGAATCAAAATAGCCATGAATCATCCTTCCAACCGCTGGAGAGGGATGGGGATTCGCTACCTAATTAAATCAACCCGTGCCTACACTTCCCACTTACCTTGTCGCGCGGGCAGTCATTATGAGAGCTCGTCTGCCCTAGCTGACTGAAAGTCGTACTCCTCTCAACGGTAAAAGCCCGACCACTGAGTGGTCGGGCTTTTATAGCAGAGGTATTTATTTAAAAGAACTTGCACTGGCTTTTTCGAGTTTTTTCTGGGCTTGGGCGAGCATTAGGCGGATGCGGTTCATTTGGTTGACTTCGGAAACGCCGGGGTCGTAGTCAATGGCGGTTAGGTTGGCGCCTGGGTATTGGCGGCGAATTTCTTTCATCATGCCGCGTCCTACCACGTGGTTGGGTAGGCAGCCGAACGGCTGGGTAATGACCACATTAGGCACGCCATGGTTAATGAATTGGATGATTTCGCCGGTCAAGTACCAGCCTTCCCCGGTGTGGGTGCCGACTGAAATAACACTTTCGGCTCCAAGGGCAATTTCTTCAATGGCGGTGAAAGGATCAAAATGTTTTGAGGCGGCTAGTGCTTTATTCATTGGTTTTTCACAGAACTGAATAAATTTGATGGCAAACTGAGCAATGGGTTTATTTATTTTTTTAAAGCCTAAATTGTCGGCTTTCCATTGCATGTTGTAGAGGCAATAGTTGGCAAAACCAATCAAATCAGGTACCACGGCTTCAGCGCCTTCGGCTTCGAGTAGTTCGACAATGCCGTTGTTGGCAGTTGGCGAATATTTCACTAGGATCTCACCGACAATCCCAACCCGTGGTTTAACCGCGTCAGTTCGAGGCAGGTTATCGAAATCGTCGATAATCATTTGCATATTTTTATTAAATTCACGCAGATTCCCATTTTTCACATTAGGTTGGACGCGTTCCAACCAATAGTCATATAGCGCATCGGCTGCTCCGGCTTCAAGCTCGTATGGGCGGGTCCGGTACAAGAGTTTTTGGAATAAATCGCCGTATAAAACGGCTACGCCGAGTCTAGCCAACATAGGTAAGCTATAGCGGAACCCTTCGTTGGTTTCTGTTCCTGCCACACCGGTAGAAACGGACACGACTGGCACTTGTGGGAAGCCAGCGTCACGCAGGGCTTTCCGCAACAGGGGAATGTAGTTGGTTGCCCGGCAACCGCCACCTGTTTGGGTCATAATTACAGAGGTATTATCGACATCGTATTTGCCACTCTTCAAGGCGTCAATCAGTTGACCGATGGTAATGATGGCTGGATAACAGGCATCGTTATTAACATAATTGAGGCCTTCGTTAATCCCTTGTTTCCCTGTATCTGTACCGATTTGTACCACTTGGTAACCACTGGCACGTAAGGCTTCATCAATAAGGCCTTCTTGATGGATAGGACTCATCATTGGAATTAATAAGGTATGTTTCTTCCGCATTTCTTTCGTAAAGACAATTTCCTCAGGCGTATCATATAATTTTTTAGCGGGTTGTTTGCCAATACTTCTTTCAATCATAGCAGCTTTCAAGGAACGAATCCGAATGCGGATAGCGCCTAAGTTCGAGCCTTCATCAATTTTCAGTAAAGTATGGATTTTTCCATATTGCTCCAAAATTTCTTGGACTTGTTCAGCCGTGATCGCATCAATCCCGCAACCAAAGGAATTGAGTTGCACTAATTCAAGGTTGGGTGTTTTACAGACGATTTTAGCGGCGGCATACAAGCGGGCATGATAAACCCATTGATTGACCACCCGCAAGCCATCGATATCGGTCAAATGACTAATCGAATCTTCGGTTAAAACATGGAAGCCTTCTTTGATCATCACATCAGCCACCCCGTGGTTGATTTCGGGATCGCTATGGTAAGGCCGTCCAGCCACTACAATGGCTTTTCCGTTTGGATGGTAACGCAGGTGACTTAACACTTCTTCCCCTTTGGCTTGGATATCGGCCCGGTAGCTAGACATTTCAGCAAAACCGGCTTCAAGAGCTGCAGCGACTTCGTCGCGACTCACGCCTTTATCTTGTAACATTTCGGTTAAGACATCGACCATATGTTCGCGGTTCATAAAATTCAAATGCGGTGAGCGGTAATCCACTAAGCCTTGCACAATTTCATCCACATTATTACGAATCACAGCCGGATAAGAAATAATGATGGGACAATTATAAGAGTTAGGCGCTTTGGATTCTTCTTGTTGTTCGTAATTGATGCATGGGTAGAAAATGAAATCACATTTCTTCCGGATTAAATCTTTAATGTGACCATGCGCTAACTTGGCTGGATAACACACGGTATCATCGGGAATGGAAGAAATTCCTTGTTCATAGATTTTTTTACTACTGCGATTTGATAAGCGCACTTGAAAACCAAGTTCTGTAAAGAAAGTGAACCATAAAGGATAATTCTCATACATATTCATCGCTTGAATCAAACCAACCGAACCCCGGGTCGCTTCCTTGTTTTTCAAAGGTTTGTATTGGAATAAGCGGTCGTATTTATAGGCCATTAAATTGTAGTTGGTGTTTTCCTTAATATCTTTAAAGGCAATACCCATCCCTTTTTGTTCGCCACGTTCACAACGGTTGCCCGAAACAAAGCGACGTCCATCATTAAATAAAGTAACGGTTAATTCACAATTATTTAAACATAAACCGCAACGGGTAAATTCTTTTCTGGCTGAAAAATTAGCCATTTCATCAGGTTGCATCAAGGTTGAAACATCACCGGGAACGTATTGGTTGGCAGCAATTAACGCACAGCCATAAGCCCCCATTAAACCAGCGATATTTGGTCGAATAACTTCACGGCCGGTAATTTGTTCAAAGGCCCGCAAGACGGACTCGTTATAAAAAGTGCCCCCTTGGCATAAGATTTTCTTGCCTAGGCGTTTAGGGTCTTGCACCTTAATCACTTTGTACAAGGCATTTTTAATAACTGAAATCGACAGACCCGCCGAAATATCCGCTATCGAAGCGCCTTCTTTTTGCGTTTGCTTAACCTTTGAATTCATAAAGACGGTACAACGTGAGCCTAAATCAACCGGCGCCTTGGATTTCAGGGCTTCTTTGGCAAAATCATACACATTATATTGCAAGGAAGCCGCCAGTGTTTCAATAAAACTACCACAACCGGATGAACAGGCTTCATTTAATTTAATGGCTGACAAAACGCCGTTGTGGATGGTCATGGCTTTCATATCTTGGCCACCAATATCTAAAATAAAATCCACGTCCGGTGAAAAATGTTCCGCCGCCTTGTAGTGACAGACGGTTTCAACTTCGCCTTCATCCACTTTTAACGCATTCTTAATCAAAGCTTCCCCATAACCAGTCGTCACCGCCCGCCCAATATACACATTCTCAGGCAATATCCGGTAGAGCTCCGTCAACATTTCCATAGACTTTTGCAAAGGATTCCCTTCATTACTGGAATAATCACTCCACAACAGCGTCCCTTCAGGGTCAATCAAAGTCATTTTAGTCGTGGTCGAACCCGCATCAATCCCGAGAAAAGCCACGCCCTCATAGTCTTCTAATGGCGCCTCTTCAACTTTCGCTTGGGCATGACGCTGACGAAAAGCGGCTAAATCTTCTTCACTTTCAAATAAAGGCTCTAAGGTATCCGTTGGCGCCAAATCCGGCGTTTTGTCGGAAGTCACCAAAGTATACAAATCATTGAAACTGGTCGTTTCCTTTTGTTTAGCGCTATTTAAAGCCGCCCCCATGGCCACATACAATTGCGGATCCTCTGGGAAAATAACATCTTCATCTTTTAATTTAAGGGTCGCGATAAACCGCTCGCGCAGTTCACTCATGAAATACAAGGGTCCACCCAGAAAGGCGACTTTCCCTTCAATCGTTCGCCCCGAAGCTAAACCGGTAATCGTTTGATTGACCACCGCCTGCAAAATCGAAGCAGCAATATCTTCTTTAGAAACGCCATCATTGATTAGCGGTTGAACATCGGTTTTAGCAAACACGCCACACCGCGACGCAATCGGATAAATTTTCTGATGCTTTTTAGCCAGCTCGTTGACCCCACTAGCATCCGTGTTCAACAACTGCGCCATCTGATCAATAAATGCCCCCGTACCCCCGGCACAACTGCCATTCATCCGTTGTTCAAGCGAATCCCCAAAAAAAGTAATCTTGGCATCCTCGCCGCCCAACTCAATGGACACGTCCGTTTCCGGAATCAGCGTTTCAACCGTCAACGAACACGCAATCACTTCCTGAATAAATTCAATATCCAAAACCTCAGAAATCCCCATCCCGCCCGAACCTGTAATCGAAATCCGAACCTCTTGATCACTAAATATCGCTGCGGCATCCTCAAACAGCAGTTTGGTGGCTTTTTTCACATCCGAATAATGCCGTTCATATTTTTTGTATAGGGTTTGATTCGCTTCATTCATGACGACCAGTTTAATAGTGGTTGAACCCACATCAATCCCTGCATTTAAAATCGCTGTACGCATACACTTGGCGCTCCTTTCATTACTATTGTTAAATAAGTCATTTTTATGCTATATTGAAACTATATACTACAGATGTTATTTTAGTTACATACTTTTATTTTATTAATAAATATTATTTATAGCAACCCTCAAACAGATACCCCCCGTTGTTTAAGCAACACTTCTTTTTATATGTTGGAAAACTTATTTATTTATTGGAAAGGCAGGCGTCAAATTAGTGACTAAAGAAGATTTGCGCGTTATGCGGACGCGAATGACCATCAACCAGGTATTTATTGAATTAGTCAAAGAAAAAGGTTTTGAAAATGTTTCAGTGAAAGATATTGCTGAAGCTGCCATGATTAACCGCTCCACCTTTTACAGCCATTACAAAGATAAATTCGACTTAATGCAGCAGTTGTTGATGAAAGCCTTAGAAGCGATGTCGACGTCTGAGTCGGGAAATTTATTAAAAGAAGACAATAAAATTTATGTCAAAGAAATTACCGATACGATTACGCGGATGTTGTTGATGGTTCAAGAGGAAAAAGATTTTTATTTTAGTTTGATTCAAAGCGTTGATTGGCGGATTTTGAAGGATACGCTGTGGGAAAGCGTGGTGAAAAATTACAAGGATATTCTGGACCGCTTGACGATCAAGGAGTCGGATTTGGAGATTCCGATCGAGGTGGTGGCCAATTACAGTATTTCGATTGTGATGAATCTACTGAATTGGTGGCTGAGTGATGATAATGACATGACCGCGGCGCAGCTGGCCCATTTGATGGTGAAGATGATTGGCAATGCCAATCTGACCGTGTTGGGCGTGGATATTGTGTTTTAGGGGGTGAGTGAGTTGGGTTGAGTAGGCTGGCGCGAGACAAATTGTGGCGAAATTGTCGGGCGCTTAGGGAGCGCGAGACAAATTATGGCGGAGTTGTCGCGTGCCTAGGGAGCGCGAGACAAATTATGGCGGAGTTGTCGCGCGCCTAGGGAGCGTGAGACAAATTATGGCGGAGTTGTCGCGCGCCTAGGGAGCGCGAGACAAATTTATTGGAATGGCGTGTGCTTAGGGAGCGCGGGTCATCCCGATTTTCCGAAGGCACGCGCTCTCGCAACGCGGGTCATCCCGATTTTCAGAAGGCACGCGCTTCATGTAATATAAAAAAGCCTGCAGCAATATTCGTTGCTGCAGGCTTTTAGCAGTGATATTTACTTTAGAGGGTCTCGGCGGCTTGTAGGGCGAGGTCGTAATTGGGTTCGTCGCGCATATCGGGCACGATTTCGATGTAGTGGATTTTCGAATTTTCATCGACCACTAGGACGGTGCGCGCAAGCTTGCCATTTTCTTCCATCAACAGACCGGATGCATCGCTAAAATGATGCTTTTGATCGGATAAGTAAGTCATATCGACGTTATTGGCTTGGCACCAGTTGACAATGTCGTCAGGGGAGTTGGTACTCAGCGTAAGAATTGGGTAGTCTTTTTCTTTGGCAATGGCGTTGAAGCGGTTGGTTTGAATGCTGCAGGTTTTGGTATTGATGTCGGGCACAATACTAATCACGGTTGTCCCTTTAACAAAATCCGCCAACTGAACGGGTTGATGATCACGATCAACGAGCTCAACATTGGGTAGGTTATCCCCAACCGCTAACGTTTGCCCCACTAAATGAATCACTTGGTCGCCTCTTTTAATTTCCATGTTGCACCTCTTGTCATTATTTTTCTTAATGTATTTATTGTAGCGATTTTCAGGGGGCTTGTCATTTTTAAGGATTTATTGAGTCTCATACGCGCAGGCTGTTTACTCATCCTATTTTATGGTATAATTATATTGAAAGATAAATAAATCACGGATAGGAGGCGGAAAACATGACACATGTATTCGAAGACCAGTTAGGCATCATCTCTGTCGCAGCTGCTATTGACACCTTTTTGACCCAGTATCCGAACAACGACATCAATAAATTGCAAATCGAATATGAAGGACCCTTTATAAAATATGACATGGTTGGTAATGATGGCACTTACCGTCACACCCTTGAAATCAATGCGCAAACCGGCGCGACCATGAAGCAGCACCAAAAGCCTCTTAAAACCAAAGACCAGGATCCTATTCGCCGCCAAAGCAAAGCCTTGAATCTGACCAACCTCCTGCCCCTTGCGGAAATTAACCAGTTGGCCTTAAATAATGCCCAGGTCGGCCAAGCCTTCCAATGGGAAATGGACCGCGCTGGTCAACGCACCGTTTGGAAAGTGGAAATGGCTGACCCCAGCGGAACAGACATTACCGAAGTTAAAGTTGACGCCCAAGACGGAACAATTGTCCAAATGAAATTAAAAACCTAAATAAATATCTCTGCAAAAAAGACGTTACTACCCCTGGAAATCTGGGGAGAGTAACGTCTTTTAATTAGATTGTATTATTATACTCCTGTTTCAACTCTTCTAATACTCGTTCAACAGGTGTAACTTTTCCTTCTAAATAAGATTTCAAGCCCTTATCAATTTCTTGATAAATTGATTCTTTACTTAAAGTATTGTTGTTATCTCGATGTTTCACTTCGAAAGGCAGCCCCTGTTGCTCAATAATTTGACGGTAAAAAATATTAATTGCCGTCGATGCCGAGAGCCCCAAATCATTTAGAATCTCTTCTGCTTGATTTTTAATTTCTGGTTGAATCCTCACATTTAAATTAACTGTTTTACTCATTGATGCACACCTCCATACAATAATTGTAACACATCGTAATGACAACGTCCATTCGTTTTCTGTTTGCTGAAAACTAAAAAAGACGTTACTGCCCCTTGAAATCTGGGGAGCAACGTCTTTTAATAAATTATATTGCTCATAATCCTATCTAAGCATGCTTTATAAGTTTTTCCGAGTCAAAAAAACATCCAACATCATCTTAACGACATTGAATGTTCAGGGATATTTATTTAAACGGTTCAGAATCTCGCAAGATAATCCTTGCCGGAACGCCTACAGCGGTGGCGTAAGCGGGTACGTCTTTCAAGACGACGGCTCCAGCGCCAATTTTGGCATGGTGACCAATCGTGATGTCGCCCAACAACGTGGCGTTGGTGCCAATTTCCACATCGTGTTCGATGGTGGGGTGGCGTTTGACACCTTTTTCCTTGCCTGTGCCGCCCAAGGTGACACCGTGGAAAATTTTCACTCGGTCTCCGACCACTGCTGTTTCACCAATCACCACGCCCATACCATGATCGATGAAAATATTGTTGCCTAACTTGGCGCCAGCATGAATTTCAATACCCGTCTCGGTTCGCGAGGCTTCCGAGACTTTTCTAGCCTCATACAGTTTGCCTTCTAAATACAATTGGTGGGCTTGTCTATGGTTCATCACGGCTTTGAAGCCAGGGTATAAGTCGATGACTTCCTCAACGCTCGTTGCTGCAGGATCATTTTCATAAATGTACTGGGCAAGATCTTGGGGGTTTTCACGGTGATATTTATTCGGTTTGTCCATTTCCAAATAACCCGGAAGATAAGTAGCGTTCCCCGCTATCTGGGAAAACGACGACGACCTTCTTGCCTTTCCCAAGCTTTTTAGCCAGTTTTAGGGCTCCAACATAATTAGCGCCAGAAGAAAAGCCGGCTAAAATCCCTTGTGTTTTTGCTAATTCAACAGCTGTGTCAATCGCTTCATCGTTTGTGACGGTTTCGATGTGGTCAATGACAGAGCGGTCCAAAATTTCAGGCACAAAGTTGGCTCCTAGGCCTTGAATTTTGTGGGGGCCTGCTTCACCTTTCGTTAATAAAGGCGACGCCGCTGGTTCAACTGCCCAAATGACTGTTTCAGGATTGTTGGCTTTTAACGCGCGACCCACACCTGAAACCGTCCCGCCGGTGCCAATTCCTGCTAAGAAGCCATCCACATCGGGCAAATCAGCCAAAATTTCGCGTGCGGTTGTTTCTTCATGCGATGTCACATTGGCTTCGTTAGTGAATTGTCCGAAAATCGGCGCGTTGTGTTCTTTGGCAATTTCTTCCGCTTTTTCACCGGCCAAACTCATTCCACCCGCCGCTGGCGTTAAAACAAGTTCCGCCCCATAGGCTTGCATCAACATTCTTCGTTCCACACTCATGGAGTCGGGCATGACGATAATCACTTTAATGCCCAGGGCGGCGCCAACCATGGCGAGCCCGACCCCCGTATTTCCTGATGTCGATTCTACAATCGTTCCGCCGGGTTTCAATACACCCTTATCCATCAAATCTTGAATAATATATTTCACAGGGCGGTCTTTCACCGACCCACTCGGATTGTTTTTTTCCAACTTCACATAAATATCGGCATAACTCTCATCAAGTCCATTAATTTTAACCATCGGTGTATAACCAATGGCGTCTACCACATTATTAAATATCATTGCAAATCCTCCTGTTTAGTTAATCAAATATATATTAGAATGATACCACCGATTGCCGTTGATGTCAATCAAAACCCCTTGGTGGGTGGCGATTTTCTTGTTCGGTTGATTCTGTTAGGGGGTAGATGGGGGCTGGTTTAATAAATTGGAACAGAATTTTTCACTTGATTGAGTAAGTGGGAAGTAATAAGCTGTCTTTCAATGCTCATCTAAGTTAATATCACATGGAAATATCTGAGTGAAAATAACATTTTTCATTGACCACTTACTTTTTACCGGATTTTGAACTGAATAGGCTAACCTTCTTACCCTGGTCTTTTCCTAATCAAGCAGATGACCGATTAAGGCTATTCTGTCTTTTGCTAATCGAGCAGATGACCGATTAGCTTTATTCGGTCATGAAATTAGGTTTTTGATGACCGATTAGCTTTATTCAACCCCCTTTCACTTCCCGCTTACTTTTGGTTACACTCTCTATCCGCTTGCCCCTGCGCACCCCCTCACCGCCATCCATAAAAATTGACCAAAACCTGAAACCGCTTTATACTCAAGGTAGAAGAGGTATTTACTTTAGGTTTGGCCTTTGAAAGGGGTGGTATCATGCGCTTTACAGATCGAGTGAGACAAAGTTTCACCAACTTTAGTCAGTCTTTCAGTCGCTTTCCGTTAACGTCTATACTTTTGGTCGCCGCAACAATTATGAATGCTTTGAATATTGAAAACGCTCAGGAATCTTATATGCGGTTCATTGTGACCTTCATTGTTGGCGCCATGTTAGCCGCCGTTGCCCAAATCATTTTTGAACGTTTCTTTACTGCCCAAGCCAATCGGCGTTATGCACTGATGGCAGCCGCCGTTCTTTTGACCGTTGCCTATTATTTCATCTTGGCGCCCCTGTCCGTTTATAATATTGAATTTCCAATCAAAACGAGCGTGATTCTATTCGCCCTACTCATTGCCTTTATTTGGATCCCAACCATCAACAACTCACTTGCCTTTCACCAAAACCTGCTCGCCGTTATAAAAGCCATCTTCACCTCCATGCTTTTCGCCGCCATCCTGACCCTCGGCTTTTTGGCCATTTATTCGGCCATAGACAATTTGCTTTTCCGCTTAGACGACCGCGTGATTTCGCACCTGGTTAATATTATCTGGATTCTGTTCGCGCCCATTTACGCCCTTTCACTCATCCCGACCTACCGCACCGACGCCGACACACACGCCTTTAGCGTCCCGCGCTTCTTTGAAGTACTGTTGACCAACATTATCATTCCGCTCACCTTAATTTACACCCTCATCCTAATTGCTTATATCCTAATAAATATCACCGGTCAATTTTGGAGCGACAACCTCCTTGAGCCCCTGCTCGTTTCCTATGCCATCATCAGCCTTATCGTCTACCTACTATCCTTTAACCTTTCCAATAAATATCTGATCATTTATCGACGTTGGTTTCCGAAAATCTTATTACCGATTGTCTTATTTCAAACCATCGCATCCATTTTACGTATTCAAGAAGTTGGCTTAACACATGGGCGTTACTTTGTTATCTTGTTCGGCGTCTTTTCAACGCTAGCAGCAGTGATATTTAGTTTCAATAAAGAAAAATGGCATGGTTTGAGTGCGGTGATTCTATTGATTTTATCAGTGATTTCCATCGTGCCCCCGCTCGACGCCTTTACGTTGAGTCGCACGGACCATATGAATCGACTGGAAGCTGTTTTGGAGTCTAATGAGATGTTGGTGGGTGATCAGGTGGTGGCTAAAAACAATATTTCCGGGGAAGATAAAGTGCTTATTACGGAGCTGGTTTCCTATATTGATCAAATGGGCTATCCGAATCACTTTTTACCCGACGATTTTGATCTTTATCGCGACTTTGATGACGTCTTTGGTTTTGACCGAGCCTATGACCTTTCCGCGTTTGAGATGGATATGACCCAAGAAAATGCCTTTTGGGATTGGGCAGAGCACCCCAGTATTAATATAGAAGGTTTTGATACCTTCCTACCTCTATACATTTACACTCAGGACGAGGCAGACGAGGCATTGGATCCGATTATTTTTGAGCACGCTGATGCTATCTATCACATTGAGCAAACCTTTAATAACAACGACTACTTACAGTTAGCCATTGTTGACCCAAGCGGGCAAACTTTGTTGACCTATGATACCCAAGTATTGTTTGATACCATCTTTGGTGAAGACTATGTACAGGATCCACTTGGCAATGTGTTGACGCCGGAGGCTGCTACTTTTGTCGTTGAAAACGATGAGATCCGCCTACAAATTGTGGTGATGTACCTCAGTCGTACAGAGGATTATGAGGATGGAGGGGTCTATTTGTTGGTAGAGTTTAAGTAGGGGTAATGATGACTGACGGGTAATGTTGCTTGAACGCAACATTACCCGTTTTTTTACGTTATATTGTTTTTAATATAATAACGATGATTTTTATCAAAAGCTATCTGACTTTTATACTGACTGTTATTCTCTTTGCACACGACTGTTAATATCAGTATTTACACAATATTTACTTTTTGAATTTTCATTGTAAAAATAACGTAAAAATGTTAATTTACCTATTTTTTACAAGTAATTAACAATCGCTAAGTATACTGTCAATATGGGTTTTATCACTCATAATTAATCTAAGGGAGCTAATTTTCATGAAAAAATTTGCTAAGTTTTTAAGTGTCGCAGCATTATCAATGAGCTTATTTGCTGGTCAAAGTGTTAGTGCTCAAGAAACAACAGACATTATCGTTTACTCACCACACGGAATTGAATTGTTAACCGAAATCAAAAATAAATTCGAAGCAGAAAACGAAGGCATTAATGTGATTATTCAAGACATCGGTGGTGCAGAAGCTTTACAAAGAATCATTGCTGAAGCACAAAACCCTCAAGCCAACATCTTATATGGTGGTCCGACTAGTTATTTCTATAATTTAAAAAATCAAGATTTATTAGTTCCTTATGAAGTAGCTTGGGCTGAAAATGTGGATGCTTCTTACATCGGTGAAGACAATGCTTTTGCTGTTCCTATGGTTTCTCCTACTACTTTTGGTATTAATACTGAATCTGGTGTTGAAATGCCAACTTCTTGGTTAGAATTAGCTGATGAAAAATATAACGATTCAATCATTACAGCTAGCGCTGGATCAGCAGCTACATCTACTTCTTTAGCTGTTATTGCAAGCAAATTTGATGCAGAAGGTACTTTAGATACAGAAGGTAAGGCTTGGTTTGAAGCCTTTAATGAAAATGTTATCGAACGTCCAGCAGGTGATATTCAAAAAGATAAAATTATGAATAACACTGACGGAGCTGCTGTGAGTCTGTTTGTTATTCCTACTTGGGAAAACTACATCGCTGAAGGCGGACCGTTAGAATATAGTTTAACGCCTGAAGAAGGAATCATTGAAATTCAAGATGCGGCCGCAATTATTGCTGGTACTGAACAAGACGAAGCTAAATTAGCTGCTTCTCAAGCATTTATGGACTTCATCGGTTCATATGATACTCAATTATTCTTAGCTGATACATTTAACCGTGTTCCAACTGACCCTCAAGCACGTCAAGATACTTCAAAAGAATGGATGTCACAAGAATATGAAGTATTCCCAGTCGACTGGATTGAATTAACTGATAACTACGATGAATACATGGATAAAATTTACAACGAATGGTTCTAAGCCAATAAAAGGAGACAATTTGCATGGATTTCTTATACCAATTTAGATTTGGTTTAGATATTGAAAAACTAGAAAGCTATGCAGATTATTTACTTGGAAATAATATCTTTAAAGGGATTGAGATAAGCGCCAATCCCTTTAATGAATTTGACGAGTATTTAGTCGATTATTTCAAAGTTTTACGTAAAGTCATAAATAAATATCAACCCATCGTCACTGCTCATTTACCAGTATTAGATTATGGTAATCGTAATCAAGAAGTTGTTGACCTCATGATTGATATTTTAAAAAGATCAATTGCCGATACACGTGAATTCGGTATTAAACAATATGTTTTACATGCCGCTACAACTGGTAATCAAGATTTAAGCGACCGCATCGATTTACCTGAACACAAACTAATCTATGACATTGCGATGAGTCGTCGCAAAGAAGTTTACGACCGTTCAATAAGCGTGATCAAAGAATTAGCCGTTTTTACCGATAAGTTAGATTACGACACACATATTGGTATTGAAAATGTTCTTTTAGATGTTGAAGTGGTTTATAGTCCTGAAGATCAAATAAATATCATTGAATTAGCCAATCACCCTAAAATAAATGCCGTCTATGATGTCGGTCATGCAAATCGTGCCAAACAAAATTTACAAACATTCCCAAGTGACATCGCTACTCACCTAGGACACATTCATATTAATGATAATGATGGGCTTTGTGATTTACACGCTTTACCTGGTACGCTAAATAAAGGGATGGATTATGAACTCGTATTTAATAGTTTAAAACAAGCAAATTATGATGGCACAATGTTGATTGAAGCCTTTTATGAAAACAAAGAATCTTTAGTTGACGCTAAAGAGCATCTAGAAAAATTTATGTAATTTATCGTACATAGAAAGTTGGTTGGAATCGATGTTAGAGTTAATCAATGTTTCCAAAACATTCGGGTCATCTAAAGTCTTAAAAGATATCAATTTACAATTAGAGAATGGGAAATTATATACTTTTTTAGGACCATCAGGGTGTGGGAAAACAACAACCTTACGTATTATTGCTGGTTTAGAAAATTCTGATAAGGGATCGCAAATTCTTTTTAATGGGGAAGATATTACTAATAAAGAAAGTTCAAAACGTGGCATTGGATTTGTGTTTCAAAACTACGCTCTCTTTCCTCATTTAACTGCCTATGAAAATATTATTTATGGCTTAAAAGTGCAAAAACTTTCAAAAGAAGAGATTGCTAAGAGAGCCGATGACATCATTGGTATTTCACGGCTAGATGAACATAAGCATAAACAAATAGGTCAACTTTCAGGAGGTCAGCAGCAGCGCGTAGCCATTGCCCGTTCATTGGTTTTACACCCTAATATTCTCCTATTAGATGAACCAATGTCTAACCTGGATGCGGAACTAAAAGAGTCCATGTTAGAATCATTAATGGATATTCAAAAAAGTCTAGATGTCACGACTATTTACGTGACCCACGATCAAAAAGAAGCCCTCTTAATTAGTGATGAAATCATTGTTTTTAATGATGGAAATATTTCTCAAAAAGGAACCAACCTTGATATTTATAGAAACCCTTCGAATACATTTGTGGCTAATTTTATTGGGGATAACAACATTCTCCTAAAAAGTGAATGGGAAGACATTATCAAACAAAAATTACCTTTTACAGAGAAATTTGTTGGCTTACGTAATGAACATATTGCCATCAAGGAGAAACCATCAAGTCATAAATTACAAGGCATTCTAAAAAGAAAAAGACTTTATGGTCCTTATGCTTCAATCATGCTTGAAATAGCAGGTAAATATAACCTGGAAGCTTTTATTTCTGGTGATGACATTGAAACAATAGGTAACATTGAACTTGATAGTTTCGTCGATTTCTATATTGATGCCAGTAAATTCCAAGGATTGCGTGATTAATATGAAGAATAACGTCATTAATATGAAGAATAAATGGTTGCTATTTTTGTTTATTCCAATTTTATATTTATTTGTTGCGTTTTTAGTTATTCCTTCAATCACAACCTTTGTCGAGAGTTTCACGACTAATGAAGGTGAATTTACTTTTCGATGGTTAGAGTTAATGTTTACCAACGACAAGTACGGGGAATACATACTAAACACATTGGGATTAGGTTTTGCGACGGTTATTGTCTGTGGTATTGTAGGCTTTTCTTTAGCCTTCGCCTTTAACTTTTATGATTTTAATGGAAAGTTCATTGGTAAAATCATCGCCTTACTACCTATTTGTTTACCGGGAACCCTCTTTGTTTATGCTTGCGTTAATATATTCGGTCCTACAGGCGTTTTAGGCAATATTCTTACTGCTATAACCGGGAGTGAAGAACAATTATATTCCTTTACTGGTTTTTGGCCGATTCTTTTAATTCACGCGCTATCACAATACATTAATTTTTATGTCATTATTAGTTACGGCTTAACAAAAATTGATAAAAGCCAAATGGAAAGTAGTATTATACTGGGAGCTAGTAAATTTAAAGTCTTTAAAGATTCATTCTTTATCCCTTTACTGCCATCCATTGCTAGTGCAGCGGGGTTAACTTTAATCGGTGGCATGGGATCGTATGCAGCACCTTCAATGATTGGTGGTAGTTTTATTACTTTGACGGTTGGAATTAACACGGCAAGACAATCTGGTAATTTACACATTTCTTCCATGTTATCCATCATTAGTTCATTGTTAGTTATTATTTCTTTGATTCTCATTGAGTATTTTAGTCGGAAACGTACGACAACACTATCCGTAAAATACACACCCTTTACAACTTATAGATTTAAGAGTAAAGTTGCCCATAACTTATTCACCCTATATATTTGGTTGCTTATTATTGTGCTAATGTTGCCAATCATTTTCGTGGTTTTATTCTCATTTTTCCCACCAAAAAGTTCTGGAACATTTACGCTGGATAACTTTACCTTATCTGGTTTCTCAAATATCTGGAACTATGGCGATATCGTTGACAGTTTAAAATATACCTTTGAACAGTCATTCATTGTGGCCATCATTACGGTTATTATTGCTTTAGTGCTTGCTTTGATTTCCCTTAGAACGAATTGGAAATTCAAAAGCCTTGCCAATGGGATGGCACATTTCCCAACCTTCATTTCTGATGTTGGCTATGCCATTGCGGTTATTGTAACATTCAACGTTCCTCAATGGTTTGTTGGTAATCAAGCGCTCTATGGTGACTATTCGTTATTAATCATTATTCTCGCATTATTATCCGTAACCTTGGCTTATAAAAATTTTTACTCAGCAATTCAACGAATTAGCACGGATTTGGATGAAGCTTCCTCCATGTTGGGTGCTAGTGAATTTTACACCATGCGAAAAGTTATTTTCCCAATTATAACACCGATATTTATTTCGACTTTTATTATCACTATGATCTATAAACTCCAAGAATATACGATTAACGCTTTTATCGGACCGATTGGTAATAGTAATATTGCGATGTTGATTCGATCCCTTGGATCTCAGGAGAACGATAAATCGAATATGACTTGGGTCTTGGGAACTATCGTCTTGGTAATCGTCATCTTCCTATTGGTAATTTATAATAAATTCTCGAATACAAACGATTCACAGCAAGTTCAAGAATGATGATTTTTTAAACCAAAAAACCCGTAAGCATCTCAGAAATTCCGAGATATTTACGGGTTTTACCTCTTTCATAATTACCCAACAACGACAATAAAGAATAAGTTACTCAAAATGGAACCAATTGTAACAGGGTCGCGCTCACAACAAACACTCCTATATGTGTGCGCCCAGGGCAGCGCTCACAACAAGCGCTCCTATATGTGTGCGCCCAGGGCAGCGCTCACAACAAGCGTTCCAATATGTGTGCGCCTAGTACCGCGCTCACAACAAACGCTCCTATTTGTGTGCGCCTAGTACCGCGCTCACAACAAACACTCCTATATGTGTGCGCTCAGGGTCGCGCTCACAACAAACACTCCTATATGTGTGCGCTCAGGGCCGCGCTCACAACAAGCGCCCCAATATGTGTGCGCTCAGTACCGCGCTCACAACAAACACTCCTATATGTGTGCGCCTGCCCAGGGCCGCGCTCACAACAAGCGCCCCAATATGTGTGCGCTCAGTACCGCGCTCACAACAAACGCTCCAATATGTGTGCGCCTGCCCAGCGCCGCGCTCACAACAACTCACTCACCTAAACTTCCACCACCCAACCTCACTCGCCAGCAAGACTTGGCCACTAAACTCCGCCTTAGCTTCCTGCCGCATCGCTTCAAAATTGCCGTCGGAAGGCAAGTGGGTCAGCACTAACTTACCGACACCCGCCGCAGCGGCCAAACGTCCCGCCTCTCCGGCACTCATATGTCCTCTCCCAACAGAATGCACACTTCCTTCAAAGTTGGTGGCTTCGCATAGAAACACGTCGGCGCCGGCAACAAAGTCGACCAAGCCTTCTTCAAAGTAAGCTGTGTCAGCGGAATAGACAAACACGCGCTCCGAACGATCTACCACCTTGACCGCATAACATGGAACGGTATGTTGCACCTCCAAAAAACTCACTTTAGCGCCTAAAATCGCATATTCCCGCGCAGCATCAATTTCTTCCCAGTGCGCCTCTTGACTTTGCAAAGCATCCCAGAAAACCCGTGGCTCCCCCGCAGCCAATACCGGCAAAGGCTCCGCCACCCAACCGTTACGCAAAGCGCGGTTAAAGCCGTACTGTAAGATTCCGACGTCGGCAATGTGATCAAAGTGTAGGTGTGACAGGATGAGATAGCGAACTTTGTGGAAAGCCATCCGCCGCGACAGCTCACTCATCACCCCGCTACCACAATCCAGCATCAAGACACCTTGGTCTAAATGCAACAGATAACCTGACGTTGCCCCACCACGTTCGGGGGTTCCACCCCAAAAACCCAACACTTCTAATCGCATCCTGTGTCCACACCCTTTCCTTAATTAGCTAATCCTATCAAAAATCAGGCGATTTTGCATTTACATTATCTTAACTTGAATTAAACAAGAAATTTACATTCGCTTGTTAAACTAGTTGAGTAGGAAATCTTTTAGTTTTTGGAGGTGCTCTCAATAAGACAATTTTTAGTTACGAATGATGATGGGGTGAATGCTCAAGGGATTAAAGTTTTAACCAACGTCCTCAGCCAATTCGGTCAGGTAACCGTGGTTGCCCCTGATAGGGAACGTAGCGGACATGGACATTCGATTACGACCAAGACGCCCTTAAGGGCGGCAAAATTATCGCACAACGACACGGTCACGGTTTACAGTGTCGACGGTACGCCGGTGGACTGCCTCAAATGGGGGCTAGAAACCTTATTTGCAGACAAGCAACCTGACCTCGTTTTGTCGGGCATCAACCATGGCGCCAACGTGGGGCAGGATGTCTTTTATTCCGGCACGATTGGAGCGGCGCGCGAAGCCATTCTTTACGGCTTACCGGCCATTGCTTTATCGGCTGCCCGCGACGCTGACGAGCGCATCCATTATGATTGGGTCGCCGAAATTCTCGGTCGCTACATCCAACCCCTACTTGAAATTTCTTTACCCCGTCAAACCCTTTTAAATGTAAATATCCCTGGTACTCAGCCGGTTGATGTTAAAGGCATCCAAGTGGTTGAGATGGATGTTGAGGCCAAACGCTTTGATATCATTAAAGACAGCGACTCCAGAGGCAGTGATATTTATTGGATGAAGAGTCTTTTTAATGTGGAAGGTAAGGCACAAAGTCAGGATTTACAAGCAGTCAAAGAGGGCTTTGTGACGGTGTCGCCGGTGTCTGTGGGTTCTGCAAATGTTGAAGTATTAAACAATATAGAAAAACAAATGGAGGCTTTATCATGAAAAAATTTGTAAAACGTCTAGCGGTTACTAGTTTACTATTAAGCTCAATTTTAGCAACCAATGTGGCGGTTTCGGCCCAAGAAGTCAACGAATCACTTGAAGGCGAAATTGAATTTTATACATCACAACCAGACGTGGATGCTGAACAATTAGTGGCTGCTTACAATGAATTATTCCCAAATGTAACAGTAAATATCTTCCGTTCTGGAACCGAAGAAGTTGTTAGCAAAATCAATGCAGAAGCAACCGCGGGTGAAGTGTTAGCCGACGTGATTTTATTAGCGGATGCCGTAACCTTTGAATCGTTCAAAGAGCAAGATATGTTATTAGAATATGCTTCACCTGAAGCCGAAGCGATTGATCCGGCTTTTGTGGATGCCGATAACTTCTATGCGGGAACTAAAATTATGACAACGGGGATTGTTTACAATACGGACAACGTTGAAGAAGCCCCTACTTCATGGTCTGCTTTAACCGACGAAGCCAATGCTGAACAAGTCGTTATGCCTAGCCCCTTATATTCTGGTGCGGCTGCTTACAACTTAGGCGTGTTAACACGTTCTGAAGGTTTTGGTTGGGAATTTTATGAAGCTTTACAAGCCAATAGCCCAATGATTACTGAAGGTAATGGTGCCGTGGTTGAAAACGTGGCTTCTGGTCAAATGAGTTATGGTATGATCGTGGATTACTTGGCTATCCGTGCGATGAACAATGGTTCGCCTGTGGCCTTTGTTTATCCTGAAGAAGGTGTGCCGGTTATTACTGAACCCATCGGTATTATGAGCGCCACTCAAGAAGTTGAAATTGCTCAAACCTTTGTTGACTTTGTTTTATCTGAAGCGGGTCAACAATTACAAGCTGATTTAGGTTATGCACCGATCCGTAATGGGGTTGAAGCACCTGAAGGGTTACGTACTGCTGAAGAGTTAGATACTGTTTTATCAGCTGATATGAATGAATTATTCCAAAATCGTGATGCTGACAAACAACAATTTGATGATTTATTTGCCCAATAAGAGCTTTCATTATGACGATGAATCACTCAAATAAGCAGAGGAAACCGCAGCTTCATGCGGTTTCCTCTCTTCCTTTTATGCGAAAGCTAGTTGTGGCGGTTGTGGTTGTGTTGGTGTTCTTTTTCTTTATCCTGCCTACTTTGCGCCTGGCATTAATGAGTGTGATGGGTGAGGATGGTTTTACCCTTAGTTTTTTCCAGGATATTCTGTCATCCAAGCGCACCTGGAATGTTTTGCGCAATACCTTAGTGATGATTTTAGGCTCCATGACGGTCGCGACGATTTTAGGCGTGCTGTTTGCTTGGATTGTCGCTTACACGGATATTCGCTTTAAAAAACTAATTCAATTATTAATTTTGTTGCCGTTTGTCATTCCCTCCTATGTGCTATCGCTAGCCTGGGTACAATTTTTCGGATTCAACGGCACTCTGCAACGCTTTTTTGAATTATTTATGGACCATGTGCCCAGCTGGAATTTATATAGTATGTCGGGCATCATTGCGGTCATGGGGATTTCGACTTTTCCCTTGGTCTATCTTTTTACAATAAATACCTTTCGGCAAATACCGCGCGAGGATGAATTTGCAGCCCGCATTTCGGGGGCGTCGACTTGGCAGACTTTTAGAAAAATTACCGTGCCGATGGCCTTGCCGGGCATTGTCGGGGGCATGTTCATTGCCTTTTTAAGTAGTTTAGACAATTTTGGGATTCCGGCCTTTTTAGGTACCCCAGCAAATATCTCTGTCTTAACCACTTATATTTATCAACAAGTCATCGGTTTTGGAGTGACCGCTTTTAATCGGGCCGCGGTTTTGTCTGTCATTCTTGGCTTGATTGCGGTTGTCGGCATGCTGCTACAATGGTTTGCTTTGCGTCGTTCGCGGCGGTTAGAAACGGGAACGATTGACTACGAGCCGCGGGTGTTTCTAGGTAAGAAGCGGATTGTGGTAGAGATATTTATTTTTGGGTTTTTTGCCCTTACTACGGTTTTGCCTTTGATTTCCATGATTATGACGCCGTTTTTGCGGGCGTATGGTTTGAGTTTTACGCCGGAGAATTTGACGCTGGATAATTATCGGTTTATTTTGACCAGCCCGTCGACGACAGATGCGATTGGGGTGAGTTTGCGGTTGGCCGGGGTGACGGCTTTGGTGACGCTGGTGCTTGGAACGGCGATTGCTTATTATCGGGTGCGAAAAAACACGCGGTTATCGCAGGCTTTGGAGTTGGCGGTGACTTTGCCTTACGCTTTGCCCGGAACGGTTTTTGCCCTATCGATGATTTTTGCTTGGATGCAACCTTTACCGGGCTGGTTTCCGGGGATTTATGGGTCGATGACGATTTTGTACATCGCTTATATGACGCGTTTTCTGATTTTGCAGGTGCGGTCGGGGATTTCGGCCTTTCAGCAAATTGACCCTTCGGTGGAAGAAGCCGCCCGGGTGGGCGGTACCAATGGCTTTGGCAAGTGGCGGCGGATTTTGTTGCCCTTAATTACGCCGACCGTCATTGGCGGATCCTTGTTAGTCTTTTTGAGCGCTTTAACAGAATTGACGGTGTCTTCCTTGTTGTATTCTTCCAATTCGGAAACCATCGGCGTGTCCATTTTGAGTTTCCAACAATCGGGCTATACCTTGTATTCAACGGCTTTTTCCAGTTTAATCGTCATCTTGATTATCGGGGCCTATGGATTGTTGCTGTTGTTTCAATGGATGTGGAATAGAAAGGTCGTGAATAAATGAGTACAAATGTTGTTGATGTGACTAAAAAGTTTGGCGATTTCCAAGCGCTGTATGATATTAATTTAGCGATTGAAGATGGCGAGTTTATTGCGATCCTCGGTCCTTCCGGTTGCGGGAAAACGACGCTTTTGAGGATGTTGGCCGGCTTTGAGTCCCCAACTTCTGGGACCATTGAAATAAATAACACTGCCGTCGCCGATGCTTCCTTTTCCGTTCCCCCTGAAAAACGCGACGTGTCGATGGTCTTCCAAGGCTTTGCTTTATGGCCGCACATGACGGTCGCTGACCACATTAAATTCCCCTTGCGCTACGACCAGTTTGCTGCTTATGAGTTGAAGCAAAACATGTCTCAGCGCGTGGGGGATGTGTTGGAGATTATTAATTTGCAGGATAAGGGCGAGGCCTACCCCCATGAATTATCGGGCGGGCAAAAACAACGGGTGTCTTTAGGGCGCGCGATTGCGACCGAACCGCAATTGTTGTTGATGGATGAACCTTTAAGTGCTCTGGATGCTGAGTTGCGGATTGAGATGCGTCGTGAAATTCAGCGTTTGCATCAAATTACCGGCGCTACGATTGTTTACGTGACCCACGACCAAGGGGAAGCCTTGGCCATGGCTGACCGAATTGTCGTGATGAACAAGGGGCGGATTGAACAGGTGGGAACGCCTGAAGATATCTTCTATCGCCCTGAAACCGAATTTGTGGCGACGTTTGTGAGCAAAGCCAATATTTTTAGAGGTTGGTGGGAAGGCGATGCTTTTCATGTGGCAGACAGTTCGGTGGTGTTAGCCAATGTTGGTACAACAGACGCTTTGAAGGCTAGCGGGATTTATGCCTTACGGCCAGACCAAATTGAGTTAACCGACGTTGCCCTTAACGACTTGACGGCTGAAGTCTTGACCCGCCAGTTCCAAGGTAAGGAATACCATTACTCCTTGAATCTAAATGGCCAAACAATCCTTGTCCAACGACCCTTTACCGATGTTTATGAGGTTGGCGAACGCGTAGGCTTGCGGGCTGTCGCGGGGTAGGCTTGTGGGCTTGGAGCGCGGGACTTCGTTTTGGCGGGAAGGCACGCGGGGTGTAGGCGCGGGACTTCGTTTTGTTGGGAAGGCACGCGGGGTGTGGGCGCGGGAAGTGAGCGAACGTTAAATAAAGCTAATCGGTCACCAAATACCTGATTTCGTGACCGAATAAGGCTAATCGGTCACCAAGCACCTGATTTCATGACCGAATAGCCTAATTTGTAGTTTATTTAATAGCACACTTTTCCTGCTCAGGGTCGCGCTCACAACAAACGCCTCAATATGTGTGCGCCCCCCATCGCGCTCACAACAAACGCCTCAATATGTGTGCGCCCAGGGTCACGCTCACAACAAACACTCCAATATGTGTGCGCCCAGGGTCGCGCTCACAACAAATGCTCCAATATGTGTGCGCCCATGTAAGTGAGAATGATGGTTCTTCACTTCCCACTTACGCTGCACCAGCGCACGACAATTTCGACTTAATTTGTCTCGCGACGAAATAGCGCACGACAATTTCAATCTAATTTGTCTCGCGGTGGGTAAGTCCGTAGGATAATTCATTTCCTACTTACGGGGTAGGTGGAGACTTTTATATTAATTTTAAATTGGGCTATTCTGACGTGAAACTAGTTAGCAAACGTTAGATTGGCTTTTTTCGATTTTTTTTCGCTTGGCGCTCATAGAAAATACGTCGGAAACACTTAGAAAAATGGACAGAATAGACTTACTCTGGCCAAAACCAAACAAAATTTGGACAGAACCGAGATTAAAAGCCCTCAAATTGTCAAACCAAACCAAGCACTCAGAAAATATCTACCCTTATTAAATCTCTAATTGCTCAAATCACTAACCCATCCCTCATCAGGTAGCTATTACGATTACACCTAACTAACCATTTCCATCCTTTCACTTACTTAACGCAACCCTATAAGGAAATAACTCCGCCGTCATAATCCCTTCGGCTACAGCTGGGTCACTTTGCATGATAGCCACAGCTGACGCTTCATCTTCAACTTCCAATATAACTATCCCAAAAGACTTCTCATCCAGCCCCTGAGTTTTCCCCGCTAAAACCAACTTACCTTCAGCAAGCAACGCCTCCAATCTCGAAAAATGTCTCCCCACAATCTGCTCCTCAAGTTCGGTCCAGTTCCCCTCATTTAACAAAGCCGGGATTAATTTCAAAACGTATATAAATTGTTCCTTATTTGTCGACATAAAGCCCTCCTCAATTCTCTCCAAAAATAAATACATTGCTATCCGCCGGCGCTTCCCTCCTATCATCATCGCCATAAGATCTAATGGAGGACAACACGCTTATCTGATAACTTTCAAAAATTGAATCCCGCCCTACTCGCTGACTCAATCGATGTTCCACCTGATTCCGCCACGTATTCACCGCCTCTTCACTTTCCCACAAAGAAAGACTAAGCAACTTGTTCTCAGTCGCCAGACTCTGGAAACGCTCCGAGCGAACAAACCCCTTCACCTTATTAAGTTCTCCCTTCAAATCACTTACAATCCTAAGGTAATTATCCATACAGTTAGCCTTGATAACCACTTCGAAAACAACATAAATCACACCTCTCAACCCCCTTTAAATAAATATCTGTATTAAATTTACTTTTTCTAAGTACTCCCTTCCAATCATTTAACTCACAACTCCCTCACCAAATTATACCAAACCTCACCCGCATGCTCCGACGCTGACACGCCTTCATTCACATAGCCGTTCTTCTCATAAAATCCAATCAAGTCCGCCAAACACGTCAACGTGATTCCCTCACGCCCCGCCAACCGTGCCCGCCGTTCCACTTCCCCCAACAACCCACTGGCAACGCCCGCTCCAGCGAACTCCGGCGCCACCGCTACACTCAACAAACTCACAAACCCGCCACTCACCGGGTTTGCCTCGATCTTTTCAAACAACTCATCAAATAAATACCGCTGCTCCACTACCGGCCCAACTGCATACCCCAAAATCGCGCCATCGGCATTTACCGCCACCACAAAGGTATCCGGAATCAAAGCAATCCGCTCCTCCATCGCTGACCGCGATGCTGCCTCATCCGCCGTAAAGCCCGCCTGCTCAATTTCCATAATCCGATCTAAATCCTTCAACTCTGCTTCCCGATAATAAATATCCATGCCAACACTCCTTCTTCATTATTATATCAAATCCCCTTCCTTTGACCTACCATCCAACATCCGCTACTATAGGACTAAAAGGGGGCAAAACCTATGATTACCGAAAAAGATAAACCGTACTTACAACGTTGCATTGACTTAGCCTCAGAAGCCTTAGCTAAAGGGGACCAACCTTTCGGGTCAGTTTTAGTATCGAGAAACGGCGATATTTTATTTGAAGATCATAATCACATTGCAGAAGGTGACAATACCCAACATCCGGAATTCAACATTGTGCGCTGGGCAGGTCAGCACCTGTCTCCCGAGGAAAGAGCCCAAGCGACCGTTTATACATCGGGGGAACACTGCCCCATGTGCGCTGCTGCGCATGGTATGGCTGGCTTGGGACGCATTGTCTACGTCAGTTCAAGCCAACAACTGAATGAATGGCTTGACGAATTGGGCATCGAACGCACATCCCGTGTCATTAGTCGCCCTATTCAAGCCGTCATCACCGACACAGCCGTCGACGGACCCGTTCTAGAATGGGCTGACACGATGAAAGACTTGCATCGACGATATTATGAGCAAAAAGTATAGTCTACACACCAAAAAGCCATAGCCTGGGGAACGAGCTCCAGACTATGGCTTTAACAGGGATATTTATTTTTTAGTAAGGACGGTGTTAACAAAAGATCTTAATTAGAGCGACGCGGAATTGATTCAATATCGAAGGTTCTGTTTTCCAAATGCTTATTGTAAGGGAATGGAGCTATTGTTGCTCTTACTTTCTTTTGTTTCGAACCAACTTCACCCCAAACTATAATGACCTCATTTTCTTCTTTGATGAAGTCTTTCTTAATAACGCCAGCGGAAAGCATCGCTCTATGGTATGGACTTTGAGTACGTCCTCCACAATATCCGATTTCATTTCCATCTAAGTCCAATACTCTTAAAAACTCAAGCTCTGAACCACCATTTGCATAACTAAGGATTTGTGGGTTATCAATGCGATCATACATTTCTTCACCTTCACGGAATTGTGAAGCAAAAATGTCTACTACGTCGTCTGCATTCCATTTTAATGTACAAATATCACGATTATTTTCTTCTTTTTTCGCTAATAGCGCATCACGTCCATGGAAATTGCCCTTATTAAAATCTACTACTTTACCTAAGCCTATTTCAAATGGACTGACGAGTGTTTCACCTATGTTTTCCTCTCCAAGACTGCCATTGATTCTAAATGACATAACATTCTTCGCTAACGACCCATCAACTTGAGACTGCGTTTGAGCAAACTGAGCAAAATCAGTATCAGTCATTGTTCCAGGCATGAAGTGAAGCATCAGTTGTTGGCTTCCACCAGGTGTATGATTTAAAAAATATGATTTGCGTCCTAAGCGGCGAAGCCCATATTTTCTACCAATTTCCATAATTTTAAGATATATCTCTTGAGAATCTTCTACATTACAATACAATTCGTAACCTAAGCCATTTGACATTCCAAACCGAAGAACTTTTACTGGTTTTTCATCCACACTACTATCTTTAAATCTTATAAATTTAATATCGTGCAAGTCATCATTAGTCACTTCCTCTAATAACTCTAAACTACGAGGACCTTGTAGTTGGAAGAAAATTACTTTACCCGTCAAATCTTCATAATTGGCATCATAATTACCTTTTTGCCACAAATAGTCTATATACGGCGCAAACCCAAGCGCAAGAAATTCGTCTTCAGCATGACGTTGTAAAACACCATGGATAGCAATGTAACCTTCTGGTGTACATATGACACCGTGCTTACTAGAATTTAAAGGGAATTTATCAAAATTGTTAACAAAATTTTCTTTCAGAAATTTAACGGCTTCTGGCCCCTTGATCCTTATTGCGGACATAGGATTAAGACCTTCATGAATCGACGCAGTGTAATGCCATGACAAAGATTCATCACGCCAGTCAGTATACTCCGAAGGAGTGATAAAATCGTCATTACCTCTAATTTCGTAAATATACCCTCCATGTGTAAATGGCATATAAGGACTTGTATGCATCTGTTGATTAGAATTCAACTCCATTTGATCTGTTGGAATCAAATACTTATTCTCATAGTCTCTGTTCATTGCTTTTCCTCCTATAAATAAATTTAATTTGATCATTAATTATTGTAATTTCATGATAACAAAGCAAATTTTTAAGGTCTAGGTACAAACAATGAAAAATTATATGATAAAAAATATAGCGTTTGCACAATGAAAATGAAGTAAGGATATTCTACTTTTTCAATTGTGAACCTTCTGTTGATTATACTTATTCGTGGCCACTAGGCAAGAAACGTATAACATTAAAGCAGTATTCTCATTGACTGTTTTTAAATCTAAATTCAACAACTCCTCCAACTTCCTTAATCGAAAAATCAACGTATTGCGATGAATAAAAAGGGCATTTGCTGCTGCAGTCATACTGCGACCATGAACTAAGTACGCTTGTAAACTTTGTATAAAATCTTTCCCATTCTTATCAGATTCATAGAGATTTAAAATAATTGGGTTACACATACTAGCTAAATCAGTTTGTTCTTCAAGAATACTTAAAAAGTAATCTGTATACACTTCATCGAACGTATGAATCCGTTGATTTAAGTTTGAAAAGTTTCTAATAATACCACATTGTTGATAAGCATACTTTATATACTTGAAATTATGGAAATTCATACTTACTGCGCAATGGAGATTTGTTATTTCTAAAATACCTTGCAGTTGTTCACTATAATCTTTCGCTATACTTTCTTTATTATTATTATGAAAGATTGCTATAATACTATTATCATAAGAGAATACAAATGAACTCTTGGATAATCCTTTAATACGATTTTTTAGCATATTTAATATCGATTTGTCTAATACTTTATCATCTATAGGATAAAACACCAATAAAGAATATTCATCATCTACTTTCCAAGACCATTGCTGTAATAAATATGCAATCGAACGTTCTCCCATGTCGTAGCCTTTTATAATATTTTCGATAAAGAAGGTAGATAAATCTTGTTCTCCAGAAATCATTGAATAATTATTTTTCAAAGCCAGATTCAAAATGTCTTGTATGAAGTATATAATAGAAAGTTGGCCTTTTGTGAAATCACCATTAAAGTCGGTTGAAACTAAATAGCCAAAAGGTACACCTTCTCTAGGTATTCTTGCTGCCATCTGTATTTGACCCGGAAAAGTTAAATGACTTGTGAACAAAATAGGGGTGTTGTTTTCCGCAACTAATCGATTTAACTCAAAGTATTCTTCATTCTCCATAACATCATCAGTTACATATCCTTTTTCAAACGCTTCTTTCCAAGGAGAACCTTGCACATCTTCGGGGAATGTTTTCGACTTTACAACCACTGTATTATAACGATCACATAGTGCAATTGGATTGATAAGCATACTAGTTGAAATATCAAATATGGTTTGTAAATTTTCATTATTTGCCATGGACAACAATATACTTTTTTCCCAATCTTCATATTTTTCAAATATTTTAAGTAATTTTTCGAACACTGATTGTTCTGACAGATTTTCATTAAAAAATATGACATTTAATTTATTATTTCTAATATCAAATTTCGGCTCCCCTAAACACAATAATGAAATTGATTCATTTATATTTCCATACTCATTAATCTTTTCAGCTGTTGTTAAGTAAAGATACTCAGATTGCAACTTTTCAGGCTCTAACGGTAAATAACAAACGTTTCTAAGGTTTAAATCTAAATTTTCCGAAGCAATAATTTGACAATCATAATCCGATAATTCATCGTAAATGATATTGAGATTAAGTCTCATCTTAATACCTCCAAGTATTTGCTTATTTCAATTCTTTTCCATAAATCATACTATCCCATTTAAATTCTTCAGCTCATTCCCTTTAATAAATATCCCTGCCTAAATCCTTCAAGTATAAACTGTCTTATATTTTCATTATCTTATTATACCAAATCTCCTTCACAAAACATTATACATAAAGGTCTTTCATAAACGCTGATTATTTAAGAAGATGACATGTATAGTCTACACACCAAAAAGCCATAGCCTGGGAAACGAACGCCAGACTATGGCTTTAACAGTGATATTTAGTTTATTCAGCGATTGGCTCGTCGGCGAGCAGGTAAATTTCGGTCCAATCTAAGTCGGAGCCGGTGGTTACGTCGTAGGCGCTGACGCGGTTATTGACAGCCGTGAGCGAATAGTTAAAAAGTGTCGGCAAGAGTGGAATTTGATCAATCAAATAAGCTTGCCATTCATAATAAATATCAATTCGTGAGGCTTCATCAAAGGTTTCAGACGAATTCAACCGTGCATGCAAGGCGTCTAATTCCTCATCGGCAAAACGGCTATCATTCCAGAATTGATCCCGTCCAAAGAAACCATATTGATTCGGGTCCCCACCGATGGTCCAAGCACCTTGGAAGACATCAATGGCTGGATCATCTTGTTCGACACGTTCATAGAAGGCGTTGGTTTCCATAAGGTTACCATCGACCAGCTCGACATTTATACCGACTTCATGCCAGGCTTGAATGTAGTATTGGGCGATAACTTCGGCAACTTCACCTGATGTCGGAGCAGCAAAACCTAAGACAAAAGGTTCCCCATTTAAATCTTCAACAAAGCCATCCCCATCATTATCCACAAAACCGGCTTCAGCTAATAATGCTTTCGCTTTTTCAGGATCATAATGGTAGCCTTCTTGGTCCGGATTATGCAAGGTGCCAAAGTTTGGCGTTACGTGTGAATTGGCGTTAAAACGTAAGCCTTGGTAGAAACGGCTGCCTACGGAATCATTGTCAATGGCATAGGCCATGGCTTGACGGAAGGCTTGGTTGGATACCACCCGGTCAGGGTCAAAATTCACTTCCCCGGCAGCTTCATCCCAAACACCCATTTTAAAGCCAATATAATTGTAAGAATTGGCCTCTACCCCAAGAATGGCAAAGTTGGTCGCATCTTTATAGGTCTCAAATTGATCACTGGGTAAACTAGCAATATCATAATTTCCGGCTTTTAACTCGGCTACAATTTGGGAAGGACTGACCACTTCAACGACGATTTCATCGATTAAGGGTTTCCCTTTATAATAATTTTCATTGGCTTCAAACGTTACGGCTTCACCTGGAACAATCGATGTTAAGGTATAAGGACCAAAACCAACCGGACTTTGACGTACTTGATCACTATCGATAATTTCGGCTATTGGAATGTCACTTAAAATATGCTCAGGTTCAACATAATCGGAAACCCCACCACCCGCTTGTAAAATGGACCCCGTAAAATCAATGTAAGTGACCCGTAAGGTGTAATCATCAATCCGCTCAAGTCCACTAATAACATCGGTGTCCCCATTTTTATATTCTTCCATACCCACCACATTTGTAAAAGCCACACCATATCTAACCCCATCATATTCGGGATGGCCCACGATATAATAAGGCGCAATGACATCATCAATATCCAACGGTTCGCCATCATCCCAGAACGTTCCTTCAGGAATTGTAATCGTCACCTGAGCATTGTCCGGATCAAATTCAATATCGGCAAAACCAGAATTATCAATGGTAAAGTTTTCATCATAACCATATAAACCAGGGTTGAAGAAGGAAATAATCGTTCCGTCAACTCCCATCGTATAATACATCCCATTAAATACCCCTGCAAACGCATCTCCTACTATGGCGTATCGAAGTGTGCCACCTTCAATTGCTTCGCCTTCGTTAACGACACTTGACTCAAACGACACAGCTGTTTCTTCTTGCGCAAAAACGCGGGCTGAAAAGGTACTCCCTAACATCGAAACTACGAGTGACAATTTTAACCATTTACTTTTTAACACTTCGACCCCTCCTTTAGGATTTGTTTCTTGAAGTTTAACGTAAACGATAAAATAAATCAATAGTTAAATTAGAGGAAGATTAAAAAAGTTGGTATTTATTAGAAATTGATGGGTGGGAGATTTTGAAAATTTCTCGAAGTAATAAGTTAAACAGAAGTAAAAATAACAAAAAAGCAATTATCACATTATCTGCGATAATCACTTTAATTTTTCGAAATTAACTAGATTTTATCTAATCGTATGTCTAACTGTTTCAATTGAAATTCTCTATGTTTAGATTCTACGATTATCGTTTTATAGAATGATCGAATACTTTCCCCCTCGAATCAGTCATCTTCAGTACTCCAATCATCAAGAAGATCCTGCCTTTGCTTCCAATATTTTTCTGCCTGCTCAGGATCAATATGTTTAATCAAGTTTGCTGCTATTTCTAAAGTAATCTCCTTCGTTTCAAGCTGCTGCTCGACCTCTTTGGATAATGCCCAAAACTGTTTAAACGCATCGCTTTTATCCAAAACACTTGGTGGGTAACCTAAGAGCTTTCTAACTTTTATCCAATCCTCTTCTTCCCTCTCCATTAAAGTTGCTGAAACTCTTGCTCCCAATTCTTTCAACCTATTCGTTACGATTACATAAGGCATTGAAGATAGATCAGCAATTTCAATGACTTTATTTTCGATGGTTCCATCAATCATTCGCAAAAGTGTTCTAACTAACCCATCAGGTAACATAACCCTAGTTGCAAATTGTTCTGCAACACGTTCATGCTCAAATCCATCGTATTTAATTGGAAGCTCATCCGCGTCATATAATAAATACCACAACTCATGCGCAGCACTATAGTAGCGAATACGTAGAGGTTGAGCGGTATTTATTGCAATAATCTGTTTGTCTAGCATATGAACAGTTGCACCATAATAGGATGGGTCATCGACATTTTGATAAATAATATGGGCTTTTTTAGACAGCACGCGCTCAATGACACTACCCAAAAAGACTTCTTCTCCAAAATATTTTTTCAGAAATACACTCGCATAAATATCTGCAATCTCTGCTACTTGATTGTTCGTTATTTTCATCATAATAAATACCTACTTATTCGTTAGCTGAACAAAGTGTTCAACGTCAAGTAACAATTGGTTCAACGCGTGTTCGCCATGTTGGTTAGAAACCTTACCTCGTACAGTATAGGTGGGTGTTACATTTGACAGTTCATAGGTAGATGCCAGCTCGGAAATAGTAAAACCACTAATTTCAGCAAATTTTTCAATATGATTCGGTTGAAGTTTTCGCGCGCCACTAAATAATTGACTAATTAACGATGGGGCTATGTCCATTTCTGCAGCTAACCACGATTGCGTCTTATCATTATCTAATAGCCACTGCTTAATATTTTTCACCGTATTTTGGTCACTTCTCATCATCATCGCCATCCTTTCAGGTGAATTATAGCATCATTTGCAAATGTTCACAATAATTATCATATCATTTGTGAATTTTCACCTGGTTTAACCCAAAAAAATAACCCCACAAATCCATGTAGGGTTGCCCGTTTAAACAGCAAATTATATTTCTAACTAAACGACTAAATCGTTAAAGAACACGCAATCAGAACTCACTGTATTTCCCTCAATGCCTAAATCAATATAGCGCACGCCTCGAAAGTCACCGGCTTTTTCTTCTTTTCCAGAAAACATACCGTAAAATAAATGAATGTCTTCCCATAACATTTCGGCATTGTTTAGGTGATTATGCCCGCAAAAAACACCATAAATTTGTTGCGAGAAAAATAGTTCGGAGAATAGGCCTGTATTAATACGACTGGTTGAAATTAATTGATTGGGTTCAAGTAAGGCTCCACTTAATATATTTTTCTTCGCAAGAAGATACTCTGGTATAGGAATATGAATAAATAATAAATTATTTTTTAGGGATTTATATTGTGAACAACTTTCTCTAAACCATTCCACTTGCTCTCTAAGGATCCAGTCATTTGTCTTATCCTCACCTGGCGCAACATGACCCGTATCCATTACATATAAAACGCGAGCCAGTGAACCTTCTGAGCTATTAATTTCCACTACATATTGCGTTCGATCGTCAACCATTTTTTCATGAACCCGACTTACTTTATTCGAAACAAGCGTATTAAATAACTGTTCAAGGTCATTTCGAGTCAATTTATGCTCTGTATCATGGTTACCATAGGTAATTGCTTTTGGAATATCAAATTCATTCAAAAACTCAAAAAAGGCGGTTACTATTTCAAGCTCATTCTCATTGTTGTAACTATTAACAAAATCACCCGTTATCATGATTAAATCAGGCTCAATATGTTCAACGGCCTTTTTTACATCGTGCAATATTTGCACATCATTTTGATCAAATGGAAAATTCGTTAGATGCATGTCTGTAAGCTGTGCAATTCTAAATCTTTTATTACTATCCATCATTAATGTCATCTCTTTACCTCACTTTTTTGATACGTACGTCTGTATTCATTCATGAAATTCGGCCAGTCTGTCTGAATTATATCTATTCCTCGATTTAAATATGCATCCCATCCCTGATTTATTTGATTAAATAAAGAAGCATCGTCATCCAATCCAACGAATAAGTCAAAATGCTCACCTAATTTTTCTGCATTCGCCATAATCAGTATCTGTTGCTGTTTTAGTTCCACAGATAAATTACTATCTAAAAAATCATTATTAATAGGTGCAACTATCTCAACACCAACTAAGTTAACTTGATGTCGCATCATAACAGCGATAACGTCTTCTCTTTGATAAACAATCGGCATATAAGCGATACCTCGAGCCATTTTCTCTAAATTACTTAACCATTCTTCTTGAACAGGACTTTTTAATAATAAATTTTCTGCCTTACCTGAATGGTGCAACAAGTCAAAAAAGGCTTTATCATTCCAATATGTCCAAGAACGATCAATATTAACCAAGGAATCGTCAGGCAACCACTCAAGAAATTCACTTAAGCGCTGAATTCGATAGCCAGATGGCGTACCTAAAGTATTCAGCACGGAAACATTGTCGATGAAATCAGATGTTAAATGTGAAAAGTGTTTATCAATACCTAATAGACCCAATTCACCACCATCATGGAAAAGATAATAGACACCATCCAATGAGCGACATACATCCACCTCAACAATATCTGAACCTGCTCTATAGGCTAGGTCAGCTGATTGGGTTGTATTTTGGATGATATTGCCTCCCCAGAACCCCCGGTGCGACATTATCAAAAAAGGGTTATCGGCTAATCTGGAAATAAATTTGTTTTTATCCGTCATCTTTTAAGCCAACCTTTCACCCCGATGTTTTCTTAAAGCCACTGCGACGCTCGCCAACTTGCGATCCACGTCCATAAACAAAATATAGAACGGATGAGCTGATAATCATTAATAATACAGAATACACTAAGTTAACCGCCACAGCATCGACATTGGAGCCTGGAGCGGCATTTTCTCGAATAGCGATACCTAACGTTGGCCGTCCTGGTTGATAAAGAAAAACAGACAAGTCATAATCAGCTAAATAACCATTAAAATTTAATGCGACTAAGGCAAGTGCCGTCGATAATAAGGCTGGCAAGATAACTTGTAAAAAGGTTCTAGCACTAGAAGCGCCTAAAATACGAGACGCTTCTTCTAAATTTTGGTCGAAAGAGTAATAGGCACTCTTCAAATACCTCAGCGTTGATGGCAACATCATAATTAAATAAGTTACCGGAAGAACCCACCACGTTCCTACCACTAAATTACCGAACAACAAGATGGACGGCTCATCATAGGCCAAAATAATCCCTAATACTAGCAGTAAAGCAGGCAGTAGCCATGGAATATAGAAGGATAACTCCATGCCTTCAAAGAATCGATTCTTCCGATGTGTCATAATGAGCCTAACGACAATCAACATAAATATCACCGAACCAACCGCAGCCAGCCCAGAATAGGTGAAACTCGTTAAGAGCGGTTGTAAGTTCCCAGAATCGGTAATGACACTCTGATAATGTTCCAATGTGAAAAATTCCCACGATAAGGTCGACTGCGTGATTCCTTGGGTGTCCATAAAGCTAAATAAAATAACCAAAATAAGCGGCAACGTATAAATGACAAACAGAATATAAGCAATCACATGTACGATGATATTTATTGTAGGGTTTTGTATTTTTTGCTTAGTTAATTTTGTTCGTGTCTTGGAAATCGATAAGTAGTTCCCCTTTTTTTCGTTATAAGTCATCACGATAAGCAGCGCAATTTGCGCGACGCCCAATATTAAGGATAATAAAGCCGCGATGTCACGCGATGCGGGTCTTTGCGAAAAGGTTAGGATTAAAGGCGAAATCGTTTGAAAACTTCCACCGACCATTAAAGGCGCAGACATTGCACCCAAGCCCGTTTGAAAGGCCATAATCGTTAAAGTGAATAAAACGGGTTTTAGCATGGGCATAACGACATTTTTTAAAATATGCCATTGGCTAGCCCCCATATTTTGAGCAGCTTCAATCACACTATTATCAAGGCCTCTGACCGCATTCCTAAGGAATAACATATGATTAGATGTACATGCAAAGGTCATGACAAATACAACGGCAGGAAAACCTGTAAACCATTGAGGATTTAAATCGGGGTTTATCGTCAATAACAGTTTGGTTAAGACACCATTTTGACCATAGACATACAAATAGCCATTATTTAGGACCAAACCAGAGAAAACCAAAGTCGTCATAAATCCTATACGAAGTATCCCCGCACCTTTTATATCGAAATATTCAGTCACCAACACAATAAATATCCCCACAATATTAATTGTTACCGTCAGTACAAGCGCTAAAACGACAGAATTCCTTATAGCTAATAGGGCTCGGTTAGAACGTAAAATTTTATCAACGGCATCAGATGTAAATTGCCCATCGACCCAAAAGGTATCTTTCATGATGGTAAAAACAGGATTGAACAAAAAAGTAACTAAAAACCAAAGAATAAAGGCAATAATTAGCAACATCGGAATACGATTTATCAGACTATTTCTCTTTGATACGGTATCCATTAGTCACCCTCCTCATACGCTAAAATATCATTCGGATCAATAAATATCTCAAGTTCATCCATCTCAACCATCGGTCGACTACCATCCTGCTTTTCGATGGTCTTGAACTTAGTATCTAGTAACTGAAGGTTATAGGATAAGAACTTGCCGTAAAACTGCACATCTTCTACGTTAGCGGTTAATGTTATTATTTCTTGGTTATTTTCCGGATGCCATAATCGAATCTTCTCTTCACGAATATAATGTTTTTTTGTGAGATCAAATTGGCGGTGATTGAGTTGTTCATTAATCTGCCCCATCAACTCTTTACCAATAAGATTTGCCTCACCAATAAAATTACATACAAATTCCGTTTTTGATTGATTATATATTTCTTCGGGTGTCCCTATTTGATCGATTTTCCCATTATTGAAAACAGCAATATGATCAGATAATTCCAACGCTTCTTCTTGGTCGTGGGTAACATAGATGGCCGTCATACCTGTTTCTTTTTGAATACGTTTGAGTTCACTTCTGAGTTGTTTTCTTAATTTAGCATCTAAGTTCGACAATGGTTCATCAAAGAGAACAATTTTTGGGTTTTTGGCTAATGACCTAGCGATAGCCACTCTTTGTTGTTGCCCCCCTGATAAGGCTGAGACATTCTTGCTTAATTGATTCTGATTTAATTCAACTAATTCTGCCAATTCATGAACTCTTTGATCAATATCTCTTTTAGATAGTTTATCAACTTTTAAGCCATAGGCTATATTGTCGTAGACAGTCATTGTCGGAAATAAAGCATACGATTGAAACACCATCCCAATACCTCTCTGTTCCACTGGGATAGGTATGATATTTTTATCGCCGATTAATATTTCCCCTTTAGTTGGTGTAATAAACCCGGCAATTGAACGTAAAGTCGTGGTTTTTCCACATCCGGATGGGCCTAATAATGTAAAAAATTCTCCCTCTTCTATCGTAAGACTAATATCATCAATGGCTACAAAATCATCATATTTAATTTCTAAATTTTTAATTTCAATCATGAAGAAATATCCTCTCTAAAAATTTAAGAGCGAAAGATATAACATCTTCCGCTCAATACTATAACACCACATATTTACGTATAGACAACAAGAAGTTTATAGAGGCATTATTTCTAATTCGATTTTTTCTACCCATGAACTAATATTTTCGCGAACAAAATCCCAATCAATAGCCATCGGCGTAGTGGCTTCAACAATCTCTTTAACACGATCCGTCGTGTGTTCAAAAGCGACTGTATTCACTGGGTGTGAACCGAATTCTGGTGCCCATTCAGCTTGAACTTCATCACTTCCAAACCATTCGACAAATTCTTGTGCCGCAGTGTAATCATGGTCTGCACCTTTGTCTAAGATTCCAATTTGTTCTCTCATAGTGATAACCCCTTGCTCAGGGTTCACAATGACACCGTTAAAGCCATATTGTTCTTCCATCAACGGTAATGTACTTGTTGATGTATAAGTAATAACGGTTTTACCATCTGCGAAGTTTTGCCAAGCGTCTTCACCTTCAGGTGTCATATAGCCATTATTCAAGTAATCTGAAACTTGTGTCCATCCCTCATCAGAAATACCATATTCACCATTTGCATCTTGATATTGCAACAATACACTCATTACTGCTTTTTGATTAGTTCCGCCACCTAATTCATTTGGCACCATATATTTACCTGCTAAATCTGGATTAGCCGCTAAGTCTTGCCAATTTGATGGAACTTGATCTTCAGTTAAATATTCTGGATTGTAAATCATAAAAATACGTTGTTCAACTAAGGGATGATAGAGTCCATTACCAATGTTTGCTTCTTCAGGAATATTTTCAACCCATGTTGGAATAAACTCAATTAACATTTGTTCATCAGAAAGTTGAGCAAAGCTTGCTTCATCCATACCAAAAGTTACATCCGCTTGAGGGGCATTTTTTTCAGCTAAAAGACGATTAAGAATCTCGCCACCTCCACCACTCACAAACTCAAGTGTAAAGCCAGCCGCTTCAGCGCGTTCAGTAATCCATTCTTCGCGGTTATCAGATAGTGAGTTTGAATAAACAACAACATTCTTCGTTTCTTGAGCATTTACTACTGATGTAAAGCCTGGTAAAGCGATACTAGATAATGCTAGTCCTGCTACAGTGATCATTTTTAATGATTTTTTGAAATTCATTTTAAAGCCTCCTAAATAATTTTCTAACATATATATTTTAACAATCGAATGTAAATATCCGGTAAATTTTATGTATTTTTTTATTTTTTATTGTAATTTTTTTGTAAATAAATATCTGGTAATTAACGCCAAATGTAAAGAATATTAACAAATGAAAACACGGGCGTTACAGTTATTTAATGATAAATTTGTGTACACAAAAACACGCCAAAAAATTTAATTATTTTCGGCGTGTTATCTATATAGCGATTTAAATATAGTTATATTTATCATTTGATTTTAATGGGTTTTTGGTTCTTTATCTCATGTTTATAATATAGCATAGAACGGTAACAGATACAACCTATTTTTTCTTTTTTTTATCATTTATTATCATTGAATGACATTTGAAGCAACTGCTAATAGGAAAATAGTTTTTAATCTCAAGCTCTATGGTTTAGTGATTATTGGGATATCTAAGTCGATAAAATTTTCTGAAACACTATCGGTGATGATTGTCGCATCATCGATTTCGGCAAATTTAAACACCGAAGCAACATTAAATTTAGAATGGTCAGCAAGTATATAGGCTTTTTTCGAACGCTGAATCGCTTGTTCTTTAATGAAAGCTTCACTAGGATCGGCATTGGAGAAACCAAATTCCTTATCTATCCCATTAGCCCCTAAAAAACACTTGTCAAAAGTATACATATTTAACACACGACTTGTTATTGACCCTATAAAGGACATCGTTTCTACCTTCAACTCTCCACCCAATGTCGTAATCGGCAAATTATATTTTACGGCTTCTTCCGTCGTTTTTAATCCGTTCGTGACGATGGTTACTTTGCGATTCATTAAATACTTAATCATCGTTATGTTGGTCGTTCCCGAATCAATGAAGATGACATCTCCATCTTCAACAAGGTCAGCCGCAAGTTGCCCGATGGCTTCTTTTTCTTGAGTAAAAAGTCGCTGACGTTGAGAAGTGGCTGTTTCGCGAGAAGTATCAATTTTTTTGGCAGCTCCCCCATGTAACATAACGACTTTCCCATCTTTTTCCAATGTCTTTAAATCTCTTCGAATCGTTATTTCTGAAACGTCTAATACCTCTGCAAGATGCTTTATATATACAATCCCTTTTTCTAACTCATCCATAATAAATGAATGTCGCTCAAACTGTAGCATGAATTTCAACCTCCCCTTTTAACCATTCTACAGTATTAATCTTTCAAAAAGATACTTGTTTTTTCATAATTTATCAAATTTCAATGAAATATCGTTGGGAACCGTGTAGTGATAAGAAGTAAGAAACAAGAAACAAGAAACCCCATCGCCTAAAGTAGGGATGAGGTTTCTTGGTTAGTATTAGTAGAAGTGTTCAGCTAACGCTTTAACTTCTGGAGTGGTAGAAGTAGAAGTGTTTTGCCAACACTTTAACTTCTGAGTTGGTAGAAGTAGAAGTGTTTTGCCAACACTTTAACTTCTGAGTGCTTAGAAGTAGAAGTGTTTTGCCAACACTTTAACTTCTGAGTGATTAGAAGTAGAAGTGTTTTGCTAACACTTTAACTTCTGGGTGCTTAGAAGTAGAAGTGTTCTGCCAACACTTTATCGCAGCACTATCGGATTCAACTCCTAAGTGATTACGTGACCTAAACTGTCCAGCATCTCAACCATGCAAGTCTTTCAACTCCAGAAAAAGCAGTGCACACTTAAGGCTAATCGGTCACGAACTCAAGCATGTGATGACCGATTAGCCTTATTTAACGCACTTTCACTACTCGCCCTCTCCAACCAACAACTCAACAATCGTATCCCCAGCAATCCGACCGGAAGTCCAAGCAAAACCTGATGCTAAGCCTTCATATGGAGGGTAACCTTCACCATGGTAGTAGCCACCGGCATTAGAACCACCTGTGAATAAGCCTGGTATTGGTTGACCTTGGCTATCTAACACTTGTAATTTCTCATCCACACGAACGCCACCGATACTTCCAAGATAAACGGCACGACAATCAAAAGCATAGAATGGTCCTTCTGCAACCCCGTATAACAAGGATTCACTTGCTTTTGCATAATCCGTATCCACGCCATTTTCGACCATGGTATTGTAAGAGGCAACAGAATCAACTAAATCAGTTGGATCCATCGCTGCCATTTCAGCTAATTCCTCAAGTGAATCTGCCTTATAGGCTGTGCCACCTTCAACAGCTTGTTCAGCTAAGGCTACGAAGTCCCCTTCATCTAAGTTAGGACCAGGCCCAGCAAATGATAATTCCATTTCAGTCCCATTTGTATATGCATTTAAAGTTGCCTCATCGACAACAATATAATAGCGACCACCCGCTGCATAGGCTGCGTTAGCCCAGAAGGCTGTGTCATAAACCACGTCTTCATTGACAAAACGTGAGCCGGTACTGTCCACCCATAATAAAGGTGACATTAACAATTGCGTCAATGGACTATTGGAATAACCCGCTAAAGTTTCTGAGTCACTATCTTGTGTTACTTCAGATTCAGCTAATTGCGCCCCGTGTAAAAATGGCACAGCATCTTGATTAATCGCACCGATTGATTCCATAGCCGTTAATCCTTCGCCATTGTTAGGGACACCGAGAGAGGTCATAATACTTAAGCCAGTAGCTTCTTCAACCATTTCTTGATTGCCACCAAAGCCACCGGTCGTAACTACAACGGCATCTGCCATTACGGTTAATTGGCCACCATCAGCTTTTTCACAAATAACACCGACAACACGTCCATCTTCCATAATTAAATCGGTGAAGGTCGTATTTAAAATCAACTCAGCCCCTAAATCATTCAAATGACTATATAAAGCTTCAAAACCAGCGTCGGTATCATCATATTTATGATAAGACATAGCTTTATAAGGATCACCCTCATGAGCTTTTTGACTCGTTTCTTCTTGCAAGGTAATAGACATTCCTAATGAATCTAACCATTCCACTGTATCCGCTGATTGTTCAACAATCGCGCGTGTCAAAGGACCGTTTGATAAGTAATTGTTAAATTCTAACAACTGTTGCACGGCTTCATCCACCGTTGTTTCGACTCCCGCTTCCTCTTGGAAGGACGATTCAACCGCAAAAAATCCTGAAGAAATTTTCGTATTTCCACCGACAAACCCATTTTTCTCAATGATGATGACATCTAACCCAGCTTCTGCAGCTTTCAAAGCCGCTGCCGTCCCAGAACCACCCGCACCAACAATCACCACTTGTGTCGCTCGTTCCTCGTCTTCACCCACAGCTACTTCAGCCTGATAATCAGCTACATTACCACCAGCACTTTCAATCGCTGCCGTCACCGCAGCCAACACAGCACTCGACGTGACGCTCGCACCAGATACAACATCTAAGTTGACACTTTGATTATCCACAATCGCCTGCGCCAGCTGCACCGCCGCTTGACCACCAATATCTTCCGTCTCGTTTTCAGCCGTAATATTCACTTCACTAATAACCCCTTCAGTAAATATCACTTCCGCACGTACGTCTCCACCAAAGCCTTCAGCCACACCTTCGTAGCTACCATTCAACGTTTCTTGCGCTTGCGCTGGACCAACGCCATATCTAAAGACCACTGACATCACTAAAACCAGGACAGACATGACCGGCAAAAACCATTTCATCCATTTTTTCATGTGAATTTCCTCCCAATATCTTGTTGCCACTATAATAGCATGCTTATAGTATTCACAACCATGGTTGAAATGTTAAAAATGTCATGGTAAAATTTACTTTGAGAAGAATTGCACAAACAAAGGAGGAAAACTTCCATGCCTCAAAATACGCCTATTTCATTCGTTGATCTTGAAACATTCGCCTCATCTACTGCGCAACGGCTAGTTCTTTGGGAAGGGAGCAGTGATATTTATTTGAATAAGGAAGGGTTTCAGGTTCAAGCGGGGCATTTGTTGTTGGTCAACGGCTGTCCGCCTTTGCAGCTTTCGGCAGAAAAGGACACCAGCTATATGGTTTTTCATGCGCCTTACGTCGCGAAGCGGCTCCTGCCTGAGCTTTATGACTTGCCAATTTTTCACGATTTTTTTATGTTGAAGAACAGCCAGCCACACTACCTCTATTTTCAACACCCGCACGATCAAGCCATCCAATCAATTCTTACAATTCTGAAAAACGAAACCACCTCTGACCAAATAAATATCCCTATCATTCACCATTTGTTAGTGACTTTGCTCCATATTATCCACCGCTCGCATCAACGAACGCTCATCATTTCGCAGTCTTCGATGATGGATTCTAATTATTTATCAGGTGCCCTATTGAAATACATGGCTGAACATTGTGCCAACGTGACATTGAATCAGCTCGCCAGTGAATTTGGCTATAACCCCTCTTACTTTTCACGCCACTTCAAGCGTTTAATGGGCGACTCATTCTCACAAAAACTCAAGCAAATCCGTTTAGAACAAGCAAGTCGCTTGTTAACTTATAGCAAGCTAGCGGTGCAAGACATTGCGATGGAAGTCGGCTACCGAGATGCCAACCACTTTTATAAGATTTTCAAGCAACAGTTTGGTATGACGCCAATGGATTACCGTAGGGAGACTGCGGAGGGATTGGGTAAGAAAACTCATTAATATTCTGGGGGAGTTTGTTCCACTTAATCCATTATGTGGAATATTCAACCTGAGTTTGTTCCACTTAATCAGCAAATGCGACAAGTGCCCGTCGACCTTCAGTCTATAATAGGCCACCTATAAAAGAAATTCACAATAATTATTAGACAAATGCTTAATCTGGCCATTGCTCTGATAGCAGTGGCCAGATTAGCGGCTTTATTTAACATTCTTTCTCTACTCGCCTATGATTACAACCTACCCCACATACACCGGGTTTGACACCAACAACAGCATGCCTTCCATCCCCACAACAGAAACATAGCCACGCTCATCCCAAACTTCCACGCGCACAAAGCGTCGGCCACTCAGCGCCTCTTTCACACGAAATTCTTTCATATCCTGTTCAACGAAGATATCTTTAACCCGCACATCATCAATAATCTTCACATGAAAGCCTTTCTTCAACCCACGAAAAGTCAGCGTCAAGCTTTCGCCAGCCCCTGCAACGCCACCCATGCCAACGCCGTCACTTGACACCATCTCCAAGCCGACCTCTTCGACATTATTGGTAATGTACAACGCGCCTAACTGAATAGCCTCCAGAATATCTCGGCGGCTCTTCGATTTAGCATAGACATGCACCGTGGGTGATCCCAAAGAATGAATTTGGTCGAAGCGGTGAAAGTCACTGCCACCAAGCGCGACCACACGACGCCCTTTCAGCAACTCGCCATGCCACCATTCAATCGCGGCAACATTTGCCCGCGGGTCTGTCCCGCCATTCCAGACTTCAATCGCATCATAATCCAACTCTTTCGTCCACTTCCACGGGACATTCGGACAAAACGGGTGATTCAGCACAAACAAAGCACCGGCATCCTTGCCTTTTTGAATCATCGCCCGTAACTCCTCTTCCGTAGTCGTCACAAACGATGGCGCTAATGGTCCTTCCACATTCAAAAAATTACCATGGCCATTGTACTGTGTCCATTCAACCCCCGGAATAACGGTCAAATACTCATCACTCACAAAGCCCGCTTCGGGATGGTAATTGTTATGGTCGGTCATCATAATGAAATCCAGCCCCATATCCTTAGCGACTTCTACCAAAGTCGAACCCCGCAATTGCCCGTCGGAGGCGGTGGTGTGCATGTGGGTGTCACCTTTGAACCAGCGGTATGCCTTCTCAACTGTATCAAATTCGTAGACCACTTCAATCCCTTCATCGGGAATGTTGTAGGCGCCCACCAAAATCGTCCAAACCCCTGCCATCTGCTTCAATTTTTCAAAACCGACTGAACTCTCTCTTTCAGAGAAAAATAAATATCCCCGATTAGACCCCGACGAGCCTAAGAACTGGCCATTGGGTCCAATAATTGAAAAGTCAATGACGGCTTGTTCGGTTTCATAAACCGCATCTCCACCGACAATTTCCAAATGTCGTGCATAGGAATACGTAATCCCTAATTTTTCAACATCATCCACTTCAATTTCTAACGGCAAGTATAAGCCTTCTTGTGACTTCTCAATTTTAAAAACAATACGTTCCATGTTTGCCTCCTAGTATACAAATACCACACCCTGTGAGAGTGTGGTGATATTTATTAGCCTTTAACTGAACCTATGATTGTTCCACTCACTAGATACCTTTGCGCAAATACATAGGCAATGAGCAGTGGAATGGTCGAAATCACAATCGCTGCCATAATGGCGTTGGGTGGCACAAATTCCGTGCCTGAAACCGAACTACTATTGAACACCAAATTTCTTAACACCATCGGCAAGGTGTATTTATCTTGATCGGTAATAATGGTCACGGGAATCATCAAGCTGTTCCACTTCGACACAAAAGCGATAAAACTCACCGTGGCAATTCCCGGTTTCGACAAAGGCAGGTAAATCCGAGTAAATATCTTAAATTCACCGGTGTTATCAATCATCGCGGCTTCCGATAAACTTTGAGGAACGGACTCAAAGTAGTTGTTGAGTAAAATAATACTTAAACCAGACACCAAGCCATTGATAATCAGACCCGAGTAAGTATTCAACAACCCTAAGTTACGATTTAGGGTATAGATGGATACTAAGGTGAGTTCGCCGGGAATCATCATAGTAATCATAATAAAGCTGATGATTAAGCGTCTAAAAGGTAAGTCCTTTTTCATTAAGATATAAGCGGTGATAGCTGACAAAAAGGTTTGTAGGCCTGCACCGACCACTGAGACAAAGAGGGAGTTTAAGAACGGTTGCCACAATTTTGCCCGTTGCCAAATATAGGTAAACCCTTCGGTTGAAAATTCCTTGGGGTAAATTGAAATTCCAGGTGACATCGAGGCTTGTCGGCTGGAAAAAGCAATCGACAAGACATTTAAAAAAGGCACAATCATCGATACCGTCAAAACAATTAACATAGCGTTATTTAGTAGGCGCAGTGAGGGGGTTAATTGGTTTTTGTTGCGTTTCATTAAGCCTCTTCCTTTCTATACAGTAGGTAGCGTAAGCCTAATGTCACGACAACCGTTAACACCAACACAATAACCGAAGCTGCCGTCGCTAAGCCCACATTAAAGGCTTGGATCCCATTTTCGTAAATATACAAAATAGGCGAGCGCGTCTTTTCGATAATGGCGGGATTTCCCATCACATAGATTTGATCAAAGTTAGTAAACAAGCCCATAATACTTAAAACCAAGACCGTCTTCATGGTCGGCACCATTTCAGGCAAAATCAAGCGCCGAATTTGCTTCATACGCGAAGCGCCATCAATCTGAGCCGCTTCAAAGATATTGGGATTAATGGCGACAATACTCGTTAAGAACAAGACCGCATAATAACCCAAGTCTTTCCATACACCGGTTAAAATCATAATCCAACGCCCATAGTTTTGCTTGGTCATAAACAAAATGGGCGATTCTTGCCCAAAGAAACTCAAAATCCCGTTAATTAAACCGTTGGGACTTAAAATAAATACCCAAATCCCTCCGACGATGGTCCATGATAGTAAATAAGGAATGTAGGTGGATGTTTGCACAATGGTTTTTTGGGTTTTGGTGTTTAACTCATTAATGCCTATGGCGACGATAACGCCGCCAAGGAAAATTAAGACCCATTTACCTAAACCAATCCATAAAGCATTCCAAATCGATTGACGGAATTTAGCATCACCGAGGACATCTTGATAATTCTCAAGACCTACAAATACTCTGTTGCCGGATAATTTCACATCTTGAAAACTTTGGACGACACCCATAATCAGTGGTGTATATGAAAAGACGACAAAATAGAGTAAAATCGGTAAAAGTATTAGATAGACGAAACGATATTTTTTAATACTTTTCCAAGTATTTTTCTTCTTTTTCATTCCACACCTACTTAATTTTTAGTCGATAATCCCTGCATCTCTTAAAGCGGTTTGCATTTGTGCTAAACCTTCTTCAACACTAATTTGTCCTGAAACGATATTTAAGGCACCTTGACCAACAATTTCCATATATTCAGGGGATTCTGGTAAGTAAGTTTCAGTGGTCGCAAAGGTTAAGTATTCCATCGCTTCGTCCACACCTGGGTTAAATGGTAGGGGTGCTTCAAATTGTTCTGAAATTGGGAATGGTGCACCATGGTCTTTGGCATGTAATTGACCTTGTTCAGTTAAGACATATTCACCGTTTTCGATTGTATAGTCATAACCTTCAGAACCTAGAGATAATAAGATACCACCTTCTTGTGTAGCGAATGTTTCTAAGACTTTAATGGCACCTTCAACGTTATCAGACGTTGTTGGAACACCCCATAAAGAAGCCGCTCCACGATGTAACATATAGTCGCCATCAGGATTGGTTGTCCCACCATAAGGCACTGCTTCAAAATTATCTGGATAATCATCCGCTGCATTGGCATTGTATAAACCGGTCCAAGCTGCCCAGTCAACGACTAAACCAGTTTGGCCTGATTGGAATTTATTTCTTAATTCAGCGGTCGTATCGGTTAAACTCGCTGGATCTAATAATTCTTCTGCATATAATGTACGTAGCCATTCCCAAACAGGCGCTGATTCATCTGAAACAATCGGCACGGTTTTGTTGCCATTTTCATCAACGACAATGCCTGTTTTTAAGCCTTGACTAGCAAACCAAGGTTGCACATCATTCAACGTACTTAACACGATATTGATTGGGTAAAAACCTTCAACATCGACTTTTTCTTTCATATCAGTAAATAAATTATAGTAACCGTCTAATGTTTCTTCCGCTAAAGGTTCCACACCATATTGCGTCATTAAGGCTTGGTTAATGTTTGGTAAACGGTGCACTTCTTTTTTGTTAAAGCCAGCATAAATGCGGCCATCTATCGCAATGTTATCCCATTCTTCTGTTGGAATGATAGTAGGGTCTGATAAAATTTCAGAAGCTTGAACGTAATCGGTAATATCCATAATACCTTCTTGTTCCACTAAGTCAGCCATTGAATCTTGACCAAAATAAATCAAGTCTAAACCTTCGCCACCATTAGCTAATTTTTGTAATAAAACAGTGCCATAGTCATTAGCAGGTTTTTCCATATTAATTGTAAGACCTGTTAAGGCTTCTAGTTCTGCTACAAAAGCTTCCATATCCGCTTCGTCTTTTCCACCCGTAACATTTGTTAAAATATCAACCGTGCCTTCTTGGGCAAATACTTGAAACGGCGCTGACATAACACCTACTAGAGATAATACAATCGCTGATTTTTTCAATAATTTCATGATAGTTACTCCTTATTATGTTGTTTTTTTAAATTCTAATACCGCTTTGTGAATTAAATAAATAAATCTTTTCTGAATTAAATATGAGTTGATAGCTTACTTCACTGTCTAAACGCTGTGACACATTACTCTTAACAACTAATTCCCCTTGTGGCGTATTAAAATAAACAATATTTTCTGATCCAAGATATTCAACGAGCTCAGGTTTAAGCCCCTCTTCTTGATCAATCAACGTTATGTCTTCCGGACGGATCCCTACTATCACCTCCTTTCCTACAAAGGCCTTCGCTTTTTCAACTAATTCCGTTGGTAAAGGAATCACTGTTTCACCAATTTGAACACTGCCTGAGGGACTCAATTGACTATGCAACAAATTCATGGACGGTGTGCCAATAAAGTTAGCAACAAAGGTATTACTCGGCTCTTGGTAGATTTCCTCCGGTGTGCCTACTTGTTGAATGACACCATGGTTCATCACGACAATCTTATCGCCTAAGGTCATGGCTTCGATTTGGTCATGCGTGACATAAATCATGGTCGCTTGTAGTTGTTTATGTAAATCTGAAATTAGTTTTCGTGTTTGAACCCGGAGGCGAGCGTCTAAGTTGGATAAGGGCTCATCAAGTAAAAATACTTTAGGGTTTTTAACGAGAGCTCGGCCTAAAGCCACCCGTTGTCTCTGACCGCCTGAAAGTTGTTTGGGCAAGCGTTCTTTTAAGGTGCCTAATTCCAACACATTTAAGGCATAATCCACTTTTTCATCGATTTCGGCTTGTTTGATTTTGGTGTTTTCTAAACCAAAGCTCAAGTTTTTATCGACCGTCATATGAGGATACAAGGCATAATCTTGGAAAACCATGGCTACTTCACGTTTACTGACTTCCACTTCGTTCACAACGATGTCGTCAAGGATAATTTCGCCTTCATCGATATCTTCCAAGCCTGCAATCATCCGTAGTAAGGTGGACTTACCACAACCGGAGGGGCCTACAAAAACGACCAATTCCCCTTTATCCACTAATAAATCCGCTTTATTCACGGCATAATTTTCATGATCATCATTATCATAGAAAATTTTTGACACACCTTTAAACTCTAAATAGGTCATTTTTCGCCTCTTCTTTCCCTAACGTAATGAATCTTTGATTTTTATATCGGTTGTTATCGTTGCTTGTTTTGGTATCTTGACGTCATTGATTAAATGAATGAGGTTGGTTGCAATGGTTTCGCCCAACTGCGCTTCTTTTAAATCTACACAGGATAAGGTTGGCGAAAAAAATTCACTGGCTTCCAAACTTTCTGAAATAGCAATCACTGCGAGATCAGCAGGGATATTTAGTTGGTTTTCAGTGGCGAATTTATAAACGCCTTGGGCCATCACGTCGTTGTCGACGATGATGGTATCGAGGTTGTGGGTCGGCCACATGTTGTTTAGGACTTCGTAAGCAAAAGCAGCTTGACTGATTTGGCGGTTATAATTGATATGGTAATAATTTGTGTCGTCAGTCAAGGCTTCGCGAAAGCCTTTTTCACGGTCTTGCGAGACCGTCATGTCATCTGCTGCATTGATGAACAAAATGCCCGTTTTGACTTTCGTCAATAATAGTTGGGTCAGCTGTTTCATCATGGCTTGGTTGTCATTATCGACATAGTAAGAGGTGTCAATAATGGCTTGGGAGGGTCTACCTAACCAGATATGGGGTGTTTCAACGGCTTGGGTATCTTGTATTTTGGGATTCATTAAAATTAAGCCATCAATCGGAAAATAGTCATGTCTTTCTGAAAAATTGGGCATGAGCAATAAATAATATTCTTTCTCCGTGCATATTTTCAAAATGCTATTAATCACTTTTTGTTGAAACATATCCAAGGATCCGGTTGGCGAATCTAGTTGGATGCCAATCACTTGCGATTGGTTGGTCGCCAATGTCTTGGCATAGTAGTTGCTTTTATAATTGAGTTCTTTGGCTGCTGCCAGTACGCGTCTTTTGACGCCATCGCTGGTAAATTTTGTGTTGTTGAAGACGTGTGATACCGTGCTTTTGGATACGCCCGCTAGTTTTGCTACATCGTTAATCGTTGCCATATGTCCACCTCAGAAAACCGCTTTTCTAACCGAACTTATATTAGCAAACCATTGTAAATCTGGTGTAAGTTTTATGTTAATTTGATGATTTTGAATGTAAAGATTAAGTAAATAGGGGGAGGTGGATTGTAAAGGTGGGAGTGGGAGGAAGGGTAAGCTTCAAAAAGCAGGCCTTTGACGGATAGTGGGACCGTCCTGGGTCACTGTCCCAGGACTCGCCTGGCTACTCAATCGCTAAGACCTGAAGATCTAAGCGCTTGATGTGTGCCAGTTCGTCCTTAACACTATCGGTCAAAGGCCTGATTTTTCGCTTATGTATTTCATTACGTTGAATTTCACTTAGCAAAATAACGGCGTATTTAATTCCAAAATTCATTGTGAATCTTATTTCAATATTGTTTATCCCTTCTTAATTCAAGTTAGTTTCAACTATACTCAGTCGTAAAATATCTAAAACTCAAACTAGTCATCTGAATAAAATTTCAACATTAAAAACCCTTCTATTGGAATTGAAATGTTTCTACCATGCACCTCATACTTGATGCTACAATCTTTACTAATCATTTCTTTGGAGTATAAGATTTTTAATGGTTCAGCAAGAACTTCTCTTTTATAATGATGTCTAACCTCACCTAAATATTCCGTAATGACATACTCATTATCATACTCTTCAACAGTAGGATAATGAGAAAATAAGTTTCCTCTAGAAATCTCCAAAGGGTTATTTTTGGGTTCTGAATAATATTCTGGAATCACCCATCCTACTTCCTTCGGTATATAGAAATGAATGATTACATCTTCAATGAATTTACTATCACTATTTAGAATATATGGGTTAAACTCTTGAGCAAAATTTTCTTGAATAAAAAATAAATCCTCACTATTAAAATCTTCCTTCACACTATTTATTCTTTCAATCAATTCTTCTTCTGACAATCTTATCGGCAGTCCCATATAATTATTTCCTATATTTATTCTCCCATCACTTACTTTTTGCGTCAATTTCTGAAATTCTTTAATAGCTGGAATATATATTCCTGGGAGAGGATTATTTGTTTCAATAGATTTATCTAGAGAATCTGCATTTTCTTTTTCTATATAATCTCTCAAAATTATTAGTTGTTCTTCATAAAATCTCTTGTTTTTTGATGATGGTAATTCTTCAATATTATTCATTTCAATATTTACATCAAGCTCTTTACTCATTCTTTCGTCAAATCCAATTAATATTTTATGTGAGCTAATATTTGCTGATTTTATTGAATAGATTTTTTCTAAGTCGTCTCTACTTACTCTGCTTGTAGTAGAACCCTTCCTAATTTGAGATTCTCCTGCTTTGAATCGCTGATTATCTTTTTTTAGCATATATGGTCTATCACTAAAACCATTAATTTCTAGAATAGCTAACTGATAACCTTGAAAACGATAAGGATAAAATGACAAGTCTATAGTTGGCTCAATGTTATTATCAATTAATTCTTCTATATCTGATTGGTCCGGTATTGATTGAATTGAATTATACTCTCTTGAACCATCTTCTAATAATTTGACTCCAAATATAATATACTTAGTTCCTTCATAATGAGCATTTGCCATTGCCATGACGTCTTTAATCAACTCAGGCTTATTTTTGTTATCATAAAGATCTCTTTTAAAATCTAATTTTGTATTTTCAAGTTCAAATTCTATCAAATAATTTAAATCTTCATTATCCAAATTAACCACATCCCTTCCAAGATACACGATGAATATATTTTCTTATATAGATTCTATTCACTCACCATCTGCATCCCGTCCCAATACTCAGCCTGCTTCACTACTAGATCAATAGCTTCTTTATAATTTCCAGGATACTTATATCTTTTCAATAATCGTTTAATGGTCCTTCTTACATTAGCTCGTCCTGATTGTTTTAATTCCCAATCGGCAGTCATTTCTTCCGATATCGCTTTAGTTAATTCTTTAGTAAGTTGAATGAGTTCTTCATTGGTGTAGAAATCTTGAACATTTTCAGGATTTGCAATTGCGTGATAGAAAGCCAACTCAGCACGAGTCAAACCTAATCGAATATGCTCATCTTGAGACTCCATGGCTTCTTTAGCTAAGTCTACCAAAGCTTTACGAGTCCGTTGCAAATCATCCGTTTCATAGTTACTTGTTTCCGTTTGGATAATATCGTCCATTCCTGCAAACCGATCAAGGCTTTCAGCGTTATCAACTTGACCATCTTTATATCGTTTCATAATAGCACGTAACCGCTCAGAAAATTCTTTTCCTTTAACAATATCATGCCGAGAAATTGCTTTAATTTCATCCTTCAAAAGTTTATTTAGCAATTCAATACTAAGGTTCTTTTGTTCCATTTTTTCGATCTTTCCTAAGAAATTTGGATCAAACAAACTGAATCCTTTATCAAAATCAGTAAATAAATTAATGACTCCTTCACTATGAATAGATTGTTCGAGCAACTCAGATATTTGAGCATTAATATCCTCTTTTGATAATTTTTCTGTTCTTCTAATACGATTGACACTTATACGGATTGCTTCAAAATAGCCAGCTTCTCTTTGTTCTTCTTTTGATGTTATCGATGAACACAGTGAATGAGCTTGTTTCAAAGCATATGCATCATTTGTAAAATTTTTCAATTTTTCTTCATTCAATGCGATTACGTGATTTATTCCATCAGCAATTAACTTTGATAAATTTTCTGAAGTGATTGATTGAGAAAATATTTGAGAATAATTAAAACCATTGAAATAAACATTTCGACAAACTTCTAGTTTCTCTTTGAATTTTGGATAAGCCGAATCACGTATGTCCGCATTATCAATGGCTTTTTGATCTGCCGTCGTATAATCACTCATTGCTTCTTTCAAAGCTTTTGCAATACCAATATAGTCAACAACTAAGCCACCTTCTTTATCTTCAAAGACACGATTCACCCTAGCGATCGCTTGCATTAAATTGTGTCCTTTCATTGGCTTATAAATATACATAGTTGCTAGACTAGGGACATCAAATCCAGTTAGCCACATATCTACTACAATGGCGATTTTCATTGAATCATCATTGTCTTTAAATTTTCTAGCTAAATCATCGCGGTCGGATTTTGAACCAATAATATCTTTCCATTCTTCAGGATCGTTATTATTGCCCGTCATTACCACTTTGACCTTTTCATTCCAATTTGGTCGTAATTCTAAAATTCTTTGGTATATTTTAATAGCTATTCTTCGATTGTATGCCACAATCATTGCTTTACCTGTTAGTAAACCTGCTCGTGACTCCTCATAATGAGTGAGGATATCTTTAACTAAGGTATCAATGGCTTGGTCTGATCCTAAAATAACTTCAAGTCTACTTAATTCTCGCTTACTTTCCTCAATTACTGACTCATGTGCTTCATCTGCCAAGTCATCATATTTGGCATCAATTTCCTTTAAGAGTTCATCATTTAAATTAAGGTTAATCACTCGATTTTCATAATAGACAGGTTTTGTTGCACCATCTGCTACTGACTGCGTCATATCATAAATATCTATGTAATGTCCGAAAATCTCTTGAGTATCTTTATCATTTTGTGATAGTGGTGTTCCTGTAAATCCAATATATGTTGCATTAGGTAAGGATTGTCGAACTAAACGAGCCATCCCGCTTTGAACTTTACCATCTCGCCCTATTTTTTCTCTTAAGCCATACTGTGAGCGATGAGCTTCATCAGCTATCACAATAACATCATCTCGAGGTGTTAATGGCTCTTCAGATTCTGCAAACTTTTGCATCGTTGTAAAGAAAATCCCGTTTGATCGGCGGTCACTTAGTAACTCTTTCAAGTCATATCTTGATTGAGCTTGAATTGGTTCTTGTCTTAAAAAATTTTTAACTCTAGAAAATTGTCCATAGAGTTGATCATCTAAATCATTTCTATCAGTTAAGATAATAAATGTCGGATGTTTTAAGGATTTCATCATGAGTTGTGTATAGAAAACCATAGATAAAGACTTTCCTGAACCTTGAGTATGCCAAAAGACTCCTCCCCGTCCGTCTTTATTTTCGATTGCTTTAAGCGTTGAATCTTTAGCTTTATGTACAGCATAATATTGATGATACTGTGCCATAATCTTAATTACCTTGGATTCTTTATGTTCGAATATAATAAAATTCGTTAAAATATCTATTATCCTGTTTTTATCTAGAACTCCATCAATTAGAGTTTTATAATTAACATATATGTTGTCTTTGCTATCTTTCGTTTTCCATTCTTTATACCATTCTTCATGAGAAGTAATTGTTCCAACTTTAGTATGGGTAAAGTCGGAAATAATGTTAAATGCATTGTATACAAACAATTCTTCAATATCGTGTTGATAATTACGAATTTGACGATAAGCACTGTGAATATCCGATTGAAGTGAAAATGCAGATTTTAATTCGATAACGACAAGGGGAAAGCCATTGATAAAAAGAATTATGTCTGGTCTCTTTTGTTCCTTACCAATAATTGTTAATTGATTTGTTACAACAAATGAATTATTCTCTACATTTTCAGTATCTAATAAATAAACGCGACTTGTTTTTTGTTTACCATGTTCATAGTGACTAACTTCTATCCCATTTTGTAAATAATCAAAAAATATTTCATTACGACTTGCGAGTAATCCAGCATCAATATTGGATAGTAAATAAATCGCTCGTTCAATTATATCAGATGATATTTCAGGATTGATCCTAACTAAACTATCCCGCATCATTTCTTCAGCAAGAGGTGATTTTAAACTTTTACGTACAATTTCTTGTTGAGGAACATAGGTATAACCTAAGTTCTGAATCTCTCTAATAAATATCTTCTCCAATTCATCTTCCATAAAAAGTACTTCTGCCATGGAATCACCTCCTGATTTATTTATTCTACACTGATTTCACCCGACATGAGTTTAGGAAGTAAAGTGTTTCTAATTTTTTCTAAAATGATATTCTCGTTATGAAGCTTTATTTGATAGTCAATTATAGAATTCCCTAGCGTATTAAATTTATTAATGTACTCTGTACCAATGGGTACTAACACTTTAAATGTCTCTAAATCCACTTTATTAATTGATTGAAAAATAGTTCCTGATGATTTTGAAAGTAGGTTTAGTTTAAAAGCCTTAATATAATAATAAATATAACTACTCAAATTTTCATCAGGTGAAATAGATGCAAGACCACGACCAATGCAAATTTTATTAAAAATATTAATATTCATTGCACCAACAGGTGCTCTAACACTGATTAAGATATCTTTATAATATGACTCTCTTGTTATTTTAGATGTGTATTTCTCAACATCTGGAAATTTAAATCCAAAAGTAGTATTTCCTTGCAAAAAAGGCAACCCATTTGATGTTAAATTATAGTATTCTGATTTTGGTGATTGGCCCATAGTTATCTTAGAAACACTTTTCAATGGCTTAACCAACCACCGAGTAGGAATTAATCCTATTTCACTCTCTACAAACTCTTCATTTTGAAATGGTTCAAAATCTATAAACCATGATTTAAATAACGCTTGGACTTGTTCTTCAAGATTACTGATAATTTTATTATTAATTTCAATTTTATCATCTAACGCTGAGAGAATGTCTGATATTTTATTTTGAGTGAACAGATCTGGTATAGTAACTTCATATTCTTTTATAACTTTCCCAGAAACCTCTGGAAAAGTCGTTCCACTGCCTAATTTTTTTATATCATTAGTGTTGTACTTTAGTAGATAAAACAAATAATCAGTTGTAATGTATTCTTTTTTAGGAATTATGGATTTAAAGCCTTGATTGGTTGCTAGTTCATTTTCCGCGATAGCAATATACCCAATTGGTGCTCTTGATGAAAACAAAACAGTCCCCTTGGGAAGCAATTTTGCACTTGAATTTTGTAAACCTTCTTGACTTATATATCTATTACCTGAAGATATATATTTTTCTTGATAACCTGATAAATCTCTAGGTGTTATCCACGGAATATTTCCATTATAATATTTATTATTCTTTGTTGATGGTGTTCCTCCACCAATTACTTCTCCAATTTCGCCGAGTTTTAGTTTTTTCCAACTTTGTTTAAAATCCATAACCAATTCCACCTAATTGTTCTTTTATTAGTTCTTCTAATTGATTGGATTCTTCAAACAAATCTCGTAATTCTCCAGTCAGTCTTTCCATTTTCTCTTCAAATGGCTCACCATCATCTTTGATATCTTCAAGTCCGACATATCGCCCAGGAGTAAGTACATATCCATTTTCTTTAATCTCTTGATACGAAGCTACATAAGAAAAACCTAATTCTTCTATTTCTAACCCTGCATTAAATTTATTATACTTAGATACAATTCTTTCTATGTCACTATTTTCAAACTCGCGATATTTACGAGTAACCATTTTACCTAAATTTCTAGCATCAATGAATAGTGTTTTCTCTTTTTGAGTTTTATTCTTATTTATAATCCATAAGGAAACAGGAATAGGAGTCGAATAAAACAAATTTCCTGGTAGTGAAATGATACATTCAACTAGGTCATCTTTAATTATATTTGCTCTTATCTCCCCTTCTCTACCACTTGAAGATAAAGACCCGTTTGCTAAAACTAATCCCATCTTACCTTTTGGAGCTAGATGATAAATCATATGTTGCATCCATGCAAAGTTCGCATTACCTTCAGGAGGTATCCCGTATTGCCAACGGCTATCTTCAGCTAACTTGTCTCCTCCCCAATTTCTCATATTGAATGGAGGATTAGCAAGGATAAAATCAGCTCGCATTGATGGGTGTTGATCATTGAAGAAAGTATCTGCAGAACCTTGCCCTAAATCTCCTTCAAGGCCATGAATTGCAAGGTTCATTTGTGCTAGTTTCCAAGTATTCGCATTTGCTTCTTGACCATAAATAGATAGATTATTAATCCTTCCTTGATGCTGTTCAACAAATTTCGCTGATTGCACAAACATTCCCCCCGCACCACAACAAGGATCATAAACACGACCTTCGTAAGGTTGTAGGATTTCAACAAGAGTCTTTACGATGCTTGAAGGAGTATAAAATTCTCCCGCATTTCGTCCTTCAAGCGAAGCAAATTGTGCAATCGCATACTCATATGTACGACCTAAAATATCTTTTGAATCGCCATGTTCTTTCAATTTTAAATTATTAAATAAGTCTACTACTTCTCCAAGACGCCTTTTATCTAATTCCGGGCGCGCATAATTCTTAGGTAATACTCCTCTTAAACGACTGTTTTCTTCTTCAATAGCAACCATTGCATTATCAATCACTTGACCAACTTCTGGTGTCATCGCTTGACTTGCAATATAATTCCATCTAGCCTTCTCAGGTACAAAGAAGATATTTTCTGCTAAATATTCATCACGATCTTCTTCAAAGCCATCTCCTTCGCTAACTAATTCTTCATATTTCTCTAAAAAGCTATCTGAGATATATTTTAAGAATATTAATCCTAAAACCACATTCTTATATTCAGCAGCATCTATGTTTCCTCTTAGTTTATCAGCAGCCTTGAAAATTTCTTTTTCAAAACCTAAATTTGCACTATTTACCGTTTCAGCCATATCTTTTACTCCTACATTAAATTCATTTATCAATATTATAGCATACTCTTTGATAACCCTTACCTTAATTTATAAAAATTGTTTCCAATAAATTATTTTATCTATCATTCATTTGATAAAGATAGATATATTCATCAACATTCTTAAGTGTATGCTATCATATTTCATGTCACTGCCCTAGCATTCCACCCCACCATTAGGTAAAATACAAATATAACACCAACACAATATTTAAATTTAAACCCATAGGAGGAATGCTAATGACCTACCAATACCATTTTCACGATATGACGCTAACTTGGTTGGATGGTGCTGACACAACCACTGATGCTGGAACACTCTTTGGACCAGTCCCTAAAGTTGTTTGGTCACGTTACTATCCATCGAATGAAGATAATCAATTAGTGGAATTTACTGATCCGATTCTTATCCAATACAAGGACAAAAATTATTTGATTGATGCTAGTCTAGCTACGGATCGAATGGATGCCAAACAACGTCGCAATAATGGTGTGCTGAATGATAATAATGTCATTCAATCATTAGAAGAATTGAACCTTAAGCCAGAAAACATTGATGTGGTAATGATGACGCATATGCACAACGACCACTCAGGTGGTTTAACAACCCTAGATCCAGAAACAGGTGAGTTTTCTTCAACCTTCCCTAACGCCGTTATTTATATGAGTGCAATTGAATGGGATGAAGTGCGTCATCCTAATGCACGGACGCGGGGTACTTACTTAAAAGAAAACTGGGAAGCTGTTCAAGATCAAGTGGTGACTTTTGAGGATACTTTGGAAGTAACACCAGGGATTACCATGTATTTAACCGGTGGCCACAGCCGTGGGCATAGCTTGATTAAGCTAACCCAAAATGACGAAGTGATGTTGCATATGGGGGATATTTTATTGAACCATTCGCAGAAAAATCCGCTATGGGTAGCAGCGGTGGATGATTATCCGATGGATTCAATTGCGGCCAAGACAAAGTGGTTGAATGAAGCCTTTGAAAATGGCTACAAATTATTCCTTTATCATGATCCTCACTATGCAGTGATTCAGTACGATGAAAAAGGTGAAAAAATTATTGATTATATGGAACGCGGCAAAACTTCGCCGATTCCTTGGACAGAAAAACAAGACCGCCGTGTGCCGTTTGAGAAAGCTGATAAATAAAGTTACTTACTTAAACTAGTGATAATGCCCATAAAACCTTGCGACTGAAGGTTTTATGGGTATATTTAAGTTGTATTTCTTAATCGCTTTACTTCCATATTGAATACACTGGATGATTGTTGTGCCTTTTTAGTGATATAACAAATCAAAAAGAGTGTTAATCATTGGATCAAGCAAAGACCATTTAGTCTTTATATTGGAAGAATTAATACTAATCGAAGAGAGGGGTGTAAAAATCTTTTTGCTAACTGTAAGACAATATCTCAACATATACCGAGCATCATCAAAAGACTCTTATCGTTATGATAATAATAACGGCAAGGGCATTTTGAAAATCGAATATTTGACTAAGATTTTAAAGTTTGACTTGGACGAATGAAAAAAGTGATAGTCTCGAAAACTATTTATATCAATAGAATCCATTGTGATATAAGACATGCAAATATCAAATGGTAGAATGAAGCTATTGAAAATAGTTAAAAGTTTTTTTCATTACCGCAATGATCCGGTGACTCCATAAGATGAAAAAGCGAGAATATCGTTGGCTACATGTAGCGCAGTAAAACCACATAGATTTCTTAGACAAAAACAAGACCGCTATATTCCTTTTTAAGAAAGCTTAAGTAAATGAATTTAACATACTAAAGAGCACCCATACAACCTTAAATCATAAAGTTCAATGGGTGTTCTATTTGCTTATTTAGTTTTAATTGATGGACAATATATTAGTATAATATCACATGTAATATTATATTATTATTGCTCTAGCAATGAGCCAAACCATCTGGCTAATAAGAACCGCAGCCCCCGAAGTATCACCATTTATACCGCCGATTTCCTTATAGATAAATCTTCGATACGATTCTATTACGATAATAACAATACAATATATTATTGCCCCCGTATAACCATAGATTAAAGATATGTATACTAGGGCAATAATCTGCGCTGTAACTAACTTTGTTGTACTAATTCCTATGAGAATATTACCTAAACCTTCTTGACTTGAACTTTTATAGACTACGTCCCTGAAAGTTAGTGTCATCGCACTTCTTGATATCATAAAAAATGAAAGAATAAATAGAATTTCATCTTTTATTGAATTTACTTCATTTAGTTGTTTCACACCCATTATTAGTATAATAATATAATATAATATTAATGCTACAGCACCGTTAGTACCTATGCGTGAATCTTTCATTATCTCAAGCTTTCGTTCCTTGCTACGGCCTGAGAATAATCCATCCATAGTGTCAGCAAATGCATCATGATGAAAAGCACCTGTTAGAATGACATCCAGCAATAGTATTAACGGCCATGCTTCAATAACATCTATTCTTAGTCTTAAAATAAAGTAAACTAGAGCTGGTATAGTACCATAAACTAAGCCATAAACACCTAAAAAAGTAACACCCTCTTTAAAAACGTTTATTGGATCTTCTATTCGATAGTTAATAGGAATTCGTGAGAAAAATTGAAAATAATTTATTAAATATTTTATCACGGTTTAATTCTCCTTGGGATTCCTAACTCAACTATATATACCTCATCTGCTTCACTAGCAATATATTGGTTAATTGTCCCATAATAGTCTACAAATATTCTTCCTATCTTAGTATGAGGCATGATAGCCCAACCTACCTCATTAGTCACAATTACATAGTTTACGTCAGTTCTCTTCATCTCTTTGACAAGTTGATGTGCTTCCCTATACAGATAACGATGCATGTACTCAATGTCTTGATTGGTAAATGTCTCTACAAAGTCATCTAAGGTAAAATGATTAGGAAGTTGATTCACTTTATATTTATTCTTGTAGTAATCTTCCAAATGGTCAAAAAATAAATTATTAATCCATAGAGTTACACAATCTAAAAGTATTGATTGATATTTCTCTGTAATTGCACTTACTCTGATAAATTTGTCCAAATACTTGAATTGTTCGATAGTAACCCAATTAGATGACCTTTGAGCTTGATGATAAACAATACGTCGCTTAAACTCCTCATCAAGAAATTCATTTGCTTGTGTCGCAATATACGCCACTTTTTCGGAGTTAAATCCTTTAACTAATTTTTCAGCAAAACTAGACTTACCACTTTTAACAGGTCCAGATACCAATATAATATTACTCATTGACAGCCTCCATTTCGCCTATAATGAATACATCTTTAAATGTCTCACATAAGTCTTGATATAACTCTAATTTCCCTGCAACAATTACTGTTGTACTAGGTCCAGCTGATTGTTCACACATTGCTTTTAGAACATCATCCTTCATTGGTCGAAAGATTTGATTATTCATCTGAGCCAACTGATTTGCCTCATCCCAACTCCCTTTAGAGCCTACAGGAACTATCTCTGAAATTCGATTACCCCACTGGTGTAATTTCTTTATATCATCATATGAGATAATATCATCAAAGTGTCTTAATAATTCTTCTCCAACATATGGAGTACCTAATTGAAAGACAATGTCTCCCGGCATGACTGACTTCCACTTTAATTGTTCTTGACTCGATCTGCCTAAAATAGTTACTCCTATGCTACTCATGGTAGTTAACATGTTCTCTTCAGTGCTCCCATTAATTGATAGATTGGGGTATCCTGCTTTTATCAGTTCTTGTTGAATTCCTCTAATATATTTTTCTCCTGTAGGTTTCATTTCATTACCTGAGAGATTAACTACTAGTAACGGCTTTGCACCTATACACAGAAGTTCTAAGAGAGGTCCCCTAACACAATACGCACTTGCTATTTCTGCTGGAACACTAATCATATCATTCTCTTTTTCTCCAATAGCTGACGAGGTATCACAAGCAACCACAATATACTCATCGGCAATTGTTGTTATACTTAAGTCTCTGTATTGCATATAATCACTTACTTTCTAGTCGAATCATTGTATTAATGGTAACTTATTAGAAAAATAATCAAATTGGTAATTGGTTAAGGTATACTGAAAGAATTTCGAATTAACTTTAACCTTTTTTACCACTAATGATTTCATCTAATACATTTAAATCAAGGTGTTTTCTAAGATGATTAGCTAATAAATCATACTGCTGATCTTTAAATTCCTTGTATGTAAAATTTGGCGGTTCTATTGGAGCTCTACTATTCTTTAATTGAATAAAATTCAATAAGTTTGTCGTCCAATTCAAGTATTCAAAAATATCGGGAAATTCAACATGTATAATATTCTTCTCCTTAAGATGGTGCCAATCAGTTTGTAAGTTTACTTTGTAGTCATCTACTTTGACTTGGTCCTCGATAAGTTTAACTGCCGACAATTGTTGCTCTGGTTTCAATATTTCATAACTCTTTCCAAAGACTAGAGTAAGCGTCCCTGTATCAACAAGGTTATCTATAATCTCCATCCACCCATCTTCTTGAAGTCGTGTACGATTACCTAAAATATCTTCACTATCTGGGATGATAAGTACATCCGGATTTCTTAATTGCTTTTTCTTCTTTACAAAACGAACAGAGACATCATCGAACACCAACAGACTATTAAATTCATTGAAGTTCGTCATAAAATCCATCATTAGTACAGCTACATCGATATCCTTACTTACATCGGCTTCAACCATCATTTCACTTAAGGCTAAAGAGTCTTCACTATCAATTGCCAAATCAATATATGGAACAACACCAATTACTGGTATATCAACTAACTCTTCAATCATTCTCAAACCGTCCTCGAGTAAGCTGATGTCCCCTCTAAACTTATTAATAATAATTCCCTTAACTCTACTCTGTTCTTTCTCACTTAATAGTTTAATCGTTCCAAAAATTGAGGCAAAAACTCCTCCACGATCAATATCTGCAACAAGTAATACTGGACAGTCAGCAATTTCAGCCATCCCCATATTTACGAAATCATCTTTATTTAGATTAATTTCAGCAGGACTACCCGCCCCTTCAATTACAATTAAATCGTTTTCGATAGTAATTTCCTCGAAAATATTTTTTATTTCTGCTTTTAGCTTTTTTTTATCTTTATAATAGTCATTCGCTTCAACCGTACTTATATGCTTTCCTTTAAATATAACTTTAGTCTTTGAATCCATTACTGGCTTTAATAATATTGGGTTCATTCGAATTTCTGGAAAACGTCTAGCCGCTTCAGCTTGAACTGATTGTGCACGACCAATTTCATCACGATTAGCTATTTTATAGGAATTTAATGCCATATTCTGTGATTTAAAAGGAAAAACTTTAACTCCTCGGTCTGAATATATGCGACATAATCCAGTGACAATTAAACTTTTCCCAACATCTGAAGCTGTACCTTGAATCATTATCGATTTCCCCATAGAACGCTCCTTTACTACATTTTAATTTTATTAAATTCTGATAGTTAGAAGAATGATACTCATTGTTACGACACTTAATATTGATGTACAAAATAATAACAGATTAACTTTATCAATATCTTTTATTGACGGCGATCTATTATCATCTCCTATCGTGGGCTTATATACTTCCTTGCCGTGATACTCATGTGTCCCACCTAATTGGATATCTAAAGCTCCTGCTACAACAGATTCCGGAAAAGCACTATTAGGGCTATTATGATTTTTTCTATCTCTTAAGCCTATCCTTATACCATTTTTCCAATTCATTCTTAACAAAAAACTAGCTATTACTAGGTAAATCCAGCTTAATCTTGCTGGAATCCAATTTACCAAATCATCAAATTTGGCAGAGAAAAAGCCTATATATTTATAAGGAAACTGTTTATAGCCAACCATTGAATCTAGAGTATTAATTGCTTTGTAGATCATTCCACCTATCGGACCTAATAAAACAATGTAAAACAAAGGGGCTACAAAACCATCACTAGTATTCTCAGCGACTGTTTCAATGACTGCTTTGATTATTTCTTCCTCTGTTAGATTTTCTGTGTTTCGCCCCACTATCATCGCTACTTGCTTTCTTCCCTTAACTACTCCACCTTGAGTGAGTTCATCCTTTACTTTTTCAGCTTCAATTGCTAAGCCCTTCGCACTAAAGCATGTATATATCATGTATATTTCTATTGCCCAACCCACATAATAATTCATTTGATATGCAATTATTAGACAGATTAGACTCAAAATGATAATTAAAAATATAAGTGACACATTCAAGAGTAAGCCTATCATATATTGTAAAAAAATACTTTTTGATGGAGTGTTGTATCGCTTTAAAAACCAAGATATATATTTTCCCATTAATTTTACTGGGTGCGGCCAACTATATGGATCAGCAAACAAAAAATCAAGTAGATATGCTGCACCAATACTAATAACAAGTTTCATCTCTCACCTCCTAAATCAATTATTTATCTTTGACTCAATCAATGGTACGGAAGAACCATCTTGTAATGTTTTATCTGATAATAGCTTACTAAATCTATTGATTGAATTAGATTTGTAACCATTATTTTATTAATGACACTTTCATCATATATTATCCCAATGACGGTTCCGGTATGAGAGACATTCAACCCTTTTATTCCTTGAATACTTTTTAATTTAATTAGACCTTCTAAGAATGGCTTAGTTAAGATTTTTTCATTTAATAGTGCAGATAATTCAGCAACTTTAATTAGTTGATCAAGTGAATGACAATCGAAAGCTTTAGTTGTTTGATTCAATAAATCAGAATATGCTTTTATATTCCAATCTCTTTCACTATAGCTTGAAATTATTGTACTCGTGTTAATACTTTCCGATGGGATGATGCATGCAACTGAATAATATTTATCTTGAGTAAAATTTAAAATACTCTCACCTGTATCTGGATTCATCAAAGTCAGCGATGGAAAAACAAGGCTATCTGTTGCTTCTATTTGAGTGAGTACCTTAGCAATGAATGTTGGATTCCAATTAAGATCAAAGTATTCAGATAAAGCAATTGAAAGACTAACTAAATCAGCAGTACTACTTCCCATACCCTTTTCGTATGGAATAGAGTTGTCTATTTGAATATCTATTTTTTCCCACTTTTTTTCAGAATCTCTTATAAATTTTTTTGTAAAATTTACAAGTTTTTGTGCTTTTTCTGGCAATAAAATATTACTTCCTTCTTCTACTTTCTTAATAGTGACATGAGTGTAACAATTAATTGCGTATGAACAGAGAAATCTTTCATTGTTTATTTTTCCTTGAACTAACTCACCGCATGAAGCGGGGAAACTTACTTTAACCACTTTATTACCCATAATTTTTCATTATCACTTCCATACAATTGATAAGTTTTTCAATCTCAGAAGTAGTCCTTACAGCAATTCTGGAGTATGAATTGTCTAATCCAATAAAATTACTACATGAACGAATTATTATTCCATGTGATAGTAATGCTTCATATAAATTTATCTTCGAACATTTAATTAGAAAAAAATTTACATAACTAGGATAGATCTGAAGTTCATTGTACTTTTCCAATGATCTCTGTAACTTAATTTTTCCTTTTTGATAATAATTAATACTTTCTATCCGGTAATCATTAAGTTGATTTATTGATTCCCCACAAAGGACAGCGAATGTATTAATATTCCAAGTGCTTTGGAGTCGTTCGAAGTCATCTTTTAATTTATGATCACTAATTTTACAAAAGCCTAATCTTAGTCCTGGAATTGCATAAAACTTTGTAAGTGATCTAATAATCATTAGATTATTGTATTTAATTTCTCCCAACATAGAATGAACTTCACTATTATTCATAAACTCTATAAAGGATTCATCCAATATCAGCAAAATATTTCTCTCCTGTAAAAATTTTGCTAACGATTCTATTTTTTTCTTATTAATAAATTGCCCAGTCGGATTATTTGGATTACATAAGAATACCGCTCCTTGATACCCATCCACACCCTGTTCCTTATGCACAAAGGATTGACAATTAATAAAGTTAAAAAAAGAATCTTCACTAAATATAAAATGATCATTCTCGTTAAGAATATAAGTTAAAATATTCTTGTTATGGTTTTGAGCCGCTTTTCGATATTCAGAAAACGTAGGTTCGATTATAACAATGTTCTGAGGAAGAATGCTCATCATTTGGTGAATAAGCTCCTCAGCTCCATTACCAATGATAATGGATTTTTCGTTAAAATTATATAGATTTGATAAAGCTAGCTTTAAGTCACTATATGTATAATCTGGGTATTTCTCGATTTCAGCAAGATTTTCTATAATAATATGTTTAAATAGTTCAGGCATTCCTAATGGATTTATATTGGCGCTAAAGTCAATTAAATTCGAATTAGTTAGTTTCAAGTCACGTTGGATTTTCTTCAAATTTCCTCCATGTTTTTGTTCTGATATTTCTTTCATATCCACAATCCATATCTTTCATTCATGATACTTTTTACATTTATCCGATAAGCACGTTCAAGATTTTCACTCTCAAGAACATCTTCAATATTACCTTTAGCTATTAATTGTTTGTTGTGTAAGAGTATTCCACGATTTCCATAGTACTTGGCTACGCTTAAATCATGGATAATACTTATGACACAGCGGTCATCTTTTTGTAACCACTCACTAATTGTAGTGAATATTTGCTCTTGATAAGCCAAATCCAAATGGTTTGCAGGCTCATCTAAGATAAGAATTTTAGGATCTTGGGCTAATACTTGTGCTAAGAATACTCTTTGTAATTCCCCACCTGAAAGTGACAATATTGAGTCTTCACGATACTTATTCAATCCTGTAATTAGCAAGGCTTCTTCAATCTGCATATTATCATTCTCTGATAAGCTACTAAATAAACTCTTACGATAAGCATACCGGCCTAAGCTTACAATTTCTTCAACAGAATATGGATAAGTTACATTATGCTGTTGCGTTAAAATCCCTATGTTTTGAGCCTTAATCTTTGAGGGTAAATTCTTAATATCTATTCCCTTAAACTTAATCGTCCCTTCATATGACAGTGATCCTGATATAGCATTAACTAAAGATGACTTGCCAACACCATTTGGACCTAAGATCATAAACCAATCATTCTTTTTTACTTCAAAACTAATATCGTTAAGCACATTCTTATTTCCATAGCTAATATTAAGATTCTTCACTTCGAACATTGACCTAGGACCTCCTTCTAGAGAATATAACTAGAAATAATACTGAACCAATCAATGCAGTAATTACCCCAATGGGTAATTCTGTTGGACTAAACAAAGTCCTAGATATTAAATCGGTAATCATTAAGAATATAGCTCCTATAAAGCAAGTCATAGGGAGTACAATTTTGTGATTAGACCCAAAAATTAATCTAGTTATATGTGGGATAATTAATCCTACGAATCCAATATTTCCTCCTACTGCAACTGCTGTCCCAATCAGCGCAGATGAACATAAGAATAAGAGGATTCGTATTTTCTTAACATCAACACCTAAATTTCTAGCTTGATCTTCACCTAAAGAAAAAGCATTCAGCTCCTCAGCGTTGGTTAGAGCGATTACTCCAAAAATAATTATTGCTACTAATAAAAGAGTTGCATTCTCATAAGTCGAACCTGATAATGATCCCATGGTCCAGAATATAATTCTCTGTATATCATTATTAAATATAGCTATTAACAAACTAATCAAACTACTAGCTGTCATTGAAAAGATAACCCCTACTAAAATTACAGTATTGTTAGATAAGGTTTTATCGATTCGATAAGATATACTAAGAATTACTACTAAGGATCCAAAAGCAAATATAATCGCCATAATAACGGTCCCATAATAAGGAAGTCTAGGTATGTTAAATCCCGTTACAATAGCAATTACAGCCCCTAATGAAGCCCCACTAGAAATCCCTAAGGTTGACCCATCAGCTAATGGATTTTTTAACAGCCCTTGCATAATTGCTCCTGAAAGCGCGAGCGCAACCCCGACTAAACCAGCCACAATAACTCTCGGGATTCGTATATAATATATAATACGGTCATATTGATTATTTAGTTCTTGACCAGTAATCAATGCTTTAAAAGAATGAAGAATATCCTCTATAGGAATCGTTACACTCCCAATACTCACACATAAAATAAAAACAGCTAGATAAATAGTAATTGCTAGACTATACTTCCTCATAATAATCAATCTCCCGACAAATAAACCTGCTAAAAATAGCAGGTTTATTAAAGTGTTTATTCACCATAGACAAACTCATACAGAGTTATTATAGCATCCATTAACCGAGGTCCAGGTCTAGTAAATTCATCTGAATTCGCTTGAAAAACATTACCAGATTCAATTGCAGATATAGCATCCCAACCATTACGTCCTAATATTTCTTCAACTGGATTAGAGCCTTCAAATGGCATAGTTGTTGTAATGATATAATCAGGATTTTTTTCTAGAACTTGTTCTTCTGAGATTTCAGCCCATCCATCAACTTCACTGAATACATTTTCTAGATTTAGCATTTGACCTATCTCATCCATGAAAGTATTTTGACCACCCGTCCATAGACCAAATTCTAAAGGTGAAATTTCGTAATAAATACTTAAATTTTCTTTGTTACCTTCATCGGCTTTTTGACTATATTCTTCGAAAGTATTTTGCATATCTTCTATTAATAAGTTAGCTTCTTCTTCATATCCAACTATTAGTCCTAATAGTTCAATAGAATCATATACCTCTTCAATTGTTGAAGCATCTGTAGTAATAACTTTGATGCCCGTTTCTTCTAACTGACTCATTTGATCCTCAGATTGATTCATTGTTGTAGTGATTACAACTTCTGGATTTAAAGCAATGATTTCTTCTAAGTTCATGTTTTCACCAGTTGCAAATTGAGGGATATCTTCAACTTCTTCTGTTGGATAGTCTACGTATTCACCTCTACCAATAATCACGTCTCCTGCACCTAACGAGAATAATATTTCAGCATTTGACGGTTGTAAAACAACAATACGTGTAGCTGGGCCTTCAAGTACAATTTCTCGTCCCGCCATATCTGTTATAGTAATTTCTTCTGTATCTGTCGCATGAACTTGAATTGAAGTTGTTAATAAATTAACCCCCAACAAAGTGACTAAAATAACCAATAAACTTTTTATAGAAATTGTTTTAAACTTTTTCATTTTTATCCTCCATATCTTTTTGAAGGAATAGATGTTGTCAGAATATTATATTCAATTTGAAAGAACTTACACCTATCCCCAGCGGTAAATAATACAATCAATATATTCAGGTCTCCCGACTTAGTTTCATCCTACTAGGATTGCCTTCCCATTTTCACAGTGGCTTTAAAATCCTTTCGTCTACTTCACGGTTACTGGGTTAGTTCAGAATTCACATCTGATTCCCTCGATAAATTATCGGCTGTTAAGCGAATATATTGCATATTTCAATTTAAAATCAATATTCCTCCTTTCACAATCATTTAATTAAGAACTAATGCCTAAAGGTTGTTATATGGAATATGTATATATCATACCGCTTTCAATTTTTATATCCCAATATTCAATATCTTTTTCAAAGAAACTTGAAATTATCTCACGAATTACCCCGCCATGTCCTATAAATAAGATGTTATCTGATTCATTAACAGAATTTATTAAATGGATGAACTCCTTGTTTACCCTATCTTGGAAATCTTCATATGATTCAGCATCTAAAGGATTGGTATTTAATGGATTATTTACGAAACTTTTCCACACTTCAGGATAAAGTAATTCAATTTCATCAGCATCAAGTTTTTCCCAAGTTCCAAAATTTCTTTCATTATAATTGTCAATCGTTTCTATTTTAATATTCTGTATATTATTTTGGTTTATGATTACATTCGCACTTAGTGCTGTTCGCTGTAACCCAGAAACAATGATTCGATCGAATTTATACTTCTTAAGTTTAATGGCTAAACTCTTCATTTGGTTAATTCCGGTCAAATTTAGTGGAACATCTGTAATCCCATAGTATTTCTTCAGTCTATTTAATTCTGTCTCACCATGACGAACAAAAAATATATTCATCAGATTTCGATCCTCATAACTGTATTTTCTGGTAGTGCAACATAAACCAATTCAGCCACTACAATATTCACAATAGACCCTAAGATTAACGGTGGCGTCAAAGCAGCTAAAGTAGGCAACCCTAATATCGGGATTAATGGAATCTGTGCAATAAATACATTGAAAATAAAAGCTATGATATCACTAAGAATAATAATTGATTTTTTCTTCTTCCCGAGTTGACGAATATTTCCAAAAATAAACATCGTTAATGCCATCATAACACCAATAATAAGATGAACTATAAATGATAAAGGAAATCCAGCGATTATCGCTGAAATTATATGACCCATAAAAGCAAGAATTGCTCCTAATAAGGGGTTCAATAAAATGGTTCCTAAAATTGCAGGTGCTAAATCCAATGCAATTGAACCGAATATTTTAACATAGCCACCTATTATACTTAAAGCGATTAAGCAACTTAATAGTACAATTTGTTTAGTTTTCATTTTAATCACCTACTAATCATTTACTAGATATAAATTGGGGTAATCTAACATCATTTTTTTTATTCCTGAAGGTAATCGTAAACTATCTAGTTCACTTATTAAGTTCTTTTCTTTGATTTTATCATTATTATTGAGTATTTTTAATGGCCATTCTGAGTCAATAATAGATGCATTAGCTACAGATACTAAAGGAACAGAATCTAATAATTGATCAACATTCGATTTGTTTCTAACTCCTCCACATCCTATCAGAGTTGTTGACAGCTTAAGTGAATTAATGGACTTAATAATTGGGACACCATCTAATGATTCTTTATTATAATCTGATAAAGAAAGATGAAAGTAGTCCAGAGGCATCTCATCTAAAATCTTCAATAATTTTAATGTGTCATTCATTCTAATCCCTGGAGTTTCATACTCTTCTGGAGAAAATCGGAAACCCAAAATAAAATTTTTATTAGTATACTTTTCAATAACTCTATTCATATGAGTTATCAACTCTCTAATAAATCGTGTACGTTTCTCAAATGTTCCTCCCCATTTATCAGTTCTTCTATTTGAATGAGGTGAGAAAAATTGTTGTACTAGATAAGTATTTGCTCCATGTATTTCAACACCATCAAAACCTAACTTTATTGCTTTTAAAGTCGCGTTACAAAAGTCATCAATAATCTGCTCAATTTCCAAATTCGATAATTGTCTTGGGAACGATGCAAAACTTCTAGCTATTGGAACCTCACTAGGTGCAACCGGTTGATGATTACGAATGAAGGAAGGTTCAGCAAGTCTCCCCGCATGATACAATTGTAAGATTGCTTTAGCATCACATTTATGAATCACTTCAGCTAATTCCTGAAGTGATTCATCTACTTCCTGATCATATATGTTCCAACCTTTGTCAAAGCCAGTTCCTAGGATAGATACAGATTGTGAACCGACTATGACTGCACTAAACCCTTTTGAATAATATTCAAAGAAATCTAAATCTTCTTTTGAGATTGCTCCATTGCTCTCTGCACTACTTGTTGTCATGGGTGCCATCATTAACCTATTTTTCAATACAAAATTTTCTTTTAACTGTATTGAATGATTTGCTTTACCCATCATACAATACCTATACCGACTCTAATTGTTCAGGTTTATTTATCTTATTAATAAAGAATATGGCAACAATAACGGCAGTCACACCACCCACTAACTTGGCAATAATCATCGGTGTGATAAATTCTGGTGCAACCCCAGCCGTAAACCCTAAATGATCTCCAATAGTGAAGGATGCAGATACGGCAAAAGCAACATTAATAATTTTACCTTTATAATCCATATCTTTTAATGTTTTGAACATTGCAATATTATTTGCTAAAGTGGCAATTAACCCTGCTGCTGCTACTTCATTCATTCCTAAAGCATTACCAATTTTAAGTAATTGTTTACCAAATACTTTTGTAATAATATAAACTAAACCATAAGCTCCAGCTAATGTAACTGCTATTCCACCAACAGTTTCAAAAGCCACGCTTAAAGAGTCTTGATTATCAAACACTTTAACACCAACTAGTAAGTCAAATGCACCAATGACTAACCCTATGGTTGCAATGGCTACAATAATTTTCCCAAAAATGATAAATCCTTTAATCATTGCATTTGGGATTAGCCATAAACCAAGCGCAATTAGTAGAGCAAATATAATAATTGGTACTAAATTTTGAATGACATCGCCAAAACTTAAACCGATTAGAAGCCCACCTACAATTGCACCAAGAGGAATCGTTATAATTCCATATAATATCCCTTGAGCTAACACAGGTCGGTCTTCTTCTTCAATAATCCCTAACGCAACTGGAATTGTAAATACTAAAGTTGGACCCATTAACGCCCCTAAAATTAACCCTGAGAATCCCATAATAATCGGATCGTTTGTCATTTGACTTGCAAGGAAGTAACCTCCCATATCATTAGCAAGTATAGTTCCAGCAAACATAGCTGGATCTGCTCCAAAAAATTCAAACAAAGGGACAATTATAGGGCTCAACCAATCAGAGAGTTTAGGTGCTAACACAATTATCCCAGCCATGGATAAGGTTAGTGATCCCATCGCCATGATTCCTTCTTCGAATTGCTCTCCTAGACCAAGTCGATTACCAAAAATCTTATCAATACCTCCAATAGCCATTATGATAACCATAATCCATACGATGATTTCATTAATACTCATAAGTCACTTCCTTTCACTCTATATAATCCATCTTATCAATGATACCAACAATAACCATATCTACAGGCACTTCTTGACGATTGAGTGAAATCCTTGCTGAACTTCCTGTAGTAATTAATACTTCATCCTCAATACCAGCACCTACATTATCGACAGCTATAATCAATTCATCGCTATAAGCATGTTTATTTAATTGTTTTTTTACAACGAGAAATTTCAATCCATTTAATTTTTCATCTTTACGTGTTGCCCAAAGATTTCCAACAACTTTACCAATGATCATTCTATCCCTCTTTTCTTTACCTGGATATTTAGATCATTCAAATAATCTTTTGCTAAATCCGTTATAATAACACCTTTATCAATCTCGAAAATTTCATTTCTATTTAAAGACATACTTTGGATATCTTTTAAGGTAATTAATTTTTTCTTCTTTTGAGTTTTACTAACTTGTTCCTGTCTTGTATTGCCTATAGAAAAAAAAGAATCATCGACAATTTGAATCCCTAAACTCTTTAGGTCATTAACATGTTGAGTATAACGTCTTTTAAAATAATTACTCGCCTTATTACCAAATTCTTGAATGATATTTGACAATAAATATACCGTTTTATTATTCGAAATATAATCTAATATTAATTCTTCGTCTTTATTAATCGGCATAACATTAGCAAGTCTAGGTATTGAATACGGGTTAATCTGGGTAATAACTAGGACATCCGCAACATTTACATCTTTTTTATAATAACCAAGTTGACAAAAATAGTTGTTAATGGCCGGTTGGTCTTCTCCTAAAGTGGCATAAGAAAGTTTAGATTGTTCATCTTCTAATATTTTGGGAATGTCATTTGGGTATTTTTGAATGGCTACCATCACTCTCTTGGTCACTTCATCCACTAAATCTTCTAAATGATTCATTCTATCATTCCTATCTTAAAATTCTTCCGCGTGTTCCCTTTGTGAACCCACATGCATTAGCTTCATCATAATCAATATGCATAAAGGTCCTGAATTTAGGACTTATCCGTACAACAACATCGTCGAAAATTAGAGGTCTTTCACTATTCACCTGTACTTTGACTACTTCTTGATCAGTAACATTTAACTTCTTAGCATCTTTTTCATTAACATGAATATGACGTTTCGCGACAATTAATCCATGATCCATTACATAGATTTTTGAGCCGTTCATTAAAATAATTCCAGCAGTCCCTTTAGTGTCCCCACTCAACCGTAATTTGGCTTTTGCACCTAAAGCACGAGCATCAGTAAGTGAAACTTCAACTTGACTTTCTTTCCTTACTGGTCCTAATATACTAACATTATGAAACACACCACTAGGTCCAATGATACTAATTCTTTCAGTAGCTGCATATTGTCCTGGTTGAGATAGATATTTTTTTGGTGTCAGTTCATATCCTTCACCAAACAAAGCATCCACTGCCTCTCGGGAAAGATGTATGTGTCTACCGCTTGCTTCGATTTCAAAACTGTTATTTATTTCTTGCTCAACTCTTTGAGCGACTGTATCTATTATTTCTTCCATTCTCATTAGCTATATTCCTCCTCTACTCTTCTCAATCTGGTACACTACCAAGCAAGTATCTACTAGCCATTGAAACCATATTTTCCAGTTATGATTCAAGTAACGTTCTTCTCTAGCAATTATCTCATAAATGCCTGTTCGAACATTGATATACAATTCAAAAAATCTTAAAGATAAATCACTGTCCATATAAGTTGGATAAGCGTTTCTATCGATTTGATCGAGTAGATTTGAGTAATTGGCGTAAAAACTGTCACGTTGATTAGTATTAATAATAACCTCGCCATTATTAAGCACCAACTGCTTTAACTGTTTTAGCATGTCAATGAGTCTACTTAACTGATTAAATAAATCAACTTCATCTAGACATTCTTTCTGCATAATCGTTGCTTTTACTATAAGCTTATCAAGTTTACTCGAGATGATAAGTAATGATGGATTAAATGATTCTTCCATCTGTAAACGCTCCTTATTATCTTGATTAACTTTTACTGGTGTTTGTATAGAGTACTCGTCTGCAATTAATTTAATCCGCTTCTCTTTGAGATAGGATTTTGCGGATGGTGTTATGATGGTATTTTTTTCAATCACTAACTCGCGTGATTGTTTTAGATTTGTTTTTTTTAACAATTCTCTTATTTTTGATTCTGTAAGAAGCCCCATTTCATTACACTTCCTATAAAAAAAAGCTGAAACAAGATTGTCTCAGCCTTTAGAATGATTGTCCTAAATCAGGACTGAGTGAATATTATTAAATTGATTATTCACTAATTTTATAAGCTGGTAAAATAGCATCAACTTCAGAATGCGGACGTGGAATAACGTGAACTGAAACTAATTCACCAACAGACTCAGCTGCTGCAGCTCCGGCATCAGTTGCTGCTTTAACTGCACCAACGTCACCACGAACCATAACAGTTACTAATCCTCCACCAACATGTTCTTTACCAATTAATGTTACGTTTGCTGCTTTAACCATTGCATCTGCTGCCTCAATTGCTGCTACCAAACCTTTTGTTTCGATCATACCTAATGCATTACTTGCCATAATAAATTCCTCCTAATTTTATTTTAATTTTTCTAATACTTTTTCAACCAATAAATCTAATAATTGGTTTTCATCGAAATTAAATTCTTTATCCAATTTATTATTTGTTACAATGTTTTCTTCCCGCTTAATGTCATCCAATTCTCTTACGCCCCATGCAACACGTCTAATGTCCATTAGATTTGCTGGACCAATATTATCAGATGTTGAACTTCCTCCAACAGACCCACAGCCTAAAGTTAATGCTGGGAAAATATTCGTTGTAGCGCCTATCCCTCCTAATGTTGCAGATGTATTTATTAACAAGCGAGATACAGGAGCATGTAATGAAAATTCTTTGATAATAGCCTCATCATAAGAATGTAATCCCATTGTATGTCCAGCACCCTCTTGATTTAATATCTCAATAGATAATTTTAATGCATCTTGCCAACTATCCACTGTATAGAAGGCTAAGATCGTACCAAGTTTCTCACGTGAATAAGGTGCATGTAAACCAACCCGTGATTCCTCAGCGATTAACACTTTAGCTGTTGTTGGCACTTTTATCCCCGCTAAATCAGCAATGTGCTGAGGAGATTTACCTACAATAGCTGGATTCATACGTCCATCTGGTCGTAAGATATACTTCTCTAGTTTGCTAGCATCTTCTTTCGGTAAAAAGTAAGCCCCTTGTTTCTTCAGCTCATTAACTACTTTATCTTTATTATTCTTTTCAACAATAACTGATTGTTCTGAGGCACAAACAGTTCCGTAATCAAATGTTTTTGATTCTATGATTTGTTTAACTGCTAAAGAGACATTAGCACTCTTTTCTATGAAGGCAGGTCCATTACCAGGTCCGACGCCAATCGCTGGTGTTCCAGATGAATATGCGGCTTTAACCATTGCTGATCCACCGGTAGCCAAAATTAAGTTGGTATCATTGTTTGTCATCAATTCGTTTGTGCCATCCATAGTAATATTATCTATGACACTAATCGCTCCATCTGGCAAACCAACTTCTTTCCCTGCTTCTACCATAATTCGAACAGTTTCTTGAATAGACTTTTTAGCACTTGGATGCGGTGAGAATACAATCGAATTTGCAGTTTTTAAAGAGATTAAGGCTTTATAGATGACCGTTGATGTTGGATTGGTAGATGGTACCAAACCTGCAATAACACCTTTCGGTACTGCCACTTCTGTAACTTTTTTCTCTTTATCTTCATTGATAATTCCAATGGTCTGCATTCCGTCCATTGCTTCTGTTACTGTTTTAGAAGCAAAAGCGTTTTTAATTATTTTATCTTCCCACTTACCAAAGCCAGTTTCTTCGCAAGCCATCTTAGCTAATTTTTCTCGATTTGAATAGGCTGCTTTTGATAGCACTTTTACAATCGTATCTATTTCTTCTTGCGATTTTTTTGCTAATTCTAATTGAGCTGTTTTTGCCTTAGATATAAGTTGTCGCGTTTCTTGTATAGATGCTAAATCTTTGTATTCCAAGCTCATTCATCAATTCCCCCTTCAGCACTTAGTATATCTATTAATTTTTCTTTCGTTGCAAATTTTATTTCTGCTTTTTCTATGCCTGCCACATTATTTTTATAAGCTAAAGTTCTTAGTTGAGTTACTTTTAAACTCCACAATTCTTCTCTCGTTAATGGAGTAGAATATGTCACTTGATCATTAACTTCACTCATTTCTTGAGTCGTTTCCGTTTCAAGTGTATTTTCTTTCAATGTTGCTTCTGGAGCTTTCTGCATTTCTTCAGACTCAATTTCTTCCTTTGCTTCTTCCATTACATGTTCAGGTGCTTGTTCCTCTTTTATAAAGTTATTTAGCGTTTCTTTGTTTTCAAAACTTTTCATAATCATCTGCTCTACTTGCTCATCCAGTCTAGCGATAACATGACTTGAAATGAGGCTATTCGTGTTCGTCAATGCATTCACTCCTGCTTCTACGGCTGATTGGATGGCTGCGACATCACCGAATAACTCGACTGTTGTTAATACACCCCGAATGGTTTGGTTGCCAATCAATTTCACATCAGATGCTTTTAAGGCAGCATCCATTGCAACCATGGCAGAGAGCAAGCCTTTCACTTCAATTAAACCTAGTGCTTTAGACACCATCTACGCACCTCCTTAATAAACTAAAGGATTATTTGCAACAGATATAACTGCTTGAGCAAAGGCTTCACATGCTGCTGTACAAGCTGACTGAGACCCTGTTAATAAGGCGCCCCCAAAGTTTGTTTCGGTTGGTGGCTCATATAGAACAGCTAATTCAACATCGGCCGCCTTCAATGCAGCATCTAAAGCATACATTGCTTCTAGTGGCGGAGCTATGAGATAGGCAATTGCTTCCCCTTCTCTAACGCCGGCTACTTCAGATAAATAAGTTCCACAACGAGACACATTATGCGCAAAGTAAATCACTGAATTGTCTTCATTGGCGCTATAGAAACTCGCTTCAGTTTCAATGACTTGCTTCGCTGCATCTAATCCACTTCTAACTTCAGCTGGAGAAGGTCCCGCTATAATACCAATAACTTCACCTGCTAATTTTGTATTTGCATTATCTGCTCCAGCGTATAAGCTTTTACCGTACACGACATCAACGGCTGCTTTTTTCGTAGCCTCATCTAATGCTACATACGTCACATCATCTGAATCAGATGTGATAATCCCAATACTTTTTTGATTGTCTTTCAAATTTAACTTTTCTGCTAAAGCTTTGTCGACATTTGGTATCATCTTTACACTAAGAACATTTGCGCCTAATCGTTCTTTTATCATTATTAGCCCCCCTTAGAGACTTTCTTTAGATCAACTCCCGAAGCCTTAACGTCTAGCATCTCTTTAATTAAATCTGCAATATACGCTCCAGCTTCTACGGCAGGAGTACCTTGGCCATGGATATTTGAAATAACTGTTCTTCTAGCTTCTGGCATTCCAATTGTTGGTTTATAAGCGACATATGCACTCATTGATTCTGCTGTTACTAATCCCGGACGCTCTCCTATAAGTAGACAAACTACTTTTGCTCCAGTATACTCACCAATTGGATCCATTGCTGGTACACGACAATGTTTAACAAAAACGATATCTCCAAAATCTAAGTTATGTGTTTTTAATCCCTGCTTAATTGATGGAATAATATCACGTATGTTCGCTCCAATTGCTGCAGAACTTAAACCATCTCCAACAACAATTGCGATATCTGCATTTTTTGGTATCGTATCGGTAATTTTTTTCATTTCTTCGTCTGAAAATTTTCTACCTAAGTCTGGTCGTGTAATATATGTATCTTTATCTCCACACATTGTTTCAACAGGAACGAAATTCATCTCTTTTATCAACTCATCATCAACATATGAGAAGACAGCATCTTGTGCAGCTGCATGGTCTGCTCTAAAACGAAGAACAGGTTCAGTTTTATAACGAGTTCCTGCACGACCAAGACCCAATCTAGCAGGTGTGTTTTTCTTCATTCTTAAATAGCCATCTTTGTCCTGAGCATTCTCAACTAAGAATTGTTCTCGAATATTTACCTCAGTGATATCATCTAAAACTTTGTCTTCAATTTCAGTGTTATCTGGGGTTTTCGAAGGTGTTTCAATAAGATTAACATCAACTGGGGCTTCATCTTTCACTTCAGCGGAATGATGATTAGGTTCCTTAGCTACTAAGATTTCGTTGTCTTCAACAAAATCCGTTAATATAGAACGAATAAGTTCTTTCAATTCTTTTTGTTCCACTATCTCACTCCTATCTTTTATTTTTTAAGAATACTGACGCATCACCAGCTAAACTCGTTAATGCACCGTTATCCATAAAGCCCATTTTCTCCAACCATAATTCAAACTCTTTAATAGGACGCTTGTTAAGTAAGCTACGGATGGTAGCTGTTTCATGATAGCCGGTTGTTTGATAATTTAACATCACGTCATCCCCATTAGGTATACCCATTATAAAGTTAACACCAGCAACACCTAACAATACCGCTAAATTCTCAGCATCATTTTGATCTGCTTTCATATGGTTGGTATAACATACATCTACACCCATCGAAATACCAGTTAGTTTACCCATAAAATGGTCTTCTAAACCGGCACGAATAACTTGCTTAGAGTCATATAAATACTCTGGTCCGATGAACCCTACTACTGTGTTAACTAAGAAAGGATCAAATTCTTTAGCAAATCCATAACATCTTGCCTCCATCGTCACTTGATCAACATCGTGATGGGCATCCGATGACAACTCAGACCCTTGTCCAGTCTCAAAATACATAACGTTTGGTCCAACAGCTGTTCCAGTTTTTAAGGCCATATCTTTGGCTTCTGCAAGCATCTTTGCGTCAATACCAAAGGCGGTATTGCCTTTTTCTGAACCGGAAATTGACTGAAAAACAAGTCCTGTCGGTGCGCCTTGTTCCATTGCTTGCATTTGTGTCGCCACATGCGCAAGGACCACGTGTTGAGTCGGGATCTCCCATTCTTCTATAAAATCATTAAACTCATGTAAAATGCGTTTAACACTATCCGTTCCATCATTAACTGGGTTCAACCCTATTACTGCATCACCAATCCCCATGGATAATCCTTCCATCACCGAAGCCATAATCCCTTCGATGTTATCCGTTGGATGGTTAGGTTGTAATCTTGCTGAGAAAGTCCCTGGTCTACCTATGGTTGTATTAGCTGTTTTCTCAATGGTGATTTTTTGAGCAGCTACAATTAAATCCATATTGGTCATTATTTTACATACCGCTGCCACCATTTCCGAAGTAAGTCCATTTGAAATTCGATGAATATCATAATTGGTTGTATCGTTACTTAAGATCCATTCTCTTAATTCTGAGACAGTCCAGTTTTTAATCCGCTCATATGTTCTAAGATTCACATTATCAATAATAATGCGTGTCACTTCATCTTTTTCATATGGAACTGCTGGATTATTGAAAATATCAGAAAGTTTTAAATTTGCAACAACCGTTTTTGCTGCAACTCTCTCTTCAGCAGACTCGGCAGCTAACCCTGCAAGTTCGTCTCCTGATTTTTCTTCATTTGCTTTGGCCAATGCTTCAAGTACTGACTTAAACTCATAAACACGACCAAACAATCTTGTCTTTAATATCATTTTTCAACCTCCATATTTAATTAAATACTAATGTTTTTATCACAACTGGTAATACTTGTCCTTCTGATATAGGATTACCAATATCAATATAATCACCATCGTTGACATAGATATTATCCAAAACAATAAAATCATCGTTATCTGATAGCAGCGAAAAAAGTGTTTGACCTAATGCTTTCGCCATGTCTTCTTCGATAATAATAACAATAGGATAACCAATTTCAATCAGCTTATTAACGCCTTTCCATATTCTGTTTGCGAGTGATTGGATATATGAAAATGTCGGATTATGCAACCCTTTGAAAGATATCGCAACAGTTTGCTCTTCTGCTTTGAAATCGAACCATTGAATTTTTTTTTCAATAATATTTGCAAGATCTTCGCTCTGTTCCTCTTCTGGTGTCATCTTTACAACTGGAATATTTTTTAAAGGTAGTATATCTCCTCTAAAATGAATTGTACTACCACTTACACTTGTCGTATGTGACCCTGCTCCAACAACCGTTGCACGTATAGTCTCGATGCTTTCTAAAACCTTATAGTGTTTGTAAATCTCTGATTGATAAATACGTCGTCCTAAAATAATTCCAATATCCCCATATCGAAATAACTCACTCTGATTTGTCTCTCGATTGATATAATCTGCAACACCTCCAGAAAAAGATATAAAGTCAGCTTTTAAAGTTGTGTTTAATGACTTATTTGTAATCAATAAATCATAATAGATATTTTTTGAACCAATACCTACAATATTCTGTAAAACATCGATAATAATATCAAGCAACTTATCTAATTCAATGAGATCAATTCTCTTGCCAATCTTTAAATTGATTTTTTCATTTGAAATAATTTCAAGAAATTTTGGAGAAATATACTGAATTATTTGATTCTCATCAACTTTGATTAAACGTCCTCCAATGTCAAAACAGGCTGTATCCACTGTCACTCCATCTTCAAAAATCACTACATTTGTCGTTCCGCCCCCTATGTCTAGGTTTAAAGTTGAACAGTGATTCTTTTCAGAATACGAATGAGCACCCGCACCTTTACCAGCTATAATACTTTCCAAATCCGGTCCAGCTGTTGCAACGACAAAATCTCCAGCATAGCCACTTAAGGCGTCTGCCACGGCTCGTGAATTTTCTTTTCTTACAGTTTCTCCAGTAATAATGATAGCTCCTGTTTGAATATCTTTAGGAGCGATACCCGCTTTCTGATATTGTTCGGTAACAAAAGTTTGAATCTGTTGAGCATCAATGAGGTTATCCTTATCAATCGGTGTAAACATAATCTCACTTTTAAATATGACTTCCTTATCGGTTATTGAAATTCGTGGAATGGAATAAGCAGACGATGTATTTTCTATCCTTAATTCAGATAAAATCATTTGTGTTGTTGAAGTACCTATGTCTATTCCAATACTTAATAAGTTTTTCATTCAATCACTCTTATTCATTTGTTGTATTAATAAAGTTAATTCGGACTAAAGTCCCAGGTTTGTTAGATTCGAATACAATCAAGCCATTTAACTTACTTTTTACAAAACTCGTTACAATTTGTAACCCTAGATTCATATTATCCGATTCAACGAACTTGAAGCCTATCCCATTATCGGAAATCCTTAACTGAATAAATTTATCTTCTTCAGTTGCTTTAACGGTGATATTTGCATCTGCTATGTTAATCTCATTTTCAGGGAAAGCGTGCTCTAATGAATTTTGAACTAATTCGTTAACGATAAGTGCTACAGGAACTGCTAAATCAAAGTCTAAATCTATATTTTCATTAATATCTGTAACCACTCGAATATATCTTTGACTTGAAAAAGAATACATCAAATTATTCACTATAGAATCAATAACCTCTTTAAGATTAATAATATCTTCATTTTTTTTGGATAAAAGTTCGTGTGTTGTTGCAATAGACATAACTCTATTAATACTTTCATTCAAAACTTTCTTCGCTTCCAAAGAATCTGTCCTTCTTGACTGTAAGCGAAGTAATGAGACAATTGTCTGCAAATTATTTTTAACTCTATGATGAATTTCTTGAACAGTTACTAGTTCGTTCTCAATAACAGCTTCTACTTCTTTACGACTTGTTTCGTCTTTTAGAATTTGAATATATTGATTATTTCTGTCTTTAAAAATCTTTTTCTCCAAGAAATAATTCCAAAAACTAATTTCACTTGTTAAAATCTCATCTGCTTCCATTTCTTTAACCTTTTTGAACCTAGAGTTATCAATTGCTAAATTATCATAGTGCAATTGATTAATTGGATTCATATAGCCGATCTCTTTATAAAAATCCCTCGCAGCTTTATTAGAATCAATCAGAATACCTTCAGAATTAAAAATCATAACAATCTCACTTAGTAAATCAATAAGATTCATTAAGCTTGGAGAGTTTGATATATTCTCTTTCCTTTGAGTTTTTTCATCTAGAATATTTTTACTTGTTTCAACACTACTTTCTTCTAAAATCAGCACACCAATAACTTTATCTCGGTAATGTATAGGGTAAGAGGTTTGCTTAATGTAAGTACCTTCTTGCGTTATGGCATACAGGTTTATCGACGGGAGACCTGTTGCTAATGTTCTTAAAGGGCCAGGTTCATCTTTTTTCAAAGCAATTTTCCCTACAACAGTTTCTTTATATAAAGACTCTGTATTTAAAGGCTTTCTGTGCCATACAACAATTGCTTCATCTTGGATAGAGTTCCAAACATCAATAAAGATATCTTGTCCACTGTATTGTTCACCAATCTGAATTTCTTTCGTATAATCAATTAAATAATTAATTTCTTCAGATGACAGAGGTGAATACTTTTGACAGAGATTAGCAATATCTTGATTCACTTTATCTTTCATCGATTAACACCAAAGTTTCTGCAATGTCTATCATCGGTACGCGTTTTTCCATGCTAATCGTTCGAATTTTCTGATAAGCTTCTTCTTCTGTTAAATTTTCAAGATCCATTAACTTGCCTTTAGCTTTTTCAATTGTTTTACGTTCACTTAACTTCTTGTTTAATTTTTTTATTTCTTGTGACATTTGTTTGAACTCTTCACCTTTAGCTAAGGACAGTTCAACCATTGGTATTAATGCACCTTCATTTAAGGGTTTAATTAAGTACCCCGACGCTCCGAATTCTTTGGCTTTTTCTATAAATTTTGTATCACTATAGGCAGTTAATAATATGATGCCAGATGTTAAATCTTCAGCCATAATTCGTTTCGAAGCGGTCAAACCATCTAATAACGGCATTTTAATATCCATAATTACAATATCTGGATGGTGTTTTTGAGCCAATTGTATGGCTTCAAATCCATCCCCTGCCTCAGCTACAACATTGTAGCCAGATTGTTCAAGCATATCTCTAATATCTAAACGTATAATTGGCTCGTCATCTACGACTAATATTTTTTTCAATCTTCTCACCTCAAAGAAATGTTAACTACTACTTATAGAATTTGAATTAAACCCTAATACTTCAGATAGTACATCAACTATTTCCTTAATAGCAATTTTAACTGATGAAACATCTCCACTGATTACTAAAGAACCAGTGAATCGGTCCATAAAGTCAATCTCAACATTAGCTGCTTTAACTGCAATATCTACCGCTATAATTGCCGTTTCACTAGGTGTAATTGTCATAATGCCAATAGCATCCCTATCCGATCGATTGATACCTATCTTTCCATATACTTCTTCATCTGGATTCGCGATTACATGTGCTAAAGTTATCTGCTTTCCAGGAACATATTCCTGAATTACGCGTTCTCTACTATCCAATCATAATCACCCCGCTAATAGGCTTCTATTAGTATTCGCGCAACGTCTTTTGGCGTAACGGGTATTGGATTCGTTTTAGTTGTCATATCTTTTACTGCACTATCAGCGATTTCAGATAAATTATCATCGAACAATTTCTTGTCTAAGCCATATTCGGAAAACGAGTGAGGAATTCCCAAAGTAGTGAGTAACTTATTTATTTCATTCACTAAGGATCTTGTTCCAATCGTTGCACTTGCCGTATTAAGATCTAATATGCTTGCGATATAACGATATTTTTCAGCTACTTCCTGGTTTATTGAATTAGAAATACCACTATTAAACTTAATAACGTAAGGAAGTAATATTCCGTTTAACCTACCGTGAGCGATATGGAACTTAGCTCCTGCTGCGTGGGCAATACCATGATTTAACCCCAATGATGCTTGATTAAAAGCTAGTCCAGCAAGGGTCGATGCAATATGCATTTTCTCGCGGGCAACTTTATCTGTGCCATCTTTATAAGCTCTTGGTAAGTAGTCAAAGACTAGTTTAATTGCCTTCTCTGCAAAAGCATCTGATATGTCTGATGCTTTTGTTGAAACCATTGCTTCAATCGCATGGGTCAAAACGTCAATCCCAGTATTTGCCGTTTGGCTTTGAGGTAAATTAATTACCAAACTTGTGTCTAATATTGCTTCTTTCGGAAGAATATCATCGGTAACGAGTGGGTATTTTGTTCCGTTTTCTGCATCAGTAATAATCGCAAAATTTGTCACTTCTGATCCTGTCCCACTCGTAGTTGGAATACAAATTAAGGATGCATCCATCAAATTGTTAGACTGTTGTCCAAAGTAAATAATTCCTTTTGCCGCATCTATTGCAGAACCCCCTCCAATAGCAATAACTTGAGTTGGTCTAAAATCTTTAGCCAGTTCAATTCCTGCTACAATCGTATCTATCGGAGGATCCGGAATAACATCCTTAAAAACTAAAAGCTCATTTGAAGAAGAGATTAATGCCATTACTTTTGATAAAATCTCTGACTTTGAGATAAACTCATCAGTAATAATATATATCCGTTCCTTATCGAACTGTTCTAACCGCTTAAGACTATCTTCACCCATATGAATTTTTGTGCCAAAATTTACTGAAAACATAATAGCCTCCTTCCTTAAAAACTAAAAAAAGCCACAAGAAATAAGCATCTAGCATAGACACTAATTTTCTTATGGCTTCATTGCACTTTTATTTAGTTGCACGTCATTGTGCAAGTAACTGCTTTCAATATATAATTAATCTTTCTATTTGTCAACTAATATTCAAAATTGATTATATTTCAGGAAGATCTGCTTTTGTTATTTCAGTATGAAACACCTTACCACTACGCTCATAAAGGACATCACTGACACCTTCTTTGGCATTAACATATCGAGCGCAAGCAAAGAAGTAATCTGATAGTCGATTGATGAAGCGCATGACTTCTTGATTAGTATCATTTTTCCACTGGAAAGATACAATCTCTCTCTCGGATCTCCTTGCCACTGTTCTAGCAAAATGCAAATAACTCGCTATTAACGATCCACCTGGCAAAATAAATGACTCAATAGTTGGAGCTTTTTGAGAATATTCATCAATACGGCTTTCTAACCAAAGTGTATTTTCTTTTTTTAATCTAGCTTCTTTAGGACTTTCTGGGTTTGCCAAATCATTTCCACAATCAAATAATAATTGTTGTATCTCCATTAGTTCTTCTTGTAAATCACCGTATTCTTTAGCTAAACTAACAATAATTCCAACAATACTATTCAGTTCATCAATTGTTCCATAGGCCGTCACACGTGAAGAATCTTTTGTAACTTGTGAACCTCCTATAATCCGTGTTAATCCTTTATCTCCTGTTCTTGTGTATATTTGCATCTTAATCCTCCTCTTTATTCAAAAAATCTAGCAAAGCATCAATTCCATCTCGATTCAAAGAAGAGACTTTAAAGATATCTGTAACTCCAGCTTGTTTTAAATTATCTTCAACAAGTTTTATCTCTTCAGTTGATGAAATGTCCACTTTTGTTATAATCCCAATACAAGGTTTAACTAAGGAATGTGCAAAACCAGGTGAAAATATCTGACTTGTATCTGTTGCACTAGACACAAACGCAATCAAATCAACTTCAGTAGATAAATTCTGAATGGAACTATAGTAGTATCTATGTTGAATAAATTCCCCAGGTGTATCAATAACATCATCAAAAAAATCAACTGCTTGAGTTTTATCATATGCTATATCTTCACCATAAATAGCTTGTTTTAATGTTGTTTTCCCGGCAAAGACCGGTCCAATAAACATAACCTTTTTCATTCATTCACTTCTTTCTAAGTCATGGTTATTTTCGCAACAGAAAAACCTAGTGCTGACTGAAGAAAATCATTTGCTGCTTGAATAGAATTTTTTACTGCCGCCACATCTCCTAGAACTACAACGGAACCACTGAAACGGTCTACAAAACCAATTTCAACTTCTCCTGCCTTCTTTGCTTTATCAACTGCAATAATAGCAGCTTCCCCTGGAGTTATGGTCATAATACCAATTGCCGAAAAGTTCTTACCTTTAAAACCTAATTTTTCTTTCACTCTTTCATCTGGGCGTGAAATTACATGTGCCATAGTTACCTGTTTACCTGGAACTGACTCATATATTTTTCTCTCTAACTCAGCCATACTCGCACCTCACCTTTCATGTAAGCGCAACAACACACTTCAATATTATGTAATTAAAGATTAAAAGTCAATGCTTATGAAATAGAAAAACAGCAACGTTAAATCGTTGCTGCTCTAATTTCTATTTAAAAACATAAATAACTTTAGTATTTAATCACTCTCAATACAGGCTTATAACCTTCATTAGTTTTTCATTCTTCATTGAAAATCAAGTAATTCTGTATTTAGAGTGATATTGATAGAGACCTCCATTTTGCTAAAAATGAGTCCGTTTCAATCCTATGCTTCTTTGCATAACTTACGACACTGTCTTACCTCGAAACAGCAACGTTAATAATTAGCAAACTAATATAAAGACCTGACTCAATACCTAAGGCATTATTACAGTGGCGGGACCGTGTTGGAATCTAACCAAACTTCCATATACTAGCTACTCCATGGTTTATCTATCGAAATAATCATATAGCATGCTTATATGAAATGCAAGCGTTTCATATAAAATCATTAATTATGGTTATACCAATTTCAAAAAATTATTCACCGGCACATCATAGAGATAGTGTTTTCTAAACTGTTCCAGCATTTATTCTTTATATCTCCATTCAACTTAAAATTTCACTTTAACTTCATCAATTTCTTTTATCACAATAGATTGACTGATAAAGATCTTAGCATTGTCTAAGAGTCGAAAGTGGTTTAGATATGGCAATACAAGAAAGCCGGGCTTAGCATATCGCTCACTGTCCAAATGATACATAAAAATTAGTTAGAAGATAGAAAGGGCGTTTTGCTCAGCACCTTTTTTGCACGATTATATTTCAACATTGAAAGTAGCAGTGATATTTATTAAATGGTTTCTTGGTGTCTTATTGTTCATCTAATCCGTTTGATGCAATGACATTCTTATACCAGTTGAAGCTCTTTTTCTTGTAGCGATTCATAGTGCCGTTGCCGTCATCGTCCAGATCGACATAGATAAAGCCGTAACGTTTAGACATCTCTCCGGTTGAAGCACTCACTAAATCAATGCAACCCCAAGGAGTGTAGGCAAATAAATCTACACCATCCAAATTAATGGCCTTTTCCATTTCGGCGATGTGTTTTCTCAAATAATCAATGCGATAATCATCATTAATTACGAAATTGGCATCGGGAGTATCGATGGCTCCTAAGCCATTTTCAGAGACATATAAAGGGACGCCATAACGTTCATACAAATCGCCTAAGGCAATTCGCAAGCCAACGGGATCGATTTCCCAGCCCCAATCACTGGCTTCTAAAAATGGGTTGCGCGTGCCACCTAAAAAGTTTCCGGATACGCCTTGGTGATTCGGATCGGTTGAGATAACGGATGACATATAGTAACTAAAGGATAAGTAATCGACGGTGTAATTTTTGATTAAGTCAAGGTCGCCTGGTAAAATATCTAATTCAATGCCGTGCTGTTTGAAGTAACTGATGGCATATGAGGGATATTCCCCTCTTACTTGAATGTCATTACAAAAGTAGTTGAACATTCGGTTGCGTTCTTTCATAGCTAAGACGGTTTGGGGGTTTGAATCGTAAGCATACATGGTAGCGTAAATACTCATACAGCCTACTTTAATATTGGGATTGAGTTCATGGGCGATTTTGGTGGCGATTGAGCTAGCGACAAATTGGTGGTGTAAGGCTTGGAAATTCTCTTGTTCCGTTGCGTTCCGCATAGCCACACTAAAGAAAGAGCCGCCGACGCCGGTATTAATTTCATTAAAGGTCATCCAATATTTTACTTTATGGTGGTATCTTTCTAAAATGGTGCGGGCATACACTTCAAAGAAGTCGACTAATTTCCGGTTTTTCCAACCGCCATATGCTTTAACGAGATTGAGGGGTGTTTCATAGTGCGACATGGTAATGGTTGGTTCGATATTGTGTTTGAGTAATTCATCAATCACATTGTCATAGAATTGTAAGCCGGCTTCATTGGGTGCTTGGTCGTCACCGTTAGGGAAAATCCGCGCCCAAGATATGGACATTCTAAAGGTTTTGAAGCCCATCTCCGCAAACAAGGCAATATCTTCTTTGTAGCGGTGATAGAAATCAATGCCTTTGTGGTTAGGATAGGTATATTTATCGGTATCAATTTCTAAGGGATAGTCTTCAGATCTGAGTAGTTTCATACGATCTTTTCCACCTGGTGATACATCGGCAATGGTTAAGCCTTTGCCGTCCTCGTTATAGGCACCTTCTAGTTGATTGGCGGCGGTTGCGCCACCCCATAAGAAATTTTCGGGGAATGTTCTTTTTACTTCCGTCATGGTAAAACCTCCTAATTTTATGGTATGCATGGCTTCTGCGTTGTTACTCGACTAACTTAATTGAAGCATATCCTTGGTTATTAAGCAAATTATTCCAGAGATATTTATTTGAAGGTTTTAAAAGAAAAGACACCCGCGGATTTGGGTGTCTTTGGTGGTTTTAAATGGTTTCAATGCCTGGCATCGGTGGTAAAGGATAGTTGCCGGATTTGTACATTTGGCTTAAGACAGGTGGCCATTTGGCTTTGTCGAATTGTGCTTGAGTTAATGTTGAAACAATTTCATCGCCACGATTTTCAATGATTTTCTTACCGAATTCAGGGTCAATTAAAGAGGCACGACCGATTCCTACTAGGTCCCCATACTCTAAGGCTTTTTCAGCATCCGTTTGAGAGAAGACATTGGAAACAATAATGAGTTTAGCCCGATCTGCAATGACCTCTTTGAAAAGCTCGCTATATGTCCGATCTGAGTTGGTTGCTTTTTGGTCATATTGAGTCATTAGGGATAAGTGAATATAATCGAGCGGGTAGGCTAGGACGGCGTCAATTAATTGAGTTGATTCCTTGTATGAATAGCCAAAGTTTTCTTCATGAATTTCTTCAGGAGAGATGCGGTAGCCAATAATAAAGTCTTTGCGACCACTTTCTTCAACGACACGGCAAACTTCCTTCACTACTGCTAGAGGGAACTTCATGCGTTTTTCAAGGCTTCCACCCCAATTATCCGTGCGGCGGTTAGAATATTCTGAAAAGAATTGTTGTAAGAGGTAATGGTTAGCACCATGAATCTCAACGCCATCGAAACCTGCTTCCATCAAACGGCGTGTCGCTTGACCGAAATCTTCGATAATTGATTCAATCTGTTCGTTGGTTAACTCTTTTACAGGATAGCCTAGGAATTCCATATCAAAAGCGCTTGGTGCATGTGCTTCATTGAATAATTTGTAAGCTTCTCCTGATTCACGACCTGCATGCTGTAATTGTACAATGGCTTTGTTGCCATCTTTTTTGAGTGTTTGAGCTAATTGTTTTAAGCCTGGTATGAATTTATCGTCATAAACACCAATTTGAAAAGGGACACCCTTACCTGTTTCAGTGACAGAACAAGCTTCTACAATAATCATACCTGCAACGTTTGAACGTGCGCCATAGTAATCTAAAGTTGTTTGTGAGACGGTTCCATCCTCATTAGCGTGGAAAGTAATCATTGGCGGCATTACTAGACGGTTTGTGACAGTAGCTCCATTATTAAATGTTAATGAATCTGTTAATGACATGTATATTTCCTCCTAAAAGTTTATACATTAATTTAAACAAAAAGTAAGGTGGAAAGTAAGTGACAATATTCACAAATTGTATCATTTATGATAAAATTACTTTTGAGGTGAACTTTAATGTCAACACAGGCTAGAATAGATATTTGCACTGCATTAAGCGATTTACTAAATCATAAATCTTTTGAAGATATTACCGTGAAAGATATCACATTGAAAAGTGGGTATAGCCGTGCCACTTTTTACCGCCATTTTAAAGATAAGTATGAAGTGATGAATTATGCGTACACATATAAGGTGGATCAACTAATAGACGTTTATGGTGAGAATAACCAAGAAATCATTATTCAAACTTTAGAGTATATGCAAAATCATTCTGTCTATTTTAAGCATGTTGCAAAAAGTGAAGGTCAGAATTCTTTTACAAATTTTGTCTATCAATATACTATCGACTATTTCAATCAATATCAGTCTGATGCTTTAGCGAATTATTCTAATGATAATGATGAGAAGTCTTCTTTGCTTGTTTTCATTAGTAGTGGTTCGGTTGCGATTGTTAATCAATGGATTAAGGACAATTTTAAACAACCAGCGAAATGGATTGGTCAGTTGATTTATCGATTACTACCTGATCCGATCAAACCACTAAACTAGCAATAATAAAAACAGTATTGGAATTATTTATTTTTAATAATTTTCATTAAGGAAAAAGCAATTGTTTGTAGTGGTTTTATTGATAAATTGAATGTGCTTTATTCTTATGTTACACTTATTCTAACGTATCTTTTTTGCTGAAGTCACTATAAAGGAGGAATTTTTGTGAAAGAAATGCAATCGGTGATATTTAATGGCATTCGTGATGTTGATTTAACTATGAAACCTGTCCCTACCCCTGAAGGTGGAGATGTCCTTGTTAAGGTTAAAAAAGCTGGAATTTGTGGGACTGATGTTGCCGCATATAAGTATGGGGGCGAGCATGCTAGTATCCAAGCCGGTGATGAGTTCGGTCATGAAATGGTAGGAGAAATTGTCAGTCTAGGTAAAGACGTATCTCAATTTAAAGAGGGAGATCGTGTCTTTGTGAATCCACAATATTTCCAGAGAATGGACACTAAACACCGCGGTGGCGCTTTTTCAGAATATGTTCTAGTTCATGATGCAAAATTAGATTTCAATCTATTTATGCTCCCTGATAATTTATCGTATGACGATGCTGTACTTATTGAACCTTTTAGTGTGGGAATCCATGGGAAAAACATTCCCAATGTTACAGCTGATTCAAAAGTTGTGATTTTTGGTTCTGGTACAATTGGTCTCAGTGCTTTAACGGGTGTTATAGCAAGTGGCGTTAAAAATCCAGTTCTTACTGATATTGATCCAAAACGATTGAAGACAGCCGAAGAACTAGGTGCAACGACTTACTTAACCAGTACGGATAGTGAATTCAACGACTTTTTGATTGGGCATTTTGGTGAGAGTTTTTCAATGATACGAGGAAGTGTTTCTGATGCGGACGTTTATATTGATTGTGCAGGAGCTCCTACAATCTACCAAAGTTATAGTAACCTTGCTAAAAACGGCGCTTATCTTTCAGTAGTAGCGAGTCATCATAAAGATAATTTAGTTAATTTCAAAGATTTGATGTGGGGAGAACAAAAAATAGTTGGTTCTTTTATGTATAACACCAATGATATCAAAGAAGCCATTCAAATTCTGAGTGATGGTAAGACTAAAATAACGAGCATTATTACTCAAAAATACCCACAAAGCCAAGCTAAAGAAGCCCTTGAAATTGCTTCAGATACGAGTCAATCGATTAAAGTCGTGATTGATTATGATTTATAATTGTTTGGGATAGTGCCGATATAATCGGTATGAATTAATTCTTAATAAACACCCATAAAACCTTCAGATGTAAGGTTTATTGGGTGTTTTTAATTGTATTTCTTAGACGTTTTACTTATCCAGATCGAGTACTATGGATGATTAGTGTGCTCTTTTAGTGATAAAATAGATCAAAAGGAGTGTTAATCATGGAATCGAGCAAAGACTATTTAGAGTTTATATTAGAACAATTATCTGAACTAGATGTCATTACTTATCGTGCAATGATGGGTGAATATATCCTTTATTATCGCGGTAAAATTATTGGTGGAGTTTATGACAATCGATTTCTTGTAAAACCTGTTCAATCAGCCATAGATTATTTGCCGAATGCTGAGTATGAGTTACCCTATGATGGCGCGAAGGAAATGCTATTGGTTAGTGAGATTGATGATAAAGCATTTTTGAGTGGTTTGATACATGTGATGTATGATGAACTACCGGATGCTAAGAAAAAGAAGTAAGGGTTAGACTTTGATGGGCTAATTGTCTTTGTAGCAGACGTATTTATTTTTTGAATGAACTTATTTGGGGGCTTTTGTTATATCATTTAGGGAAGAATTATTTACCCTACTTAAAAAGTGACTTGCCTCCTAGACACCACCTATTGATATGGTCGTGTCTCTATTCCACAAAAATGCAGCTAGTTATATTAATATAAGTATATTCGTAAAACAAAAGAGGCGGAGCATGTTTAGTGCTTACCGCCTCTTTTTTGTTTTTTTGGGTTGGCTTACTCTACCAAGGTATACACAATATACACTTCTTCATCCCCAACATTTTGGCACCATTGTTGGTGACCGGCGGGAATATGAATGAAGTCGCCGGCTGTCATGGTGAAGGCTTGGTCTTCGATTTCACCGATGAGTTTGCCTTTGACTAAGTAGGAAAACTCCTCTTCGGGGTTGGATTTAGATGCTGTAGCGGGAAAACGTGCGCCGGTAGGGATAATCACATGTCCCATCTTGACTTTCGTTTGTCCTTTTTCGTAAAGGTGCATGCGTTGATTGAGTGTATCGCGGTTAAAATCTGTGTGTTTGATTTCCATGTGGCACCTAACCTTTACGCACGGCTAATTCTTCAAAGTCAAAGGTATCAGGATCCACTTGGACGCCAAAGGTTTCCGCTGCCACTTTCACAGAATAATAGCCATTTTTAACATCTAGGGCAACTTGTTCGGCTGGACGTTGGTGCGGGTTGCCGTTCCCACCGCCTGTTCCGGTTTTCAAGATGACGACATCGTTGGTGTTCAAGGTATGGTTTTCCATACCGAATGGTCCATAGACGTCGCCGTTGGCGCGTTGAATATAGGCATCGTTGGAATTGCCTTCAAATCCACCATCCACACCCCAAGGTTTGGACAAGTGGTGCCCAAAGGTGACGGTGACCGATTGTAGATCATTGAGGGCCCGGTAAGAACGCACGGTGCCACGGCCACCAATATATTTACCAGCACCTGCCGCGGTATCATCCGTCCGCAAGGCATATTCTTCCACTAAAATACCATAACGGGTTTCAGCCACTTCAACTGGGACATTATAGGTTTCCCCATTGCCATAACAAAACTGTCCGGATTGTCCGTCATTATCGATTGCTGCACCCCAGCCTCCGGTAGTTGGTTCAACCAACATAAAAGACTGACCGCTGTCGGGATGCGTGCCGCCTAATACAACGGAGGACACGGCTGCGTAGTGACCGGCAATGAGGCGGTGAGGTAGAACATCGACCAGGGCTTTTTGGATAATATTGACCACTTCTAAAAAGGTAATAAAGTAATTGGACACCGGCACGGGTCTTTCAGCCGAGACAATGGTTTTGGGTTGGGTCACAATTTTCATTGGTCGGAAAATGCCATCATTAACATCTTCATCAGGGACGGTAATCGATAGGAACATGGCACGGACAGCGGCTTCTAAACCTGAAGCCGTCAGATTGATTGGACCGGGCACTTGGTCGGCGGTGCCACTAAAATCAAAGGTAACATCCTGATCGTCAATGGTGATATTTACTTGAACGAGGAAGGGGCCGTGGCCAAGGCCGTCACTGTCGATGTATTCATGGGCGGTGTAAGTGCCGTTGGGTAGGTCTTTGATGGCTTGGCGCGCCAGGCTTTCGCCGTGATCCAACAGGTTGTTGATAGCTTCCTCCATGGTGGCTGAGGAATATTTTTGGTGCAATTCAATGAGGCGTTTTTCGCCAATGCGCAAACCGGCGATTTGGGCCCACATATCGCCAATGGATTGGTCGGGAAAGCGGACGTTTGAGCGGATGATATCCACGACCGCATCGTTGATCACGCCTTGGTTAAAGAGTTTGATGCAGGAAAATTGCAAGCCTTCCTGATAAATATCGGTGGAATTGTTGGTGAAGGAACCGGGATCTTTACCGCCAACTTCGGTCCAGTGGGCTTTGTTGGCCGCAAAACCAATGAGTTTGTTGTGGTAAAAAATCGGCAGCACTAGGCCGACGTCTGATAAATGTGATCCGCCACCTTGATAGGGGTCGTTGATGATAATCAAGTCGCCTTCTTTGAGTGTGTCGCCCGGGAATTTGGCGAGCGTTTCTTTGACCATAAAGGTCAACATACCGATAAAGCCCGTAATCCCATTTCCCTGTGTTAATAAATTCCCCTGCGCATCCAAAAGGCCGGAAGCGTAATCGAGGGTTTCATAAATAATGGTGCTCATGGAAGTGCGAGCGGTGGTGACAAACATTTCATCGCCAATGGAATGCAAGGCATTTTTGATGATTTCTAATGTAAATGGATCGGTTGGTGTGGTTTTAGTCATTGTTTTCAGCCCTTTCTATCACTAAATTGCCGTACTTATCTTTATGGATATTTTGTCCGCGGTAAACGACGGTCGACGACGTGGGTTCTTCGATAATCACGGGACCGGCTAAGGTTTCGTTCGTTGGCAGTGTCGCACGGTCATAGATGGGGGTGTTAACCCAGCCGGCGTCTTCAAAGTAAACCGGGCGCTCTTCAATAAATGCCTCTGCAAGAGGCGCAGTGATATTTATTTCGAGGAGTTGCGGTTTTTGGGTTGGCGCGGTGGCAGACAGATGGTAATTCACAATCTCACAGGCGTGGTCCGGTAATTTAAAGGTATAGGTCTTTTCATGGAGGGACGCGAAGTCTTCCATGATGGTCGCGCGCTGGTGGGCGTCAAGGGTCGGGTTGGCGACGGGCACTTTCACGGTGTGCTCTTGGCCGGCATAGCGCATATCCAAAAAGTATTGGTAGTTCAGGGTGTCGGCGTCGATGTTTTGTTGCGCGAAATTGTTGGCCGCTTGGGTTTCCATTTGTTGCCAGTTGGTGGTGAATGTGTTCGGGTCGATGGTATTGAGCGACTGGATATTGGTTTGGATATAGTCCTGGCGCAGGTCGGTTAAGAGCATGCCCCAAGCGGCAAAAACGGACGAGGCAATGGGCACGATGACTTTGTTGATGCCTAGTTCCAAGGCTAGGGCTGGCGCGTGCATGGAACCCCCGCCACCAAAGGCGATTAGGGCGAAATCTTTGGGATCGTGGCCTTTACGGATGGAAACGAGTTTTATGGCGTTGAGCATGTTGGAATTAGCCAGGCGAATAATGCCAAGGGCGGCTTCCTCGGTGGTTAGCTTGAGCGGCTGGGTGATGGTTTGGTCGATGCCCGCTTTGACTTTGTCCATGTCGACATCGTAGTTAAAGTTTTTAGCGCTCAGGCGGCCGGTGTAAAGGTTGGCATCGGTTGTGGTCGGCTGGGTGCCGCCAAGGTTGTAGGCGATGGGACCCGGTGTCGCGCCGGCGGATTGCGGTCCGACGTGGAGCGCGTTGGCCGAGTCGAGCCAAGCAATGGATCCCCCGCCGTTGCCGATTTCGACGATGTCTACCACGGGCGCCTTGATTGGATAGCCAGCGTGGCGGTCGTCTTTTTCGATAGCATAGTCGGTTGAAATTTTGACTTCCCCATTTTCGATGAGGGACGTTTTGGCGGTGGTGCCACCGATGTCAAAGGCGATGAGGTTTTCTTCGTTGATCAGTTTGCCGAGGGCGGCGGCGCCATAAATCCCTGCGGCCGGTCCTGATTCCACCATGGTGATGGGCGTTTCTTTGGCGTCTGCGAAGGTGGTCGTACCGCCGTTGGATTGCATCACAAATTCTTGCTTGACTTGGATGTGATTGTTGAGTTCTTGGTCTAATTTGTCTAGGTAAGAATTGGCGATGGGTTTCACATAGGCGTTGAGTGCCGTGGTGTTGGTGCGTTCGTATTCGCGCCACTCACGGGTAATCTCGTGCGAAGCGGTCACTGTTACTTCCGGCCACTTGGCTTTGATCCATTCGATGGTTTGTTGTTCATGCGTCGGGTTAATGTAAGAATGCAGGTAGGAAACCGCGATGGCTTGCACTTTTTCGCGTTTAAAATGAGCGATGGCTTGGTCGATTTGTTGTTCGTCGAGCGGGGTGAGAATGTCCCCCTTATAGTTGAGGCGTTCGTCCACTTCTAGTCTGAGGTAGCGCGGAATGAACGGCTTTGGTTTTTGGTATTTAACATTAAATAAGTCTGGTCGATTCCCCCTGCCGATTTCTAAGACGTCTTTGAATCCTTTGGTGGTGATTAGGCCCGTTTTAACGCCTTTTCTTTCCGTGAGCGTGTTAATAATAACGGTCGTCCCATGAATAAATATCTCTACGTCAGCGTTGTTAAGGAGCCCCGCTTCTTGAATGGCGTTTAAGACGCCTTGTTCGTAGGCTGCTGGTGTGGTGGCACTTTTATGTGTCTGTATTTGACCGGTTGTATCATCGATGTAGACGAGATCGGTGAAGGTGCCCCCAATGTCTGTCGCTAATTTCATGGTTGGTTAATTCCTCTCATGGTATTTTCATTTTAGGTTTATTATATAGCGGATTGGGGGGGAATTCAATGAGGGGGGTGGGGCGCACACATATTGGGGCGGTTGTTGTGAGCGCAGGATGAGGCGCACACATATTAGGGCGGTTGTTGTGAGCGCGGGATGAGGCGCTCACATATTGGGGCAGTTGTTGTGAGCGCGGGATAAGGCGCTCACATATCGGGGCAGTTGTTGTGAGCGCGGGATGAGGCGCTCACATATCGGGGCAGTTGTTGTGAGCGTGAACTGAGGCGCACACAAGAAACGACGCTTCTTGTGTGCGCGGGCTGGTTGGGGCTGGTGCTAGTGGGGCGCGGGTGGGTAAGTTGGAAGTAACCAACCGCGTTTTTGGTGTATTAATGACTTTATCTTGGTAAATTATTTATTTTTCAATCCATTTGTGAAACGCGTTATAGTATTTGGGATTTACTATAATGCGTTTGGTAATCGCGTTATAGTAATTGGGGTTTACTATAATGCGTTCGGTAATCGCGTTATAGTATTTGGGGTTTACTATAATGCGGTTGTTAATCGCGTTATAGTATTTGAGGTTTACTATAATGCGTTTGGCATTGAGGGCTTACTATGCGGTTGCCATTCGCATATAGCGTTTTATGGTTTCCATATACGCGTTTGGCATTCGCATATAGCGTTTTATCAGTTCCATATACGCGTTTTGCAAATCATAAGACTTGCTGGTATTAAGGCGCTTTATTATGCACTTGTTTAAACCAACCGCATAAAATTGATGACGGGTACTTCGTAGGGGTGGTGCTGCTTGATTAGTTCTAAAGTGAGAGTCTGATTCTGGCTTTCGATGCGAAATTCGACTTTGACTTCATCCACCTCTTCAATCACATTGGTTTGACCGATAAAGGGTTGCGCATTATCCAATGGGCGGAAGTGGCCTTTGACGGGTGTGTAGGCGTAGCAGTAATCGTAATTGCCTTCGCGTAGGAAGCCGGCTTGATTGAGGGCTTCAATAATGGTTGCTAGGTGTTCTTGGGGTACAAAAAATTCAACTTTTAGATAATCCATGATGGGCTCCTTTTTTTATATTGTGATATTTATTAGGGGGTTAATTGAATTGTGTCATGCGGTTTTTTTCGTATTCGATGGACGTTCTCAAAATAGTTGTTAGTGCATGGGTGTCATTGTTCGTTAGCGCCTCGATATATGGGGTTCTGTCGTCCTTGTTTATGATAATCGGGGCTTTAAGGTGATGTAAGCTAAGGTGCAGCAGCAAAATGCGCCCCGTGCGGCCGTTACCGTCTGAAAAAGGATGTATTTGCTCAAATTGAATATGAGTGTCTGATAATATTTTCAGTTGTTCTTGTTCTGATTCGGCGCTGTCTAGTCGGTAGGTGGTGTTATCGGTCCATTGTTGCATTAATTGTGGCGTTTCCTGTGGTGTCGCTGTTGTGAACCTTGCTCCTATGATTGCATTTTGCTCTGTCTTGAATTGGCCACTGTCATGCTGCAAGCGATCAGTTAATAAACGGTGAAAATCTTTAATCATGCTTAGACTTAATGGAGTGTCATCTTTAAGTTAATCCAGCATATAGCTAAATGTCTGTTTATGGTTAACAATCTCATAAAACGCCTGTACACTTTGACGCCCGCTCGGCAAGCTGCCCTCTAAAAAAATTGTGCCGGTTTCGGCCAGACTTATTGTATTGCCCTCAATACCGCTTGAATTGTACGCCATCCGTATCAAAACATCCTGTAAATATCTCTGCTTCATGTGATTGCGATTCCCCCAGTCCTGCAGATTAGTTTTAGTCATTATTCTTTTAGGGGCTGTAGTGGCATCACCCCATTTTATGTTGTTTGTTGTTGTATTTATAGTATACATTATTATTATGTTTTCAACGATTATTGGGCGGGTGCAAGTTGGGGAGGATTATGTGGCGGGGATTCAGTGAGAGGTGGGAGGTGGAAGGCCGAAGGCCGCCAAACGGCTATTCGTTTAGCTGGATAGTATAGCTAGTTCTAACTATTTTTCACTTATCTGAGTGAGGCGCGCTTACATATTGGGGCGGTTGTTGTGTGCGCGACAGGGGGCGCTCACATATCGGGGCAGTTGTTGTGTGCGCGACGGGGGGGGGGGGGGCGCTCACATATCGGGGCGGTTGTTGTGTGCGCGACTAGGGGCGCTCACATATCGGAGCGGTTGTTGTGTGCGCGAACCTAAGTGGGAAATGTGTGACCGATTAGCCTTAATCTGTCATCTGCTCGTACTGCAAATGACAGAATAGCCTTAATCTGACATCTGCTCTTGAAGCAAAAGACAGAATAGCCCTATTCTGGCCAAAATCCGGGTGAAAAGTAAGCAGGAAACGAGGCTATCCGTTTGCGCCGCCTCGCACTGCAACCCAAGGGGTAAATGAAAAAACTCTCCACGTGGGAGAGTCTATTGGTTCTCTATTGTTGGGCGCCCATGCCGCCGTCGACGCGGTATTGGGAGCCGGTGATGAACTCGCTGTCGTCGGATGCTAGGAATAAGACGAGTTGGGCGATGTGTTCGGCGTCGGCGTAGCGGCCGAGTGGAATGGTTGCCTCAAAGTTTTTCCTTGCACCTGCGGCATCTTCTTGTCCGGCTTCAACGCCTTCCATCATGGTCGTGTCGACCGGTGATGGGTGGATGGAATTCACGCGGACACCGTGTTCGGCGACTTCAAGGGCAGCGGTTTTGGTTAAGCCGACCACTGCATGCTTGGATGCACTGTAGGGTGATAGACCTGGGGAACCTCTTAAGCCGTCCACGGAAGAGGTGTTGATGACACTCCCGCTTCCCTGCTTAGTCATCAGTGGCAGCACATGTTTCAAGCCTAGGAAGACACCGGTGGTATTGATGGCCAACACATTTTCAAAGTCTTCCAGTTTGATGTCCATAAGATCCGTTGGCTTGCCCGTGATACCGGCATTGTTGAATAAAATATCTACGCGTCCAAAGGTGTCTTTGATTTTAGCTACGTAGTTTTTAACGTCGGCTTCTTTGGTGACGTCAGCCGTAATGGCTAGAATATTGTCGGAATTGTTGAGTGATTCGACTGCTTCATTTAAAGCGTCTTCGGATAGGTCAACTAAAGCGACTTTGGCGCCTTCTTTTAAGAATAACTCGGCGGCTGCGATGCCAATCCCGCCGGCGGCACCTGTAATAATAGCTACTTTTTCGTTTAATGTATTAATAATGAATTCTCCTTTAAAATGCAAATTCTTCGATGTTGAGTTGATCTTCGGTCACATTGTTTTCGGCTAATAAACTTTTGGCGGCCTCTAGCATGGGTGGCGGACCACAGACGTGCCAGGTGGCAGTTTGGTAAAACTCTTCCAATCCTTCGGCATGGATAAAATCATTATCGACAAAGCCGTGTGGGAAGCCGTCAACTTCTTCTTCACTAAAGATAATATGGTGTGAGAAGTTGGGATATTTATTCGAAAGGTCTTTTAATTGGTCGTAAAACATGAGTTGGTCTTCATAACCGACGCCCCAAATAAAGACGATGCGGCGGTCGGAATTTTGGGCGATTTCCTCGCGCAGGACGCTCAGGCTAGGGGTCAGGCCGATGCCGCCGGACAGGAGCACCATGGGCTCGTTGGAATCGCGGACCTCCGCTGGGTAAAAATCACCGTAAGGGCCTTCGATGGTAACTTGATCGCCCTCTTTGACGTTAGCCAGTGTGCTAGTGAAATCGCCGTCTTCCTGGATCATCACAATGATGGTGTCTTGGTTGCGGGTCGGCGAACTGGCAAAGGAAAACGGATGGGCTTCGCTGGAAACTTGCGAATCCACGAAGCGGAAGAAGCCAAATTGGCCGGCTTGGTAGTCCATACGGTCGCCTTTTGTCGGTTGCAGTTCAATTTCATGAATCTTGGGCGACGGTTGATGGGTGCGGATGACTTGGTATTTCGGCAGGCGCGCTAAGCGGATTTTGTAGATGGCGTACCAACCTAAGACGAGGACGGTATAGACGGTCGCTAGCAGGCGGAATGGCGTATTGTCTAAAAGGTACTCCACGTTGTAGACATGGAAGTGGATCCCGACAATGCTAACGATGGCTAGGCGGTGTAGCCACAGATGGAAGTTCCGGTTGGCTTTGTTTTTGAGGTTCATTAGTTGCTTAGATTTTTTGATGATGGTGTCTGAAAGGACGAATATCCCGGTTAACATCACGATGATGAGCGAGGTGAGTCCGACGTAGCCCAGAATGGATGTGTTGGTTAAATTCAGTGTTAGCACATTTTCCAGCCCGCTCCAACGGATGAAGACATGGATTGCGAGTGTTACCGGCAGTACCATGGCCATCCAAGCATGGACTTCATACATATTAGTTAAGCCGAGGCGACGTTCGATGGCTTTGGGTCGGACGGCAATTAGGACGAGAGTTAACATAATGCAAAACGATAGCGTCCCCGTGACGTTTGATAGTAACTCCGTGAAGTTTGGCGGTATATATTGCGACAACAAAGCCATTAAGAAGGTCCCAAACATCAACAGGGCAACCCCTGGGAAAAACCATCTTAAAGCTTTTTGACTCATAAACATCTCTCCTTCTAATAAATATCACACAATATACCAATCAATATACGACAAGTTTATTGTGTTGGCTATGGTATTACCTTAACACGGCAAGTGGGTTGAATCAAATGATACGCATTGATGTTGTTATTTTATTTATATTTCAATTAAGTCTTAGTTGTGGTTTGGTGAGTGTTGGGGGTGGTTGATTTTTTATGTGGATTCCGTGGTTTGTGGGGCTTATTCTGTTTTTTGAGTTGATGTTTACTGCGTTTGAGGCGATGGGGGGATTCTGAGTAATATTATTATTTTATTTATTTATCTGTTGCTTTTTCTCAATGGTTGAATATACAAGAAGGGTATCGGGGAATTTGTTAAAAATAATAAAATATTTTGTGGGCGCTGAGGAAAGTTCTGAGGGTGTGTTTAGCTATGACCAAAACCTAGGGCTAGCCTTGGTTTCTGTATGTATCGAGTTGCTTTATTGTCATATGGATGATGGGTCTGTGGCATTAAGACGCTATATGGTTGGATTGATGGCGATGCCTACCCTTCTCATCGCCAGCTATTAAAATTGGTGGCGATGCTCACCCTTCTCTTCGCCAGCTATTAACTTAGGTGGCGATGGTTAGCTATTCCCTCGCCATCTATCAACTTAGGTGGCGATGCTCACCTACTCCCTCGCCAGCTATCGGGTTAAACGCGGCCAAACGGGACTTCGTTTGGCGGGCGTAACACCAGTGACCGCCAAACCGGGATTCATTTGGCGGGCTCAGCTGAAATCGTCGTCTCACGTTTGGCTTTTACATCTTATCGCTCCAACTTGCCGGTCGTCATTTCCAAGGGAAGGCCGGCAAATGAACTTGCCGGATGTCAAATGATATTGTCGTCCGCCTTTTGCGCATTTTCACCCTATCGTTCCAACTTGCCGGTCGTCGTTTTAACGGGAAGGCCGGCAAACGGACTTGCCGGATGTCAGCTGATATTGTCGTCCGCATTTTGCACATTTTCACCCTATCGCTACAATTTGCCGGTCGTCGTTTCCAAGGGAAGGCCGGCAAACGGACTTGCCGGATGTCAGCTGATATTGTCGTCCGGCAAGTTAGGTTATTTGATCAAAATTATCGTAAATGACTTGTCATGCACTTCCCACTTACCAGTGACAGCCAAACCAACCTTCATTTGGCGGGCGTAACAGCAGTGACCGCCAAACCACATTCCATTTGGCGGGGGCAACTTGTTTGACCGCCAAACCAACCGTCATTTGGCGGGGGAGCACCCCAAAAAACGCACCCGGTTTATCGCAATAAACCGGGTGCGTAGCAGAGATATTTAGTTAAGGATTTCTTCGGGTTTTTTAACGAAGACGCTGAGTAAGACGGCACCGACTGCGCCGCCGATGAGCCAGGCAAGGAGGTACATCCATGGGTTGGTGACGCCGCCGGCGAGGACGGCGAAGATACCGCCGTGTGGGACGTAGCTGACGCAACCGAACACCATGCTGAGTGCGCCGGCGACACCTGCGCCGATGGCGAGGGACGGGATGACGCGCAGTGGGTTGGAGGCGGCAAAAGGAATCGCTCCTTCGGTAATGAAGGCCGCACCCATGACATAGTTGACCAATGCTGAGTTTCTTTGTTCTGGTGCCCAAAGATTTTTGTTAAAGGTGGCTGATAAGGCGATGGCTAAAGGTGGAACCATACCACCGACCATAACGGCTGCCATTACGTTTGAGCCGGCACCGTTTGATGCGGTTACCAAGGCAGTTCCTGTGACGTAGGCGGCTTTGTTAATTGGGCCACCCATATCAATTGACATCATGGCGGCGGACACAAAGCCGAGCACGACGGATAGTTCGGACGGAATGCTACTTAAGGCATTTTGCAAGCCGTTCATAACTGCACCCATTGGTGCGTTGACAACGAAGAACATAATAAGTCCCATGGCCAACACGCCTAAAACGGGATATAAAAAGATTGGCTTCATGCCTTCTAGGGACTTGGGTAACCAACTGAGTCCTTTACGCAATACCCATACAATGCCTCCAGCAAGGAAACCGGCAACTAAAGCGCCTAGGAATCCAGAAGATTGAGCATTTTCAAAAACACCTCCCGCATTAAAGGCGGTTAGGATGCTAGGGTTGGCAAAGACCCCACCCATAAAACCAATCACTAATCCGGGACGATCCGCAATCGATTGACCAATATAGCCCGCAAAAATAGGCAGCATCATCGCAAAAGACATATCACCAAAACTTTTTAAGGTGTGCGCAATCGCATTGTAAGAAGGATCCTCTGGATTGGCGGAGTTAATTCCCCAGAAAAAGGACAGTGCCGCTAAAATCCCACCCGCTACGACGAATGGCAACATGTGTGAAACACCATTCATCAAATGTTTGTAAAATTGGCGACCAAGGGATTCCTTTTCATCTGAATCCGCTAAATGCGCTTGGTCACTTTCACTGGCATGATAAATGTTCGCATCTTGCTTGGCTGCGCGACTCACCAATTCGTCGGCTTTATTAATGCCATCCGCCACTTTCGTAATAATCACCGGCTTGCCGTCAAAGCGTGCCATCTCAACTTGCTTATCCGCCGCCACAATAATCGCCGTTGCCCGCTCAATATCTTCCCTAGTCAATTTATTGCCGACACCCGTTTGGCCGTTCGTTTCCACTTTAATGCCATAGCCAGCCTTTGCGGCCGCTTGATTCAATTTCTCCTCGGCCATATAGGTATGTGCAATCCCCGTCGGACAAGCCGTTACCGCCAACAAATAAATATCACTGTCACTTGCCGTCGTGCTGACTACTTGGCTTTCCTGCTGCGTTTGGGCTGCTTCTTTCTCCGCTTCGTAATGTGCGATGGTATCAACCACTTCATCCGGCGTTGCCGCCACCAAAAGTGCCTCTTTTGCTTCAGGATTCATTAAAATGCTTGATAATTTTGCTAAAGCTTGTAAATGCTCACCCCCACCTTCTGGTGCAGCAATCATAAAAATTAATTTAACAGGCAAGCCGTCAAAAGAATCCCATTCAACGCCTGATTGTGAACGGGCAAATACAATAGCCGCTTCCTTGATGGAGGCATCTTGTGCATGTGGGATAGCTATTTCTTCGCCAACCCCCGTTGTTGATTGTGATTCACGTTCTTCCAATTTTGCGACATAGCTGTCAACATCGCTCACTCCACCAGCGTTGGCATAATTTTGTGCTAGATGCACGAGGGTGCTTTTTTTATCTGTAGTCACTAAAGCTAAGTCCATGGCTTCTTTAACAAATAAGTTTGCTAACTTCATATTATTCTCCTATCCTTTCAACCTTGATTTCCTTCACCAGTGCGTCAACCAAATCTGCTTGTGCTATTCCAACCGAGAAAGCTGTCGCACTCCCACAGGCAGCGCCTTGTTTTAAACTTTCAACATAATCTTGTGTTTCAATATATTTGGCGACAAAACCAGCAACCATTGAATCCCCTGCACCCACTGAATTAATCACTTGCCCTTTAGGTACATAAGATTGATAAACATCGCCTGTTTCGGTTAACAAAACCGCTCCTTTGCCACCGAGAGAGACAATGATATTTGTTGCTCCGAGCACTTGAAGTTCTTTGGCGTAGTGGATCACGCTAGCTAACGAATCGATGGGCGTTTGAAAAATCTCGCTCAACTCGTCGGCGTTCGGCTTAATCAAAAATGGATGGTAGGCTAAGCAGGCTGTCAACAAATCTTTGTTGGTATCCAAAACAAAATGCGCTTTACGGATTTGGCAGAGTTGGGCCATTCTTACAAAATGGTCGCTCGTCATCCCCGGTGCTGTATTGCCCGCCAGAAAAACCGCATCCCCTTCTGTTAGTCGCTCTTCAAAATAATTAAATAACTTCTCAATATTCGCTGCGTCAATCACAGGACCTTTTCCATTAATTTCCGTTTCTTCCTGTGCTTTTAACTTCACATTAATACGCGTCATCGCATCGAGTTTAATAAATTCAGGCTTCACACCTTCTGCTGTTAAAGAATCATGAATAAAGTCACCCGTAAAGCCACCGATAAAGCCAGTCGCGACATTATCATACCCTAAGCGTTTTAATAGAACAGAGATATTAATCCCCTTACCGCCCGCAACATAACTGTCTTTTTCGACACGGTTCAAAGCACCTAATTGGAGGTTGTCTAAATTCATCACAACATCAACCGCTGGATTAAATGTTATCGTATATAGCATCGCTTATACTTCCTTCACTTTAGTATATTTTTCATACTTGTCTTTCGTGCTTGCCTCTAATTGATTGGTAATAATCGTCGCATCATCCAATTCAACAATTTTACAAAATGACACTTTCTCAAATTTACTACTATCCGATAAAATATACGCCTGATTCGCTTGGTTAATGGCCATTTGCTTGATATTAGCCTCTTCGATATCCGGTGTCGTAAAACCATATTGACTATCAATCCCATTCGTTCCAATGAACGCTTTTGAAAATCGATATTGTTTCAATTGCTTTTGCGTATCAGACCCAATCATCGCATACGTCTTCGGCTTCACTTGACCACCCAGCAAAATTGTTTGGATATCTCGATTAGCTAATTCACTCGCAATTTCCAACCCATTTGTCACCACTGTAATCCCCAATGCTTGTATATAAGGAATCATCGCCATCGTCGTCGTCCCAGCATCAATATAAATAAAAGCATTCGCTTCAACCAATGACGCTGCATACCGACCAATCCGATCCTTCTCATCCGTAAACTGCCCTATCTTCTCTCTCACACTTGGCTCATATTCAACCGTAAAAATCCGCTTGGCTCCCCCATGAATTCGAACAAGTTCTCCACTTTCCTCCAGCTGCGATAAGTCCCTTCGAACCGTCGACTCTGAAGCATCCGTCGCATCCATAATATCTTGCAACTTCACGACCGAATCATTCATCAACAAACTTCGAATTATCCGGTGCCGCTCTTCTGTAAGCATTTTCATCACTTCCTTGCCTATAGAATACACCAAACTCATTCACAAATCAATCATTTTCTTCCAAAAACCTTCTTTTTCATTCATTTTAATAAATATCCCTGCTAGGAAACCGTTAGTTTGACCTCGGATTCAGGTTTATCTGACGGGAAACCAGTCATTTGACGTCAGATACAGGTTATTCTTATAATTCGGCGGCTTTAATTTTTATGTCGCCGAATTCTTTCGTTGACTAAATAAGTTTAAATTTTTTATTATTTGAAGATAATTTGTTCTAATCGCTATTCAGGCCAATTTTCATAAAATTTTGGACCGATTACAGCTATTCAGTCCAATTTCTTTGCAATTTTGACTGAATAGGTAGGCCACATGTACCACTAAGTGGACTATGATTGTATCGGATGGCCACATGTACCATTAAGTGGCCTATGATTGTATCGGATGGCCACATGTATCACTAAGTGGACTATGATTGTATCAGATGGCCACATGTAACACTAAGTGGACTATGATCGTATCGGATGGCCACATGTACCATTAAGTGGACTATGATTGTATCGGATGGCCACATGTATCACTAAGTGGACTATGATTGTATCGGATGGCCACATGTATCACTAAGTGGCTTATGATTGTATCGGATGGCCACATGTACCACTAAGTGGACTATGATTGTATCGGATGGCCACATGTATCACTAAGTGGCTTATGATTGTATCGGATGGCCACATGTACCACTAAGTGGCCTTTGATTGTATCGACTAGCCACATGTACCACTTTTGACCTAAAACCAGTAAACTCCAAAATTGAGTTTTGGACCGATTAAGTCTATTCGGGCTAATTCTCAACCAGTTTTGGACCGATTAGCAGCGGCAACGGCTAATTTTTTCCACAGAAAAACATAGCCATTTCTGGCTATGTTTTAGAAGTTATTCGGCGATGGGTTCGTCGGCGGTGAGGTAGATGTCGGTCCAGTCGAGGTCGGAGCCGGTGGAGACGTCGTATTGGCTGACGCGGTTGTTGACGGCGGTTAAGGAGTAAGCGAACAGGGTTGGCAAGAGTGGGATTTCGTCGATCATGTAGGCTTGCCAGTCGTGGTAAGCTTGGATTCGGGCGGCTTCGTCAAAGGTTTCGTTGGAATTTAAACGGGCGTGCAGGGCATCCAGTTCGTCGGAGGCAAAGCGGCTGTCGTTCCAAAAGACGTCACGGCCATAGAATTTGTATTGGTTGGGATCGCCACCGATGGTCCAGGCGCCCTGGAACAAATCAATGGCAGGGTCATCTTGTTCAACGCGTTCGTAGAAGGCGTTGGATTCCATGAGGTTGCCGTCGACGAGTTCCACGTTGATGCCGACTTCAGCCCAGGCTTGCAAGTAATATTGGGCGATGACTTCGGACACTTCGGCGGTGTTTGGCGCTGCAAAGCCCAGAGTGAATGGCTCGCCATTTAGGTCTTCGACAAAGCCGTCGCCGTCGTTGTCCACAAAGCCCGCTTCGGCTAGAAGGGCCATCGACTTATCTGGATCATAGTGGTAGCCTTCTTGGTCCGCGTTATAGAGCGTTTTGAAAATGGGCGTGATGTGTGAATTGGCGTTGAACCGCAAGCCTTGATAAAAGCGACTGCCGATTGAATCGTTGTCGATGGCATAGGCCATGGCTTGGCGGAGAGATTTATTGGATAAAACGCGGTTGGGGTCGTAAGCAACCTCGCCGGCGGCTTCATCCCACACGCCCATTTTGAAACCAATATAATTATAGAAATTCGCTTCTTGGCCAAGGATGGTAAAGTTGGTGGCGTCTTGGAATGTTTCGAATTGGTCGCTCGGTAAGGTGGCGATGTCGTAGTTACCGGCTTTAAGTTCGGCGACAATTTGCGATGGGTTTACCACATCAACAACTAGGGCATCGACATTGGGTTTGCCTTTATAGTAATGCTCATTGGCTTCAAAGGTCACGGACTCGCTCGGAATAATCGACACTAGTTTGAACGGCCCGAACCCCACCGGGTTTTGACGAACTTGGTCGCTGTCTTCTAATTCAGCTATCGGAATGTCCTTTAAAATATGCTCCGGTTCAACATAAGCCGACAAGCCACCCCCCGATTGTAAAATGGAACTGGTGAAATCTTTATAGGTGATGCGCAAGGTGTAATCATCGATCCGCTCCAAGCCTGCAATGTCTTCGGTGTCGCCACTGTTATACTCGTCCATGCCCACAACATTCGAAAAAGCGATGCCGTAGCGCACGCCCGTATAATCAGGATGGCCGACAATATAATACGGCACAATCACATCATCAATATCGAGTGGCTCGCCGTCATCCCAAAAAGTGCCCTCAGGAATCGTTACGGTGACTTGTTTGTTGTCCGGGTCAAAAACAATATCGGCAAAACCCGAGTTATCAATCGTAAAATTCTCGTCGTAGCCGTAGAGCCCTGGGTTAAAAAAGGACACCACCAGCCCGTCAACACCCATCGAAAAATACATATTATTAAATACCCCTGCAAAGGCTTCGCCCACTAAGGCATAGTGGACCGTGCCCCCTTCAATCGGATCGCCTGCGTGTGTCACGCTGGATTCAAAGGAAATTGTATCGTTTTCTTGGGCAGAAATCGGGACAGATAGGGTGCCCCCTAACATTGAAGCGATTATGGCACTGGTAAATAATTTATTTTTTAACATTTCAAACCCTCCTTAAATTCTGTTAAGGAGAGTTTAGCGTAAACGGTAGGATTAAGCAATGGTTTGATTATAAAATAATTAGAAACATTTGATATTTATTAGAATGACAGATTCATACAGGCTTTGATAAAATCAATCACTTGCGGGTAGCAGTCGAGCTTGTTGGCCCGCTTTTGCAAGACGTGCCCCTCGTCTTCATACCGCAAATACGTCACATCCACTGCCTTTTTTAATAAATATCCCACCAACTGCTCTGCTTCATCAACGGGCACACGCGCATCATTGGCGCCGTGAATGACCATGAGCGGCCCTTTAATGTTGTCGACGGCAGAAATCGGCGATACTTGGTATAAGACTTCACGGTCATGGGCTAAGGTGCCGTATTCCGATTCGCGGTGCGCCCGGCGATAGGACGATGTGTTTTCTAGGAAGCTGACTAGGTTAAACATGCCAACGTTGTCGACCGCCCCGCAAAATAAGTCAGGGAATCTAGCCGCTGACGATAGCGACATGAAGCCACCATAGCTGGTTCCTGAAACCAGGATTTTCTCCGGGTCGGCGGTTTGCTTGGCAATGAGTTCTTTGACTAAATATTCGATGTCTTTGACCGAGTCGAGGCGCTTTTCGACATTATCTAGTTGCTCGTAGGCTTTGCCATAGCCCGTACTTCCTCTGACATTCGGTGCGGCCACCGCCATCCCGTTGGCTAACATGTACTGAATATATTCATTAAATATCGCTCGTTCTTGGAATTCGGGTCCGCCGTGAATTTCAATCACCATCGGTAAGTTTTTAGCCGGCATGCCTTGCGGAATGTAGAGCCAGTAAGGGATGGTCAGGCCATCAAAGGATGTGTAGTGCTTTAGGACGGGTTCAACAGCGGTATTTATTAGGGTGTTCTTTAGAATGGTTTTAAAGGTTTGGGTCGGTAGATCAAGGTATAGCACGCTGAGCGGTTGGGCGCCGGACGAAAAGGTGAACAACAGGCGTTGCGAGTCGGGGCTCCAATCGAGGGTGTCGTAATAGGCCATCACGCCTTGCGGCTGGTTGGCGATGGGCAGCTCGGTCATGTCGGTGGTGTCAAAGAGCTTGAGTTGCGAAAGGCCGTCGGCGTTGATGAGGGCGGCAAGGTGCTGACCATCGGGACTTAGGCTGATATTTTCAACGTCCCAGTTAAAGGTGTAAGTGGGTTGGAACGTCTTGGTGGTCAGGTCGTACTCGGCAATGTACATGAAATCGTGATTCAGGTTGGTCAGGAAATAGAAGCCGGTCGAATCGTTTTTCCAGACAGGTTTGTCGTAAGTCGCTTGGGTGGCGAACAGCGGCTCAGCGGTTTGACGGTCAAAATCGTAGAGCCACAAGGGTTGGTCTTCTTCCGAGAAGAGCTTTTGGTAAATAAAGTAACGGTTGTTGGGCGACAGGGTGGTCGGAAAATTATAGTTGTCGTTATTTTCTAGTAGTGTGGTGTGCTGGTGGGTGGTGGTGTCATAGGCGGTCAGGTCAAAATTGGCAAAGTCACGTTGGTTGCTGGTGTAGATGAGTTGGGTGGTTGGGGTGGTGCGGCTGGTGGTGGTGCTGGTGGTGCGGCGTAGGGCGCCGAGGTAATTGACCATGTCACCTGCAGGGCTGATTTTGGTGGTACGGTTGGTTTCATCTAGCATGTAAATATGGAACTGCTCATTGCCACCCTCGCTCATGGTGAAAAAGATGCGTTGGTTGTTGCGATCGATGATGTAATCGGATATGAAATTTTCGTTATGAGTGAGTTGGGTTGGTGGTTGGGGGTGGTGCTGCACTGGGTGGTGCGGCGATAGGTTGTGCGACGATAGGTTGATGCGCCAAAGTTGGTCCACCCCGTTTTCGTTACTGATGCAGATGATGGTGTCGTCGTCAAGCCATTGCGGCTTTCTGAATTGGACCATGTCGAGATAGCCTCGTAGCAATTGTTGTTGCTGGTTTAGTTGTTGTGGTGTCATAGGATTTTGAACTCCTTTCGAATTTAGAATTTGATGCTTTCCAGTTTAGCATATGTTGAGGGGGATAGCCTAGCGGAAGGTGGTTTTGTGTGGTAATAACTTTGTCTGCGGTGATTTATGGGTTTTCAATTTGTTTGGGGGGATCGCGTTATAGTAATTGGGTTTACTATAATGCGTTTGGGGATCGCGTTATAGTAATTGGGATTTACTATAATGCGTTTGGGGATCGCGTTATAGTAATTGAGGTTTACTATAATGCGTTTGGGGATTGCGTTATAGTAATTGAGGTTTACTATAATGCGTTTGTTATTTTGGAGTTACTATGCGTTTGGCATTCGTATATAGCGTTTTATGATTTCCATATATGCGATTGCCATTCGCATATAGCGTTTTATGATTTCCATATATGCGATTGCCATTCGCATATAGCGTTTCGTGGTTTCCATATACGCGTTTTCTTTTTGTGTTTAACGATTTACGAATTCCATGTATACGATGGTTAAACGTGATGGTTATGGGGCGAAGTTTTACAAATCATAAGCTAGATTTAGTTCCTATAAGCATCGAGTTGCTCTATTGCCATATAGATGAAGGTACTGTGACATTAAGATTCTTTATGATTTGAGTTGGCGGCGAAGGTTGCCTAATCCCTCGCCACCTATTTAATTTGGTGGCGAAGGTTGCCTAATCCCTCGCCAGCTATTTAATTTGGTGGCGAAGGTTGCCTAATCCCTCGCCAGCTATTTAATTTGGTGGCGAAGTCTACCTACTCACTCGCCACCAATTGTCATATAGCGGGTTTGAAACGAGATGTCGCCAAATCACGCTTCGTTTGGCGGAACTCATCTGAAACATTGTCCGGTGTTTTGGCATATTCGCCCTATTGCTCCTATTTGCCGGTCGTCGTTTTCGCGGGAAGGCCGGCAAATGAACTTGCCGGATGTCAGCCGAAATCGACGTCCGCCTTTTTGACATATACACCTTATCACTCCAATTTGCCGGACGTCATTTTCGCGGGAAGTCCGCCAAACCAACTTGCCGGATGTCAGCTGAAATTGTCGTCCGGCTTTTTCGCATATTCGCCCTATTACCCCACCTTGCCGGACGTCATTTTCGCGGGAAGGCCGGCAAATGAAACTGCCGGATGTCAGTTGAAATCGACGTCCGGCAAATTGGGATATATGACGAAAATTATCAATAATGACTTGTGAGCCACTTTTCACTTGCTAGTGACCGCCAAACCACACTCCATTTGGCGGGCTCTCCTCCTGCCACAGCCAAACCCCGCTTCATTTGGCGAGCGTATCAAGGTTGTCAGCCAAACCAACTTTCATTTGGCGGACGTAACACAACCCTACGACAAACCAACTTTCATTTGGCGGGCGTATCAAGGTTGTCAGCCAAACCAACTCTCATTTGGCTGACGTAACACGACCCCCCGACAAACCACGCCTCATCTGCCACCACCCTCGCCCTTATAGCACCACCACCTCATCAAAACAGCCTAGGGTAGCAATGGCTGCCCTAGGCTGTTTAGGAGATATTTATTTGGTTTCTAAAAGGGCGATGGATTCGGCGGGGATAGAGCCGCTGGCTTTTAGAGGGGGGGCTTGGAGGTAGAAGTTGGCCGGCAAGGCTAGGTCTTCTACGCGGCCGGCGACGTCAAAGTTGATGTCGGCTTCGTGGCCGTTTTTGAGTTTTTCGACAAAGTCGGGTTCGACGATGATGGCGGATGCCATGGCGACCAGGTCGACGTAGTTTAGGGCGTCAAGGGCTTTGTCGGGGCTCGTCACGTCGCCGGCACCAATCAGGACGGCTTTGCCGGCGATAACGTCTTTTACTAAGGCGTTGATGACTTGGCCTTGGTGTTGGCCGCGTTTTGAGGTGGTTTTGTAGGCTTCGGGACCCCATTGGGCGGTATGAATATAATCCAATCCGATGTTGGTTAATTCCTCAATCAAATACAAGGCTTCATCGGCCGTGTAACCAACGTTGTCGCCGTGGATTTCTTCTGGGCTGATGCGGTAGCCGATGATAAAATCGATGCGCCCGCTGTCTTTAACCACTTCTTTGACTGCCTTCAAAATGGCTTTAGGGAAGGCAGCACGTTTTTCGAGTGACCCGCCCCATTGATCGGTCCGGGTGTTAGAAATTTCTGAGAAAAATTGTTGAATCAGGTAGTGGTTAGCGCCGTGGATTTCCACGCCGTCAAAGCCAGCCGCAATCGAACGACGGGTAGCGTCTTTGAAATAACCGATAAATTCTTCGACTTGCACCGCCGTTAAACCTGTGACGGGGTAAGGTAAAAAGCTGTAGTTGGCGTCACTTGGTCCATATACTTTGCCTTCATCTTTATAGGAATATTTGGCTTCGCGGCCGGGATGGAAAATTTGGGCGATGGCCGTTGCGCCATCTGCTTTCATCGTTGTCGCCAACTGCGTCAAGCCCTCTAATTGGTCGTCGGATTTATTGGACAAACCGTAACCAAAGGCATTGCCTAACGGTCCGACATTAGCCGCACCCGCAATCAAGGTCCCGGCACTCTTCGAACGACGCGCAAAATATTTGAGGTCATCCTCTTGAACATCCCCTTCATAGCTCGATCCCTCAACCACCATCGGCGCCATCACAAAGCGATTTTCCAGCACTCTGCCGTTAGGTAATTGTACACTTTCAAACAACTTTTCATATTTTTTATTCATAATAAATATCTCCTTTTATCCTTTAGTCAATGGTTAAATCTTCGCCATTGGTTGCAATAACTTTTTTGTACCAATAAAATGAATCTTTCTTAGAGCGTTGCAGGCTACCATTCCCGTCATTATCACGGTCTACATAGATCATACCATAACGTTTGCTCATTTCTCCGGTTGTGAAGGAAACGATATCGATAATTCCCCAAGGTGTATAGCCGATTAAATCAACGCCATCCTCATTCACAGCCTTTTTGATTTCCTCAATATGATCCCCCAGGTATTGCATACGAGGCACATCATGAATGCTACCGTCCGACTCGACCGTGTCGACCATGCCTAAACCATTTTCCACAATAAATAACGGAATTTGATAGCGGTCGTAAAGGCGATTCAAGGTGTAGCGCAGGCCAACCGGGTCAATGGTCCAACCCCAATCCGTAGCGGTGGTATATGGATTATCAACTTCATGGGGAACTGAACCGTGAACTTTTTTTACGTCTGAAACGGGTGAATCAACATCCACAGCGGTTGACATATAGTATGAGAAACCTAGATAGTCAATCGTGCCTTCACTCAGAATGGCTTCATCCCCCTCAAGAATCGGGATATTTAATCCTTCACGCTCAAATAGTTTCAACGCATAATTGGGATAATAACCCCGAATCATCACATCCGGGAAGAAATAACGCATCCGCATCACTTCTTCAGCCAACATCACATTGTTAGGATTTGAATTTAAGGGGTAAACAGGCACATAGGCCACCATACCCCCAATTTGGAAATCCGGATTAATTTCTTTGCTTTTTTTCACCGCTAAGGCACTGGCTAACAAGGCATGGTGGCCAGCCGTGTACATCACTTCTTGGGCATTTTCCCCTTCCTCAATGGTCACTCCCACATTGGTCCACAGGAAAACCGGTGATTCATAATCCATCATGTTGTTGATTTCGTTGAAGGTCATCCAGTATTTCACTTTGTCTTTATAACGTTTAAAGACGGTTTCAGCAAAGTGCACGAAAAAGTCGACCACTTTCCGATTTCTAAAACCCCCATATTCTTTAGCTAAATGTAGCGGAATTTCAAAGTGCGACAAGGTAATGACTGGCTCGATGTTGTATTTAATTAATTCATCAAATAAATCATCATAAAATTGCAAGCCAGCTTCATTTGGCTCGGCCTCGTCGCCCATGGGGAAAATTCTTGACCAGTTAATTGACGTCCGCAAGGCTTTAAGTCCCATTTCAGCAAACAGTTTGACGTCTTCTTTATAATGACCATAAAAATCAACGGCTTCGTGATTAGGATAGTATTTATCGGCTTCGACAGTATCCGTAATTTCACGGTAGCCTTTGACACCACCCGCCACCATCACATCCGCCACACTTGGCCCTTTGCCGTCTTTGTCCCAACCACCTTCCGCTTGATGGGCAGCGATGGCGCCACCCCATAAGAAATCTTTTGGTAATTTCGACATTTCGATTCTCCTTTTCAAAGTAAGTTATTTATTAACGATTAAAATATCGGCGTCGTCGGCTGCCTGTTCGTTCAGTTGGATATCTTCAAAAGCGTCTGGGTTGGTAATTAATACCGGAGTGACCGTTTCTTTGCCGGCGGCTTGGATCGCTTCGATGTCAAATTCAATTAATAAATCTCCCTGCTGAATTATATCGCCTTGTTTAACATGGACGATAAAAGGTTTCCCTTCTAATTCGACTGTATCCAGACCGATGTGGATTAAAATTTCTAAGCCCTGGGCTGTTTTAATGCCGATGGCATGTTTCGTTTCTGCTAGCAAGATGATTTCACCCTCAACAGGTGCATACAGTTTGCCCTCAGTCGGATGAATCGCTACCCCTTTACCCATAGCTCCTGATGAAAACACTGGATCATTGACTTGACTAAGCGGAATGGTTTGACCTTTAAGGGGCTTTTTAAGGACGACAGGAAAGGTATTATCCGTGAGGCTTGTGATGGTCTCAGTGGTTTGTGATGCTTCAGACGGTTCCGTTTCACCAATCCCAAAAATAAAGGTTAGTACAGCACCGACTAAAAAGGCTGCCCCAATCGCAATGACATATTGCAGCGTTGGGCTGTAGTTTGGAATGGTTAGGATACTATTGAATGAGAAACTGGTCATCACAACACCGAATAGACCGGACAAGCCACCACCAACAGCAGATGCAATCACCATGATTGGCACTAAGCGTTTATAGCGTAAAATAATTCCGTATAAGATAGGCTCTGTTACCCCAGCTAACAAACCAGATAAGGTTGATGACAAGGATAATGAGCGTAAGTCTTTGTTATTACGGTAACGTAGAAAGACCCCAAAAGCGATTCCCATTTGCGCAAAGGTTGCTCCCGCTGTAATTGGATTGACTGGATCGCCTCCCCGCGCTAGATTATCTAACATAATTGGGATCGTTCCTAAGTGAACCCCTAGAATAACCATGAATGGCCAAGCTGCACCCAGAATAATACCCGTTAGGACGGAAGAGAAATCTAAGAGTGCGACAATAACCGTTGCGATGATACTTGACAGATATTGTGAGAATGGACCAAAGACTAAGGCCGTTAAAGGTACCATAATTAAAAGACTCAACATAGGGACTAGGAATAATTGAACGGTATCTGGCACATGTTTTTTCAAGAAACGTTCAAGCGGTGCATAAACGGCTATCGCTACTAACATCGGAAACACGGTTTGAGAATAATCAGAAACTAATAAAGGAATACCAAAGAAATCAATATCCCCACTGGCGGTCATCAGACTGGTAAAACTTGGCTCCATTAGAGCCGCACCGATAACCCCAGCTACATAAGGATTAACTTTTAAATACTTACCGGCTGAAACAGCTACAAAGATAGGAAAGAAGTAGAACAAACCATTTGAGGCTGCGTTCAAGACCATAGCGGTTGAACTTTCAGGATTCCACCATGAAAATAAATTTAAAATGGCTAAGACGGCTTTGATCATACCCGAACCTGCTAAGACAGGTACAAGTGGGGAGAGTGTTCCGGAAATATATTTGAATACATTTGATAAGACATTAGTGTCTTTGTTGGTTTCTTCGTCAGGATCGAGATTAGCGCCACCATCGCCTGCGATGCGTGAGATGGCAAGGATTTCGTCATAGACTTTGCGAACGTTATTGCCTATTACAACTTGATATTGACCACCCTTTAATTGGGCTGTAAGGATATTTGCATGGTTCTTCAGAGCTTCTTCATTAACAATTGACTCGTCTCTCAATTGAAAGCGTAGACGTGTTGCGCAATGAATCAGTGACGTCACATTTTCTTCTCCACCAACTTGTTCCAAAATAAATTTAGCCAGTTCCCGATTATCAGCCATTTTATTCTCTCCTTTTGTATTAGCTTAATTATATTATACTAGTATAATTTTATTTGTAAAGAGTTTTTTTGAATTTTTTTTCTGATATAATGAGAAGCAGAGATATTTAGTTGAGGGGTTAAAACAATGCCAAAATATATTTCAATTGCAAAAGCGATTTTACGGTACATTCAAGACAATGAGTTGGAGGCTGACGATAAGTTGCCGAGCATTCAGGTTTTGGCTGAGCAGTTTGACGTGAATAAAAATACGATTGTGTCTGCTTTAAATGATTTGGAGCGGCAAGGTGTGATTTATCAGGTGCGGGGTTCGGGGGTTTATGTTAGGGGGAATAATCGCAAGGGGTACATTAATCTTTTGAATTTAAATGGCTTTAATTCGATTTTGAGTCAGTTTAATATTGATTCGAAGGTGATTGGTTTTGAGTTGATGGAGGCCAACGAGGAGATTGCGGAGAATCTTAAGTTTGATTTAAGTCGTGAGGATGAGGAGCATCGGGTGTATCGGGTGTATCGGATTCGCTATATTGAGGGGCGTCCGTTTTGTGTGGAGGAATCGTTCTATGCCAAGGCGATTATTCCGTATTTGAGCGAGGATATCGCTTCGGGTTCGATTTTTAAGTATATTAGCCAGGACCTGAACATTGATATTGGGTATGCAGATCATTATTTCCGGGTGGCGCAGCTAAGTCAAGAGCATGCGGAGTATTTGAATTTGAAAAAAGGGGATCCTTCGTTTTACCTCGAGTCGGTGATGCATTTAACCAATGGCAAGCCGTTTGATTTTTCAAAAATTGTGTACCATTACCAGGAAGCCCAGTTTTTTGTGCAAGGGACGAATACGCAGATGGGGTATTAGGTGGGGTGAGAGGTTGTTGGTGGGTGGTGGGTGGATTGGTGCTGCGGGGGTGCTGCGGGGGCCGGGGTGACTGGGGTGACCGCCAAACCAAGTCTCATTTGGCGGGTTTGACACACGTGAACGCCAAACTGGGCTCCATTTGGCGAGCATAGTTCCTGTCACCGCCAAACCAGCCTTCATTTGGCGGGCACAACGCCTATCACCGCCAAACCACACTTCATTTGGCGAGCACAACTGAAATCGTCGTCCAGCATTTGTCTTTCACACCTTATTCCTACAATTTGCCGGACGTCATTTTCGCGGGAAGGCCGCCAAATGAACTTGCCGGATATCAGCTGTAATTGTCGTCCGGCTTTTTGACATATACGCCCTATCGCTCCATCTTGCCGGTCGTCGTTTTGGCGGGAAGGCCGGCAAACCAACTTGCCGGATGTCATCTGAAATCGACGTCCGGCTTTTTGACATATACACCTTATCACTCCAATTTGCCGGACGTCATTTTCACGGGAAGGCCGGCAAACGCACTTGCCGGATGTCAGCTAAAATCCACGTCCGGCAAATTAAGATATTTGACGAAAATTATCACTCTTGTCTTGTCATCCACTTCCCATTTACTAGTGACAGCCAAACCGCACTTCATTTGGCGAGCACAACTGAAATCGTCGTCCGGCATTTGGCTTTCACACCTTATTCCTACAATTTGCCGGACGTCATTTTCGCGGGAAGGCCGCCAAACCAACTTGCCGGATTACAATTGAAATTATCGTCCGGCTTTTTGACATTTACACCTTATCACTCCAATTTGCCGGACGTCATTTTCGCGGGAAGGCCGGCAAACCAACTTGCCGGATGTCATCTGAAATCGACGTCCGGCTTTTTGACATATACACCTTATCACTCCAATTTGCCGGACGTCATTTTCACGGGAAGGCCGGCAAACGCACTTGCCGGATGTCAGCTAAAATCCACGTCCGGCAAATTAAGATATTTGACGAAAATTATCACTCTTGTCTTGTCATCCACTTCCCATTTACTAGTGACAGCCAAACCGCACTTCATTTGGCGAGCACAACTGAAATCGTCGTCCGGCATTTGGCTTTCACACCTTATTCCTACAATTTGCCGGACGTCATTTTCGCGGGAAGGCCGCCAAACCAACTTGCCGGATTACAATTGAAATTATCGTCCGGCTTTTTGACATTTACACCTTATCACTCCAATTTGCCGGACGTCATTTTCGCGGGAAGGCCGGCAAACGAACTTGCCGGATGTCATCTGAAATCGACGTCCGGCTTTTTGACATATACACCTTATCACTCCAATTTGCCGGACGTCATTTTCACGGGAAGGCCGGCAAACGCACTTGCCGGATGTCAGCTAAAATCCACGTCCGGCAAATTAAGATATTTGACGAAAATTCTCACTCTTGTCTTGTCATCCACTTCCCATTTACTAGTGACAGCCAAACCGCACTTCATTTGGCGAGCACAACTGAAATCGTCGTCCGGCATTTGGCTTTCACACCTTATTCCTACAATTTGCCGGACGTCATTCTCCCGGGAAGGCCGGCAAACCAACTTGCCGGAACACACCTGAAATCCACATCCGGAAAATTAGGTTATAAGACGAAAATTCTCACTAATAACTTGTCAAACACCCCCTCTCTCCCTGCCACATAAAAACACCCGCTCAAATCTTCCGATTTAAGCGGGCATCTCACATAGATGATTAAATTTTCTGAAAAATCATTTGGATAACATGGCCAGCGCCATGATGCATCGCACCTTCATTTCGAACGGTTTCACCTACAAAAAAGTGAATGATGCGCCAACCCTTGAATAGCTCCAATAATTCAATCGGATCATATAACATAGCGATATTTTTTGGGCCGCCGGTTTTGAAACGCAGTTGGTCGGTGGAGTAGACCTCTGAAATGTAATAACCTTGCAGCTTGATGGTTCTTTGGACGCCTTGCAATATCCTTTGGCGATCCTGCGGATTAAAGTGGCCGTGGATATTGACGACGGCATCCCACTGATTCGCTTCCCACTCGACATGCGCTAAATCAACCTGTTCGGTTTTTATGGTCACCTGTTTTTTTTCCGCTAATTTGCGCGCTTTTTTCAAGCCTTCGTTGGAATAATCCCATGCGGTCACCGTTTTATTGGCTTCCGCTAAAAAGACCGCATTGCGTCCTTCGCCTTCAGCAATACACAAGACGTCGTCGATCGTTTCAAGCAGAGATATTTTTTCTTGTAAAAAGACGTTCGCTTCTTCGCCATAGACGTACGCTTCTTGACTGTATCGATCATCCCAACTAGTCGTTTTATCTGTTTTCATGACCAAACCCCTTCTTTCATCCCACTAGCACTTGCACTAGCAGACACAGTCAGTTCCACAGCTATCCAAATCCGTCAGATACATTTGGTTATCCAAATAGTCTTGAATGGCGGACTCCCTAAGTTCTAGCCCTTCCCGGCTGGCTATCTCATCAATAATGACCGCAAAGCGTTGACGGAACTTGTAGATAAAACACAGGACAACCTGCCCATGCTCGACTTGAGGTCCCACCATAAACAAATTCGAATGTAGCGTCGATTCATCAAGACCTGTCAACACCGCCCGATTACCCTCTACTTCAAACAAATTATTTATTAGTGGAGATTGCGTTGCCGCAAAACCCGTTGCTACAATCGGTGCTGCCTGCGTAGCGTAACGCTCACCCTGCTCACTCACCAACTGAAAACCCTCATCGGTCACCAGGATTTCATTCATTCGAACCCCCCGAACAATACGAATCCTATCTTTAACCGCATGATATCTTTCGCGGGTATATAACGACAGACCCAAGCTAGGGTCAGACGATTCAGAATCCAGACTCGCATGACGCGCATACATCACCGACCGCTTGCCCTGTTTAGCAAGCTGAATCGCCGCATCAAAACCTGATTCATTGCCACCGATAATCGCATACTCCGAAGCTTCCCCTAAACGACTATAATCACCTAAGTCCGCATATAAAACCCCATGCTCCGCCCCTTTTAAATTGCGGGTGTTGGGAAAACTTAAATCGCCCACCGCCAAAATGAGATATTTGGAATAATATTGATTATCTTTACTCCATAATTTAAACCCCTCATCCGTCTTTTGAATGCCAATGATTTCCTCTTGTGTGTGGACCGTAACATCAAAATAAGCGGCCACCTCCTCCAAATAGCTGGCATACTCTGGACCCGAAAGATGCTCTTTTCCCGCAGACATCCCCGGCGACGTATTCGGCGTAATCGCATTTAAGTCCGGAAAACCAAACCCGGACGTATTAAAAGACGGCGTAATAAAGCGGGTGTATTTATTCCAATGACGAAAAGATTGTCCAATCTTGCCCTTGTCAATAACCTGAAACTGATCCATGCCTAACCGCTTCAAAGCAACCGCCACACCAATCCCTGCAGCGCCAGCCCCCAAAATCGTTATTAATGAAGAACGCTCCATCATTCACTCCTTCTTTCTCTTAAATAATCGTCGGTCACAATTAAAGCTAAATACGTCCCGATTAAACTAATCAGAATGGTTAATACAATCGCAATGCCTTGATACAAAGGAAAACCCTTCAAACCAACCCCACTAATAAATACCCCTGCCTGTCCGTCGGGTGTCAGTGCTGGATTCACCAACAAAATACTCCCGAGCGCGCCGACTAATCCTCCAACCCCATTCATCACGAAGGAGTCCACCGGATCATTTAGTTGCAGACGCTCCATTAGAAAACAAACTACCAGTCCGCTCACGACCGTGACAACCAGCATCTCCAATGGCCGCACATAGCCCACCAAAGCCGTAGAAGTAACCAAGCCCACAATCATTCCAGACATAAGATCATCGATAGTCACCGTCCGTCTTCGATATAAGAGGAAACCTGCTGAGCCACCAATGATGGCTAAAATGGTATTGATTAAAACGAGACCTAATTGTTTGTCTAAATTATCAATCGGCCCTAAATTGAAGCCAAACCAACCAAAACTGATTAAGATGGTTGCCAAATAATGGATAGATAACGTCTGTGCACCGCTTCGTTGGATGCGGATTTCCGATTCCTTATCATTATAATAGCACGCAAGCAACAGACTGGTAAAGCCTGCCGACACGTGCACGACCAAGCCCCCAGAAAAATCAAGGGCGCCTGCTTGGTGTAAGAAACCTTGCGGATTCCACAGCAAACGCGCAATCGGCACATAAACCAATAGCAACCATAAAGGCACGAATAAGATAAAAAATGGCCATTCCACCCGATGCATCAAGGTGCCCACAAACATCCCAACCGCATAAAGGAAAAAACAAGCTTGTAGAACCACCGCTAAAATTAAACGACTATCCCCCGCTTGCAATTGAGTCAAATACTGCCCATAACCCTCAACCGATACCGACGGCGCAAACGTCAAATAATAACCCAAAATCACCCACGCCAAAAAAGCAACAAACAAAGCCACCGTCGTCATCAAAAGCGTATCCCCCACTTTCGCCGCATACCGCCCATACAAAACCGGCACACTAAACAACATCGGCCACATAATAACCACACAAAACAAAATAAATCCCTCTGCCACCCATAAGCCTCCTTATACACCCACACCTGCAATACATTTGTTTAATCGCAGTGTTTAAATAGTAATAATTACTATTTAAGTTCATTATAGCCAACTTGTCAAGCCTTTGTTTAGACAGTGGCTTACCGACCGACATGAAAAATGTCTGTACTAGCGACCAAAGAAGCGGTTGAAAACCTTCTTTTTTGGCTTAAAGCGACCGCAATGCATTTTCACTTGTATTTCTAGTTGCTCAGAAGGGTATGTGCTCTTTAAACTACTTACCCACCCAAATTTAAAATTTTTAACTGCGAATCCTTTCAGGTTGACTTCACGACAAACAAAAAATACGCCTTCTAAACCTGAACGTTTGAGAGGGCGTATTTCTTCACTTAGTTCCAATAGTTATTAGCGGCTGCGACGGTTTGGAAATGGATGGCGACAACTTGGGAGGCAAAGGTTAGGCTATCGGCATTGTTGGCATAGGTTGGGCGCAACATTTTGCGAATTTCGGGATCGGGTTGCGTGAGACCAACAGCTTTGCGCGCTAGTTTCATGGCTAGTTCGTAGCCTTCTTGAGGGGTGTCTGTCTTAAGGGTTGGTAACCATTCTTCGGTCATAACAATCTCCTCCTATAAAATAGTGAAATTTATTCTAATTAAAGCCTATCAGAAATGTAAGCGTAAAGCAAAGTTTCGGATTCTATTTGCAGGGTATTTATTCAAAAACGATCACGGGCATGCCGGGGTAGGCGTAGTCAAAGACGAGGGGCATGATGTCGGGCGGCGTGTTGACGCAGCCGAGGGAGCCGTTGGTAAGGTAGGCGTCGCCACCAAAGGAGGGCTGCCAGTTCGCATCATGGATGCCTTGGCCGGTATCGTCAAAGGCCAGCCAATAGTCAACGGGCTGCACGTAATCACGTTCGGTGCGCGGATTGTAGCCAACGAGGGCTGAGGGCGATTCTAGGTTCCAGATGGCGTAGGCGCCTGGAATGGTATTTGTGCCGATTTGTCCGGTCACGACGGGGGTCGCAAGGACTTGAACGCCGTCAATGTAGACGAACATGGTTTGGTTTAAGATATCCACTTCGATGTAACTTGTGCCAATGTCATCTAAGGTGCCGTTGTAGCCAACACCCACAATCGCCGGTTCACGGACGACAGGGACAGCAGCATCTAAGTCTGAGAGAATCGCTTGGGTCTCCGCTTCACGATCAATTGACCAACCCAAGGTGCCTGGAACAAGTTGGACTTGTCCTTGTAAGGTACTGTTAAAGTAACGGTAGTCGTCGTAGGTGGCGTATTGGTCGTTGAGTGTGCCTAGATAATCAAAAATCATGGTTTCATCAAAGGTCACTTGATTATTTTCATCTAGGTAAAGCCAGCTTAAGATGCGTTCCGGCGTGATGACTTCTTCATATCCGGCAATCAACAGTGTGATTTGAAGGTCGTTATAGGCTTGGATTTGATTCCATTCGGCTTGTAAGTTTTCATTGGTTGCGGTGATTTCAGCTTGGCGATAAGCGTCGCTCACTTCAACGGTCGTTTCCCCTCCTTGAAAAGCCTCTAAAACTAAATATCTCAGCTTCTCTTCATCAATTTGCGTCCCCGTTTGCTCGGGTTCTATGTAATAACCTGTGTCTTGGGAGTAAGCTATGTAGGCATTTTGTGGTACTTGGCGCTCTTGGCTTGTAAGTTGGAGCGCATCATCAATTGCTTGGCTCACTGTTTGGGGATTGATATCTAAATTGCCTGCATTAAAGCCATCAAGTTCAATCGCCGTTACTAGTCCCGTCACCCAAGAGGTTTGATTCTGTTCTTGAAGAAGAGAATCAAGTTGGTCGAAGATGTTGATTTGCGGCTCTAAGTCTGCTAATTGAATAGTTGCTAGTGGCGTTCCATCTTCCGTTAAGGTAAGGGTGTTACTCATTATTTCTTGGGTTATTTTTCCATTAGCTGCTTCCACAGTTAAATGGCTAATATCAACGTTGGCAAAGGTGGTATTTCTAGCAAATCGTTGGGAGTAGAATTGGTCGCCAACCGTATAACCAATACCTAGAAATAGTGCGATTACTAGTAGTGTCTTCCAAAATCTCTTCATTCTATACCTCTTCTCTATTTTTTAGTACTTATAGAGTTCAGTATAGGGGATATTTATTTTTCTTTTATTGACGGGGGTCAAGTTTTGATGAAAAAATCCCACCTTCGGAATGAAGGTGAGAGATTTATTTTAATAATTGGCATTATGGATGACGTCTGTGACGTCGTCATCGTCTTCGAGGGCGTCGATCATTTTCTCGAAGGTTGCCAGGTTTTCGGCATCTAAATCAATGGTGACGGTCGGGGTCATGGTCAATTCGGCTTGCGCAAGGGGGTAGGTTTGCTCAAGCTCGTCGCGGACATCAATAAAATCTGCGGGTGCTGTAAAAATTTCAAACGCCTCGTCTGAGGTTATCAGTTCATCCCCGCCCGCTTCTAAGACAGCCATTAACATGGTATCTTCATCGACGTCTAGGTTTTGGCGTTCAATGGCGATGTAGCCTTTACGCTCAAATTGGAAAGCGACCGAGCCGCGTTCAGCCAGCGTGCCACCGTTGTGGGTGAAGGCTGTGCGGATATTACTGCCGGTGCGATTACGGTTATCCGTCAGCGTTTGAACTAAAACAGCCACGCCATTGGGACCGTAGCCTTCGTACGTTACCTCATCATAGTTTTCGCCCGCTCCAGCTTCAGTTGCCCGTTTGATCGCCCGTTGGACATTGTCATTGGGCATATTGGCCGACTTGGCTTTATCCAAAGCCAAGCGTAGGGCGGGATTCATTTCAGGGTCCCCGCCCTGTTTTGCCGCCATATAAATTTCACGCGATAATTTCTGAAAAATCTTTCCGCGCTTTGAATCTTGTGCGTTTTTACGTCCTTGTATATTTTTCCATTTTGAATGGCCTGCCATTGCTTCACTTCCTATATGTATATTGTGGTATAACCATATCATATTTAGGGGGTTGGGACAATGATGGTGGTGTAGCAGGGGTATTTATTATATAAATGGTTTTAAAAATTTATAGGGTTCTTAACACATCTGTATGATAAAAGTATGTCGAAATTGCGTTCACAAAAGCGTTCATGCTTTTTTATTTTCGATTGATATGCCTCGAGCGAACAAATCTGCGTGCCTTCCTGATTTATTTAAATAATCCGATTAAATCATTGCTAAATGTTCTTTTCTAGATGGTTTTGGATACAATTGGTCAATGCGTTCTAAGTCTTCTTGCGTTAGCTCAATTGTTGCTGCTTGAACATTAGAACGTACATGATCTGGATTAGATGATTGAGGAATCGCAATCGTATTCCCATCGCGAATACACCAGGCTAATGCAAGTTGATAAACATCGCTTTGATACTTTTGTGCCATAGCAATGATTACTTTTTGTTTCGTAAAACCTGCCCCAAAACTATCTCCTTGTGCAACTGGTGAATAGGCAATTAGTGGTATATTATGCTGCCGCATGAAGGGGAGTAGGTCGAACTCAATGCCACGCTCTCCAATGTTATACAAAAGTTGGTTAGACTGGCACTGTGCGCCTTGTTCCAAGGCTAAAATCTCTTCAATTTCATCGGTATCCAAGTTGGACACACCCCAAGATTTAATTTTTCCTTTTTGTTTTTGTTCTTCTAAGGCTTCAACGGTTTCACTTAATGGCACACTGCCACGCCAATGCAACAAGTACTGGTCTAAGTAATCTGTCCCTAAGCGTTTTAAACTCGCATCTAAGCTTTTTGATAATTGCCGTTTGGATGCATTGGATGGTAGTACTTTAGATATTAGGAATAAGTCTTCACGCCTGTAAGGCTTTATCGCTTCTCCTACTAACATCTCAGACCTTCCGCTTCCATACATCTCTGCCGTATCAATCACTTGGATGCCAGCTTCAATTCCCGTTCGAATCGCTTGAATCTCTTGCTCTTTTGATTTCGCATGATCACCCATATGCCAAGTTCCAAATCCTATAGCTAATACATTTCTTCCAGCAATTTTTACAGTTTTCATCTTATCCCGCTTCCTTTTTTGAATGACTGATGATTAGTGACTTTTGTATAGTTTATCATTAAAGATTTTGACTTTCTATGTATCTACTGCTAACTTAGCATCCTGGTTTTGGGTGTAAGACTTATCTGCTTGGTGGTGGGTTTACTTTTCTTTACTTATGGTACGCATGTCCGTATCATCGATAGGTAATAAATTCTATTCGCTATCTGGTACGGTAATCTAATTATTATATGTTGAATTGCAATAATTATTGCGACAAATAATTTATCTTTATTCAATTAACAAGAGTTCGTGTAAAAATACTTCCAAGGGTGTTCGGTAATCTAGACATTTCCTAGGTCGATTATTCATTAACCACAAGGCTTGGAAGAGTTCTCGGTGCGTCACTTTAGCGAGGTCTGTTTTCTTAGGAAAGAACTCACATAGTAAACCGTTCGCGTTCTCATTGGTTCCTCTTTGCCAAGCACTATAAGCATCGGCAAAGTAAAAATCAATCCCTGCTGCTTCGACCTCAGCGTAACAAGCAAATTCTTTCCCGCGATCTGAGGTGAAGGTCTTTAAAGCCTCTTTTGGTAAGCTTTCTCTCAGTTCTTCAATCGCAGTATGCATGGAAACTTTAGAGCGATTTGGCATAGGTAAAGCGATATATAAACGGCTTTTTCTTTCTGCAAAGCTCGCTAAACAGCCTTTACTGGCCTCGAGAAGAAACCACTGTGTCCAGTTCCCAATGCCCGAACTCTTGTCTATTCTTTACTGATTTGGGCCGTTTCGAAATGGGCGTACCGATATTAAACTTGCCTCGCGTTTCTTGTGGTTGACGACTTTTTCCTTTGTGTCTTAAAACATCTAAGGATACCTTTAAGATTCCTTGGTAAATCCAGTTATATATGGATTTAAAGGAAAGTTTCCCCTCATAATCTCGTCCAATAATTTGTTCCGGTGACCACGTGCGTTCCAATTTATCTTGAATATCTTCAAGAAGCTTGGATGTATGTTTTGGCTTTCTCCCCTTATGACGTGCACGTTGATTGGCAGCTTCTTGAGTATCCTGGGCTTTATATTGTTCTGTGGGACACCGCTTAAGTTCTCGATAAATCGTTGATCGATGGCGACCGATTAATTGGGCGATGTGATTAATTTTATAGCCTTCTTGGTAGAGTATCTCTATTTTTGAACGTTCTTCTATGGTAAGATGTGCGTAGCTCATAACGGACCTCCGTGTGTATGTTTTTGTCGTTACTAACATCTTACACGAACCTGTTATGGGTTTCTTTATTTGTCGCACTTAATTTTACAATTCATCATATAAATTCTCCTTCTCTTCATGAGAATTCTATCAGAAGGTTAAGCCATTTGTCTATATGCCTCTATCAACTTAAAATTAGCTACTAACAACTGCAAACGACTTGTCGCATAAGTACTTTATGCTTATCAGTAAGCAGTGTCAATCATTTGTACTTAAAACATTTCTAATTCCCTTTAGAGAATCACTTCCGTCAGGACACAATATCTATCTCTGTATCTTCAGGATTTTCAGAGATAATTTCAATTAACAGTCGATGTGGAATATTCAAACTCGTCTCACCGGGACTTTGTATTCAACCCGTTTTAACGGAAATTTGTTGCGGGCTATTGTCTTCCTTGTTCCGAATTCTTTCTCCATCGATTTAGATGATGTTATATTGACCAGGAGCAGGGTAATAAGTGATCAGTTTATGTTCTTCGTTTCCTGTTAAAAGGAAACGATCGACTTCTTCGCCATCGATCGATATAACTGCGTATATCTTATCGCCTTCATTTTGAGAATTCTGAACAGAATAGATAGCCATCGGACTAAAAGAAAGAGCCACCAACAGAAAAATAATAATAATATCAAAGGGCTTCATCATTTTTAACAAATTTTTGATTACAATCCCCCCTTTTCTTTTTTTAGTTTTCAGCGCTTTTTTAATCACTAAAGATATTTTTTTCTTATTAAATATTCTTCTTCTGTTATATTGCCTCTAGCGAACTCTTTTTGAAGGATTTCTAACGGTGTTTCGCGATAATCTGAATAAGTAAAGCTAGACAACCATCGACCAATCAAATAGACAGCCACAATAACCAGCCCTATCCAAAATAGCCCTTTTAATAGAAATGAACTAATCCCAAGTTGATTCAACCAATTAAAACAATGACTCAACCGTTATTTCCTTCTGACTAATTAAATACTTATATTTGAACTTTTTACTTTTTAGACAGTTTTAAGCTTTCTGAGTAAAAGGGTTTTGATGGGTAATCTCTCCTACGATAAACCAAAAGAATGATTGCGCTAATAAACAGCACGAGCGATAGCATTTGTGAAACTCGCATAATATCCCCAATCCATAAACTATCGGTGCGCATACCTTCTATAAAAAAACGTCCAAATGAATACCAAATGACATAGCTGAGGGCAACTTCTCCTCGACGTAATAGGCCTTTCTGATTCCTTAGGATAATAAGAAGGATAAAACCTAATAAACTCCATAACGATTCATACAAAAATGTCGGGTGGTAATAGGTACCATTTATGTTCATCTGTTCAATAATAAACTCTGGTAAATAAAGAGTTTCTAAAAATTGGCGACTCACTGCTCCACCGTGGGCCTCTTGATTGATAAAATTTCCCCAGCGACCAATCGATTGAGCTAGGAGGACACTAGGTGCCAGTATGTCTAGTAAAAGAGTTAGCGTCATTTTCTTTCTTCTTGCAAACCAGTATACTGCGAGACCACCCGCAATTAGCCCCCCATAAATGGCAATTCCACCATTCCAGATTGCGATGATTTCACTCGGATTCTGTATATAGTAGTTCCATTTGAATAAAACGTAATAAAGTCGGGCACCGATAAAGCCAATTGGTATGGCCCATAATGCCATATCTACCATGGTATCTTCTTCAAGTCCCAGTTTTTGAGCTTCCTTTGTAGCTAATGAAATGCCGATCAGCATCGCTAGAGCAATAATAATTCCGTACCAATAAATTTTTATCGGGCCAATTGAAATAGCAACTGGATCGATTACACTAAGTAAAACATTCATTCTTCAATCCCCTTCATAGCTTACATTAGTTAATTGTTTTAAATCACATAATTTAAGTTCAATTTGTGTAGTTATGTGTTTACAGACAATAAACCCTCATTTATATTGTCAAACACATTGTCAAAATCCCCTTCACCATTGATAACGTAAAGCAGATTTTGCTCCTTGTAGAAGTGAATAAGTGATTCCATTAATTCCTTATTAATGTGTAGCCTATTTTCAATCACTTCTGGTTTGTCATCCAGTCGAATTTTTTCCCTTTTTGCTTCGATTTGGGAATTTCCTTGTTTTTCTTTTGAACGAAGATTCCCTCGTTGCGCTAACCGATGTCTTAACGTATCCTGACTTACATCTAAAAAGAAAACAGCGTCTAAATTCTGATTTTGACTTTGTAGGTAAGCTTCGAGCACTTTTGCTTGCTGTAGGGTACGTGGGTAACCATCCAGAACAAAGCCATTTTCAACATCTTTTGCTTGTAAGCGACTCTTAACCAATGAGTTTATCCACTCATCTGGAACTAGCTCTCCTTTATTCATATATTCTTGCACTCTGAGTCCGAATGTATCTTTCACCTTGGTTGCTTCTCGTAACATTTCACCAGTTGAAATAGCCGTCAGGTGGTACTCCTCTGCGATTCTTTTAGCTTGGGTGCCTTTCCCAGCACCAGGTAACCCTAAAAGGACCAGCCTCATAATTTTTCCTCCTTATAAACTAAAAAAAGAAAGAGATGATTTTTTAAATCATTTCATCTCTTCCTTTCCTGTGAAACTATTGTATTTTTACACGATAAGGTCATTCAATTATTTCATGTGCCAAATAACTGTTTATTTTGGCTCTAATTTCAATGTCATAGCATTGATGGCAACAATTACAGTCGAAAGTGACATCAAGACGGCACCGACTGCTGGGCTTAATGTTATGCCGATTGGTGCTAAGATTCCTGCAGCTATTGGGATTGCGATAAAGTTATACCCTGCTCCCCAAACAAGATTTTCTTTCATCTTACGTGTGGTCTTCTGAGCCAACTCGATAAAGGATTCAATGTCGCCCGGGTCTGACTGTGTCAAGATGACATCGGCTGAATCCAATGCTACTTGAGTTCCCGCACCAACAGCTATACCAACGTCTGCTAATGCAAGAGAAGGTGCGTCGTTGACCCCATCACCGACCATGATAACTTTCTTTTCTTCTGCTTTAAGTTTTTCAACTAATTCATATTTATCTTGAGGAGATTGATTAGCCAAATAATCAATACCTAAAATTTCTGCCGCTCCTTGAGCCGCTTTTTCATTGTCACCCGTAGCCATAATGGGTTGAATGTTGTTCTTTTTAAGGGCTTGTATTAATTCTTTACTTGTTGGTTTTAATTCATCCCCTAAAGCTACAGCACCGATTGCTTCGTCGTTTTCTACTAAGACACTGAGGGTTGCTCCTTTTGGAATATCCATATCTAGATTACGTCCGTATGCTTTTTGACTGATTAATTGATAACGATGTCCGTTAGCTTGACCTTCTACACCAGCGCCGGAAATAACATCAATCGAATCAAAACTTACTGGACGTATACCTTGCTGTTCTGCGTAACTGATAATTGACTGAGCGATAGGATGACTAGATCCGCCTTCGATACCTGCCAATAACGCAACAATTTCATCTTTCGTATATTTATCATTAAAGAGTTCAACATCTAGTACTTTAAACTCACCAGTCGTTAAAGTTCCCGTTTTATCTAAAACCATAACATCTGCATTTGTAGTCAACTCCAAAGCTTCGCGGTCTTTCACTAATAATCCCCGACTGGCCCCTAAGCTGGTACTACGTGCGGTAACCAATGGAATAGCCAGACCCAGCGCATGCGGACAAGCAATAACTAATGTGGTGACTGTAAAAATAACTGCCGTTGATACATCAGCGATAATCATCCATATAACAAGGGCAATAAGCGCTACAATAACCGCAATATAAAAGAGCCATCCTGCAACTTTTTGTGCAAGATTTTCTGCCCGAGATGGTTGGCTTTGAGCTTGACTGATTAATGTCTGAACCTGAGATATGAAGGACTTATCGCCCGTTTGTTGTATTTCTACATAGAGGACTCCGTCACCATTGGTTGATCCACCGATAACTTCATCTCCGGGATTTTTTTCAATTGGTTTCGATTCCCCAGTCAAAAGTGCTTCGTTAACACGTGATTCGCCGCGCTGAATGGTTCCATCTGCCGGAACATTTTCTCCGGCTTGAACACGAATCAAATCACCTACTTGCAAGTCAGCAACTGGACGTGTTTCAATTGAATCGTCTTCCAATACAACATGAGCATCTTTCGGCACCAACTCAGCCAATGCCTTTTGTGCATCTCCTGCTTCTCCAACAGCTTTCATCTCAATCCAGTGACCTAACAACATGATTAATATTAATGAAGAAAATTCAAAGAAAAAGTCCATCACATGTTCACCAGTCACATATCTAGCAATGACTGCATAAACACTGTAAAAGTAGGATACAGAGATACCAAGAGTGACAAGAGCCATCATTCCAGGAGCTTTTTCTTTAAACTCATCTATTGCCCCCATATAGAAAGGTTTACCTCCATAAATGTACAAAATCGTAGAGAGAAGAACCACCAATATATCAGAATACTGAAATGTAAACTGAAATGGTAACGAAATCCCCATCATAGGCGATAAAATCATAATGATAATTCCCATAGGCAATGATTTTAAAAATATTTCCTTGAAATCTCCATGGTGGTGATGATCGTGCCCGCCATGCCCACTGTGGTCATGACCAGCATGATGATCGTGATGCCCCCCGTGATGTTCCATTTCATTATGGTCGTGTTTTGAGTGATCCATGTCGCCGTGATTATGATGACTATGTGACGAATGTTTTTTGTTATTCCTCATTTTTAATTCCTCCTTATTAGATTAGAGACTGATTTTAAAGTTTTAGAACCCTCTCATCTAACACTGCATATAATTCTCATGAAAAGGGTTCTATACTTTATCTCTATCTACTATCTATGAATAAATGGTATTCGTACTTTATGCACTTAATACTGAATAGTTAGTTTCTGCTAAAGCAGCATTGAGCGTTTCGGTATCAATCTCTGTTTGACTTTCAAGTACTGCTTTTTTAGTCGCTAAATCAACCTCTACAGATTCAACCCCTTCAATAGCTGAAAATTTTTCTTGTACCGTGTTCGCACAACCTGCACATTTTACGCCATCTAATAAGACTTCTTTTTTCATTATTTTATTCCCCTTTTTTTTTATTTTTATCTTCTCCTATTATATAGAATAGGAAGAAGTTTAAATCCCAGATAAGCTACGTGTTTTCTAAACAACTGCTGGTTTGAATCGTCTTAACCGTAAAGCATTGAGCAAGACCGATACGGAGCTGAAACTCATGGCGACTGCCGCAAACATTGGACTCATCAATGGTCCGCCAAAAATATACAAGAGACCCATCGCAACTGGAATACCTACAAGGTTGTAAGCAAAAGCCCAGAACAAGTTTTGTTTAATGTTTCGAAGCGTTGCATGACTTAAATCAATCGCAGTCAATACAGCGGTTAAATCATTACGCATAAGGACAATATCAGCCGATTCAATCGCCACGTCTGTACCTGATCCAACTGCAATTCCGACATCTGCTTGAGCTAATGCGGGTGCATCGTTAATGCCGTCTCCAACCATCGCTACCTTCTTGCCTGCCTCTTGTAGTTTTTTGACTTCCTCTGCTTTATCTTCAGGTAATACTTCACTTAATACACTGTCTATACCCACTTGCTTAGCAATCGCTTTGGCTGTTCGTTTGTTATCTCCAGTAATCATGATTACCTCAATATTGCGTTTCTTAAGTTCTTTAACAGCCTTCATACTATTTTCCTTGAGTGTGTCAGCTACTGCGATAATTCCAGCTAGTTCTCCATCAACAGAGAGATACATCGGTGTTTTTCCTTCGTCTGCTAAACGATCGGATTCTTTTTCCATACTTGATAAATCAATCTTTTGCTCTAGCATCAGTTTACGGTTTCCAATGTACATATCTTTGCCCTCAATTTCAACTCGAATCCCGTGTCCAGGAATCGCTTCAAAATGATCTGGTTTAGCTAATGTCATGTTCTCTTCTATTGATTTCTGTACGATGGCTTCGCCTAATGGGTGTTCAGAACCTGTTTCACCGGAAGCTGCATAATATAAAAGATTTTCTTTAGTAATAAGAGGAGTTACCAAAATATCCGTCACGATAGGTTTACCTTCTGTCAGTGTCCCTGTTTTATCAAATACAATCGTGTCTAAATTATGAGTGGTTTCTAACGCCTCACCACTTTTTATCAAGACACCATGTTCTGCCCCTTTTCCGGTTCCAACCATAATACTTGTTGGAGTCGCCAAACCTAAGGCACATGGACAAGCAATGACCAGAGTTGTAATGACAACGGATAAAGCAAATATACCTGTTTGCCCTGCAATTAGCCATGCGATTCCTGCTAAAATCGCTAACGCTATAACAATCGGCACGAAATATCCGGTAATGATATCAGCTAATCGAGCAATTGGTGCTTTGGATCCTTGAGCATCTTCTACCAGTTTTATGATTTGGGATAGAGTTGTATCACTCCCCACCCGAGTCGCCCGATAAACAATTGACCCATTTTTATTTATACTGGCTCCCATAACCTCGTCTCCATCTTCCTTTTCTACGGGAATACTTTCTCCAGTCAGCATTGATTCATCGACTGAAGTGCGTCCCTCAACAACAACACCGTCTACAGGCATTCTTTCTCCTGGACGAACTCGAATAACATCTCCTAGAGCGACTTCGTCCACAGTAATTTCCTATTCTATACCATCCCGTATCACTCGAGCAGTTTTAGGAGCTAAGCTGACTAATTTTTCAATAGCTGAGGACATTTCCCCCTTTGATCGCTCTTCTAAAAATAGTCCTAAAGTATGAAGAGCCAATATAACCCCGGTCACTTCATAGTAGAGTAATTCTGAGAAATTACCGTAACCCAGGCCAGTCCCAATCGTCGCTGCAAGACTGTAGACGAAAGCGGCAGCCGTACCAAGCGCAATCAATGAGTCCATATTCGGATGCCCTTTAAATAGGCTTTTGAACCCTCTCCGGAAATATTCCCAGCTCACTACCATTATCGGTGCTGTCAAAATGAGTTGCAAAAGTGAAAAATTTAATGGATTTATCGATGGGTCAACGATATTTAGTAAGGGCATACCTACCATGGGACCCATGGATATAATTAATAGAGGAATCGTAAATATAGTTGATAGTTTGAAACGATTTGAAAGTTGTTTTTTTCTTTTTTCTTTTTTCTCACGTTGCTCTGATCGTGATTTATCATGAGTCTCGGTAGTTTCTAATACTGCTGCATACCCACTATTAGAAACAGCACTAGTTAAATCAGCTACAGATACTTCTGAAGGGTTATAGAAAACTTGCATTTTTTCTGTCGCTAGATTCACTGAAGCTCTATCTACGCCCAACAACTTTCCGACAGCTTTTTCAATTGTCTGTGCACATGACGCACAGGTCATGCCTTCAATTGCAAAGGTCTGCATTATTCCCCCCTGAATGACCACTTCATACCCTGAATCATCCACAGCTTTTTTTAAATTTTGTATTGAAAAACTTGGTTCATTGTATTCTATATTCAACTTCTCTGTGGCAAGGTTTACAGAAGCATTAGTCACTCCAAACACTTTTTTTGCTGCTTTTTCTACTGTTTGAGCACAAGATGCACAGGTCATACCCTCTGTGGCAAATGATTTTCGCTCCAATTTTTTCGCTCCTTATATTTAATGGTGATGTAAATTACAATCGCATTGACCTTCTACGCACTGACAATCAACCTTTTCTACTGCGAAAGTCTTTTTCTTCTCTAACATTTCTTCTAACCGTTGAATATCATCGAAACTTAAAGGATGATCTTCGATAATGCTCGCTAATACATTTCCGACATTTTTTCGGCAGATACGATCGAAAATATCATTTGTAAAACTCCTTACAGCATCTTTCTCTTTAATATTTGCGGTATAAACAAATTTTCTACCTTCTAGTTCTGGATTCAGCACACCTTTTTCCACCAAACGACCTAATAATGTTTTGGTAGTGGCTTGTTTCCAGTTCATTTTGTCTTCCAAGATAGAAATGACATCTTTACTAACCACCTGTGTATTCGCCCAGACGACACGCATTACTTCCCATTCTGCTTCTGTTATATGGGGATTTGACACTATTGCTGTCATGTTCTTACCTCCTTTGTTTACACCAGTAAACTTATTCACTGGCCATAGTCTACTATCGTAAACGTTAAATGTCAAGCGTTTTTTTAATTAAAGGTGGAGACAATTTTTCCCATTACCTCTCTTATTATGTTTACTAGTAATTGAGTGAGAAAAGAAAACTTTAGCTTTCAATCTTTTACTTAATTTGAATTTATACTCTATTAAACAATCTGAGTTGCAAACATAACCGTACTCGATGTTTGTTGATGTTATACCATACGATGGTTGTACCATAGTGTAGTTCAAACTTTTCGATGACTTATGTAATCATTATTTTAATAACACTTCTTACTTGACACATGTGATGCAGGGGTGTAGTATGAATTTAAGTTTACACGTGTAGACAATAAAAGGGAGGGATTTAGGATGAAACATAATCATAATGGACTTGATAGCCACTCTCTTCATAATCAGGAAGAACCTGAACATCATGTGGGACACGCTGCTCACGAAGAACAAGTAGAACAAGGAATGCATGATGACCACACTCATCATGAACATCATAACCATGGAGACGGAGGTGCCCATGCCCATCACAATCACGGAAACTTTAAGGAACTTTTCTTGAAGTCGTTACCTTTAGGAGTCATTGTTATGCTGTTATCTCCTATGTTTGGTTTCAAACTTCCATTTCAGTTTACTTTTCCCTATTCGAATATTGTAGTGAGTGCCTTATCTACGATACTCATTATTTATGGTGGAAGACCTTTTTTCCAAGGGGCAGTCGATGAATTTAAACAAAAACAGCCGGATATGATGGCTCTGGTTTCTTTAGGAATAGGCGTTTCTTATTTATATAGTATCTACGCAGTCGTTGCTACCTATGTTACCGGCGACCATGTGATGGACTTTTTCTTTGAATTTTCATCATTGCTCTTAATAATGCTACTAGGTCATTGGATTGAAATGAAAGCTGTCAGAGAAGCCGGAGATGCCCAGAGAGCTTTGGCGGCGCTGGTACCTAAAGATGCACACGTGGTATTAGAAGATGAATCAATTGAAACGCGTCCTGTCTCAGAATTGAAGGTAGGAGATATCGTTCGCGTCCAAGCAGGAGAAAATGTACCAGCTGACGGTATCCTTATCAGAGGAGAGTCTCGAGTCAACGAAGCGCTGCTAACGGGTGAATCGAAACCGATTAAAAAAAATATTGGTGATGAAGTAATTGGTGGTTCGACAAACGGACAAGGGTTGCTCTATCTAGAAGTAAAAGAAACGGGAGATAAGTCATTCATTTCTCAAGTACAAAAACTCATTAGCGAAGCTCAAAGCCAACCTTCTCGAGCCGAAAATATCGCTCATAAAGTAGCCAGTTGGCTATTCTATATAGCGATCGTAATTGCTTTGATCGCCTTTACGTTTTCGTTATTCACCACTAACTTACAATTAGCCATCCTTTTTGCGGTGACAACATTAGTTATTGCTTGTCCTCATGCATTAGGCCTAGCTATTCCCTTGGTTGTTGCGCACTGTACTACCTTAGGAGCGACCCGCGGATTACTAGTAAAAGACCGTGAAGCTTTAGAACTAACGACAAAGTCAGACGTAATGATTTTAGATAAAACCGGTACACTGACAACAGGCGAATTTAAAGTACTCAATGTAGCTGTACTCGACAATAAATATACAGAAAAAGATATTATTGCACTATTGGCCGGTATTGAAGGCGGGTCTAGTCACCCAATTGCCCAGTCCGTTGTGAAATATGCCGCAGAACAAAATGTGCAAGCTACTTCCTTTGATTCCATTGATGTGGTTTCGGGTGCAGGGGTTGAAGGTCAAGCAAATGGAAGAAAATATGAATTGATTAGTCAAAAAGCCTATGGCAAATCTTTAGATATTGAAGTTACAAAAGGTGCAACCTTGAGTATTTTAGCAGAAGAAGGTCAAGCTATTGGAACTGTGGCGCTAGGCGACGAACTAAAAGAAACAAGTAAAGAATTAATGCGAATTCTTAAAAAGAGGGGAACGCTGCATCTGGACTCATTCCCATGGCAAAGACCAGAGCCATACAAGGAGCGAATAAACCCACCCCATAGGGGATGTATCGTATAATTATTTTAACATAGCCCCCCAAAAAAACTCTATTAGTACTGGGAACCAAAGATTTACCGCTGATTTTAACCGGTCTACTTATTTGCGACTCATATTTACAGACTTAATAGACCTACAATCCTTCCCTACTTCTTCGAAGCTTCTCTTGATGGTCTTTCCTGATTGCTCCGCACCCAAGTCGTGAAAGCCTGGACGCCTTGTAAGATAGCTTGAGAACTCAAGGAATGAAAGAGGTCAATGGTGTGACTAGCATGAGGAAGTTCAACGTAAACAACGGGCCTACTGGTCTTTTCTCGCAACTGGTTCACAAAACCACGAGCTTGTTCTACAGGAACAATGCGGTCTCGGTCGCCATGGACTATAAAAAATGGTGGCGCATTTTTATCAATATAGGCCATAGGCGATGAAGGCGCCACTATCTTTTTGGCAATGGAACCATAGTAGCCGCCCTGACAGATGACGGCTGTAATGGTAGTATCTACATCTTCAAAACCCGGCTGGAAGCGTGGATTGTTAGGAGTGAGTGCTGCCATCGCGGCGATGTGAGCCCCTGAAGAATTCCCTGCCAAAAAGAGGTTGCTAGGATCAGCACCATACTCCTCTACGTGCTCACGCACCCAAGCGATTACCTTTTTCACGTCGATCAAATGGTTAGGAAACGTACCCTCAAAGCTGAGACGGTAATTGGCACTGATGCATACCCACCCTCTGCTCGCCAGTTCATAAAGCAGTGGCAGCGATTGAGTATTTTTCCGTCCGCTCACAAAGCTTCCCCCGTGTAAATGAATTAAGACGGGACCGCCATTTGAATGGAAACGAGACCGGTACACATCGATTGGATTTCTTTCTCCCGCATCACCATAGCGAATATTCGCCGTTCTCTGAACATCGAAACGTCGGTTAAAGAAAGGCACTATTAGTGCCTTTGCAGTAAACTTCTTCTGGAATTGCTTCTCCATTTTAGCTGGCAGTATAGTTTGCCAGCCTTCCCCCAGACCGTCATCCAAGGCACGACGGACTGCCGCAGCTGATTGCAAGCCCCAGTAGATAATCACCACTAATCCCCCAATCACTAACAGGGCTAATCCAAACGCTATCTTCCCTATTGGATGAGCTAAATCTCCTTCACTGAAGGCCAAGTAAGTCGAGCTCATCAGCCAAAAAAGAGCTAGAAAGGGGACTTCGTTGATTACCTCAAAATAAGTCCCGAAAGAACGCCAGGTACGCGGCCAATGGGTCGGCGCCACTACGAAATAAGTGCACCAAGCGAGAAAAAGAACGGTAATCAAGTAACCAATTGGTAAATTTGACATGATTATCACCTTCTCTTCATCTTTTGCATGGAGTAGTGTCCACTGTTAAATAGTTTAGTTAGTGATTGAAGGATGATTCATTAACCTTTGCCAAGCAACATCAGAAGGGAATGGATGCACTTCTTCAATGGCTTCACAGTCAACATCAAAGAGACCTTTTAACTGATCACTATCCGTTTTTTCTAGAGTATGTATTCTCATCCGGTGTGCTCCTTTTCTTATGGGTGAGTCTAGCCAAATTATGAAAAATTCTTCACTTATTAAATACCAGTGGATATGCTAAATGGTTAAAACTCTATCATTTTTTAAAATTATTAATCTCGATAAATTTGTCAAAATCATCAGTAGTGTTTTGAATAATTCGACGATAATTATATTTTTCATATTCTTGACTGGCAATTTTATCAGCAACGGCTTTTGAGACTTTACCCGTATTCTCAAGAATGTCTCGATTATTAAATTGAAGAAAGGCATTCAGTTTATCAATCCAGTCCTTCATAAACATTGGACGTTGTCGTTCTGCCTGATCCTCAGCGTAATCCAGATACATCGTAACGATTCGGTTAAGAGATTTTAATTCATTCTCAGATAAATAATTTTTAGCAACCGTTATATCGCCTTTACGTACTTTACCACCTTTCCAAGTAGTAAGACCCATATTCTCTTTTTCAGAATTTGCTCTATCCACAATCAGTTCAGCAGCTGTTTGTCCATGGATTGCGAATTGCAACTTATTTTGTATAGTTGCGAAAAAATTCTGTGTAATTTCTGCTTTTGGATCGTAGTCTACGGAAGTAGCGTAGATATCAGTAATTGCTTTATAGAATCGTTTTTCCGAAGCACGAATATCGCGGATTCGTTCCAGCAATTCATTGAAGTAATCCTCTCCGAAGTTTCGCATTTCTTTCAATCGTTCATCATCCATCGTAAAACCTTTTACAAGATATTCATTCAGTCGTTCAGTTGCCCATTGACGGAATTGTGTACCGCGATGAGAGCGAACGCGGTAACCAATTGAGAGAATCATTTCAAGGTTATAAAAAGATACTTCACGTTCAACATCACGTTTACCTTCAGTTTGAACTATTCGGCTTTTCCGAATAGTTGCTAACTCCTGTAACTCCGATTCTGCATAGATGTTCTTTATATGTTCATTAATCGTATTGACACTTTTCTGATAAAGCTCAGCAATTGCTTTCTGAGTCATCCATACTGTTTCATTTTCTAACCTAACATCTATCTTAGTATCTCCATCCTCTGTTTGATAAATTAAGATACTGGTTTCATTTTGCATACAAATATCCCCTTTTATTTAATTAGTAATTGTGCTAATAAAGTGGTAGTCTTTTTTTAAAAGTCTTGAACCTATTTGTGTTTGCTATACTCATCCATTCATCCTGTCAGTAGACCATTCCTGCTTGATGAATGGCTTGAGAAACAATTTCATTACTTGAATTCCCTCTACCTATCATTTCTAATTCAGTATAATTATCAATTGCTTCTTCAACTAAACCTAATACACTAAAATGATATCCATAACCATACCTCACTTGAATAGTCACATTTAACGCTAACGTTTTCTCAAGTATCTCCTCATAAAGATTCTTAGATTCAATAAATTTCTTCTCTTCAAACAATTGAAATGCTAATGCAGGATTATTTTGAATGTTCATTAATAATTCATCTCGAAATTTTTACTATCTATTCATCATAACTTAGTCCCTATCATCGATCGAGAATAAATTCTATTAACTATTTTGATACGATATAAAATGAATCTCAATGTAACTACCATTCTTTTTAGATCAAGTATATACAGACTGTACATACCGTTTCTGGATTGTATTTTTTAGATGGTAGCGCTTTTCCTACCCCTTTATTCTGGTGCAGCTGGATGACCCATTAACCTTTGCCAAGCAACATCAGAAGGGAATGGATGCACTTCTTCAAAGGCTTCACAGTAAACATCAAGGAGATCTTTTAACTTAACAATATCTGTTTTTTCTAGAGTATGGATTCTCATCTGGTGTGCTCCTTTTTTTATGTGAGGGACTTTACTGAATATTAAACGATATTTGCATGAAGCTCAAGCAAACTGAAAATTCCTACTCACACCTCACCTTTTCATTAATCCCACTCTGCGGCCACATTATTTAATCGTTTTTCCTCAAAAAAACAATATAAATTTACTATTTGAAAGATAAATCTTTAAAGATTAATATGCTATAATTATAATAAATAGTGTTTGAATGACAAATGTTTGTTAGTGGCGAGCAGGTTTTGACCAAAGGCAGAGAGCGACGGGTTTAGTTTATATTTCATTTCTTATTTCACAAGGAGTCTAGCTTCACATGATGCCTAGAACTCGGTAAGTTTCCTTTTTTAGATAGAATTTTCACCATTTTTAGTAAAAACGGTTTGTCATCATAAACATGAGGAGGAGTCACATTGAAGAAGCAAGTTAACGTTATACGTTTAGGGATTGTCTTACTGTTGTTTGCTACTATCTCTTTTATTTTTTTCCCCAATCAAGCTGGACAAATATCGGGAATGGGCATGATGAACATGAACGGTGAGGTCACGACCGAATTAGCGCCGTCAAACGAGCCATCGAATAAACTAAATCTTCCTTCTATTCTTGAAGGTGTAACCAACCCAGATGGAGAGATTTCTTATACTATTACCGCACAGCAAGGCAATACACAATTAAAAGAAGGGGCAGCCACCCAAAGCTATGGTTATAACGGCTCTATCTTAGGACCAATCATTCACCTAAGAACCGGTCAACAGGTTTCCATTCAAACTGAAAATGAATTGGATACGGCTACTTCCTTTCATTGGCACGGTTTGGAAGTACCATCGAATGTAGATGGTGGACCACATTCGCCTATTGCTCCCAATCAAAGCGTCAATTTAGAATTCACGGTTAATCAGGAAGCGGCAACCCTCTGGTTTCATCCTCATCCCCACGGTGAAACAGCAGAACAGGTTTATTATGGCTTGGCGGGTCTAATTTATATCGAAGACGATCATTCAGACTCTTTGGCGATTCCTAAGGAATATGGCATCAATGATTTTCCGGTTATCATCCAAGACCGCCTCTTCGATGAAAATAATCAGCTCAATTATTCCACTGCTTATAGTCCTGACGGAACTTATGGGGATACCTTGGTTATAAACGGAACCATTAACCCTTATGTAGACGTTAAGAATGAGAAAATCCGGCTGCGTCTCCTTAATGGATCCAATGCCCGCAACTACCAATTTCATCTGTCTGATGACACTAGTTTCTACCAGATTACTTCGGATGGTGGATTCCTGAATGAACCTATCCCAATGGAAAGCTTGCAACTTGTTCCGGGGGAACGAGCGGAGATTATTGTTGATCTCAGCAGCTATACTATGGGAGACACCATTCAATTAATGACAGGTGATGTCCCCGTTCTAACGCTTAATGTGACCGAAGAAAGTACCGAAGAAGATGTACCTTTACCAACTACGATGAATACCATCACTCATACAGCTGATGAGGTATCCCCGGATAAAAAGATGACTTTTAGTGGAATGGGGAATATGGTCACGATTGACGGCAAACAATTTGACATGGACCGAATCGATTTGCAAGCAAAAGTAGGAGAAAAAGAGGTCTGGGAAATAGAAAATACACGACACATGATGGGTGGTATGATTCATCCCTTCCATCTTCACGGTCTTCAATTCAAAGTGCTAAACCGAAATGGCGCAATCCCTCCTGAAAATGAACGAGGTTGGAAAGATACCATTGCTCTTTATCCTGGTGAGAGCGTCCAAATTGAAGTTGACTTTCCAGAAAAAGGCCTCTTCATGTATCACTGTCACCTTCTAGAACATGAAGACACTGGTATGATGGGCCAAATCTTAGTAGAATAGAATCTAAGCAAAGTGGAAAGTTTGATTTCTAAATCTCACAACCTAAAGCTAAATAGCTCAATAAAAAGGCACTCCAGATGATGTGTTGTGATCCTAAATCCTTGTCGGGGTTTAGGTCTCGCTCCACTATATCAGAGTGCTTTTTTATCTTGATGTACTAACTTTTAATCCTTAATCCTTCCAAGTAATAAGGTGCTGATAAACGCTTTTTTCTACCATACTCCCCAATTCCAATGGCACTGACAAAGAGCAGTAGAGATAACTCTTGTGAAACTCGCAAGCTAAAACAGACATAATGGTGGCTAACTGATAAAATTATCTTCTGATTTGCTAGCTGCTTTATATCTTTTGATGGCAATTTGGCGTTGAATCTTATGGTCTACTATCGGTACTGGGTAGTCCTGCCCTATGATGCAATGAGACGTTTCTTGAATGTTTAATGGCATACGGGCCGGCTCATGCAGCCATTTTTTAGGAACATCAGCTAGTTAAGGTAGATAGTGTTTGATGAACTCACCTTCTGGGTCATACCGTTTAGATTGAGTAGTCGGGTTGAAAATTCTGAAATAAGGCGCTGCATCGGTCCCCGTAGAAGCTACCCATTGCCATCCAACAATATTACTTGCTGGATCGTAATCTATCAGCATTTGTTGGAAATAGCGTTCTCCCCACCGCCAATCAATCAACAAGTCCTTGGTTAAGAAGGACGCCGTAATCATTCTAAGACGATTATGCATCCAACCGGTTGTGTTTAATTGGCGCATAGCTGCATCCACAATAGGAAATCCAGTCTCACCTTTCTTCCATAGGTTGAATAGGTCAAGGTTGTTATCCCACTCTAGGTCCTTGTATTGACTCTGAATGGCTTCTCCTTCTGCCTCGGGTTCTCTACATAGACCATGTTATAAAAATCACGCCAAGCCAATTCTTTAATAAAGGTTTCTTGCGCATCGGAAGGGATGTAATGAATAACCGCGTCAAATACCATGCGAATCGAGATTTCACCTGTGCGTAAATGCGAAGATAATTGGCTAGTTCCATTAATACTGGGATAATCGCGCTGAACTTGATAATTTTCTAATTTATCCGCGATGAACGAATCTAATTTCGTGAGCGCCACTTCAGTGCCTGGATGATAGAAAGATAATGGTTCCCATAAGCGGTTGAATATTTTCAAAGTCTCTGGATCTTGATTTAGTTCGATGGTTCGAGCAAAAGATAAATCAACCGAAACCGGCTTTTCTTTGGGTAAAGCTCGCCAAACTCGATAATAAGGTGTAAAAACTTTGTATGTCTTACCAAATTGATTCTTCACATCTTGACTTCCATGCAAGTAATGATCTTGAAAGGCGTGAATTTTAATACCATGAGTTCTGAAATAAGTCGCAGCCCGTTGGTCGCGTAATCGCCCATACCCGGCTTCATCATAATTGAAATAAACATCCGTCCAATTAGGTAAGACTTGTCTTAATTGATCAAAAGATTCTTCTAGTTCTCCATAGAGAAGGTAGAGTTGAATGCCTTCTTTGGCTAAACTTTGTCGTAAGTGTTCGACACTTTGAAGAAAGGCAGACTGGCTAGAAGAATATTCTTGAGTTAGTTGTTCGGGGTTCAAATGAAACACACACAGAACATCCTCACTATCCTGAAATGCCCTGGCCAAAGCTTTATTATCAACCATTCTTAAATCACGCCGAAACCACATCACAGTTGTCATTCTTTCTCCCCCTTCCTATAGCAAATTATCAGGTTAACAGTATGATGTTATAAATTGGGCATTTGCTTACTTCTGAAGTTCTTATTGATAGCTGTTCTTTCCCGGATTCTCTCCTAAAAGGACCACCTATTTATGATAACTATGTCCGTACCATCGATAGCTAATAAATTCTATTATCTATTTTGGTATGACTTAGCAAAAAAAATCTCATCAATCTTTCTCACAAACAGAGCAAAGACTTTTGAGATTCTTCTAGTTAGTTATTATTTAAATTTCTTCTAAGGAATATAGATGTAAATCGTACATTCCTATTTCCTCTATATACTCATTAGAAAGCACTGCTAGGTATCTAGCTGAATCATTGATTGGCTCATCATATAACTCTTCTAATCGTTCCATTGACACATGAATCATGTCCTCGGCTTCATCGTATTCATGATGTCCCTCAACTACTTCAACAAGCTGAAAAATCATTGTGTCGACTTTCTCACCATTCTCTTCATCAACATCGGTATCAACTAAATCATGATACATTTCATGTTCTTTTACTATAGCTTTAAATTTCTCTCCACTACTCACATTAATCACTTCCTTATCTTATTTACTTAAAAGTTAGCAAATATTCATCAGAAAGTCTAGCTATCTTTTTTAGATAAGGTTATGAATAGAAGATATTAGATCCAAATTAGGACAAATAAAATTTTACAGCACTACACTTCGATACTTCTTGTACGCTTCTTTCGCTAATACTATCCTAACAGCATGGTATAGCTCTGGGTCTTGAAAAATTTTCTCATATGCTTTCATTTTTTTGTCATGAGTCTCAATTGTCTTGTCGTATTGCTCTATGGTCTTGTCATCAAAGATTGGTTGAAACGTATCTAAGAACATTTTGAAGTCATTAGTTTTAGCAGAACGTTCTAGTTGCTTATTTTCTTCATTAATTACAGAAACCAAATCTTCAAGAATTACCCTATTCTCTTCTGAGACCACTCCTGGATACTCTTTATTGATCCCATTAATAATACTATCTAATGTATCACTTAGCTCTTCTGGTTTCATTGGGTCTGTGTTTCCTTTTACTTGAGTTAATTCGTATGCCCCATCGTTCTCCTTGATGGAAATATCTCCTTTGAAACTCTCTTTTAAATTGTAGTACTCCAGTTGAATGATACCGTCTAAATCTACATTCTCCCTATCTACCTTCGGAATGAACTTTTCAAGATACTTGGCGAAAATGAATTCTTTGTGTAGTTCCCCATCAAATATTCTTGTAATTTGAGTGATATATCCATACCACTTGATGAACTTACGTAATCCGACTCTAAATTGATACTGTTCCTCTTCCCCTAAATCTTGGTATCTTTCTAGTATCGGTTTAAAAAGACTTGTCATCCTCCCCAGATCAGTATTTGTCTGTCGACCTTCTTTATAGTAAATTTTGATGAACTTGTCGATGTCGGAATCATTGTATAGGTATTTGGCTCTTATTCTTTGTTGCATATCGTATACCATATTGACATCAATTGGTTCACTTAGTTCTGTTGCATCAAAGTATGGCTTAAAGGCTTCTTGAATGTCCTCAGCTTTATTAGCAAAATCTAATATAAATGTGTCTGTCTTACCTGATGTAGTTCTATTTAATCGAGAAAGTGTCTGTACTGCTTTGACGCCTTTTAGTTTCTTGTCAATGAACATCGTATGTAGCTTAGGCTGGTTAAATCCAGTTTGGTACTTTTCAGCAACAATTAGCATGTTGAAATTATCCGTATCAAATTCATTAGGAAGTTGTCTCTCAGAAATAGGTCTGCCATCTTTAGTTTTATTGATACTAGCCTCACTGTATTCTCTTTCCGCATCATTGACAACACCCGTGAAGGCAACCAAAACATCGAGATTGTCGTAACCCTGTTCCTTTATATAGTCTTTAAACTCATAGTAATACCGAACTGCATGAAGTCGACTAGAGGTTACTAGCATCGCTTTAGCTTGTCCATTTATTTTTTTTGCTGTAATTTCTCTGAACTGCTCAACCATGACGATTGTTTTTTGTCGTAAATTGAAAGGATGCATGGATTGAAACCTTCGAATAGCTTTTACACCTTGAGTCACTGGGATCTCAGGGTTGTCCTCTGTTGCTTTCGCAATTTGGTAACTTGTTTCATAGGTCATATAGTTTTCTAGGACATCCAAAATGAACCCTTCTTCAATCGCTTGTCTCATACTATATATGTGGAACGGACGATACCCACCGTCAGTACGAGGTGTTTCAAACATCTCAATTGTCTGAGGTTTTGGTGTTGCTGTAAATGCAAAGAAACTCATGTTACTGTGTTTTCCGTGCGCCAACATTTCTTGAACGATGAAGTCCTCTTCGTCTATCAGTTCCTCTTCTTCTAGCTCTTCTATTTCAGCAAATTGACGCAATGCTTCTGTCTTATCACCAAGTGCAACCTTTAGCTTTTGGGCACTACTACCAGTTTGAGAAGAATGAGCCTCATCGACAATTACTGCAAATTTTTTCCCTTGCGTGTTTTCAACTTCTTTGTAAATGACTGGAAACTTTTGCAAGGTAGTTATGATGATTCTTCGTCCATCATTGATAGCATCTCTTAGGTCTTTTGATGATTTTTTCTCATCAATGGTTTCAACAACTCCTGGAGTATGGTCAAAACTCATGATATCTTTTTGAAGTTGTTGGTCTAGGACTCGGCGATCAGTAACAATGATGACAGTATTGAAGACAGATTGATTCAATTCATCATGCAATGTAGATAGTCGGTAGGCTAGCCAAGTGATACTGTAGCTTTTTCCTGAACCTGTAGAGTGTTGAGCTAGATAGTTCTTCCCAGCTCCATTTGCTTTTACATCAGCAGAAAGCTTTGTGACCAAATCCCATTGATGGTATCTAGGAAAGATGAGACTCTGTTTCTTGGTTTTTTCATCTACATCCAAATGTAAAAATCGTTGTAGAATTGCTAACAGACTATCTTTTTTTAGAATGTTTTCCCAAAGATAGGATGTGGCATAGCCATCAGAATTTGATGGGTTCCCCTTACCTCCAACATTCCCAGCTCCATTAGATCCTTGGTTAAATGGAAGAAAGTATGTTTTTTCTTTTGCTAGCTTAGTTGTCATCCATGCCTCGTACAAATCTACAGCAAAGTAGACCAAGAAGCGTTTATTGAATTGAAAACACTTTTCTCTAGGATTCCTATTTCTAATGTACTGAGTTTTTGCATCATCCACAGATTGTCCAGTCAGTTGGTTTTTAAGTTCTAAAGCAACCATAGGGATTCCATTGATTGACAACACCATATCCAATGTATAGTTCCGCTCTTTTTCATAAGAAAACTGTCGGATGACTTCAATTCGATTTGCTTCGTACATTCTCATTGTTTCTGTATTTAGTGTTGACTCTGGCTTGAATGCTATAAGCTTAAATCGACACCCACGATCAGTCACTTCTGACCTTAAAACATGTAACAGACCGTATTGGTCAATCATATCATTCACACGTTTTCCCAATTGGTAGATTGCATCGTCTCCGTATATCCTGAGATACTTTCGCCATTCTTTTGACTGTGTATCTTCAAGAAAAGAAGCAAGCTTTTCAACATCCATTGCCAAATCTTTATCATAGGTTGACTGATTTCCTTTTGTGTACCCACCTTTATTTATCAAATAATGTTCAATATCAGATTCAAATTGTACTTCACGAGTATTTGTGATTGCCATTACTTCACTTCCTTCTTTCCAGTGACGTATTCATAGATGAAAGATTTTTTATAAGATTCTATCTCCTTTATTAATGATTCTTTATCATTTATTAACTCATCAATTACTAGAATTTTATTTTCAATATACTCTACTATCATCTTCTGCTCATTTAATGGTGGTAAAAGTATCTCTAATTTTTTTAGTATTTCAAATGTCACATTTTGTCGGACTCCTGAGCCCATACCATAGAACCCTTTATAAATATCAAATGAATGTAAGAAAAAATAAACATAATGACTATGAATTGTATTATATGGCCTAACAGTTATATATGCTGATGTAATTATACCGTCCTGATTAGAATATCCTACACGTAAACTTGTTTTATCGTTTTGAAGGTCAGTCATTCGTAGTACAATGTCATTATCTTGAATGATATTGTACCCTTCAAAATTACTTGGTAAAAGTCCATCTGTGGTATTGATATCTTTTTGAATTATTTTCCCATAAGAGAGTGATAATAAATTAGTTTCAATTAATTCTTTATTTTTATTCTTTACTTGTTTAAAGTATTGACTGAGCAATGCTGAATTCCAATGTGTAGGTATCAAACCAATCCATTCAATTCCACTATCTTTCATCTCCACATTAGCATCTAATCCTTTTGTTACAGTCTCAGTAATGAGGGACTGTTTGTATGATTTTAGTGCTTCAATTGACTCTTTAGTGTCTGCTAGTATGCTATCGATGTGAGTAACTTTTTCGTCAAGAAAAGATACAATTCTTTGTTGTTCTTCTATTGGAGGTAAGCAAACCGAAAAATTCTGTAGCATGTGTAACCGAATTGAATCAACAGTCGATTTAGCTGTACCTTTCTCTACTTCTTTTATAAAATTAACTTTCATATAGTAATATAAAAAAATACCGTTTATATTTTTAAAATTATGTATATTATAAACACGTTGATGATAATTGAATTTACCGTTAGCATAGTGAAAAACTTTCCCCGCCCCCACGCCGTCTCCTGCTGTAAGAATTGCCTCTCCATCAAATGAATAACTATCAATTCTCTCAACTTTAGGTGATCTAACAAAAAAAGGAAACTCTGCCTCATCGACTTTATCAATAGTATCTTTATTTCCCGTTTTTATGCTACTAAGAAATTTTAACCGTTGCACATTCCAATTAGTTGGTATAAAACCTATCCATTCCACATAACTGTCTTTCATTGGTCTACTCATCGTCCACTTCAACCTCCTCACCAGATAAGGCTTCAAAACTCTTTACAATTCTTGACTCTATTTCTGAGATACGTTTTGCAATGTCCTCTGTTTTTTCTGGAGCCTCATATTTATAGAATAAACGAGTAAAAGGTATTTCGTAACCAATTTTAGTTTTACTTTTATCTATCCACGCTTCGGGATTAAATGGTTTAACTTCACGTTCAAAATACTCTGTAATATCCTCTTTTAGTGGTATGTCTTCTGTATCCCTTAAACTAGTGTCAACAACTGGCTTACCTTTTTTCAAAATAGGGTTGCCGAATTCATCCTTTTGTGGTGATTCCACAGTCACTTTGTATGAACCAAAATCTTCGTTATCAAAGATTTTAGAATCAACAGTTTTATTTCCCATTCGGTATTCTTTGTTCAAAAACTCTCCGTATGCTTGAACTATCACTTCACGACATGGTTCACTCAAATCCACCCGCTTAGTCCCAATAGGCTTACGTCTCTTTTCAAACATGTTTGATGCATCAATCAATTGTATCTTACCTTCGCGTAAAGGCTCTTTTGTTTTAGAAAAAATCCAGATATAGGTTGTGATTCCTGTATTATAGAAAACATCATTTGGTAATTGCACAATAGCTTCTAGCCAATCATTTTCAATGACATAACGTCGAATTTCACTCTCGCCACCTCCAGCTGATCCACTGAACAAGGCTGAACCATTATGAACAATTGCCATTCGACCAGTATCTTTTAATTTGCTTAGTCCATTTAACATGAAAAGTAATTGACCATCAGATTTTCTTGGTAGTCCTGGTTCAAATCTTCCTTCTGCACCTTTGTCATGTTCAGTTTTGACTTTTTTATATGCAGTTTTCCAGTCAATCCCAAATGGAGGGTTAGAAATCGCATAGTCAAACTTAAAGCCTGAAAATTTGTCATCAGTCAATGTATTCCCTAAAAACATTGTATCGGGGCTGCCTCCGCGAATTAGCATATCTGATTTTGCAATTGCAAATGTTTGTGGATTGATTTCCTGACCATACAATTGTACATTTGCTTCACTATCTAGAAGCTTTAATCTTTCCTCCATGGCAGTCAACATTTGACTCGTTCCCATTGTCTGATCATAGACAGACTTTGATACTCCATCACTTTCTAAGCTGACTTTTTCATTCTCTAATAAGATGTCTGTCATCAAATAAATGATATCTCTGGAGGTGAAGTGCTCTCCTGCATCTTCGTTGTAACTTTCAGAGAATCGTTTAACTAAGTCTTCAAAAATATATCCCATATCTGTTGAACTAATCTTATCGGCTCCCATATACCCTTTAGGTGTCGAAAATTCTTGTAAAACTTGAAACAATCTATCTGATTTGGCAAGTTTTGTAATATGGGTATCCAATTCAAAGTGTGCTATTATGTCTTGCACATTGTCAGAGAATCCATTGAGATAAGCTCGAAAATTTGCTTCAATATTTTCTGAGTCTGTAAGAAGAGATTCAAAGGTGTATAGACTTGTATTATAGAAAACATACCCAGATGCACGTCTAAAGAATCCTTCCTTAACAGCAAGATTTTTTCGTTTCTCCACTTCATCTAGGACTTTTTCCCTTGTTGGAAGCAAGATGTCATGAAAGCGTTTTATCACAGTCATTGGAAGAATTACTTCTCCGTATTCATGTGGTTTGTAGAGTCCTCTCAATGATGTATCAGCAATATTCCATATTAATTGTGATTTTTCAGCTATATTTATACTTGTCAATTCTCTTCTCATTGATTCATTCATTTCAAAAACCTCATTTGATTTATTCTTATATATTTTTTTACTATACTCAGTAAATTAAGCATATTATAGCATACTCTCTCTTTTTGTAACGTTTTTGTAATCTTCTTAAACTCATTTAGGATTGTATTTATTTAACATTTTAAGCATATATTATAGTGTCGAATGATAGACAGCCGAAACCTGTCACATTCAAGGATTACTATCCCCCATCGACTGCCATCGATGGGGGATTTTTCTTTATTAAATATATGGAGGCGTTATATATGGAAACTGTATCATATGTCGAATTAAAGCAAGTAATCGTTGATCAGATTGAGTATGGGGATGTGCGATTAGCTTCTACTGATGAGGTTTCAAACTTTACCCGTGATTTCATTGGTAGTAATGACCGTGAAACCTTAATTGTCATTGGAGTAAATACTAAATCAGCCATCAATTTTATCTCAACTGTATCGGTTGGTTCGCTGAATGCAACCATCGCAACACCTAGGGAGGTATTCAAAAATGCTATTTTATCTAATTCTGCTCGTCTGTTTTTAGCTCATAATCACCCATCCTATGATGTGACACCTTCCGAGACTGACATCTATTTCACAAGGGTCATTCAGAAATGTGGTGAATTACTAGGCATTGAACTAGTAGATCATTTGATTGTATCTCCAACAGAGTATTTCTCTTTCTTAAAGGAAGGTTATTTGAACAAAGGAGGTGTTATTCATGAGTAAAGAGTCATTAGCACTTGAATGGATTAGCAAACACTTAGGTCATCCAATTACTAGGGATGACCTAGCATATGAATCGTATGTATTTGAATTTGAAGAATTAGATGATTCTTTCTTACCTGCTGATTACGCATCATTTTTTCAGCCAAATCAAAGTGTTCTGACCTCTCTTTATGTGGTTAACGATGTCATGGTGTATTTTATAGAACCCATAGGCAATTTGTCTCTACCATTGAGTTTGATTGGTTTAATCGTAGATTCACAGTTAATGCAATATCAAATTCAAAAGGAAGATTACAATGTTTAAGTTATCTATTCTAAAATCTTTTGTTATTGTCCAAATTATCCTTATTGGATTGATGAAAAAAAATTGAGGAGTTGAAGAGAATGTTTTACATTACACTTTTCTTAGATGTTTTAGTACTAATTGCTACTGCTGTCTCTAAAGAGATTAAACGAAAAAATAGAACAAAGGGGTTTGCACAATGAAAGAATTAACAACACTGATTACAGTAAAAACGATTGAAGAAGATGATGGGTCACATCGCTATGTCCTAGAGCGTATATGGGATCCCAAGCAACCAAAAGTCACTATTATCACTTTGTATCCATCCATTAGTGAATTAGTGATTACTGATTTGACAACGATGCACATGACAAACAGCATTCACAAGCTGGGTTTTGGTGGATTTTTTTCTGTTAACCTATTCTCAAAACCAAGATTTCCCGAATTCCCGAAGAACGGGAAGCACACCTACAACTTCAAGACAGCGACTAACAAGAGCAATGATGAACAAATTTTAGCCTGCTGTAAAGATTCAAATCTCATCATTTTAGCTTACGGTAGTCTCCCTGAAAAGAACAAACAAGTTAAACAACGCTTAAAGCAATTACTAGCTTTGCTCAAAAAGGAAGATTTAAGTGAAAAAGTAAAAGTGTTAACTGACAGCAACAAACTGAAGTGTTATCATCCACTCTCTCCTAAAGTTCAAAAGAATTGGGTATTAGTTGATAGTCAGCTATGAATGATTTGAAATCTACAACATTATTAATAATTCACTCCTAATTCTTAAATTTAAAACAGCACTTAAAATATTGAAAGCGTTGCTATAGTAATGAATTCTATTATATAATCAATACTAACGTACCAAAAAGATTATTTAAGAGTGAGGAAGTGACTTATATGGAAGAAGATACAGAAAAGACTACTATGACATTGAAAAATTTTAGAGAGAATTTGCTCTATATTGGTTCCAAACCACGAAAAAAGAAAGATGGTTACATAGGTCAGGAATACGATTCGTATCGTACAGCATCTATATTAAAGGTAGAAGCAAAAAGTCTTAAATCAGCCGACAGATCATACGGTGACAAAAATGGTAATCAGATAACAATGCTTACTATTAAATACTTGATTTCTATCTATCTGTTTAGTTTAAAGTGGAATCGAGATTTATTCAAAGATGAACTTGAGGAACTAGAGGATTTAATATCGAAGTTTTTCCCACTTGATGATGAAATGGATAAGGACGTATACGAGTATAAGTTAACGTCTGATCTTCACAATTTCTTAAAATTATCTCAACCAGAATTATTAAAGTTAATATCAAAGAAGGACTTCTACGATTTAGAGATTAGTTCCCCTGTTTTACTCTATCTCCTCTACTTTCTTGTTAGCTACGGTAGTAGTGATAAGCTAATTAAAGACTTTAGTATAATAGCTGAAGAATCTGAAAAATTACAATATAAAAAATCAAAGTTTATTTTTCAAAAAAACTATGAGTTGTATAACGATGATATGTTGCTTGCCATGTTATTAGAACCTCTCGCCAAAAATCATCACCCCGTTAGTCTTGTTGAAAAATATAATTTCTATTTAGAATACTATGTTAACTTACTCAAAAAAGATGATGCATTTCTTCCAAGTTCACATAATAGTTACACTAGGAAACATTCAAAAAGAAATCCAGAATTAAAACTGGAAGATAGAATTATCTTGTTCCCTGAAGAAAAAGATTATTCAAAAATTACCTTTCCAAATAAAATTATGAACTTAAATAGTAAAAATAAGGAAAAAACTCTGACAGTTATTTTTGATTTATTTAACCTACGGATTTCTCGTCACGATCTACACACGGATATCAGAGCAAGATTTAAAGAAGATCAAGCACAGCTTTCATTATTGCTCGAAAAGTTGAAAGGATTAAAACCTAACACGCATACTATTAAGTATGAATACTCAGATTTTAAAGATTTTAGAGTTTTGCAAGAAGCGAGTTCCCTTTCTCCAAAACTTCATTTCGTTTTTAATAAGCAAATTATTAAGCTTTTACAATCTTTATCTTCTTATTTACCCAATGGAACCCATCCTTTTATTTATGTTAAAAGAAAAGATATCTAGTTCTTCTTAATTACGCTTTATGACTCCCTATTCTTAATTGAATAGGTTTTTTGTATTTATCCTGAATCAACTTTCCGGACTAAACTTCCTTTTAACTTAGTCTTTTAAGTCCGAGTTTCATTTTCCTAAATGTTTTATTATGCATTTACCGTAGCAATTAATTACGGATGATTAATTTAACAAACGGGGAAGGAGTATCGGAACTTTAAGTACAAAAAACAGAAAGGATTAGAACATGGTAAATTACATTTCAGATTTTACAAATACAAATGAGCTTGAGGAGAAAAGTAATCACCTTTGTGTAGTTGCTTCAGTTGCTTTAATTTTCGAAGAAGAAGAAAGTATCTGTTTAATAATCAAACCAGAAAGGCAATCAATTTATGGTGGTAACTATTATCTACCATATATCACTTTAAAAGTCTCAAAAGCACACACGGATAAAATAGCTAACGTAAAATCATTCTATGGTTATGGATTAGAAAGACCTTTTATCTATTTAGAAGAAGAGATTATGGAGAAATTAAATTCTCATGAAGAAATCTTTGTTTTATCCAGACGTGTTGACCCTTTTGATTTTACATCAGTCTGGGCTTTAGATTTTATTGCCTCAAAAGCTCTTGCCAAAGAGATCATCGTTACGAGAGGGAGGTTAAATTATGGAAATTAATGGGCACCAAGATTTACAGATTAACGATTTCACTTATAGCATTGAAAATGGCATTATCCGTGACAAGGTTATCTGTTCTCTCTATGCAAAAGTATCAAAGGTTTTTATTAACCATGATACGAATGAGCAGAGTTATGAAATTGAGTACAGACATTCAATTTTGCATACTTTGCAAAAGACTATTGTTGCATATACCGAGCTTCTACCACAAGGGCTTATCTCTCTAATGCGATTTGGTCTTGATGTTAACCATAATAATAAAAGCACCCTAAGTGAGGCTTTGCTGACAAGCATGTTTGAAGCGGAAGTTGTCTACATAGTAACCTCTTATGGTTTTAGTCAATTTAATGACCAAACAATTTTTATTACAGATGAAGTATTAACAAAGAATGCTCTCAACCATAACATTGAAGTCCGACATGAAAAATTCACTCTTAAACCACAGGGTTCCTTACATGACTGGCTTATGATGTATGAGTCCTTTGTAAAAGGTCATACCCCTCTTGAACTAGCAGTAGTTCTTGGTTTGAGTAGTCCCATTATTTCTCATTTGAATCATAGTTATCCTGACCTTAAGTCCTTACTTATCAATTTTTCAGGTGATTCATCAATTGGAAAGACTACATCTTTATCATTAGCCATCTCGGTTGCTGGCGACCCCAACAAGGGACATCGCTCATTACTGAGATCATGGAACGGAACACACAATGCTAACCTTGGACTACTTGAAGGACTTCATGGTATTCCTATTGCATTTGATGAGCTGAGTGCTAACAATCATAAGAAACTAGATACGCTCATCTATACTCTTACAGAAGGGGTAGGACGATCAAGAGCAAAAAATGATGGGTCATTGCAAGATGTTGGCACTTGGTCAACGACCATTCTAAGCTCTGGAGAACTCGATATATTTAATCGTTTATCTGGAAATACTGGTCTTAAAGTTCGAGTTTTTAACTTTCAGGATATCCCTTGGACACAATCAGCAGAACAAGCAGAGTTAATTAAATCTACTATTTCTTCCAACTATGGTTGGCTCTTACCAACTTTTGTAGAAACATTATTTACTGAAGATGCTGATATAGAGTATTACTTTGAAAATGCTATTGATGAATTAAGAAATAGCTTAGAGTTAACAGTGACAAGTGAACGAGTATTGAAGAAGTTAGCTATCATTTTAGCAACTGCTAATCTGATAAATGACACTGAGATATTGCAGGTCGATACAGATGCGATTAGAGACTTACTAGTCAAACAAGAAAATCAGTCTCATCGATCACGCGACATAGGAAAAGAAGCTCACGAAAAATTATTACAGTATCTACTTGCGAATCAGACCTTACTGTCTCCATTAAGTAGAACTAAGATAGGATACTTTGATGAAGAAACTGTATGCATTTATCGCGATGAGCTTTCCAATGTATTAAGTTCCTTAGGATTCGAAGATTCAAGGATTGTTATCAAGAAGTGGATTGAATCAGATGTAATTAAAACCACTGAACGAGATCGGATTACGACAAGGAAGATTATTGAGGGTGAAAAGTTTATTAGCTATCGCATTTCCATTCCAGATGAATACGTAAGAGCAGGCTTACATGAAATTAAGCCCGAAGGAAATCATGCTTACACTCTATCAGCCCATCCTAGTTTGACCCAAAAGCTGGGGAATCTTAGTCAATCTGACGATGATTTTATTCTAGATGACAATGATCTAATTCTTTAAGGAGGATACCTAATGAACGAATCAGAAACAGATGATCAAATTAAGTTGTTCCTCGATTTGTTAGTCCAAGTCATGATACAACTTGAAGGAGTACAAGAAGATGAAAATGAAGATGAAGATGAATAGAACAGGTGTTTGCTACGCAAGACAATCAACCGAAATGCAACAATCCATTCCAGCTCAATTATCTGAGCTGGAGGATTATGCTAAAACAAACGATATCCAAATCATTGCTAGCTTTCAAGATGTCATGAGTGGTAAAAACACTGAGCGTAATGGTTTTCAAGCAATGAAAGAATATATTGCTACCCACTCAATAGATGTTATCTTAGTTTGGCGTCATGACCGCTTAGCACGTAATTTGAAAGAACTTCAAAACTTTCTTCTGTATTGTCAAGATAATGAAACCACTGTAATCAGTATCAATGAACGCTTAAGTAACAACAAAGCTCAAGATACATTACTAATTCATTTACTAGGAGCCATTGGAGAATATCAATTGGATACCATCAAAGACAATCAGCAAATTGCGTACAGGAAGATGCATCAGGAAGGAAAGAAGGTTAATCAAAGCGTCTCTTTCGGTTATCGAATAATAGATGATGAACTTGAAATCATCAAGGAAGAAGCAGAGATTGTTCACCTTATTTTTCAATTGTATGTGGAAGAAGACCTAGGTTACAAAGCCATTGCTGAGCATTTAAATAATTTAGGAATACTCAATTGGAATGAAAAATTGTGGACTCCAGCTAGAATCCATTCAATCCTAAAAAACACTTCTTACATTGGTAATATACGAAGCAAATATGGTGATGAAAATCGCCATCTCCTTCCCATTATTGAAAAAGAATTGTTCCAGAAAGCTGTTAATAAAATGAACAGCAAGGGGAAGCAAGCTCAACGAGTAACTAGAAGGTACATCTTACAGAAAAAGATTCGATGTCCTCATTGTCGCTCACTATGTTCTCCAACTCATACTACACAAAAGCACAAAGACCATCACTATTACATTTGCTCTAATTATATTGCAAATGGCAAGCGCCATTGTCATGGAATAATACTTAATGCAATTGAAATAGAGCAATTCATTAGTAACAAAGCACATCAATTCATTCAATCTGACTATGTATCTGGACAACTCAAGAAACGCATAGCAAACAAGAATGGATTAATTGTAAAAAGTAACCAAAGGAAACAACAACAGCTAAAAGAGAGACAACAAAAAGCATTACAATCCTTTGAACGAGGATTAATTGATGATGACCAACTTAAAAGTCAGTTGATTTCTTTATCGAATCGTGAAAAAAAACTTAAGATTGACCCAACGATTCCTGAGTCATTAATCGAGCTTATTAATTTTAATTTAGCTGTAGATATAAACCCTACCCTTTCTCAATTTACACTCTATCAAAGCATAATTGATAAGATAGAAGTTAATGGCGACAAAACCGTAAAAGAAATTTATTTAACTGATTTAGAAAAAAACATTTTACAGGAGGAATTACTATGACAAACAAAGGAACCGCTCAACCAAATTATGATGCTTCAACTTTTATTCTACATAGTTACAATACATACAATGATGCTCTGACTCAAGTTTTTCTAGGGTTTGACGAAAATGATAGTTTCGTTTCAAATAACTTTTTCCCTTTATTCAATCAGGAAGATGAGAATGCTCTAGTTGGCTTATATATTGAATTTGACAAAAACTCTCCTGAAGTAATTTTGCTTGATATCAAAGAGACTGGAGATAGCTATCTAGAACGAATTTACCTAGAATTGAATAGTTCTAGCACTGCTGTTCAGGAGAATAATTTCCTTGCATTCGCAGTGAATCCTGAAAATGAAATCGTAGGCATTATCATTGATTTCAAAAAGGATGATGTTAATACATTAGATCGAATCTTCGTTGATTGTTTTACAGGTGCATCTTTTGCTCATGATAATCTTTTTCTTAGATTTAGAAATGATAGAGTTCAAATAGAGGAAGATTTTTATGGAAATGAGTAAAACAATTCGAGCTGTTTACTATACACGAGTTAGTACTGCGGAACAAGCGATAAGTGGTTATAGTCTTGGAGCTCAAAAAAAGGTAATCAATGACTATTGTCAACAAAAAGGGTATTTGCTTGTTGGTGGATACTCAGATGAAGGTATCAGCGGAAAATCTATTGAAAACCGTTATCAACTGCAGGACTTACTGGATGACAGTAAAGAGGGTCTTTTTGATGTAGTCATCATCTGGAAACTCAGTCGTTTAAGTCGTCGCTTAATAGATACTATTTCGATTATTGAAGAACTACAGGAAAACAATGTCGGTTTAGAGTCTATTTCAGAAAAGACAGATTTTACAAGTTCTACTGGATGGTTTATGACACAAGTGATGGCTTCGATGAACGAATTCGAAAGAAATGTCATTGCTGAAAATGTGTCATTAGGACACAAATCAAAAGCTCTAAATGGCGAATGGAATGGAAATCGTGTGCTAGGCTATGATAACCTCCAGAATAAAACTCATAAAAACACTTTGGTAGTTAATCAAGATGAAGCCAAAATCATTAAGCATATCTATAATTCCTACATAGGTGGAATGGGTTTAAGAGCAATAGCCAACGATTTAAATCAGCAAGGATACGTTACTAAGAAAGGCAATCCATTTTCATCTGTTGCAGTCAAAGACATACTCGAGAATCCAGTCTACTGTGGTGATATCGTATACGGAAGAAATGCTAAAAACATCAAGGAATTACAAGGAAATCCCATTAAATCAAAGGGAAAACATGAAGCAATCATCGATAAAACAACTTGGAACAAAGTTGCTCAACTCCGAGAAATTCGTTCCCGAAATCCCGAGAAAAGTCGCACAGGAGCAAATATACTGACTGGTATCATCAAATGCCCGCAGTGTGGAGGTCACATGGTCATAAACAATTCATACTACAAGAAAAAAGATGGTACGAAAGTTCATAAGAAATATTATGTATGTGGCACATTCAAAAATAAAGGCTCAAGCGTTTGTCGTGGGAACGGAATTAATGCTGAAATCGCTGAACAAAAAGTAGCTGATAGATTGGAAGGACTTCTCAATTCCCCAGATCTTATCAAACATCTCTTAACTAAAATGAAAGAGGAAAATACTGTAGGTAAAGAGCAATTGAAAAGGAAACGATTAAAAACCACAGAAAAAATTATCAAGATACAAAATAATGTCCTAGTCTATCAAGAAAAAATTGAGAGTGAGCCTGACTTTTCGGACATATGGCAAGAAGCTATTTTACGCCTAAAGTCTGAAATCACAGAGTTACAGAATGAGATTTTAGCACTGGATAAGCGTTTGGAAAAAGATTTCTCAGACTACGACATCAACCAAGTCGTATCAATAGTCAATAGGCTTGTAAGACTTGCTAAAGGAACGAAGAACAAGGAAGTTTTGAAAGACATCTACCTAGCCTTCATCAAAGAAATTCAATGGAACAAGAATACAGAAAAGTTCGATATCCTACTATGCTTTAATGAAGCTAATATAGCCGAGTATCTGAAAATGAATCCATCCCCCGATCCTAATGATTCACCTCAAATTAACACACCTAAAATCGAATCTGATGACAAAAAGAACCTTCAAGATGGAAGGTTCTTTTTGCGTTCTCCAATTGAATTTTGGATTTAGTTAGTAGTAGTTAATTTCCCGATTCCCCGAGGTTTTGAGACATGAGAGGAGCTAGTAAGGAAGGTTGAAGACCTGTTCCTAAGCATTTATACAATTAAATGCATTTATGCCTTTGTTATTTCTCTGGAATTTGTCTAGGTCTTTTGTCGCTAACCTTGTCCTGCAGAAAAAGTTAGAATCATTTTGAGGAGGGTTTATATGAGCTTTAATGACACCAACCCTGATGATTGGCAGGTAATATATGAAGACCTGTCATCAATCATAGGTAAAGAAAACACATTAAAAATCTTCGAAGTCTATAAAGGGATGTATATTAACTTTCCAATGAGAATACTTTCGAAAGAAGGACTTGAAAACATAATTTCTAAGGAATACGATGGTTCAAATTCAAATAAATTAGCAAGTAAATATGGATATTCAGTACGTCATATCAATCGGATAGTAAGCGATTTAAAAAAAAGAAAAGGGAGAAATAATCTGAATCTTTAAAAAAACAATAAGAAACACTTTATCTTTAGCTACCTCAGACAAAGTGTACCAATGTCGTAAATGCGGTCGTACAAAAGCAACCATGTTTAATCCTGCAACAGCTGATGATCTGACCTGCTACTCACACGGAAAATGTAATTGGAAACGAATTAAATGAAGGAGGATGTTTATGGAACTTCTAAAAAATATAATGAAATGGATTGGTAAAGCTATATTATGGGTTCTAAAATTTTTATTCGATTTATTAAAAGATGCTATAGAAAATAAGGATGAAATTATAGAAAACTTAGAAACAGAGACTCGCAATAAAGTAAAGAGAAGCGTTAGAGATATGTCTCCCGAAGAAAGAAAAAAAGCCAAGGAAAATTTAGAAGCGAAGGAATCTTTTTCAAGAGTAGATGAAATTTTTATGGAAGAATTAGAGAGAAGGGGGTGAAAAACTATGCAAAAATGGGTTTGTACTTATTGCGGAAGACGCACTACAAGATCTAGTAGACCGCTTCCTGGAAACTGTCCCAGAAAACCAAAAGATAGTAAAGGAAAATCAAAACCACATTCTTGGGTAAAAGACTAGAATTCTTTATTAAGTATATTATTTTATTAGCTGGGTTAAATTCTACCCAGCTTATTTAATTTTATTTGAATTCTATATCTATCTCGATATAAATAGTTTGAATTCTATGTGTATTTCGCAAGTTAAAAGTGAGCCATTTCGCAATTTAAAACTGAGCCACTGTCATCTTTGAATTATCTTTTATCCATTGTTCTGTTTCTTTCATTCTGTAAGAAGGACCGATCATATTTACAACATGTGATTTATGAGTCAAACGGTCGGTTAATGCAGCTGTTAGTACTGGATCATGAAATATTTCCTGCCATTTTAAAAATGACAAATTACTCGTGATAATTGTAGATTTTCTTCCTGCTCGCAAAGATAGATGTGAAAATAATAATTCAGCCCCTTCTTTGTCGAAAGAAATATACCCAAGTTCATCAATAATGACGAGATCGTAATTTTCAAATTTTAATTCGAATGACCGTAAGGTTCTTTCTGAGCGATGCTCTTTCAACTGATTGATGAGGGAAGGGACTGTCGCAAAAAAGACGCGATATCCCGTTAAACATGCCTCCATCCCTAATCCTATCGCTATATGGGATTTTCCAGTACCTGGCGATCCAGTTAAAATCACATTTTGCCCCTCTTTAATAAAATCTAACGATTTTAGATGTGGTAACTTTTGCTTTGCTTGTTCTGGTAAGGCATCTATTACTAACTCTTCTAACAATTTCTTTTGTGGAAAGTTAGCGATACGTATTCGATTTTGTTTTGAACGAATAAAGCGGTCATTCTTTTCCTGTTCTAAGACTTGGAGAAGAACAGGAAAGGCTTCGGTTGGATTATGAAATGTTCCTTCTTCTTGTACCATTTTTCGGATACTTGGTAATCGTAATTCTCTACATAACTCAATTAATCGTTCTTTTGTAAATGTCAACTGAAAATTGGTCCACCTTGCTATTCAAAATTGGTCCACTTTGCTGCAATTTATCGGTCAGTCATTGAATCAATCCATGAACTCGTTTGTTTAATTCGGTAACTTTCTCCACGCATATCAATGACATTAGCTTGATAGGCTAATCGATCGACTAAAGCGCCTGTAAGTGTTGGATCTTTAAAACATTCCTGCCATCGGTCAAAGGTGAGGTTAGTGGTAAGCATTATCGACCCTTTGTCGTTACGATTTGATAGTAAGTTGAATAAAAGCTCCGCTCCCGATTCATCAAAGGAGAGGTAGCCCAATTCATCAATAATCACAAGATCCACACTTTCAAACCGACGTTTAAAACGCACAAATTGACTCTGTGTGACTGCTTCTTTCAGTTGAATAATTAAGTTCGGTGCATTGACAAATTGGACACTCAAACCTTGTAAACATGCTTCAATCCCTATTCCAATACTAAAATGGGTTTTTCCAGTACCGGGATTCCCAATTAATATCGCATTCTCTTTCCGCTTTATAAAATCCAGTGTTTTTAACTGACATAGCTGCTGACGAGGATATTCGTCAAATACGCTATCATCAAAATCCGCTAAGTATTTCTTCTGATCAAATTTTGCCTGCTTAATGCGACGTTGATGACTCCGCTCACGTCGTTGCGTGACTTCTTCACACAATAATTCGTTTAAAGCTTCTTCTAGGTTTAACCCACGGTGAGTGGCTTCCTTTAGATAGTCTGTGTAATGTTCCCGAATATAAGCTAATTTTAATTCTCTGGCCGCTTCTTCAATTTTCACTCGTCACACGCTCCAATCCATATAAAATATTTAATCGTTGCCAATCTGCTTCAATGAACTCTGTCATGGCCTCCACTTCTTGAAAAAGAGGTAATGATGAATTCGACGTTGTATTCTGGCTAAGGCCTTCTATTAACTGATCCCTCGATAAGGATCTGCACTGGTCTAATCTGGCTAGGAATTCCCGTGGTTTTTCTTTATAATGTAAGTCGTAGAGGGCTTTCAAGTCAGGCGAATGTTTGAGCACCAATGAGTGCTTTAACGCCCCTGGTTTTCTCATCAACGTCTTGAGGTAGTGGTATATGTCAAGTTGATACTGATGAGATCCCTCTATTTTTTGATGCCGACAGACTTCTTCATGGTTGGCATAGACGACAAAGTAATCAGGATATATTTTTAATTGGACCGTTTGACCTACTAAATAATCAGGAACTGAATAGGCATTGGTTTCATACTGAATGATACTGTATTTTGTGACACGACACTGGATCATCTCAGCGAGTTCGAAGGGAGGACGATAGGTCATTAAGTGTGCCTTTTCCTCACTAATCTGGCTCGTTTGATTTAGTTGTATGAGTCGTTGAGTTAAGTGAGTACGAGCGGCTTCTGTGGATGAAAATTGATAGGTTTTACTGAAACATTGACGGCGAATATGTTTCACTCGACCTTCAACCGTCCCTTTCTCATGACCACTAAAACAATTGGTCACATTCACCTCAAATCCATAGTATAAAGATAATTGGATGAGTGATTGGTTGAGTTCTTTTTCAGAGTGACCAATAAAACGTGTCACAACATTGCGCATATTATCATAGACGACTTCTTGATATACGCCTCCTACCATTTCAAAGAATTGAACGTGGGCATCTTGAAACACTGCTTGCTTCTGATTGGGATATAAATAAGCCCAATAAAATTGAGAGGCAGGGCAAGCAAACACAGCTAAGTAGTACGTTTGAACCTTTCCTGCAATTTCCAGTTTCACTTCACCAAAATCAAATTCTACGCGATATCCTAGTGGGTATTCTTGGCGAATAAAGGCTTCTTTGGTTTTCTGTTTCATTTGTCGCCAGTAATGAGCAACAGTTCGATAACCAATAACATGGCCTTCTTCGCTGAGTATTTCGTGGACGGCAGTAGCTGTTAGGGCTTGTTTATGGGCACCTAAACGTTTATTCTTATCACCTTCTTGTTGATAGAGTTCTTTCATGCGCACCTCTACTTCTGGTGTAAAAGTGCGTGTTTTTCTATTCGAACTATCATACGACCGAGTTAACACCAATTGTTCAGTCGCTTCTTCTACTTCCTGTTCACTTCGACTTCTCTCTAATACGTCCATGCTCTCATTATATCGGTCACAAATCACCTTTACTGTCTTACGATCAATACCTAATTCTCTTGCAATAGATCGATAGGACTCACCTTGTCGATACCTTGAAATCACTTCAAATTCTTTCACTATTCGTATCACTCCTTCTGCCTCCATTCATTTAATTATGTATGGTAAGCATAAAAATAAGTGGCCCCATTTTCAACAGCAACTTGCTGAAAAATGGACCACTTTTAGATTACAATAAACATCTTTCTTATCCATATTGAGTGACTCCCTTATCTACTTGATGAAACAGACTCGCATAGGCTCTCAAATTGCTTTCCGATTGATTCGTTGTCTCATCCCTTTCCAGAGATACCCCTGTTGGCTCTGATTGCTCGCAGAGAAACAAAATTCTTTCTGTGGTAACGTATCCCCAACGAATTCCATTCAGTTCTTCGACCGCTGCCATGACACGTTCAAAGTTGTTGTTGTCCTTCATGTAGTGGAGTAACGCTATGAATTCTTTCTCTTTTCCTATATAATGACTGTGGTAGAGATTTTTTATTTGTTGTGGTGCTTGTCTCAAACATTCACTTTGAGCCATGGCACCTTTTTTTCTTTTAAATGTTTCTAAGTAATGGTAAATATTCATTTCCCACTGATGGACACCCCAATTACGTTTATGTGTTGCGATAATTTCTCCATCAATAAACAACTTAACCTGATCTGCACTTAGTTTTGCGATGATATATTTTCCAACATGACCTTCTGGTACAGAGTAATGATTTTGCTTAATGACAACCGTACTGTATTTATCCACTCGACATTCCAATATTTCAGAAACATCGAAGGGAGCGATTATGGTAGGGCCAATTATTTCTTTTTCTGTCTGCATCAATTCCAGGTGAGAAACCTTGTGTTCGTGATGAAAACGTTGATTGAGTTTCTCTAATTCATTGTTAAGATGAGTTTCAGCCTCTTCTAAACTGGAGAAGCGATAAGTTGATGCAAATGCCTTACGACGTATAAACTCAACACTACGTTCCACATGTCCCTTTTCATTTCCTTTTCGTGGTTCACATAAACGAATTTTAAATTGATAGTAATTGGATAAATGAATCATGCTGTCTGTCATTGTTTTCTCTGTTCCAATAAAGCTTTTAACAACAGTTCTCATATTATCGTAAGTAAAGACCGAAGGGATAAAGCCGATGTGACTGATAAATTTTGTGTGAACGTCTAATACACAGATTTGGGATTCTGATTGATAAATTCTAGCGAAACGGTAATTACTGTGAGCCAAAGTAAATACAGCTAAAGAAAATGTTTTCATCTTTTCATCGATAAATAATTTTATTTCTCCCCAATCAAACTCAACCTCATATCCTGGTTCTGCATGACGTCGGATAAATACTTCTTTTGTTTTTGCCACCTCATCGTTAATGAAGTTTCTAACGGTCGTATAACTAATAGAATAGCCACGCTCGAGCAGCTTCTCATGCATGTCTACAATCTTCATTTGTTGTTTAGCCATGCCGTGGTCCTTTTTCCACTCATTTTCTTTAATAAAATCACGTAACATAACTTCAATTGATTCTAATAGTACTCTCCGCCTACCGACTCTTTTTTTATAAGTTGGTGGTTTTACGATATCCTCTGCGATAGGAAGATTACGAACATCTTCATCCTTGCTTCTTTCATATTCATTGATATATTTATCAACGGTATTCCTAGATTTCTTCGTTAGTAAAGCAATTTTTCTTTTGCTTAGCCCATCGAGGTAAAGTTTTATAATCGTTTGTTTTTCTTTCAATTCAATCACTCCTGATATTTCCCCCTATTTATTATTCAATAGGGTTATTTTCTATCAAAAGTGGCTCAGTTTTCAATTAATATAGTGGCTCACTTTTAAGTTAACATATACATCTATGACAATTTTTAATACTCTTCAGCACTTGATAGCAAGACGAACTAACTATATGTTTAGAAGAATCAACTATCTATTTTTTTCCTTTTTCAGGTTAATGAAATTGCTATCCAATCAACTTGCATACCATTCTTAATGCATCTCTCGAAACCCCGTTCGGGATACACCATCAGGGCGTTCAAACCCTCTGGTATTCCCTTACATTGTAATATTTATGTATTCTTGGGTATTCGGATTTTATGGTGGAAAAGGGCTTATAAATCACCCTTCTCCAAATTCTTAATAAGTGTGGAAAAATCGACACCAAAGTTGTCTGTAATGTTATGATCATTCACTTCATACCAATTGAAATTATCGTGTAACATAGCTTTATTGAAAGCACTTGAATTAAATCGTGGCTTACGCTTTTTATGGAGCTTCTCATTGAAAAGGATTTTGGCTCGTAAGGCATCAAACGAGTAACCTCTACCCATTCGCTCTACCTGCCTAATAATGCTGTTAATTGACTCCGTATAAGCGTTAGTGAGCCTTTTATCAAAGTAGTTGAATATTTTGACATGCCAGTTGTCTACGGCTCTCACGAGGTCTTTATATGCATCTTTAGAGTTACTGGACATACAACGGTGTCTCCATTGACTATAACGAAGACGACCTTCATCTGAATCAGGAGTATCCCATATCCAGTAAAACTCTTCTTTGAGTTCATAGGCTTCTTTTAAGGCAGGAAGATTACCTAACCAAGTCTCTAAGAGGAATGATTCACGTTCATTTAGATCGTGTTTACGCTTTAGAAGGATAAACCTTTCACGCATAAGGGTACGTCTTTCTTTTTGGCTCATATGAGCTTTCAAAGACTTTCTGACGTTATCTAAGGCTTGATTAGCCATTCTAACTACATGAAACTTATCTACGACCACTTTAGCGTGTGGAAGGATAGTGTTCACTGCGTCTTTGTAGGGCTTCCACATATCCATTGTGACGTACTCAATATAAGTCCTGTCACTAATTTCTGAAAGACGTTGGATGACTGTTTCCTTGTTACGGTTTGGCTTGATGTCATAAATAGTCCTGCGTTCAATATTAGTCAATACAAGCCGAGGTCTACGGATAATATGTATCTCGTCTATCCCAAGCCACTTAGGAGTTTCAAACTGGTATTCACGTTCTTTGAGTGCCACATAGTCCTTAAAAACGTTCCTAATAGTTTTCTCGTCAACACCAACGCTTTCTGCGACTTCTACAAAGGTCTTAGACATGGATTGCTCTTGAATGGACTTTAAAAGCCTTTTGGTCATACTACGCTTTTCATCTACAGATATTAGGCGTTCCCAGAAGGTAGATCCGCATTCACGACACTTGTATCGTCTACGGTTCAATTGTAAGCCCACTCGCTTTAAACGAATGGGCAAATCCATAATTAGTTGATTTCTTGAACTGTGTTTGTACAACTTGTCAAAACCACATTCAGGACAACGTTCAGGTGGTCCGACTGCTTCAACTTTAAACATCATATCGGTTTCATTTTCTTGTGGTGGTTCTATTGTTTTAATGTCTGGTAGGGATAATAAGTCTGACATATTGTTCATCCTTTATTACTCTGCGGTGTTAAGGTATCAATTATAGATTTGATGTCGAAATCATCAGTGTTAAATTATTTTTGTGACCACAAATGCACTTAGAAAATCCCTTAAAGCATTTATATAATGGGTGATCGCAAAATAGTGTATGAAATCTTTTGTAGACTTTGCTAAACTACTGCACACCTTTAGTAAAGTATTAGCTGGTTCACTTGAATAGGGAGTTGTAAAAAAAGTTCCCTTAGCCTGCACAACAAGATAATTTCGAAACATCTTTATCGAACGTAAGTGCAGCTAATTTTAGCCCTTCAGCCATTGTTAAATATGGTGCTAGGGTTTCTGTTAAATCTTCTATCGTTAAGCCAAATTTAACAGCTAATGATGCTGCATAGATGACATCTCCTGCATTCTCAGATACAATATGAACCCCTAATACTTTTAGTGTTTCTGCATCTGCTACTAGTTTAAATACACCGGTTGTTTCACGGTTTACAATTGCTCTTGGAACAGCATCTAAAGGTAATACAGATGTCTTCACATCATACCCTTTCTCTTTTGCTTGTTCTTCTGTTAAACCAACCGTTGCAACCGTCGGATTCGTAAACGTAACAGCAGGAACTACCGATAAATCTATTTTTTTGTTTAATCCACCGATAGCATTATCAGTAATAATTCCACCTTCATAGGCTGCTACATATACAAATTGCGGTCCTAACGTCACATCTCCTGCTGCATAAATCTTTTCATTACTTGTTTGACCAAAATCATTGATCAGGATTTCATTATTTTTTCCAGTTTCAACACCTGCTGCACTTAAATTTAAAGAATCCGTATTTGGTTTTCTTCCAGTGGCAACAAGTAACTGATCTGATTCAATGACTTCTTTACTGCCATTTACTGTTATGTAAACCTTTTTTATCTCTCCACTTTGTTCAACACGCTCAAAAGTTGCCCCTTTGACAAGGTTTATACCCTGTTCAATTAACGCTTTTTCAACTGACTCTGAAATCTCAGGATCATACTCCTTTAAAAGTCGCTCACTTCTTTGCATAAGCGTTATTTCTGAACCTAAATGATGAAATAGTTGTCCAAGCTCCATTCCAATGTATCCTGAGCCAATTACAGTTAATCGTTTTGGTATTTTCTTTAACTCAAGAAGTGTTGTACTAGTTAAATAGTCCATTTTTTCAAGTCCTGAAATTTGGGGCAACGAAGGCGATGCACCTGTTGCAATTAAAAAGCGTTTTGCAGATAACTTTGCCCCATTAACCTCAACCGTACTAGCATCAACGAATTTTGCTTCACCTTTAATTAAATCAAAATTATATTCATCAATTAAATCCACATATTTTTGATTCCGAAGTTCGCTCACCAATTTATCCTTTTGCGTGATTAAACTAGCTAAATCCACTTCTCCAGCGGATGTTTGTAAACCTATAAACGGGTTGTCTTTTGATAAATGATTGATTTCCCCTGCCCTAAGAAGAGTTTTTGACGGAACACAGCCAATATTCACACAGGTTCCCCCAACCGTTCCACGCTCAATCATTCCAACTTTTGCACCGTATTCTATAGCTTTAATTGCCGATGAAAAGGCAGCAGCACCAGAACCAATAATAAGAAGGTCATAATTGTCTTCATTACTTAACGCCACGTTTTCTAGTGATGATACTTCTTCAATTTCTCTGGCTTTGTAATTTGCTTCATCAATCGCCTTTATTGCACTTTCAACCTCAATTTCATTGGGTAGTTCAAATACTGCTTCACCACGACGAAAACTAGACTCAATATTTTTAGCACCTATCTTTTCAAGTGCTGATTCAACGTGTTTTTCACAACCCGCACAGGTCATTCCTTGAATGTTTACCTTAAATTTATTCATAATAAAGCCCCTTTCGTTAATCTCTCATGTTAATGTTTCTATTATTGGACACGAATGTAATTGCTTTTCATCTGGACATCGTTGTTTTAAGTCGTCTAACATAGTTTCAATTCGTTTTAAATCCTCTATTTGTTTTTGAACTTCCATCTGTTTTTTAGAAACAAATTCGAACATATCTTGACAACGAACTTCATCTTTATCTACAACACCAAGTAATTTATAAATCTCGTTTAAAGAAAATCCAAGTTCCTGTATTCGTTTAATAAACCCAACACGCTTAACGTCATCATATGAATATATCCGATAACCAGCTTCCGTTCGGTGAGGTTCTTGTAGTAAATTTTTTCGCTCGTAATATCTAATCGTTTCTTTATTAACGCCACATTTTTCTGCAAACTCGCTAATGCGGTAAATCATCTTATTTCACCCCATGAATATTATAAACAGTGTACCATAGTACACGGTCAAGTAAATTGGACTGTTTTATTTTTTTCCCAACGTATCACTCGTATGTGATTGATACTTTAATACTATTGATTGTCCTAACATCCCACTAGAAAATCCGATTTAAACACCAGTTGTTTTTAAACTATTAAAAAAGTAATTCCACTATATATTCCGAAGACCCCTAATTCTCAATGATTTAAAAAAGTAGGTACACATAAAAGCAGAGCTAACAGTTTTTACTGTAATACTCTGCTTTTTTTATTTTTTCATTTATACCTGCAATGCGAATCCCATATGGTTAAGACACAGATTGAATTCAAATCCCCCGAACCCCCGATGATTTTAGAGGATATAGGAGATTGAATAGAGAATCTTATTTACTAAACATATGAAATTTTTATCATCATTTATGATACGCATGATTGTTGATTATCCTATACGCCCGATATACCTGTTCCGTCAACACCATTCGGATCAACTGATGTGGCATGGTAATTCTGCCAAAACTTATCAACCAGTCTGCTCGGTCTTTCACCGATTGTGCTAACCCCAGTGAGCCTCCAATAACAAAAGTAACTTTGCTATTGCCATAGGTAGCATAGTCGTCTAATTGTTTAGCCAAGTCTTCTGAGGTAATCAACTTGCCCTCAATAGCTAAAACAATGACCTTCCGCTGAGAGTCGATTCGACTCAAAATCTTTTCAGCTTCTTTATCTAATACCATCGCCACTTCTGTCTCAGACATATTATCTCCGGTTGGTTCGTCCGGCACTTCAATAATCGAGACATTTGCATAGGCTTGAAGTCGTTTAAGGTATTCGTCAATGCCTTGCTTTAAATACTTTTCTTTTATTTTTCCGACACCAATTATTTCGATATTCATGTGCTGCTCCTCTATTATTTGATGTTTTAAGCTTAGCATGTTATCGGAGTTATTGATATAAAAAACCAGCTAACATGTAAAGTCAGCCGGTAAATTGATATTAATCTTGAAAGATCGAAATTTCTGATAAAGCATTTCTAAGGTTAAGAGCATCCCATGGCATGTGTTCTGCAATTCCTAAGCCAACTAAATCAGCTTCAGCACTAATATCTTTAAAGAAACGAACAGCTTGTGCCAATGTCAAACGTCCAATGGCAGCACCGAAAGTAGATAAATCTTGATAAGGTTTACCAGGTAGATTTGCTCTAAAATCAGCAGGAGATAAGACATCCAAATCAAAGTGAATGGCAATATATTCAAATCTGCCCTCTTTAATCCAATCTACAACCGCTTGGCTTGAATCAGCTAGTATCTCAGGAGTAATAACAGGGATACGTAATTCGTCAACTAAATATTCCTGCGGACGGATTTCATCTTTTGGTAAACCGACATAAAGTAATTGCGATGGTTGGATGGGATAATTTAGTTCTTGGCTTAAAGTTGTGGCTTTGCGTCCAAGTAAATCTGTAACGATTGTTTCATGAGCGTGATTAGTGTGACTTAATTCAACTAAATCACTATGTGCATCTAACCAAATCATCCCTAATTTATCGCCATATTTGCCACTTAAATAATCAAAAGGAGCATAATCAACAGAACAGTCGCCACCATAAACGATAACTTTGTCCGGTTTGTAATCATTTAATGCTTTTTGGGTGTCGCGGATTTGTTGTCGCAGTTGCGGTTCACTAACCAGACCATTTGTTTCAACTTGTTTTACATCGAAGTCTTTGGCGACTTCAACACGGACTGTTTGACTGCTTTCAGTTTTTGGGGCTATAAAATTAAGCAGTTCTGCTCCAAATGCATAATTAGGGTTCACGCCACCTTGCCATTGAGGTAATAAAAGTCTTAATGTTGTCATTTTTTCTGTCCTTTCAATTTTTTCAATTTATATTATTTTCCGTTGGATTTACTTGTTCTCGTACAATGACTCTCCGTTTGTAGCTATCACATTTTTGTACCAATTGAAGCTTTTCTTTTTATATCTTTTTAACGATCCTGTACCATCATTATGGCGATCAACATAGATAAAGCCGTATCTTTTTCTCATTTCTGCGATTGTATTGCTGACTAAGTCGATTGGTCCCCAACTAGTATAACCTAATAATTCAACACCATCTTCAATGGCTTCAGCTACTTGTTTGAGATGGTCTTCTAAGTACTTAATACGGTAATCATCGTTTACGGTGTAGGATCCTTGACCATCTTCTACTAACTCATCCACTGCTCCTAAACCATTTTCAACAATAAATAATGGCTTTTGATAGCGATCGTAAAACTGATTCAAGGCATAGCGTAATCCTTTAGGGTCGATTTGCCATCCCCAGTCTGAAATTTCAAGATAGGGATTTCTTACTGTTGTTTTAACATTCCCCAATTCTTGATTATTTTTTTCCGGATTAGCTGTCGCACAATAAGACATATAGTAACTAAATGAGATGTAATCAACAGGATTTTCTTGCATAATTTGGAGATCTTCGGCAGTGATGTTTATTTTAATATCATTTTCTTTGAAAAAGCGTTTCATATAAGCAGAGTATTTTCCTCTAACATGAACATCTGCAAAGAATAAGGTTTCTCTGTCGCGCTTCATTGCTTCCATCACATCATCGGGATTAGAAGTTAGTGGGTAGTAAGGGCTGTTAGCAACCATACAACCAATCATAAAGTTAGGATTAATTTCATGACCTAATTTGATTGCTTTAGCGGAAGCAACAAATTGATGGTGAATCGCTTGATACAAAGTAGACTTATCTACCGTATCTTTTGTTCCTTGTATACCTGCACCATTAAAAGGAGCTTCGAGTGTTACATTGATTTCATTAAAGGTAATCCAATATTTCACTTGATCTTGATAACGTTCGTATAGCGTTTTGGCAAAATGCAAGTAAAAATCAATTAATTTTGGATTTGACCAACCACCATATTCTAACGCTAAATTTAATGGAATATCAAAGTGGACTATTGTTACCATTACTTCCATTCCGTGTGAACGTATTTCATTTATTAAATCATCGTAGTATGCTAACCCTAATGGATTCGGTTCATTTTCATCACCATTTGGGAAAATGCGTGACCATGAGAGAGATAAACGAAATACCTTAAAACCCATTTCAGCAAACAGAGCAATATCTTCTTTGTAACGATGGTAAAAGTCAATACCATCCTTCTTTAAATAGTCTTCTGGTGGTGGTATAACAACATCTTTGAAGACACCGTAAGGTAATGCATCTGCTGTTGACCAATGACGCCCATCTTCTAAAGCAGCTCCTTCAACTTGACTAGCTGCAATAGCACCACCCCATAAAAAATCTTTAGGAAAGTGTGTTTGTGTTTCGTTATTCATTGTGTCCATTCCTTTCTTTTTTCTTTTCAAGAGTTAGTATAGCTTCGCCTTCTCTTACTGTTCCATATTTTAATTGCTCAATTTGGTCATATTGATTGCTGTTAGTAATTACAATTGGCGTTATTGTGTTATAGCCTGCGTCCTTGATAGCTTGAATATCAAATTCAACTAATAAATCTCCCGTATGTACTAGGTCACCTTCTTTCGCTAGCATTGTGAATGGTTTCCCTTCAAGTTCAACTGTATCAAGTCCTACATGAATCAAAACTTCTGCTCCGTCATTACTTTTAATACCCACGGCATGACCTGTTGTAAAAGCTGTGACGATGGTTCCATTAACAGGTGAAAACACCTTACCTATATTTGGTATAATCGCGACACCATCACCCATCATCTTAGTTGAAAATACATGATCATCGACTTCTTCTAGCTTTTTAACTTCGCCACTCAAGGGACTAAGCAAAGAAGTTGTTTTTAGTTCATCGATTGTCTCAGGATTGCTAACAACGACTTCCTCCACTGATTGCGTTGCGGCTGCTGGGATATCTTCAAAACCAATCACTAAAGTCAAGACAAAGGATATAATATAGGCAACGACGCATGAAATGATGAAATATATAAATGTAGGTCCAATAAATAACGGCACGCCGGCGATTGGTCCTGTTCCTATACCTAAAGCTTCTACCCTAAAATAACCTGCAATGGCTCCCCCTACTGCACCACCAATGGAAACAGCAATTAAAGGTTTCTTCAATTTAGAAGTTACCCCAAATAAAGCCGGTTCCGTAATTCCTATAATTGCATTCAATGCTGCTGCTCCAGCCACAGCCTTGAAGTCCCTATTTTTTGTCCTAAGATATACGGCTGTTGTTGCCCCTGCTTGAGCTGAATTACTTGCTACATTAAGACCCATAATGTAGTCAACACCGTATGTCGTGAGTGATTGAAGCATTACAGGTGCGAATCCAACGTGCATACCTATCAAAACTAGAAAAGGAAATGCTGCTCCGAACAAAGCCCCAGCTAAAAGCCCAAAATTATTATAAAATCCAATAAACCATTCACCAAGTCCATTACCAATGACTGTTCCAATAGGTCCTAATACAATTAAAATTATAGGTGCGACAATTAATATCGTTAGAACTGGCACTAAAATCGTCTTTAAAATCTTAGGTATGTATTTTGTTAAAATCCGCTCCACGTATGCCATCAACCAAACTCCCATAATAATCGGAAGGACACTTGAAGCATAAGATGCATTTGTCACTGGTATTCCAAAATACGTCAAACTATCACTGGCTGACATCATATTTATTAAATTAGGGTGTACCAAAATCCCGCCAATTGAAGCTGCTACATAAGGATTAGCCTTAAAGCGATTCGCTGCACTATAAGCTAATAATATTGGTAAGAAATAAAAGGCAGCATCAGAAAAAACATTCAAAAATTGATAAGTGTCACTTTCTATTGAGACGATTTCATAAAACATTAAGAAAATAAGAATCCCTTTAAGTAGACCAGCACCAATTATTGCTGGTAGAATCGGATTAAAAATGCTTGTTATAGCATCTAAAAAGCGACTAATAATCCCTTTCTTCTCCTCTTCTACTGGTTCACTTTTTTGAGTATCCCCTACTAATTTAATGAATTGATCATAAACATCATGCACTTTACCACCAAGAATTACTTGTGTTTGATTTCCCACTTGATTAACACCGATAACATCTGGGACGGATTCAAGTTCTCCTTTTTGGACTACCTTTGTATCATTTACCGTTACTCGTAATCTTGTGACACAATGCGTGACTGAATTGACATTGCCGTTCCCACCTAATAATTCCAATATACGATTTGCAAGTTGAAGATCATTCATTCTTATCTCTCCCTTGAGGATTTTTTAAATTAAGCGCTTTAATTTAATTAGACTATAACACAGAGATTTATTGATAGGGGGGTTTCACTATTGTTAGGTCTGAAGGTTTAAACTTTGTTTTTTTAAGCTTTAATTTTTGATACTTTGGGTATCAAAATAGCACTATCCATTTAGAATAGTGCTAAACTATTTATATCTATTTCTATTAACCATGGCGTTCTTTATGAACTTCCAAAGCAGCTTCTAAGTTTTTTTGATAATCCTCTGACAAAAGACTTAGGTATAAGATATCCATAACATAAGTAATGGATATATAGGAACCAATCGATTCTATATTAAAAATATAGTCACGATCTTCAACCGCAATATATTGGTGACAAATAGACTGTAAGCGTGGGGAATTTAACCCTCCTACTCCAATTAACATGATGCCATTATCTTTTAAATACTGTCCCACTTCTGACATTGTGACATTCCCGCCAGTAAAGGAGAGAAGGATCGCCACAGAATTTCGCTTACCTTTTCGATATTTAATTGCGTGTTCATTTAAACCATGATGAGCATCAGCATTGAGACCAATTGATTGAAATTTGAAGGCTGCTGCTGTTGCGCAACTATAGGTTATACCACTACCATATATATCAATGAACTCCGCTTCCTTTAACAGTTTTATTGCTTGTTTTAAGGCTTTATCATCCCAACGTAATTTACTTTCGCCAATTGCTCGGTCATAGAGTGATGGTAAAACCGTTATAATCTCTTCTAATGTTGATTGGTCGTGAATAGGTTCGTCTTCAATTAATTCAATTAACCGATTCTTTTCATAAATTTCTTTAATTAAATGGTGACGCAAATCATTGAACCCTTTTAAATCCAATTTATTGCAAAATCTCAATACGGTTGCTTTTGAAGTAAAAGATTTTTTCCCTAACTCTTCTGCTGTCATTGACTGTACTGCAGTAGGGTTTTTCAATATATAATCGGCAATCAATTGTTCTGACGTGGTGAAATCTTTTTTATTTTCTAAATTATCTAGTAACATTTTAATCTCCTTTATATTTTTGATTATGATTTGAATTCGAAGTTGGATTTGATTTGTTTATCTAATCATAGCATTTTAACTCATTTTTTTGTATCATGAATGAAGTATCAATAAATGTAAAGATATTTATTATAAAAAAAAGGAGCATGGGCATGGAGGTCAGTTTTAAAACATTTGATAGGTTATCGCCTGCCGGAAAAATTTTGCTTAGTTTTGTTCTGGTTGCGGTTTTGGGAAGTTTTCTTTTAGCCATGCCAATCATGCATAAGCCGGGCGTTGAACTGTCTTATTTGAATCATTTATTAACGAGTATTTCGCTCGTTTGTGTGTCTGGAATTGCTTCTGTGTCGATTTACGAGACCTACAACACACTGGGGCAGGTGGTTGTTTTGACCTTAATCCAAATTGGCGGTTTGGGTGTGATTACGGTTCTGAACTCGAGTTTGTTTTTTCTACAACAATCACTGCCCTTGCGTGAGCAGTATATGCTTCAAATGTCGTTAAACCGCTAATCAAATAAAGATCTCCGCCAATTTCTGACGGCTATTTATAAGTTAACGTTGTTAATTGAGTTAATTGGTGCTTTAGTCATTATGATTGATTTTATTCCGCGTTTTGGCTTATCGCAAGGGGCATTTAATGCGGTTTTCTTAGCTGTTTCAGCTTTTTGTAATTCGGGTTTTGATAATTTTGGCAATAACAGTTTACAAGATTTTTCTGGGAATTATTTAATTTCTTTAACCGTGAGCGCTTTGGTCATTGCTGGTGGGTTAGGTTTTTCGGTGTGGTTTGAGCTGATTGATCGTTTCACGCATTTTATCAAAGATCGCCCAAGATCTCTAAAAGTATCATTTCATACGACATCCTATAATACGCGTTTAATTTTATTAATGACGGCGATTTTACTGGTGTTTGGGACGTTGATTATATGGATGGCTGAATCGCAAAATGAAGCGACGATTAGTGGGTTGAGTATTCCACAACAATTGTTAACGAGTTTTTTCCAGTCGGCCAATTCAAGAACAGCCGGTTATACGACCATTCAATATGAACATACCTTACCGATTACCCGCTTTATTTATATGATATTTACTGTAATTGGGGGTGCCCCGGGCGGGACTGCGGGTGGAATCAAAGTGACGACCTTTGCAATTTTGATTTTAATGATTCGTGCCGAGTTAAATTCTTATTCTAAAGTTGTGTTCAAGAAACGGGTGATTCCTACGCGTTTGGTGCGTCAAGCGGTTTTAATCGCTTTGTATTTTCTTTTCTTTTTGGTCATTGGGTATGCTTTGTTGATTATTACGCATCCTTATTTAAACGCTTTGGACTTAATGTTTGAATCGGTGAGTGCCATTGGGTCGTCTGGGATTTCGATTATTTTAACAGATCGCTTGAGTTTCTTTGGGCGGATTATTCTTGTCATTATGATGTTTGCAGGTAGGATTGGACCGAGTACGATGTTGGTGGCCATTTTACAACGAAAGAATAAGGAAATTTCTTATGTTGACACAAATATTCAACTGGGATAATGAAAGGAATTTATTTTTATGGAAATTAAAACCATTGGTGTTTTAGGTCTTGGCTTGTTTGGTCGGGCGATTGCTAAGGAAATGAGTCGTTATGGGCGCGATGTTATCGCTATTGATAAGGACCCTAATAATGTTCAGCGGGTGGCTGATGATGTGATGAGTGGTGCCATTGGTGATTTTACGGATTATGATTTTCTGAGTAGTATCGGGATTGGCAGTTGTGATGTGGTGGTGATTGCGACAGGAACTAATTTAGAAAGTGCTGTTTTAGCGGTTATGCACTGCAAAAAGTTGGGCGTTAAGCAAATTATTGCCAAGGCTCGTAGCAATACTTTTGAAGAAGTGCTGTATCAAGTCGGTGTGGATGTGGTGGTGACGCCGGAGCGCGATTCCGGTCTGCAGTTAGCTTCGCGTTTATTGCGGAATCATATTGAAGAGGTTTTACGTTTGGATGAGGAAACTTCTATTATTGAGTTTGAAGCGCCGGAGAGTTGGGTCGGAAAAACCGTGTTAGACCTTGATTTGCGTCGTCGTTATGAGATTAACTTGATTGGAACGCGCGCTGATCGTGGTCGCAAACTCAATTCTAACTTAGATATTAATGAACCTATCACTGCTGAAACGTTTTTTGTAGCCATCGCCAATTCACATGTTTTTGAACGCTATGATTATTTGAATAAATTACTCTAATTACGATGGTATGAATTAGTTATCCACAATTTAGATATTTGTTGATAAGTTCTGTGCATAAGTCTGTGGATAAGTTTTATTTCAGTTGATAACTTGATTATTTGTTGTGTCTTTATTAGTTTTGAGTGGATTTTACCGAACTATTTTCAACCTTTTTCAAGATACTAATTTCAGATGTTTTCATAAACGAGATATTTTCAGCATAAAAGTAGCAGTTATTAACAATTTAAGCGACTTATCCACAAATTATAGGTTTAAGCTGTGGATAAGTCGCTTTTTTGTGTATAAGTCTTTGATGTAGATGAGGATTAGTCGGGATAGTTTGTGATATTGATTGGGTTGAATGGGGTTGGGCTGAGTTGGAAATATGATGGCGAATGGGGTGTGGATGAGGGGTTATTAACAATCCACAGCAAATTTCCTGGTTTGCCGGACTTCGATGCTTGACGACGTAAGCGGGAAGTAACGAACCGAAATATTGTTGCTTGATAACCGTTTGTTGATTGCGCTATAGTATTTTGCTTTTACTATAACGCCTCTGCTTTTTCTTTAAAATAAATACCGTACTTTACTTCCCATTTACGCCCATCCGCCTCTCAAGTTGCTCTCTGGCGGTTGGGGGCTGCCATCCGCCTCTCAGGTTGCTCTCTGGCGGTTGGGAGCTGCCATCCGCCTCTCAGGTTGCTCTCTGGCGGTTGGGAGTAAGCGGGAAGTGAGCAGACGTTAAGTAAAGCTAATCGGTCATCAAATGACTGATTTCGTGACTGAATAAAGCTAATCTGTCATCTGCTCGAGTAGCAAAGGACAGATTAATTTGATTCTGTCCAAAATCTTGGTAAAAAAGGACAGAATAACTTGAATATGCCCAAAATTCGAATAAAAAAGTAAGTGGAAAATGAGAAAACGTTATTGTCACTCAGATTTTGCCTCATGACAATAAACCGCCCCATTGTCACTCAGATTTTCCCTCATGACAATAAACCGCCCCATTGTCACTCAGATTTTCTCCCATGACAATAAGACGTCCCATTGTCACTCAGATTTTCCCTCATGACAATAAAACACGTTAACTATAGCTTACACGTCAAAAGGAGGTAGGAAAGGGTCTGCCACTAAGGTCTATTTTAATTGCTGGCGAGGAAACACATGAATTTCGCCACCTAATTCAATTGCTGGCGAGGAAACACATGGGCTTCGCCACCTAATCCAATTGATGGCGAGGCGACACGTGGGCTTCGCCACCTAATTTAATTGATGGCGAGGGGACACATGGGCTTCGCCACCTAATTGGTAATACTTTGTCTAATATGATAGTGTATCCAAAATCAGCCCGTTCCACTGCTTCATATTTACTGACGAAGTCCGGCAAATCAATTTGGCGGCTTTCCGGTCTTCCCGTTAAATCGACTTCCGGCATTTCAACAAATCACAGCCTATTCCTCGATTGCTGATGAGTGTGGCATTACATCTCCATCCACGCTAATCATTCGCAGCCCGAAAACGTAGCGCTCCTCACACAAACCAACCCCCAGTCACCATCCCCCCATCCACAGCAAAAACCCCGCAGCTAACTAAAAGTCAGTTGCGGGGCCACATTCCATTCCATTCTATTCTATTCCATCCAATCCCATCATCCCACCTTCTTTTAAGGCAGAGGTATTTACTTGAGGGGGTTTAGTTTTGGTTGGTTGTTGGGGTGCTTGAGGTTGCTTCTAAAACGAGTTCGAGTTGCATGTTTTCACCGTTACGAATGATGTTTAGGGTCACTGTGTCGCCAATGTTGTAGCGATAAAGTTCTTTTCTTAAGTCGGATAGGTTGGTGACTGGTTGGTCATTCATGCCAACGATGACGTCATATTGTTCAACGCCGCCTTTATCTGCTGAGCTATCTGGAAGAACTTGGTTAACGACAACCCCATCCACTGTGTTTTCATCAAGGCCTAGGACTTCTACCCGTGAACGCAAGGCAATTTCATTTAAGTTATAGGTTGAAACACCTAACGAAGGACGAATAACTTCGCCATCGGCTTCCAATAGGCCGATGATATTAACCACTTCGTTACTTGGAATCGCAAAGCCCATACCCTCAATTTGGGTTGAACTTAATTTACTTGAGTTGATTCCAATTAATTGGCCGTTTTTGTTAACTAAAGCACCCCCAGAGTTACCTGGGTTAATGGCTGCATCTGTTTGTAAAAGGCTCATATCGTAATCAGCGTTTCCGTCGTCATCAACATCAACAGGGACAACTCTATCAACACCAGAAACAATCCCTTGGGTAACAGAACTTGAGAATTCGCTACCTAAAGGTGAACCAATTGCGATAGCTAAAGAACCGACTTGAACAGCATCTGAGTCAGCAAATTCAATCACGGTAGTCACTTGATCAGCAGGAATTTGAAGAACAGCTAAGTCACTAATTGCGTCTGCACCAATGATTTGAGCTTGAATCACTTCGCCATTTGCCATAATAACGCTAACTTCTTCAGCATCTTCGATAACGTGGTTATTGGTTACGATGTAGGCTTGGTCGCCTTCAATTTTGTAAACAACCCCACTACCTTGTCCTACTAAGGATAAGGTTTCTTCTGTATTATTTAAATCAATCCCTGAGTAATAACTAAAAATGCTTTCGGGGCTAGAAACATATTGATAATTAGAAACCGATACAACAGCATCGCTCGTCTTTTCCACCGCACCAATAATAGCGGATTCAAAGTCTACCAAAGTCTGAGCACTATCTTCTGACGGTGTATTATCCTCTTGCATGTATGCCACTGGTATATTGCCTGCAGAACTAAAAATAAGCACAGCAGCTACAATAAGTGTAATAACACTACCTAGAGCGCCACCAAAGAATGATTTCCAAAAGTGATTATTGCGATTTTGACTGTTTTGTTTGTCCATAGACAAGCTCCTTCCTATATTTGTTGCTATGTTTATAATAACACTAAATAACGAATTATCTATGAAAAAAGCTCAAAGATATTCTTTAGAATATAAAAAAATCTCTCCTTTTTTGAGGGAGAGATTTGAAGAAATTTATTTTATAGAATTTTTAAGGCTGTCGCTTGCACCGGGTCGGTCATATGCACCAAAAAGTCCTCATCCACGCCCAAATCATACAAGCGCATGGTATTGATAGCCGTCGTTAAAGCCAATTCTTTGGTATTATTTTCCCGACTCAAATGCCCCAAATAAATATCACTGGTCGCACGTCCGATTAAATCTACCATCGCCAATGCCCCGTCTTCATTACTCAAATGCCCTTTATCACTGAGAATTCGTTGTTTAACGGACCAAGGATATTTACCATAGCGTAGCATTTCGATTTCATGATTGCTTTCAATCAAGTAAGCTGAGGCGTTTTTTAATTGTGACCGCAGGCGGTCGCTGACATAACCCGTATCCGTCAACATGACGAATTGCTTTTTACCTTTTTGAAAGGCATAAAACTGGGGTTGAATCGCATCATGACTGACATTATATGTGAGAATATCGATATCACCAAATTCGGTCATGGTGTCGGCTTCAATATAACGGCGATTTTCTTCGGCAATGTAACCGAGCATAGAGTCCATGGCTTGCCATGTTTGGCGGTTGGCATAAACTGGCAAATTATATTTGCGGGACAAGACGCCCACGCCGTGGATATGATCTTTGTGTTCATGAGTGACAAAAATAGCATCAAGTTGGCTAATATCTCGGTCAATTTCGGTGAAAAGTTGTTGAATTTTTTTGCCACTTAAACCCGCGTCGACAATCAGACGTTTTTGATCCGTCTCCACATAGGTACAATTGCCGCTCGATCCACTCGCTAAAATGGAAAAACGCAAGCTATTGTCCGGCGTACTTTGTAATTTTGATGTTGTTACCTCTGTTTGAATTGTTACCTCTTTTTTCATCGAACCACTTTCTAATTACGTATTTTATGTTGTGCTATGTCTTGTTAGAAGCCACCAGAACCTGAGCCACCACCGGAACCCCCACTTGATCCGCCACCAAAGCCGCCACCAAAACCACCGACATTACTACCAGAGTAATTGGAGCTTGCGGGTGCTGATGATTGAACGGATTGTTGCACCGACCGGCTCATCGAACTAGTAATCATATGTGGGTAAGCATAAATGGTTGGCCCCATATGTAAGGTATTGAGTTCGGTTTGGCTGAAGTTAAGATTCATGGCTTCGACGACTTTGTCAGCAACCCCAAGGGACACGGCATAGACCAGATATTCTTCCCATAATTCAATGGTCGCAATTTCACGCATGTTAAAGTTTCCAATATCTTTCAGCATATTCGCAAAACCATGCCACTCTTTTTGGCGGTGGTCACTCGCCTGGGTTTGAATTGGATAGTTGCTGGCGCGTATGAGTAAAACAAACGAGGCGACAATTCCAACCACACCTAGGCCGATAACCGTCCACATTAACGTAGGTAAACTAAAACGCGATACGGCTAAAATGATTCCTACTACCATTAACGAAATAGAAGCAAATAAGGCCAAAGTAGCCCATAATAAAGCATAGGTCTGCTCTTTTTGAGGATCTCTTAATTGTTGTCCTCTGATGGATACAAAATTTTCAAACCGCGTCCAATTGCTAAACAAGCGTTTGGCATAAGTTTTATCGGCTTTGGCTTCTTTCTCAATTTGTTCAAATGTAATACTCTTTTCACTGCCTTTGGGTTTAACAAAATCATAGGCATACTGTTCATGTTTATGTAGTTGTTTCACATCTGGCTTTTCGTCACTCAAACTAATTCGAATCGTCGAACTATCCCCCGACAGAAAACCACGTTTTTCCTTACGCACTTCTTCTAACTTAATATAACCTTTGCGTGCTAAATCTAAAATCGTCGCCGCAAAATCATCATTATTCGGTTTCGTCCTGTAAACGGACGTCGCCATCACCGCGGGTGTAATATCCTCCGGCAAATGGTACACATGTTCTGGCACGTGAATCGGGTTAGGGTTCAGTTTTTTCCGACGGCTCAAGTAATACCACCAAGCGAAAACCGGCCCAATAAATATCGCTACGATAATCACGATTAACCAATTCACATAATTACTGCGACTCGATTCATATGCTTGCAACTCGGCTAAGCGCCCTTCTTCTTGTTGATCAATAATTAGTTGCTTACGATCTTGATCAACCACATTAGGGTTGTTGGGTGTCATAGCAGTCGGAAATAAAATTTGCACTTCCACAAATTGATTGGCTGGGTTATTTGGAACGTTGATGACGGCAATGCTATGCCCATCGCGTTCACTTTGTTGGATTTCCCCTTGTGGCGCGCCTTGTGCCCACGTTCTGAAGTCTTCAGGGTTAGCCACGACTGCGGGTAGAATAATTTCTGCCGTCACATCCATGACATCATTCGTTCCCGTCCCAACGATTTGCCGATTAAGTTCTGCGGTATCATTATAATTGGTTACGAGTGCGTCAATCGTATATTGATAAACAAAAGCGACTTGCTCATCGGCTGCTGGATAATACACACGGAATTCATACGTCCCATTGTTTTCATTAACGAGATACGTTTCGGGTGACCCCGTCGTATTTTCAGGGAAAAAGATAGGTTCTTGTGTGTTCGGGTCAATAATACCTACCTCATAGTGACTCACTTGGTAGTTTTCGGCATCTAAAGTAAATAAAGCCCCGTTTATATAGTTAATGTCGTAATATTGAATATCTGTAAATTGAACACTACCGTCTGAACGAATTTCTGCTGTAATATCTTGTTTTGTGATATCAAAACTCACATCTTGTGCCAATGCCGAAAATCCGGGATACATCATTGCAATAACGACAAATACAGACAACATCATACGCAAAAATCGTTTCATCTGGCTCACCCTCTCTTTTGTTTCAACTTCTATTTTACCAGTTTTTATAGCTAATTCATATCTATTTACTTGAGGATTGCTGAGGTGTTACGACCACTTGCGAATGAACCCTTGCCATGTCTAAGATTAAAGGAAGATAATTAATTCTTAATTTTTTTCAATGGGTAAATTTGGAGGCGAATGGACAATCACAAAGAAAATTTATTTTAAATTACTTAATCAGTCATCAACTCGTCAAGTAGATGACCGATTAGCTTTATTCAATTGCCTTTCACTTCTCGCTTACGAGCAATGACGGGATGATAAACTTAGCGAAAGTCCTTTTAGGAGCTAGGGTGAATAGGAAAAGACAAGGTGATGGCTAAGCCTTGGCCGGGGGCGGATTGGGCTGAGATATCGATGGTTAAGTCGTTGGCTAATTGCTTAACAAGAAATAATCCCATGCCAGTGGAACTGGAAGCTTGGCTGGTAAAGGCTTTATCAAAGATAAAGGGCAAATCTTCTTGCGCTACCCCATTGCCATTATCCATGACCGTGAGAGTGGCAGTGGTATTTATTTGGGTGGTTGTAAAGTAGAGGTTTTTGGGTTCCGTCGTCACGTATTTGACGCTGTTGTTAATGAGTTGGCTTAGAATGAATATGAGGCTTTTTTGATCTGAAAAGACTTGTAGGGATGGGCCTCGAACGGTAGCGGTGAACGTTGTTTCTTGTAAGATTGAGGCGTTCTCGTTTAGGGCGAGGTGACAGACGGTTTTTAGGTCGATGGGCTCAAATTGGTAGTCGCGATGCGGGGTGTTAATGCGTGCGAAATATAGGATTTGGTCCACGTAACTTTTAATTCCGTTGCGGCTATGGGTCATCCGGTGGAGAACCAACGGTGACATTTGATCGGAACGATTTTCCAAGACGAGGGTCATCAAAGAAAGGGGTTTTTTAATTTCGTGCACCCATTCTTCAATATAATTTTTGTATTGTTTGAGTTCGAGTTGCTGCTGGTTCATTTGATCCTCTTTTTGCTGGATAGCGTCCATAAAAACCTTCAGCCGTTTTTGATTGGCTAAAGGCAATAAGTCCAATAGTTGTCTTTCATGCGGTTCATTGGGTTCGTTTAAAAATAGCGTAATGGCTTCATCGATGCGTTTATTTTTGTTGGCCGTTACAATTAAAGGGTATGCAGCAATAACAAGCGGCAAAACGATGATTAACAGAGACAAGGCGTGCCAAGCTTCGGGGTAAGCCAGCCAGCTAAAAAAAATAAATATCCCCGCAAGCAACACATAGGCCGTGAGCCAGTGTTTTGCTGCTAGGAGGGCTTGCTTAACGTATTTCATGGTTTATTTTAGCCTTCTTTCTGTAAATGTCTCAAGCGATAGCCTTGTCCTCTAACCGTTTCAATGCTATTAAACAGACCTAGCTCATTTAAATTTTTTCTTAAGCGGCCTATATTGACCTGAAGGGTGTTCTCATCGATATATTGGTTGGTTCCCCAAACAAAGTACGTCAAGGCTTCTTTTGTGACCGTTTGTGGACTCAGTTGCATCAAGTAAAGCAATATTTTCCCTTCGTTTTGATTAAGGACTTTCACTTGATTGTGAACATAGACGGTAAATGTCTGCGTGTCTAATTGAAGAGAGCCTAAGCGATTGATGTGGGTTTGGCCAGAGGAACGGCGAAGCACACTCTGAATGCGAGCCAGTAACTTTTCCGTGTTAAAGGGTTTGGTAACATAGTCATCAGCCCCTAATTCCAAAGCTTTCAGCTCATCTTTCAACTGGTCTCTGGTGGTTAAAACAAGGATGGGTAGATTGGTCGTTGCCGTCAACTGTTTACAAATCTCAAAGCCTGATTGATGTGGCAAATTCAAATCCAAAAGGAGCAGATCGGTCTCTGAGATTTTAATGTTTTCAATCAGCTGATCATCAAACTGAGTCATTGTCCTAACTTCATAGCCTGTCTTCTCTAATAAATATCGCAGCTCTTGGCGTAACAGCTGGTCATCTTCCACAATCGTAATTGTCGCCATCTTATCCCTCCTTAGATTTGATGTTGTTTTATGTTCGCGTTCTATGTCATGCGGTAAAGTTGCTTTTGAACATCCTTTTGGGCGGTTCGGTAAATTAAGTAAGCATAGCCTCCTAAGATGAACAAAAATAACACTAGTAAGGTTAAAATAAAGACATTGGTTTGCCAGTTAATTTGTACAAAGTCGGTATTCAAGAAAAAATAGGTATTCATCGCATAAATCGCAACCGCTCCACTGATTATGGCAGGAAGTAGCGGAAATAAAAAGATCCATTTCACTTGTTGTTTGAGTGAGGTATTTATTTGATGGGGGGTTGCTCCTAAGAAGAGGAGTGTTTGGTAACGGCGGTTCGTTTGTTGTTGTTGGGTTAAGAATTGTAAGCCAATGACTGTGCATGCAATAATTAGAAAGACAATCGCTAAATAAAGAAAGGTGTAACTACCGGCTGCAATGTAAAATAATTGACGCCCATAATTATGCAAATAGCTTTCGTAGGTCAAGTTTTGATTAGCTAAATTCGCACTCATGTCTTGAAAAGCCAGCATTTGTCCTTTTTCCGCCAAGATGTCTGCTGGCAGTTTGAAATTCCAGTAAGTCGTCCGTGAATCCGTTGGCGTAAAGGCTTCAAACTGTTGGTCAGTGATTACTAGAGCCGATATTAAAGTAATTGAGCGGTCGGTGACTAAATCCTTTTGCAGTTCATGTGGGATAAGTTGAATGGGTTGTTCGTCAAAAGCAATTAAAGAAATACCTTCTTGACGTGCCGACTCAATTTCTAGGTTAAGTTGTTGATTGTCAATCATTGGGTTGGTGTAATAGACCGCTTGATGCTGATTCAACGCCAGCTGTGACTCACCTGCCGCTTCCAGTAATCGATTATAAGCCGACAGTGGCATCAAGGTGGTCATTTGGTTATCTCTTTGAAGAATATTTAACACATATTCTTGGGGAAGTTGATCGGTTGATAAGTAAATTGAATCACTGCTTTGTGCATATTCCCTTTGCAATTCTTCCGGTAAATCCGCTAGTAATCGGTCCACGAACGGACGATAGTCAATGGTGACATTGCGTGCAGGTCCCATAACTAAAGGATTTAAATGCGTCAATTGACCTGCTTCTGCATACGCAAGCAGTAAGTTTTCAATTTGCGTCTCTTCAGATGTGTCTTGTGCAACAACCGTAAAGTCATAAACAGCTGATGGAGGGTTAATATCATCCACTGAATTAATAATCATCAGCGCCCCTTGCCCCAATGCAACCATCGCAACCATTAAGAGTAGCGAACTTGCAGTCAAACTTAAGGAGCGTGTAGTAATACTTTCTTGCAGTTGTCTGCGGGTAAAAATAACTAATCCTGTGTCGTTGGTGGCAAAACGGATTAAAGCAGCCGCACCTTTGATAACGGCCAAAGTTCCAATGATACCTAATATAACCGCTAAGAGTAATTGTAGCGTATTTGAGTTTGGAAAACCATTAATAGCAAGAGCATAGGCAACGAATAAGCACAGGCAACCCATAAGAAAAACAGTGATATTTATTAGGGGTTTTGGTCTTTTTTGTTTTTCTAGGGTTTGGCCGTCGAGGAGTGTTTTGATTTCCGGACGGAAAATTTTAAAGCTCACAATAAATAACGCTAAAAATTGGATGGCTAAAAAGCCAATAATGGTGATAATGGCGGCTCTAAATGAAAAACTGAATTGGTGGCCGATGATGCCTTGGCCGATAAAGCGTGCGGTGGTTAAACTGATTAATTCAGATAATAGCAGACCGCTGCCGATGCCGAGGATGAGGCTGATGGCTGATGTGAAGAGTGATTCAGCCCATAACATCAACCATAGACGGCTCTGTTTCAAGCCCAATAATAAATAAATGCCAAACTCTTGGCTGCGGCGATCGAGTTGATAACTGTTAGCAAATAATACTAAGGCAAATAATAAAAATAAGGTGAATAAATACAAGATGGGCATGTAACTAAAAAGCTGATCAATCGCTTGGCTTTCAAACGTGCGTAAGAAGCGAAAAACGGATTGATTTTCAAGGGATAAAATAATGTAAAAAGCGGCGATTGCTGTCACTAGTGTTAGAAAATAAATCCCATTTTCTCTGCGGGTTCTTTGTGCTTGTTGAAAGACTAATTTAGAGAACATTAGCGCTGCCACCCCCTAATTGTGACACCACATGCAGTATCCGCACATAAAAAGCTTGTTTGCTTTCTTGTGTTTTGCGTCTTAGTTCATGGAAAATAACGCCATCTTGAATAAATAAGATTCTTGAGCAATAGCTGGCTGCATTGGCATCATGGGTTACCATCAAGATGGTACGCTGTTGATTTTCATTCATGCCTTTTAATTTTTCCATCAAGGTCTTAGCCGACCGTGAGTCTAAGGCGCCGGTTGGCTCATCAGCTAATATTAGCGACGGATCCATAATCAAACTGCGTGCCGCTGCGACACGTTGTTTTTGACCGCCCGATAGTTGGGTGGGAAATTGGTCAAGAATATCATCTACTTCAAAATATCTAGCAATAGCCTCAACCTTTTCCTGTTGTTGGCTTTGCGACTGTCCATGAATGGATAAGGGTAACATAATATTTTCCCGTGCCGTTAAGTTATCCAATAATTCAAACGCCTGAAATAAATATCCCATCCGCTGACCACGAAAATCCGCTAGACTATTCCGACTAAAATCACTAATATTTTCTTTATCTAAATATATTTGGCCTGTTGTTGGTTTAATTATGGTAGCAATACAGTTGAGTAGCGTTGATTTACCCGACCCACTCGGCCCCATAATCCCTAGAAATTCCCCTTCCAGTACATCAAAACTAATTCCCGCCAAGGCTGCTGTCGGTTGTCCTGCTTGGTTATAAATTTTTTCTAGATCTTTGATTTCTAATAATCGTTTCATGGCTCATCCTCCCCTTCTTGCTTCTACTTTAAAATAAATATCCCTAAAATAATACTAACAGTTTTTGTCAGGTTGAGGTATGGGGGAGCTGGGGTTTCTTTTTATGGGGAATAAGGTGAGTGACAATAGGATGGCTTATTGTCATGGAGAGAAAACTGAGTGAATGAGAAATATCGGACTTTTTTGCTTTGAGAGTTTCTCATTGCTAACTTCATCTTTAGTTCACTGTCTTTTCAAACGCTATTTTATAGTTCGTCGAGGAAACGAACTACATTTTTATAGGTCGTTGAGGAAACGAACTACATTTTTATAGGTCGTCGAGGAAACGAACTACATTTTTGTAGGTCGTCGAGGAAACGAACTACATTTTTATAGTTCGTTGAAGAAACGAACTACATTTTTATAGGTCGTCGAGGAAACGAACTACATTTTTATAGTTCGTTGAGGAAACGAACTACATTTTTGTAGGTCGTCGAGAAAACGAACTACATTTTTATAGTTCGTTGAAGAAACGAACTACATTTTTGTAGTTCGTCGAGAAAACGAACTACATTTTTATAGTTCGTTGAAGAAACGAACTACATTTTTATACTTGGTTTCCCATTCGGAGCTAACTTTCGGTATAAAATGGGACTACGGTAGGCTGGAAAGGGGCAAAAATCGTAGCTCGGGGGCAGTCATTCGGCAAGCAGCAGCGACAGCAAGCACAACCAAGCACACAAAAAAACCCCTCACCAACGTGAGGGGCAGAGATATTTATTAGGAGCCGTTGGAACGGCGGACGAGGACTTCGCCGCGGATGGCGTCGACCAGCATGGAGCCGACTTGGCCGTCGCTGTAGGAGTAGACGACGTTCCAGACGGGTGAGTAGATTTGGTAATCGTTCAGGCTGGTGTATTGGGCGTAACTTAGGGTGATGTGAACGATGTAGGCGTTGGAAGGGATAAAGGTTTGGAGGCGATTATCCAGGACTTCCAAGGAATTTTCTTGCGAGATGAGGTCGAAAGGCTCATCTTCTTCAATGGCCACAAGGTCGGTCACGTAAGTTTGGCGGTAACTTTGCATGTTATAATCTTCGTCCAACGAAATGCGAATTTCGGCCGAACCATCAACGATGGGGGCGCCATCGTAAGCGGTCATCCAAAAGATGATGGTCCGCGTTGAGGGGACATACCACCATTGGCGGTATTCATCGCCATTAATGAAATATTCGTCTTGGGACAAATAATTTTCCATCAAATAGGAGGCTTGTTCTAACGATAAGCCGGCGGTGTCGCTGGCAATCAGGCCTTCCAGGTCAATCGTTTCGGCAAAGGTGCTTTCCAAAATGCCATTTTCAGAAACGGAGGTGATTTGGTTGACAAGTTGTCCGGCATTATCTTGTAAAACCGTGTTGTAATCCGCTTTAATCAGGGGCAGACTTTCAGTGTCGGTGGATAATTCCTGATACAAGGTGATGCCGCGACTATCAAGCCGCTCTTCAATTTTAACCAGATCTTGATTGTTGGCTACATTTTCACGTCCAAAATCCACTTGGGCTAATAATTGATAAACCAAATAAATATCAAAGACCAAAAAGAAGACAATTAACAAAACTTGTATGCGTTTATAGTCCATCTTATTGTCCTCCTTGTCGTCGGGCGTGTGCTGTAACTGTCGAATTGTCGGCGCCGAACATGGCAACAGGATCTTGCGCATCTAGCCCAGTCGTATCCGTTTCCTCAGACTCTTGGTTGGCTTCATCCTCCAACAGTTGATTGATGATGCCGTTACTAATTTGGTTAAACGAATAATAGGTACCTTCATAGTTAAAGAACCAGGTTGGCGTAAAATTGACTTTTGTCATATTTTCCATTTCTGGCATCCATTGGTAACCCAGGGTGACATTGCTAAAGTTAAGAAAACTCAAGCCTTGCTCGGTCAGCATATCATAAATTTCGTTAGCCGTTTCAAGTTCGACGGCTTCCGATTGATCGTCGATTTTAGCTAATAGACGCACCGCCGATGTTTCTAAACGCGCGACAACACTGCTCGTACTTAAATCATTACTGCCATTTTCTAAATAAATACGTGTGCTACCATACGGTGTGGTGCGATTTTGATAATAGACAGGTAGACCGTTTAAATATCGTCTAAAAACAATCATATTCCCTTGTTGTGAAGCATAGCGAATGCCTTCCTCCCAAAAATCATAATCGGAAACTAAATCGAGACTTAGGCGAATCCGTTGGTCAAAATTCAAGCGGGCTTCAGCTTCGGGGGTTGTATATTCGATATTTATTGTTTGGGTTACCGTATCGAAACTTAAAATCGTGTCAAGGCTTTGATAGGTGCTCACGGTTTGCGAACTAGATGGCGATAAGCGGATAAACCGCGTGTTGTGATTTCTAAAAACTAAATCGGTATAAATGGTTTCTGGAATCAATTGTAAGAGGTACTCTTCAGCATCCAAAGTGACCGTATTCAATGGTAAATACACAAAATCCTCGTCCGCTATTGGGAAACGGTCAGCTTGTAACCAAGCATCACGACTGTTCTGGGCATTGCCATGCATATTGTTGGCTAAACTTTCCGGTGTCTCCACTTCTAAGTATGACTGATCGTAACTATTAACCAAATAAGCCTTCCCACTATCACCTAATGGTAAAATGATACGGTTAAAAGTATAGGCAGGTTGCTGGTTTTCTTGAATATCCAAATAATGATCCATCGTGACGACTGGAAAATCATTAGCAAAGACAAACTGCATATGATTTTCATTAATCACTTGGTAATACGCATCAACATCTTCAATAACCGTATTTTGCGTCACGATTAATTGGTTGGCTCGCAGTTGGGAAATTAAACTCGCAATGAGGTCGGGATCATGAATAAGATACACATTTTCCGTTTCATTGATTATCACTTGTGTAGGGTATAAGGTTGTTGCCAGGTTCGTTCGGGTTTTATTATCATAAAAATCACTCGTATAATTATCTTCACCGACTACTTGTGTTGTCTCTTCCACTTCGGTATCCATGAATAGTTGATAAAAGGGTATCGCATCAAAAATGAGGAAGTAGCTCAGCAATAAACTCGCAATAATAGCGATGGCTAAGATAATCGTCATCCATGGGATTTTTTTCATTAATCATCCCACCCTTCATCAATGATTTCGAAGTTTTCGTAAGGTAGTTCAAAAATAAAGGAAGAACCGCTATTTTCACGGCTTTCAGCCCAAATTTTTCCACCATGCAATTCGATAACTTCCTTACTAATCGCCAGTCCAAGCCCCGTCCCACCTTGATCGCGTGACCGTGCTTTATCAACACGATAAAACCGTTCAAATAAATGGGGCAAATCCTTTTGGGGAATACCTAAGCCTTGGTCACGCACAATCGTGGTTACTTTGTCATGTGATTCTTGAATACTCACAAAAATCTCACCCCCGTCAGGGGAATATTTAATGGCGTTATTAATAATATTATCAATCACTTGGGTCATCCGGTCTTGATCCATCTCGATATATATATCTGAGGTCGTGAATTCACGTTTAATCACGAAGCCTTTGGTCGATTTGCCTGACTTCAACATAAACTCAAAGCGATCCAAAATATGCGTCATCACGCGCTTATAATCTAAAAGTTCCATTTCAGGTTTAATTTGTCCACCGTCTAATTTGGATAAGTCCAGTAAATTCCCAATCATCCGAATCATCCGATTCGTTTCGGATTGGATCACATCAATAAATTGCGGTGCGATATCAGGATCTTCCCAAGCGCCGTCAGAAAGGGCTTCGGAGTAACTTTTAATACTCGTTAAGGGCGTTCTAAGTTCGTGTGAAACATTTGACACGAAATCACGGCGTTCTTGTTCCGTCTTTTCTTGTTCGGTAACGTCAGTTAACACACACACCAAGCCGGTCACAAAGCCGGTATCCCGACGAATTAACGAAAATTCAGCTTTTAAAATGGTTTGGATTTTCCCATCATGACGGTTCATTAACACTTCTTGATCATTACTTAACAAGGTTTCCAAACTGACCTGATCGGTAATATCTAACAGACTAAGAATAGACATACCTATGGCCTTTTGATGCGACACATTGAGTAATGATAGCGCTCGGTTATTAACAAGAATAATATTCCCACGACGGTCAGTCGCTAATACCCCATCCGTCATATGCCGTAAAACCCCATCTAACCGTTGACGTTCAGACTCGGTTAATTCCTGGGCTTCCTTAACTTTAATCGCCACGTCATTAATAGTCATCGCTAATTCGCCGAGTTCATCTTGACCATAAACGGTGGCGGGGTAATCATAATTCCCTTCCGAAATTCGAATCGCCTGTTGCCTGATATTTTCAATCGGCCGGGTTAAACCTTGCGAAAGAACAATGGAAACAATAAAGGTCAGTAAGATAGAAAAGACAGCTGATTGGATGAAAACCCCCATAACATCACCTGTCTGTTCATAAATTTGTGTCATGTCAGCTACAGCATGAATGACCCCCAGTAGCTGATTGCTTTCTTGCGAAATAATCGGTTGAATCACGGTATATTGCTGAATCCCAGAGATGGGGTTATACACTTCAGCCACATAGGACCGTTGATTTAAAAACACTTGATTAATCTCATTATTATTAACACGACGTCCGATAGCATTGGCGACGTTGGTCTCATTGGTTGCAATCACATAACTTTGTGGATTAATAACCTGATAGACCGCATTAGATTGTTGAAAAGAATCTAACACCTGATTCATCCGTGAATAACGTTCGTCATTGGACAAATCAGCCTCGCTCAAAATCGGACGCATATTATTTACCAATAAATCCACTTGTGTATTCATATTTTCTTTATAGTTATTTGCCGTTTGCGTCTCTAATTGGTCCACAAAGAAAACCGCAATAAATTGGAAGGCAATTAACAAAATAAATATAAATAACAAGGGGATCTTGATATAGATCGATTGAAATATTGAAAAGGGCCGTTTCATAATAAATTATTCCTGTTCTGGGTTTTTTAGAAAATAACCTACGCCGCGACGCGTCACAATATAGGTCGGATGGCTAGGTGAATCTTCAATTTTCTCGCGTAAACGGCGAATGGTTACATCAACCGTACGGACATCGCCGAAATAATCATAACCCCAAACCGTTTCAAGTAAATGTTCCCGAGTCATCACTTGGCCAATATGTTTAGCTAAATAATGAAGTAATTCAAATTCACGATGGGTTAATTCAATCTCTTGGCCACGTTTTGAGATAATGTAAGCATCTTGGTGGACAGTTAATTCACCTACGGTAATGTCATTACTTTTTTCAGCATTATCTTGCTCATAATCTCTAAACGCATTGCGACGTAAGTTAGCCTTCACGCGCGCAATTAATTCACGATTTGAAAAGGGTTTGGTTACATAATCATCCGCACCGAGTTCTAAGCCTAATACTTTATCGATTTCTGAATCTTTAGCTGTCAGCATAATAATCGGTACCGCACTGTCTTTCCGAATTTCACGACAAACTTCGAGTCCGTCCATGCCTGGTAGCATCAAATCTAAGATGACTAAATCGGGGTCTTCTTTTTTGAATATTTCGACTGCTTCATTTCCGTCATAAGCTTTAACAACGTTATAGCCTTCATTTTTTAAATTGAACTCGATGATGTCTGAGATTGGTTTTTCATCATCAACAACTAAAATCTTTTTCATCTTTTCACTCCTTGCTATTTATGTAAATGTATAATTTTGAAATTATTAAGTCACTCTATATTATAGCGATTACATAGGATTAGTCAAAATGCTTTCTCTTTTTTTAGTATATCTTACAGCTTTATTAAGATAAAAACAGAGGTAGGTTGCCATTATACATGCATCCCTAACCTCTGTCTATTATAACTTATTTCAATGCATTAGAACACAATGACAGGTGTCCCTACTTCTACCATTTCGAACAATTGTGCCATTACACCTGGAGGCGTATTAATACATCCTTGTGAGCCGGCATATTGATAAATATCGCCACCAAAGCTTGATTGCCAGTTCGCATCATGAATCCCTTGGCCGGTATCATCAAATGGTAACCAGTAACTTACCGGTTGTTCGTAGTCATTGCCTCTTTGTTGGTTAACCCCAACTAAAGTGGCATCTCTTTCTTTATTCCAAATGGAGTAAGCTCCAGCAATCGTTGGCGTTGGAACCGCATGGTTATTACCCATACCACTTACAATAGGTGTTTCTAACATTAAGGCACCATCACGGTAGTAATACATCATTTGGTTCGTTAAATCAACTTCAACATACGTCGAGCCAATGTCATCACCGGAAGAATTATAACCTGTACCTGCAATAATTGGATCACGTGTAATATCTTCACCGGCTAATAAATCAGCAGCAATTTGAGCGGACTCTTCATCACGGCTAATGGACCAACCTAATGTTCCGGGGTCAACAGTAACTTGACCTTGTAGGGTACTATTAAAGGTCCGATATGACATATAAGTCGCATATTGTTCGTTCAATGTCCCTAAGTATTCATAAATTAAGTTTTGGTCAAAAACAGGATTATTGTTGCCATCAAAGTACAACCATTCCTCAATTTTTTCTTGTGGAATAGTGACTTCATTCCCTGCAATATTTAAGGTTAATTTAGTACTGGTCAATTCATCAATCCGATTCATTAATGATTGAATGTCTTCACTATCAGCCGTTACTTCAGGCTCAAGATAGGCTTGGTTAATTTCAATCTCGCCCACGCCATCTTGTAGACCCGTGACAATGAGGTCTTTCACTTCTTCTAAATCTAATTGATTGCCATTCGTCGCATCTTGGACAAAATAGCCGCGACCATCTTGATAGTCAATGTATGCATCGGTTGCCGCTTCACGATCGGTATTATTTAAGCCAACTTCAGATAAGACAGCGGACAAATCAGCGTCGTCGATTTGTAAGCTATTCATTAACACATTATCGTATTCAACACTTGAAAAATAGCCACCCAACCATTCTGTTGGATTTTGAGAATTATAAGTGCTTGTTAATACATCTTCAGTGTTGATTTGACCATTTAAATCACCCACGGTAAAGGTACCTAGTACTTGACCATTTTCTTTAACTGTAATCGATTCAGCGTTTAATTCATCTTCAATCTTTGCTTGCGCTTCAGGTAAAGATAAGTTACTTATATCTACTGTACCAAACGTTGTATTTGCTTGGAATTTTTCTGCATAAAAGCCAATTCCAGCACTATAAGCCACACCAAGGATAACCAGCGTTACCAAACTGATTATGAACGTTTTCTTCATTTTACTCCACCGCCTAATGCTTTATTATTATTCGTTCATTCAAGTACATATTTTAGCATATAAATGTGAAGAAAGTATAAATAAATTGTTAAATCTTGTTTTCAGGCTCTAAAACATATTTTTTAATGGCTTTGGCTACACCATGATCGTTGTTAGACGCGGTTGTCGCTTGGGTTACAGCATCGATGCCGTCAACCCCGTTGGCCATTTTCACCCCAAGTCCGGCATAGTCTAACATTTCATAGTCATTCAGTTGGTCACCTAGTGCCATAATGGCTTGCCTAGGGATATTTAGTTGTTGGGCTAAGGCTTTTAGGGCGACCCCTTTGTTAATATCTTTAGGTAAAAATTCGATAATAATCGGTTGACTGCGCACCACTGAAGTGACATCCGCTAGGGTTTCCGGCAGTTCGGACTGTATTTTATCTAAGACGTCGCTCGGGGCGATAATCATAGCTTTGTATATTCTTGGAATCTTCATAATTTCTTCAAAAGAAATAGCGGTAATTTCTGAAGCTAGAGTTTTAGCATCGGCTATCACTAATTCCGTCGGTGCGGCTTGACTGACCATGAAAAAATGCTCTTGATCAAAGGCAACGAGACGCGCGCCTTGCGCCTCAGATTGAGGGATAATAGCCATTAATTGACGGAGCGCCTCGTGGTCCAGGGTGGCTTCATGAATTATTTCTAAATTCGGTAAACGGTGCGTTACAGCCCCGTTATTTAAAATTAAATATTCATCCTGTTCCGATTGATGCATGGGCAATTGTTGGATGAAGCGTCGAACGCCCGGCAAGGTACGCCCGGTGCAAATAACGACTTTTTTATCCAAGGCAACCGCCGCTTCAATCGCAGCGATATTTTCTTGTGAGAGGGTTTTAGCATCGGTGAGTAGTGTGCCATCTAAATCGATGGCGATTAATTCGATGGGGGTTTGCATGTTAATTTTCCTTTCTGACCATTAAGAGTCCGTCGCCGAGGGGTACCAAGCAAGAGCGTTGCTGCGGGTCTTGTAAAACCGTGTCAAGCAACAAATTCAATTGTCGGTGAATTTTGCGGACCCGTTTAGGCCGCGCGCTCTCCTCCTCCAGGATGGTACCTCCTTGGAAGACGTCATCAATGATTAGAATGCCACCCAAGCGCAATAATCGCATACATTCCGGATAGAAATCAATGTATTTAGCTTTGGCACTATCCATAAAAATCAAATCGTAAGACCCGCTAAGGGTCGGTAAAATATCGGCGGCATCCCCTTCAAGCAAGGTAATCCGGTCTTGCAACCCCAGCTTTTTGAAATTTTCTTGAGCACGTTCAACCATTTGGGGATAACGGTCGATGGTTGTTAAGTGACCGTCAGTTTGAAGGTGTTGCGCCATCAAACTCGCTGAAAAACCAATAGCTGTCCCGATTTCTAAAATATAGCGTGGCTCGATACTGGCACAAAACAGGTCTAAAAACTTGGCCGTTTCATGCGGAATCACCGGGATCCCATTTTCATTCGCAAACTGCTCAATCTCACCGAGTCCTCCGGGAAAGCCTTGTTGGGCGGTCCGCATATAATTGACTAACTCCGGCATAACCACGGGGCGATGCATCATTTCATTTAACATATTGACTCCTTCAATCGTATTAACAAAAAACTGAGCCGCATTGTCGGAGTGTGCGATTTAGGGGCGGTTGCCTACTCCTACTTCGACTCTTTTCATGCAACTCAGTGCTTTACACAAATAAATATCTGCTTGTTTGATTCAGACTAAGCGGGTCTAATCATCATCATCGTCGTCATCGTGGTCCCGATTATTGTCTGGATGATAGCCGGCAGCTTCTTCATCATACAAGTTATATTCCGTTTCAACGGTATAATCTTCATCTAACATCATATGGATGCCACGAATCCGACCGTTTTCAACCTCCGTTGTTTTTAAAACCCAATTGTTAGCACGGCAAACAACCACTTCATCATCATCGGGGACATAACCTATTTCATAAATAATTAAACCGGCTATCGTATCCACTTCTTCGGAATGTAAGGTTTCTTCAAAATAGTTATTAAACTTATCAATGGGAAGTCCACCGTTTAAGTAATAGTTGTGGTCATCGATTTTACGGACATCGCTGGACGTATTAACGTCTGACTCGTCTTCAATATCCCCAACAATTTCCTCCAGTAAATCCTCTAAAGTCACAATCCCTTCAACCCCACCATACTCATCGCGTAAAATCGCCATGTGCGTTTGTTCACGTTTAAATTCCAATAATAAATCATCAATAAATATCGTTGATGGAACAAAGAGTGGATCACTGGCTAAATCACGGAAATTTATTTGTCCAAACCCATTTTCGCGAGAAGCCTTTAGGACGTTTTTCATATGGATAACGCCAATGACGTTATCTTTATCATTTTCATATAAGGGAATCCGTGAGTAGGGACTATTTAAAATGGTATCTAAAATTTCATCATAATCATCTTCGATATCGACCATTTGCGTATCTGTCCGAGGCACCATGACTTCGCGGGCTACCTTACTATCTAAGGACAGCACCCCTTGTAACATAGAAAACTCGGTTAAGTCGATTGAACCCTCTTGACGACTCGCATTTAAAATAGCTTTCATCTCGTCACGAGTATATTTCTCTTCTTGTTTAGAAAAATCAATCGGCGTAATTCGTTGTAAAAAGCCAGTTGATGCAGAAAGTAATTTAACAAATGGTTTAAAGATGGTTTGTACCACCCCAACAACACCAGCGGTTTGCATAGCAATGGTTTCTGGCATCTGCATCGCTATTTGTTTTGGAAAGAGCTCCCCAAAAACAAGTGTAATATATGAAAGTATTAAAGTGACAACAACTAAAGCGACCGTTTCGACACCTGGAAAGTTTGGAAACCATTCAGCCAAGCGGGAAGAAAAGCTTGTGGCCGCCGACGCAGAAGATAAGAATCCTGCTAACGTAATGGCGACTTGAATGGTAGCTAAAAAGTCATCCGAATCATTTAATAATTTCATCACACGCTTGGCCTTTTTGTCACCTTCATCCGCTAATCGTTGCACCTTTTGTTGATTGACCGACACAAAGGCCATTTCCGATGCGGCAAAAAAAGCATTCACCAGCGTTAAAACCAATATCACTAATATTTGACTAAACAATGAATTCCCCGAGGGGTCCATAAATTTTTTCTCTCCTTCTTCGTATACAAAATATAAAATAATACGTATACCAATACTATAATTAATTCACAACCAAAAAGCAATATCAACCCCCTATCTTAACCGCTTTTTATAATTCTATTTTAATAAATATCTCTGCTGGGGGTGAGGTTGGGGGGAGTAATAAATTGAGGTTGGGGGAGACCGCTAGGTTTGTAGGTGGGTCAGCAAATTGCGGGTGGGAGGACAACTAGCTGTCTGGGTGTGTTAGCGAAAAGCATTGATTAAATAGCACGGCTAATAGAAGCACACGTTTTAACACGCGTTAGCTACCTTAATGCTATACGGATTTAGTCCCTGTACCATTGAGATGATTTATTACTTGATTTGGTGACAAATCCTAGCGTTTTACTGATAGGCGCTGCATTTTCGGACAGCGAAGGATTAGCGATACCTATTAGTCCGAGTTATGTGATGAGGAAGCACTTTAACTTCTGAGCAGCTAGAAGTTAAAGTGATGGTTAATCGCTTGTACTTCTGAGTACTCAGAAGTTAAAGCGTTAGTGATTCGCTTGTACTTCTAAGCACCCAGAAGTTAAAGTGTTGGTCAATCGCTTGTACTTCTGAGCAGCTAGAAGTTAAAGTGTTGGTGAAACACTTGTACTTCTGAGCACTCAGAAGTTAAAGTGTTGGTGATTCGCTTGTACTTCTGAGCACCTAGAAGTTAAAGTGATGATGAAACACACCAATACAATCTTCATTTGGAGGGCTTGCCATACATGCCCGCCAAATGAAACATGGTTTGGCGGGCAATCCTTTCTCCAACGCCAAATGAAGCGTGGTTTGGCGGGCACCACAAACTCCATCGCCAAATGAGGCACGGTTTGGCGGGCAACCCATTCTCCACCGCCAAATGAGGCATGGTTTGGCGGGCAACCTATTCTCCAACGCCAATTGAAGCGTGGTTTGGCGGGCGATCCATTCTCCACCGCTGTAAGTGAGTAATGAATGGACGTGGAATAAAGGTAATCGTAATTAGGAAATAAGTGATTGATCCCCTACCTAGATTGGTCCAATTTTGATTGGTGGCAAAGAGGTATATAGGCTTCGCCATCTAATTTGATTGGTGGCGAGGAGGTATATGGACTTCGCCACCTAATTTAGAATATCTTGTCTAACACGATGCTATATCCGTCACCACCACGTTTCTACACTTCCCACTTGCCAACGCCAAATGAAGCGCGGTTTGGCGGGCAACCCATTCTCCAACGCCAATTGAAGCACGGTTTGGCGGGCACCACATACTCCACCGCCAAATGAAGCGCGGTTTGGCGGCCGCCCCACAACACCGCCGTCCCACTTTAGCAGTGATATTTATTAAAAGAAAGATTAAAATATCATTAGAAAATGATTGCTTAAAATAACAAAGTTTGCTAATATAATTAGGCAAGAGAATTCACGAAAGGTTTTGACAGAATGTTTGATGACTTAGTTGTTTACAAAGATAAACTCCAGTGTTTGTCGGAGTCAGCTATGTGTGATGAAGCCATTGAGATTTTAGAAGATAATCATTTGCGATGCACACCGATCCTCGACCAAACAAACACTATGTATCGCGGTAATATTTACCGTTATCACATTTACCAATATAAATACCATCATCCTGACAGCGACTTAAGTAAAATTCCTGTCACGCGTTTTTTAAAAAATAGTACCCGTGTGTTTCGCCAAAACGATCATTTTTATCGTCTTTTTTTTGCGATGAAAGATTTACCTTATTTAGCGGTGATTGATGAAAACAATGCTTTTGTCGGGGTGATTCCTCATGATAATTTAATCGATTTTCTCGCTCAAGCTTGGGCCATTAATCGTGCGGGGTATATCCTGTTCGTTAAATCGATGGGCAAACGGGGTGATTTGAATCGGCTCGCGCGGATTATCAATCGTTACAGCGATATTTCTTCCTCCATGTTTCTCGACCGCACCGATTATCGCACCCACGCCATGTCGATTTTTGTCCTTCCGGAAGATGTCGATAAAATCCAAATTAATCAGCTCGTTAAGTACCTTTCACGCAAAGACATCGAACATCAACTGTATGACCTACAGTCAAACAAAATTTAAACCCTTTTAAATAAATATCTCCTTAAAGACATAAGTGACTGCTTATGTCTTTTTTTTTTGAAAAAAAAAGCTCCTCAAGAGGGCTTGAGGAGGAGAGAGGTATTTATTTTAGAGGTAGGGGTTGGTTTTAAGTTCTTGGGCGACGGTTGTCGCTGGGCCGTGGCCGGGGTATAAAAGGGTGTCGCCGGGCAGGGGCAGGATGTGGTTTTGAATGCCCGTGATCAACAGGGGGTGATTCCCGCCAGGCAAGTCGGTGCGGCCGATGGAGTTGGCAAAAACGGTGTCGCCGCAAATAACAAAGCCGTGCTCCTTAAAAAGGTAAACGACGTGGCCAGGGCTGTGACCGGGCACAAAAGCGACGTCAAAGGTGAAATCGCCAACGACTTTGGTTTCCATGGCATGCCATTCATGTTCGGCCGGGCGTTGCACAAAAGGAGAGCCACCGTAATAGGATAAATTTTGGCGGGCATCGGTGATAAAATCGGCTTCGATGGGATGAACGTAGGCGTCTATCCCAAAAGCATCGCGAATAGCATCCAAGGCGCCGATGTGATCATAGTGACAATGGGTGAGCAAGACGGCTTGCGGTTCCCATTGGTTGGACCGAATCCAGCTGATTAAGCCTTCAGGATTGGCACCTGGATCAATAATTAAGGCTTTGTTGGCTTCGTTGATGATGGCATAGGTGTTTTCTTGAGCGATACCGACGACCATTTTTTCTATTTTAAGCATCCGATGCTGCCTCCTTTGTTGCAGGGTTATTTATTTGGGGTTTCATTGAGGTAAACGCGGGGTAGGCGTTGACCAAGACTACAAAAGATTTCGTAACTGATGGTGTTGAGTTTTTGGGCTAAAAGGGACGGGTGGTTGTTCAAATGGCCATCGCGGCCAATCAAGGTAACGGTGGTTCCAACGGGAAATTGTTGCGGCAAGCGAATCATCATTTGATCCATGTTGATAACACCGGCAACCGGGCAGGCTTGGCTTTGCACAAGAACGTCGATGACTTGGTAATGACGCAACCAGCCATCTGCGTATCCAATTGGCACTGTCCCAATCCACTCATCTTGGGTGGTTGTATATTTCGCTCCATAACTAATTTTGCTATTAGCGGGTACTTGTTTGACATAGACAAGTTCCGAAACGAGTTGTAGAGCAGGTTTAAAAGGACTGTCTGCGATGGTAAGCAGATTGGCGTCTTGTAATTGACTAGGGTCAACTTGGTCCAACGGGATTTGGTCTTTAGGATCCATCCCGTACATGGCAATGCCCAAACGTATGATGTCTGACTCTGGTTGGTTGGGGTACCAAATCCCCATGGCTGAGTTGGCATAGTGCTTGAATTCAATGTCTTCGGGAACAACTTCCAATAAATGCAACCATTGCTGCCATTGAAAATCCACATAGTCTTCAGGTCCACCACCGGCGGTTGAAAAATGCGTAAAGACGCCTTCCCAATGTGCCCATGTGTAGTTATCCATGGCTTCAACGAATGCTTCGATTTCAGCTTGCGTCCGCAAACCGATACGTCCCATACCTGTATCAATGGCTAAATGAAAATTTAAGGGGTATTGTTTCAGCAAATGCAAAAGCTGATGCTTTTCAAGTTGTTGATAAGCCTGTTCAAAAAAGTCAGCGCTACTCACTGTAATGGTCAGTTGATACAACAGAATTTCCGCAATTCCACGTGGGTCGGTTAAACCAAGGACCAGAATCGGCATATCGACAAGACCTTGTTTGCGCAAACTTATGCCTTCGTCAACCGTTGCAACCATCAAGCCATCCACCCCTGTTTCTAGGGCTATTTGAGCAATTGCTATATCGCCATGGCCATAGGCGTTGGCCTTGACCGTTGCATACAAGCGTTGGCTCGGCGATTTCATGGCAAGAACGGTTTTAAGATTATGTCTGATGGCCTCCAAGTCGATAATCACTTGGGTAGGTCGATGTTCACTAGGTTCTATCACTGCGGGTTCCTCCTAAAGTCTTCAATGAATGATATGGGTGGGGTTAGTTTGGTTGGGTTAGTTTGGTTGGGTTAACGATCGGCTTTCTGTTGGAAAAATAACTCGAGTATTTGGTCAATTTGATTATCGCCGAGATTAATAATCACCGTCGCAATCGCATTATCACGACTATGACTGATGGATAAATCGACACCTTCAATTAGCGGCGCCTCGGCTAGATACGGCACTCCTTGGTCACTGGCAAGAATTGAAATATCGGTAAACTTCAGCTTGCCGATGCCGGTTCGCAAGGCTTTGCTGTAAGCTTCTTTGGCACTAAAACGCCCCGCCAGAAAATTCATCTGCCGCTTGCCCGTCAACCCGTGGAAAATCGCCAGCTCCGCCGGCGTCAAAATCTTCTGCGCAAAGCGTTCCTGCCGCTCATAAGCCGTCTTTATCCGTTCAATCTCAATAATATCCGTCCCAATACGCATCTGGTCAATTCTCCTTTAACTAAATATCTCTGGTGATGGGGGTTTAGGGTTTTGGGGGGCGGGGAAACGCGGTTTACACAAACGCGTATAGCCTTTTGTGGTTCCCCTATACGCGTTTGGTAAACGCATATACCCTTTTGTGGTTCCCCTATACGCGTTTGGCAAACGCATATACCCTTTTGCTATTTCCCTATACGCGTTTAGCAAACGCATATACCCTTTTGTGGTTCCCCTATACGCGTTCGGTAAACGCATATACCCTTTTGCGGTTTCCATATACGCGTTTAGCAAACGCATATACCCTTTTGCGGTTTCCATATACGCGTTCGGTAAACGCATATACCCTTTTGCGGTTTCCCTATACGCGTTTGGCTTTCGTAGCTTGAAAGCTCCATCCCAAGCCCTAAGCTAAGCCTCACCAGGCCTCACCAGTCCCACTTTCTCTTCCATCCCTAACCTAATCCTATATTAGCCTCTGCCTTTTTGGCGTACTTTAAAGTTTTTGGTTTTCGTGTTGCTTTGGCGTGGGTTGCTACCTTTGCCAGCTTTAGCTGATTTGTTACTTTGGTTTTTGCTCCGTGAGTTGTAATTACGGTTGCCCCCGCCGCCATCGCCACTGCGGTTGTTGCGTGAACGTTGTGAGCTTGAGTTTGAAGCTGATCGGCGTTTGTTTTCTTTGCGGTCTGCATTAGGCAATGGTTTTTGTGGTGAGATGGTAACGGCAACGTCGTTATTGGTTACAATCACTTCACTTAGTAAAGCAGCGACTAATTCAGTGGCGTCATAATGTTCTAACATTTGTTTCGCCACGTTCATTAAATCGTCGGCTTGATGATTATCAATTTTTTCATTCAATTGATCCACAATTTGTTGCACTTGACCTTGTTTAGCTTCTTGATCGGTAGGTGGACGTAATGGTGTCATTTGTTTACGAATGAGTGTTTCAATCGTACGCAAGTATGGCATTTCATTATTGGTTACAAAAGTCGTTGACATACCTTCATTCCCGGCACGACCTGTCCGACCGATACGGTGAACATAGCTTTCAGGGTCTTGAGGGATATCATAGTTATAAACGTGTGTTACCCCTGAAATGTCCAAGCCACGGGCCGCCACGTCTGTAGCTACTAAAATTTCAATTTGGTTTTGTCGGAATTGATTAATCACACTGGTCCGTTTTTGTTGCGTAATATCACCATGGATTAATTCGGTGTTATAGCCACGTAAGTTTAAACCACGGCCAACTTCATCTACCCGTTTTTTCGTGCGGCAGAAAATAATGGCTTGGGTCGGAGCTTGAACATCGATTAAACGTGTTAAGATATCAAATTTTTCATCATCACGACATTTAACAAAATATTGATCGATTAAGTCTGCCGTCATTTCTTTGGCTTCAATTTTAACATGTTTTGGATCTTTCAAAATCTTGTTGCTTAGTTGACGAATCGCTGGTGGCATGGTGGCTGAAAATAACATGGTTTGGCGTGTTGACGGTGTATTTTCAATAATTTCAAATACATCTTCATAAAAGCCCATGTTTAACATTTCATCCGCTTCATCCAAGACTAAGGTTTGTAATTCGCTTAAACGTAAAACGCCCCGGCGAATCAAATCTAAAATACGTCCAGGTGTTCCCACAATAATTTGTGGCTTATTGCGCTTAATTCGTTCAATTTGTTGACCAATTGGTGCACCTCCGTAAACAACATAGACACGTGCACGTTGGCCTTTACCTAAACGAAATAGTTCATCTTGTACTTGAATGGCTAATTCACGTGTAGGTGCAACAACTAAACCTTGAATCCCATCAAGATTATTGTCTAATTTGTTTAACATAGGAATCCCAAAAGCGGCGGTTTTACCTGTTCCTGTTTGGGCTTGACCAATTAGGTCATTGCCTTCCAAGGCCAAAGGGATAGCTTGTTGTTGAATTGGTGTAGGTTCCTCAAAGCCCATTTCGCTAAGAGAGGCAAGTAGTTTATTATTTATTTTTAATTCATTAAATTTCAATCGTTTCTTCCTTTTCTGTTTTCTTCTATTTTCATTATTTTACATCAGGATAAAGACAGCTACTGAACTTAATAAGATGTTGAATGAGCGTGGCATCACAAAAGGTGGCTGGTCAAAGGCGCTTATCCTACGAATTACGAAGTCGAGTAGCTATCTTTATCATACAATTATGGATCTCCTACTGCAAAGAGCAGAGATATTTATTTGGTGGAGTGTCCGGTTAGGGCGGTTACGACTTGTAGTAAGTCGACCCCAAAACTCGATTTTACCAAGACGACATCGTCGGCTTGGATGGTTTGATTAAGGGCTTCAATTAAGGCCTCGTGGCTTTCGGGTTCATAGAACAAGCGGTCGTCACTGTAATCTTTTTGCAATTCCTCGTATAAATACCGCATATTGGGCCCAAAGAGGAAGACTTGGTCAATGGCGTCGGGTGAAATCGCGGATTCCAATTGACGGTGGAATCCTTCACTCTTTTCACCAAGCTCACGAATATCCCCTAGCACCGCGATTTTACGACCGGTATTGCCTGTATCGACCGTGGATAACGTTTGTAAAATGGCGCGCATGGAGGTTGGGCTGGCGTTATAAGCATCATTGAGTAACTTAGCCCCTTGATGTGTTTCTAACCATTCCAAGCGGTTGGCCGTCAACTTAAATTGAGCTAGTTGGAAAATAGCCTGTTCGATTGGCACGTCCAACACTTCGGCGATACTTAAGGCCACCAAGGCATTCGACACATTGTAAGCACCGATAACTGGAATCATACAAATGACATTGGGATCCACATTGGTTCTAAAAAAGGTCTTGTCGTGTTCTTCCACAATATCGTAGGCGTACACATCGTCGTCCTTGTCAAACCCAAAGGAACGCATGTAAATCGGGAAATTAATTTCAGGCATTTCATCGCTAATCAACGGTTCATTGGCCGGAAAAATAAATACCCCATATTCCTTCATGCCTTTTAGAATTTCTAATTTAGCTTGCGCGATACCGCGACGACTACCTAAAAATTCTAAGTGGCTTTCGCCAATTAAAGTAATGGCGGTAATATTCGGTTCAGCCATCAGGCTTAATTTTTCAATTTCACCAAAATTACTCATACCCATTTCTAAGACACAAACGTCGGTGTCTTCCGGCATAGCCAATAAGGTATAAGGTAAGCCAATTTCATTATTGTAGTTACCTTGGGTTTTATGCACTTTAAACTTGGCGGATAAAGCCATCGCAGTCATATCTTTGGCGGTAGTTTTGCCATTGCTGCCGGTAATGCCGACGACAATCGGATTGACCAGTTGGCGGTAATAATGGGCTAAGTCTTGCATGGCTTGCAAGGTATCATCCACTAAAATAATGGCTAACTTGTCCGAAGGTGCTTCGCTTTCTGGACGTGACCATAAGGTGGCCGTTGCCCCTTGTTCAATCGCCATGTCAATATAGTCATGCCCATCTGTGGTTCCACCTGTTAGGGGGACAAACAGCGTGTTAGGGCTGACTTTACGTGAATCAAATTCAACCTGCTCAATCATCATTTGACGATCGGAGGTCGTATAGTCAATCGCATGGACGGCTTTAACAATTTCCATTAAATTGAGAGCTTTCATTCTGTGTCCCCTTTTAGTGGTTTAGTGGTTGTTTTAACATTTGCTTGGTTTCATGTGAACGTAAAGCTAACTGCAAAAGTTCTTCAATCAGATCACGTTGACTCAAGCCGGTTTCTTGCCAAAGTAATGGATACATCGAAAAGGGCGTAAAGCCTGGCAAGGTATTTATTTCATTAATATAAACATCGTTATTGCTAGTGACAAAAAAATCCACGCGGCTAAGACCACGACCATCAATGACACGGTAAGCTTTCAAAGCATATTCTTGAATGCGGGCCGTCACCGATTCAGGTAAATCCGCCGGAATTTCCATGGTGACCGTATTGTTAATATATTTTTCATTATAATCATAGAAATCTTGTTGCTTCACTAAGCGACCGACAACACTCACATGCGCATCATCATTACCTAAGACGGCTACTTCACATTCTTGGGCGATAATACCTTGTTCAACTACAATACGGCGGTCATATTTAAAGGCTAGATTAACAGCGGCTTTTAATTCATCCGCATTTTCAACGCGGGAAATACCAACACTCGAACCCATATTAGCCGGTTTAACAAATAAGGGATAAATTAAACTCCCTTCGCAGCGTTGCACAATTTCATCTTCATTGGTCCGCCAGTCAAGCGCATTAAAGGCCACATAGGGCACTTGCGGTAAACCGATTTGGTCAAAAAGACTCTTAGAAATAATTTTATCCATCCCATTGGCACTAGCGGTTACGCCCGCACCCACGTAAGGTAAGTTTAAAACTTCAAGGAAACCTTGGATGGTCCCATCTTCACCATTCGGCCCGTGTAACACTGGAAAGACAATCACGTCTGGTTCTTGGATTTCACCTGGATTAATAGCAACACCATAAGACACTTCATCATCTGAATTTGCCCAACTGGCTTCTTGACCTTCTTCCAAAGTCAACTGCTTAACACTTGTCGGAGGTTGCTCTAATAATGGCCCTTTTAACCAACGTCCGTCTTTTGTTAAATAGATAGGTTGCACTTGATAATAACCATACATAATTAACTGACAAATTGTATGCGCAGAAATAATTGATACCTCATGTTCTGCACTTTGTCCTCCGTATAAAAGGATTATTTTCATTGAGTTTCCTCCAGCTTCTCTTCGTCGTTTTCTGCATAAATCTCTAAATGCCATTCATGCACTTCTATATTATAACTTAACCTGCCGATAGACTCATCGTTTTTTTGCGCAAGTGTTAATAAAGTTAATTCATCTTCAATAATAAACAGCGGAATTTGCCAATCTTTATTGATTAATTCTGCACGAGCAAAATCAAATTTCAATCCGTATATAAAATGATACTCTAACTTATCAATAATCGCCTGAGGTACAGGCGCAACACTCATTTTCCGCGGAAAAATAAAACTACGACCTTCATTCACAATTTGACCCATTTTCGTATTTAACACACGCTGTAGTCTAGGATGAAAATGTCTAATGTGACGATAATATGTTTTATTTAAGCCATTGGGTAATGTCAAAAAGACATAGTTGTTTTGTAATTTGTAAAAAAATGCAGACCGTAAAGGATTGGCCGAATGAAAAAGATATAAAATTTCAGCAATTTCATTCGGAGTCAATTGATGCATCAACTCAATCGTTTCAAAATCAATCCAATTGGACAAATGAATATGTTGGTTCGTTACTGTTTTAAGGTATTGCAACACTTCTGGTTGACCACGAAGAATCTTGAAGTTAGTCGGGGCATCAAATCGGCCAAATTGTAAGTGTGCTTCTGAAAGAATCATATTGTGAGGAACATACTGGTTATTGAAATCTTCAATTTTTAAATCAATTCCACGTGTCTTGATATAGTTCATTACCGGATCGTAATGCACATACAAGTTGACGCGACTCATCTTTTCCCTCCTTTACCTAATTAGTCAACATTTTACTATACTTGAACCGTCAAATGATAGTATTTTTTTATATTTAAAGAGATTTTACTACTTCTTTATCAATTATTACACTTAACTAAAAAATTGTACTCTTTTTCCGTCATAATAGCAACGGTCAACCCCACCCATTAAATAAATACCACTGCTTTATCCCCTTGTCCTTTAGCTCTTGACACCGCTTCAACCTAATCTTTGCTTAAGAAAAACTTAAAAAGTCAACCCAGAAAGTAAGCCTGCATGGACTATCGAAAGCCCATGCTACTTCTCTGAATTGACTAAGTCATTCACCTTAAGAAAAACTAACTTCTGGCACCTTGCGATCCTCTTCAGGTGTTTCTAAGTAGGCACGTGTTGTAAAACCATGTGCGCCCGCTACAATATTATTCGGTACCGACTCAACGGTAGTGTTATATTGTTGAATGCTTGAATTATACAACATTCTAGCTTTAGCAATTTTGTCTTCCGTGTCGGTTAAGGATTGTTGCAGTTGATTAAAGTTTGAATTTGCCTTGAGGTCTGGGTAAGATTCAGCGACGGCTAACAAGCGTGATAAGGCACTTGATAATTGGTTTGACATGGCATTTATTTGTTCAGGTGAAGCATCTTTGGGTAAAGCAATCATTTGCTGTCTTGCATTAGTTACTTGGTCAAGCGTTTCACGTTCATGGCTGGCATAACCTTTCACCGTTTCCACTAAATTCGGAATAAGATCGTTGCGTCGTTTCAATTGTACATCTATTTGACTAAAACTTTCATCAGCCCAATTTCGTTGTTTAATCAAGCGATTATAAATCGAAATCCAAGCTACGCCGAGTATTGCAACAATAACAAGAATACCTATTAACCATGGCATCGTCATTTCCACCTTTCAAGTAAAGCTTAGGATGCTTCCATTATAAACTACTTAACCCTATTTGTCGAAAAACAAGACGAACCGCCACAGAAGCATTCTGCAGCGGCTTTTATTTCAGGGGTATTTATTGAGATTATTTTTGAGCGCGACGTTGGTATGTGCCTTCACTGGTGTTGATTTCTAAAGCTTCACCGACTTCAATAAAGTCAGGCACATTAACCACTAAACCTGTTTCCATCGTAGCCGGTTTACCTGAACCCGTCACAGTCGCCCCTTTAATGGACGGTTGCGTTTCGGTTACGGTTAACACAACCGAACCTGGCAATTCAACCCCAATCACTTCGGTACCAAAGAACTGAATTTTCACTTGCATATTTTCAAGCAAGAATTTTAATTCATACTCAATTAATTCATTTGGAATTTCATATTGTTCATACGTTTCCAAATCCATAAAGTAAGATGTACCATCCATACTATATAAATATTGCACCGTTTTTGTTTCAATATAGGCGCGTTCAAATTTTTCATCGGGACGGAAAGTTGTATCGTAAGTAGCACCTGTTCGCACATCGCGTAACTTCATACGCATAACCGTGTTCCCTTTACCCGGTTTATGGTGACTCGCTTCCAAAACGCGAATCAATTTTCCGTCTTGAACAAATGTCATACCCGCTCTCAAATCTGTTGCTGTAATCATGTCAATTCTCCTTTAAATAAATATCTCTGCTTCAAAGATGGGATTTCCTTATCTATCATATCACAATTTGCGTGTTTTTCCTAACAGCTTTTCCAAGCGCAGAAGTATTTATTCGAGGGGTTAAATGGTATAATTACATACGACTGAGTTCAATGGAGGTGTCGGATGAAAAAGATTTCGATGCAAGCGATAAAAAAGATGGTTCAAAATTATCAAGCTAAGCCACTAGGTACGACCCGCCGTTATGCGGTGCTGATTCCGCTGGTGATGATTGACGATGAATTGCATATTTTATACGAAGTGCGCAGCAATCATATCTCACAACCCAATGAGACGTCTTTTCCCGGCGGACGGATTGAAGACGGCGAAACCCCAGCGATGGCGGCCGTGCGTGAAACGGTTGAGGAATTGAATTATGACGAGGAGAAGATCGAGCTTTTTGGGGCTTTGGATTATATCGTGCAGGATAGTCGCGTGATTTATAGTTTTGTGGGGATGTTGCATGACTTTGATTTGGATGCCTTGCAGCCAAACGAAGAAGTTGCGCGGGTCTTTACCTTGCCATTGCGCTTCTTGGTAGATAACCGCCCCACCTATTACGAAATTACCGCTGAGCCGGATTACACGGATGACTTTCCTTTTGATTATATCAATAGTGACCGCGATATCCGCATGCGAACCTTTAAAGCCAAAATCCCTTATTACCAACTAGACGATCAATACCTGTGGGGCTTCACCGCCAATATCACCGATCGCTTTATCGAGATTTTGCGCGAGGAATTTAAAGACCAATTGTGAGGTTGGGGAATAGGGTGGTTTCGCGTCAGATTAGTAAGCGGGGAAGTGAGCGGACGTTAAATAAAGCTAATCGGTCACCAAATACCAAATTTCATGACCGAATAGCCTGATTTATAGTGTATTAAATGGCCGCACATTTCCGCTTAGGTTCTTCACTTCCCACTTACTCCCAACCGCCAGACGGAAGTCTGAGAGGCGGATTGGAACCCCCAACCGCCAGAGAGAATCCTGAGAGGCGGATTGGAACCCCCAACCGCCAGAGAGAATCCTGAGAGGCGGATTGGAACCCCCAACCGCCAGAGGGAATCCTGAGAGGCGGATTGGAAGAAAAAAAGGTGACTTGTCAATTTGACAGTCTTTCACTTCCCACTTAGGTTCACGCTCACAATAACTGCTCCAATATGTGTGCGCCTATGTAAGTGTAAGCTGGAAGTGATAGGTCGACTTTCAATGCTCATCTAAGTTATTGTCACATGGAAATATCTGAGTGACTATAACGTTTTCTCATTTGCCATTTACTTTTTTTATTGGATTTTGGACAGAATCAGGTTATTCTGTCCTTTTTTACCAGGATTTTGGACAGAATCAAATTAATCTGTCTTTTGCTACTCGAGCAGATGACAGATTAAGGCTATTCTGTCTTTTGCTATCTGAGCAGATGACAGATTAGCTTTATTCAGTCACGAAATCAATCATTTGATGACCGAATAGCTTTATTCGGTCATCAAATGATTGATTTCATGACCGAATAGCCTAATTTGTAGTTTATTTTGGTCACACATTTACCGCTTAGATTCACGCTCACAACAACGGCTCCAATATGTGTGCGCCCACCATCACGCTCACAATAACAGCTCCAATATGTGTGCGCCCCAACACAAACCTCAACATCAAGCTTACTGAATAAGTAACCATAAGAAATCCGGACTTTATAAAGCAAAGAAATGATTCTAACCTTTTACTTAACTATCTAGGTCTTCTCCGTTAGTGGCGATGACTTTTTTTTACCAGTTGAAGGATTTCTTTTTGGTTCGTTTCAATGTGCCGTTGCCCTCGTCGTCACGATCAACATAGATGAAACTGTAGCGTTTGACATAGAGTGGACTCTATGTAGTAAAATTTTAGTAGAATAACAAAGGGAGTGTTAAATGATGGAGCGTCCTTATATCTTTTGTCATATGCAGGTGTCACTCGATGGGAAAATTATGGGGAAATTTATGGATTTGCCTGAAAGTAAGGGGTCTGGAAAATTATTTTATGATTTAGCTTTTGGGGAAGACGCGCACTACAAGCATCAGGGCTGGATTTCGGGGCGGACAACGACCGATGATAATTTCACGCATTATAAGGTGCCCGTTTTAGATGAGCTGGCGGCAGAAGTGCCTGCGGGGGATTTCTTCGTGGAGTCCGAACATGATAAATACTATATTTCTTTCGACCGGTCGGGTAAGTTAGGCTGGGAGAAAAATACGATTACGTATGGCAAAACCACGGCAACGGTTTTGGAGGTGTTAACGGAAAAAGTGAGTAATTCTTATAAAGCCTTTTTACGTGATTTGAATATTCCTTACATTATTTGTGGGGATGAGTCCATTGATTTGGACATGGTATTGGAAAAGTTGAGCCGCGATTTCAACATGGACTTGGTGATGCTCGGTGGCGGGGGCGTGATTAATTGGTCCTTTATCCAAGCGGGTTTATGTGATGAAATTAGCTTTGTTGTGTCGCCAACGGCTGACGGTTCAACCGAAACCGCCAGCGTGTTTGACGCGATGGCTGGGTTGACTAATGATGATCCGGTTGCCTTTACCGTGAAAGCCGTGGAAGTCCGTGAGGACAACGCCGTTTGGATGCGCTATACTGTGAATAACGCGCGTTAATTTTTGAATAAATACCGCTGCTTCTCGAGAGAGGCGGCGGGTTTTTTTGAAGGGGTTAGTGCGCTGAGTGAAAGTGGAATTAACTGGCTTAGGATATTCCACTTAACGAAGTATGTGGAACGAACTCGCTTAGGATATTCCACTTAACTGATTAAGTGGAACGAACTTGCTTAGGATATTCCACTTAATGGAGTATGTGGAACGAACGAGACCTGGATATTCCACATAACGCATTAAATGGAAGCGGAAAGTGATAGACCTCTTTCAATGCTCATCTTCGTTATCATCACATGGAAATTTCTGAATAACAATAACTGCCTCCCATTTCCCAATTGCTTTTTTACCCGGATTTTGGACAGAATCAGGTCATTCTGTCCTTTTTTATTTGGGTTTTGGACAGAATCAAATTATTCTGTCTTCTGCTACCTGAGCAGATGACAGATTAAGGCTATTCTGTCTTTTGCTACTCGAGCAGATGACAGATTAGCTATATTCGGTCTAGAAATCAGTCATTTGATGACCAATTAGTTATATTTATCGTCCACACCACAGTTTCCACTTCCATTAAGTGGAATTAATTGGCTTATTATAAGTGGGTGAATTCGGATACCGATAAACTGTTCATAATTTGGTGGCGGAGCTTATGTACCCCTTCGCCATCAATTCAATTTGGTGGCGGAGCTTATGTACCCCTTCGCCATCAATTCAATTTGGTGGCGAAGCTCATAGGACTCATCGCCGTCAATTCAATTTGGTGGCGAAGTTCATGGGACTCATCGCCGCCTATCAACGTTAGCCCTAGCAAAGAGCTAATCTTTCTCAAGAAAGCGGGAAGTAAAGAATCGTCATCTCTCACTTACTTGGGCGCACACATATTCAGAAAGTTGTTGTGTGCGTGATGGGGAGCGGGAAGTGTGCGAACGTTAAGTAAAGCTAATCGGTCATCAAATGACTAATTTTCGTGAAAGAATAGTCTTTTCTGTCCAAAATCTGGATAAAAAAGTAAGTGGTAAATGAGAAGACGTTATTGTCACTCAGATATTTTCATGTGACAATAGCTTAAATGAGCATCGAAAGACGGCTATCACTTCCCGTTTACGGTGGCGAAGCTTATGTTCTTCCTCGTCATCTGGGTGAACGCCAAATGAGGCGTCGTTTGGCGGGGGAGGCACGAGTGAACGCCAAATGAGGCGCTGTTTGGCGGGGGAGACACGAGTGAACGCCAAATGAGGCGCCGTTTGGCGGGGGAGGCACGGGTGAACGCCAAATGAGGCGCCGTTTGGCGGGGGAAGCACGGGTGAACGCCAAATGAGGCACCGTTTGGCGGGGGATTGGGGGCTCGTCATTTCACTCTTCCAACGGCTCAACCCACTTGCCGGTTTTCAGTGGAAATCGAAAGCCGGCAAATCAAAATATAAGATACGACTTATCCAATCACCGGTTAGTTACTTCCTGCTTACCCTCTTTTTGGTAGGCTAGCTTAGGTCAAGGATTTTTTCGCCTTAACTTTCACACGCAAAGTGGTTTTGTATTTTTCCGGCGCAATCTTCCTTGGATCCGTCAAATAAATCTCGCGATGGACATAATCCTGCATGATCCAATCGCGCTCTAGACCTTGTTCGCTCATAAAAGCCTCTATTACCGCAAACGTCTCAGCTTCCGTATCAAATGGACCCACATGCAACATTTGCACCACTTGCCCTTCGGTATACGTTTCAAATTGAACTTCAGCATATAAATCATTGGGCTTCTTCGCCATCGATTCTGCCAAAGCGGCCTCAAAATCCATCTGCGAAATCACATCAGGCTGACGAATCATGATTTTATAAACTAATAAATTCTTATTAATCGGCTGACCTGGCGTGTATTCTACGGAAGTCCACACCCCTTCTAAGGGATAAACCGTATATTCAAACGGTTTATCACCAATTTCGCCACGCTTCAATTTAAATCGCAGGTTATAAGCCATGGGATACAAAGCTGCAATCCGCGCAGCATAATCTTCCCCATTCGGATTTCCTTGACCCGTAATTGAAATAAACTTTTGCTCAGGAATCTCCAACAACACCGGCTGTTTCGCCCCAATATACAATGCCTTCTCATCCTTACGCCATTGATGCTTCATCTCATCACCACTCCTTCCATTCCCTTTATATTTTAGCAAAAATTAACCCTCTCTTAAAACTTAAACCCACCCTCTAAGAGCAGAAAAAAACCGAGGGGGTTTAAATAATAGTGTAAAGGACGGACTAGTGTACATCTCTCCTTTAGGGAGAGACTAACCAGCCGAGTCTGGAACCGCGCGGAAGACGGTCCCACTATTATTTAAAACCTCTCGGTTTTTGAAGCGACTAAGCAGCAGAGATATTTAGTCGTTAAAAATTTCTTTGGCCATATTGAAAGCAGACCAAGCTTTTGGCCAGCCTGTATAGAAAGCAAGATGGGTGATAATTTCAACGATTTCGTCTTTGGTCACGCCGTTTTGCTTGGCCATTTTCAAATGATCTTCCAATTGAGGTACCCCTTGTGTCATCAAGCTTGCTACCGTAATCATGCTACGGTCATGGGCTGATAATGCATCTTCACGCGACCAAACTTCGCCAAACAAAGTATCATCGTTCAAAGCTGCAAATTGAGGAGCAAATTCGCCTAAATTGTTACGCCCAGCCGTTTGTTTTTTCAAGTGAATCCCTCTTTCTTATTTCTTTAATTGGTTATAGTGTTCGTCAGTAACAGGATCCAACCATTCTGTTGTTCCTGTAGAAATAGCTAAGTGATCAAACCAGCTATCTTCAGCAGCACCATGCCAGTGGTTAATCCCTTCTTTGATAACAACAACGTTGCCAGCCGTCAAGAATTGCGCATCTTTGCCTTCTTCTTGGTACCAACCTTCGCCGCCAGTGACTAGGAGCAATTGGAAACCATCGTGGTGGATATGCCAATTATTACGACAACCTGGTTCAAAAGTCACATTTGAAACACCTACACTGACATCCGGATCATTCACCAAGGTTGCTAAATAACTTTGACCGATGAAATATTGTGCATAGGCTTCATTCTTTTCGCCAACTGGAAATAGAGTGCCATCTTTTAATTCTTCATGTTTTGCCATCTGTTTTCCTCCTATTTTTTTCCTAACTCTATTTTACGCTCAAGCTTTTCATGCGTCCAATACCTATTTCGCATGTATCTATTCCGATTGGGAATAGTACACCACATAAGTTCTTCCTTAGTCATTCCCCAACGTCTTCAGTTGTTGGTCCAAAATCTGCCTTGCTTCCTCAAAATCAACATAATAGAAAATTTTATCGAAATATTCTGTCCCCGCTATCATAGCCGACAAGTGATTGACATCTTTGCGATGCAAAATAATTACTGGCTTTTGCAAAAACTCTGCATAAGCCAATTCATATCCGACACCTAAAGAGGGCGAAGTCGTTTCCGCAATGACCACATCACTTTCAATAATCCACGCAATATCCCGATCGCGTATTTCTTGGTCAGTTAATTCGGTTTCCCCCGCAGTAGTTATCCGATTGTCCCCAATGTGTTCGGTTAGCACTTGATGGTTGGCCTTCAAATAAGCAATCAATTGACGGTACAAATCAGCGTCCTGTCTACCCCCACGTATCGATGCAGCAAAATAAATTTTCATGATAGCCTCCTTTTTCGACATTATTGTATCATGAATAAAAAACCCAACCAAATAAAATAAATATCCCTGTTTCAATTTTGCCTTTTAAACTCTATAATAGGTATATAAGTAAAAGCTATTTAGAATGATTATGAAATGGAGATAGTCTTATGAAGGTAGCCGTTGTTGGCGGTGGTATCAGTGGGCTTACGATTATTCGCAAACTTTTAAGCCAAGATGAAATTCAGCACGATCTGACGATCGATTTATTTGATAAAACAGGGGATTTTATCGTAGGGGCACCGTACACTAAAGATACAAAAGAAGCGATTATGAACGAACATGCGCAAGATTTAAGTATTATTCCAGAAAAACCTGACGATTTTCTTGATTGGTTACGTGAAAATCATGCAGACTACGCAACAAACGATGCCTTTGTTCCGCGTGAGTATTACGGGGGGTATTTATTTGATCGATTAGTTCGGTTTTTAGAATCGGACAAGGTCGTTAAGCATCAAGTGGCAATCGTTGATTACGATACTAAAAGGCTTCAGGATGAAGCGGGGCAATGGTACGAGGGGTATGATGCTATCTTTTTCACGATTGGCCACCCACCCTATGCGGATTATTATGAATTAGAGGGGACGCCGAATTATATTAATCACCCGGTGCCGCTTGAGGAGAAATTATCCGAGCTTGATGCCAATCGTCCAATCGGGATAATTGGAACAGGTTTAACTGCTTTGGATGTCACGAAGTATTTATTAAAAACATATGATTTAAAACAACCTTTACGACTGTATACAAATGATACCACCCCTTTTAAAACCGTGAAGTTTACGCGTTATCAAGGGGACATCCACCTGTCTTTTTCGGATGAATGGATTCGCGAGCAAGCAGATGCGGATGGTTTCATTGGTCTTCAGACAATGGTGGATACCTTCTTAAGTGATTTAGCTACGAACGGTATTGATATTTGGCAGTTATTGGAATTATATGGGACGGGATCAATCGATGAAATTCGTCTAGCTATTGAGCGCCGTGATGAATCTTTAGGCAAGTTGCGTCGTTATATTGTGATGATGACCATCTACTTATCGGATTTATATAATGCTTTAACGCCAATGGACCGCGATCGTTATCATAATAAATATGAACGTATTTTCAATCATTTTAGAAGTCAAATTCCCGTGGAATCCTTGCAGGTTGTGTTGGAAAATTTAGATAATGGCCGCTTGGAAATTGTGACAAATTTAGAGGCTATTATGAGTGAAAATAATGGCTTTGTCTTAAAAACCAGTAATGGTGGTCGTTACGAAGCCGATTATTTAATCAACTGTACCGGTTTTCAATTTGATATTCGTAAAGCCTTAGATTTTGATCCTTTAATAAAGAATCTTTACAACCGTGAGATTCTGACCCCTTATTTCCGTGGGGGCGCGATGGTCACTTGGCCTCATTGCCAAATTGTTTCAAGCCGCTTTGGTGTGTTACCCAATGTATATATGTTAGGCCATTGGATTTCTAAAATCCATTATGGTAACAACAACATTCACTTGTGTATTAAGCAAGCTGAACGCGTCGCAGATGCTTTTATTGCGGGGATTAGTGAGGGGTAATGTGGCTTGGCTTGGCAAATTTTTGTGAGTGGCAAGTGAAAAACCGTCATTTCTCACTTACGCTGCACTAGCGCACACATATTCGGGCTGTTGTTGTGAGCGCGATGGGGAGCGCACACATATTCGGGCTGTTGTTGTGAGCGCGAGCCCAGGCGCACACAGGAAATGTCGCTTCTTGTGTGCGTGAACCTAAGCGGGAAATGTGAGACCATTAAATAAACTACAAATTAAGCTATTCGGTCATGAAATTAGGTATTTGGTGACCGATTAGCTTTTTAACTTTCCGCTCACTTCCCGCATACAAATCAAACGCCTCTGCCGTAGCTTAACCTAAATTAAGCCGCTGCAGAGGCGTTTTAAACTTTTTATTTGCAATCTAAGCTTCTTTCACTGCCAAAGTAGCCCAAAAAGTTGGGACACCTTGTTCATGCAGAAAGCCTTCGCCATTGGTATCTTCGTACACATCTAGCAATCGAAATCCAGCTTGGAGTTGACCACGGATTTGTTCTTCTATGGTATGCGAAAACTGCACACCGGAGTTACTTTTTTCCAAGGCTTCTAAATGTTCCGGATTCTTTAATGGATTAAACGGTAAGGCATACTTAATCGTACTTTCATCACCTTCGTCAAAAAGAAAGTTAAAGCCGTTATCTAAACCTGCCAACAAGCGTCCACTAGGTTTCAATACACGATAACACTCCATCCAAACAGGCAACACATCTTCAATATAAACATTGGAAACAGGGTGAAAAATCATATCAAATGTCCCATCAGCAAAAGGCAAAGGTTGCGTCATATCCGCTTGCAACAATTCAATCGTATACCCTTCGCGTTCAGCAACTAGCTTTTCACTTTCAATCTGTTTGCTAGAATAATCAAGGACCGTACATTCTGCCCCTAAAGCTGTAAATATCGGCATTTGTTGCCCGCCTCCTGAGGCTAAACCTAACACTTTCTTGCCCTTCAAATCAGGATACCATGCTTTAGGTACTGGCTTAGTTGGTGTTAACAACATTTCCCAGTCACCCTCTTTAGCTGCAACAAACGCCTCATGACTCAGCGGAATCCCCCATTGCCAGCCTTCTTCTACCCATTGATCAATTGTCTTCGCATTAATTTTCGTATAGTCCATCTCGTCCTCCAAGGATATGTATTTATCATTTTCATATGGCTCTTTGCTTCTCATTCTACCATATTTTTTGATTAATTACGCTTAGACATTTTGGCCTTCAAACACAGAAAAAAAGGTCTACCATCTCAGATGGCAAACCCCCTAAATGCTTATTGATCACTGTATTTCAACGATTATTCTGCGTCTTCAGTTTTATTAGCAAAGCCATACTTTTTATTAAAGCGGTCTACTCGACCATCGGCTTGCGTGAATTTTTGACGTCCAGTGTAAAATGGATGTGAATCAGATGAAATTTCCATACGGATTAATGGGTAAGTATTACCGTCTTCCCACTCAACAGTTTCTTGCGAGCTGCGAGTTGATCCTGAAAGAAATTGATAACCTGTCGTAGTATCCATAAAGACAACTGGTTGGTATTTTGGATGGATGTCTGCTTTCATATTGTCTTCTCCTTTTCTGCCGTAAGCTATCTGCTAACCTACAGTTTTTCAATGCACAATTGTGCAACAATAAGATGATACCACGAGCGCCCGAATAATGCAAAGAAATTTTTATAAATATCTCTGCGATATTTATTGGTTTAATTACAATATAAAGGCTTATCGTCAACAATCAAGATTGACTTTTCTTCCTTAGCTGTCTATTTAACATCAATAACGACATTCACCATTTGTATTGGCACGTCATAAAATGGATCTTCACGACGACCCAAGAAGTCCATCGCTTGATCTGGAAAGAGTGCGTAACTTAAAACATCTTCTTCTGAATGCGCATATTTTTTAATCTTTTCAGCTGCTTCTTCGTAAGCTGGAGCAATATTATCAGCAGGACGTCCGTTATAGACGGCTTCATCTCCAATAATTAAACGTTGAATGTCTGGATTTATTTCAGCAGGTGGTCGACCATATAAACCTTTGATATAATCTTTAATTTCTTTAGGTACAAGTTTATAGCGCTCACCCGAAACAACGTTCATCAAGGCTTGCGTTCCGACCATTTGTGACAAAGGCGTAACTAAAGGTGGATAACCTAAGTCAGCACGTACCTTTGGTACTTCTGCTAAGACTTCGTCATAACGGCTTTCATTGCCTTGTTCTTTCAGTTGGCTTAGTAAATTAGACAGCATTCCCCCTGGAACTTGATAAATCAAAGCTTTCGGCTCAGTATCTTTCACTTTTGGATTCAATAAACCCTCTTGACGGAATTTATCACGAACAGTATTGAAATGAAGTGCTATTTTTTCAATTACGGTTGCGTCTAAACCAGTAGTATAACCTGCTTCTTCTAAGGCAAATTGCATGGTTTCAGTTGCTGGTTGACTTGTACCACCAGAAAATGAAGAGATTGCTGTATCAATGATATCAGCACCGGCTTCTACGGCTTTCATGTAGGCCATCTCTGCATTACCACTCGTAGCATGCGTATGTATTTCTAAGGGCAAATCCGAATTGGCTTTTATTTGACTGACTAAATTAAAGGCTAGGGTTGGTGTTAATACACCTGCCATATCTTTAATACAAATGGAGTCTGCACCTAAAGCTTCCATTTCTTTCACTAAAGCTACATAATAATCTAATGTGTGCACTGGACTTGTTGTATAAGATACAGCAAGTTGAGCGTGCCCACCAGCAGCCTTAACAGCCTTTAAAGCTGTCTTTAGATTCCGTGTATCATTTAGCGCATCGAAGATTCTTACAATATCAATCCCGTTCTCAATGGCTTTGGTTACAAAACGTTCGACAATATCATCGGCATAATTACGATAACCAAGTATATTTTGCCCCCGTAATAACATGGATAATTTCGTATTTTTTACATGTTTTCGTATCGTACGTAGACGTTCCCATGGATCTTCATTTAAGAAACGTAAGCATGCATCAAACGTTGCGCCACCCCAAACTTCCATTGCATAGTAACCTGCTTTATCCATTTCTTCTAAAATAGGCAACATATCTTCCATAGGCATTCTTGTAGCGATTTGACTTTGTTGGCCGTCGCGTAATACTGTTTCTACAAATCTAACTTCTTTCAAATTATCACCCTTTATTGTTTTGCCATTAAATTAGCAACCGCAACTTTCATTTCTTGGATTGAATGCGCTCTAGAGCGAGCACATTCTTTGGCATTTTTATCGCAAACAAAACACTGGCGGGGCATTAGATTATAATCAGCCCGACTAATTTTAGCAACTGCACCAGTATCTTCATCCACAAATAAAACATCTAAATCAAAAAGTCGTCCTTGTGGATGCTGCTCTTCAATAGCGATCATTAATCGCTTCAAATCAACGGCTGGTATATCCAGTACATAATAGGCTTCATTGCCTGTATGTTGCTGAAGTGAACTTTTATGCTTAAGGCTTGCACCTACAAGTTCTTGATCAATTATTTCGATCGCTGATTTGAATACTTCTGAAATTTTCTGGGAATTTTTAATATCTCCGGGAATATTCATAGTGACAACTAACAAAGAACAGCCTGGATACTGAGACAACAAACTATTTTGTTTGGCATAACGTTCATCGCGAGCATTTAGCATATCGATTAGCGTAACTGTTTCACCTAAAAAAATATCATTAAACATTTTTAACAACATCAATTAAGGTGCCATCGCGGTATTCGATTAAGGCAACTACTTTATCACCGTAAACGATGGGTTTGGGATTACCTACCACTGCATAAGCTTTTTCTTTTAATTCTTCAATAGTAAATTGAGGAATCTTCAAAGATTTAAAAGCTTCTAATAAATCTTCCCTTTTAGGATTAATTGCAATACCGACTTCAGTAACCACCACATCAACACTGTCCCCAGGCGTGATAACGGTATTTACTTCATCAACAATTGTTGGGATTCTTCCACGTATTAAAGGAGAGATAATCATGGTCATATCTGAAGCCATGGCAGTGTCTGGATGTCCACCAGCTGCACCTCGAATAACACCATCAGAACCTGTCATAACATTAACATTAAAGTTTGTATCAATCTCTAAAGCAGATAAAATACAGATATTTAATTGGTTAATTGCTGATCCTTTATTGGAGGCAGAAGCATAAAAGTTTGCATCAATTTCATAATGGTGTTCATTACTACCTAACGATACACCAGAAGGGGCATCGAAATCCTGTACATCTAATAATTTTTCGACTAAACCTTCTTCTAGCAACTCAACCATCTGGTTTGTAATTCCACCTAATGCAAAACCAGCAACAACATTATCTTTAATCATTGATTCTTTTAAGAAGCGAGATACAGCCAGGGAAGCACCACCCGTTCCTGTTTGGAATGACATACCCGTTTTATAGTAAGGAGATGCAGTAATCACTTTATTGGCATATTCTGCAATCAATAATTCTTTAGGATTAGATGTAAAACGCGTCGCACCTTTAGCAATACCGCTTGGATCGCCGATAGCGTCTACTTCAACAACATAATCGACATCTGTTTGAGGGATACTGATAGGTGTATTGGGATATTTTTGTAGAGAATCTGTTATTAATACAACTTTATCAGCATATTTTGCATCCACTTTAGCATAGCCTAACGATCCGCAGACAGCTTTACCTTTAACTCCATTCGCATTGCCATATTCATCCGAACTTGGTACGCCTAAGAAAGCCACGTCAATTTTGATATCTCCCGCAACAATAGCCCGCGCACGACCACCATGTGAACGAATAACGACCGGATTTTCCATAATTCCTGATGAAATTGCTGCGCCTAATTCATCGCGTAAACCACTTGACGTAATATTAGTAACGACACCATTTTTTATATGGTCAATTAAAGGTGCATGAACATTAGCAATGGAGCTAGGGGCAATAGATATATTTTTAAAACCCATTTCAGCAATGACATCCATCACCATATTTAAAACATAGTCGCCTTCACGGAAATGATGATGAAATGAAATAGTCATTCCATCTTTTAACCCCACTTTTTCAATAGCTTCTTGTAAACTCGCTAATAATTTTGTCTCCCCTGGTTTTACTGGACTAATCGTTCGAGAGGATTCTTTGTATTCTTTAATGTTTGCTGTTTCGCCAGCGTAAACATTGTATTTCTCTGCAAATTCTTCAGGAATTTCTCTGTTTACTCTATTTTTAACCATGATTAAATTTCCTCCTCATCGATTAATTGTGTGGCTCTTGCAATAGCTAAAACACGTTGGGCACGTTCAACAATTGGTTTATCAATCATCTTTCCTCGTAATGAAACAACCCCAGAACCTTTTTCTTCTGCTTCACGGATAGCCCATATCGTTTCTTTGGCATTTTGAATTTCTGCTGCCGTTGGTGCGTAAATCTCGTTAACTAATGGAATTTGACGTGGATTAATCACTGATTTTCCATCGAAGCCTAATTGTTTGATTAAGCGAACTTCTGCTTTAAAGCCTTCATCATTATTCACATCTGAATAAACGGTATCAATCGCTGCGATACCTGCATCACGCGCAGCATGTAAAATAAAACTACGTGCAAAGAATAATTCCGTACCCTCAGGACTCCGTTTTGTTTTCATATTTGTCACGTAATCTTCTGCTCCAAGAGCAATCCCAATTAGACGATCAGATGCATGGGCAATTTCACGTGCATTTAAGACCCCCGTTGCAGATTCAATGGCTGCCATCATTTTTGTTCTACCTACTTCAATACCATACTTTTCTTCCACGTCCGTAATAACAGTAGCTACATCAATAATATCTTGTGCGGTTTCAGTTTTAGGTAAACGTACAACGTCGACCCCAGCGGTTACAACCGCTTCAATATCTTGGTCACCGCCATCCGCTAATGCATTAATACGAACAACCGTTTCAACTTTACTGTAATCCAGCGTTTTTAACGCTTTATGGACTAGAAAACGCGCTGAATCTTTTTCATTGATAGAAACGGCATCTTCTAAATCAAACATCACAGCATCTGCCCCATACAAAATGGCATCACGTAACATGGCTGGATTCGCTCCAGGAACAAACATCATCGTTCTTCTTAAACGCTCCATGAGTTCAACTCCTTCCAGTCAAATTCCTTTTTATCCGCTGCACGATAGACGGCCACAACCGTACGCGCTTCAATAGTACAATCTAAGGCACCTTGGTCAACCGCCAAGACATTGACATTATTTACATCTAATTTTTCTAGTGTTTTAACTAACACCTCTTTGATTTGTTCACCGAATTGTTTTTCTACGCTACTCTGTAAGTCAATTTGGATACCATTATCCCTATTAGGCTCGATGGTAACCATAATATCACATGATTCTACTGTTCCAGCTGATGCTGTTCGCGTAATATTCATTAAAATTCTCCTCTCTATGGAATTTTGTTTATCCCTTTTAGATAATTGATTGATGTGTTAGGCAAGTATTTGCTTGCGGTTTCAAAATCATGTATCTCAATTGCTTTTCTTACTTTGGTGGCACTAATAATATCATTACCTATCGTATGACGAGGAATGATCTTTAATTGGAGTGCCTCTTTAAAAGTAAGCTCCATCATCTCATTATAAATATCGGTCAACTCGGAAAAAGGTTCTTCGCCCACATATCGGATCGTGATACCTAGAGCTGGAGCGATGCGCTCTTTAAACAGTTTTGCATCAATCTCCGCTTGTATTTTAACTTTTTCTGCTTCTAAAATTCCTTTATCTTTTAAGAAATACGTTGGGAAAGTGGCTTGCGATACCATATAGTCTCCAGTTGGTACAACTGTTACATTAGAAAGATGACTCGTACCTAACTTAACCATCGCCATTCGATCCTTTGTACTAAACGTTGAACGGTCCTCAGATAAAACAAAAACGTATACATGGTCTGAATGTTCAGCTGCATAATCGACTAAAAATTGATGCCCTTTGGTAAATGGATTTGCGTTCATCACAATAGCACTATTATTGCTTGTGGATTGTCCTTTATTTATCTGTTGAATATAGGTTTCAAATGAGGGTAATCCTGTTTCCAGAAATACCACCTCATCTGTAGAAACCAGTTCAGCAAAACCCAATGCTTTAAAAAACTTAGTATTTCTTGGCTTAGTATAGACAAACGTTTTTTGAATCCCACGGTACTGCATTTCTTGCATTAATTCCGTAATGACCGTATTTAATAGCTGATTCGATTGTGCTTCTTTAGCAATAGCGATGCCTTGGATAATATTCCCATCAAAGCCACCGGTAGCAAGTAATGCCTGCGTTTCCTCATCGTAGACACCTATAATATAGTCTAAATGTAAGTCTGAACTCAAATTAGCTTGCTCTAATAATTCTGACCATTGTCTTTTTTGAGTGGGCTCTTGATTAACCCAAATGCGTTTAATTATTGCCATTGGTTTTATTTTTATCTTCTGGGAAGAATTTTAAAAGCGCTAGGGATGCAACATAAATAATCCCCATTGCAATAAATATCCCACCCATACCTACGACTGTCATTCGCAATGCTTCCGGTAAAAATTCTGTTGAAAACATATATACACCTCTCTAATGAATTCACTTTGACTAGAAGAAGCTTAAAATCAATCCACCAGCTACCACTGATGCGATTTGTCCAGAAACATTCGCACTCACGGAATAATTAAGCACAAAGTTTTGAGGATCTGCTTCTGTTGCTAAACGTTGGACAACACGACTTGACATTGGGAAGGCTGAGATCCCTGCTCCACCAACCATTGGATTAATTTTATTCTTCAAGAATAAGTTTAGGAACTTAGCAAATAAGACCCCACCAATAGTATCCATGATAAAGGCGACTAAGCCAAATAAGATGATTAATAAAGTTTGCATATTTAAAAAGAGACTTGCTTCCATTTTTACCGAGATAGCTAACCCTAAGATAATACTAATCAAATTCACTAAAGCATTTTGTGCCGTATCAGATAAACGATCGACGACACCTGATTCTCTTAAAATATTCCCGTACATTAGTGACCCTACTAAAGGAGCAGCTGAAGGAGCAATTAAACTGGCTACTACGGTAATAATAATAGGGAACAAAATACGTGTTGTTTTAGACACAGATTCTGCCTTGTATGTCATACGGATTTTACGATCAGCTTCAGTCGTGACTAGCTTAATCGCAGCCGGTTGAATAATCGGCACTAGTGCCATATAAGAGTAGGCCGCAACCGTAATCGGCCCTAATAAGTGGGGTGCTAATTGGTTGGCAACAAAGATGGATGTTGGTCCATCAGCAGCACCGATAATACCAATGGATGCCGCTTCATTGAGATCAAAACCGAATAAAACAGCTAGAATTAAAGCAAAGAAAATACCAAATTGAGCAGCAGCTCCAAAAAATAACATGGCTGGATTTTGTAATAAAGGTCCAAAATCAATCATCGCCCCAATACCAATGAATAATAGTAAGGGGAATAATTCGTTACTAATACCTGCATTGAAAAGTAGGTCGAACATCCCTTCTTGCTCTACACCATTGATAACTTGAGTGATAACACCTGACATAGGAAAGTTCACCAATATTGTGCCAAATCCCATTGGAATTAAAAGTGTCGGCTCATATTCTTTTTTGATACCTAAATACATTAAGATTCCACCAATGACCATCATTATAATTTGTGGGAAAGTAATTGATGTAATACCCTGAATTAATAAGTCCATAATCGTCCCTCTCTACTTAATCGTTACTAATGGTGCACCAGGCTCCACTGTACTACCTTTTGAAACGTAGATCCCTACAATAACACCTGATTTAGTTGCAACAATTTCGTTTTCCATTTTCATGGCTTCTAAGATTAATATTTTTTCATTTTCTTGAACCTGTTGGCCTACTTCAACAAAAACCTGTAAAATCGTACCCGGCATTGGTGCTGTTAAAGCATCTTCTCCAGCTGCAACAGAGGCTTCTTGAACAACAGGTGTCGGTTGAGCTTCCGGTTGAGTAGGAGCAGAGGCAGGAGCTTGAGCTATAGGTATTGTTTGATCAGTAGCTGGTGTGATGGCTTTTTGTGGTGTGCCACCAATCTCCTCCATTTCTACCAAATACTCCTGACCATCAATTTTAATTTTGAATTTCCTTAACATTTAGTTCCCTCGCTTTTTTATATTTACTATTTTCCAACTGCTCTCTTCAAAATCAGTCGCTACCATACTGGCTACAATTACTGCCACTTTAGTAAATTCAGGATTTTTTACCTTTATATCAGTTATTTTGAATACTGACTCATTTTGATCCCCGGCTGCAATAACACTCGCAACAGTCGAAACTAACTGATTATTCTCTGGATCCACCGCAATATATTCTGGTAAAACGGAATAGCTATCATCATCAACTGAAAAAAAGGTATTTTCTGGTGACTTAGTATCCATCTTTTTAGCATCAGAAGAAAATAAATTTTTAATTCGTTGTATGAAACTCACTTCAATCGCCTCCCTTATTAATCTTTTTTATCTGCTGTCGTCATTATAAAACAAAATATATCTAGCCATTGTTTTTTCTCTGTTTTTATTATATCCGCTTACACTCATAACCCATCTCATAAATAGCTAGCGTAGGATTAAAATCCTTATGCATGCGATATTTATTAGAAAAAAAATCTATACTGTTTTTTTGCTGTTCTTTTGATTTTTCCTACTATAAATCTCAATAAAATTTTACTATACTGTAAGCGTATACTGATTATGTGCACATTGCGTATATTTCTTTCATCTTTTTTATCTGCTAATAAAAGGACTTTGTAAACACAAATTCCATATGAGAGGGAGAAATTAATATGTTAACATTTTTATCTTGGGCAATGATTGTTGTCTTTATGTACGTTATCTTAACTAAAAAGATGACACCTTTTTCATCACTTGTATTAGTTCCACTCGTTTTTGCTTTAATCGCTAAATTAATCGGGGTTGCTAATGAAGGTTCAATTGGTACATGGATTATGGAAGGTATTGGCAAAACATCTAATACCGGATTGATGTTGTTATTTGCTATTCTATTTTTTGCCATTATGTTGGATGCAGGGCTTTTTGATCCCATTACGGCTAAGATGATCCAATTTGCAAAAGGGGATCCTCTAAAAGTGCTTATTGCGACTGCAGTAGTAGCTGCGACGGTTTCATTGAATGGTGATGGTACAACCACTACGCTCATTTGTGTTTCAGCATTCTTACCTATTTACAAAAAACTTAATATGAAAATTATGAACCTTGGTGTTCTTATCATTATGCAAAATACCATCATGAACTTACTGCCTTGGGGTGGACCCACTGCACGGGCGATGGCTGTTCTTGGAGTTGAAGCCGATATATTAAGTTATTTAGCACCAGGAATGGTTTTATCTATTCTATATGTTATCTTTATTGTTGCTCCATTTATGGGACGTAAAGAACGCAATCGTTTAGGTATTGTTAATATGACTGATGAAGAGATGGCTCAATTAACGGTAATAACCGATCCTGAAGTTCAAGCTATTCGTCGTCCTGAAAAATGGCTTTTCAATGTTATCTTAACGGTTGGTCTTGTTGGATGGTTGATTGCTGGATCATTTATTGAAGCAATTTATCAACCACCATTTGTTTTATTCCTTGTTGGTACAACAATTGCCTTACTTGTCAATTATCCCGATTTAAAAGATCAAGGTAAACGTATCAGTGAAAATGCTGGTGATGCTGTATCTGTTGTTATTTTAGTCTTTGCTGCCGGTGTGTTCATGGGATTATTCCAAGGGTCTGGTATGGCTGACGCAATGGCACAAAGCTTTATTACCATTGTTCCTGAAGCACTTGGTGGATTCTGGGGCTTGGTTGTGGCTCTTATTTCTGTACCTGGTACATTCTTTATCTCGAATGATGGTTTCTACTTTGGTATCTTACCGCCTTTAGCTGAAGTTGGTTATACTTACGGCTTTACCAACATGCAATTAGCATTGGCATCATTAATGGGTCAAGCGTTCCACTTACTTAGTCCATTGGTTGCTTTCATCTACTTGCTATTAAGATTATTAGACTTAGATATGGGTGAGTGGCAAAAAGAATCCGCTAAATGGTTAGTCGGTGTCTTTATTATCTTTGTTGGAACGGCTCTAGCCCTTGGATATATTCCATTATATATTCCGCAATAAATCGATATATTTTCATTAATGTCACAAATTACAGTAGATTCTTAAGGGACTGACATCGTTGTATGTTGGTTCCTTTTCTGTTGAGCTTTTGATTGTAGCAATGGTATTTATTTTCAATTTTATTTCTCTATAACTGAATTTGTTTTATTCACAATGATAGCGTTTTATTATATTATATAGTTACATACGAAAACATTTTTATAAGATTGGAGGCAAAAAAAATTGAAATCCATGGTAAATGCTGTTAAAAAAACCTAGATGTCAATTCAAATCAAACAATCAATATGTCCGTCTACCAAGCTTTTAAACGCACAATTATTTTAGGAGAGATTCCTGCGGGTGAACGAATTAATGAATCCATATTCTCTGAAGAATTAAATATCAGTCGCACGCCCATTCGGTTTGCCTTAAACCAATTACTGAAAGAACAATTAGTCGAACACGTCCCAGGTGTGGGTATGATTGTTCGTGGTATTAGTATTAAAGATGCTTATGAAATTTTTCAAATAAGAAAAGCCCTCGATACACTTGCCTTTACTAGTGCCATGAATTTAATGACTGATGCCGAATTTGAAGAAATTGAGAGTCATTTACAAAATGGTAATCAAATTTCACACATATCCAATGTTAACGACTTGATTGCAAATTTTTCGGATTTTAACGCTTATATTTATGCAAAATCACAGATGCGACGCCTGCCAAAGATTATTGATGAAATCTCTGCCTACTTGGTCTATTTTAGAGAAATTTCTATTCGAGATGAGATACGAAGTAAAGAAGCATTAGAAGAACATTTTCTTATCCTCAAAGGTATGCGAAAAAAGGATGCAGAATTAATTAAGATGTTAATCCATGAACATACTGACCATTCATTGAAATTTATTATTAGCGAAATGGAGAAACGAAATATTGAGTAATCACCCATCTTTAGACTCACTCATCCCCAGTTTAGCCATTAAAGCCTTGATGTATGAAGTAACGGTTTCACCTAAGCCTGGATTAGTCGATCGATTTAATAATGGATCGCACCAAGATATGAATTTTTATACCTTCGTCGATAGTGTTTTATCTTTTCAACCCTTTTTCAAACAATACTATATGGCCGGTAAAGAATTAAGTCACTGTTCAGATCTCAACCAGCTTTTTTTTAGGTCAAGAGAAATTGGGATTCAAGCTGAAAAAGCAATGTTTGATGCTACCAATGGGATTAATACACATAAAGGGGCAAACTTTTCTTTTGCTTTATTATTAATTGGGATAGGGTATTTGGTTGAACGAGAACAACTAACCCATTGGACACCCGTTCATTCAGATGACTTATTCAACATCATTCAATTGATGACAAAAGACCACTTGTTGAAAGACTTTGATGAGGTTCACAACAAACAAAAACATACACATGGAGAAAAACTCTATTTACAGCATGGTATTACTGGTATTCGTGGAGAAGCTGTGAATGGTTATCCCATCCTCAAAAATATTTTACTACCTTACTTTCGATCTTATGCGGGTGAGCTTAATGAATATATACTGCTTAAAGGACTGGTCTTAACCATGGGGCATATTGAAGATGGTAATATTATTTATCGAGGCGGAATGGAGGCTTGGCAGCTTGTCAAACAAGAATCCCTTGCTTTGTTTAATGAAAAATTGAATCCGGAAGAATTTCTCCTCGCTGTACATGATTATGACCAAATCTTAATAGAACGACATTTAAGTCCAGGCGGTGCTGCTGATGCATTAAGTTTAGGTATCTTTCTTTATTTATTAGAATCCGCATTTGTCTAATCGTTGAGCAAGCAAAAAATCCGAACGGTTTAATTATTGTCATTAAACCGCTCGGATTTTTTCAGCTTTTTATAAAACTACTCCCCACGCCCCCGGCAGCGCCGATAGCCACTCCGATAGCGATTCCCAAAGCCAAATCGTCCATCAACAGCCCCAAAATAACCCCTAAGACCACGCCGACGCCTGCTCCTTTAATGATCTTGTTGGGTCTTTGATCCTGACTCATTACAATCCCTCCCAAATAAATATCCCTGCCTGAATGACGTTAACATCCGAATTAAATTGGTTTTGCGATTGCCTGACGCATCATGCTGTTGGCTCATTATTGGCCAACATTAGAAAACCGACGACCCCAAGTTCTTTATACGTCTGCATACCTAACGATTGATAAAAAGCAACGGTAGCTTCTTGTTCATCAGTTGTTAAAATGATTTGGCGAGCATAGGCCACTTCTTTAAAGATTAACTGCATTAATTGGCTACCGATACCTTGTCTTTGATAGGTTGGGTGGACTAAGACATCTTGAATGTAAGCTACAAAACCGCCATCACCAACTACGCGAACTAAGCCCACTAATTGATTACCATCCCAAGCCATATAATAGTGTCGTGATTGCTTTAATAATGTAAGTACCGGTGTTTGGCACGTCAAATAGACGGTCCAACCGACACTTGTGTATAATTGCTGCAACTGCTCTTGCGTAACGGGTCTTTCACAAGAATACTCTATCACCCCTATAACTCCATTTCATTTAATAAATCTCTTAGAGCGACTAGTTCTTCTTGGGTAAAGGTCAAGCCTTTGCTCATTTTTTGGTAGTCAGGATCCCAGGAACGGATATCAAAACTCGGTTGGCGATTATTCCAACTGGTTAAGGTGAGTTCTTTAGTCCATCCCTTATTATTTTCTGATAACACACCGAGGTGTTCTTTGATTTCAAATTCAATATTAGCCATTGTCATCCTCTTTCTTAAGGGTATTATTCGTCAGCCGTCGTTGCGATATCTGCTATTTGCCAATGCACCAACTGGGTTAAATCAGCCGGATTAATTTCGACCGAGAAGCCGACTTTACCCGCACTAATTAGAATCGTCGCATGCTCATTGGCCGATTGATCTAAGACGGTGACGAAGTCTTTTTTCATGCCTATTGGGGAACAACCTCCATGGACATAACCGGTTAATGGCAGCAGTTCTTTTTCTTTTATCATGTGGATATTTTTTTCATTAACGGCTTTAGCCGCTTTCTTTAAATCTAGTTCTTGGGTTACGGGAACAACAAATACATAATGTTCGTTGGATTTTCCTTGGGTCACAAGGGTTTTATAGACGGGGGCTTCCAGGGCTAACTTTTTAGCGTCTTCCCATTTATAAGCTTGATAGGGGATTTTATGTTGTTCTAATACACGCATAACGTTGGTTTTCTTTTGAGCCATTTTACACAACTCCTTAGTATCATATAAGCATATTCTTTCTGCGATGTGAAGCAATTTGCCTTCATCTGCTGGCATGTTAAATAAAAAAATAATTAATCAAGACAGAGCCCTAGTAAGCACCTTCCCGATTAATTATTTGCGATATTTATTTTTCTGAAAGTTTTTCGATTTGTTTTAAAAAGTCTTCATTATTATCGGTGTGTTTGAGGAGTTGAATGAATTGATCGGTATATTCTAAGGAATCGCCCGTCATCATTTTGCGTAATTTCCAAATTTGGTCGAGCTGCTGGCTATCCAATAGAAGTTCTTCTTTACGGGTGCCTGAGCGACGAATATCGATGGCCGGGAAGATGCGGCGTTCCGCTAAGTTACGGGACAAGTGCAACTCTGAGTTTCCGGTCCCTTTAAATTCTTCATAAATCATATCGTCCATCCGGCTACCTGTATCAACTAAGGCGGTTGCTAGAATGGTTAAGGAGCCACCATTTTCAATATTACGCGCTGCACCAAAGAATCGTTTGGGAAGGTAGAAAGCAGCTGGATCAAGACCCCCACTCAGCGTCCGGCCACTTGGTTTCACAACTAAGTTGTAAGCCCGCGCTAGTCGGGTAATGCTGTCCATTAAGATAACGACGTCACGGCCATCTTCCACTAAACGCATAGCACGGTCAAGCACTAATTCTGCAATGCGGACATGGTTTTCCGGTTGTTGGTCAAAGGTGGAATAGACCACTTCGCCATTAACACTGCGTTCAATGTCGGTTACTTCTTCTGGTCGTTCATCAATCAAAAGAATAATCAATTCTACTTCTGGGTTGTTGGCGCTGATCCCGTTGGCGATTTCCTTCAAGATGGTTGTTTTACCGGCTTTAGGTGGCGCTACGATAAGCGCCCTTTGACCAAAACCTATCGGGGAAATAAGATCAATCATACGATTGGCAATCGCTTGTGGTTTATAGCTTAATATAATTTGTTCTTCTGGATACAGTGGCGTTAAACTTGGAAAATGATCACGTTGTTTAGCTTCTTCTGGATCTTTGCCGTTAACGGTTGATATTTGCATTAGCCCGTAGTAACGTTCACTGGCTTTTGGAGGACGCGCGGGACCTGAAACTTTATCACCATTTCTTAATTCAAAGCGTCGAATTTGTGAATTTGAGATGTAAATATCTTCTTGACTGGGTGAATAGTTAATTGGGCGTAAAAAGCCAAACCCTTCACCAGGATTTGTATCCAATACCCCTTCCACTTGGAAAAAGCCTTGTTTTTCTTCTTGGGTACGCATGACTGCCAAGGCCAATTCTTTCTTGCTTAATTGGCTATAATTAGGTATTTCTAATTCACGCGCATAGGCGTATAATTCTTTAACCTCCTTGGCAAGCAAGGTTTCTAGCGAGAAGTCATCTGCCATGTTTGTTCATCCTATCTTTTTTTTTACTCTTCTGGTTGATCGTCTTCGACCATTTCAATATCTGCTCCAACAGCAGATAAGTTTTCTACAATATTAGCATAACCCCGTAAAATATTTTCTACACCGGTTATTACGGTTTCGCCTTCAGCGATTAAGCCAGCGATTACAAGACAAGCTCCCGCGCGTAAATCACTCGCCTTGACTTGGGCACCGGTTAATTTAGTTGGACCGGTAATACGAATAATATCGCCGTCTACTTTAATATCGGCTCCCATCCGATTTAATTCGGGAATATGTTTGGTCCGTTGGGGATATATCGTATCCATAATCGTGCCTTCACCGTGAGCAAGCACTAAAAGCGGCGTTATCGGTTGTTGTAAATCTGTTGCAAAACCAGGATAAGGTAAGGTTTTGATATTAACCATCTTTAAGTTATCCGATGGGTGAACATAAACACTATCTTCGCCCACATCCATTTTCACACCCATCTCATCGAGTTTAGCAATAAAGCCTTCAATATGTTCAAAAATAACGTTATTTATTTTAACACCTTGGCCCATGGCAACCGCAGCTGTAATGTATGTCCCAGCTTCAATCCGGTCCGGTATAATCGTGTGATTTACCCCATGCAGTTCTTCAACGCCTTCCACCCGAATCACATTGGTACCTGCTCCACGAATTTTGGCCCCCATTTTATTCAGTAAGGTGACCACATCAATAATTTCGGGTTCGCGCGCGGCATTTTCAATCGTCGTCTTACCTTTAGCTTTAACGGACGCTAAAATGGTATTGATGGTTGCCCCTACAGACACCACGTCCATATAAATACGTGTGCCGGTTAAGCCATTAGGTGTCGCTAAAGTAATAACACCAAATTCATCTTCAATTTCTGCGCCTAGAGCGGTGAAGGCTTTGATATGTTGATCAATGGGACGTGGTCCTAAGAAACAACCCCCAGGTAAACCAATGACCCCTTCACCAAATTTCGATAAGGTAGCCCCCATAAAGTAATATGAAGCTCGTAAACTTTGGATTTTGCCTGTTGGCATTGGGATAGATACCATATCGGTTGGATCAATCCGTAAGACATTATTTTCAAAATGTGTTTTGACATTGAATTCATTCAAAATTTCAATCAGCGAGTAGACATCTTGAATGTCTGGCACCCCTTCAAGGACGACTTCCGAATCCGCTAAAATAGCTGCAGGAATTAATGCGACCGTACTGTTTTTGGCTCCACTAATGGTGATTTCACCTGTCAAAGGCTTATTTCCACGAACAATTAACTTTTTCATAAATGAGACTCCTTGTATCAATCTTTTGTCAATTCAATATAACGCTCATTGAATCGTTGGGTTAATAAATCATCTAATGTTGCTAAACTTTGCCATTGGTTTTCATCGTTTAAACCTGCCATATGATATAAATCTTTCAGTAGTTGGTGAATACTGGCTGGACTGCGACCCACACGTGCCTGAATCCAATCGTCATCAACATAAATAATTTCATGGGCTACAATGTTTCGAAGATACTTTTCAATATTGCGCATATCATGGGCTTTTTCGATTAAAAGATCATCCTTTGAATTAAATTCAATGATTTTTAATAAATGACTCGAACTAATGTAATGACTATAGTTAAAGCGGTCCCCATAATAGTGTTGAAAGGTACGATGCACCATATTTTGTTTGGCTTCGATGGCTGTTTGCGACCATTGCAAACCGCGGTACAATGCCTCCCCGTCCTCTTTCACTTTAGTCGTCGGTTCAATATAGTGATTTAAATTCGGTAATAAATGCCGCTGGATAATAATCCGATAAATATCCACTAACAGCGGGGTTAGTGCCCTTAAATAATCCGCATATTCTTGCCGACTTAATTGGATCGTTAGATAATGCCAAAAATTATAGCTACGTTGTTCTATATAGGACGGTTGGGTTAAAAATTGATAGCCGGTTAAAGGAGCAAGCTTTTCAATCGCCGAAAGATTACCTTTGACAATTGCATGAGCTAATCCGACTAAATCAAGGGTGTTTTTATCTTGCCAGTGGGAGTTTTGTTGTAAGAAAGTATATATGGAAATATACTGGTGATGTTTTATGGCATGCTCAATCAGATTCAATTGAATAGTTAGTTCAGACGGCGTGTTTGTTGACACTCTTTTCACCTCATCAATAGACTATCATGACAATAAGTTATTCACTCATAAGTTTAACATACTAGCTGTAAAAATTACATTGAAAAATCTCCTATTTAAAACCCTTGATACGAATTATTTTTTCACTAAATATCACTTCTTTAACTGATGTCATGCTTATTGCATTATCTAAAATTAGGATTGAATTTTCTACAGAAGGCACTTAGCACAGGCATGAAGTTGTTAAAGATAGGGGCAAAGGCAAAGACGAGCTGATTGGAGTGTTCTTATTGCTTTCGTTAGTCTAACGGTTTTTGAGCCTGCCGTCAAGCGAGTAAAGGTAAGTGTCTACCAAACACGTCAAAATCCGAACGTTTTATCACAGCCGTGCCGATTATCTAGAGTGGCACTAACGCGATAATTATACGTTCGGATTTTACTAACGTTTATTTGAGATGAAACTAACTAAGCAGACGCTTTGACTAAATTAGCTTGAATAGCTGGATTGTCGTGTGGTTGAATCCCTTGGTAATTTCCTTTTTTAAGGGCTGGTATGGTCAACATGGCAACAAAACTGATTAGGTATAGACCGGCTAAGAATAGCATAACAGCCGGAACGCCAGCGACTTCTAAAATAGCTCCAATAGCCACAGATGAAAAGCCTCCTACTGCACGTCCCACATTTAAGATGGTGTTGTTAGCAATGGATGAGATTTGGTATGGGTATAGACGAGTAATCATCGCACCGTAACCAGCAAACATCCCATTAACAAAGAAACCAACGATGGCACCACCAATTAACAACGTCCATGCGCTATTAGCGTAAGTGAATAAGTAAACTGAAACAGCAGAAGCTAGTAAAAAGATACCATAAACTAAACGTGGACCAAAGCGGTCTAACAGTTGACCGAACACCAACATGCCTAAACACATACCTAAGATGGTAGCAATCATCCATTGCGATGAACCACTGACACTGATACCTAGATTACGTTGCATAATTGTTGGCAACCAATTCATCATACCAAAGTAACCTGCAATTTGAACGGTCGTCATGACCATTAACATCAATGTTTGATAAGCCAATTTAGGTGTTTTGAATAAGTCCGAAATCTTACCTTTGGCTTCGCCAGTTTCTGTGCTGGCTTGGCTTTCGATATGTAGCTCTGAGTCATCGATGGCATAGCGAGCCCAGATAACTAAAGCGATGGGTAAAAGGCCGAATAAGAACAGTCCACGCCATCCAAAAACAGGGGCAATGATTGAGGCAAGTAAGGCAGAGGTAATTGATCCGATTTGACCAACAATCCCATTTAAGGAACTAATACGTCCCATTTTATCTGAGGGTACTAAGCCTGCCATAATGGAAATGGCAACGCCGTATTCGCCACCCACGCCAATACCGGCGATAAAACGCATGAGGTATAAGTAGTACACATTAGGGGTGAAGAAAATTAAACCTGTTGCAATTGAGAAAACAAGGATGGTCCATTTAAATACTTTGAATTTATTATAGCGGTCAGCTAAAACACCGAATAAGAGTCCGCCAACGAGCATCCCTAAGTTAGTAATGGTCGCAATCCAACCACCTTGCACATCAGTAATACCTAATTGCGTGATGATGGTTGACATTGAAAAAGCTAAAAACATGACATTTAAATCATCGGTTCCTGAAGCGACAATTGACATGATAAGGGCATTGCGTTGGGATTTGTTCAAATTTTTCATATTCTTCTCCTTTAATGAATGCTCTCGGCATTCTTTATTAAATTAACGACTTGGGCGAGGGGCAGTGATATTTATTGGTTTGGCCATTGACTTGGGTTTTGGTACCAGCTGGCAAGCGTGTCGTAGTGATTGGCAAGTTCCGGGCGTTTGACGGCGGCGTCGATCAATATTTGGTAGTTGGTTAAAGTGGCTAAAGGTAATTGGGCGGCGGCAAAGTTTTGGCGACCAACTTCGAGTAAGTAGTCAAAGATGGCCACACAGCCAAGGACGTCTCCGCCTGCTTCGGTTACTTTTTCGGCGGCTTTCAGGACACTAGATCCCGTAGAAATGAGGTCTTCAATCATCACGACTTTTGCACCTGGCTCTAAATAGCCTTCAATGGCTTTTTGTTTGCCATGGTCTTTGTTGGATGAACGCACATAAATCATCGGTAAGTTGAGTTTGGCTGCCACAAAGGCTGCGTGCGGAATACCGGCTGTCGCTGTACCTGCGATGACTTCAACGTCCGGATAGTGGTGCATAATCAGTTCCGCTAAGGCGGTTTCTATTTGGTCACGTTCTTTCGGATAACTCATAATCAGACGGTTATCACAATAAATAGGTGCCTTAATTCCACTTGCCCAGGTGTAGGGTTCTGTCGGATTTAAGTTAACAGCGTTAATGGCCAACAATAGTTCTGCGATGTTCGAAGCTTGATTCATTAACTAATTTCTCTCCTTATAGGCAGCTCTTCCGGCTTCCCATTGACTGCGTATTTCGTTGTAAATTGCAACCGGCGTTTTTGATTCCGTAATAGGGCGACCAACGACGATGAAGTCACTTCCGACTTCGCCAGCTTCAAATGGTGTCGCAATTCGTTTTTGATCATGACGGTTTTCTTTGTTTAAGCGAATCCCTGGTGTGACGGTAATTAATTGGTTGTTGGATGATTCTTTTAAGGTGCTCACTTCTTGTGGGGAACACACAACGCCTTCAATCCCTGCTTGCATAGCTAACTCAGCATAGTGTGTTACACTTTCTTTCATCGTTACCGCTATTTTTTGTTCATCGCGCAATTGTGAGATGGTCGTGGATGTTAGTTGTGTAACAGCGACTAGTAGGGGTTTTTTACCGGTTTTTTTAGTGCCAGCTTCTAAACCGCGGATGGCGGCTTTCATCATTTCAACACCACCACTGGCATGAATGGTTAACATATCTACTTCCAATAACGTTAAGACTTCCATCGCTCGTTCAACGGTCGTTGGTATATCGTGTAATTTAAGATCTAAAAAGATATCATGACCGGAAGCTTTCAATTCTTTAATTAACGGGGCACCTTCAGAATAAAATAATTCCATTCCTACTTTAAGGTTTAACTTTTCCCCTTCAAACGCACTTAAAAACTCACGGACTGCTTCTTGGTGTTGGATGTCTAAGGCAACAATTGGTAAATTTTTATCCATTTCTCCAGCTCCTCTGTAGTTAAATAATAGTGTTGTCTCTATTATAAATCAAAAAAAGAGACTAGCAACTAATATCCGTGCTCGTCTCTTCATAAAAATACATTATTGGATGCTATTGGGAAGCATAAAAAATCTGCGCGCCAAATAGCCTTCTGGTATGTACTTTCATGTTTCACGGAACACGCTTAAAGTAACCTTTGCTGTTTGTCATTATAGCATTGTCATTGTGATTGTCAATGTCTTTTTTGAAAATAAATATCTGTGGTGGGGGTGGTGCGAAGGGTGGTGGGATAGGTGGGAAGATGGGTGGGAGGATGGGGCTTGTGGGAGTTGGGAGGATTTTGGTGCGTTTTTGCAATATTTGTTCATTTGCCGGACGTCATTTGTGGATGTGAGCCGGCTTGGCTAGTTGCCGGACGTCATGCGGAATTCACGTCCGCCTTTTTGGCGACTTTTACCTTTTTGGTCCATTTGGCGGACGTCATTTGTGGATGTGAGCCGGCTTTACTGGTTGACGGACGTCATGCGGAATTCACGTCCGCCTTTTTGTGTTTTGATGATTTTGTCAGTGATAAATTATGTATTTTTCGATTCGTTTGTAAAACGCATTATAGTATTTTAGTTTTACTATAATACCTTTGGGAATCGCGTTATAGTATTTTGGTTTTACTATAATACGTTTGGGAATCGCGTTATAGTATTTTAGTTTTACTATAATACCTTTGGGAATCGCGTTATAGTATTTTGGTTTTACTATAATACCATTGCATTTTCTTTAAAACAAATACACTCCTTCACTCCCCACTTACAGTTGCTTAGCTCAACAGAAACTGTGTACCGCCATTCTAGTAATGTGTGAGAGAGAAGTGAACGAGCGGTTATTGATTGCATTACATCAACGCGATAGAAGGCTGATTTTCTTCGATGAATCATTATGAATTTCTTCTATAGGTGGGCTATTATAGACTGGCGGTTGCTCACTTGTCACATTTGCTGATTAAGTGGAACAAACTCACCCAGTATATTCCACTTAACAGACTAAGTGGAACCAACTCACGCAGTATATTCCACTTCCTGCTTACCGCAATATACTCAAATTGCCCTTCAAAACCCAAAGAAACAGGCGCAAAGCATTAATAGCTCTGCACCTTTACATTTGAAAATATATACACTACTATCATTATAAATTATATGCTTATTTTTCACCGGTATAAGTAAAAGCTTGAATTATTTGACGATGTGCAAATAAATAAATTATAACAATCGGGAGTATCAACAAAACATTCCCTGCCATTAATATGTGATAATTTGTCCCCGTTTCGGCATTTATTAATGAAGCCACACCTACAGGCAAGGTTCTTACAGTGTCATTAGTTGTCATAGTTAATGGCCAAAAATATTCATTCCATGAACCAATAAAGGTTAATAACGAAAGAGTAACAATGGTAGGACGCGCAATTGGCATCATTATTTTTCTAACAATCGTTAACTCTGAGGCTCGATCCAACTTAGCAGCCTCTATAAGTTCATTTGGAATGCGCATAAAGGTTTGTCTTAACATAAATATCCCAATGCACTGGTTGCTGAAGGCAAAATTAGTGTCGAGTAAGTATTAATCATTTCTAGTTCAGCAAACATCACATAAATTGTTAAGAAAGTTAATTGGGTAGGAACCATCATCGTTACGATTACAGTCCCAAAAGCCAAATTCTTCCCTTTAAAACTATACCTAGCAAAAGCATACGCAGCTAATGTCACAGATACTAATTGCAACACCACGGTTGCTACTGAAACAATAACTGAGTTTTTAAGATAATGAAAAAACGGCATTGATTCTGTTGCTAACCGATAATTTTCCCATTGTGGATCTTCTGGAAAGAGAGAAGGTGGGAATGTTAATGTTTCACCTAATGTTTTCAACGATGAACTGACTAACCAAAAAAACGGAAAAGCAAACACAAGAAAAATCAATGTATTCATGATAATCTTTGAGATTTTTACTAATGGTTTCAAACTTTACCTCCTACTGATAATGAACTCGACGAGATAATAGACGGAAATAAATTATCGTCAAAACGGCTAAAATAACTAATAACACAACGCCGATGGCAGATGCGTATCCTACTTTAAAATATAACGTTCCTTCTTCATAAATAGCATATACTAACGTGGTTGTAGCATTGAGAGGCCCACCTTGAGTCATAATATTTGCTGTTTCAAACATTTTAAATGAGTTAATTATACTTATAATGGTTAAAAAGAAAATTGTCGGCGAAATCATTGGAAGGCTGATCTTAGTAAAAACTCTCCATCTACTTGCATTATCCAGACTTGCTGCTTCATATAAATGTCGAGGTATACTTTGCAAGGCGGAAATTAGTATTAATGCATTGTAGCCCAGATTTTTCCATACAGATATGATTACTAATGAAGTCATTGCAACATCTGGATCACCTAACCAATTAATGGGTTCTATACCAAATAACGATAAAAAATAATTAATAAAACCATAATCATAATTCATCATCCATGACATTAATAGTGAAATAGATGCCATTGAGACTACATATGGCATAAAGGATACTGACTGCAAGAAACGGTTGATTGGAGTATCTTTACTTAAGTATAATGCTAATAATAAACCAAGAATCATCCCTGCCGCTACAGTGAAGATAACGTAAAACACCGTATTACCTAGTATTTGATAAAAATCACTACTGTTAAACAGTCGTTCATAATTTTCAAATCCTATAAATTTCATATCAGATATCATATTCCAATTAAAAAAACTATTGTAAACCATTCTAATAAGTGGATAGATATTAAAAACAATTAAAACAATCATTGCAGGAACAATAAATACAACCGGCTTCCAATTAAATTTTTTTCGTTGATTAGTTATTTCCATAGCTAACCTCTTATTCTCTGTTCATCAGCATCAAAATAATAAAGGCGACTGTCATCAATAAACAACTCAACTGTAGAATCTAACGGTAATTCGTCCTGTTGGAAAGTTTTAAAATGAACTTTTCCGAATGAAGCATTTGTATTATAAATGATTTCTGAACCTAACAATTCTCTAGTATTTATAATTGTTTCAAAGACCAAATCATTATCTTTTACATCTTCATCACTTTTAATCACAGCGGATGATGATCTAAATCCTACATAAACAGCATTATTTAATCGGGGGTTAAAATTAGGGATATCTGCAATACGATATAAATTCATTGATGGCGATCCAATAAATTGAGCGGTAAAAATATTGTTAGGATCTCCATAGATTTTTTTAGGTGAATCTTTTTGTTGAATTTCCCCATGATTCATCAAGATGATATCTGTTGCCATTGACATGGCTTCAGTCTGATCATGCGTAACGTATACGAATGTTGTTTTTAACTTTTTATGTAACTCACTCAACTCAATCCTCATTTGTGAACGAAGCTTTGCATCTAAATTAGATAATGGCTCATCCATTAAGAAAACTTTTGGTTTTTTTACCATCGCTCGAGCCAAAGCCACTCTTTGACGCTGTCCACCGGACAGGGCACCTGGTTTTTTGTCTAAGTGAGCTGTTAAATCAACAATCTCTGATATCTCAGAAATTAATTCTTCACGTTTATTTTTAGGAACTTTATTGTTTATTAAACCAAATTCAATATTTTCACGTACGGTCATGGTCGGGTATAAAGCATAGTTTTGAAAAACCATAGCTATATCACGATCGCCAGGTTCGACTTTACTCATTAATTTTCCATCAATAAATATTTCTCCACCCGTTGCTTCTTCTAACCCAGCAATTAATCTTAAAGTAGTTGTTTTCCCACAACCACTAGGTCCGATTAAAACTGTAAAACTTCCATCTTGAATCGTTAAATTTAAATCAGGAATTATGATATTATTCCCAAATTTCTTTTCGATATTTTTTAATTCAATAGATGCCATACTTTATACCTCTCTAAGTCTATTTCTATATTGAATAGCTGGTTGAATTTCATTACAAGCTAATAAATTCAGTCCTAATTGAGTCGCTTTTTCAATGTCTTCATCTGAATCAATGGGTACTATTGTCATCTGTAGACCATACTCTTTGTATTTTGCAACCAATTCAGGTGTTGCAGAATTAATAAACAAACCGATAACTGTAAGAGATTTTAAATAATCATCTTCATATATTTCATCTTTATCTAAATATTGCATTAGGTCGTATCCGAAAGATTGAACTGGCATATTTTTTTCGATAGCTGCTTTAGTGACACGGTAATCAAATGTCGTTAATAAACTATCTAATAAATCATAGTCCTTTAATATTTCATATACTTCATGAAATAATTCAACACTATCGTCTTGCGTCTTAATTTCAATAAAATGTTCCAATTCTGGATAGGCTTTAGTCATTTCCAAGTATTCGATAAAAGTAGGGATTTTTTCATCACTCAATGTACCATTAGGATTATATAATTTAACATTATCTAATTCTTGCAGCGTTAAGTCTTTAATTAATCCTGTACCATTAGTGGTTCGATCAATGCTATCATCGTGTAAAAGAACAATTTTTTTATCTTTTGTATAATGCAAATCAATCTCAACGGCATCTACGCCTGCCTCTATCGCTTTAAATACAGCTAACAATGAATTTTCAGGATAACGTGCCATATACCCTCTATGTCCGCATACAAAAATATCTTCTTTATTATCGACTATTCTCATAATTTTACTCCTATCTATAATAAAAGTAGCTTAGTATTATTCAAATACTAAGCTACTTAAGTTTAATTAAGAACAATGATTAACGATTCGCTTCTAATATTTGATTAATATTTTCTTGCGTTCTTGTCAAAATTTCTTCTAAATCTGTATCTGTGATGAAGATTTCTTGAATCATTTCTTGTTCTACTTGAACAATCTCAGCATATCCAGGTGCATTTGGTTCAATTCCAGCATAATCTAATTGCTCTAATGCTGTTCTGAATTGTGGTGTTTCTTCATATAAAGCAACAATTTGTTCATTATCCGCTACACTTTGGCGAGTTGGTAAATACCCAGTTACGATATGTGAATGTACTACTTGTTCAGGTTGTACTAACCAGTTCATAAAGATTGCAGCAGCTTCTTTTTCTTCTTCACTGTGACCAGCAATCATAGCGATATTATTACCACCGGTAGGAACATTACGTACATCAGAATTAGTTGGGATGAATGCAGTATTAATTTCAAATCCTTGGTCTTCAGCAATTTGAAGTGTATTTGTTAAAGAGCCAGTTGATTGGAACCACATACCAACTTGTTGATTTGTATAAGCTTGAGCAATTTCATCACCAGAGTTATAGAATTTTACAATTCCTGCTGCTTGAGCATCACGTAATTTTTGGAAAATTTCTTGGTTTTCCGGTGAAGCAGTTATTGCTTCAGTTTGATCTTCATTTAGCCAACCACCGCCGTTTTGACGAAGAAGACCATCAAAATGCCATTGATCTGCAACAAGACCTAATCCATCATGACCATTGTCAACTAAAGTTTGAGCAGCAGTTAAAACATTATCTAATGTGTCTAAGTTTTCATCAATGCCTAATTCTCCAAACAATGAAGAATTATAGTACATAATTGGTGTACTTCTTAAATATGGATACCCATATTGAACACCATCATAGTAACTATTTAGTAATAAACCTGGATAAAAATCATCCATTGCTTCTTGATCAGCATACGGTTCTAATGGTTCTAACATATTATTTTTACCAAATTGAACGATTGATAATGAATTGACAACAGAAACGTGAGGAACTTCTCCTGCAACAAATCCTGCTTGGATTTTTGTATAAATGTCATTATAATTTCCTTGTGTTGTTGCAGTTACATGAATACCTTCTTCAGCACCAACTGTTTCGTTGAATTGTTGAGTTAAAGCATCATTGTTTTCTTGAGATGATCCCGTAAATGCATACCACCATTCTAACTCAATTACTTCTCCCTCTTGTGCAGAAGCAAAAAGAGGATTTAATCCTGTCATTGCAATTGATGATGATAACGCAATTGTTGTCATTAATTTCAAAAATTTTTTCATTTATACACAATCTCCTATATCAATTTGTTATTGTTAAATCTAATTTTCAAAGAAATCAAATCAACAGAGTAATTATATGATATTATTATGAATTTAATGTATTTTTACTGTAAAATTATTGTAATGTGACTCTTATTCTATTTGTTTTGATAATTACCGATGGAAAAGCAAACATAAACGCTTTAACAATGAATTTGTTCAAATTTAATTATGGTTATAACATCCGGGTTTCCTATTTAAAAAATCCTTTCCTTATTTATTCACTGTTTATTATTTACAATATATTTACAAGTCGCTGTTTGTTAAAGCAATGTATTTTTTTAGTAAATTTGTAAATCATGGTGAGATGATATTAACCCATTTGGTTTTGTCATTATGCATTGGGTTAGCAGCGTGTAGAAAAGACAAACGAGAAATTTACTTGTTATTAAATGAAATATCTCAGTTCATATGGTGATCTTTATAGAAGTATAAAATAGTTGGTGGCGAGGAGGCATTTGTGCTTCGCCATCAAATTTAGTTGGTGGCGAGGAACCTCAAGCACTTCGCCACCAATTCGAGAAATCTTCGTTCCCGCTCCGCCAATGTGAGCAGGAAATGTATTACCGTAAAACAGACTACAATTAAGGCTAATCGGTCATGAAATGAGGGGTTTGATGACTGATTAGCTTTATTCGGCTGCCTACCACTTCTCGCATACAACGAGCGGTTATTGATTGCAATACATCAACGCGATAGAAGGCTGATTTCTTTCGATGAATCATTATGAATTTCTTCTATAGGTGGGCTATTATAGACTGGCGGTTGCTCACTTGTCACATTTGCTGATTAAGTGGAACCAACTCACCCAGTATATTCCACTTAATCAACTAAGTGGAACCAACTCACCTAGAATATTCCACTTCCCGCTTACCGCCAATCTACTCAAATTGCCCTTCAAAACCCCAAAAAAACAGGCGCATCATCGATGCGCCTGTTGCAGTGATATTTAGTTGAGAATTAAGCTTTACCGGTTGAGCCGAACATGTCCATTGTTGATTTAGTGGTGTCGATGATGGCTTGAACACCTGGTTTTAGGACTTTACGTGGGTCGTAAACTTTTTTGTCGGTGTCTAGTAATTCACGAACGGCTTTAGTGAATTGTTGTTGTAATTCAGTGTTAACGTTGATTTTTGCGTGTCCGTATTCGATCGCACGTTTTACTTGGTGTTCAGGGATTCCAGAACCGCCGTGTAAAACAAGTGGTGCGTTTGTTGCTTCAGAGATAGCTTTCATTTCGTCGAAACCTAATTTAGGTTCGCCATCGTAAGTTCCGTGAACAGAACCTAAAGCTGCTGCTAAAGCGTCAACGCCTGCTTCCGTTACCATACGTTTACATTCTTCAAGGTCAGCATATTTAACGCCACCGATAACGCCGTCTTCTTCACCGCCAACAGTACCTACTTCAGCTTCTACTGAAACGCCGCGTGCGTGTGCGTATTCAACCACTTTTTTCGTTAAGGTAATGTTATCATCAATTGGGTCATGGGAGCCATCAATCATGACTGAGGTGTAGCCAGCGTCGATTGCTTCTTTACATTTTTCAAAACTTGAACCGTGGTCTAAGTGAAGTGCAACTGGAACAGTGATATCCATTGCTTCTAATAAAGCATTTACCATTGCTGAAACAACTGTAGGGCCACCCATATATTTTCCTGCACCTTCAGATACACCTAAAATAATTGGTGAGTTATTTTCTTGAGCTGCAGTTAGAACCGCTTGTGTCCACTCTAAATTGTTAATGTTAAATTGGCCGACTGCGTATTTTCCTTCTTTTGCTTTGTTGAGCATTTCTGTCATACTTACTAAACGACTCATTCAAATTCCTCCTTGTGATAAACATCTATAATAATAGTATAAGCTAAATCGTTCAATTTAGCTAGTTCAATCCGTTTATATAAGCCCTTTCATGTAAAATAAATTGTGATATTTATTTAAGGGGTTAGTTTTTGGCGGTTTTTCGTTGGTTTTGGCGGTCAAGGCTGGCGGTCACAAAGCCGACAAATAGGCGTTGTGGGCGGTTGGGTCTTGAGATGAATTCTGGGTGGAATTGGGCTGCAATAAAGAATGGGTGGGATGGCAATTCGATAATTTCAACTAATTTACCATCTGGGCTAAGGCCTGAAAAGACCATGCCGTTTTCTTCCATAATTTGGCGATAATCGTTATTAAATTCAAAGCGGTGGCGGTGACGTTCTTCAACTAAATCTTGGTTTAAGTATAATTTATGCGCTAGCGTGCCTGGTTTAATGGCGCATGGGTAGAGACCTAAACGTAAGGTACCACCAAGATCATCATGGTTGGCTTGATCTGGCATGAGGTCGATGATTTTATCGGCTGCATCGGGATTTTCTTCTCCTGTATCAGCATCTTGAATGCCGACGACATTCCGCGCATATTCCACACAGGCTAATTGCATGCCTAAACAAATACCTAAATAAGGAACGTCATTTTCACGGGCATACTGAATGGCAAGTAATTTGCCTTCAATGCCACGGTGTCCAAAACCGCCTGGTACTAAAATACCATCGACATCACCTAATTCGGTTTCAAGGTTGTCGCGGTTGAGTTTTTCTGCATCAATCCATTTAATATCAATATCACTATCGATGGAAAAGCCGGAATGTTTCAGCGCTTCGACAACGGACAAGTAGGCATCTTGTAAAGACACATATTTACCCACAAGAGCAATTTTTACCATGTGTTTTAAGTTCATAATGCTGTTGGTTAAGTCATTCCACGCTGTCATATCGGCAGCTGGAACATCTAAGCCAAAATGGTTAACAACCAGTTCATCCATTTTTTGTTCTTGTAAACTTAAGGGGATGGCATATAATGTTTCCACGTCAAGCGATTCGATTACTGCATTGACATCCACATCACAGAACAAGGCTAATTTTTCTTTCATGGATAAGGGCAAAGGTTGTTCCGTTCTGACAACGAGTATGTTGGGTTGAATTCCTAAACTACGTAATTCTTTGACGGAGTGTTGCGTGGGTTTTGTTTTCATTTCACCCGCCGCTCTTAAATACGGCACTAAAGTGGTATGAATATACAAAACATTGTTGTGTCCGACTTGCGAACGCATTTGACGCAAAGCCTCTAGGAAAGGCAAGGATTCAATATCACCTACCGTACCGCCAACTTCGGTAATGACAATATCGGCATTGGTTGTTTCACCTGCACGCAAGATTTTTTCTTTAATTGTGTTGGTGATATGTGGAATGACTTGGACGGTTGCGCCTAAATAATCTCCCCGGCGTTCTTTCATTAAAACTTCCGAATAAATCTTCCCGGTGGTTACGCTGGAATATTTATTGGCGTTTTCATCAATGAAGCGTTCATAGTGGCCTAAATCCAGGTCTGTTTCGGTTCCATCATCTGTCACAAAAACCTCTCCATGTTGGTAGGGACTCATGGTTCCTGGGTCCACATTGATGTATGGATCAAATTTTTGAATGGCAATTTTTAAGCCACGATTTTTTAGCAAGCGACCAAGAGATGCTGCTACAATTCCTTTTCCTATAGATGAAACAACGCCACCTGTTACAAAGATATACTGAGTCATTGCTCGATTTCCTTTCTGTAAGCCATAATTATTCTACACTTTTTGTAAAAAGTAAAAATGCTCCCTATTCGCTAATGAATAGGGAGCATTTTATATACTTGGCTAGCAATACTGCTAGAGTGCCCAAGTAAAATAATACTTGATTGCAATCACTTCGTCAAGGGTGATTATTTATTCTTCATCAAAGTCGAATACTTCGTCGTCTTCAACTTCTTCTTCCTCTTCTTCCTCTTCTTCGACTTCATCCACATCATCGAATTCTTCAAAGTCGTCTTCAGGAATATCCACTTCATCGTCACCTAATTCTGATAAGTCCGAGGCATAGGCACCTAGTTCCTCATCGTCATCGTCTTTATCTTCTTCGGCTAAAATCATATCGAGGTCTTCGGCTTCTTCTTCATCCATTTCGTCTTCATCTTCCGCCGATAAATCGTAATCATCATCTTCATCATCGTAAGGTAAATCACTATCTTCAGGATCATCATCGTTGTAGTCAATCATATCATCATCCGCAAAGACATTCAGTTTACGTCTCTTACGGGCACGTTTTGGATGATCTTCTTCTTCTGATGAGGTAATAATTTCTTCATCGATTGAATCAATTGGGTACCAAATGCGCAAGCCCCAACGGTTTTCGCCTAAAGAAATAAAGCGTCCATCCACATTTAAATCTGTATAAAAACGCGCCATTTTGCTTTCAAGTTGTGTCTCAGTTAAACCTAAATATTCTTGTACTTGAACTAATAAATCGTTGAATTCAATAATATCGCCATGATCCACAATTATAGCATATGCGACTTCAATGAGCGACAATTCGCTTTTAATTTGACCGTCTAGTTCATCTAGTGCCATCAAGCCACTTCCTTCCATATCTTCTTAACTATATTAACGATTTACCTACCATAAATCAACTAAAAAATCATCCGTATACGGATTAAGCCAGTACGCTTCATTGAGTGAGTTCCATGCGCTTTAACATATAATGGGTCCATGCTAGCATGTCCTCTGTATAAGCGAGTTTGCCTTGCTGGCGGTAGGCAGATAAGGCCTGACTGACGAGAGGCATCCATTCATCCGCTAACTGCTGGAGTGCCCAAGACGCGCCGGCTTCTTTGGATAAAAGCTGATGCGTTTCTTTATAGGCTAGCGCGCGACATAAATTTAAAATAACATACATAGGCTGTGCCATCACCAATTGTTCTGCGTCTTGAATATCCCAAACGATACTTTTCCAATAATCTTCAGCCGGCACAGGCGCAAAAACGTCCTGCACAGCCGCCCCGTAAAGTGTCTTGCCTGCCTGTTGAAGCACAGCTAAATGCGCCACTAAATCAACGTCTTCACCTTGCATCATTTGGATAAGCTGTGTCGGATTTTGGTGATATTGAGCTAATAAGTTGTTAGTAAAATGAAAATCAAACTGCGGCGGATAACGGTAATGTTGCGCCGCGCTTAGCACCATCACATGCAACTCAAGCCCCTTTTCAGGCGCATCATCCATCCAATGCTCCTCGAAATCCGCAACCAGCCACATTTTCTGTTCCTTTGACAGAGCTTCCTTTACCACCACTATAAAATCCACATCGCTCACCGCCGGATTATAGCCACCCAACGCTAACGACCCATGCAAATAAATACCGACCAAGTTCTCCTCTAGATTTTCCAGTAAATCCCTTTTAATGCGGTCCAACAACCGCTGCGTTTTTAGATCCATAAACCCCTCCTAATAAATACCTCTGCTTAACTCGCCGTTAAGTGGTAGTTATACAATCCCAATATTTGATCATTTAGGCTAATTTGGTAATTAATATGCAGGGATTTTAAGCCATCCAATTCTTCAATCGCCATGTCTATTGTTTTTATATTAAGTTCCCATAGTCCTTGGGGCGTTTGATAAGCTGCCACCGTCTCGACCTGAGGGTTAAAGCGTAAGGTATAGGCTGGCTGTATAATTTCTACAATTTGAAAGGTGTTGCTTGGATCCATCTGCCATTTTACCTCGATAGGATAACCTTCTTGGTCTTGATAACGGATTTTGCTATACGTTCGTAAAGCGGTATGCACAGCCTCTGTTTCAAGAAACCATTCATCCACACTTTGATTCATTAAATGGTTAATTTGTTGATGAACCTTAATTTTTATCACTCGTTGATACATCATTTCACCTCTTCTTGCGCTAATCGTCCTAGCCTTATTATAGCTAATTTAAGGCGGTAATATCAAATGAATGGTAGGCTTTGGGGTTTTTGCGTAATACATAGTTATTATGAAAAATTATTGGTATAATAGTTTTACTTAATGCTTATAAAATAAATATGAAGGAGTATCCGCTATGACTGCATTTGACTACTTAGAAAATCATCATTGGTATGTATTTGAAGAAAAAGATAATCCCCATCAGGATATCGGAAATAGTGCGCTTGCTTACCAAGATAGCTTTTTGCGTTATATTGCTTATTTAAATGAGTCAGCCACTGACAAAAATTTTGGCATCCTTCATTTTTATCCTTTAAAACACGAAGCCGTCCTATTGGGGGCTAAGGATACGCGTTTGCCACAGTTATTGCAAGCTAACCAGTTTCTCATTGATAGTGGCTATGCTGTTTTGTTGCGCCCCCATGGTGGCTTAGCGGTCGTCAATGATCCTGGGATAATAAATATCAGTTTAGTAACGGATATGCAGAAGTATCCATTAGATATTGATACCGCTTATGAGCAAATGGTGCGTTTAATTCAACTAAGCTTGGCGCAGTGGGACATTACCGTTGAAAGCTATGAAATTCCTGATTCCTATTGTCCCGGCCGCTATGATTTAGTGGTGAGCGGGCAAAAAATTGGTGGCATTGCGCAGCGTCGTTTTAAAACGGGTGTGACAACAGCGGCTTATATTAGCGTGAATGGGGATCAAATACATAGAGGGCAACTGCTGCGTGATTATTATGTGATTGGGCAAGCGGATGCATCTTATCCTAAGGTCAATCCAGCGGTCATGACGACCGTTGAAGCGGTGGTAGGTGAAGCGGTATCCGTCGAGGCGTATCGGGGATATTTATTAGAGGTTTTCAAAAGGTTTTCTACGGTTGAAAAAGGGGATTTTATGGCGGCGGAGCTGGAGGCTTTTTATGAAAAGAGCTTTCCGAAAGTGTTCCAACGTGGCTTAGGGGTTCAACCTTAATTGGGGAAGCGAGGTGCTTTATGAAAAAACCGTTCAAATATGCATTGCAAAAGTTGGAGCGTGAGAAGGTTTTTCGTGATCCTGTGCATGATTATATTCATATCCAGGATCGGGTGATTCTTGATTTAATTGATACGTCGGAGTTTCAGCGTTTGCGGCGGATTAAGCAGTTGGGGACGTCGTCCTATACTTTCCACGGGGCGGAGCATACGCGTTTTAATCATTCTTTGGGTGTCTATGAAATCACGCGGCGGATTGTGAGTAATTTTACGCGGAATTATCCGTCGGTGTCTGAACATGATGGCTTGTGGGATACCAATGAGCGTTTGTTGGTCTTGTGTGCGGCTTTGTTGCATGATATTGGGCACGGGCCCTTTTCGCATACCTTTGAGGGGATTTTTAATACGGATCATGAGCAGTTGACGCAAGCGATTATTACGTCGCCGGAAACGGAGATTAATCAGGTGTTACAGGGTGTGAGTGATGATTTTCCTGAGTTGGTGGCGAGTGTGATTAATAAAACCTATGCCAATAAGCAGGTGGTTCAGTTGATTTCGAGTCAGATTGACGCGGATCGGATGGATTATTTGTTACGGGATGCTTATTATGCGGGTGTCAGTTATGGAACGTTTGATTTGACGCGGATTTTGCGGGTCATTCGTCCGTATAATCATCAGATTGCCTTTGATTATTCGGGTATGCATGCAGTGGAAGATTATGTGGTCAGTCGCTATCAAATGTATATGCAAGTGTATTTTCATCCGGTTTCTCGGGGGATGGAGCAGATTTTGCAGTCTTTGTTTGCGCGGGCGAAGTTTTGTTATTTGAGTGATGACATTGAAATGAAATATCCGGCGGGTTTGTTGAAGCCATTTTTGGAAGGCACTTGGACGTTGAAGGATTATTTGCGGTTGGATGACCATGTGATGAGTTCGTATTTTACGCATTGGTTGGCTGAAGATGATTCGATTTTGGTGGATCTGGCTTATCGCTTTTTAAATCGGAAGCCGTTTAAGTCGATTCTTGTCACGCCTGATGAGTTGGTGCAATTAAAGACGGCTTTGAATAATGAGTTGGTCGCGGCTGGCTACGATGCCGACTATTATTTTGGCGAGAATTCAAGTTATGATTTGCCCTATGATTATTACCGGCCTTATAACACTAGCAATAAAACCCAGATTGAGTTGGTAACTAAGACCAACCAAGTCGTCGAGTTAGCCCAAGTCAGTCCGTTAGTGAATGCGTTAGCGGGTAAGGTGCGTGGCGATCATCGCTTGTATTTTCCTAAGGAGTTATTGCGGCGGTTGGAAGCAACGGCAGCACCGGATTTAAACGAGGATCAAATTATGATTCTGGCGGCTTATGTGACCGAGCACAATGATGTGACGCATCATATTCAACAACGGTTGTTTTAGTGGGGTTGGGAGTAGTGAGAAGGGTTGGGCAGCTTTGTAGGTGGCTATTGCTACAGGGTTGCTTTTCATATCGCAATACGACTAACGAGTTTGAGGGTCTTCAATCCTGATTTATGGTGTGGGGTATGGCTGAGCTTGTGATTTGGTTGCTATGCTTTATATGTGTGGGGGGAAAGTGGAACGAACTCGGGTTGAATATTCCACTTAACGGATTATGTGGAACGAACTTCGTTAGAATATTCCACTTAGCGTGACATGTGTAAGGGAAAGTTGAATTAACATCGAGTGTAGATTCCATTTTAGTGGGTTCGTGGAATAAAAATGTTATATAGGGAGCGATTGCCCGTCATTATCACCCTAACTGCCTCTCGGCTCGCTGAAAGGCGGTTAGCATGACTTCTTCGTAAGCAGGAAGCAAGTAGAAAGCCATAGCACGAGACAGCTTCTCTCGATTTTGTCGCGCGGCCAGCGAGCGTAAGTGGGAAGTGAGCGAACGTTAAATAAAGCTAATCAGTCACCAAGCACCTGATTTCATGACCGATTAGCCTAATTTGTAGTTTATTTATGGTCACACATTTCCCGCTTAGGTTCACGCTCACAACAAACGCTTCAATATGTGTGCGCCTACCATCACGCTCACAACAAGCGCTCCAATATGTGTGCGCCCAGGGTCGCGCTCACAACAAATGCTCTAATATGTGTGCGCCTAGGGTCGCGCTCACACCAAGCGCCCCAATATGTGTGCGCGCCCCATCACGCTCACAACAAATACTCCAATATGTGTGCGTCCCCGTAAGTGAGAAATGACGGTTCTTCATTCCCCACTTACAGCGAGCGCGAGACAACTTCTCTCGATTTTGTCGCGCGGCCAGCGAGCGCGAGACAGATCCTCTCGATTTTGTCGCGCGGCCAGTGATTTCTCACCTATACTAACCCTTCTTCTTCAAGGATAAAAGCCCGACCACGCGTGGTCGGGCTTTTTAGCAGGGGTATTTATTTTAAGAGGGAGTGCCGTTGGCTTGCATGCGGAACATTTCGGCATAGATGCCGTTGGCTTGCATCAGCTGGCTGTGTTTGCCGCGCTCGCGGATGACGCCGGATTCGAGGACGAGGATTTGGTCAGCGTTTTGGATGGTGGATAGGCGGTGGGCGATGATAAAGGTGGTGCGGCCTTCCTTAACCACGTTGATGGCCTGCTGGATGAGCTCCTCGGTTTGGGAATCGATGTGCGAGGTTGCTTCGTCTAAAATCAGGATTTTAGGGTCGGTCACCAAGGCACGGTCAAAGGAAATCAGTTGGCGCTCGCCGGACGATAGAGTTTGGCCTTTTTCGATGACAGGTTCATGAATGCCCTTAGCCAATTTGTCAATCAAAGGTTTAGCACCTACCTTTTCTAAGGCATCCATAACTTGTTCGTCGGTGATGGCAGGATTTTTCATGCTCACATTGGTGGCGATGGTGCCCGAAAACAGGAAGGGGTCTTGTAAGACGATACCCATTTCTTGACGAATGCTGTCGCGGTTGAATTCCACAATGCGTTGATTGTCGATTAGGATATCACCTTCTTGTGGATCATAGAAACGGAACAACAAATTAATAATCGAGCTTTTCCCTGAACCGGTGTGGCCAACCAAGGCGACCGTTTCACCTTTATCCGCTTTCAAGTTGATATCCTTCAAGACCGTTTGTTCCTCGGTGTAGCCAAAGGTCACCTGATTAAATACCACATTTCCTTGTGTGATTTCTATCATTTCTTCACTGTCATCTTCTGGTACTTGATCCAGAATTTCAAATACCCGTTTAGCACCGGCTAGAGCTTGTTGTGACTGGACAATTTGTTGGATGAGCATCCCAATCGGACCAAACAGACGCTCCACATAGTTCATAATAATGTACAAAGTTCCGACGGTATAGCCGAGAACGCCATCCACAAAGCGCGTGCCTAGATAAATCATCAGACCCAAGGTGACCAACAAGCGCAAGAAATTGGATAGATTCCAGGATAGGACCGTGTCATAAACCACACTTTTATCGCGGTTAGCAATCCATTCTTTTTTGGTGGCTTCAAAATCTTGGTATTGTTTATCTTCTTGATGGTACAACTGTACCATGGAGACCCCTTGAATCAGGTCAGAAATTTGCGTATTGATGGAACCTTCCATTTCCCGCCAACTAGCATTCAAAGGGGTGGTTAAGCGGATATAACCCACTTGCCACAAAATAATAAAGATAATTAACAAAGTCATCGGCAAGGTAAATTCGGGCATTACCAGAATAACGGCTATGTAAATTCCCACTAAATACATCAAATTCACTACGGATTGTGAACCAAAACTATGGAAAAAGTTCTGGCGAATCACTTCCGTATCATTAATAATCCGGGACGCAATTTGTCCGGGGGGTTTATTATCAAAAAACGAAACGGGCAGTTTTTGCAGGCGCGTATAAACTTGATCCCGAATAACCTTCCCTTGATAATTGGCTACACGTTGCAGCATATAATTACTGATATACTGCAAACTTGCGGAGAGAATAATTAATAAAATAAATATCCCAAATAATCGAAAGACATAACCAAAGTCGATGGCTGCTCCTTGGGTGAGTTGACTGGATATATAATCAATCATCTCCCCGTTAATTATCGGAGAATAGAGTGACAAAGCAGTCGATAGGCTTAGTGTAATTACGCCGGTTAAATAAAGTGGCCATTTATATTTATAATAGGTTAATAAGCGTTTAAACGTTTCCATAGTCACCTTCCTCTTCCATTTGCTGAGCTAGGTATTGGCTATAGTACCAACCTTTTTGCTCAATTAAGGCTTGAGGTGTTCCTTCCTCGACCACACGTCCGTCGCTCATCACATAAATATAATCGGCATGATTAACGGCAGAAAGACGATGGGTCACAATGATATTTGTTTGATTTTGGCGGTAAGATTGTATGTTTCCAATAATGTTAATTTCTGTTTTGGCATCCACGGCCGATAAAGAATCATCTAAAATTAAGAGTTCCGCTTTACGAATTAAAGCCCGCGCAATGGAAATGCGTTGTTTTTGACCTCCTGAAATTGAAACGCCCTTTTCACCAATCAGTGTTTCTAACCCTTGAGGCATATTGACTAAATCTTTGCGCAAATCCGCTGCATCAATAGCAGCTTGTAGCTCGGCTTCGGTGGCGGTGGGGTTACCGACTAATATATTTTCTCGGACAGTCCGTGAAAATAAGATGTGATCTTGTGGGACATAACCAATCATGCTTTCGACGTCTTTGACCTTATAATCGATAATATTTTGATCATTAATCAACAACTTACCTGCTTTTCCGATAGGATATTGACGCAGAAATTGACGCACTAAAGTTGTTTTCCCACTACCGGTTTTACCGACAATTCCAATGGTTTGCCCTTTTTCAAAGCTCAAGTTTATATCGATTAAGGTGTTGCGATCACTTTTAGGATAGGCAAATTGATAATCTTGAAAAGCAATGGTATTTATTTGGGTTAAAGGGGTTGTGCCATCGAGTTCAACGCTATTTTCGGCATTGAGTAGTTGATTGATTTTTTCAAATGAGACTAGGCCTTGTTTGTAGCCGGGAATGATGTCGGCAAAGCCCCAGACAGAATTGGATAGCATTTGGATGTAAATTTGAACGACCACCAACTGGCCGACCGATAATTGGCCTTGACCGATTAAGTAGGCGCTATAAAGCATGCCTAAAGCGGAGCTGAGTCCGACCATGATCGAGCCAAGGGGGCCGAACAAGGAATTCAATGCCACTAAGTCATTTGAGCGATTCATGGCCAAAGTGGTTGCAGCTTCGAAGGAATTAACACTCCCTTTACGACTGCTATAGGCGCGAATCACTCGCACGCCGTCGACCCCTTCAAGCACTTCACTACTTAAAGCCGATACGGCTTCGCGATTAAGTTCATAGCGCTTTTGTACGATGACGCTCACCGAGTAAATCATGATAATTAAAACGGCTAAAGGAATCAAAACCACCAAGGTGACTTTCCAAGAAATCGTTAAAATCATGACCAAGATGATGCTGATCACCCACAGCAAATCTCCGACCGTGACCATAAAACCATAGCCTACTAATTCGCCCATAAAGACAATGTCACTGGTCATCCGCGTTAAAATTTCGCCTGAACGGTATTGCTCATAAAAGGGCGAGCGTAAATCTAATAATTTTCTAAACAAACGTAGGCGGGTATCTTTTTCATACCGGCGTGAATGGCTAAAGAGTAAAATCCCCCAAGTGCTATCCGCTAAAAACAATAGAATGGCGGCAGCAAGAAAGACTAAACTAAGATTGCGTAACAGCACCCCATCCAACGTCCCTTCAACAACCCCGTCAATAAAGACTTGGGTGAGATAGTTCGGGATAATGGTTAAAATTGACCCCAGCAAAGAAGTCATAAAAATAGCGATATAAACATATTTATGTCGTTTTATAAATTGCCAAATATTTGCTAGCATGAGATAATCCTCTCTAATTTTTTGCATCAAAAAAAGCACCGCAAAAGATCCCTCTTTCGGTGCCAAAAAGCATAACAAGGCCTACGCCTGGCCTGTTTAGTTGCGACTAATCCTTATATGAAAGAGGTCTTACATTTAAATTGTCTGTGTCAAAGCTTGCTGCGTTGTTCATCGTAAAAACCCCTTTCTTTTTGATAACTCCACTATAACCTAGTTTCTACTTAATGTAAAACAAAAACCTAATATTTTGATAAATAAATATCCCTGCTGGCAAGATTAGCTATTTAACGGCGGGTGACGAGGCGGATTAAGAGGTTAAAAATCATTTGGCTAATAAAGACGATTAATAGGATTAAAACCGTCGAAACAAGAATGATGTCGAGGCGGTTGCGGTTGTAGCCACGGGCGATTGCGACGGTTCCGAGGCCACCACCGCCGACCACGCCTGCCATAGCGATGAGGCCGATGACATTGATGACGGTTGAGGCGCTGACTCTCAAAAGAGCGGGCAGGCCTTCACGTAAGTAGACCCGAACGATGATGTCCCAGGGGCTGGAACCCATGGCTTGAGCGGCTTCCACGACACCCGGATCCACTTCCAAGAGGGCAATTTCCACTTGACGGGCAAAAAAGGGAATGGTTGCCACAATGATAGGGACGGAGGCCGCAGTTGAACCGATCCGGGTGCCTACTAACCAAGCGGTAAACCCACCTAGGAGGGCTAATAGGATAATGAACGGAATTGAGCGGAAAATGTTAATGAGGACATCACATATTTTGTAAATCAGCGGTTGCTCAAGGATGCCGCCCTCGCCCGTCACCGTAATTAAGATGCCTAGGAGTAGCCCCAGTGTGCCGGCGAAAATGATGGTTAAGCCGAGCATATAGAGGGTTTCCAAGGTTGCTTCCCAGAAGAGGTCGCGCATATCCCAGATGACAGCCCACTGTTCTTGTAATTGATTCATGATGGTTGCTAACATTAGAATGATCCTCCTTCATCAACGACGGCTTGGCCCTTACGGACCAGTGGTTCTAATAAGGTTTGAATGGATTCAACATGCACATCGTGTGCTTTTAAATAATCGATACCGGCTTGAATTTGGTTAGGATCACCATTAATAGCAACTAACAAATTGCCTACCGGTGTATCTTGAATGATTTCAATATGACCATATAAGACATTAATTTCTAAGTCAAATTGCTTGATAACATAGGAAAGTAACGGGTCAGTCGCCCCTTCACCAATGTATTTCAGGCGGACCATCGTGTGTTCAAGACTCAGCCGCAAAGTAGACGGATGGTTCAGGACGGTATCCAATTCTTGATCAAAATGGGTCGCCGTATTAATAAATTCTTTAGTCAGTTCCTTGGTAGGATTGGTGAAAATATTTAAAATCGTCCCTTCTTCAATGACCCGCCCATTACTCATGACAGCCACACGGTCACATAAATCCTTTACGACAGCCATTTCATGGGTAATAATTACAATGGTTAAATTCAATTTCTGGTTGAGCTCTTTCAGCAATTTCAAAATAGACGAGGTCGTTTTAGGGTCTAAGGCACTGGTTGCTTCATCGCACAACAGGACGTCAGGATCATTAGCCAAAGCGCGCGCAATCGCAACCCGTTGCTTTTGTCCACCTGATAATTGGCTAGGGTAGGCATCGGTCTTTTCTTTTAGACCGACTAAATCGAGCAACTCCGCGATTTTCTGCGATATTTCTTTGCGGTTTAGGCCGCTGCCTTTTAAAGGGTAAGCAACATTTTCAAAAATGGTCCGCGATTCCATCAAATTAAAATGTTGGAAAATCATCCCGATTTTTTTGCGAGCTTGCCGCAGGTCACGCGGTGCTAAGTCCATTAAAGCTGAGCCATTGACGGTCACCGAGCCGGTTGTGGGTCGTTGCAACAGATTAATCGTTCGCACTAAAGTACTTTTCCCAGCACCACTGTAGCCTACAATCCCATAGATTTCGCCTTTTTCAATCGATAAAGAAACGTCCTTTACCGCCGACACCACGCGATCCCCATTATTAAACACCACGTCTATGTCTCGAAGTTCAATCATCTTCTTCACTCCTTGTTCTTTCAATAAATATCCCTTTAAAATAGTAAATTATAAAAATATAACATCAGTGGAATCGAAACAATCGACATCAGGGTCGTTCCAAAGACCAACTTAGCTCCATGTGCGTAGTCACCTCCGTAAAGATGGCTAAAAATCGCCGTTGTCATAGCCGATGGGCCCGCTTGGAGCATCACTAATACAAAGCCTGTGTGATAATCCAAACTCGGGATTAACAAAACAACAGCCAGTACAATGGCTGGAAAAAAGAATAGCCGGAAAAAGATCACTTGCCACATGCGCCGACTGGAAAAATAATCCTTCAATGAAAAGTCCACGAAGTAAGAGCCTAAACAAACCATCGCTAACGGGGTGTATAAAGACGTTAACGTTGATAGGATGGAGTCCAAGACCGGTGGTAAGGTTGCGCCTGTAACTATAAAGATCATTCCAATTCCTAAACCGATAATCATGGGGTTTTGCCACAATTTCATCGGCTGACTTTTAGTCGTTAACATCGGGATACCAACGGTCCAATTCAGCAAATTATTAACCAACATCATACCCGTGGTTAAAAACAAATAATCTTCACCAAAAACCGCCAAGGTCAATGGAATCCCAATAAAACCCGTATTCCCAAAAATAACGGCATACTGGTCAATCGTTTTATTGTAGCGCCCATATAGCCAACGCATACCGAACAGTCGCATTAAAGTAAATATCAAATACAATCCCATCCCATACAACAATTGAACCAATTGCTCGGATGAAAAATCGCCTAAAAACGATTTAGCGACGACTAAAGGCGTTAAATAGAGGGTAATGATTTTATTTATTTCAGAAATGGTTTGACCTGATAAATCTTTACGTTTAACGAGAATATAACCACAAAGACTGAGTAAAAACATCACAATAAGTTGTTGGATAACAATAACGATATAAGACATGATGTGCAAATGTCCTCTCTGGTGTGGGGTAATTTTACGGCTTGTAGCTCCTAGCACGACAAAGCTTGCATTTTTATCATATTATAACCTATTATAGGCGACTTGTTAGCTTAAAATCTAATCTTTTACTTATATTTTGTTGTTGAATTTTAGCCGTTTCTCATTCTAATGTGTTGCTTTATGGCGTAATGTGGTAAAATAGTGACAAAATGAAAGGCGGTGTTTTATGGAGACATACGAATTAAATCGAAATCTCTCTCATATAGTCGCAAGCCCTATCCGTGCCTTTAATGACCAAATCAGTCATATTGAAGGTCTGATTCGCTTAACGATTGGAGAACCCGATTTCCCAACTCCAGAAAAAATTAAAGTAGCTGCGATTGATGCGATTCAACATAAAAACAATGGTTACACCCACTCGCGGGGATTAATTGAATTGCGCCAAGCAGTTGCCAATTATCTAGAACGTCACTATCAACTGAGCTACGACCCTGAAAAAGAGATCATTATTACGCATGGGGCAACTCAGCCTCTCTTTGCTGCTTTTATGACGCTTTTAAACCCTGGTGATAAAGTGATTACCCCTAGTCCGAGTTACGTGATTTATGCGACGCAAATCGCTTTAGCTAATGGCGAACTTGTTGCTGTTGATGTCAGCGAAGACAACTTTAAGCTCACCCCTGAGCGTTTAGAAGCCACTCTGAGCGAACATCCAGAAACAAAAGTCTTGTTGCTTAATTTCCCAACCAATCCAACCGGCGTGACCTACAACCGTTCGGAACTTGAAGCCCTTGCTGATGTCGCGCGTGCCCATCAATTGTATGTGGTGTCTGATGAAATTTATTCAGAATTAACTTATGAAGGTCAGCATGTGTCCATGGCAAATATTTACCCTGAACGCACCTTGCTAATTAACGGTTTGGTGAAGTCCCATGCCATGACGGGTTGGCGCAGTGGCTTTATTGCAGGGCCTGCAGGTATTATGAATGATCTATTCAAAGTACACCAAGCAACCATCAATACACCCAATACCCAAATGCAGTATGCAAGTATTGTTGGCTACAACGACTGCGATGATGACAGTCGTCAAATGCGTGATGAGTATTTCGCGCGTCGGAATTATTTAATCAATGCCCTTGAACCTCTGGGCTTTGAAGTATCAAAACCTGAAGGCGCGTTTTATTTGTTTGTGAAAGTTCCTGACTGGTTTGACGGATCAGATGTTGATTTTAGTTTAGCATTGGCTGAAGAAGCCAAAGTCGGTGTGATTCCTGGTTCTGGGTTTGGCGACGCAGGTAAAGGCTACTTTAGACTGAGCTATGCAGCTAAAATGGATACCTTAGAAGAAGCAGTCCGTCGTATCACTGTTTTTATCAATAAATATCAATAAAACAATAATGATGACAGAGTAGAAATAAGGCGTTAAGTGTTGGTAGATGGGATGTCGCTGCCAAACGAAAACATACCGTTGCGTCCTTGTTTTGCATTCGCTGCATTTTATATGTAGCTCTCATCTTAAGGAGAGTATTATTATGAATAAAACGACTAAACGATATCAAACCGGTAAATTATCCGCACTAAATATCACGGTCTTAGGCGTTGTTTTAGCTTTTAGAATCCTGATTACCTTTGTCCCGGCTTTTTCCGTAGGTAATTATGTCGAAATCGGGATTGGTTTTATCGGTGCAGCTCTAACAGGTGCCTTGTTTGGCCCTTGGTATGCGATGATTGTGTCTGTTGCTAATGACTTAATTACGACGTCTATGCAAGGCTACCAATTTTTTATCGGTTTTACGTTAAGTGCTGCCTTAGGTGGTTTAATCTATGGTTATATGTTATGGCGCAAAGAAATTACTTGGAAACGTGTATTTACTACCGTTCTTATCATCACCTTAGTTGTCAATCTTGGCTTGAATTCTTTATGGATTCGTATCATGTACGGCCAAGCTTGGATTGCCTTTATGCCGGCACGGATTGCTAAAAATGCCGTATCTTTAGTCTTAAATACCGTTATTCTTAAATTATTATTTGATAACCCAACCGTTAAACGCATGATTGAAAAATATCGTTTTTAATCTGGGTAAGGATTTTCGACCGAAAAGCACGGTTGAAGGAGTGTCTGCTCCTTCAACCGTGCTTTTTTAATCGTTGTATCTGTTGAGCGAACGCCGACAATCAAAATAGATATTTATTCTGTTTGAGGGAGGGCTTTCATGAACAGGGTTGAGGTAATGCCTAAAAGGCTCATAACAATACAGAGGGTGATGGCTGTTTGGTAACTTTGCGTCATATCAAAAGTTAAGCCAAAGAAGCTAATCATCAGGGCACCCCCAATACTAGAAACGAAATTAATGACAGGAAAGACACGGCCATACGTATCCCTAGGTAATAAATTCACTGAAAGTAAATTACGACCCACTGAAGAAACACTGTAGACAGCCCCAAATAAGAAGCTAGCTATATAAAGCACCGTAAAATTAAAGCCAAAACTTAAGAGGATCAGACCCATCAACATAACCAAAAACATAGATATCACAGCAAAGACCGTATTTTTAGCATCGGATAACCAACCAATCATTAATTTAAATAGAATATTACCAATCATGCAAAAAGATAACAGCAACGAGGTTTGATTTAATTCCATCCCATACTCATAGCCAATGCCAGACAGATGTTGATATAGGCCTGTTAGAGCGGTTGTAATAAATGCAAAAACCATCAACAACACAATATTCAAATTATTTCTGCGTGTTTGCTCCAAATTCAAGGCCATTGGACGTTGTTCTTCGTGTAGCTGGTCTCTTTCTTCCTCCGTAAAAACATGCGCGCCGTAAGCTTCCATGCCCATCTCCCGCGGATCCAGCGTATAAGGCAGGACTGTCGCAGGGATATTGATTAGAAGGAAAAGGAGGGCTTGAGCTAAATAGGCGGTTGCTAGGCCGTAATTGGTGATGAGGCTGCTCAAAAGGGGTGAGAGCAAGGCGCCGGCGATGCCGCTGAAACTAAAGACAAAGCTGGTGACGATGCCATGATATTTGACGAACCATTGGTTAATGAGCTGTTGAACGGTAATCACGTTGAAAAAGGCAGCCGCTAAACCGCGGATAAAGCTCAAGAAATTAAAGAGGTAGATATCGCTTGTTTGCCCCATCAATACGGTCATACCGGCGGTGACGAGCGTGGACACCAATACGATGCGTCGAATGTTAAAGCGTCGCAAAATGCCGGGCACGACAAATCCGCTCAAGGCGCTACCTAAAGTAATTAAGGTGATATGCAAGGAGACGCTGGCTACAGGCACGTCCATCGCCTCGACTAAAGGTACAATAAAAACACCAGCGGTGTTCATGTTCACACCCAGCGAAGCCGCCATCATCATGGACGCCACGAATACAATCATCAAATAATTGCTTGTTTCTTTTTTAGTCATATCTTAATAAATACCCCTGCTTCTCAACAGCCTCGAGGATATTGGCTCGATCAGCTTGTTCATTCAATGCTTGTTTAAATATTTGATTACTAAAGGTATCAGAGCGCTGATTATGGTCGCGTGTATCATAATAATGACTCATCACTTCGTCATAATCCTTAATGGCATCCAGAATATTATCCTCCCAATAAGGGTAGCCATTTTCACCAACTTTCAGACTAACATCCATTCGTGGTTTAATATTCGGTGACTCCGCTGGATAACCAAAACCCAACCCTACCACTGGAAAAGTTAAGACAGGTAGCTCTAAAATTTGAATCGTATCCATTGGATGATTGATAATACTGCCTAAAAAGATGCCTCCCATATCAAGGGATTCAATGGCCGTCATAAGGTTTTGGGCGGCTAAATAAGCATCCGCGATTCCACGGAAAAAATGGTCCATCGTCCGATGGTAATTGCCTTCATAACCTTTGGCACGCGCAATCGCGTAATTCCGATAATTATCCACAATAAAAACAAATAACTCCGGTATTTGCGTAATATACGCTTGTTGACACACTTTAGCTAGTTGTTGGCGTTTTTCTGGATCTGTTAAATGAATGACGGAGTAGCTTTGTAAGCCACTACTGGTCGCCGAGCGGTTCATTATTTCGAGCAATTGTTTGACCATTTCAGCTTCAACCGGTCGATCGTCAAAACTGCGAATACTCCGATGGTTGTGCTGATGCTTCATCGTTTCGTTCACTATTCATTCCCCCCATATAGTTAGATTATACAGGATTTCATTGATTTGTCATGAAAAATTGTGAGTGGTAGATCTAGACCGCAAAAAACCTTTAACCCCTTAAATCCTTTAAATAAAAATCAACTAAACGCTCCTGATAGCCTGCTTTTTTAATTTCTCGCATCCTATCAGCTAAAACAATTAATTCAGGCTGTGACAAACGATGGAGCTTTTTTAAACGGTGTTCTGAAATTGTTTCATTAGATAAACACGCTTCATAATCGGACAGTGTTAACCGCCAAAATTGTAGTTGTTGCTGGTAGCGTTGTTTTAGACGCTCTGCAATCAGTAAGCCTTCCGGATCAAAATCCCCTGCATAAAACATTTGGCAACCCTTTTGAGCCAGTAAATCCAACAACATTAAGGAAGACTGATTTAACTGGCCATTGGTTGAAATAAGCGTGTGCTTTTGCGCTTGACTGTTTACAAAATAGCTGACTAACGTTGAAAGAACGGTTGGGTTTTCGACTATATAGACAACTTGATCAATACTTTCAAGCACTTGTATATTAGATAAAGTTTCTAAAGTAACGACTTGAGGCTCATCCAATTCATTGTACCCCTTCATGCCAGGATGCTCTTGCCTGTTTCTATCGTAGCCTTGCAACTGATAAGCAAATGTAAAATTATATAAGCTGTCACGGACGAGACCAAATTCAAACAATAGCTCACCCTTGCTTTCCCCATTTAATTTCGAATGATCTAAACCCTTGAATGTGGCTAACGCAAAGACTAGCCAACGTTCAAGTTCTTGACCTATATCGAAAGCATGGGGATTGCCTGTAATCGTCGTTGCAAACAAGGCTATTTTGATAGGTGGGTTTTGTTGATTTGATAGTAAAGCATTCATGGCATTGGTTAAATGAAACAGATGCGTCAACCAAGTGACTTTGTTTTGTTTGTATTTATTAAAGAGGTAACGCCGCATGGTAGAGTCATGTTCTAGTTGCATCACTAACCAATCTTTCCCTAAACCGGCTGTCGCTTGCTCTTTCCACCGCTCAATGGCGATTTGCCGTTCATTGACTACATGTTTGGCTTGCATCTTATGGGTGATAATCTCACCTTCAAAATAAGCTTCTAATAGGTCCAATAAACTAATACTTGCAAATCGAGTCGCCGCTAGCTGACGCTCGAAAGAAGTTAGCGAAATCGTAACGGATTGTTGGTGCATCAGTGAGCGTTGTAAATAGGTGCCCAACGTTTCTTTTTCGACTTGAGTAAGATGTTGGATGTGGACATTTCCTCCGATGCGCCCTAACGCTTGGTACCGACGGCGCATAGCCTTGAACAGACGCTGAAAACCAGGTCGTTCTTTGAAATAAGCGGCTGCTTCCATCACAAGCTTATCGTTATTTTTCATCCGCTTGACCTACTAGATTGGCATTCTGCTCATTATCGTTGATAGCGATGCGTTTAACCCCATCCCATAAATAAGACATGACCGCAACAAATTTACTATTATTCGGTCGCAAAAGTTGATAAATGCGCATTGATGGGACTGTATCATAGTCACCCCATAAAATTTGTGAATTAATAATAAAGTTAAAATCAAACTGTACCATATAGCGGAACATATCGCGGATATTTTGGTCATCAATACCAGCGAATGCCTCATCTAAAGAGATAATCCGTGGTGCTTGACGGTTCGCCCCATTATACTTAGCTACAACAGCTGAAAAGAGTGGAATATACATCGACATCGCTTTTTCCCCACCACTTAAGGCATCGAACTTGTTATTCGTCAATTCCGTCATTACTTCACCGGCTTTTTTAAACGACAGCTGAAACTCAAACCAGCGTCGATAATCTAAGACTTCTTTAAGCATGGTATGAAAAGTAGAGCTGTAGCCAGATTCTTCTGCCTGTTGCCGGGCTTGCTTACTCTTGGTTCGAAAATGTCCCGTTAGTTTTTGAGAATTTTCTTCATTCATCAAAGCCGCATCCATCTTTAATAAATCAATCAATTCGCGTGAACCAAGTTCACCTTCTTGTTGAGCACCTCGATGTTTCCATTTAAGGGCTAAGGTAAAACCATTTGACGTGGCTTCTTCTGCTTGACTCATTAATTTATTCATTTCTTTAACCCAAGTTTCACTTAAATAAATCTTAGAGCGAATCTTCCGCCCAATCGTGTTGGTAATAACTTCTTCAAATAACAGACGATCTTTTTGTTGAAGTAACTGTTCATTCACTGTCACTTGCTCTTGCACATACTGTTCCAATTCAAAAATGGATATTTGGCGGCCTTGAGAGGTGGCTTTCAAGTTATCCCGACTTAAATTCAAGCCCCATTCACCTGCTTGGGTCGAATAGGCTTGGTATGTAAACAAGCGTTCTAAATTGACCATATAATCAGCGAGTTGATTTTTATGAATCAAATAATCATCACGCAGTTTTTGCTCGGCTTCATCCATCCGGCTGCTGGTTGTTTGCGGTGAATAATAGGCACTTGATTGAAGTTGCTTCAAGCCTTCTTGTAAGGCTCCTACCCATTTCTTGGTTAAAAGGGATTGAAAGGTATTTTGTTTCAATTGTTCAAAATAATTTTGCGCTTCTTCGATTCTATCCAAGGCTAAAGCTTTATCTTCGAAGACATAAGCTAGGGATAACTCATCCACATAGCTTTGGTAAAAGACGGTTACCCGTTCAAACACTGACTGAACGTCCTCTTTTAATTGAACCGTACGTTGCTGATTGGAAACAATTTCGGTATCCAGACTCCCTTGTTGACGGCTGGCTTCATTCACTTGGCTAGGAATCTCGGCTAAACGAGCAAGTGCCTCCTCTAATTGGCGAGCTATATCTTCAAAACCGGCAGAGGCTAACTGCTGTGCAATCATTGCCAAATCTTGACTTAACTTTTGTTCTTGATTTTCATAACGGCTCAATTCCTGCCGTAAATTATCTAAATCCCATTCATCTTCTGCGATGGCTTCTTCAACTTGCTCAAATTGTTGTTGTGTTTGAAGATGATTTTGATAGGCCTCTTTTAAATGATTTAATTGCTCTTGATAATCTTCACTAGCATCCAAGGCTTCATTTAATTTATCCATAGAGGGTGTAATCTTTATTTGCTGGCACAATTGATCCGCTTGATTTTTCAATTCTTTATAAGCTGTTTCGCTTGCCCTTACTTCTTTTTGAAGCTGGCTATGTTTTTGTTGTTCATCTTCAAATTTTTGCGTGAAACTAATCCGTGTTTGTTGGGCGATTGTTATCCCTGAAGTGTCTGGCAATTGGTTGACTTCTTGGCCTAGTTGAACTTTATGTGCATTTAACTGACTAATCAGCGTGTTTGTTTCACTCAATTCACGCTGTAACTGTTCAATTTCCGTTTCTAATTGGCTTAAATGCCGTTGCCGATAGGCTTGACGTCTTGCTTGTCCGATGAATTTAGCTTCATAATTCCCGTCAACCATCCCGTGTAAAATACCCAACTGATACTGTTTAGCATGTGGATTGATTTTAAAGTCCGTTACGTCAGAAGCCGTAGTGTCCATTTCGCTTACGATTTGATGCAAAGCCGTAATTTTTTCCTGTATGTCATCTGTTTGCGCGTCTGCTGTTTGTTGAACGACTTCTAACACAGCATTCAAGTCGGACAAAGGCTTAATCTCTTCCACAAATAAATATCGCTCTGAACGACCTTGTTGACTGTTTAAAACACGTGCTTGATCTTTTTTCGACACGACTAAAGCGTCCAATAGACCCATATCCAGCAAAATCGCTTCAAGATGATTAACACTTTCAGCATCTAAATTTTCTTTAAAGTCGACCAACTGGTAAAAAGGAATATGTAATATACCTTCGTCTCTTAAAGCTTGGCGGTTTAGCTCAACTGCTTTTGCACGGGGCGGTTCTGGATCACGTCGATTAACCCAAGCTTGAAATTCTTCATTCAGTTCATCTAATTTTAATTGAATGAGCTGTTTCATTTGTTGGTTTTGAAGCAGTTCATTATTAATTTTTCTTTCGGTTAAACTTTGCTCCTGATAAATCATCCGATTTAATTCTGCAAAATGACCATTTCTATCGTGAGCGACCAGTTGATAGATAGTCTCTTCAGTACCAGTTTGAATAACCAACACCTGGTTTGTGTCCAGCCATTGTTTGAATTGGATATACCATTGATCCTTTTCACTTTCAGCCAGTTTATCCCATTCTAATTCCTGTTTTTCATAATCGGTCATGCGGGTCGTTGATTGATCATATTCTTGGTAAAGTCTTTCCAAAGAAGCTAATTGCTCTAAACTAATTCTAACGCTTTCCATGGCTTTTCGAATAGCTTGTTTTAAGCTTTGAATCGCCTGAATCGTTAAACCAAAGGAAAAGACTTGACCGAGATGAGAGGTTACTTCATTTTGAAGCAAGGTATGTTCTTCAAAAGAAATTTCATTGGCGATAATGGACATTTCATTCAATTGACGTTGGATGCTTACTTTAAGTAATTCCAGATTATCTTTTAACTCCTTGGCTTGTTGATGACGTTTTAGGAGTTTAGCTTCTTTTTCTTCAACTTGGCTTACTTTTTGTGTTTTATAGACGGTGGTTTCAGTTAATTGATTCTTGGCTGATGTTTCTTGTTCTTTTAATTTTAGAATATCATGGTCTTGTAGCCGTGCAACTTGCTCACTTCTAACTTGAGATTCTGTTTGAAGTTGCGTAATGGTATTCCTAATCTTATCTAAGTCTGCTTGTTGTTGAACAACGAGTTCTTGCGTTACCTGGATGGATTCTTGTAATTGAAGCAGTTTTTGTAATTCCGAACGAAACGCTTGCGTTCGCTGATAGAAAACCACACTATTATAATTGATAAAGGATTGGGTCAGTTTTTTGATGGCTCCCAATGATTGCACCATCATAGCCAAATTGGCTTCAATCGTATCCATATTTTCAATGGATTCGGATAATGGACGTAAATCTTCATCCGATAAGGGCTGTAGCGAATTGGTTAGAATCTCACTAATAACCGTTGGTTTAAAATCTTTAGACAACTTCGGTGAGCGTAATTGAATTAACAGATTAATCAACTCCCGATACTCCTCTATAGACTCAAAGCCAAAGAGATATCGATTCACTGCTTCCATATACTCCCGTTGTGTTGTAAATACTTGTCCTTTTTCACCAATGGCTGATGTTAGCTCCCCTTTAGTTAACACTTGGGTCTGATTTTGGTTACGATACAAGCTAAAGTTTTCACCCATATGTAACCTTTGGCCCAAGTAGAAATACCAAGTATCTAAAGGATAGTCTTTACGTGCGCGAATGCCCATTCCAATGGTTTGATAGACATCTGAGTCTGGATGTTTAAACTCTAAATATAAGTAGCCAATACGCTCTTGCCGCGTATCATTATCTTCTAACATGTAATTATCCAGTTTTCTTGCCCTTGACCCAAATGGATCTAATCGTTCAGGACTTCTATTACCATCCAAAAGTAGGGGAATAAAGCTTTGCATGGTGACTGATTTTCCCGACCCATTCGAGCCTCTTAGGAGCATTCGGCCTTGTGAAAAATGGAATATTTGCTGGTCATAATACCAAAAATTAATGATTCCTGCTTTATGTAATTGCCAACGTTCACTCATCATCAAATTCTCCTTCAACATACTCTCCGACAATTTTTCCACAAATAGGGAAAATCGTTATTTGGCGCAAGTCTTCATCCCAATAGATAAAGTTTAAACTGGTCATGCGTTGCATAATTTGCTCCGCTAAATCTTTAAGTGATAATGCTTGTATTTTCTTAGTAAAGCGCTCATTCCATTGGTATTTCACTTGACTGATTAGACTTTCAAAAGAGGATTGGGTCACTTCAATGCAATCATTATTATCTAATTGCCAGTCTCCCGTTAGGACTTGATGGCGTATAGCGGTATTTATTAATAAAATAATCTCACTTAAGTTTGAACGGTCTGGAAAAACCTCGCCTAAGTTGGCAGCTTCATTCATCACCAGATAAGCACTATTGCGATGAATATCTAAACGAACATCAAAGTAAGTTTGGAAATCGTGTTCAATCACCGATCGATAATTTTTGATATAGAGATAGTCTTCATCTTGATTATGCTCCATTTTAACAGCTGGCTCTAAAATAAGTTTGCGGTACACACGTTGTCGTCTTAACAAACCACGGTCTGCTTCCATTTGGACATGACCAAAATCATCTGCTTCTAAGGAAGCCAGAGATTGGATAGATTGTGTAAGCTGACGCATATAATAACGTGAGATGCCAGTGTTAGTATATAAAATATCTGCTTCATAATCACTTAAGTAATCGCCAACCGTTCCATCTTGTTCAATAATCAACTCTTCTTGGAAGCAATACTTCATCACCCTAACAAGTAAGCGTCTTTTGGTATAATCTTCCCATTTGATGGGTTCTGTAGGATAATGGTGACGAATAAATTCGGTTAACTCTGATAAAATAAATTGTTGACCCGTTTCCTTATCCTCTAGAAACATTAAAACTAAACAAAAGAATTGGTATTCTAAAGCCGTTGAAAAGTCCTGAATCCCCATCCAGGCTCGAGCAACACCTGGAATTTTTTCTAGCTTTACCAATTCAGGTGTAATAATGACGCGGTAGCCTAGCTTTTCATTTAAAAATTTTTGATAATTACCCACTTGATCCCGAATGGTGTAATACAATGTTTTATTGGTTCGTTTTAAAATCCAACGTTCTTTAAAAAGTGATTCTAAAATTGTCATCCTACATCCTCCAAAAAGTAAAATTCAAAGGCTGGCATTTCAAAGCGGCCATCCTCGCATTCCACTAAGACGCGTTTAGATAAATCCGTATTCATCACATAATACTTTTGTCCAAACTCGGTTGTTACAATATTGGTTTTTAATTGTGTGCTAGAACTTGTTTGCAGGTTTTCCAAACTTTTGGATAACCAGCGTAAAATAATTTGCCTTACTCGAGGAGTAATTCTAGGCAAATTTTCAACCTTCAATTGACGGTTAGTCATATAAGCCGCCATAATCTTTGCTTCCTCTTCTTGTTGTTTTAACATTGCATGAATAATGGCCTGTTGTTCCTCATAGGTTGACTCAATACTGGATTGTCGCGTACGTTGTGCTTTCATGCGTTTCCGTGATTTTACTTTAATCACAATAGGATTTTCTGCATAAACACTTTGGCTGACACTTTCCGTTTGGCGATCTTTTTCTGAACGAATATGAATCGGGTGTTTAACCCCAAAGGCTTTAGCTGCCAGCACATGACAATCATTGATGGTCTCACACTCGCCAAACATTTTAGCCAAGACAACATAATCATCTTTTCGATTCACACCAAAACCATAGCTCTCACTAATTTGGGTCGCCGTCCGGGTAATTTTCCGAATAGTTTCATTGGTAATATCAAACACTCGATTGGCTTCACTGTTTTCGCCCGTAAACCATCGCTGCATACTTTGCCAACGTCCCTCGGCCTTATCGCGAATAAGTTCTTCATCTAAAGGCTCTTGGGCTAAACGCGGAACAGACAGTTCATATTGCACCAAACGGTCAAATAAATTTTCTAGTTGATCATCCCGAATTTGATTCATCCACTGTTCAATGATGCCTTTATTGTGTTGCAAACTCCGAACAAATTGCCGCAAATACTCAACAATCGCATCTTTAAAGACTAAGAATTCGGTGGTTTTCATCAAATCTTCCGACTCGGCAGAATTTAAGGTTCGAATATAATCTTGATAATTTTGATTCAGACGAATAAATTGATCATTTAAACTATTCCACCAAAAATACAATTGTTCATCCGTTGCTTCCATCATGGACGCAAACTCTTGCATACTTTGGCGAATTTTCTCCAACAAACTTGGCTCTAAGGAGGATCCTTCTATTTCTAAATTTTCTAGGCGAATTGTCAAACGCTCAATTTCGACGGTATATTCCGTCAATTGATAACGAAAATTTTTGTTTTTATATTCTTCTAGCGTCTTCACTTGATTGGTATCTTGAATCGCTACCACATTCTTCCAACCTTCCAGCGCCTGAAAATCGCGTTTACATTCCTCCAATGTATAACGGTCAAACCGCGGATCTTCTTTCATTTTAATAAATATCTCCTGTGGATAGACCCAGTATTGGATCCGTTCATACAATTGATACATTAAACGAATGATTACACGATATCTAGGCGTGTTGTCGGTATTTAAATAAGCTGTTTCAATAATAGGTTTTGTAATTTTATCTGAAAACATGTCCTCAACCTTTCAGTCAATCTATTGCCTAAAGTGTATCAAACTATTGAATTGAATTGTAGACGATTTCACATTTTATTTGCTTTTGTTATGTTTTATTAATTGGATTACAATAGAAGCAGTGATATTTATTCGAAAGAAGGGGTTTAGTGGAAGTTGCAATTATTGGTGGGGGAATTGTTGGGTCAACGGCGGCCTATTATTTGAGTCGGGCTGGTTATGCGGTGACTTTGTTTGACGAAGGGGGTGGGCAGGCCACTAAAGCGGCGGCGGGAATTATTTGTCCGTGGTTCACGCAACGGCGCAACAAGCCGTGGTACTTTTTAGTGTCGCAAGGAGCGGAGTTTTACCGTCAACTGATGGCGGACTTGGAGGCGGACGGCTTTGAAACCGACCATTTGTTTCAAGTGACGGGGGCATTATTGTTGCGCAATCGTGCGAAAAAACTGGAACGGGATTTGCAGATGGCGCAGGAGAAGGTGGTTGAATCGCCGTCAATTGGTGAGGTGTTGACGGTGGCGCCGGAAGACTTGCAGGCGTATTTTCCTTTGTTGGAGTCTGAGTTTGGGGCAACTTATGTGGCTGGTGGAGGTCGTGCGGATGGGGCTGCCATTATCCAAAGCTTACATCAAGCGATGAGTCGTTTTGGTGGGCGAATCGTTAAGGAAAAAGCACGGTTGGTGCGGGGCGATAATCAGACCGTTTGGGTAGGCAGTCGTCGTTTTGAGGTGAAAGGTTTCGATAAAATTTTATTATCCAACGGGGCTTGGTTGCCGGAAATTTTAGAGCCGCTGGGCTATTCTGTGGCGATTCAACCGCAAAAAGGACAATTATTTAGTGTGTATAATCGTGCTTGGGAGGGCAATCAATGGCCAGTTGTCATGCCCGATGCAGCGATTGATATCATCCCGACAGCGAGTGGTCAACTGATTATTGGCGCCAGTCATGAAGATGATCAAGGTTATGATTTAACTTTAGATGAAGGTGTTCTCGCCGAATTAAAGGAAGAAGCGGCTACTTTTCTCCCTTGGATTAAGGCATCTGCGATAGCGACCACCCGGGTAGGGACGCGTGCCTTTACGCCTGATTATGGGGTACTGGTTGGGCAAGTGCCCGAGTTGACTAATGTCTGGGCGATTAGTGGCCTTGGCTCCTCCGGTCTAACAAGCGGTCCTTTTCTGGGATATGAATGGAGCCAACTGGTCATGTCAGGAAAATGGCAAATTAATCCGAATGATTTTCCTATCAATGCTTATATAACGCCTAACAACTTATAAATATGTATAATAATATATGGAATTATTTATTATTATTCGCAATTTATTACTACACATTAGGCGTGTTTTTTGATATATTTAACCCATAAATATTAAGGAGGAATCATAAAAATGTGGAAAGAATTTAAGAAATTTATCGCTAACGAAAGCATTGTCACTATGGCTACTGGTATTATTATGGGGGCTGCTTTTACAAGTATTGTAACCAGCTTAGTTGAAGATATTTTCATGCCAATCATTGTTGCCCTAACCGGTCAAGCAGATGTCTCTGCGCTCACTATTTCAATTGGAAATACGACCCTTGGAATCGGATCATTTATTCAAGCAATTATTAACTTTGTTTTAATTGCCGCCCTTTTATATGTTACTCTTAAAGCCCTCGGCAAAGCCCAAGGTAAAAACTTGGTCGGTGGCGATGAACCTGCACCGGCTGGTCCAACCGAAACCGAATTACTCCAAGAAATCTTAACCGAATTAAAACGCAAATAACCCTAATAAATACCTCTGCTACTCACTAGGTTGAACTTAGTGAGTAGCTTTTTTGGTTGGGTAAAAATTCGGGCGAGGCGGATTATAGTATGCTGGACTTCGTTTTGGGGGGAAGACCGCCAAGCACCAAGCACGGTTGCCAGATTTCTGCGAGCATCGAAAACCAGCATATGGGGGGTTGTTGGGAAATTATTTAGAATGATAAAAATTTTCACACATCATCTATGAGGAGCAACTGCCGAAGCAAATTTACTTGAAGTTATCGTGCACTACTTAACTACTAGCCGTGGGCTTTCTCGTTTCTACTAGCCACAGGCCTTCCCGTTTTTTTGAAGGCACACGCTACCTAACCGCGGTAAGCAGGAAGTGAAGTAGTGTATTTGTTTTAAAGAAAAATAAAGGCGTTATAGTAAAACCAAATTACTATAACGTGATTCCCAAACGGATTATAGTAAATTCAAAATACTATAACACGTTTCCTAAACGGATTATAGTAAATTCAAAATACTATAACGCGTTTCCTAAACGGATTATAGTAAAACCAATTTACTATAACACGATTCCTAAACGGATTAAAAAAACAATTTACCTAAGACAAAATCATGAATACACAAAAACTCGGTTCGTTATTTCCCGCTTACCTCAGATTTCACTCATGACAATAAACGTGCCCATTGTCACTCAGATTTTTTCTCATGACAATAAAGCCGCCCATTGTCACTCAGATTTTTTCTCATGGTAAGCGGGAAGTGAAAGACCGTCAAATTGACAAGTCACCTTTTTTCTCCCATCCGCCTGAGAGCAAGCTATGTGGCGGATGGGAGTGCCAAACCGCCTGAGGGCGGGCTTACCTCAAATTTCTCCCATGACAATAGACACTTTAACTAAAGCTAGCCTGTTAAATGGAGGAAGATATGTTCTTCCACTTAGGTTTACTTTAATTGCTGGCGAGGAAATACATGAACTCCGCCACCAAATTTAATTGATGGCGAAGGGGTAGATGAGCTTCGCCATCAATAAGTAATATTATTATTGCTGTAGCAGAAATCACTTGGTTCTTCACTTCCTACTTATGCTGAGTGGCGGATAGGAGTCAACATCCCCTGAGGGAAAACTGAGTGGCGGATGGGTAAGCGGGAAGTAAATGGCCGGTGATTTGATAAGTCGTATCTTATATTTTGATTTGCTGGCTTTCGATTTCCACTGAAAGCCGGCAAGTGGGTTGAGCAGTTGGAAGTGAAACGACGAGCCCCGAACCCCCCGCCAAATGGCGACTCATTTGGCGCTCGTCCCTGATTCCCCCGCCAAACAGAGACTCATTTGGCGTTCGCCCCCCAACCCCCCGCCAAACAGAGACTCATTTGGCGTTCGCCCCCCAATCCCCCGCTAAACGGCGACTCATTTGGCGTTCGCCCCGGTGGCGAGGAAACACTTGAGCTCCGCCATCAAATTTAATTGGTGGCGAAGGAAGATATGAGTTTCGCCACCAATAAGTCATATTAAATCTGTCGTAAGTGGGAAGTGAAGAACCGTCATTTCTCACTTTCGTTGGCGCACACATATTGGAGCAGTTGTTGTGAGCGTGAAACTAAGCGAGAAATGTGTGACCATTAAATAAACTACAAATTAGGCTATTCGGTCATGAAATTAAGTATTTGATGACCGATTAGCTTTATTCGGTCATGAAATCAGGTATTTGGTGACCGATTAGCTTTTATTTAACGTTCGCTCACTTCCCACTTACCCTCGAAATGCCGGACGTCGATTGGGGTTGAAATCCGGCAAGTTGAAATACCGGACGTCGTTGTGAAAAGAAAGCCGGCAAGTTGAGGGTATGTGAAAAATGAAGAACCGGGTGATTAAAACTACAGCATTGTAGCAGATAAAATATTGCTTATTGTTGGTGAAGCTAGTGCATCACTTCTCCAACAATTATATAAAGTGGCGAAGTTAATATACCCCCTTGTCATAAACCAAAGTAAGACTAAGTTGAAGAACTTATCGTCTTTCATTTGGCGGATTATCTTTAATTGAAGGCTTTATTGTCATGAGAAAAAATCTGAGTGTCAATAGGAGGCTTTATTGTCATGAGGAAATATCTGAGTGACAATGGGAGGCTTTATTGTCATGAGGAAATATCTGAGTGACAATAGGAGGCTTTATTGTCATGAGAAAATATCTGAGTGACAATAGGAGGCTTTATTGTCATGAGAAAATATCTGAGTGACAATAGGAGGGCTTATTGTCATGAGAAAAAATCTGAGTGACAATAGGAGGCTTTATTGTCATGAGGAAATATCTGAGTGACAATAGGACGGTTCGTCACTTCCCACTTACATCTGTCAAGACGATGTAGCCGAAATCCCAGTGCAGCCTCTCGTGTTGAGTTTTCACGCTCCCAAAAACCAACGCCTCATAAGTTTCCAAGGCTTTCAAAATTAACCTCAATCATTGATTTCAACTAACAGAAATACTTTATAACAGCCGCTCACTTAGCGCTCTCGCATTCGAAAAACACCCCCACCTAGCATGATAAGCTGGGCGGGGGTGTAGCAGAGTTATTTATTGAGGAGGAGGGTGGCGGCTGCGTGGGGGTTAAGGTCGAAAGCGACGGTGTCGCCGGCATTGGCAACTTCAAGCGTGCAGTGTTTTTCCTGGTCGGTGTCGTTGAAAACAACGGCGACTAGGCTGGCGTCGGGATTTATAAAGGCGACGCTGAGGATGCCGTCAGCAGATTGGCTATCAACGCGAACGGCGCTGGGTTGGAGGTATTTACTGAAATGACCGAGACCGTAGTAGTCGAGGGTGAATTCGTAAGTACCCGTGCTTTGGTTAATAGTGACCAGACCGCGGCAAGTGGAGTTTCCAAAGCCAGGGACGGTGGGGCCATTCTTTTCATCTAAGGCCATGTTCCATAAGATGAGCGACTGGGAGCCGTTGCGTAAAATGTCCATGCCGGTCCGCAGCAAGTTGGAAAAGGCGGGCTCAAAGGCAGGAATCCATTCGCCACCGGAACCTTCGGTGAAGTGGATTTCTTTGTCTGGAAACATCGCAGCGACACGGGATTGACTGATGGCACGACCGCCATACCAATGCCAAGCAATGCCGTCAAAGTCGTCGTAGGCGTTATCGAGTAATTCAATTGGATAATCGATGCGATCCCAGTTGTGGTCGTAACCTAGGATTTTGGTTGCTAAGCCTGCTTCAACAAAGGCTGGTTTTAAATAATCGCGTACGAAAACCACTTGTTCAGCCGCAGTCATCAGCATGCTTGGGTAATGCAAGGGTTCGTACAAGGGTTCGTTTTGTGGAGTCACGGCGTAAATGGGTAACCCATGGTCTGCGTATGCTTGCACATATTTAACAAAATACAAAGCATAAGATGCATAGAATGCTTCCCGCAACTGGCCACCTTTCATGGAAGCAGATGTTTTCATCCAAGCAGGTGCACTCCAGGGACTGGCCATAAATTTCACGGAAGGATTCAATGCTAAGGCTTGTTGCGACAAAGGAATAATACTTTCCTCATCATACATGACGGAAAATTCAGTCTGATCAAGGTCGGTTTCGCCTGCTTTTAAATCATTATAAGAGTAAATCGTCCGCGCATAATCCGATGCTCCCATGGGGTTGCGTACTAAGGTTAAGTTAATCCCTTCTTCAGCATCAAATAAACTTGTCATCACTTGGTCCCGTTTGCTTGCTGATAATACTTGATCAATCAAGTAAGCAGCTGAGTCAGTGAAGGATGCACCAAAGCCATCCATCCGTTGGAAGGTTTTGGTGGTATTTATTTGGATGGGTTGAGAGGGTTTCTTGGGTATTGTTTGGGTAGCGAGCGGTTGGAAAAAGCCGGATTCATCGCTAGTAATAGCAACATTTACGTGTGTCAATGCAATCACCTATCTATTCTTGAATTTTGTCCGTCAAGTGCTTCAACGTATAACTATAAATTTTACTACTAATAAACATGGGCAAACTGAACGCAAAGAAAAACCATAAAAAGCCGAGTCGCGGTAAAAAGATAGGGACCAAGAACCAAATCACAAACAGACTAAAGGCTAGCGCAAAAAAGCCTGTATATTTTAAGTCTAAAACAAGACTGCGATTCAGTAACTCCCGCAAAGTCCCCGCTTCCTTGCCCAATGTCATCGCCACGGTCAAGGCGACGATTAAACTAAAAGCCATGGCTAACAATAGCGGAAAACTTGCGACCGTATCACCTAGAACATAAATCAAAACACCCAGGCCGCCAATGACCAAAAACACATATAAGTTAATCAAGCTGCTCACAAGCAAATTCGCTTTGAAATGCTGCCAGAAAAGCTGCCACACCGGTACTTCCTGCTGTTCTTCAATTTCAAACAGGACATGGAAGGCAGCGCTAATCGATCCGAATATTGTGACAATGGGTAAACAAAACAGCAAGGTAATCAAGTTCAAAACCAACAATTGATAAGCCGCCGACAAAAAGCGAAATACCTGCCCGTCTACACTAAAAATTCGATTCATGCACACACCTTCCATTCCTTTTAATAAATATCGCTTATTCTAAGCCTAAACGTTCGCGGTTTTCAGCCATTTTTTCAGAACGTACTTGGACAATGGCCTCCCAGCCATTTTCATCTAAAAATGATTGGTATTCAGCTAATTGTTGTTCAAATACGTCATCGGACGTTGCCCGAATCATCCCAACTAAGTTAGTCGGCCATTGTTTGTCAATAGCTGTTAAATTACGTGCTTCAGGTGTTCCTTGGTCAGGACTGATATTTTCTAAGACAAAGTGTGGATACAATTTACCTAAGCCCCATTCACGTGGTTGGATGAGAGAAGGCGTTTGCGTCGATTCACTGGCATAGGCTTGATATTTATCATGCCCAAAGAAAATAAATTCACTTAAACGGTATTCTGTTTTGTAACGTTCAGAATCATTATCTTTTACTTCTTGTACTTCGGGTAATAATTCGATGGCACCTTCAGCATCATATTGGAAGGTTTCGCCTTCGATACCAAAGTTAGTTAAAATTCCACCATATTCACTTTGTAAGTAAGTGAAGATTTGGATGGCTTTAGCTGGATCTTCTGCTTCTTGACTGATGAAGTTAATCATCCAACCTGAAATGCCACTTTGGTTCAAGGTTGGTTCGTTACCTAAGCTACTTTGTGGTCCATCAATCCCAATGTATTGACCTTCTGGATTAAATGACATCCAGTCTTGTAGGAAACCACTCATTTGTGCCGTACCAGAAGCCATAATGGTTGCGTATTGGCCCGTTTGAACTTTTTCTTCAAAAGCCGTTCCGTCATCAGCAAAACTATCATCGTTGATATTGCCGTCTTGATGTACTTGGTTGAATGTTTCGATCCAACGTAAGTATTCTTCATCTAGGTTACGGTTATAGAAACCACCGTCTTCATCTTCTAAAGGCACACCGATAAAGTCTTGGAAGACATCACCTAATGAACCTGTCCCATCACCAAATGCATTAAAACCAAAAGGGATTAAATCGGGGAATTCATCACTGATGGCTTGCATTGATGCTCTAAATTCTTCGTAAGTACCAAATTCAGGTTCACCTAAGGCTTCGTAAACGTCTTGGCGAATTAAGAAGTTAGTATTGGATGGAATCAAGCCACTTTCATAATCAGCTGCTGTATTTGAATAGTTTGGATAACCATAGGTTTTACCATCATCAAGTTGGAACCAATTAACAGTATCTTCAGCTGCCACTTCATGCCAATAAGGATCATATTGATTAGCTAATTCATCTAATGGATAAGCCCAAGTGGCTGCTCGTTGGGCAACTTGTGAGTTGGCATCAAAAATAGTGACGATATCCGCCATGTCACCACTTGAGAACATGGTATTTAAGTTAGTATCATCCCCTTTAATAAAGTTGATGCGTACATTCAAGTCTTCTTCCATTTGACGTGTAACGGTATCTTCACCCCAAGAATCATTCCACCAATCAGCGTTTACATACCAAGTTAATTCCGTAATTTCTTCTTTTGTGTCTAGTTGCCAAGCAGGTGTTTCAGGGTCTAATGTGTAACGACCATCAACATCTTGGCCTTCGGCAACTTCTTCAGTTGTTTCAGTAGCCGTTGATTCGACGGTGGTTTCGCTACTAGCGGTTTCATTGCCTCCATTACCACAGGCAGCCAGTAATAAAGCGGCCGAACTTAAAACTAACATTAATCTACTCTTTTTCATTCTCTTTCCTCCTAAATTTTTTTCTACTCTTTAACCGCGCCGACCATCATGCCAGAAATAAAGTATTTCTGTAGCATGGGGTAAATCAAAATAATTGGAACAGTTGTAATAACAATCGTGGCTAATTGAACTCCTTTCGTTGTAGTTTGTGCAACAGCTGTACCGATATTTTGGGCACTATTCGTTTGTGATTGAACGATAATTTCATACAAACGCATTTGTAGAGGATATAAAGTCCGATCCGTAATATACAGACGAGCTGTCATAAAATCATTCCATTGGTTAACCCCATTAAATAAAGCAATGGTTGCCAGTGACGGTTTGGATAGAGGTAAAATTATTTGTAAGAAAATACGCCAGTAACCTGCTCCATCGATCATGGCAGATTCTTCTAATGAATCAGGAACACTTCTAAAAAAGTTCATTAAGATAATAACGTCATAGTAACTTAATAAGGCAGGGATAATGTATACCCAGAAACTATTTAAAAGACCGAGTGAACGAATTAATAAGTAGGTAGGAATCATCCCGCCACCAAAGAACATGGTCGTAATTCCCATGGCAGAATATACTTTACGTCCTTTTAAGTACGCCTTACTCATTGGGTAAGCCATCATCGCACAGAAAAAGACATGCGTGACTACCCCAATAACGGTTTTAGCGACTGATATCATAAAGGCGCGTAAGATACTATCGTCTCTTAAAACGGTCCGATAGTTATCTAAAGACAGTTCATCCGGTAGGAAAACAAAATCGCCTTTAGCTAAGGTTTGACCTGTCGCAAACGATGAAATAACAATGTTCCATAAAGGCACCACAATAATTAAGGTAAATGTAATAAGGAGAAAGACATTCACAAAATCGAATATCCGACTATCCCAATCTTGACTCATTCTTTTTCTTTCCATTTGATAGTCCCCTTCCTATAAGACGGATGTATTGTCGTTTAAGCGTTTAGTCATTTGATTTGAAATTAATAATAAAATAACGGATACAATTGAAATACCTAAACCAACCGCCGTCGCATAGGAGAAGTCGCCTTGAGCAATCCCCATATCAAACACATACGAGTTAATTACTTCCGCTCGTGGACGGTTTTGGTTATTCATCAATACCATGGTTTGATCCAAGTTAGAGCCTAATAAACCAGAAATGGTTAAAATCAAGTTCAAACTAATAATGCTTCTTAACATAGGTAAAGTAATCTTAGTGACTTGTTGCATCCGGGTTGCCCCATCGATTTTGGCCGCTTCGTAATAGGTTGGATCAATTTTAGATAAAGTCGCTAAATACAAGATGGTTCCCCAACCGGTATTTTTCCAAATATCCGACAAAACCGCTATCCAATAATAATTATCCGCTGATAATAAATAATTCTGATTACGGATATTAAAGCCTAAACCTGCTAAAATGGTGTTCAATAAGCCTGTCGTTGATAACCAGTTGATTAACATCCCGCCTAAAACAATCCACGATAAGAAATAAGGCATATAGGAAATCGTTTGGACTAACTTCTTGAAGGGACCTTGACGTAATTCAAAAATCATAACAGCCAGAATAATCGGTAAGAAAAAGCCAAGTGCTACTTTTAATAAACTGATCGCCAAAGTATTCACAACTGAATCCCAGAAAAATTTATCCCTTAAAATGATTTCAAAATTATCAAAACCCACCCAAGGAGCTGTTTGCATGGTATCCATAACGGTATAACTTCTAAAAGCAATCGTTAAGCCATAAATCGGTAAAAAATTGAATATAAGCATAAAAATAACGCCGGGCCAAACCATGGTTTGTAATTCCCATTGTTCAAAGAATTTTTTAAACCAACGTTTAATTCTTACAGACCGTTTGGGTTTCACTGCTGCATTCATTCATTGTTCTCCTCTCTCATTGCTGAGTCATTTTCTAACTATTAATTTGTTGATGCAAACGATAAACAGCCCCAATCATACCGGCATCATTTTGTAAATAAGTCGCCTTAATTGGTGCAATTGTTTTACCAATTAAGTAAGCAATACTATTATGCCGCTTGCTATAATGTTCAACTGTTTCACGCAAACGCTCCATAAAGTAAGGATTAGTACTAATAGCACCACCAATTAAGATAAGTTCTGGATCAAAGCTCACATATAAATTCAAAAGGGTAATCGCCACATCGCGATAAAAATTCTTTAAAGCAAAAGCCGCGAAAGGATCACTATCCTCTGTATCGAAAATAATGCGCGCATCATTAATTGGTTCAAAATTTGGATTTTCCGCTAATTTCAATTGGTTATATTGCTGGCACAAGCCTAAAACCACCGCTGCCCGATAGTTAGCTGATGCACTCTCAATATTGCCTTGCGGAGGTAGTTTGTCGATTAACATCCACCCAAACTCGCCCGCCATCCCATGCGCCCCTCTATAAATATCACCGTTAATCACAATGCCTCCACCGACGCCTGTCCCTAAAACCAGGCACACGTAATTATCTCTACCTTGCGCATTCCCAATCCACTTTTCTGCATAAGCAACCGAGTTGGCATCATTTTCGATGACGATGGGATATTTATTATCGGTTTTTTCTAACAAAATATCTCTGAGGGGACAGTCGTCTAGTTCTTTAATCGAACCAGCGGTCAATAAATAACCGTCCTTGCGCACAATACCTGGCATCGAAATGCCGATACCTTGGATGTCTTCCTTGGCTGCCAGTTGGTTAACTAAATCTACCAGTGTATCAATAAAGGCATTCCTTTCTTTAGGTGTTGGGATTGCTTGTTTTTCAATCACTTCACCGGTTGTGGTTAACAAACCATATTTAATGGTGGTTCCACCTACATCAATTCCTATATACATGTCATCTCTCCTCCGCTCTTTGTTGGACCGTTTCGCCGACAACAAAGTGCCCTTCAATGGTTTGGACTTTACCTGGTGTTTGATTGTGAATCATGGCAATTAAGTGTTCAACGGCAAATTTAGCCTGCTCTACAATCGGATTATGAATGCCGGTTAAATTTGGTCGGTGGGGTGAATCTAAATCAAAACCATCAAAACTAACGAGGCTTATTTCTTCCGGAATGCGAATCTTTTGTTGTTTGATGGCTCGATAGGCGCCGATTGCACTCAGATCATTTCCGGCAATGATCGCCGTTGGATAGTCTTTTCTAGCCGTTGTTGTTAAGAACTGTTCGATAACTTGAAAAGCTGGTTCCAACTCAAACTCACCTTTAAAAATATAATTGGGATTCACTTTTAAGTTTGCTTTTTCCATGGCCGTTTTATAACCACGAAAGCGTTCGTTGCTGTCATAAATATCGTCTTTACCTAAAATAAAGCCTATCTTTTGATGCCCTTGTTGAATTAGGTAGTCGGTAACTTCTTTGCCTTTTTGATAAGAGTCAAACACCACACTGCCAATCGTTTCATCTTGAATAATCCGATCAATAAATACCGCTTTAATACGGTTAGTTCTTATGAGTTGGAGTTCCTTATCCGTGATTAAATCTTCAAAACCGATAATTCCATCAACTAAATCGCCTAAAATATTGCGTCTTAACATGCTTTGGTCATTCGATAAAAGAATATTAATCCCATAACCATTTTCTTCCGCTATTTTTGCGATTGACTCCGCTAAAGGATTAAAGTAAGGTCCCGAAATAGAGTTACAAAAGAACCCAATCATTTTGGTTTGACCAGATTGTAATTGTTTTGCACGTAAATTAGGCACATAGTTTAATTGGCTAGCGATTTGTAAGACATGTTGACGCGTCTTAGGTTTAACGACATCAATATCGTTTAAAACATTCGACACCGTCGCAATGGATACATTGGCTTTGCGGGCAATATCTTTAATTGTGGAGCGTTTATTAGTCATAGTTTTTATTTAAACGTTTAAATTTTTATTTAACCGCTTTCCTTTTTTTAATGTAAAATCAGTATATTTTATTCTCAGATTGTAAACAATAGATGAGGGCCATCTTGATGGCGATTTCATAATAATGAGCCCAGACTTCATCGTGGTACACTTTGTACCAAGCGCAAGCTGGGCAAGGGTGTGGGGATATTTATTAAAGGGTTTGGCCGTTAGTGGCGATAACTTGTTGGTACCAGTCAAAGGATTGTTTTTTCGTCCGTTTAAGGGTGCCGTTACCTTGGTTATCTTTGTCGACGTGAATCATGCCGTAACGTTTTTCCATTTCACCCGTACCAAAGCTGACAATATCGATGATGCCCCAAGGGGTGTAGCCCATCAGGTCAACGCCGTCTTCTAGGACGCTCGCTTTCATGGCTTCAATGTGGGCCTTTAAGTAGGCAATGCGATAATCGTCTTTAATTTGTCCGTCGGCTTCGACTTTGTCATACGCCCCAAAACCATTTTCGACAATAAATAAAGGTAAATTATAGCGTTCGTAAATGAGGTTGAGCGTATAACGTAAGCCGACCGGATCGATTTGCCAACCCCAATCACTGGCTTTCACAAATGGGTTACCTAGCATTTTGGTGTTTGGATAGTCATTTGATGGGTGACCGGCCAGGTTGTCAATGGTTGTAACTGTGCCAGACATGTAATAGCTAAAGCCAATGTAGTCAACGGTTCCTTCTTTTAGGGCTGTTAGTTCTGCTTGCGAGTAGTCGATATGGTAGCCTTTGCGTTCCCATTCCTTAAGGATGTAGGCAGGTATTGCGCCACGTGCATGGATATCACTGTAGTAAAAGCGACGATGCATGGTTTTAAGAGCGGCCATTTGATCATCTGGGTTTGCTGAGTATGGATAGATTGGAACATAGGCCATCATGCAGCCAATTTGAAAGTCTGGATTGATTTGGTGACCCAGTTTTACCACTTTAGCACTGGCGATTAATTCGTTTAAGCCGGCTTGATAAATGAGTTCTTCTTTGTTTTCGCCCTCTGTAAAGCGGATGGCGGAGTTGGTCCAAACGTGTAAATCATGTTGACCGTCGGCTTGGTTATTGATTTCGTTAAAGGTCATCCAGTATTTCACTTTATCTTTATATCTGGTCATGACGGTTTCAGCATAGTGGACGAAGAAGTCAATCAACTTTTTGTTTCTAAAGCCACCGTATACTTGGTAAAGGTGATAGGGGATTTCAAAATGGGACAGGGTGATGACGGGTTCAATGTTAGCGGCTATTAGTTCATCGAATAGGTCATCATAAAATTGTAAGCCCGCTTCATTTGGTTCGGTTTCATCGCCTTTGGGGAAAATGCGTGTCCAGTTGATAGATGTTCTAAAGGCTTTTAAGCCTAGTTCTTTAAATAATTGAATATCTTCTTTGTAACGGTGGTAAAAGTCGATCGCTTCGTGGTTGGGGTAATATTTGTCTGCCATCACGCCTTCGGTGATATCGCGGGCTAGCCCGTTAGCACCAGCGGTCATGACGTCAGCAATAGACATACCTTTGCCATCAGCATCCCAGCCGCCTTCAATTTGATGGGCTGCTACAGCGCCACCCCATAAAAAATCTTTGGGTAATTGTTTGCTTTGCATAGTTTCTCACTTCCTTTGTGTTTAAGTATAGGTGGCTTTTTGGGGCATAACAATGGATTGCCTTGATTTAGGTTGAAAACCACTAATCGGAAATAAAAAGCACGCTGGTACAAGATGTACCAACGTGCAGGGTATGTCTATGTATTTGGGTTTAAAAGCAGGGGTATTTATTCGGGTTGGGGTTCTTCGAATTGCAGAACGGCTTCTGAGAGGGATTCGATGAGGAAAATACTAGGGATTTGGCTCGTGATGTCTTCGTAGCGATGCAGGGTGCGGCGTTCCACGCGGTAACTAAGGACGTGCTCGGACATTTTTGCCAGGGTACTTTCGGCGGCACCTGTGATGGCGACGGTTGTGAAGTCGCGTTTGTTCTTGAAGCCGTTGGCTAATTCGAGCAGTTCAGTCGTTGCTCCAGAGACGGACAACATGATGGCCACATTGTTGGATGTGTTTCTGAGTTTAGCGAAAATGGGATAGGTTGGGTCGGTCATCGGGTAGGTGTTGTAGCCTAGGAGGGCAAACCGTCGGGCCGCATATTCACAAATCGCACCTGAAGATCCAATCCCTACGAACACTAGGTTTTCACAATCTCTAATGATGACGGCTACTTGGCGGAGTTTGGCCGCTAAATCGGTTGGGAAATTATCTTTATTTAAGATGTTCAGTCCATCGAGTAAATCGTTGAGTTCCACTTTCGACGTTTGGTAATGTGAGCGGAAATCAGTGAAACTTTCATAGCCTAGTTTGCGAATAAAGCGCATCACCGATGAGGCTGATGTGTGCGATTCATCCGCAATTTCACGTACGCGCATGTAGGGTATTTTGTTGCTATTGCTCGTCATAAAATCGTAAATGTAGCGCTCAGTTTCGGTTAGTTCGTTGAAATCGATATTTCCAAAAAATGACATTTTGAGGTAGCCTCCTTTCGGGATGGTGGGTGGTGGGGTGGCAGGTTGGCGCTGGGGTGGTGGGTGACATGGAAGCTATGGTTAGGCTTGTGAGATTTGTACGGGAAATCGTCTTTGCTTTAATACCATTCACTTGTCGCGTTATAGTTTTTGTGGTTTACTATAATGCGTTTAATAATCGTGTTATGGTTTACTATAAGTATGTGGGAAGTGAAGGGAGGTAAGCTGGAAGTGAGCGAACGTTAAATAAAGCTAATAGGTCACCAAATACCTAATTTCATGACCGAATAGCCTAATTTGTAGTTTATTTAATGGTCACACATTTACCGCTAAGGTTCACGCTCACAACAACTGCCTCAATATGTGTGCGCTCACCGTCACGCTCACAACAAACGCTCCAATATGTGTGCGCTACCTGTCACGCTCACAACAAGCGCCCCAATATGTGAGCGCTACCTGTCACCTCGCATTTACTCCTATAATACATTTGAAACCATTGGTGTGCCGTTCCAAACTTCCAATGACTAGTACCCCTTTTCAAGTTCAATTAGCACTAGTCGCTATTACGCGCAATCCCAGTGGCTCCCTAACCCTAATCCTAATCCTAATCCTAACCCTAATCCCACCTACCGAAACGCGCAATCCCAGTCATGGTCATTCACAATGCCAATGGCTTGCAAATATGAGTAGATTGTGACGCTGCCGATAAATTTAAAGCCGGCTTTCTTTAAGGCGGTGGTTACGGTATCGCTTAAATCGGATTGTGATTTAACTGGCGTATCCTTTTCGCGCATAATCGTTTGACCCTCGCTGAAATGCCAAATAAAGGCATCAAAAGTGCCCCATTCAGCTTGAATTGCCATAAACGCCTTAGCATTGGCGATGGCGGCTTCGATTTTCTTGCGGTGGCGGATAATCGCTGGGTTATTGATTAGACGCTCAACATCATCTGGGCCATAGTTAGCAATAATGGTGTAATCATAATTGTCAAAAGCTTCAGCAAAATTGGCTTCCTTAGACAAGACTAGTTGCCAAGATAAGCCAATGTGGAACATTTCAAGGATGAGCCATTTGTATTGTTGGCGGTCATCGTGTTCCGGTTTGCCCCAGACGGTATCATGGTAAGTGACGTAATAATCGGGTTTGTTGGTTATCCAATCGCAACGTTTCATTATTTTTTCCAGAATGGTTTCTTTTTGGCAGGTTTTTCCGCTTCTTTTTTCTCTTCTAAACTATCTAAGTCAAAGTCATATTGATCAACAGGGTCTTCCCGTTCATCTTCCAAATTGTCTTCGTAAACTAAACCTAAATCTTCCATCGCTTTGTCGATGTCTTTAGTTTGTTTTAATAAAAAATCTTCATCTTTCAATGCCATAATGGCCACTCCCTTTACTAAAATATTTGCAATATGCTGATAATTAAATACACAAGAAACACAAAGTTAATTTCTTTGGTTAAAATCACAAACGCAATATATTCACGAATAATCGCATAAGGCCAAAGATAAAGCGGAGAACTAGAGCCAATATAATTTGCTCTAACCGATTGTCGCCAAGCGAAAAAATTCGCCCGAATCAAATGAAACTTACTGGTAATAATCGAAATCTGTGGCTTGGGGTCCATAGACTCAATGATTTCTTTAATAAAGCTAAAATTTTCATCCGTGTTTTCAGCTTGCGATTCAATAATAATTTGCTCTGTCGGAATCCCGTTAGCAATTAAATATTGCGCCATATAGTCGGCTTCGCTTAAGCGATATTTAGTGGCTTTACCGCCGGTTACAATAAAAGTAATCGGCTCGGTCGACAGGCGGGAATATTTATTATAATAATCGCAGCCTGTATCCAGGCGGCGTTTCAGGGTTTCTAGGATCTCACCGCTTTCGCCGACATCACTACCCAAAATAATGAGTAGATTGCTGGGGTTTTTTGCCGGCCATAAATGAATAACAAAAATAATTAAATAATAACTAATAAATAAGGTCGTGAAATAAAGTGCTAATGTGCTGTATAAACTATAAAAGCTGGTAAAATCGATTGTGCGTATATTAATTAAACCCCAAACCGTATAAACTAGAAACAGCGTCAAACTAATAATCATCGCCATATTAATGAGACGATTCCAAACCGTTTGTTGCTTTTTCTGTAATAAATTATAAATGAGTAGCAGCATAATTAACAGAATAAAGATTGGCATAGCTACGATAATTAGACTGCTAATAATCATTAAAAAATAGCGAACGACAAAAATAGGGGTCCAACTGCTTGACTGGTAAACAGCTAAAATTAAACTGACGATGCCATAAATCGCAAACACGATAGGTTGTAAAAATGGGCGCTGAATATACCAGGCTATGATCGTTAAAATGGCAAATATTGCACTAAAAAGATATAACATCGTCCGCTCCTCTCAGCAATCTTTTGACTCAAACGACTCGTTCACTCACCATGGTAAGCCTGATAAACGTCTTGTTTCCGTAAACCTTGCGTTTTCGCTACCTGTTTAATGGCTTCTTTAGGACTCAGATGATGTTCTTCCATCACCCTTTCAACTTGTTCTTTCAAGGGTAATGCGCTAATGGACGCTGCATCTTCTGCGCGCGCCTTAGCTAACCCTTCAACCAATAGCACAATTTCACCTTTAACCGTATGGTTTTGAAAATACGCATACAACTCTTCCAAGGAGCCTCGTAAATATTCTTCGTATTGCTTACTGATTTCACGGGCAACTACGATTGGCGTATCTAGCCTAAATACCTTGGCCATGGCCGCTAATGTCTGTTTTAGCCGATACGGCGACTCATAAAAAATGGCCGTTTCTTCGCGCTCACCGACCAAGGCTAATAAGGCCTGTTGCTCTTTGGTTTGTCTAGGGAAAAAACCATAGTAGGTAAAGCGCTCCGCCGACAAGCCCGAGGTAATTAAGGCCGTTAAAGCCGCATTGGCACCCGGTAAGCCAACCACCAGCAAATCACGTGATAAAGCCGCTTGTACCAAGGGGTGGCCTGGATCATTAATCAACGGCATCCCCGCATCCGACACCAAGGCGATCGTTTGGCCCGCTGCTAAATTTTCGATATGTCGCTCCACTTCTTCTTGTCGGCTGTGTTCATGGAACGAATACAATTTTGTCGTTATCTCAAAATGATTCAATAATTTAATCGTTTGACGCGTATCTTCCGCCAAAATATAGTCGACTTCCTTCAATAACCTTAACGCACGCAAGGTAATATCCTCTAAATTTCCGATGGGCGTCGGTACCAAATACAAACATCCGCCCGATTGCCGATAACTACTCTGTTTTTGCATCTTGCCCCTCCCCATCCAGATTTTTTTGATTCAAAATAAATACCCCTGTCGCAGTCACTTGCGCGACACCTTCCCGCTTGAGATACGCTTCTTTAGCAGGCCGTTGCAATTGTTTGAAGCGCCATTCGGCTTGCATAGCGGCTTCCTTGGTTGGCCAAGCTTCGGCATAAAGCAGATGGACTGGCCGGCGATGGCTTGCGCGGGTATATTTAGCTCCTTTGCCATCATTATGGGTTTGCAAACGTTTTGTTAAATTATTGGTGTAGCCAGCATATAAACTGTGATCTTGACAATATAAAACATAAAAATAATGCGTGTTATTCTCCAAAATAAATAGCCTTCATTTCCGCGGTATATTGATTATCCGCATCATGCACCACCACCGGGGGTAAAATTTTTACCCCGTGATTGCCCCCGCGATAAATCGCTTCAACGAGGACGCCGTTGGCGTTTTTGTCCGCTTTGGGGTGCACGAAGCGCATCCTATGGATGGAAAAGTGATATTTATTTAGGGTTTGCATAATATCATCGAGGCGGTTGGGTCGGTGGACGAAAAAGAGTTTGCCCCGATCACGCATGATAAGGGCGGCTTTAGCGATCCAATCCTCGAGACTTAAATGAATTTCATGGCGTGCAATGGCGTGCGACGACAAGTGATGGGCTTCTTTGGTGTCTTCCACCAGAAAATAAGGCGGATTGCAAGAAACCACATCATACAAGTGGGCCGGCTTTTGTAATTCTTTAATGTCCATTTGACGAATCGTTATTTGATCGTTCAGTTGATTTAACGTCAGGCTCCGCTGAGCCATATCGACCAAATCGGCTTGGATTTCAAGGCCTTCAATTTTGTTGTCAGTTTTGTGGCTAAGCAACAAGGGGATGACGCCATTTCCGGTGCAAAAGTCTATAATCCGTTGCGGTTTCGTTTTAGCCACCGTTATAAAATCCGCTAACAAAACAGCATCCACCGAGAATGTAAAATAGTCGCGGCTTTGAATGATTTGTAATTGTTCACGTATCAATTCATCAATGCGTTCGTTGGCTTTTAAGGGGACGGTATTAGCTGATGGCATCACGATTTTAAGCTCCTTATTATTCAATGTCATTATCTATTAAGTTAACTATTCGACTTCTAATGAGTCAAGCACAGCTTGGCAAAACATACATTCTTCGCCTTCTTGACGTCGCGAACCGAAATAGGGATGGCAAACATGGATGTTGTCATTATAAAAGGATTGTAGTCGTTCGCGACCATTTTTGGCTTTGACTTCACTGCTTTGGGCAGGCGTGGTCGTTGTTGGATGTTCTTCCTTAGTTGAATCGGTCACCAGTGAGAGCAAAGTATCATTTTGGATGCGTAGACGATTATTTTCTTCATTTAATCGATTAATCATTCGTTTTAATTCGCTCATGGAATCGGTTAATTTGTTCTGTTCGGTTTCAATATGTTGTAGCAGTAGTTGGAGTTCGGATTGTTCCACTAGTGACACACCTCCTTTATATTATTTCCAGTCACATTGGCTGACTGCGATGCCCTCATAAGCTAGTTGTCCACTGACATTAGCCATGACTTGTTGTTTAGCTGTTAATAAGGCTTGGTTCAATTCTAAAACGGATTGAGTACTTGGTTGTTTGCTTTGGATTAAATCATCGAGCCAGGCATAGGCTGTGCGTGCCTCATCCGCATGGGCTGTCGTTTGTTTTTTTAATAAATGATGATTGAGTAACATTAAATAATCTAAGCCATCTTGGGCTTGTTGATTGGATAAAAAAGATTTTAAGTGCGTTTGAACGACGATAAAAGCCTGGGGTTGGCGTTCAATCAGCATTTGATAAAAATAATTAAGCCCTTTAATCCATTGATCAAACGACTCTTCTTGATACCCTTCAATCCAACGATCCAAAGCATCCGTTGCTAATTGAACAATAATATGAGCATGTCTAGGTCTTATGTTGGCTTCTAATAGGCGATTGAGACGCTCCTCGTTTTCGGCTTTAGCAAAATGCCAAACTTGCACCCGCGATTGAATCGTTGGGAGCAATAAATCAATGGCGTTTGTATAAAGAATAATGTAAATGTTATCCAAGGGTTCTTCTAAAAACTTTAATAAAGCATTGGCTGCTGAGGGGTTCATCGTTTCAGCACGACTGATGACCGCGACTTTAAAATCCGATTCAACCGGGCTTTTACTGAGCCAATCTTTTAATTGTCTAATTTGGTCGACGCGGGTCGTTTGCCCATCGGGTTCAAGAACGAATAGGTCCGTATATTGCTGCTTACTAATCCGTTCGCAAAAGCTACAAGCCTGACAAGGTTGGCCTTCCTCGTCGAAATGAGGACAGGCCAACCCTTGGACAAGATATGTAGTCACTGCGACTTTTTGATCAAAAGCTTCACCTGTAAAGGCATAAGCATGGGCAAGCTGGTTACTGGCAATCAATTCGTTGACATGTTGTTTAATTTGATCAACACTCGCTTGCATAAGAGTCACACATTAGAAACGATAAAATTGATCAATCGGCAAGACAAAGACCGTTGCGCCACCAACTTCTACCTTAACAGGGTAAGAAGCAGAGACATCTAAGCTGACATCCAAATTCACAGGTGAAGACACATATTGGGCTCTCGCCTTGGAAGACTGTTTAATAATATCCAATACTTCATCAACACGATTTTCTTCAATACCTACTAAGAAAGTTGTATTTCCAGCCCGTAAAAAACCACCGGTTGAACTTAATTTGGTCGCACGCACATTGGACTCATAAAAAGCGTTACTTAGGACATTTTGATCTTGGTCTTGAACAATAGCAATAATTAATTTCATGATAATTCCTCCTCGTTTAAATCATCTTATGTGTTTCTAACACTTGAATACAATCATCAACAACAGTATCGATATCTTGCGTCCCATCAATTAAAATCATACGTTCTTCTTCTTTTTCAAAGCTTAAGAAAGCTTGGCGAACCATATTGTGAAAAGCCAGTCCTTCTTGATCCAGCCGGTCAAACTGACGATTGTCTTTAGCAGCATAAATACGTTTCAAACCTACTTCAGCAGGCACATCAATTAACAAAGTCAAATCAGGTAAATAATCTTGAATAGCAAAACGATTAATAGCCCAAATTTCATCGGTGGGAATATTCCGGGCAATGCCTTGATACGCCAACGAACTATCAATAAAACGATCGCAAATAACTAACTTACCCGCTTCTAAGGCAGGGATTATTTTTTCCACTAAATGTTGGCGTCTTGCTGCTGCGTACAAAAGAGCTTCCGTCCGAGCATCCATGGCTGTGTTGTTAACGTCTAAAATCACCTCGCGAATCTGTTCTGAAATCGCACTCCCACCAGGTTCTCTAGTAACAAATAATTCTATCATCCCGCGTGCGGTTAATTTTTCAACTAATTTTTTAATAACGGTTGTTTTTCCGGCTCCATCTGGGCCTTCTATCGTAATAAATTTGCCTGACTGCATGCTATATCCTTTCAAACCTCTCAGTTAAATTTCTCTTCTTCCTTCAATGGCGCGGTATAAAGTCATCTCATCCGCATATTCAATGTCACTACCTACGGACAAACCGTGTGCTAAACGGGTTACCTTTATCCCAGCCGGTTTTAAAAGCCGAGCCAGATACATGGCAGTCGCTTCCCCTTCAGCCGTTGCATTGGTTGCAATAATAACTTCTTGAATGGTTTCATCATGCAAACGATTAATCAACGCAGGCACATTTAAGTCCTCTGGTCCTACACCTTCCATAGGTGACAGCACCCCGTTTAAGACATGATACAAGCCATGATATTCTTGCATACGCTCTAGTGACATAACGTCCCGTGCATCTTCAACAACTAAAACCATCGATTGGTCACGACTTTCATCTTGGCAAATTTGACACGGATTGGTATCCGATATATTGCCACAAATCTCGCAGACCGTTAAATCACGTTTAACATTGACTAAGGCTTGGGCAAATTCAGTGACATCTGTTTCAGGCATATCAATCACATAAAACGCTAAACGTGCAGCTGTTTTTGCTCCAATGCCGGGTAACTTGGTAAAACTATTAATTAATTTTGCGATTGGCGCAGGATACTGCATTCTTCAACGCTTCTTTCTTTGGGTGATATTTATTAGGGGGTTAAAACGGTAGATTCATACCTTGGGTGTATTTGCCCAAGCGTTTTTCGGTCGTTTCATCCACTTGCTGAATCGCATCATTCACGGTTGCAATAATTAAATCTTGTAACATCTCAATATCGTCAGGATCGACTAAATCGGGTGCAATTTCTAATTCAACGATTTCTTTTTTACCGGTCATTTTTACTGTAATCAGTTGATTAGTATCACTCGCTTCAAAAACAGATGCTTCAATTTCTGCTTGTTCTTTCTGCATATCCTTTTGCATTTTTTGGACTTTCTGCATCATCCCTTGCATATTTCCCATATTTCCCATTCCACGCATCGTACAAATCGCTCCTTCAAATAAATAATTCTGCTTTTCACTTTTGTATCTTTTTCTATACTCTATCATAACATTTATGGGCATTTCACTCAAATAAGTCTCTTTGGTTGGTTGGTAAGTTGTGAGGCTTACCGATCATAATAAATCGTCACATTTTCAGCCCCAAAAAGCTGTTGAGCTTGGCTAATCACTTCAGGTATTTCTTCCACCGCATAGTTGGTGGCTTCATCAAAATTGGATGGGTCAACATCCATGTCAGCAAAATCCATGCTATCGTCAGGATTTACTGGAGGTTCGGGTAAGTCACCATACGGGTCTTGTTGATCGGCCGGCTCATCATTAGTTGGCGTTTGTACAGCTTCATTGACTTTGGGTAGCAAATCAGCCATGGATGGCATTTCCGGCTGCTTGGTAGCTGTTGGTTTAGGCTTGTCAGATACCTCGGTCTCTTCCTCTTCCAACTTAATCGGAATAGGTTGCCCATTGTTTTGTTGGCGCAAAATTTTATAATTTTGTCGGGTTCGTGCCCATTCCGTTTCCAACATGACTTCAACTTGATAAGCTTGGCCAGTAAGTGCTTCTAATAGTTCTTGGAGGCGGGCTTGTAGGTCTGTGTTATTTTGGAAATTGGCTGCAAATTGTTCATTTTCAAAGCTGATTAACACATGCGTAGGACTGGCTGCATTTACTTTAGTCCCAGCTAATTTGGCTCGTTCAATCGGGGCAATCTGATTTAAGACATTCGTCCACTCTGCTTTTATGGTTTGAATATCTCTGCGTGTGGCCTCATTTAAAATTTGATACACATGGTTTAGGCGCAAGGCGTAGCGCACATTGTTTCGCTGAGGGCGTTGACGAGGGGTTAACTCCACCTCTTGCGCTGTTTCCTGATATTTATTTTCATTAGCGGTGTTTTCATTAAGCGGCGCTACCTTCGGGGTTGGCTGCGACTGCTGGGCCGCAGTAATCCTTTGGTCTTGACCCTTCAATTGGGTTTGGATAAAGGCAATTTGCTCCTCCAACTCCGCCACGCGGTCTTGTAAGGCTTGAACATTTGGTGTGGATGGCTGCGGGCTGTTCGTCGGCTGATCCTCATCTTGTGCTAACTGTATCGTGGCCACTTCCAAATAAATATCGGGCTGATTTGAAAAGCGCATTTGGTTTTGGGCGTGGTTAAGCTGATCAATCATGCGGTAATAGTAGTCTGCCGGAATTTGATTGCGGATGGTATCCAACTCTTCTTGCGTTAACAAGGTGTGATTGGTTTTGGAAAACTGGGTTAGCAACATATCTCGACTAAATAAAATCAACTCTTCAATAAAACGACTGGCTTGCTTGCCTTTTTGCAATTGCTCTTCCACAATCATAATTGCCTGACTACTATCATGTTGATAAATCGCTAAAATATAGTCGACAAAAGTTTGTTGGTTAAGACTTCCCGATACTTGCAAAGCTGTTTGGGTACTAACTCGTTGCTGATTATATGAAATCGATTGATCAAGAAGACTCAAACTGTCACGCATCCCACCATTGGAGGCGCGCGCGATAATGGCTAGGGCTTCATCATCATAATCGATTTCATCACTCTCTAAAATAAAGGCCATGCGGTCAATAAGGTCTTTGTTTTGGATGCGCTGAAAGTCAAACCGTTGCGTCCGTGAAATAATGGTCGCTGGAATTTTATGGGGTTCCGTTGTAGCTAACACAAAAATCACTTGCTCAGGCGGCTCTTCCAAGGTCTTTAGCAAGGCATTGAACGCCGCGGTTGTCAGCATATGCACTTCATCAATGATGTAGACTTTATAATCCGCTTGGGTTGGCGCATAGCGAACTTTATCACGGAGGTCACGAATCTCTTCGACCCCGTTATTACTGGCCGCGTCAATTTCAATCACATCACTCAGTTGCCCTTGCGTAATGGCTTGGCAAATCTCGCATTCATTACATGGGTTTCCATCGGTTTGGTTGGGACAATTAACGGCTTTGGCTAAAATTTTAGCCGCACTGGTTTTCCCTGTCCCTCTAGGTCCAGTGAATAAATAAGCATGGCTGAGTTGTTGGTTTTTTACGGCATTTTTAAGTGTTTCGGCAATCATATCTTGGCCAACCATTTCATCAAAGGTTTGTGGTCGCCACACCCGATACAGAGCTTGATAACTCATGCTTATTCACTTCCTTTCTTGTTTCTCTGCTTAATATTATAACGAACAATAGAGCCACATGCTATGAAGAAATATTTCTGTTTTCACTTAAGGCCAAATTTAAGTAAAAGTTTATTTCTGAGAATATTTATTTAAATAAATATCACCGCCTAGGCGTGAGCAAAAACTTGATTTAGATCAAGGTAGGATGATTAAAGGGGACGTATACTTTAAGTAGAATAAATAAAGGAGCGATTTAAATGAGTCAAAATAAAACACCGCAAGAATTATTAGCCCAAGAACAAGCCTACAAAGAACATATCCATCACACCAAAATTAACGCTGCCGCTATTATCGACCATATTTTAGGGAACATTCATACACTACACGTGAAACTCCATCAATATCACTGGTATGTTAAAGGACCTCAATTCTATACTTTGCATGAAAAATTTGAAGCGTTATATGATGCCAATGAAGCTGCTTTCGATAGTTTGGCCGAATTATTGATAGCTTCTGGGTTTAAACCCGCTTCAACGACAGCTGAGTTAGTTAATTATTCCATGTTAAAAGAAGATGCTGCCGATAAATATTTATCTGCTGAAGAAATGGTGGCTAATATTGTTGAAGACTTAAGAAGCACGCGCGAGTTAACCATCCGAGCGATTAGTCTAGCAGCCGAAGAAGGCAACGCCGCTTTAGAAGACGGTTTAATTAACTACAAGGCTAGCTTAGATAAAAACATTTGGATGCTACAAGCCTTCCTTGGCCAAGATCCTTTTGATGGCGACGACAATGTTGACGAAGATGACGAATAGATAATTAAGTAGGGTTAGGGTTTAAGTTTAGGGTTTCAATGAAGGCGGATATTGGCAAGCAGAAGCTGGCTTATATCCGCCTTTTTGGTGGGTTTAATCGTGGGGTTGGGGGCTGTGGGTAGGGGCGCTGAGTCTTCGAGGGCTGAAAGTTGTGGGTGGTGGCGCGCTTTTGGTTTGGAGACTCATCCGATTGTGAGTGGGAAGTGACAGACCGTCTATCAATGCTCATCTAAGTTATTGTCACATGGAAATATCTGAGTGACAATAACATTTTCTCATTTTCCACTTACTTTTACCCAGATTTTGGTCAGAATCAAGTTAATCTGTCTTTTGCTCCTTGAGCAGATGACAGATTAGAGCTATTCTGTCTTTTGCTACTCGAGCAGATGACAGATTAGCTTTATTCGGTCATGAAATTAGGTGTTTGATGACCGACTCGCTTTACATAACGTCCGCTCACTTCCCGCATACATCTGTATCTGGTCACTGCTATCTGAGCAATGACCCGAATAACTATTTGCCTAATAATTATTGGGGATTTCCTCCATAGGTGGGCTATCATAGACTGATGGTTACATACTCCGATGACACGGATTGGAGCGCTACCATTTCAAAGCCTTATCCGAGTGCGCCTAAACACCTGCGCTACCCATTCAAGCTTCTTCCCATCCGCCATCCGCATACCCTTTGTCGCGCAAGCTACCAACCTACCGACCAAAAGCCCGGCAGTCTCCTGCCGGGCTTAAAGTGTTGCAGAGGTATTTATTAAAGGTGGATGTTAAAGATGAACCAATTGTCTTCTAAGTAACAGTCGTACGTTAGGTTGTAGTGTGTTAGGAATGTTGCGACGATATAGAGACCAAGCCCACTACCTGATAATTCTGAGTCGTCATCATTGTCAAAACTGACAAATGGTTCTAATATGCGATTCATGTCTAGCTGCAAATTGTTTTGGACGGTATTGCGAAAAACGATGGTTTGATCACGGTGTTCAATCACAATTTCTCCACCATTCGGCACATATTTAACCGCGTTACTCAGCAAGTTAGATACAATTTTTTTAGCTGCGGATAATGATAAGTTTGCATAAATGGGGGTATCATCTTTTGTCAAACTAATCATTTTATCCGATATCATATACTCATACTCAGCTAGAACCTCTGTGATAACTTCTGTGATATTGATAGGTTCTAATGATTTGATATCTTCTACTTTTGATAAGGCTAAGACTTCATTGATAAGTTTGTTCATTGCTTCCATTTTCGAATACAACATCGTCAATAATTCTTTATCCGATTCGGATGCCTCAATGGCATTTTTGGATTGAGTCATCATAATCATTAATGGTGTTTTTAACTCATGAATTGAACCTCGCATAAATAACAAGCGATCATTTTCAAAACGCTTCACGACGTCGATTTCATTTTGCAGTTGCTCTAATGTTTGGCGTAAACGCTCGTACATCACAATGATATTGACTTTAAGTTGTTCAATCTCATCGCCTTCAAACGCTTCTTGTGGCGGTTCATAAGTTAAGGTAGCCATTTCTTCCAACATCAGCTGAATACCTTTGATGCGTTTTCTGAAGTACAAGGAATAGAGTAGTGATACAATCGTCGCGACAATCAGACTAATGACCGCAAACAAAGGTAAAATGGTTTCAAACATTGACCGCATATCACTTGTTCCAAACGAAATAGGATAATAAACTAATAATTCAGCGTTATTTATTGGAATGTTTTCAATCAAGGTCGTGCTCTTGTCCAAAGATTGGATAAGCGGTCCCCGATTGGTGTTAATCTGATAAAAAAGATGCGATTCTGTTTCTGATGCATCTACAATAATTCCAGGGATTGGATATTTCAAATAAATATCATTGTTAATAATCATAAATGAAAAGCCTCTTTGTTCATAATCAAAGAGTACTTCGTTAATAAACGTCTCATCCAGTGTATCTGTATCTTCAACTTGTAAACGTATCTCTTCCACCGAATTTGTAAAAGCATTAAGCTGAGAATTATAAATGAACTGATTCGCAAACAGGGAAAAGACCACCAAAAAAAGCATTGCACTAACAATAATCGCTGTAGCTGTTAAGAACCAAATACGCCAAAATAATGATTGTTTCATAGATTTTCTTTTCCTATCTTATAACCAATGGATTTCACTGTTTTTATGAGTTCAGGATAGATTTTCTTACGGATGTTTTTAATATGCACATCAATATTGCGTACATCTCCAAAATAATCATAACCCCATAAAATCGTCAATATTTCCTCCCGCGAAAAAACGCGACCTGGGTGACTCACCATTAAATGGACGATTTCAAACTCTTTGGCTGTTAAATCAACTAGAGAATCTTGATAATATAATTCATAGTTTTCAGGAATTAGTTTTAGGTTAGGTGTTTCAATAATCTTCGGTGCAACTTGATACACCCTCCTTAATACAGCATTAATCTTATGCTCAAGAATAGTTATCGAAAATGGTTTCACCACATAATCGTCCACTTTTTGATTAAACGCACTGATTTGTATCAACTCATCATTTAAAGCACTGATTACGATAATCGGAACATCGCTCTTTTTGCGAATCTCAATCAAACATTCCTGCCCCGATTTTTTCGGCAGCATCATGTCCAGTAAAACCAAATGGAAGGTCTGGCTGTCAAATAAATTCATGGCCGTCTCCCCATCATGCGCAATTGTCACAACATACCCAACCTTCTCCAGCGAGTCCGCAATATACTGACTAATCAACGCATCATCCTCAATACATAAAATATGATACTCCACCCAATCAACCCCTTTCTTGAAAATCTTAATAAATACCACTTTATTTACTTAGTTTACTACTTTCAGTGACTAAAAAAAAGATGATGAAAAATCATCATCTTTCTAACAGTACTTCTTTTGGTTTCAGTTTCAGCACTTGACCCATCGGTATGATAGTCGCAACAACAATGGTTGTCATACTAATGGTTAGAAACGTTACTACATACATAGAATCCAATTCAATTTCGTAAGCATCAATAATCTCATCGGTACTAATGGTTAGTGATGCGTTATTAAATGACATCCCCCCTCGTTGGGGTCCTTGTACAACATTTTCCTGTGTGGTTACTTCATTTTGAATCAGTGTATCTGCAACATTTTTTGAAAGCATATTACCCGTAAAGACGGATAAAACGAGCGCAACAATGGCTACAACACAAATCTCAACAAAAACTTGTGCGATAATTTTCCACGTTCTTTCTCCGATTGCCATATAAATCCCAAACTCACGTTTACGATCACGTAAGGATAAAATAATAAATAAACTCAATATTAAAATAGCTGCTATACAAGCGACCCAAAGTACCATGACGGACATGGATTTTAAGGAAAGAATGGGTGATGCCACAGAATCATAAGCATCGGTTGACAGCACTAGCTTATAATTTTCTGGTACTAGTGGCTCAATATCTGCTTGGAATGCGTCTAATTCATCCGCACTTTTTAATAAATACGTTGGAGTGACACCGGTCGTTCTAGCAATATAGGTATCGTCAAATTCCAAAGAAACGTCATTAGTAAAATCCAGCTCAGCTTTTACAACACCATTAGTTGTTAATATAGTATTTAATGACATTGATGCAATATAGTCTTCAATACTAGCCGTTCCATTTTCACTGGTTGATGAACTTGTATTTTCATAAATTCCAATCACTTCGAGTGTCACATCATGACTATCCAACAGTTGAAGGTCTTGGGTTGTATTTTGCATCCCAGCTGCTCTACCGGCTTCCATATCAAATGTTTGCGGTTCATAAACTTCATTGGTTAAGGTAATGATATCACCAACTACTATATCATTAAGGTCTGCTACTTGTTGAGAAATCATCGCAACAGCGGATCCAGCATCTAATTCTTCTTGGGTGGGAAAACGTCCATCTTCTAACGTTTTGTTGCCTTCTTGAAAGTCTACTGTTTCCCCAAGAAGCGATCCTTCTAAAATAAAGGCGTCATTTATTCCGCGTCCGGCTACGAACCCACCTTCTTCAGCATCAGCTTCTATCGTATAAGTATCCAGTGAATCCGATGTTAAGTTCGTTGAATAAGAGTAATCATAAGACGCCACACTCTCATGTTGCCCAATTTCATCAGCTAAGCTTTCGGATATGGGTTCAATATCTTGAAATATCCCTGCCTGCATCATGGATTCCATATCAATTTCCAAGGTAGCAATACTACCTAAGCGTTCCTTGGTATATGCTTCAACATTCATCGATGCTTGGTAAATGGCAACGGAACCAGCGATAATATTTCCTAACACAAAAACAATGAGAAATAAAATGAGTGATTTTGATTTGCGCCTTGTCACACTACACATCGCTCGCTGAAAAAAATTCATCTAGTCGGCAACCTCCCATTCATCAAGAAGATTCTCTTCAATCACTGGCTCTTTTTCTTCAACTATTTCTACCGTTTCTTCAACTCCCGAAGTACTTTCAACCTCGGTTTCTTGGGGAAATTTATTAGGCAGACTGTACAAGAATAATATGATTCCGACCACTAAATATTTCAAGCCGCCTTCCACAAAGTAATTCACTACAATTGAAATATTTTCACTTACAATAAATCCCTCTGCGACAATTGATTGGATATAGACATAGCTTTCCCAAGCTGTCCATAAGCTGTATACCATAATAAGGATTGATATACCCATTAGTATTTTTTTACGTGAACTGTCAGTCATCTTACACGACCTCTTTCTTTTTTAAAATGTTGATGCTGCCTTTATTTAAATACATGATAATGTCGGTTTTAGTAGCTATTTCCTGTGAATGAGTTACCATGATGACACATTTATTTTCTTCATCCACTAGTTTTCTAAAGATATCAATCACACCAACGGCTGTATCATCATCTAAATTTCCTGTTGGTTCATCAGCGATAATAATATCGCAATTGGTTGCGAGTGAACGGGCAATTGCGACCCGTTGTTGTTCACCACCTGATAAATTACTGACTAAGCGTTCAGCGGTAGTTTGATCTATTTCAACACTTTTTAAAAGATTTAATGCGTATTCTTTGGCCGATACATTACTTTGGTTATCAGTCACACTCATGACAACCATGACATTTTCAACAGCTGTCATGTAAGGAATTAGATTAAAATTTTGAAACACAATACCAATTTTGTTTCTTCGATAGGATGCTAATCCCATAACCTTTAATGATATGCCATCAAGTAGTATTTCACCTTCTTTAGGACTATCCAGGGCTGATAACAAGGATAATAAGGTGGTTTTGCCTGAACCAGATTTACCTAAAATGCTATAAAAGACACCTTTTTCAAAGGTTAAGTTTAAGTCCTGAAAGATGTATCTGTTTTTAGAACCATCTAGGTAGTAATACCCGAGTTCTTTTGTTTGCAACGTCATTTCTAATGAACCCCCTTTATTTAAGCCTATTATAGCGGGAGGATATGAGGTCAAAATAAATGGTATGTGAAGTTGATGTGAAGAAAAAGGGATGGGTGGGATTGGGGAAGGAGGCGCTGGATTTTCGGGGACTGAAAGTTATGGGTGAGGGGCGCTTTTGGTTTGGAGACTCATCCGATTGTGAGTGGGAAGTGACAGACCGTCTATCAATGCTCATCTAAGTTATTGTCACATGGAAATATCTGAGTGACTATAACGTTTTCTCATTTTCCACTTACTTTTACCCAGATTTTGGTCAGAATCAAGTTATTCTGTCTTTTGCTCCTTGAGCAGATGACAGATTAGAGCTATTCTGTCTTTTGCTACTCGAGCAGATGACAGATTAGCTTAATTCGGTCATGAAATTAGGTGTTTGATGACCGACTAGCTTTACATAACGTCCGCTCACTTCCCACATACATCTGTATCTGGACACTGCTGACGGAGCGATGACAAAGATTGGAGCGCTACCAATGCAAGCTTCTTCCCACCCACCATCCGCACACTCTTTGTCGCGCAAGCAACCAACCTACCGACCAAAAGCCCGTCAGTTTCCTGCCGGGCTTAAAGTGTTGCAGAGGTATTTAGTTGAATTACCAGATGATGACGCGTTGGTCTTCGGCTAGGTACATGGGGTCCTCGGGCTGTATGTCGAAGGCGTCGTAGAATTCTGGCATGCTGCGTGGGGCCATGTTGGCGCGCAAGGGGTTGGGTGAGTGCACGTCGATGGTCAAGAGCAGGGACAGGTATTGGTCGCGGGCTTTTTGGCACCAGATGCGGGCCCAGTTGATGAATAGGGCTTGTAGGTCGGCGTCGTCTTCGCGTTTTGCGGCTTGAATGGCTGCGGTTAGGCCACCGCTGTCGGCGATGTTTTCTGACACAGTGAGTTTACCGTTGACTTTGCCACCGTGAATTTCGATACCGTCCCAGAGGTTGATCATGGCTTGGGCTTTGTCTTCAAATTGGCGTAAGTCTTCTTCGGTCCACCAGTCGTTCAGATTACCCCGTTCATCGAACTTAGCGCCGTTGTTGTCGAAGGCGTGGGAAATTTCGTGGGCGATAACAGCGCCGATACCACCGTAGTTTTCGCTACGCGTTTGTTCCAAGCTATAAAAAGGTGCTTGCAGGATGGCGGCTGGGAAACAAATTAGGTTGGCATATGGGTTGTAGTAAGCGTTGACTGTATCAGCACTCATGCCCCAACGCTTGCGGTCAACGGGTCCATTCCATTGATCCAATTCGTCTTGGGCTAGGATGGCTACCAAATCCAAGGTGTTTTCAAAAAAAGGCTTTGCTTCATCAATGACTAAGCGGGTATAAACTTCAGGATAGGTATCCGGGTAACCAATCAAAATATCGATGGCATCCAATTTAGTGATGGCTTGTTCAATGGTTGCCTGGGACAGCCAATCATTGTTTTTCAAACGTTCTTTGTAAATATCAATCATCTGCACGACCATTTCGCGAACATCTTGACGGGCTTGCGGACCAAAGTATTTCTTACCGTAGTAGTCCCCAATCACTTGGTCGTACATGCCTACCGCGCGGTAGTAAGCCGCTTTTTTTGCTTCTTGGGCTTTAGGGCTACCGGATAAAGCGAGTTGGTATTGCGCACCGGCTTGACGAAGGTCTTCAGAAAGTAAGCCCGTAGCACCATTAGCGGTCTTGATTAACATCCAAGCTTTAAGGTTCTCAAAGGTTTCATCTGTTAATAAGCTGGCCAAAGCCTCGAAATATTTTGGTTGTTGGACAATCACTTTGTCTACGTCTTGGTGGGTTAAGGTATTCAATAATTGCTTGAAAGAAAATGTGTCATGATAAGCTTCCACTTCATCCATCGTCCGTGGGTTATATATAATGGTATAATCAGCTAACACTTCGGCACTTAAAACGTGTGGTACAATCGCTTTATCAAAAGCCATGGCTTTTTCAACCAAAGCCGAAGCTTGGGCTTCATCATAACCCAACAAACCTAAAACGTCGTTACTCATGGAACTGTATACGGCCAATAATTGTTCCGCAACAGGGTTGCCGTCTTCATAATAGGTCGTGTCTGGTAAAATCGTTGATGGGGCGTCGATATACAAGGCAAACACATCGGTATTTTTCATATCGGCACTGATACCGATTGAAAAAGGTAAAGTCAATCCTTTTAAGGTCCACTCTACCGCTAGCGTTTGTAAGTCAGCGATATTTGTTAAAGATAAAATACGATCTAAATAGGGTTTTAAAGGTTCGCCGGCTAATTGATTTCGTTGGTCGAAATCCATCGCTTGCTTGTAATAGGCAACGAAGGCTTCCTGCTCTTTGTTGGTCAATGCTAAATCACCTGCTGCCATGTCAGCTGTGTCTTGCATTAACAATTCCTCAATCCCATCGCTTAAGGTTATAAAGCCACCTGTTGATGGTTTGTCATCAGGAATTACAGCTTGATCTAACCATTCTTGGTTAACGGCTAAGTATAAATCGTCTTTAATTTTGTCATAGTTTACGGTCATTTAATCCACTCCTTCATTAAATTTTAGCACTGTTTATGGGATTAATCTAGAAACTAATCCCTGCAATTCAGGTATAACTTCCGCTTCAAACCAGGGATTTTTCTTCAACCAGCCCACATTTAATGGCGAAGGATGCACCAAAGGTAGATAGCGCTGCAAATAATCCTGGTAATGCTTCACCGTCTCGGTTAAATTCTTTTGGCGTGTATCGCCTAAATAATACTTTTGTGAATACGCTCCAATTAACAAAATAGTTTCCACTTCCGGCATTAAGTCTAACAACATCGGATGCCACTTCTGGGCAAAACCTTTTCGCGGCGGCAAATCGCCCGACTTACCTTTACCCGGAAAATAAAAATCCATCGGCATTTGTGCAATGTAAGGCGAGTTGTAAAACGTTTCCCGGTCAATACCCATCCACTGACGCAAACGATCGCCGGACAAATCGTTCCAATACAGTTGCGAATCCTGTGCCTTCTTCCCCGGCGCTTGTCCAACAATCACTAACCGTGCTTGCGGGTTCACCGCAAATAAAGGATCAATCCCATGTTGGGTGTAATCCCGGTTCATTTCATCCTCTCGCATTGCTTGCTTTATTGCTTCTAAATCCATCTATGTCGCACCTCCCTAATACAACGGCAATCCTAAATCTAACACTATTTCATCAAAATCTTCGGCCAACAAATACGGCACTTCTCCACGCATGGGCACGGGCTCAAAGGCTTCTGCGAATTCCCGCTTTATGGTCGCCGCTTGGTCTTCGGTTGCATAGTTTTCATAAGCCACCACGGTTTGATCCGCTTCGTTGACCTCCAAGACTAACTCAAAAGCTGTCAAAGCATCCGCGTCAAACGGCGCAAAGCGTACATAAGCCTCAGTCAACTCAGCGCTTGCCATAAATTCCAAGCTAACGACGTCACCTTCGGTCGTCGCCACCGCTTCAAAATCCAGCAACCGCTCAAAATAGTTTTCAAACAAACTTTCATGATAAGCCTCATCCAACAAGACATAACGCCCATCCACAATCTCGCTCAGTGTCCCGACCTTGTCATAAAAATCCTCCAAAGCCACATCGAATGTATTCACCACGTCAAAATCTTCCTCGTAATAATACACCATGTCCGCCAAACGTGCCTCCGGATAGTAATAGGCATACGTCTCGGAATCACGCCCAATATCAAAAATCACTAACATCCGCTGATTTTCACTATCCACCACATAATAATCGCGTCCCACCACCATCTCGTATGAATCCATCGCCGCCCACTCATCCAAAACCGACGTCTGAGCACTAACCCCTGAACCCCCTAAAATAAATATCCCTGCTAAACACACGATCCAATTTCTCATCCGTTCTCCCCCTTATCCACAAAGTTATGCACAAGAACATATGTTTCCCTTCACTTATGCACAGAATTTCTGTGCATAAGTCATGAAATTTAATTGAAAGCAGTGTATAACTACCTTGTTGCTGTGATATTTATTTTACTATAGATGGGGTTCGAACTGAAAAGAAATGGTATCGTGTGGTATAATTTTGAAGAAAAGGAAGGAGTGGGATTATGGCGCAAGATTATACCCAATTAAATGGCGATGCGGAGGCGATTGCGGCGGTGAAGGCCTTGTATGCCGAGCATGATGAATTGCCGTATATTTCGCCAAAACGAGATATTGCTGCTTATTTAGAAAAAATTCAGGTGACGTCTGGCCAAACCGTGCCCAAACGTAATATGGTGCGTCTGGAGGAAGATGTTTTGCCTGGGCATATCATTATATTATGGCGTGTGCGGTTTGGGACGTACACCAACCAGACGGTTATTTCGAAATATTTTGAATATGATTATGGGATTGATGCGAAGTCTGACATTGAAATCTTGATTGATCGTGGTTATGTCCGTGAGATGTCGGCCAAGGAATCCTTGATTTATTTGACGGCACAGATGCTGAAAAAATGGCTGAAGGAAAAAGGTGTTAAGGGCTATTCCAAGTTTAGCAAAGAAGAGTTGATGGATGCGGTGCGCGAGCAGTTTACTGAAGAAGAGTTGGCTGAAAAATATGAAGAGCGCGGTTATGCCTTAACTGATAGCGGCGAGGACTTATTGGATAAGCATCCCGAAGTTATCGACAGACATCCGAAGAAGAAATATTAGTTGGGTTTATTGTGAGAAGGGCTGGCGACAGCTCTTTTTTGTTGGGATTAGTGCTAAGGAACGGCATTTCACTTCCCGTATACCACAAGTGGAATATTCTAACTGAGTTGGTTCCACTTTCCATACTAACACGTGCGTTTTTTGTAGCTAGCACCATCATTTTCAAACAATTTACTTGAAAGTTCAATTATTTGAACTTTTTGGTTGATATTTATTGGAGGGGGTTTTATACTAGGGGTAAGGGGGGTGATGGGATGCAGACCATTCAACAGCGGTTGATGGGGTTGATGGAGGAGCGGCAGTTGAAGCAGGTGGATATTTTGCGTTTGTCGCAGCCGTTTCAAAAAGAGATGGGGATTAGCTTGTCGAAGAGTCATCTGTCGCAATATGTTAATGGGAAATCAAAACCGGATCAATATAAATTACTTTTGTTAGCCAAAACATTGGATGTGGATCCTGCTTGGTTGATGGGGTATGAGGCAGAAGAAACGTCAGTGGTTGATGAAATTTATGATATTAGTTTGAATTTGGATGATTATCGGCAAGTGAAGGTGCGTGACTTTGCGCAAGAACAGTATGGTAGCCAATTACAAGGGGCATTGCCGCAAGAGTCACTCGTTGAGGAAACACTGTATCCTGTTGAAACCGTTGAAGGAGTTGCAGCTGGGATTGGCTTTAGTTATGAAGATTTAAACCGTACAGACACCTTTTATACTGACCGCACGGATTTCAAACCCTATAGTTTTGCAACTCGGGTCTTTGGGGATTCCATGGCCGATTTGATTCATGATGGGGACATTGTGCTAATACAGCAAGGGTATGATAATCAGTCGGGTGGGATTTATGCAGTGGATTACGATGGTAAATCATATTTGAAGAAAGTGTATTTGGAGGATAATCAATTTGTGATGAAATCAATCAATCCCAAGTATCAAGATATCATTATAGATTTACCACTTCCTGAAGGCACGTATTTAAATATCGTTGGTAAAGTCGTTGACTGGTTTACGCCGAAAATTATTTATTAATTTGATGCGGTTTTTCAACGCCTTTAAAAATAAATGACGTTTTTTTCTAATATTTGTTTGACATTTTATAAAAGTTTGATTAGAATACGATTAGTAATTAAATTAAACGCCTTGATGTGGAAAGTAAATTTAGCAGACAATCTTAGAGAGCTCACAGTGGGTGAAAGTGAGTATTGAACGTTAAGTTGAAAATGGCCACTGAGCGGTCACTGCGAGTGAAGTTTCATAAGTGGTGAACGGCAGCATCCGTTAACATTGCCCTAGTATTCCATAGAGTCTTTCTATGCGTACTAGATGAGGTTATTTTAGTGATAAAATAACAAACAAAGGTGGTACCACGAAAGTTTGACTCTCGTCCTTAATTTGATATTAAGGATGGGAGTTTTTTTATGCAGAAAAGGAGGCGTGAAGCACTAAAGTAGCGGTTAGTAGTTTCTGTCGGCGAGTCGCAGTGGTATTTAATAAAAAAGGAGCATTTATGATGAAAAAGTTTTTAACAAGTTTAGCAGCGGTGGCTTTATCTGTATTTAGTGTTGGTCAAGTGGCGTTGGCGCAAGATGCGGGCGAATTTGATGGGGAAAGTTTGACGGTCGGTGTGGCGAGTGATTATGAGCAAGAAGTTTGGGATGTTGTGGTGGAATTAGCCGCAGCTGAAGGTATTGAGGTTGAAATCGTCTTGTTTACGGATTATGTGCAACCCAATATTGCTTTGCAGGATGGATCGGTTGATTTGAATGCTTTCCAACATGTGGCTTTCTTGAATGAATGGAATGAAGCCAATGATGGTGATTTGACACCTTTAGGTTTCACTTATGTGGCGCCATTGCGTGCCTACTCTGATTCGCTCGCCTCTTTGGATGACTTACAGGATGGCGATGTGGTGGCGATTCCTAATGACCCAACTAATGGTGGACGGGCTTTGATTGCTTTGGAGCAAGCGGGTGTGATTGAAGTGGATGATGCTGTGGGAATTTTGCCGACGGTCGATGATGTGACGGTGAATGATTTGAATTTACAATTTGAGGAATTAGAAGCGGCGCAATTACCCAATGTATTGCCAGATGTAGCTGTGGCCTTTATCAACAACAACTTTGCTTTGGACTTTGGTTTAACGGTTGATGACGCCATCTTCTCTGACGGAGATGATATCGAAACTTTAGCGGCTGATTACAAAAACGTGATTGCGACACGCGCGGCTGATGTTGAAAATCCGCTTTACCAACACATCGTGTCTTTATATCAATCTGACGCTGTGGCTGAAAAATTAGCGGAAGTCTCTGCAGGCGCGGACTTACCTGCTTGGACAGCTGACGATGCTTATCCATTGGATTTAAGTGGCGACGCTACGGAAGAAGCAGCTGCTGAAGGCGAAGAAGAAACGGAAGAAGACGCCGAATAATTCTTTTAAACCCTTTTAAATAAATATCCCCCTTCAAGCGATGGCTGGTGCCGGGCTTAGAGGGGGAATTTTTGGGTAAAAGGGTAAAAAAATAAGATAACCCCAGGCACCTAGGCTTGCTCAGTACACGATGTACCTACCCCATTGCGGGACCCAGTGTTTATCCTTTTCAAGTTATCTTACCTAACTATAAATTTAAAAGGCACATGGTTTTACGACTTATAGCTGCTACCTTCCGGTCCTGACTCGATTCGTCGCTCCACCATTGCCTCTAATCATTATACCAAAAATTAGGAATAATGCAAATAAGATTATTACGACCGATAATCTTCATATTGCTTTTCTAAATACGGCTGTATATTATCAGCATAATCTGGATAATCATATCCCAACTTCTCAGCAACACCCACTGAAACCTCTTTAAACAGTACGACCAAAGAAAACAAGGCTTTCCAAACGGCTTCTTCCGAACTCAAATCAAAGCTCTTCACAATCGTTTCCCACGTATCCGCTGCCAGATACTTAGGTAAGAATTTGTCATTTTTCCCGATACTACGGTCAAAACCAAACGCCAAGCCAACTTGCCAGCTGAGCATGCGGAATAATTCTTTACGGACAATTTCATTTAAGTGATCCACAGCAAACAAAAACTCATGGCGTAACAAACCTTTACTCACATAGGTAGTGACCCACCAAAATTCGTTGCAACAATCATCAAACTCAGCAGCACTCGGCTTCTTCAAATGAAACTTACTCGCATCAGCCACCACCGCTTCATCCAATCGCCCATCTTTATCCACAAGCACTGTTCCCAGAGGCTCTTCAGCCAGATATGTGTTCAAATCGGTCAATTCATTTAAAGTCAGATCCATTTTCTGGCCATCGGCAAATAAAATCAAATAGGAAAAACCAAATTCACCCGCTTCAAACAGCTCCATGGCATCGGGCTTTTGCACCAGCGTACGTTCACCAAAATAATCAAGCCAACTTTCGTCCTTAATCCACCTATCAAGCTTTTCCACAAAAAAAGTCACATCAAAATCTTGATAAGCATCCGCAACAATTTCCGGATTCATGCGCGAACCTTCCATGGCAAACACACGAATCGCATCATGCGTCTCCACAAAGGCATACAACTGATCCATCATTTCCTGACTCGTACGCATCATGCACCATCCTTTCCACTTTAACTTATACACAGTCACCTGTGCATAAGTCAGCCGTTTGCTTTATTTTTCTTACGGTCTCTAAGGGTTTTAAAAAAGTTCTTGAGCATCTGACTACTCTCATCTGCTAAAACGCCAGCAACAAGCTCGGGCTGATGGTTAAAACGTTCATCCTCCAACAAATTCATTAAAGACCCCGCACAACCAGCTTTAGGATCACTCGCTCCGTAAACCACTCGACTCACCCGCGACATAATCATAGCCCCAGCGCACATAGGGCAGGGCTCCAAGGTCACATACAACGTAGCACCTTCCAATCGCCAAGCGCCCAAGGCTTCATTAGCCGCTTGAATCGCCACCATTTCAGCATGCGCCAACGCGGCATGATTGATTTCACGTAAGTTATGCCCCGTCGCAATCAACTGGTTGTCCTTGACAATCACAGCGCCAATCGGCACCTCGCCAATCGCCCCAGCTTTCGCGGCTTCCTCCAGCGCCTGCCGCATCCAAAACTCATCTTCCTCGTGCATGAAGCACCTCCTAGTCGTTTGCAGTGATATTTATTATATTAACATTTTAAATGGCTTTCGTGTTAAACTGATAACAGAAAGGATGACGCGCATGTACCAGTCGTTAAAAAAGTTGTACCCCGATTTACTGATCAACCCCTCAACCCCAATAAATACCTCTGCCTATATCCATCTTGTGCTTGATGGCGATGATTTATATATTCCCGCGGACCAGGTGGGTGAAAAAGAACAGGCTTTGTTGGCCATGCTTGATGAAAGGACGGCTGAGGTTGGCCAATCTTATCCTCAGTCTTTGTCGCCTTGGAGTCGTTTTTTGTTAGGCCAATCAACGGATATGCCTAGCAATGCGGCTTCTGTGCGTTGGTTGCATTTAGATTTTCAGGCTTTACCAGAAAATTTTGAGTATGTTTTGTGGTTAGAGACTTTAAGTGAAGCCATCCCTGCCATTATTGCGACCATTCCGTATACTGAGCGTCGCTTGACCATTGTGTTGTCAATGGATGAGGCAGAAGGGAAATTGGTGGAAGATTTGTATGCTGTGTTACAAACATTAGATTCTGACTTTGATTTGATTACCAAAGCTTTGGTTGGGCAAACTTATCAAGTGAATTCGCAATTACCTGAATTGTATCAATTAGAAGTGGACTTGTTTGAACAGGCTTTAAAAAATGATTATATTCAACCCTTTTCGACGTTACCGATTACTTTGTTGCGTATGATGGGACGGAGTTTTTATAACGAACAGCCTTTATTACGCCGGGTTCAACAGACCATTTTAACGCATCCGGACTACATTTCTACGATTACCAAGTTGTTTGAAAACCAAGGCAACTTATCACAGACAGCGGATCAGTTGTTCATTCATCGCAACACCTTAACTTATCGGATGAACAAATTTTACAAAGAGACAGGCTATAATTTACAGCACTTACCCGATTTGATTTTGTGTTATTTGGCGATCTAGGGGTTTGTTGGCTTGGATGGCGAACTGAGCCCCAAATAAAAAACCCGACCTTTCATCAAACAAGGTCGGGCTTTTAGCAGTGTTATCTATTCCAATCCGTTAGATCTTTTAATTTGGCTTGTTTAACATCGGCGATGGTTTGCGTTCCCGCCAGTTGCATCACGCGTTTCAAGTCGGTTTCAAAATATTCCAAGACGGACTTCACGCCTTTCCAGCCACCTAGAGCGAGTCCAAATAAGACTGGGCGACCAAGGGCGACGATGTCTGCACCGCTCGCTAGAGCTTTGAAGATATGTTCACCGCGGCGAATACCACTATCAAAAACAATGGGCACACGACCAGCAACAGCTGCTGAAATTTCGGCTAAGGTTTCAAATGAACCGGGTGCACCATCTAACTGGCGGCCACCGTGGTTAGACACCCAAATACCAGCTGCGCCAGCACCAATCGCAAGCGTTGCATCTTCAGCGGTTTGAATGCCTTTCACAAAAACAGGTAACCCAGAGTATTCAGATAGGAACTTCACATCCCGTGGGCTAATCTTTTGTTTGGATTGGGCATAAATATTGTTCAATGACATATTTTTACCGTCGCCAGATAAATAACGCGAAACAATTGGCATGCCAAATGGGTAGACAAATTTATTATTAATATCTCGTTCACGGTTTCCACTCAAAGTAGAGTCAGCGGTTAGAATAATGGCGGTTGCGCCATCGGCTTTAGCTTCATCTATAATGTTACGGTTAAATTCATCATCTTTACTCATATAAATTTGGAACCAGCGAGCATTGCCTTGCAAACCTTCTTCAATTTCGGAGAATTTTGCCCCTGAGTAAGCACTGATTGACATAATCGTTCCGCCAAATTCAGCAATCCCTTTAGCTGTTCCTGCTTCTTTGGTTTCATGGGCTAAACCATGTGCAGCAATCGGAGCCATGATAAACGGCACTTTCAAATCATGACCCAGAATAGACGTAGATGTATCTGGAAACTCCACATCTGCTAAAACACGCGGTAAAATCCCTTTTGAGTTAAAACTAGCCACATTACGGCGTAAGGTGAATTCATCACCTGAACCCCCAGCTAAATAGCCCCAGCCACCTTTAGGCATGACTTCTTTAGCAAAATCTTCTAACTCCATAGTGTTGACCACATTAATGGCTTTAATTTCAGTTGGTGCATGGTAGCCTTCCTCTTCAGCAATCGCCTCAGGTGCTAAGGCACTCGTTTCTACATCATTTACCCCTTCAAATTGCTTCTTTTCTTCGTGTGACATCTTCTTCCCCCTATAATTAATTTATTTAATTAAATAACGCATTAATAACCATTTGCCCGATAGGTGCTGCGATAACAACCACAATCCCGGTAACAACAATCGACAAACTAGACATTGCCCCTTGTACTTCGCCCATTTCAATGGCTTTAGTCGTCCCCATGGCATGCGAACTTGCTCCAAGCGCGACCCCTTGAGCAACAGGATCATCAATTTTAAACCACTTAAAGACCGATGGGGCCACCAATGCTCCAAGAATACCTGTAAATACCACCGTAGCAACTGTCAGCGACACGATTCCGCCCATTGATTCAGAAATCCCAACGGCAATGGCCGTCGTTATCGATTTAGGGAATAAGGTAGCTGCTAACTGCCCGTCAAAACGGAATAATAAAGCAAAACCAATCACCATCACGGAATGGAATAAAACACCTAAGACAATCCCCGTAAGAATCGACTTATAGTAACGTTTCAAATAAATAAAGTTTTTCTCCAGCTTGATAGCTAAAGCCACCGTTGCAGGTGTTATTAGTAAGTTAATGTGCTGGCCGCCTTTATTAAACGTTTCATAAGGAATATCGCCTAAAAGTAACACAATGATAATGGCAATAATTGCGAAGATTAAAGGATTAAAAATAGGAATCGGCCAACGTTTATATAATTTATCCCCAATTAAATAAAACAAAAATGTCATAAAAATTCCAAAATAAGGGGTTTCTAAAATAGGTAAAAGCGTACTCATCTTAATCCTCCTTCCCAGAAACTTGATTTAAATCCTTGGCTTCTGTTTTAGCTTTTAAGCTTTGTACAGTGCGTCCAACAAATCCCATCATCAACACCGTCGTCACAAGAATAATTAAAATTAATTGCCACCAAATATCACCCAAGACATCAAAGTTAGTCATCAAACCAACCCCTGCAGGGACAAACAAAATTGCCATATTATCGGTTAAAAACGACCCTACCGTTTCAACCTGCTCAATCTTAATCCATTTATAGTGAAGAGCTAGAAATAAGAGCACCATCCCAATCACACTGCCAGGGATGGCAATCCAATTCTTAAGCAGTATCGAAAACACCTCACCTGCGAACGAAAACAGAAAAATCCAAAATAGCTGTTTATATATCTTCATCAAAATCAACCTTTCTCCTATAACATTTTATCTAAAAAATCTAATATTACTGCCATTCCTTTTGACTTATGTTATAATTACAATAGCCATATTGGACTGAAAACGTTTTTTCAACTTGCATCCAATATATCATATTTATCCCCATATCAAAATATAGCTTCATTATCATACCATATAAATAATTTATAGATAACATATTGGAGGTCAATCATGAACTTAAGAGACTTAGAATACTTCAAATACTTAGCCGAAAGCCTGAGTTTCACGAAAACTGCTGAGCATTTTTTCGTATCTCAGCCATCCATTTCCATCGCCCTAAAACGGTTAGAAGATGAGTTTAATTCAACCTTAATTAAACGGAATCGATCAACCAAGCACATTCAAATCACCCCTTCAGGGCAACTTCTCTACCAAAGAACCATCGAAATGTTAAATCTGTTTAACAATACCAAGACTGAGATTGCTAACCTTAATTCACAAAATGTCTACTTTGGATTCTTACCAACCATCGGGGGCGCTTATTTTACGCGCATTTTGCCTTATCTAACTGAATTTATTTCCGATTTAAAATTGGTTGAAGAAGAAAGTTCCGATGAAATGTTACAACTTATCCGTACACGCAAAGTCCCAGCTGCCATTGTTGGCTTAGACGGCTCACCCTTGCATGAACGCTGGTTGACGCAATATGAAATTGATGCCAAGCCGCTCTCTGTTTGTGTGTCCACCACCCACCCTTTAGCCAAATACAGTGAAATCTCAGCCGAACAACTCGCTGGCCAGAGCTTCCTATCTTTATCTAAAGGCTATTTGCATCATAAACTCTTTACAAAATGGGCATCAGAAAATAACATCGATACGACCAATGTTCTGTATACCGATGAAATCCCAACCGCCCATTCCATCATCGCCTCCGGTATCCGTGTTGGCTTGATGATTGATACCCTTGTAAAAGATCGAACGGATATTATCGCCATCCCACTCAAAGACAGCCCGTTGTTCTACATCAATCTGGTTTTAAACAACGAAACCGATCAGATCCCTGCCCAGTTGAACTTCAACGCTAAACTAATCGAAGCCGTTGAAAAAGAATTCGACGCCAAACCCCTCTAATAAATACCCCTGAAACCAGCCAACTGGCGGTGCCTATTTTGAAAAAAGTCCACAAAAAAAAGTGCTGTACCAACTCCTATTAGGAGCTGGTACAGCACTTTTTTTGTTAGAACATATCGGTCACTTTGTGTGTAACGTCAGAAGTTACTTCTTTAGCTTTGTCCATAATATCTGAGAAAGTATCGCTAGCTTTATCTTTGGCTTTACTCGTTGAATTCATTACTTTCATGAGTGTATTAATTTCAGTATCAGAAAGGCTATCAACGGCACTTACCATAGCATCTGAGCCGTTTAAGCGATGTTTAACAAACATTTTGGCTCTTTCACGATTTAGAACACCTTCAACTTTTTCACGAGCTGTTTCATCAAAATACAAGAATAGTGAAACACCTGCAACAACAACCGCTGATCCTAATAAAATCTTTCCCCAATGATCTTTCATTTGATTTCCTCCTTACACAATTTTGTAGCAATAACTTGCTCTTTTAGTGTAAACCTAGTATAGCATATCCTTTGATTAGATTAAATTAATACGCCTTTTAGAAAGCAGAAATTTTGAAAGAATTAGCGATATTTATTTGGATTATTTGCGGTGTGCGATGTTAATGGCACCACTGCGACCACCGATGGTGATGCGGTCACCCAGTTCGATTTCGCCGTTCAGCATCATTTCACTCAAAGTATCCTCAATTTGTTTTTGAATCGCACGACGAATTGGACGGGCACCATATTCTGGGTCATATCCGGCTTCGGCGATAATATCAACGGCTGTATCGGTTACGCGTGCTTCAATTTCGAGATCTTCGAGACGTTTCACAACATCTTGCGCATGCAAACGAACAACTTTGCGGATATCTTCTTTAGATAATGGGTGGAATACGACGGTTTCATCAATCCGGTTAAGGAATTCTGGACGGAAAACTTTCTTCAATTCTTCTCGAATACGTTTTTCCATCGCATTAAAGTCATCTTTAACATTAACAGCACCAAAACCAACGGATTTTTCATCACGTAGGGCTGTCGCACCAATATTCGATGTCATAATAATGATGGTATTACGGAAATCGACTTTACGTCCTTTACCGTCTGTTAAGTGTCCATCATCAAATACTTGCAATAAGATATTGAAAACATCTGGATGGGCTTTTTCAATCTCATCGAATAAAATAACGCTGTATGGTTTGTTACGGACTTTTTCTGTTAATTGACCAGCTTCATCATATCCCACATAACCTGGAGGTGAGCCGACTAAACGAGACACACTGTGTTTTTCCATGTACTCAGACATGTCCACACGAATCATGTTATCTTCACTACCAAACATAGATTCGGCAATGGTTTTGGCTAACTCGGTTTTACCAACTCCAGTTGGTCCTAAGAATAGGAAGGAACCAATTGGACGGCCTGGGCTCTTCAAGCCAGAACGGGCACGACGGATGGCACGTGACACAGCTTTAACGGCTTCGTCTTGACCAATGACACGTTTATGCAATTCTTCTTCAAGGTTAATTAAACGGTCCGCTTCCTTAGTGTCCATTTGACGAACCGGAACGCCAGTCGCTAAGGCAACAACTTCAGCAACATCTTCTCCAGTTACTTGTAAGCGAACAGGTTCAACTTCTTCTTCTTTTTCTTTTTCAGTCGCTGTTTGGATGGCTGTTTCAACGGCTTGTTCTTCTTCACGTAAGCTTGCGGCACGTTCAAATTCACGACTTAAAATGGCTTTTTCTTTGCGATCTGCTATGTCACTCAATTGACGTTCAAGATTGCTAACGGTTAAGCTGTCCATTGATTCATCGATGCGCACTTTAGCAGCGGCTTCATCAATCAAGTCAACCGCTTTATCCGGTAAGCGTCTACCTGTCATGTAGCGTGAACTTAATTTAACGGCTGCTAAAACGGCATCTTCCGTAATATCTACTTGATGGTGATCTTCATAACGACCTTTAAGTCCATCGATAATTTGAATCGATTCTTCTTGGGTTGGTTCCTCAACCATGACACGTGAGAAACGACGTTCCAAAGCGGCATCTTTTTCAATATGTTTTTGATACTCATCTAAAGTCGTTGCACCAATTGTTTGGATTTCACCCCGCGCAAGGGCTGGTTTTAAGATGTTTGAGGCATCAATGGAACCTTCTGCTCCTCCGGCACCGATTAAAGTATGCAACTCATCAATGAATAAGATAACTTCCCCATCATTGGTAATCTCATCGATGATTTTCTTCATGCGTTCTTCAAATTCCCCACGATATTTCGTTCCAGCAACTAAAGAACCCATATCCAACATCATAAGACGTTTTCTTGCGATATCTTCAGGCACTTCACCAGAAACCATACGTTGAGCGAGTCCTTCAACAATAGCTGTTTTACCCACACCAGGTTCACCCACTAAGACCGGGTTATTTTTTGAACGACGACTGATAATTTGAACCATACGATGGACTTCTTTAGAACGTCCAATCAATGGATCCAATTTATTTTCACGAGCTAATTGGGTTAAATCTCGCGCAACAGAATCTAACGTTGGTGTGTTTGATTGCGTTTCTGCTTGATTTCTACTTTGACGCCCTGCTTGACGACCTAGGTTTTGCGCGCCGGTTCTTTCATTAGATTGAGCAACGCCAATCAATTCATAAACGGTTTTACGCAATTCGTTAATATCAATGCCTAAGTTTTTCAATAGGACAGTCGCTAAAATTTCTTCTTTTAATAAACCTAATAATAAATGTTCGGTTCCTACTTTTGCTGCACCGAGACGTTTGGCGTCATTGGATGCATTCATAATGACTTTTTTGGCACGTGGTGAATAGGGAATAACAACTTCACCTTCAGTGCGTGGTGAAGCGGTTTTGCCATGGATGGCTTCCAATTCAATTAATAGGGCTTGGTAAGTTGCTCCTACACTACGTAAGGCTTTCCCAGCAATCCCTGTTTCTTCACGCGCTAAACCAAGTAGAATATGCTCGGTTCCAACTGCTTGGTGACGTAAGTAATAGGCCTGCTCAGCAGCAAATATCATGACCTGGCGGGCACTATCTGTAAATAATTCTTCAAACATAAATTGTTCACCTCTTATTTGTCTGTATATTTTAATTGATCAAAAAACGTATTCAAAATGGTTGCTCTGAGTTCTTGTTCTTGATCGGTATATGTTTGTAAAACGGATTTTTCGGTTATCGCTAAAATCATTGTGGCTTCACGCTTAGTAATAATTTCACGGTCGTATAAAGTCTGAATTAGATTAACACTGTTACGTTGACTAATCTTTTGACCAACAAGATCTTTTAATTGATCAATTTGATCCGCTTGATCCACTAAATGGATTTTCAAAATACGAATATAGCCGCCGCCTCCGCGTTTACTTTCAACTAAATAGCCGTGTTCTTGGGTAAAACGTGTGTTGATGACATAATTAATTTGTGAAGGTACACAGTCAAAATGTTCTGCCACATCACTGCGTTTAATTTCAATGTGTTCTTGATGTTTCAAAAAACCCTTCAGATATGCTTCAATGATATCTGACATGTTTCTTTGCGACACTTTTACCCCTCCTTTTTCTTAACATTGACTATCTTTGACTATTATACACCATCCTATGCAAATTGTAAATAGTTTTTAGCAATTAATTCAAATAAATATTTGAACGTTGCAGAGATATTTATTCAAAAAACTGTTCAGAAGGTTGTTTTTGTGCTATACTAAGTGTTGTAAAAAAGAGGAGGAGTATTATGAGCAATCAAGTACTAGTTATTAATGATTTACCCGGTGTCGCTAAAGTGGCTGGCATGTCGAATTTACCGATTTTGGAAGCAGCCCAATTTGAGGTGGGCTTACTGCCGACATTGATTTTGTCGACTCATACTTTAGGTTATCCTGGTTTGATTAAACATTATCTAAATGAATCTTTTGACGAAATTTTAAATCATTGGTATGACATGAATGTTCAATTTCGTGGTTGTTTAACGGGTTACTTTGCGGATTCTAAGCAAATTGACACGGTCATTGACTACTTAGAAAAAGTCGATTACGATTTGCCAGTTATCATTGATCCCATTATGGCGGATTTTGGTAAATTATACGCAGGTTTTTCAGAAGATTTCCCTGAAAAATTCCGTAAATTGGTTAAATATGCTGATATTATTGTCCCAAATTTAACTGAAGCCTGTCTCATTACGGATTATCCTTTCTCTGAAGATCTTTCAACTGAAGACTATCCTAAAATTTGCCAAGGTTTAGTTGATTTAGGCGCTAAGAATGTTGTTTTAACGGGGGTTTCTAATGGTGAAGTCCATGATGGGGAAGAAACCATTGGTTACTATGTTTATACCCCAGGTGAAGAACCGCAATATGTGATGCACCAAAAATTTGACACTTGGTTTAAAGGGATCGGCGACTTGTCCGTTAGTTTAATTATGGCTTACTATTTGTTGGGCGATACGGTTCTCGATGCGGTCAAGAAAAGCACGCCGTATATGGAATTGGCCATTCAACATAGCATGAAAGTTGACCGTGACCAAAAACTTGGGATTTATTTTGAACCGATTATTCCGCAATTTGCCAATGAAATCCAAGCCATGCGTGACGCTTTATAATAAATACCACTGCTGAGACGTAGGTGGTGCTACATAAAATCGCATGTTTTTAATTATCGAGTAAAGGACGGACCGACACACGATAATTATAAACATGCGGCTTTTTATTTTAGAGGGCGTATTCGTACATTAAGTAATCTGTCCATCCGATGCCTTCATAGAACATATGTGTCGTGTCAATTAATTTAAAACCTAATTTTGTGTAGAGTCGTTGGGCGGGTAGATTGCTAGCTAAGACATCCATTCGGACGACTTTTTGATGGGTGGCTTTTGCCAAACGAATGACTTCTTGGACGAGAAAAGTGGCTAACCCTTTTCCATGATAGGTTGGCAACACAGCCAAAGCATGAATAACGGTAATCTCCTCATCTTTTGCATCGATGTCCCAGACGACTTCTTTGTATCCTTCGTTGTATTCATGGTTTATGATCAAAGCCGCCACATAAATCCCCTCAACTTCTACGGCATAGAGTTCTTCTTTGTTGAGGGCACCTAGCAATAGTTTGTCTGAAGGATACACGCCTTTTTCCCAACCCGGTATGTAGGGCGACCCTTCCATCATGTCGATTAATTGATGGTAAAGTGACTGGATGGCTAAAAAGTCATCGGTGTTTAAACGTCGTAATTGCATAGGGATCTCCTTCATCATGTGAACCGTTCAGGCAGTGATATTTATTTTATAAAACATACTCGTATAAGAGGTAGTCCGTCCAGCCGGTATCTTCATAAAACATTTGGACAGTGTCGATTAGTTTGAAACCAAGTGACGTATAGAGCTTATGGGCAGGAAGATTGCTAGCAAGCACATCTAGGCGTATCGCTTTTTGGTGATTTTGCTGAGCGCGTGTGATTGCTTCTTGAACTAGGAACTTGGCTAACCCTTGGCCTTGATGGGTGGGGAGTATCCCCAAGGCATGAATCACGGTGACTTCATTATCCTTGGCCGTGATTGCCCAATTGGCTTTCTTGTAACCTTCATTATAATCATGATTCATAATCATGGCAGCTACATATGTGCCATTGATTTCAACCGCATATAATTCGTGTTTGTTGAGCGCATCATGTAGCATCTCATCAGATGGGTAAATGTCTTTTTCCCAACCCGGTAGATAGGGTGAGCCCTCCATCATCTCGATTAATTGATGGTAAAACAACTGAATGGCTGTAAATTCATTTGTATGGACGCGTTGTAATTCCATAGCAACCTCCTTGAGTGAAATTACTCCTATCATAGCATAAACCTTTCAAATAAATAACTTGAATTTTGTTACAAAAAAGAAGCCGGAAACATCCGACTCTCTTAAGCGTAAACTGAAGCAATCCGCCTGTTAAGATGAACTATTATACATCAGACATTTGTCACTTATCATAAAAACATGCCGTTATGAGCTATAGTTTTATTTATATACAAGACTTTCTTATCTTTTCAAAACAAAAATCGCAATGAGCAATCAGAACTTGATTGCTTTAATTGCGATTTCTTTAGGGCTAGTTTTTACCCTATTTATCCAACTATTTTACCCTTACTAACCTTCTATATACTGTCTATCGAACTAAATTATTCTGCGTTTTTTAGTTGAATACTTTTAATCCTGCACCAATAATTCCATTGTCTCTTCCAAGAGTTGTTGCAGAAATCGAATCAAGAATATGATGCTGCTGGTCTAAAAGAATTTTCTTTAATTCATCTTTAAGTAATTCGATATAAAAAGGATTATAGTAGATGACACTTCCACCTAGAACAATTTTTTTAGGATCTAAAAGATTAATCAGCGAATAAATTGACAGTGCCATTGAATGAACACTTTTATTGATCGCCTTTTCAGCTACTGAATCTCCTTCTTTATATAATTCAAAAACTTGCTTTGTAGTAATCGAATAGTCGCCTAACTTATCTTGTACAAATTTTTGAATCGCTGGCCCAGCAGCTACTTCTTCAAGTGTTCGATAACCTTCTTCACTGTATATTAGATCTAAACCAATTTCTCCTGAAAAACCATTCCCTCTAAGAATTTGATTATTTATAATCGTAGTTGCTGCAATTCCAGTAGATAAAGTAATATAGGTAAACACTTCATCCTGTAATAAGTTTGCCATTTTATACTCAGCATATGCAGCCATTTTTACATCATTATCGATTACTACATTTAAAGTTTCTCCATAATATTCATTCAACTTTTTTACAATCAGGAAATTTTCCCAAGGTAAATTATTTTGAAATACTGCAACACCCTTATCTAAATCAACCAAGCCAGGTATTCCAATCCCAAAACCCTTTAAATCTCTAATTGTTAGCCCAGAGTCATTCATTACTTCATCAATACCGTTTGTTAAAGTCAAAAACAGTGTCTCATCACTTCTTGTATCACTTAAGTACTCTTTGCGGTTACTAATATTTCCTTGCTTATCAACCAAAGCGATGGCTATCTTTGTCCCTCCAATGTCAATTCCTAAAGACAATTGTTCAGACATTTAATTGCTCCTTTTAACAAATTTTTCAGTCATTTACAATAAAGAAAAGACCTTTTTCTAGTTTGTTTGGTATCTTTAGAATAAAGGTCTTCTTCAGTCAATGATTTGTCACTTCTTATCTGAATGATTCATTCGTTAAATCTTCACCATTTGTTTCGATTACTTTTTTATACCAGTTAAAAGATTTTTTCTTCGAACGTTCTAGTGTTCCATTACCTTCGTCATCACGATCGACATAGATGAAACCATACCGTTTAGACATTTCACCTGAACTTGCTGAAACAAGATCAATAGGACCCCAGGTTGTATACCCAAAAACATCTGCTCCATCTAACTCAATAGCATCTTTCATTGCAGCAATGTGCTTGGCATGATATTCAATTCGATAATCATCTTCAACATAACCATTTTCATCTAAGTTATCATACGCTCCTATCCCATTTTCAGATACAAATAATGGTTTTTGGTAGCGATCATATAAATCGTTAATCGTAATACGAAAACCTAATGGATCAATAGGGGTTCCCCAATCATTTGATTCCAAATAAGGGTTATCAACAACTTTAATATCCCCTCCCTCGTCAGCTCTCTCAGCTACAAAAGATCCATAGTAAGAAAATGAAATAAAGTCTACAGTATTTTCATTCAATATTTTTTTGTCGCCTTCTTCAAAGGGAATAGAAATTCCCTCTCGTTCTAAATACTTAAGGACATAATTAGGATATTCACCAAAAGATTGTACATCAATTAAAAAATAATCTTTTTGCTTCATCACTTGAGCAGCGCGAACATCTTCGGGATGTGGGCTTGCTGGATAAAACTGTCCAGCTCCTGCGGCAAACATACATCCAACTTTATTTTCTGGATCGACTTCATGCGCAATTTTTGTTGCAATTGCACTAGCCATTAATTCATGATGAGCAGCATTAAACTTGACTTGTTCTTCGTTTTCTCCATCGTCAAATACAATACCCGCACCAATAAACGGGTCACGAAATAACACATTAATCTCATTAAAGGTAAGCCAATACTTCACTTTCCCTTTATATCGATTAAATAGCACAGTGACAAGACGTTCGTAAAATTCAAGCATTTTTCTGTTTCTCCAACCACCATATTCATCCACTAAATGCATTGGAATATCAAAGTGGGTAATGGTAACGAGTGGCTCAATATCATACTTTATACACTCGTTAATTAGGTCATCATAAAATTTTAAACCTGCTTCATTTGGTGTTCGTTCATCACCTTTAGGAAAAATTCTAGTCCAACCAATACTAAAACGATACGTTTTAAAACCCATCTCTGCAAACAAAGCAATATCTTCTTTATAGCGATGGTAATGGTCAATTGCCTTTTTAGCTGGATAAAAATGCTTATCATCAAATGCTGTATGCTTCATTTTTCCTGTAATAATTGCCTGACGGTCTTCACCATGTGGAATCACATCGACATTGGCTAAGCCTCTTCCATCAACATTGTAGGCACCTTCTAATTGATTGGCAGCCGTTGCCCCACCCCATAAGAAATCTTTTGGGAAACTCATCCTCTTCCTCCTCTTCGATCTGTAAAAAATTATCATTTTGAAGATTATTGATTTAAACGGATACTAGCATTACGCTTCTGCTCCTGTTAATTCAAGCGCCTTATAATCTTTTTCAATTTCACGATAGAAAACATAATAAATAGCACCATCTATTACAATTAGAATAATCTGCAATATTGCCGCCCTAATAGAATTGTCAGTTGCTAAAAAACCATTGATTATAGCTGGCATCGTCCACCCTACATCAATACCAATCGTCTTTGGTACAATACCTATTGCCATCGTTAGATAGGTAATTGTAGCATTTATCATTGGTACAATAATGAAAGGAATGAGCATTTTAAAGTTCAAAACAATTGGAATCCCAAACAATACGGGTTCATTAATATTAAATATCCCCGGTACCAATGTAACTGGAGCCATTGTTTTTGTTACAGCACTTGTGTTCTTTAAACGAGCTAGTATAGCAATAATGATCACTAATCCTAACGTAGCTCCACCACCACCTATATGGACGAAATATTCAATAAATTGTTGTGTCACAATATGTGGTACTTCTTCTCCAGCTTGGAATGCCGCCAAGTTCTCACCTGAATTTGCCATCCAAAGTGGACGCATCACTGCATGAACCGTATTTCCACCATGGATCCCCATAAACCAGAATAAACCATGTATAAGAGTAACGATCAACGTACCAATTAAATTATCACTAAGTAAACTTAATGGACCACCTAATACGATCCCTACAATATCATGTATATTTCCAATACCAAGTTTTTCGAGTACCCCATAAATAATTAGCCAGCCTGTGATAACAAATAGTCCAGGTAACAAGGCACTAAAACTTCTAGAAATTGCTGGTGGAACTCCTTCAGGCATCTTAATCTGATAATCACGATCAATAAACCAAGAATAAATGACACCAGTCGACAAACCAATTACAATTGCAAGAAGTATCCCGCCACTTCCTGTATATCTAGTTAGAATTCCGTTGCCTGCTTCACTAGACATAAATGGAGTTGCTGTTACAAATGCAGATACAGAAATAATTCCTGCTGCTACACCATCTTGTTTATTTTCTTTTACAAAAGTATAAGTAATTCCAAAAGCTGCAACTAATCCCATTAAATCAAAACTACTACCCGTACCTTTCCAAAGAATATCTGATATACCTGTTGAACCGAGCCATTCCTCCCAACCTGGAAATGGTAAACTAGCGATGACCATGAAGACTGAACCAATCATAATCAAAGGTAATGTAAGAATCATACCATCACGTACAGCGACCAAATATTTATTCGCCGCAAACTTTGATGCAAGGGGTGTAAATTTTTCTTCCATAAATGATTGCAATGACATTTTTATATCCTCCTAATATTTTTTTCGAATCGGTAAAAAATCACGATGAGGTCTATTTATTCTCCTTCCTTTATAATTTGTGTGCATTTTTATAAACGTTATTTACTCTACACAAAATCCAATACTGGTTCCTGACATTATTAATATTTTAAAAAATGATTCAGCGCCAGAATCATAGATTTCACTCATCTCAATCTATACCACCTACTTTTCTACATCTCTTAATTTCCGGTAAATATCTACCATTTCTTTGGCTAAATCGACAAATGTAATGGCATTCATCAAATGATCTTGACCGTGAATTAATAATAAAGAAATTTCGACATTATCACCTTCAGCCTCACTTGTTAGTAGGCTAGTTTGAGATTTGTGAGCTGTTACCAATGATTCATTAGCTTCAGCCATTTTCTCTTCTGCTAAGTCAAAGTCTCCTGATTTTGCCGCTTCGATGGCTTCAATAGCCTTCCCTTTGGCATCTCCCCCATACATAATTAAACCCATAACCTCTTCTAAATTCTCTGGTTCACTCATAATACCTATCTCCTATCCAATTGTTGTCAGTGCTAATTGAAGTACTTTTTCTCCATCCATACGCCCATAATCTGCCATTGGGATGTCTGTTACTTTAATGTCTGGTTCGTAGGTATCTTTGTATTTCTTCACTACAAATTTCACTTGTGGGCCTACTAAGATGACATCGATATTATTATTGCGAACATTCTCGTCCACTTCTGACAAAGATACTGCCCAAATTTTTGTTTCAATCCCTTGTTCTTCTGATGCTTTTTGCATTTTCGTTACTAACATACTTGTTGACATTCCAGCGTTACACACTAACATAATTTCTTTCATGATAATTCTCCTATATTTTTTATTTTTACTGTTCTATAAATAAAGCCTTAAAATTCTCAAAACTTGGATCTTCTAGTAAGCTCCTCTGAGCCTCCTCATCCCCAATAAAACGCACAAAGAAATCTGTCACTTTAGGTAATCCCTTATTAGATACCTTTGAAGGAGACATGAGAACAACAAATTTTATCTCTTTATGCTCTTCATCCCACTCGACCCCATCTTTTATCACGGCAACGGCTATCTCACTGTGGACGCCTAAGGGAACTGAAGGGTGCGGGAAGGCTAGATTCTCAGAAAAAACTAAAGAACCAAATCTTTCTCTCAACTCTACTTGCTTAATAAAGTCCTCAACAAGGGATTCCTCTTGAAAATCAGTTAAGGTTTCGACCATTTGATGTAGTAAGTCTTCTCTTGAAATTGGTTGATTAACTATAAAGTAGCGATCTTCACTGAAATACTCATTGAATAGTCGTGATGAATGAGACTCAGTGATTCTTTTTTGAGATGTTGAGTTAAAAGCTTTGTTATGGTCTTTTATATAATGCTTTATTTGTCTAATATCCTGTTCATTCAAGAAAACGCTAACTTGTATGACTGGAATAGTAAAGAAAGAAGTAGTTATATCTATCGTTGATATAATCAAATCAATATCCTCTAATTTCTGTTCATCCAGTTGATAATAGCTGATCACATCAATGATACGAATACTTGAACCGAACTCCGTCTCCAAACGACTACGCAACATCTGTGCACTCCCCATACCTGTTGAACAGATAACAATAACATTCAATTGTTGCTTTTGCTTATGTCTTTCAATAGCAGCTAAGACATGAAGAACAATATAAGCCCATTCATGATTATCAACCTCGTGTCCTTCGAGTAATGGCATCTGACTAAAATAATATTTAATAATTTCGAATTCCTTTGTATATCTACTATAAACTTCATCAAATAAAGGGTTTTTCATTTGAACACCCATCTTTAATCGTGTAATAAGCGGTTCAAAATGTGCTTCTAACCCCATCACTAACATTGAATCTAAACTAAATTCCAGATTAGATGAATCTTTCATCGTTGAAAGAGCTTGAAAAATCTGACTTTGTAATACATTGAAATTAGCACTATGTAAGTCATCTTGCTCATAATCTTTGTTAGACTTAGAATTAAGATGCAAGGCAATGTACTTGGCTTCATCTTCAGGAAATTCAATCTTTTCAAGGTCCTCAGCACGACTAATAATTTGCTTAGCAACATCAATCTCATAGGAAAAATCAAGTTCTTGATTACTTTGAAAAGCTTCGATTGTCTTACCTTCCTTAATACGAACAATAGCTAGTGCCAAATGCAACACTAGATTCTGCATAGCATAATCGGACAGCTGGATTTTACCATTCCGACACTCTTCTAAGACTATAATGAAAAGTGATTCTAATGATATATCTGATTCTTTAAGATAGTCATAAGTGAAATTCATGAAAGTATCCAATGGATGTGACTTAAAGAAGTAATTTAAGATGAACCGCCTTTTCTCAAGCTCAACTCCTTGAATGGATATTCCCTCATTCACATCATTAATCAGAGTCAGTTCATAGGCTTGTAATTGCTTTCGAATACTTTGAAGAGTATGCATGATTGTTGAATTACTGACAAATAGTTCTTTAGCATATTCATCCACCGTTAGAATTTGACCTTCTAAGAATATTTTGTTCAACAGATAACGTTCACGATCTTTAGGCTCAGTAATTGTGAGAACATCTAAATTGTTTTTTTGATTATTACTAATATCATTAAAAATAGAATTAAAGCGAGAAGGGTCATCAATTACCAATTTATACCCCTGCCCTTTTTTAATATCAATTTTTGCCCCATACTCACCTAAGAATTGACTTATGTTTTTTATATATTTGCGAGCCGTTCGATCAGATACATTAATGTAGTCACCCAATACCTGGCTAGAGACATGCTCGTTCATATGATCGTATAAAATTTTTATTAATTGAGTTTCTTTACTATCAAGTGGTAAATCTCTCATACTTGCTCTCACCTTCTAGCTCTGGTTATTAAAACCATTGTTCATGCTGAGTTCCTTAAACCAATTCCCTGACTTCTTCATCGTTCTTTTTTGAGTCTCTAAGTCTAATTCAACTAACCCACAACGATTCCTATATCCATTCAACCATGACTAGCAATCAATGAAGGTCCACAACATGTAACCATGGCAGTTAGCACCATCCTGTCTTCTATATACTTTTTATAAAAAAGTTAATATTTTTTCAGGACCAACCCAATTTTGGACTCTTTTTGGTTCTTATTTGAACCAATTATTCCATTATTCATACCTTGACCATCACCTACCTCAACACTTTCACTTTGAAGACCAGAACTTGATGTTCCCCAAAGAAAACCATCAGGAAACTTAATCATTGAATTAATCCCTCCTATTCGTAACTCTAATATTCATTTATTATTTTAACTTAATATGTATTTATATTATATGAGTAACAACACCGAACGTAAACGATTTCAAGTTTAATGATTTTCCTCTTCAAAGCGGAAGTAATATGTTCTTTGACAAATTTTTCTTTAAAATTTCAATAGTGGACTTTCTATTTAAGCATACAAAAATCCTTAAATAGTTTATTTTATCTACTTCAGGGGGAGCATATTGCTACTATTTCTGTCTACGGTTTTATTAATAGGAAATTGTAGCGAGTAGAAGAAACTGCTATTAATAGCCAACTACTCCACCCTTTCTAGTTCCGTATTTTTTGAAAGCAAATCGGTACCTAAATATGGGTCAGTGAAAGCTGGTTCAAACGGCATTGCTTATCAAGAGTTACAAAAATTTGAGCATTTCGAAGATATAAACCCTGAAGAATATTTTGTTTTAGAAGTAAGTGGGGGATGGTATCTACTCAAGTGACGAAGTATTAATCAAAATAATGCCTGAAGTTGATTTCAATGGATAAATTCCCGTTGTAATCATTCACGGCGACGAAGGGACTTTGAAGCATGTTATATAACCGACGATAGCATTACGGTACAAGCAAGCAATCCAAAGCACCCTCCTCGAACATTTTTGAGTGATGATTGCAAAGAAAAAGGATGCTCTAGATAGGTAACCACTAAAATTCATATTGTATTTATATACAAAAATCTCCCCAACACCATGTGTCAGGGAGATTATTTTATGCACCCGGCAGGACTCGAACCTGCAACCGCTTGATTCGTAGTCAAGTATTCTATCCAATTGAACTACGGGTGCAATGAATGCTGTATGATAAAAAAACTTATGCCGAGGGCCGGAATCGAACCGGCACGGTAGTCACCCACCGCAGGATTTTAAGTCCTGTGCGTCTGCCAGTTCCGCCACCCCGGCATTTTACGAAAAATACAAGCGGAAAACGGGGTTCGAACCCGCGACCCCCACCTTGGCAAGGTGATGTTCTACCGCTGAACTATTTCCGCATTGTCTTTATCAGAACAACAAAAATTATAATAGCACATTTTAAAAACAAATACAATCACTTTTAATAAATATCTCTGGATTATTCTATGAAGGATCCCATAGCTTCTCATGCACAAGTTGTCGCTATCGTTTTTTACATGTTCTCGTATGCACCTATGATAAATGAGGAGTTAAAAAACCGGCTTTTCTGAAATACCGGTGCAAATCAAGCGGGTTCACCTATTTGCCGGCTTTCTTTTTCATGGGACGTCCGGCAATCGAATTTGCCGGCCTTCATACAAAATCGACGTCCGGCTTTTTTGAAATGTTGGTGCAAATTAAGCGGGTTCACCCATTTGCCGGCTTTCTTTTTCACGGGACGTCCGGCAATCGAATTTGCCGGCCTTCATACAAAATCGACGTCCGGCTTTTTTGAAATGCCGGTGCAAATTAAGCGGGTTCACCCATTTGCCGGCTTTCATTTCCACAGGACGTCCGCCAAACTGATTTGCCGGCCTTCATACAAAATCGACGTCCGGCTTTCTTGAAATGTCGGTGCAAATCAAGCGGGTTCACCTATTTGCCGGCTTTCTTTTTCATGGGACGTCCGCCAAACTGATTTGCCGGCCTTCATCCAAAATCGACGTCCGGCAAATTGATAAATATGTTTGAAAACAGCTCATAATCGCGCTTAAGTGGAATATTCTAACCCAGTTTGTTCCACTTAACCCATTAAGTGGAACTTTCTAACCGAGTTTGTTCCACTTAATCCATTAAGTGGAATATTCAACCCGTGTTTGTTCCACTTTCCACACTTACACATCGTCTCAGTCACTGTTACATATCGAGTGCTTCCACGGGAAAGCGGTCGTTGAGCCATTTTTCGGCCATTTCGGCCCATGTGGCTGCTTTAGGGTTGATGTGTTCAGCAGCTCGAGCGGTAGATGGGTTGGCTAATGATAAACCATGAGGACCCTTTTCAAACACATGCAATTCAAAGGGGATATTATTGTGGGCTAAGCCTAAAGCTAATTGAATGGAATCCTGGGCAGCTACCACTTGATCTTCAGAGGTTGTCCAAATAAAGGTAGGGGGTGTGTCAGAATTAACGTTCCTAGCTGGGCTGTAATATTCCAATTCGGCTTGCGATACATCTGATTTCCCAAAGCAGGCGATTAAAATTGGCTTGGCTTCTGCCACAGTATTTAAATCTTCGATGTTGGCAGTGATATTTATTAGGTCGGTTAAGGGGTAGCCTACGATATTGAAGGCAGGTTTTAGGGCGTCGCCTTTCAAGGAAACAGCGTCTTGAATGACGGGGGTATTCCAGTTGTTAGCGTACATGGCGACGTTATGGCCGCCAGCTGAAAAGCCAATGGTGCCAATTTGGTTCGTGTCGACTTTCCACTCCGCAGCATGTTGGTGAATCAGTTCGAATGACATGGCAATTTCTTGCATGGCATGCGGGAAAAGTGAATGTTCCTTTACGGGTAAGTCTGAATCTAATTCAAAAGGATACTTGCCTTCGCCGTAAACTGAATATTCTAACACAAAAGCATGGTAGCCCATGGCATTGAAACGAAGGGCAATCGGTTCAGCCTCACGGGGAGAGCAGTACATATAACCGCCACCCGGATTAATAATGATGGCGGGTAACGTCTTCTTGGGTCTTAAATTCACATTATCTTCCAGTAGGTAGGCCTTCAAAGTAACATCCTTGCGATCGTCATATAAATATAATAATTCTGTACGCATAATTTCCTCCATTAATTTTTGACTAGTTATAGTATATTAAGCCCTTGACTTTATTACAACTGACAAATATTACAAACTGTAAACATAAATTGATATTGTTATCGATTTAGTGATAGTTATGCTACACTGAAAATAATAAAACCGATAAGGAGCATTCTAATGAATAAATATCCCCAGGTTCAGGCTGTGTTTTTTGAAGATGATGGCAAAATCCCCAATAATCCCAAACTACCCCTGTTGATTTATTCCCAGGTGTTTGATGCTAGTGACGTTATTGCAGCGATATTTAGTGAAAATAATTGGACGAAGGCTTGGCGTAACGGTATTTTCAATTATCACCACTATCATAGCACCTCACATGAAGTGCTAGGTGTTGAAGCGGGCTGGGCTGAGGTTCAGTTAGGTGGCGGTGCTAATGGCATTGTGTTTACGCTTAAGGCGGGTGATATGGTTGTGATTCCTGCAGGTGTTGGGCATAAACGTTTAAATGCTTCAACGGATTTTACGGTTATTGGTGCTTATCCTGATGGCCATGAATATGATTTACTTACCGGTAAAGCCGATGAACGCCCCGAAAACTTACACCGTATTGCACAGCTGCCTCTACCTACAACGGATCCTGTATTTGGGGTGGATGGGGTACTGTTTGATTATTGGGTATATTGAGAAAAGATATGTTCAAATAACAGCATATCAAGGCTATAACCTTCCGGCAAAACATCGACAAAGGTAATGGCAGTGATACGGTAATGTTCAATATCAATCAAAGCCACACGAATACCGACATCAACCATTGCAACGGGGGCAACTAAGACCTGATGATTCCCTCCCGCAATGTTCATCGTTGCCATCGCATAAGCGTCAAATGGCTTGGTTATTAAAGGGGTAAGCGACTCATTCATGCTTAAATCATTGAAATAGATGGGACGGCTAGCTCCCAACACAGTCGCAGCAAATGGATCAAGACTGCTGTCCATGGTTGAGACAAAGGCTAATTGATTATCAAAGAACATAAGATTCAATTGCCCATTCATGCCATCATCACCGGCATAATTGTAAGTGAGGCGTTCCATATTTGTATGAACCACTTCTCTAGTCGGTGCCACTGGCGTTACAAATGTTTCTAAGACCGTCTCTAGCGTATCCCCTTCAATTTGATCCTGAAGATTTCGCACCGTAAAGGTATCAAAAATATATTCAGCCGCATTTTGCGCTTGTCTAAAGCCTTGATTACTAGTCGTGTTGCGGTTTATCAGTTCGTTTAAAATAGGCGAAATCGTAAACTCTCTTAGCATATAAAAATTCAAATCATTTGGTAAACGATCAAAACCATTCACTAGCATATTAGTCAATATCTCTGCTGGAAAATAAATCGAATTTACGGCTGTATCATCCAAATAGAGCATCAATTCAATATTGGCTGTTTCCAAGCTGTCCCCGGCTAAAAACAACAAGCCGGTTCCCAATTGGCCATCTTTTACCATATTTGACACACCAAAGATAAAAGCATGCCGATCAAGGATAGTTGATATACTGGGAAAATCTTTGGCAATAATCGGCTCTAGGTCGTCTAAAGAGGCCAACATATCTTCTGTAAATGTTTCTGGGATACCGACTAATTCAATATTGTAAAGTTCATCATTGAAAAAGATTAAACGTAAATCTAAGGATTGAAAAGCTTCTGTCGCATATGAATAGATTAGTTGATTCTCTTCGCGTCTTAAAGTGGCTTCAGGTGTAAATTCGGCCAGTATGCTTTCCATATCAATTCCCATCACATCATCCGCACTCCGTGCTTGATCCCAAAAAGGGAAGGTATTCAAAATGGATTGATAATCAGCCCAAGCCGTTTCTACGGCTGCATCGAGTGTAGTTAAAGGGGTTAAAGCTTGGCTAATATCTGGCTGTTTGATTTGTTCTTGAGCAGCCACCGTTTGTCAAAGGGAAACAACAACGTAGCCACCCAAACACTTAATAGGCCATACCAGGCCCTTTTCAAAATCAATTTCATTAACGTCACTGCCTTTCATTAATTCATTAACAAAATAAACCATACTAAAGACAGTATGGTTTATTTTGTTAACACTATTGATTATATTGTGAGGCTAAATAATCATACAACAAATAATCAACCTCACTATAATCCGTAATACTTTCTAAATAATTAATGCTTTCAACGTAATAATCCTGCACATCAATGACTGCTAATACGATATCGCCACTCTCGGTTTCTACCGGTGATAGAAAAGCTTGATGGTAACCATTTTCTAAAGCTACCGTTGCAACAGCATACACATCAAAGGATGTCGTAACGAGAGGTGTGATTGTTTCTCCGACTGGAATATCGCTTGCCAATAACGGCTGAGCCATATAATCCATCCAATTGCCATCAACTAAATCACCATTATTATCACGGTTAATAATGGATGCTAGCTCCCCATCAACAAAGATTAAACTAAGGATGGCTTCTGTTTCAGGATCATTTTCATCAGTAAAGGTGTAGGTGATACGTTCAGTCTTTTCATCCATACTTTCCCTTACGCCTTCAATCTGCGTGTCAATCATTTCAACAACGGTATCTATGGCTTCCCCTTGTGTCCCTGTGTCCATTTTAAGCATATCAAAATCGTAATCTACCCATTCCGCTAATTGCTGTGAATCATAAATAAAGATATCATTCGAAGAAGAATTCATATTAACTAATTCACTTAAAACCGGTGAAACGTGATAATTATTATAGGCATAGTAAAACAAATCTTGTTTAAAATCTCCCATGTCATTTTCACGAAACTCAGTAAAATAAGGGGTTGTATAGTAAATCGATTCAACTACTTTTTCATCTAAAAACATTAAAAACTCTAAGTTCCCGTCTTCTTCCATTGAAGAACCTGAAGCAAAACTAACGGTTGTGCCTAACAGACCATCTTTTACCATATTAGCAACGCCAAATACATGCGGTTCTACCTCTAGGAGCGGATCCATCGTTGGAAAACCAAGTTTCACAAAAGTACCTAAATCATCTATGGAGACTAGCATCTCGTCCGTAAATTCCGTCGGTATAGCGACTATCTCGGAATAATACAACGTATTTTCATTAAACAACAAATTAATTTCAAGGGTTTGCAAGGATTCTGTTTCATAACGGTAACTAAGTTCAGGATAATCTTCAGTCAAAGTGGCATCTGGCGTAAACAGATTAATCATATCATCCCAGCTTGCTCCCTGTTTCTCCGTTTTCCAGTCTAAAGCATCCCAAAATTCTACATTTGACAGCATGGATTGATAGTCTAACCAAGCTTCTTCGACAGCCGCGTCTGTTGTTATCATTGAATTCATTAACGGACTTATTTTCTCTAACATATGATCGTAGTTGGCTGTCTCAGCTTGTGCCTCAACCATTAGGGTAGGCATTTGATAAAAGCCACTCAACAATACAGCTACTCCAAACAGTATCCTTGTTTTCATTTCATCCCTTCTTTCTAATCACTATAACACTTATAAGTAATACCCCTCATACAATCAATAGACATACTCCAACATAACATCTACTTGATCAGGCTCGACATTCCCCGCAAAATTGGCTGTAGCTAACGATATTCCTCCATTGGCATTATAAAATAGGTAAAAAGTTTGTCCGATGACTTCAGCTTGGGATCCTTCTACAATATCGTTAAGTGTAATCGCCGTATTGGCTGAAACCGTCCGGATTTCACTCGGATTATTTTGTGAAAAGACGCGAATGACCGTTTCGTCAACATAAGCGAAACTAACTTGATAAACATTAACATTGTTACCATTGGAACTCGTCGTCAATTGATGGTTCACTAAATCGAGTTCAATTTGTGTCGGTGCATTAACCGCATCCATCGTAAAAGTCATGGTGTCACCTAATGAAGTAAAATCCACGGCATAAGGATATGTAGTTAAGTCAAGCTCTTGGGCTTCACGGTCTAAAATGGCTTGTAAGGTTTCAGTGTCCATCACTGGATACCAATCAAGAGCTTCCACATCTAAGGTGACACGTTGATCCATTTCGAAAATTGTATCAAACTCTGCTTGTGTATAGGTTGTCGTCTCATCTTCTTCACGGTAATAGGGCTCTTCGGCTGACATCCCCACCGAGTCATACATCATGGCATCCACTTCTTCAATTGCCAAACCATCGGCTGTCATTTGGTACAAGGTATATAAACCATATTCAGCACCACCGGATGCAAGGACCATCATCGAACCGCCCTCATATAAGGTTAAATAGGAGCGTTCAACGAGATGATCATCTTTAAACAGTGGAATCGCAACGCGTTCTTGGGCATTGATATCCGTCGTGTATACTTCAAAAATTTGGTCGCCACTCATCAGCAATAACTCTTCAACACCATTGCCATCCAAATCGACTAAGGCAAATTGAAGCATGCGATCAATCTCTATATTACGAGCTTGTTCAACGGCAGTGACGTTAACTCCCTCTGGAATGCCACCAGCCTGATAATATTCAATCGCAGTATAGTAATTGTTGATGACGGTACGATACTCATAGTAATCTTCTAAGGGATCAATATACTCAGCTGCTTCTTCAATTGACTCTACAGATTCCTCCGATGCTGCTTCCTCTTCCACAACACTTTCCTCTTCAACGGTCTGTTCTAATAAATAACTCTCTAAATACGTAATAAGCGCCATATGTGTGCTATGATCTAAATTTAATCCTTCAGGTAAATACTCTGGCAAAATCCAACGATCGTCACTTGCAATGGAGCCAACTTCCAAAACCTTTGCTTCCCATTCAGCCAATAAAGCATCCGCTGCTTCATTCGATAACGCTTCACCCTCAAGTGGTGTTTGAATCATTTCAATAGCCGCTTCACGGCTCACTTCCTCTTGGGCAACCATCTCAAACCCAGGAATCCACATCAATAAAACAGTTCCTACTAATAGCAATAACTTCTTCATTCTATCAAACTCCTTCGCTTTGATTAATTACAATATACCATGATTATTCATGGCAGAGAAACAATATCTCTTTTACATTGTAAGCGTTACTTATTATTTATCTGTGAAGATAGTGAATGGCTTTTATGTTTTTTCGCCTTAAGTTTGAATATATTAAGAAAGATTTATGAAGATTAACGATTTCGTTGTAATCTTTTGGTAATATTTATATAATATAAATGTAATTTAAATTGCCTATTTGTCACATTTCGTAGAAAGAGAGGTTTCCATGAATCTTGTTAAAAAACTATACCGGCACTGTCAACAACGCTTTGGTCCAAAAAGTCTCCTCCTTGTCGCCTGTCTGATACTGGGCTTATATATCCTATTAGTGATTGTGTTGCCCTTTAATGCCCCTTACCAAATTCAAGCCGTTGAAAACTCTCTGCAATCACTCTATCAGGATGAGACACAAAGTCATTTGCGACACGCTGTAGAGCCTTCAGAAATAGACCATCTAAACCGTCAAGCGAGCCACCTTAAAGGTCAACACCGCACCGATTTAATGCCTAAAGTTGAGTTAGTTTCACAAAAATTATTGGCGCAAGAACGGCTGGATCTACTGTACCAATCCGACACGGTTTTTTACCCGGATGTCGATTCAGATATGATAGAAGCCTTCACTCAACCGATTGAATGGTCCATGGAAGATGTCGCCACCCAGGAATTTGATAAATTAACCCTGCAAGCCCAAAATCAGTGGCAAGTTATTGCGAATGTCAATCAAGATATGGCAACCATTAAAAACCATACCCACATGACCCGCCAACAAATACCCACAATCATCCAAAAAATCCAAGACATTAACAGCCAACTCGATTTTGTTCAAGAACAACCGCATATTCAAGATAACTTAGCCGACTATCAACGCTTTCTGGATTTATTTATTGAGGAACTCACTGCGTCACACCAACGCCAACCTTATAGCAATGAAACGTTAATGCCCTTATTCGAATCTGATTATATGACAACAATGCTTGAAGGAACAACATTAGATGTGCGCCCCAAGATTGCTCTCACTTTTGACGACGGTCCTAACGACCAATACACCCCTCAAGTTCTAGATATTTTAAATAAATATCACATTCAAGGCACATTCTTTGTTGTTGGTCGAAATGTTGAGACCTACCCTGAAACGGCTAAGCAAATTGTGGATGAAGGCCATATTATTGCTAACCATAGCTATGATCACCCCAACTTTACAGAAATTAGCGACCATGACGTTCGCAATCAAATCAACGTCACTCAAGATATCATTTATACCACCACCGGTGTTCGACCAAGTTTGTATCGCATGCCCTATGGTGCAGGTGGTGAACGTGTTTACCGTTTAATACCGGAATTAACATCTATTACCTGGAATACGGACACCGAAGACTGGGAAGTGAGAGATTCAGAGAAAATCTATCAAAACATTATTCGACAATTAAGTGATGACATGTTGATTTTGTTACATGATACCAACCAAGCTTCCGTCGATGCTTTAGAACCTTTAATAGAGTATTTGAATCAACACCATTACCGCTTCGTAGCTCCCACGGAATTAGAGTATGATTATCGGTATTAAGCCATAAAAATATCCGAACTTTCATGATGAAGGTTCGGATAGTTTTGTCTAAATTGACATCCCCTTAACATTTGTTTTTCAATTATTGAGAATGATTGTTTTTACCGAATTTAATGGTTGTGAGTGTAAACGTGAAGTTTGTATTAAGGAGATATTTATTAAATAGGGGGTTTTAAGTAGTTGTTGGTTTTACCACCAAGCAAAATAGGTGTAGGTATAGTTCAGTGGAATCTCATGGCTTTTTCCATCAATAATTTCGATGGCAGCGGCTTTATCTTCTAGAATTCGATTAAGTTCGCGTTGTGTCTCAAATAAAATACTCCAATAGATGCCATCCATTTGCATGTGATTGAAGATAGCGCCACAGGCAACCGGCGGCAATAGTCTCTTTGCGAGTCGCTCAGCCTTTTTTTCGTCAAAATAATAGGTATCGAGTAACTTGTTGACAATTTCCAACAATTCAACCACTTGTTTTTCTTCTACTTCATAGGGTTGACAGTTGTCGTTTCCGCCTTGTACATTTTCAACAAACCAATGATGCACCCAATTCGCTTGGCGCCAATAAGCCCCATATAATTCGACATTATGCGTCTTATCCTCATCTTCTGGCACATGTTTTTCAATCTCTCCGTTTGAAAATACAATGACTTCATTGCAATCAGCATCTTTTGCCAAATCAACCGATGCTTTTTTGGTTAAATACATATCTAATCCCATATATGCTTCCTTTCTAGGTTGTTTTCTTTGCTTATGCTAAAATTGTCTCATAGAACCCATAAAAAATTAGGAATGTTTGTTTAATGGTAAAGGGTAGAAAAATTCCTAATCGCTTATGTCAGGAATGTTTGTAGAATGACTGGAGTGGGAGACTAGATGCATTGATCTAGTTCCTTTTTTGAAGGTAAACGTGGGTGAATGCAGTGATATGACCGTGTTGGCATTCGTCTGCTTTAGCGCAAATATCTCCTTTCAATATATTTGTAGCTTTCAAATTGCATTTAACTGAATACCGCTTACATTGTATCAATAAATCGCTTACAAAGCTATAAAATTTTTCGATTCTAGCTCAAAACATGCTATGATTAGCTTACACAAAGGAGTGAAGAACGTGATAAAAACCATTAACCCCTCAACCTCTAATAAATATCACTGGATTCAATTGATTGAAGCTGCTTCTGAAGAAATTGATCGTCTAGTTGCGGATTATAATTTTCCGCGTGATTTTCTAACGAGCAGTTTGGATTCGGATGAGGTTGCACGGATTGAAAAGCACACGAACAGTAAAGGTGAGGAGTATACCCTTTTAGTCATTATTTATCCTTTTGTTTTAGAAAACGAAGATATTCGTTTGCGCTATCAAACGCAAGCCATCTCCATCATTTTCAACCATGAATTACTGATTACGAGTCACCGTGCTTCCTTTCAAGATATCTTTTCACGTTTACTAACAGAGTCTGATAAAACAGTATTTGAAACGCCGACGATGATAACCCTCGAGTTGTTATGGCTCATCGCGCGTACCTTTCTACATTTTATTGCCGAACTTGAATCAATGATTATGGAATTAGAGATGACCGTGGTGGATCGCACAGAAAATGAGATATTTTATCAATTGATGGGGATTAATCGCGGCTTAGTTAATTTCCAAGTGGCCATCGACCAAAATCAGTCCGTCATTCAATCCTTAAATTATATTGATTATTCTAATGAACCTGTAGAAGTTTTGCATGGAAAAATTCATGATGTCTCGATTGAACAAAAACAAGCCCAATCGACGATTCATCGCTTGAAGCAGTACAGTGATAAAATCAGCGATATTTTGTCGAATGTGGTGAATAATAATTTGAATAATATTATGCGGGTATTAACCGTATGGTCAATTATTTTGACCATTCCGACGATTATTTCGGGGATTTGGGGGATGAATGTGCCATTACCCTTTAGTGATAATAATTTTGCACATTTGTTGTTGAATTTTAGTTCGTTAATTTTGATGGTCGTGATTTATTGGTTGTTTAAGAAAAATAAATGGATTTGATAGTGGAGGGTGATAGCTATGCAAGCGAAGGAACGTAGGCAGCGTATTTTGGAATTTTTACAGACACAGACTGAGCCAGTGACGGCCTCACAGTTGGCAAAGCAATTTAAGGTGAGTCGGCAAATTATTGTCGGTGACATTGCTTTGTTGCGGGCACATGAGCATGACATTTTAGCCACGAATCAGGGGTATTTATTAACTTCGCAATTAGTACCGCGCGCGAGTCGCTATACGGCCAAGGTGGTCGTTCAGCATGAGCCGGAAGCAAGTGAGGCTGAATTGCGCTTAATTGTGGACCATGGCGGTGAAGTAGAAGACATTCAGGTCGACCATCCTTTTTACGGCTTGATTACGGCCCCATTAAATATCCGCAGCCATCAAGATGTGGATTATTTTATGGAACAAATGGCCTTGTATAGCGGAACCTATTTGAGTAGTTTGACCAACGGCATTCATATTCATACGGTGAGCTGCGTCGATAAGCAGACCTTTGAAAAGTTGCTTGGGGCGATGGGGGATGCGGGCTTGTTGTTGGATGAGGAGTGATGTGTTTTATTACATGTGTCTTGACAGCTAAAAGATATCGTTCTATAATGATTTAGATTATTAAGCTTTCATGAAAGGAAATTATTATGGGACAAACAAATAGAACTTCTCGAACCAAGCAATTAACAATAACCGCCGCTTTAACCGCGATTGGTATTTTAATTCCGATGGTTATGCCGATTCGGTTGGTCATTGGGCCGGCTTCTTATACCTTGGGAAGTCACATTCCTTTATTTTTAGCCATGTTCATTTCGCCGACGACGGCTATCTTAGTAACTTTAGGCACAACCTTAGGCTTTTTCATTGGGGGATTCCCGATTATTATTGTGTTGCGAGCTCTATCACACTTAGTTTTCGTCAGTATTGGAGCCTACTATTTGAATCGCGACAATGTGGATTTACAACCTGCCCCTAAGCGGTATTTATTTAGTTTTGTGTTGAATCTGATTCACGGCATCGGCGAAGTGGTCGTGGTGTTTGTTTTCACGGCTGTGGGTTCACAGGGGCTGGATGCGAATTTCTGGTATACCTTATTTGTTTTGGTCGGCATTGGCACGGTGATTCACGGCATGATTGATTTTGAGCTAGCCTATTACTTTGCACGCGTCTTGCAAGGGCGGACACGAATTCAGTTGCCAAATTTGAATTAAATTTTGATGGTGATCGCGTTGGTTCTACTAGTGAGTTGAGTAGAGCTGACGCTTTTTTTGTATGAGAGCGGCGGGGTAGATAAAGGTTGTTGTTGCTAGGTGGGTGTAGGTGAGTTTGAATAACACTAATCGGTCAGCAAACGCCTGATTTCGTGACCGAATAACGCTAATCGGTCAGCAAACGCCTGATTTCGTGACCGAATAACGCTTCGTTTAGCGGAACTCATCTAAAATTGTTGTCCCGCTTTTCTGAAATGTCAGTGCAAATCAAGCTGTTTCGCCTATTTGCCGGTCGTCATTTGTGAGGGAAGGCCGGCATACGGATTTGCCGGTCGTCAGTGTAAATTGCAGTCCGCCTTTTTTGAAATCTCAGTGCAAATCAAGCTGTCTCGAGCATTTGCCGGCTTTCTTTTTTGCGGGAAGGCCGGCAAATAGACTTGCCGGTCGTCAGCGTAAATTGTCGTCCGCCTTTTTTGAAATCTCAGTGCAATTTAAGCTATCTCGAGAACTTGCCGGCTTTCTTTTTCACGGGAAGGCCGGCAAATAGACTTGCCGGTCGTCAGCGTAAATTGTCGTCCGCCTTTTTTGAAATCTCAGTGCAATTTAAGCTATCTCGAGCACTTGCCGGCTTTCTTTTTCACGGGAAGGCCGGCAAATAGACTTGCCGGTCGTCAGCGTAAATTGTCGTCCGCCTTTTTTGAAATCTCAGTGCAATTTAAGCTATCTCGAGCATTTGCCGGCTTTCTTTTTTGCGGGAAGGCCACCAATCGAACTTGCCGGTCGTCAGCGTAAATTGTCGTCCGGCAAATTAGAATATATGACTAAAATTATCACAAATGACCTGTTATCCACTTCCGTGACAGGAATAGTATTATTTGGTGGCGAAGCTCATAAACCCCCTCGCCATCAATTTAATTTGGTGGCGAAGGTTTCATATCTCCTCGCCACCAATCAAAGTTTTCCTTAGTGGAACTTATCTTCCTCCATTAAGCGGGTGCGCCCACTTACGTCGCCAAACCATATACCCATTTGGCGGGCTCGCCCACTTTCATCGCCAAACCACATTCCCATTTGGCGGGCTTATTCAAATCCACTTTCACACAAAACAAACAATCCGACTGCTTAACAGCCGGATTGTTTGTTTTAGGGTGTTCTTAATTATGTTGATTTAAAAAGTCAACGCGGCCTGAACCTACGCTATAGCGCTGGTAGTGGTCGGGATTTTTTTTGTAAAAGTCTTGATGGTAATCTTCGGCTGGATAAAATGCGGAAGCCGCGGTAATTGGCACGACAATTGGTTTATCAAAACGGCCGCTTTGATCCAAAGCCGCTTTAGACGCTTCGGCAATTGCTTTTTGTTCGTCACTAGTATAAAAGATTTCTGGTCGATAAGATGAACCACGGTCAACAAATTGGCCGCCAGCATCGGTTGGATCCATTACTGTCCAATAGACATCTAAAATCTTTTCATAGGAAATCACATCGGGATCAAAAGTAATTTGGACGGCTTCAGTGTGTCCCGTGGTTCCCGTACACACTTCTTCGTAGGTCGGGTTGGGTACGTGGCCACCGGTATAACCCGAAACCACGGCTTCGACACCGTCCCACTGGTCAAAGGGCTTCACCATACACCAAAAACAGCCTCCGGCTAAAATTGCAATTTCTTGACTCATTTCATAGCACTTCCTTTCATATTCCTAATAAATATCTCTGCCGAGCAGCAGTGGTATTTATTTTAGTTAAAGAGATCGGTGAAAAAGACACGAATGGACTCCATGGTTTGCGAAAAACCGTCGGACAGCTGGTTCCAAGAGTTAGTGTACCAGGGGGCTTCCTCGATCGCCGACGCGATTTTGACGGGGGTCTGGTTGCCCTGCACATTGGGTAGATAATTAATGGGGCTGTCACGCAAGGTAACTTGCACGGAACCGACGGTTGTGTTGGCCGCAACGGGGCTGACCAGACGGTTGTTGTCATCAAAATAAGCGTCGTTCGGAATAAAATCATAGGCTAGACTCACGTTGTTTTGGCCGATGGGAACAGTCAAATCAAGGGGTTCCTCGTAAACGAGGCTGACACTTTTCTCAGTTGCGCCGACAACAGGAATTTCACTAATTTGGGTTGCAACTTGGTTGGCTTGAATCAAACGGTCGTTGCGGAAATAACCAAAACCGTAATCCAAAAGAGCTGTGGCTGAGTTGTAGCGTTCTTCATTGCTGGTAGCACCAAGGATAACGGCCAATAAGCGGTAATTGTCTCGGTCAGCTGTAACGACTAAGTTGTAGCCACCTGCTAGAGAGGAACCGGAACTTAATCCGTCAACGTCAGGATAGCCAAAGTTGCTTGATGGCAACATTTGATTATAGTTGGTCATTTGAAAAGCGTCGGAGGTGCCTTGACGAAATGTCTTTTCAGTCACCGATGTAAGCGACAAAATATCTGGGTAATCTTCTAATAAATAATAAGCAATAACGCCAACGGCTTCAGCAGTTAGCTGGTTGGTCGTCCCTTCCTCTTCACTCCCAACAACCGTTGGGTCATAAGCTGAAGTTAAGCCGGTAGCATTAATTAAATCATAATCTTCTATGCCCCAAGCGTCTAATTGTTGGCTCATCACTTGGACAAATTCGGGTTCGCTACCTGCAAGCAGTTCAGATAAGGCAATGGTGGCGCCATGCGCTAAATTGATAATAACGGCTTCGTATAATTCTTCAACGGTATAGGTTTTATCTTGACGTAAAGGTACATTGGCAACATCATAATCTTGGCTGACCGCATAAGCATAATCGGAGATGGGGACGGTGGTGTCCCAATCGATTTCACCCGCGTCGATGGCTTTTCTAAGAATATATAAAGATAATAACTTACTGACTGAGCCAGCATCCATAGGGATGTCACTTTCTTTTTCAAAAATAATTTGGCCTGAGTTGGCATTAAACAGCAAGGCGGTCGGACTTTCAATTGTAGGTAGAGTTTGATTTTGGACCTGAGCGGTTACAGTAACAGGCATTTGAATAAATAAAACCAGAAGAAGACATAGCTTCTTCCAGTTTTTTAAGGCAGAGATATGTAGTTTCATTTTAAGTCACCTATTTTAAATTTTGCGGCATTTCAATGCGAAAAACGGTTTGATTGTTTTCATTCGCCGCATATACCTGACCTTGGTGCGATTCGACAATGCTCGAAACAATCGCTAGGCCAATTCCACTACCAGGTTCGTCGCCGTGACGGGATTGGTCGGAACGGTAACTTCTTTCAAAAATACGTTCAATTTCTGCTTCGTTAATCGGGGCACCATCATTGATCACTTCAAAAATCACATAATTCGCTTTATTTTTTGACGGATAAGCATTTAATTTAATAAAGGTCGCATCATAACCATATTTAAAGGCATTAGTGATGAGGTTATAAAAAACACGCGCCATTTTATCAAGGTCTAAATTAGCTGACAAGTTAGCAGGCGTGACATTGACTTGCAGGTCTAAACCTTTTTCTCTTGCCGCTAAGACAAAATCAGCTGCTAATTGTTCTAAAAATAAAGCGACTTGTACAGGTTGTGGATCAATTTCGTAGGTTGTTTGGCGTGAAGCAGCGTAATCGAACAAATCATCCACAAGGGACTGCATGCGAAGTGCTTTGGTATATGCCGTATGTGTATATTGTAACATTTCTTCTTCGTCATGGTACTGCTTATTTTCAATTAAACCTAAATATCCGATAATGGATGTCAACGGCGTTCGTAAATCATGACCAATATTGGTAATTAATTCATCTTTTGTCTTTTCAACACGCCGTTCTTCCTCCAACGCTTCCACCGTACTATCAACCAACATATTGATACTATTTGTCACTTCCGCTAAATCGGGAATCGTGTTTTCCGGAATCCGAATATCATAATTTCCTTGAGCAATGTAGGTCACATAGCTTAAAACATGTTCTAACTTCATCAAACGATAGCGTCTTTTAAAGCGCCAATAGGTAATTAACAAACCGACTACAAAAGACAACAAAGTAAATATCCACAAGAAAAAATTGATTGTTGCATCATCAAGAAAAAAGCGCATTCGAATCGAAATCGGAGGTGAACCGCGCCAGGAAAATGGAAAATCAATCAAATCACGAGCTAGCAAAATAACACTCAGATATAGAAAAAAGACGATTCCGAGTGTTATTACCATTTCAACAATTAACTCACTAATTTCTAAACGGGTGAGCTTCATTGTTGGCTGATTTGTTTGTGGATTATCAGCCTTCAATTTTATAGCCTACTCCCCACACCGTTTGGATTACTTTTTCGCCACCAGTGGCACTTTCAATTTTGTCACGCAAGTGACTTACATGGACCATTACCGTTTTGGCACTCACAATACTTTCTTGATTCCAGACCGATTCAAAAATTTCTTCCGCACTAAATACGCGGTTTGGATGGCTCGCTAACAGATATAAAATACCAAATTCTAAAGCTGTTAACTGAATATCTTTGCCTGTAATCGTCTTTACTTCATGGGATTCTTTACGAATAATGAGAGGTCCCACTTCAACCACATCTGGTTCTTCATTTTCTGCATAACGGTATTGGCGACGTAAGAGCGATTTAACGCGAGCAATGACTTCTAACGGATTGAATGGTTTGGTTACATAATCATCCGCTCCAGAAATCAAGCCTTGGATTTTGTCATTATCGGAAGATTTTGCCGACAAAATTATGACAGGAATACTATGATTAGCCGCCCTTAATTTTTCTAATACTTCTGAACCTTGTACTTTTGGCATCATTAAATCTAAGATTACCAAGGATATATCGTCATCATTTTTAATGTAGTTCAGGGCTTGTTGCCCGTTGTACGCTTTAATAACCTCATACCCTTCATTTTGTAAGTATATATTTAATAATTCTACTATTTCACGATCGTCATCAACAACTAGGATACGCATCATGCCACTTCCTTTCTAAAGATGTCTATTTTTAATTAATAGCTCCTCATATACTATTATAACTATTTTTCTTAATTATTAAATCAAAATGATATGAATACTAGCTTTTATCTTAATAAATTCATATTATCGTCAATAATACTAGATAAAGATTAATAATAATAAATATTTCTAAACTAAAAATAAACTTTTTTGTAAAAGATCAGCAGAGGTATTTATTAAAAAAAGCAGCCCGTAGGCTGCTAAGGTTTAACGTGAGTAGTTAGGGGCTTCTTTGGTGATTTGGACGTCATGTGGGTGGGATTCAATCAAACCGGCGTTACTCATGCGAATAAATTGGGCATCTTCGCGTAAACTTTGAAGATTGGCTGCACCGACATAACCCATACCTGAACGGAGACCACCCAACATTTGGAAAATAATATCTTGGACGCTCCCTTTATACGAAACGCGGCCTTCAATCCCTTCAGGGACCATTTTATTGGCTTCATTTTTACTTTGGAAGTAACGGTCGCTTGATCCTTTAGCCATGGCTGCAAGACTTCCCATACCGCGGTAAGTTTTGAAGCGGCGGCCTTGGTAGATTTCGAATTCGCCTGGTGACTCGTCTGTTCCTGCTAGCATAGAACCTAACATTACCGCATGGCCACCAGCTGCGAGTGCTTTGACGATATCGCCAGAGTATTTAATCCCGCCGTCAGCAATGATGGCTTTGCCATATTCTTTAGCTGCCGTTGCGCATTCGTAAATGGCTGTTAATTGTGGTACACCAACACCGGCTACAACACGGGTTGTACAAATTGAACCTGGTCCGATTCCAACTTTAACGATATCAACGCCGATATCAAATAGGGCACATGTCGCTTCAGCAGTCGCCACATTACCGGCAATCAAGGTAATGTCTGGATAGACTTCACGGATTTCTTTGATTTTACGTATAACACCTTCGCTATGGCCATGGGCGGTGTCAACAACGATGGCATCAACTTGTTGTTCGATTAAGGCTTGGGCACGTTCAAAGGTATCACTGGTAATCCCGATAGCCGCACCAACAATGAGACGTCCATGTTTGTCTTTAGCTGCATTTGGGAATTGAATCACTTTTTCAATATCTTTAATCGTAATTAAACCGGATAAATGCCCTTGGTCGTTAACTAAAGGTAGTTTCTCAATACGGTTTTTGTATAAGATTTGTTCCGCTTCTTCTAAGGAAGTACCGATTGGGGCTGTAATTAAATCTTTATCCGTCATGTAGTTAGCAATCGGTTGTTGGAAATCCGTTAAAAAGCGTAGGTCACGATTGGTTAAAATCCCGACTAAAGTCATGTCCGTTTCGCTTTTCACAATAGGCACACCACTGATGCGGTAATGTGACATTAAGTCTTCAGCATCTTGAATGGTATGGGTAGGTGTTAAGTAAAATGGATCTTGGATAACGCCATTTTCGGAACGTTTGACACGACGCACTTCATTAGCTTGTTCGTCAATCGTCATATTTTTATGGATAATCCCTAGACCCCCTTGACGCGCCATTGCGATGGCCATATTTGAGTCGGTGACTGTATCCATACTGGCTGAAATAATTGGAATATTTAAATGTAAATTAGGAGCTAAATCGACTTGCAGATCCACATCATTTGGTAAAACTTCACTGTGGGCGGGAACTAATAACACATCATCAAACGTAAAACCTTCTCTTTTAAACTTTGTATCCCAATTGGACATTAAAATAGCCTCCTGTAGTATTTGTTTTTGGGTATTTTTAATAATCTATCATGTTTGATAGAGAGACTCAAGTAGAATGTGAATTTAAAAATGAGAAATTATTTAATCGTTCAGGTTTTTTATACTAAAAGACACTATCTGTGTAGATAGTGCCCTCATGATTAAAATATCCCGCCTTGAATATTGAGTTTGCGTTTTAAGTAGAAGCGTAAAGCAAAAGTAGCTAGTCCTATACCTAATAACCATTCGCCAGGTACGGGGATATTGATAGATGGTGGAATAAAGGTTGATGTCAGTACTACGGATAATATCCAAGCAACCATGGACAAGGTCGCAACACCGAAGTATTTAAAGTAACCTTTTTTGCCCTTTGGTGCATCAGGGTTGGGCAACACTTTAGATGTTTGTAACATCGCTAAACCAGCCATGATATAGTTAACAATAACGGTAATAATTCCCATGCCTTGATAGGTAACTTCTTCCGTTGCATTGTTTATCAATGAAAAACCTGTTAAAGCCACATAAATTGATCCAAGAATTAGAGAGCCATCTAGTGCGATTTGCCAATCCGGCGAACGAACGGGCTCTAATTGGTCTTGGGTTGGAAATTTTTGTTCTTTAATAACCGCCACAGCTTCGGTTGGCGTTCCGTATAAATGTTTAGCCGTTTGACCTGTCGATTGTCCTTGAATCAAGGTTTCAGCAATTTCCAAATAGACAGCCGCTAGCGCACTGGGGGCGATATCGGTCTGTTGTAATTGACGATCCACGGCAATAATAAACTGTTGATTCTTTTTAGTTAATTGATTAAATACCTCTGGGGTGACGCCGTAGATTACATAATCATCCGAAGACATTTGTTCAGATAGACTTTGTGGCTTTTCCGTCTCTTTATTAGTTGATCCTTGCTTGTTCAAATTGTTTTCAGTCGTTGTTTCAGTTGTTTCTGTTGATTCCTCACGCTCAAGGGTTTCAACTACTTCATCCGTTTGAGGTGTGGTATTTTTTTCTTCGCTCATCGTTGGCCTCCTGTATATATTATTAGACGTTAAAGCGGAATAGCATGATGTCGCCGTCTTTTACGACGTATTCTTTACCTTCGGAGCGGACGCGACCGGCTTCTTTGGCCGCTTGCATGGAACCGTAAGTCATTAAATCCTCATATGAAACTGTCTCAGCGCGAATAAAACCACGTTCAAAATCAGAGTGAATAATTCCAGCTGCTTGAGGGGCTTTGGTGCCGTTTCGAAAGGTCCAAGCGCGGACTTCTTGTTCACCGGCTGTAAAATACGTTGATAGTCCTAGTAAAGAATAAACGGATTGAATCAAGCGGTCAAGTCCTGATTCTTCTAAGCCGTAACCAGCTAAAAAGTCGCTTTTTTCCTCATCATCTAGTTCGGCAATTTCTTCCTCAAGTTGAGCACAAATTGGTACAACTTCAGCACCTTGTTCAGCGGCTAAGGCTTCGACTTGTTTAAGGTAAGGATTATTAGATGGATCACTGACTTCATCTTCTGCGATGTTAGCTACGTAGATCATTTTTTTACGGGTTAATAAAAATAAACTTTTAACAATGGGTTCTTGTTCGTCTGAAAATTCAATCGCATTAGCCATTTGGTTATTTTCCAGAGCTTCTTTTAAAATTTCTAAAACTTCTAATTCGGCAACCGCCTCTTTATCTTTTGTTTTAGCCAATTTTGCGACACGACCGATGCGTTTATCAATGGACTCTAAGTCAGCAAAGATTAATTCCAAGTTGATGGTCTCAATATCTGATATAGGATCAACTTTACCAGAAACATGGGTAATGTTACCATCATCAAAGCAACGAACCACATGACAAATGGCATCGACTTGGCGGATATGGCTAAGAAATTTGTTGCCTAGGCCTTCACCTTTACTAGCCCCTTTAACAATCCCGGCAATATCGGTAAATTCAATGGTTGTTGGAACGGTCTTTTTAGGTTTAACTAGTTGGGTAATATTATTTAATCGTTTATCAGGTACTTCTACAACCCCTACATTGGGATCAATTGTTGCGAAAGGATAGTTAGCCGCTTCGACTCCGGCTTTGGTAATTGCATTAAATAAAGTTGATTTTCCTACGTTGGGTAAGCCAACGATTCCGGCTGTTAGTGCCATAGTTCACTCTCTTTCTTCTAGTCGGTTGATTCAGTTATGTCATTGGATGCATGTTTGACAAGAACGCGTTTTAATTTCTTATCAAAATCGCGTCGTAACAAGGTGACGACATGATTACAGTTAAGGCATTTAATTTTAATATCCATCCCCATGCGAATAATTTGCCAACGGTTTGTTTGGCAAGCATGCGGTTTACGCATTTCAACGATATCTAATAGATCGTATTGTTTTTGTTCCATCTTCTTACTAACTCCTTACAGTTGAATATCTAATAAATCTAAGATACGAATTAAATCCGATTGAGATAAATATTCAATTTCAATTTTACCTTTATCCCCTTTTTGATGGATAATCGCCGATGTCCCAAAGTAGTCTTGCATTTGTTGTTCAATCGCGATAATTTCCGCTGGTTTTTTAACTTTAGCCGGTTTCTTTTTCGTATCATCAGGTGCTGGTGACTGGCTATTGAGACGTTGCACATACTCTTCTAACTGTCTAACCGTTAATTGTTCATCCAAGACTTTTTTAGCTAGGGGGATTAATTGATTTTTATCTTTTAAGCCTAATAAAGTCCGAGCTTGACCCATGGACAAATGGTTATCATTCACCATTTCTTTGACTTCATCAGGTAAACTCAATAACCGAATATAATTGGCAATGTAAGGACGACTTTTCCCCATACGATCGGCCACTTCGGCTTGTGTTAAGGATAATTTATTCATTAATAAGCTGTATGCCTCTGCTTCTTCGAGCGGACTCAAGTCTTCCCGTTGCAAGTTTTCAATGACGGCAATTTCAATCATTTGTTGTTCATCTAGGTCACGAACAATGGCTGGAATTGATGTTTTACCTGCCATGCGACTAGCTCGAACACGACGTTCACCGGCAATCAGTTCGTAGCCTTTAATCGTCGATTGACGTAAAATAACGGGTTGAAAAACGCCCGATTGTTTAATCGAGTCGGCTAGTTCTTGTAACAAGGTTTCATCAAATTTTTTCCGTGGCTGGTAAGGATTGGGCCGAATATCCTCTAATAAGATATCTTCTACAATCTCATGGTCAGCGGGTGTTTCTTCGTAAGAACTAAACAAAGCATCCATTCCACGCCCTAAGCCACTTTTTCTAGCTTTCGACATTTGCTAACACTTCCTTTGCTAAGTCCATATATAGTTCAGCGCCACGTGAGCGCGGATCATAGTCAATAATTGATTGGCCATATGATGGTGCTTCTGACAGTCTAACATTGCGGGTGATAATGGTATCATAAACTTTCTCTTGGAAATATTTCTTCACTTCTTCGACAACTTCATAGCCTAAATTGGTCCTAGCATCTAACATCGTTAAAAGGACCCCTTCAATTCTAAAGTCTTTGTTGTAGGTTCTTTGGACTAAACGAATGGTATTCAATAACTGGCTTAAGCCTTCTAAGGCGTAATATTCGGCTTGGACAGGGATTAAAATCGTATCACTGGCCGTAAATGCGTTAATCGAAAGCTGTCCTAAAGAGGGTGGACAATCTACTAAAATGAAATCATATTGGTCACGAACAGGTTCGACGGCTTGTTTGAGTCGTTGTTCGCGATTTTTAACACCGGCTAGTTCAATCTCAGCCGCTGCTAATTGGATGGTTGAAGGCACGATATATAAATTTTCACGTGAGGTGGGTAAAATATAATCTTTCATCGGGACTTCATTGACAAGAATTTCGTATAAACTTTGATGAACATCGCCCCGTTCAATGCCTAAACCACTTGTTGCATTACCTTGTGAGTCTGAATCGATGATTAAGACTTTTTGACCTAACGAGGCTAAAGCGGCTCCAAGGTTAACGGTCGTGGTTGTTTTTCCAACACCGCCTTTTTGATTACCAATCGCTATCATTCTTCCCATGGTTCATTCTCCTTTAAATAATAGGTTGTTTAAGTGGCTTGCCTGCTTTACGGGGGTATTTATTAGGGGTGTCCAACGTTTTTTTAATGATAACAATCGAACGGTCACTTTCTTCCCCGGGTAATTGTGCATCCTTTTGGCCTTCGATTTTGGCCCCTAAGGTGGTGATGGCCTTTTGAGCTTCCGCCACTTCTTGGTTAGCTTTTTGGCCTTTCATGGCTAAAAAATAGCCGCCTTTTTTGGTTAAAGGGAGGCAAAATTCGCATAAAACATTTAAGGGGGCTACCGCTCTTGCAGTTGTTACATCAAATTGAGCTCTATACAAGGGATCTTGGCCAGCTTCTTCAGCGCGTGCATGAATGGCTTGGACACCCGTTAAACCTAATTCTGCTACTAATAAATTTAAAAAATTAATGCGTTTATTGAGTGAGTCAATAATAGTGACGTCTAATTCAGGTTTGACGATTTTAAGTGGAATACTTGGAAAACCCGCTCCTGAGCCAACATCACATAATTTAATTTGATAGTTGTCGAGTGGATTTAACCATAGCATCATTAAACTATCATAAAAATGTTTTAAATATACTTCTTCTTTATCCGTTATAGCTGTTAAATTAATTTTTTGATTCCACTCAACGAGTAAGCGGTAATAGTCTTCGAATTGAGTAAGTTGTTGTTCAGTTAACTCAATTCCCTGTTCAGCTAAAGCTTGAATAAATTCATCAACCGTCAAATGGATTCCCTCCTTTTTTGTGAAACATTTTGTTTCACGCCTATTATACTTTACCTGATTCTGACTTTAATAGCAATGAAATTGTGTCGAAAAATTGGGGAACATTTAGAGGGAAACAAGCCTAAAATTCCAAAAATCTGAAGCACTCCCGTATATGGCTTTAGGGAAAGCTTCAGATTTAAATTTTACTCTAAACTGTGAATGGCGCCGGTCCAAATTGCTTGCGGGTCACTAATCGTTCTTAAGCTATAAATATAGCTATCCTGGCGGTTGGCATAGTCGATCCGAGCCTGTTCAATCGCAGGTTGAATCGTATTAATTTTTTCCTCATCCGTCTCACCGTCTGCCAATTGATACCATTCTAAAACCTGTACGGGATCTGCTTTATTTAGCTGATTTAAGGGCAAACTAAGTTGAGTAGCAATCGTTTCAGCCAGGCTTAAATACGTCGCGTAATCCTGTCTTGGTATAAGATCCAAGGCCGGGTAATCATCAACAATCATAAAATAGATTTCTTGCCAAATGACGGGGTCATCTTCTCCGTATTGCTGTTGAGCCGTGGCATAATAATCAATCAAGGTTTGATTATCGACACGACGTAACGTTTCTGCATTAATCGGCTGCGTTTGGTTCAAACGATCACGCATAATCGTGCTCCATTCCGCATTTAAATTACGACTAAAAGTGACTTCGTTTAAGGATGTTAAGGTGTCCGCATTTTTATCATAGGTTAATTGATAATTCGGTGATAAAGGATTGATTTCAATATTACGATAGCGGTCATTGAACTGATTGACATCCCAATTTAAGGTATAATGACTTGTCCCACCTTGATTGTCTGCTTGCGTTTGAATATCTTCATAAAAATAGGTCCCATCCGGGTTGGTCATAATCATCGTGTCCCCACGTAACACCATTTGATGGCGACCATTAGCATCTTGGTATTCCCAAACCCCTTGAATTTCTTCCGGAATCCCTTCAATGTTTGCTTCATTTAAGGCTAAAATCGTTTGTTCAGGTAAATATTGCGTTAATAAATCTTCACGAATAATAAAAGTTAAGCCAAGAGCAAGGAAGAACGAGAGAATGAGAATCTTTTTTTGTGTCATTTTATTGCCCAACTTTCTAAATAATCTATCCTTATCATAGCAGTTGAGAGTAAAGTTCTGCTTGCGATTTGCTTAAGTTTTTTTTACTAATAAATATCACTGCCTCAACTACAATTGTTTTTCTGTAGCGAAGCAGTGATATTTATTTGATTATTGAACGTTAGCTAGGGCACCCATTGGATCCCAGGGTTCTAATTCGATCACGGGTTGTTCAAGGGCTTTGAGCCATTCTTGAGGAATGTACTTTTTGTCAACAGCGATTTGGTAGGTGTATTGGTCAAACCAAGCGTCGGACATTGAGAAAATACCGTTATCTCCAACGTCTTTCCCCCAGCTGTTTTCTACTTTCCAGTTGATGGCCTTACCGTCGTTGTCAAGGTCAACCCCAACAAGCACCATGGCATGTGTTAGGAGACTGTCACCATAATCCAGGCGGGCTGCTTTATCGAGTTGGGTTGGTTGACCAAGGGTCAGGTCGTATTGGTATAAATCCATATCCATAATCCCTGATTTACGGTCAGAGATTTTGCCGACATCGCAACCAAACCATACCGGGTCGTTGTTTTTAATCGAAGCAATCGCAGCTGCTTTTAAAACGTCATTCGGGACATTAATGTAGTTAATCGGTTTTTCTTCCAAGACGGTTCCTAAATATTTAACGGTATAGCTTCTGCCATAGGGTTTGTCTTGGGTTGGGGCATTGATTAAGCTGACAATATTTTCTAAATCCCAGCCTACATATTGTTGGAAAAAGGCTTGTGGAGTTATGTTTTCAATCCGGTGATATTGTTTATCACGGTCACGGTATTCATAAGTGAAGGCGGTTGGTGGCATCCCGAGGGCTTTGACTAATGTATTGTAAACAAAATATAGCATGTCTTCTTTTTTGGCTTCAAGCTCTTCGGCGGTCGCACCTGCTGCCGCTGCGTCACGTAAGGTTTTAGCAAACTCACGTAATTTTGACGTTAAAAATTGGTTTAAAGCGCCTGAGTTCGATGAATGATGCGTTTCTGGCATGACTGATTTTGGCACTGCCCCATACTTGCGGAGTAATCCAGCAAACATATCCCATTGACCCCCATCGGAAATCGGATCAAATAATAAATGTTGGACCAGACGTCCTTCCAAAGGCTCAGCCACGGTTTCGATGATACTATTGAGGAAATAGTTTGAGCGTTCCAATTTATCCCAAAAGAAAGGATAGTTTTGTGAGAACTCAAAGGTCTCAACATTTAATTTCGTCAGTGAGTCAACTCTAGCTGTGTTAAGGGCTGCAAACATCCAGCAGCGTCCACTCGATTTTTGATTCGTTATTTCACCTTTCTTTGTTTCATTTGAGAAAACAAACGGGTGGTTGCGTAGCGTTTGATTGTTAAATGATGCATCTTGCATGCCCACTTTGGCAATCGCGTTTTCAACCGCCTTGTTGGTTGGATCACTCGTATAATTGGCCTCAAAGCGTTGAATGAGTTCCGCGTTTATCATAAAATCATCTTCCTCCTTATGCGTTAAATATTAAAATATTCTCATAAAACCATTGTACTCTTCTTGTGAGTGAGTGCAAGGGGTAGGAGAGATTTTGTTGGGGTTGAGGGAGTGCTCCTGCTCTTGTCAGTAAGCGAGAAAAGTCGAATTGTTAAATGGCTATTCAGTGATAGTCTATAAAGTGGAACGAACCCGACCAGAATATTCCACTTGTGGTTTGCTGAAAGGGAAGGATTGTTGCGTATACTACAAATAAGGTTAATCTGACGGCAAATGACGATTTGGGTTGTTCCACACTCATATTCCCAAAAGGCGACAGCTAACAAAACAGGCTAGATAATGCCCATAATAGGGTATCATCTAACCTCATTGATTTTACTCTTCAATTAACCTACTTATCCCCAACCCGTGCAATACGGCCTTGTTGGATATAGACGGATAATATAGCGATGTCAGCTGGATTAACACCACTGACACGGCTCGCTTGTCCCAAGGTGCTTGGTTGAATCAGTTTCAAGCGTTCACGGGCTTCGTTCGCTAATGAATCAACGGCGTCATAGTCGATATCTTCCGGAATATGTTTTTCTTCCATCGATTTTACTTTGTCTACCTTTTGGATAGCTTTCTTAATGTATCCGTCGTATTTAATTTGGATTTCAACTTGTTCTGCTTCCACACGGTTTAAGGCATCCCCCTCCTCACGCGGAATCAAAGCAATGAGATCATCGTAATGAATTTCTGGACGCTTCAATAAATCAATGGCTAAGATCCCATCTTTTAAAGGCGTTGAATGCACACGATTAAATAAGTCGGTTAACCCTTCGGTATTCGGTGTTAAGCGAACTTTAGATAAACGGCCTAACTCACTTTGAACTTTTTCTTGTTTAGCCAGATATTTATTATAACGGTTTTCATCGACGAGGCCGAGTTCGTGGCCGAGTTCGGTTAAACGCAAATCAGCATTGTCGTGACGCAACAAGAGGCGGTATTCCGCTCGTGAAGTTAATAAGCGGTAGGGTTCCGTGGTTCCTTTCGTCACCAAATCATCAATCATGACCCCAATATAGGCTTCGCTACGTTTCAAGACTAACGGTTCTTTGCCTTGAGCTTGGCGGGCAGCGTTGATACCAGCAATGATTCCTTGACCGGCAGCTTCTTCATAGCCGCTAGTTCCGTTCATTTGGCCGGCGGTGAATAGACCTGGAATAGACTTCACTTCTAAAGTTAATTTCAATTGATGGGGCACAACCACGTCATATTCAATGGCATAACCTGGACGCATCAATTCGGCATGTTCCATACCTGGTACACTACGGATGATTTTCAGTTGAACATCTTCAGGCATTGAGGTGGATAAGCCTTGAACATACATTTCATCCGTTGATAAACCTTCCGGTTCAATAAATACTTGATGGCGTGGTTTGTCACTAAAACGAACAATTTTATCTTCAATAGACGGGCAGTAACGAGCACCTACCCCTTCAACCATACCTGAAAACATTGGGGCGCGATGTAAGTTTTCTTGAATAATTTCATGGGTCGTCGGATTAGTATGGGTTAACCAGCATGAGACACTATCAGAGCGGTAGTCGTCATCTTCCGTTAAAAATGAAAAATGATTGGGTTTTTCATCCCCTGGTTGTTCTTCTGTCAGTTCATAATCGACGGAATTGCGATGAATCCGTGGAGGGGTTCCTGTTTTGAAACGGACCAACTCCAAACCAAGCTCCATTAAGTTTTCTGATAACTTCACTGAAGGTAAGGTGTTATTAGGACCAGAGGCATAACTTAATTCACCAATAATAATTTTACCGCGTGACGACGTCCCCGCTGTTAAAACAACGGCTTGAGCTGAGTATACAGCACCAGTTGCAGTCACAACACCTCGGCACTGACCCTCTTCGTCAATCACAAGTCGTTCAACGACCCCTTGTTTTAAATCTAAACCTGGGGTTTCTTCTAAGACTTTTTTCATAGAAGAAGCATAGAGTTGTTTATCCGCTTGCGCTCTTAGGGCTTGGACTGCTGGACCTTTTCCGGTATTTAACAACCGCATTTGGATATAGGTGCGGTCAATATTTTTACCCATTTCACCCCCTAAGGCGTCAATTTCACGGACGACAACCCCTTTAGCGGGACCACCGATGGATGGGTTACAGGGCATAAAGGCGACCATTTCAAGATTCATGGTAATTAGTAGGGTTTTACTGCCGAGACGGGCGGATGCTAGAGCGGCTTCAGAGCCTGCGTGTCCAGCACCAACGACAATCACATCATAATTGCCTGCTTCATATGTTTGCATAGTTTCACTCCTTGTGAATAGTCTAGTAATTTCTTGGGCGAGTAGCAGTGTTATTTATTATCATAAAAAATAACGTCGTGATGGGTTAATACATTGTTAATATAGGTAAATTCGGCAGAAAAGAAGGGCGCATCATTCAAAAGCCAATCTAAAAAGATGTAGTCGCCTTCCCAAGTGGGTTTGTTTAAAATATCGGCGTAATCCACCCAATTCAGGGTGCCTTCGTCGCAAACGGGAATCAGCTCCCCCTCAAATTCAGTGACAACATAAACAAAGCAGTACCAGTCAATGTCATTTTGGGTAAAATTGGGGAAAGTAATAATTCCCTTAAGATCTAATTTCGTGGCGGTTAAGCCCGTTTCCTCTTTAATCTCGCGAATGGCACAGGCTTCAGGCGTTTCACCAGCTTCAAACTTGCCGCCGACACTCACCCATTTATTTTCATGGATATCGTTGGCCTTTTTGTCGCGTTTTAACATGAGATATTGCTTACCATTGTCCAAATAACACATGGTGGCTAATTGTACCATGAGTGCCCTCCTATTTTCCTAAACAAAATTGACTAAAGAGTTTGTTTAACAGTTCATCTTGAACACTTTCACCGGTAATTTCACCGAGTAAATCCCAGGCACGGGTGTAGTCAATTTGAATTAAATCGACCGGTAGAGCCATTTCAGTGGCTTGAATCACTTCATCCAGAGCTTCAATGGCTTGTTTTAACAACTGCGTGTGTCGTGTATTTAATAAATAATTCACATCCGCTGATTGCAGTTGCCCACCAAAGAAACGTTTTTCAATCATGGCTTCCAGTTGGTCTAGACCCGATTCCTCAGTAATAGATGTCGCAATAATGCTATCATCATCACAATACTCAGCTAATTTTTCGCGGTCCAAAACAGGCTCTAAGTCGGATTTGTTTAATAAAATAATTCGTTGTTGATTTTTGGTTAACTCTAAAAGTTCAATATCCGTTTCATTTAAAGCTTGGGCTTGATTTAAAATTAATATGACCAAATCTGCCTTTTCCATCACTTGGCGGCTTTTTTCAACACCGATTTGCTCGACCAATTCATCCGTTTGACGAATCCCAGCCGTATCAATTAATTTCAAGGGTACCCCCCGAATATTAATAAATTCCTCAATCGTGTCGCGGGTGGTGCCTGCGATATCCGTTACAATGGCCTTATCAATCCCCGATAGAAAATTCAGTAAACTCGATTTCCCAACATTCGGCCGACCGATAATGGCTGTATTAATACCTTCACGAAATAATTTTCCTTGCGAAGCTTGCTGCAAAAGCTGTTGGATTTGGCCTTTAACCGATTCAGCTGTTTCTCTCAACTGCGTCAAAGACATCTCTTCCACATCATCGTATTCGGGATAGTCAATGGTCACTTCCACTTGCGCTAAGGTTTGTAGCATTTCTTCTCTTAATGCGCTTATTTTATTTGATAAGCTTCCTTGCAGTTGATTCATTGAGGCATTCATCGCTTTATCCGTTTTGGCTTGAATTAAGTCCATCACAGCTTCAGCTTGCGACAAATCAATCCGGCCATTGAGAAAAGCCCTTTTAGTAAATTCCCCCGGTTCCGCCATGCGTGCGCCTTGATCTAAAACCACTTCAAGTGTCCGCTGAACAGCGATAATCCCACCATGGCAGTTAATTTCAACGATATTTTCCATCGTATAGGAACGGGGTCCCTTCATAACACTGGTCATGACCTCGTCAATCACTTGGTTCGTTTTAGGGTCGATAACATGCCCGTAATGAATGGTATGTGTCGGTACATTCGCTAAATTTTTTCCTTTAAATACCTTGTTTGCCATTGGAATCGCCTCAGGACCACTTAAACGGACAATACCGATGGCGCCTTCACCTAAAGCCGTCGAAATTGCTGCAATTGTATCATTTTGGTACATGTATCCATCGTTTCCTTTCTATCTATAAAAATACGCACAAAAAAAGTACAGACTACCCCCTTAGGATGACTAAGAAGATAGTTAGCACTTTGACTGCTTAACGATTTAAATTTGGTTTGATTGCTGTTTGACATTATAACGAAGGTTTTAATAAAAAGCAAGACAAAAAAACGAATTTCCCTTTATTCACTCTTGAAACTTCTATATAATGGGTTTTAATAACAAAAAATAGAAAATAGCGTCAAATTAAAGAAAGGGCGATCATATGCTTTCCTCAGTCATATTAATTATTGTCTTTACCTTATTGAATGGTTTTTTCTCCGGTTCAGAAATGGCATTCATCACCGCCGACGAAAATAAATTAGAAAAAGCAGCTGAAACGGGTAGTAAAAGAGCTCAGTTAACTTTAAAATTATACCGCAACCAGGACCGTGTTCTCGCTGTGGTTCAAGTAGCCATTACCTTAATTGGAACCTTGAATGCTTCCTTTGCGACCAGTGGGTTATCTCAATTCCTCTCGCCGTACATTGGTGAATAAGGAGCCAACTTAGTTATTTCACTAGTGGTGACATTACTTACCCTCATTTTTGGTGAACTGTTGCCCAAGTCCATCGGTCAAGCCATTCCCGAACAATACTCTACGTTCTCTTCTTCGGTTTTAAACATTGTCTATCGCGTGTTTAAACCGGTTGTCTGGTTCTTAACGAAAGCCTTAAACTTTTTCCAATCACTCTTACCCATTGACTTTTCAAATGAAGACGAAAAACTGACGTTTACCAATATTCGCGAAATAGTTATCCAAGGGGGTGAAGACGGCGCCTTAGAAGAAGATGAGGTCGGTATGATGAAAGGTGTCTTAAAACTTAACCGCCGCAGTGTGCGTGAAATTATGGTACCGCGTAACAAAGCCTTTATGATTGATATTGAAGATGACAAAGCTGAAAACCATGAATTAATTGTTAATTCTACCTATTCGCGAATACCCATTTATGAAGGTGACAAAGACGTTATCTTGGGAATCTTGTTAGTTAAAGATTACTTACGCGCCAACCTCTTAGCCGATTCTTATGAAGATATCGACATAAAAGACTTAGCCCATGACTCTATCAATGTTCCTGAGACCCTCTTATTAGATGATGCCATGACCCAAATGCAAACTTCTAATAACCATATAGCAATCGTTAAAGATGAATACGGCCAAACCGCTGGTATCGTCAGCCTAGAAGATATTATTGAAGAAATCGTCGGTGAAATTTACGACGAATACGATAATCCAATGCACCAAGACATGATTGATGTAACCAGTGAAAACACTTGGACAGTCAAAGGTTTAATGAATCTGAATGATTTCAACGAATATTTTGAAACGGTCCTGACCAGTAATGAAGCCGATACAGTTGGAGGCTACTTCACGCATATTTCTGGCATTATCCCAAGTCAAGATACCATCGGATCAACCTTAACCGTCGAAAACTACCAAATTGAACTGATGGAAGTCAGTGAAGCCACTGCAACCCTCCTAAAAGTTACTCGTTTAGCAGGGACTGAACCCTCAGACGCAGAATCCCCTCAATAAATATCTCCATTAAGAGAGACGGTACCGTTAAAAAGGAACCGTCTCTTTAAAATTCTATAAGACTCTGTCTAGAGGTTTTTAATGATAAAACCCGCTAACAATGTTTTTAGTTCTTCAGGCTTTTCAAAAATCGCCACATGACCACAATCAGGGAGTAGATAATACTCAGAATGAGGAATATGATCGGCAATAATTTGGGAAAACTTCGGTCGCTTTAATAAATCATCTTGTCCACACACAACTAATGTGGGTGCTTGAATGGTATGCAAGCGGTCAGTCATCGTCACATCGTTTTTGAATGTTTCATATAGGATTTTTTGACCCCTAAAATAACTCGGATCAACCTTCTTCAAAGCCTGTGCTCTCTCTTCAAGCATGTCAGCATTTTCTTCCATAAAGCGATTGCCATAAATACTCGGTGCCATTGCCTTGAAAAACTTCTCGCCATCCTCCAACTCCAGAAGACATTCCCAATTATAAATAAAGCTCTTCAAAACCTCATCTAATTCACTGACACCATCAATGACCGCAAGACTTGCGACCGTTTCAGGATATAGCATGGCAAAACGCATACCGACCTCTGAACCATAGGAAGTGCCAACAATATGAACCTGATCCATTTCTAAATAATCAAATAAAGCTTTAGCATCCTCGGCATGAAGATCAAAGGTATAGGGGCCATCCGGTTTATCCGATTGCAGTTGCCCTCTAAAATCATGACACAGAATTTTGAAATCTAATTTTCTAAAAATATCAATCACTAAATTCCAAGAATTCGTATTCGCCATCACGCCATTGAAAAAAGCCACTACTTTATCTGAATGGGGATTCCCTTTAATTTCATAATATAAGTTAACCCCTTGATGTGAAAAATAAGCCACTCGCAAAACTCCTTTATTAGAAACATAGCATGTATTATGTAAGCGGTCAACATCTTATTAAGTATCTAAGTTATTTATTAAATTTTCCAGTTGAATATCCTTCAATGTTCATTTTTTGTTACAATAGTGTATAGCTCTTGGAGGTGTCTATTAATTGAATAAGTTTGAAAAGATATATTTAGATTTAGAAGCAAAGATTAAAGATAATACTTATCAGATTGGGAGTTCTTTACCCACTGAAAATAGTTTAGCGAACACTTATGGTGTTTCGCGTGAAACGATTCGCAAAACCTTAAAGTTATTAACTGAAAATGGTTATATTCAAAAACAACATGGACGCCGATCCGTTGTGCTGAACCATACACTTTACTCGTTTCCCATCTCAGGTTTGATTAGTTATAAGGAATTACAAAAAGATCAAGGCTTTAAATCCGAAACCCATCTCATTAAAAATGAATTGGTGTCAGTCCCACCTTCTTTATGTGGCAAGTATGATTTGGCAGAAGATGAATTATTCATTCATTTAATCCGAGCTCGGAAAATAAACGGTGAAACGGTGATTATTGACGAAGACTATATTCGTCAGTCAATCGTAGCAACAATACCCGATGAAGTTGCCCTTGATTCTATTTACCAATATTTTGAAGAGGAATTAGGGTTGAAAATCGATTATGCCAAAAAAGAATTTACCGCAGAAAAAGCCAATGAACTTGATCAAGAATTGATGCATTTAAAGGATACGGACTATATCATTAATGTTGAAAGCCATGTGTTCTTGGAAGATATGACCTTCTTTCAATTGACGAGCTCACGCCATCATTTAGAACGTTTTCGCTTTTCAGAATTTGCTCGTCGTCGCCACCACTTTTAATATTTCTCTATTTACATAATTGAATATATTGTTACAATTATTCTATGTCGATTGAATAACCTTTGGAGGAAAGAGAGGCACTATGCATTTTATTAAATTAACCCTTGTTACGACTTTATGTCTATCAATGATGAGTCAATGGCTACCCGTGACGGCGTCAGCCAGTAATTGGCCCGATATCACAGAAAGCATTATTACAAATGATGAAGCTGATAAAAAAATTACACTGGCTGCTGATACGGCCTTAGAGCGATATGATTATGATGCCATGGCCAATTTGGGCGTTGAAAACCATGATTTAAGTGAACACAATTCTTTACGGGAAGCCATCTATGCTTTAATGGCTGAATACCAAATCGATGAATCCCAAGTGGCTATTGCTTACACCAATCTTCAAACCGGTGAAAATATTTATATTAACGAAGACGAACAAATGATTGTCGCCAGTATGTACAAAGTACCAATGATCGCTATGTATATTGATTTAATTAACCAAGGCGTTTTGTCCTGGGATAGTCAGTTGCCCTATTCGGAAGACTACTTTCAAGATGGTGCTGGTGATATTACCGCTGAAGCAAAACGTGATTATTACTCACTCGATGAATTAGCCTATCAAGCCATTGTCTATTCTGATAACACAGCCTCATTGATTTTATATTTTTATTATGTGAATAACTTTGGTAGCTTTAGAACCGCTTTGCTGGACTTTGTCGACTACTACGATGTTCCTGACCTTTATTATCAAGACAATTATGGATCGGCCTATATTATGAACGAAGCCTTGGTTAAGATCGCTTCTAACCCGATTTATGAACCCTTAACTGATTTGATGATGCAAACATACCCTAAGCAATTGTTTTCATTATTTGTTAATAATATGGCAACCAAGTATGGCCAACTTGATGAAATGCTGAATGATAGCGGCATTTACTATGAAGATGGCGAGCCGGTTTATACCCTTGTATTGATGACCCGCGATGCTAATTATCCCGAGATATTCATTGGCGAGTTGAACCTCTTAGTCAACGAGTGGTCCCATGAATATAAAGTAGCAAACAACTAAAACAACCCCTCCAATAAATATCACTGCCTTTAACGGGGATATTTATTTGAAGGGGTTTTGTGTTTTTATGGGGTGGTTTCTGAAAGCCACGCAGGATTGACTTGCCAACTACCAGCTGTTGGGTAAGGTAAGGTGTCTGGTAGGAGGCCGTTGCCGTTAACGGTTAAGATAACATTGGTCACATTGAACAAATCACTCATTGTCGTCACGATGGCAGGAATGACGCCTTGTTCGGTGGCAGGATGGCGGTTCATAGCCGCTACAACACCTGGTGTAAAATCAATGGTAACAGCGTCTTCCATCAGTTGGATACTGTTAATCGACACCGTATCATCAATCCAATTTTGATTTCTAAACAGTTGGGTAAAAATACTTGCAGCGCTCGAATTCGTTTGCCAATTAAAATTAGCTGTTGCAGGCACTAAAAGAGCTGTTTGATTTTGCGCCTCGTTTGGTGTCCAAATAGGGTAAGATACAACAATCTGTACATTATCGGTTATTGAATCAACCACCATTGAATCGGTATCAGATAAAACTAACAACAAACCTTGGTCAGCGCCGTAATAGCGACGTTCGTCCCCAGCTGAAGTTGAAGTTGTCACTTCCACTACATGGGGGTAGGTTTGACCATTTAAATCAATGGCGTCGTACAGCGCAGTAATTGTTCCGCTAGAGCCATCCGTATTTGTCCACGTTGTGCCAACTGTCACCGGAGCTTGCAATAAAATTTGGCTGTTTTCCGTTTGGTTAGCTAACGTTGACAAATAATTGACAAACGGTCGCGTGGATTGCGTTAACGTTACTTGCGTTATTTGTTCCGTTTGTAATTCAATTAAATGAATGGCTTGCTGATTACCACCAAATTCTCTAACTTGCCAAGCGGTTTGTGTATCATTCGTAAAATCCACATAAGTGATTGATGGATTAGGGGCAAACTGTCGGATTTGGTTAACCTGATAAGGGATGAATGCATTCAGTTCCCAAATGGTACCCTCAGCTGCTGTTGACCATTGAGTCGGATCAAGGATGGTAACATCCACGGCCTCTTCTTCAATTGAAACTTGGTCTTGACTATCCGCTGGCGTTTGACTAGCTGATTCTTCAACCGAAGCTTGATCTTCTAACGCAGCCAATTCATCGGCTCGCTGTTGTTCCTCTATGGATGCTTGACGCTTAGATTCCATGATTGCCTGATTTTCATCACTAATACGAATCATCGGTTCACTACTACATCCAACCAAAAAAATTGAAAAAATTATTAAATATATAAAGTAATATTTATTCATTTAGTATAGGTTCTCCTCTTAAGATTCCCGTTAATTATATCACAAAACTCTCCACCTAAAGATATAATTATAGCTTTTTTTAATAAATATCACTGAAAAACCCACTAAATCTCTCAAAAAAAGAGTTTTAGTGGGTTAAATGGCTTTAATCTAGTATAAAAGCGATGGTTTCATAATTGGATAAGGTCATGGTTGGACTAAAAGTCTCTAATGGACCATTCCCAATTAATTTAGTTGCTGTGCGCTTTTGAAATTCTTCCGGTAAAGTAAATGTCACATCACCAGCGTAGAAGTGACTAAAGACGAGAATTTGTTGACCTTCATATTCCCGTACATAGGCCATAATTGAAGGATGGTCAAGGAACAAACCTCTATATGTGCCTTCACTAATAATATCATTTGTATGTCTTATCTTGATCAATTCTTGGTAGTAAGTGAAAATTTTACCTTGTTGACGTTCGCGAGCGACATTTACTTGAGGGTAGTTAGCAGCCACTTTAATCCAAGGTGTACCACTGGTAAAACCAGCTTGTTCACTATCATCCCATTGCATTGGGGTGCGTGAATTGTCGCGTGATTTAGACTGGATGATTTTTATAATCTCATCATGAGGTGTGCCCTTGTCGACAAGAATTTTGTAATTATTCAATGTCTCAACATCTCTGTAATCATCAATGGTGTCATAATTCGGATTGGTCATCCCAATTTCTTCCCCTTGGAAAATATAAGGGGTTCCTCTGAGAAATTGAATGGTTTGACCTAACATTGACTGTGTTTCAAAGGGATAATTTTCAACATCACCAAAACGACTGTTAGAGCGTGGTTGATCATGATTATTTAAAAATAACGCATTCCAACCATCACCATCTGACATGCCCGTTTGCCAATCATCTAAAATACGTTTCAATTCAATGAAGTCAAAAGGTGGATTCGTCCATTTTTCGCCATTTTCATAATCTACTTTTAAATGATGGAATTGGAAGATCATGGTTAATTCTTTGGCATCTGGTTTGGAATAGCGAACACCATTTTCAACTGTGGTTGAAGACATCTCACCGACGGTCGTAAAGCCTTCTTGTGTCCCAAATGTCGCTTGATTCATTTCATGAATCCACTCATGCACAATGGGTGTATCTGTGTACAGGCGTTTTTCCTGTGATGAACCCGGTTTTTCACTATCAATCAATACCTCTGATTTACCAATGACATTTAAAACGTCAAAACGAAAACCTTTAACGCCTTTTGCAATCCAGAAATTAACCACTTCAAAGAGTGCTTGTCTAACATTGGGATTATGCCAATTTAAATCCGCTTGCGTGACATCAAATAAATGCAAGTAATACTTGTCAGTATCAGCGAATGGCTCCCAAGCAGGTCCTCCAAATTTGGAGTCCCAGTTGGTTGGTAACGAGCCATCTTCTTTTGCTGGTCTTAAATAGTAAAAGTCTTGATAATATGGGTCGCCTGCCAGGGCTTTTTGAAACCACTCATGTTCAGTTGATGTGTGATTTAAAACCATATCTAGCATAATTTCAATTCCACGTTTACCAGCTTCTTCAACTAATGTTTCGAAATCTTCCATTGTTCCAAACATCGGATCAACGGCTGTATAGTCACTGACATCATAACCATTATCATTTTGTGGTGAAGGATAAAATGGATTTAACCAAATCATATCCACGCCTAAATCAGCAATATAGTCAAGCTTCTCCGTTACACCTGGTAAATCACCTATTCCATCACCATTCGTATCATAGAAAGACTTAGGGTAAACTTGATAAATAACTTTTTTTGTTTTACTCACTTTGCTGACCCCTTTTTTAATTATGCTTCAGAAGTATTTTTGGATGAATTGTTAAAGAACGGAAGATCAAAGTTTAAGCCTGCATCCGTTAAAAAGCCTGTTCGCTGGAAGACCAAGGTTAAAACAAATGGAACAATGATAGCCACGGCTGTCGCAATCCAATACCAACCTTGTGAACCAACTTGAATAACTAAGAAGCCTGGTAGACCCCCAACACCAATAGAGTTAGCTTGTACATTGGCCATTGTTGAAATTAATCCTGCAATACCTGATCCAATCATAGCAGCTACAAATGGATACACATATTTTAAGGTTACCCCAAACATGGCTGGTTCTGTAACACCTAAGAAAGCAGAAACAGCTGACGGAACTGTAATTTGTGTTTCAACTACATCTTTACGGGTTAACCACCAAACAGCTAGAACGGCTGAACCTTGTGCCATATTTGATAAAGCAATCATTGGCCATAAACCAGTTGAACCTGTATCGGCAATTAACTGTGAGTCGATTGCATTGGTCATATGGTGTAAACCTGTAATAACTAATGGAGAGTACAATGCTCCGAATAGGAAACCAAATAACCAACTTAATGGTCCTTCTAAACCAGCTAAAACAACATTAGAAATAATGCTACCTAACCACCAACCAATTGGACCTAAAATCGTATGCGCTAAAATAACGGCTGGAACAAGGGATAGGAAAGGAACCAAAATCATTGAGAACATTTCTGGAACGACACGACGCCAGAATCTTTCTAAATAAGATAAGGCAATACCCGCGAACATCGCTGGCAATACTTGTGCTTGGTAACCAATCATATCAATTTGGAAGTAACCAAAATCCCATTGCGGTACCGTACCATCTGCCATAGCACCTGCAGCACCATAAGCATTTAATAATTGTGGTGATACAAGGGTAATACCTAAAACAATACCTAAGATTTCTGTTGTACCTAATTTACGTGTAACTGACCATGTAATACCTACAGGTAAGAAGTGGAAAATTGCTTCACCTGGCAACCATAAGAAATGGTTCACTCCACTCCAAAACTGACTAACATTAACGATTGTATTATAAATTGGCTCGCCATCAGCTGTAAATTGTGGTACCCCATCAATAACCAATTGACCTAAACCCGAAAAACCGACACCTTCTAAAATATTACGGAATCCTAATATAAGACCCCCAACAATAATTGCAGGAATAATGGGTGCAAAAACTTCCGCTAAAAACGTCATTAAACGTTGCCACCATACTTGATTTGACTCGGCCGCTTGTTTAACATCTGACTTACTTGACTGACTAACACCTGATACAGCAGCAAAATCCTTGTAAAATTCCGATACATTGTTACCGATAATGACCTGAAATTGACCTGCTTGTGTAAAACTACCTTTAACAGAGGGTAAAGCTTCAATTGCTTTAATGTCTGCTTTTTCTGGATCTTTTAATGCAAAACGCATACGTGTTGCACAATGCGTCACCGCACTAATATTATCAGACCCACCAATATGTTCCAAGAGCGCTTTGGCATCTTGCTCAAAATTTGCCATTTCCTGACCTCCTTATTATAGTTGTCTATACAACTTAAGACCATTGTAATGTGAAATCGTTTGTAATGCAAATTTTAATGTAAAAATTAATATCTTTTAATCATTTCTTAATCTATCGTTCGTTTATTCCGAACTAAATGGGCGATAGATTCTGGAGTGTGGGGAAATGGGGGCTTATTGTCATGGGGGAAATTCTGAGTGACAATGGGAGCGCTTATTGTCATGGGGTGAATTCTGAGTGACAATGGGAAGGTTTATTGTCATGCGAGAACTTCTTTTAAACAACCCTTCATTTCCATTTATGATTGCACGCCTAACCTATCCTTCATTTGTAAGTGGAAAGTAAGTGATCGTCAGTCTATGATGGCCTACCTATGTAGGAAATCCACAATAACAATTAGGTAAAGGATTAATCTGGTCATTACGCTGTTAGCAGTGACCAGATTAATCCTTTTAAACTAGTGATTTCTGCAAAAATATCAGATTGATATGATTCATCGAAGAGAATCAGCTTTTTATTGTATTGCTGTATCGCAAACAACCGCTCGTTCACTTCTCGCTTACTCCCAACCGCCAGAGAAAAGTCTGAGTGGCGGATGGCAACTCCCAACCGCCAGAGGGAAGCCTGAGTGGCGGATGGCGAGTCTCAACCGCCAGAGGAAAGCCTGTGAGGTAAGTGGGAAGTGAACGAGCGTAAGCAGGAAATATATTACCGTAAAATAGACTACGATAAAGCTAATTGGTCATGAAATCAGATGTTTCGTGACCGATTAGCTTTATTCAGTCACGAAATCAGTCATTTGTTGACCGATTAGCTTTACTTAACATCCGCTTACGTTCGCGCACACAACAAGCGTCCGAATATGTGAGCGCCCCGGTTCGCGCACACAACAAGCGCCTGAATATGTGAGCGCTCTGGTTCGCGCACACAACAAGCACTAGAATATGTGAGCGCCCCAGTTCGCGGTAAATGAGAAATGACGGTGCTCCACTTCCCGCTTTCCTTAATTGTCATGAGAAAAAATCTGAGTGACAATGGGAGGCTTTATTGTCATGAGGAAAAATCTGAGTGACAATGGAAGGCTTTATTGTCATGGGGAAAAATCTGAGTGACAATGAGCCGGTCCGTCACTTCCCACTTACCTGTGAGTAATCGGGAAGTGAGTGAACGTTAAATAAAGCTAATCGGTCACCAAATACCTAATTTCATGACCGAATAGCCTAATTTGTCGTTTATTTAACAGTCACACAATTCCCGCTCAGATTCACGCACACAACAACTGTCAGAATATGTGTGCGCTCCCCATCACGCTCACAACAACTGCCCGAATATGTGTGTGCCCACATAAAAGAGAAATGACGGTCATTTACTTCCTGCTTACGCCATTTGGCAGGCTGGTAGATCCCAATTAAGACAAAAAAAACTCCGCCTACCTCATGAAAGCACAAGCTTCGAGGTAGGCGGAGGTATTTATTGGGTTAATAATCTGTTTTGTTGTCGTACTCTACGACTAAGTAACGGTTGGGGTCTTTACCTTCTGAATGGGTTTTGATATGTTCAACCTTGCTGAGATAGGCATGAATTTGTTTGCGTTCGTAGGCAGGTAGCGGATCAAGGATCACAGCTTGTTTGCTACGTAAAACATCTTTAGCGGTGCGTTCGGCGATTTGTTCAAGCACGTTGGCGCGGCGATCGCGATAGTCTCCCACATTTAGGATGACTGAGACACGACGACGATTGTAACGATGTAATAATATTTGTGCAAGGGTTTGAAGGGCATTGATAATTTTACCATGTTTACCAATAACTAAACCTGATTTGCTTGTTTCGATATTGAAGATAACTTGGTAACCTGTATCCTCAACTGTAACATCTGCATCGGCACCATACTCACGAATGACATTTTGTAAATAATTGGCTACTTTTTCATTGGCTTCCTTACGTCTTTGTGCTTTTGATTCGGGACTTTCAAGGCTCTCATCGGTTGGTTCAGCATCAAAATAGTCCTCATCATCCTCTTCATCAACATCAACGGTTGCGGCTGGGATAGGTGTTTCGGTCACCTTTGTTGCTACTTTTTCTACTTTAACAGGTGCTGCTTTTGGTTTACTTACCGCTTCAACGACTGTTTCAGTAACTTGAACTTCCACAACTTCTAAAACTGTTTCAACTTTAGGCTCCCGTTTCGCAGTTGGTTTTTCAACTTTTACGGGCTCATCCTGTGCGGGTGGTGTATCTTCTGTTGCTTTTTGCATCGGTGAATTTGGCTTATTGGATAACTGCTCTTCCTGTTCAAGGAGATCCATTATTTGTCCAATACTTTTAGCTTTTTTGGCAGTCACTTCAACAATTGCATCTTGTTTTCCAAAACCAAAAAGTCCTTTTTTGCCTTCATTAATGATATTAACGTCAGCTTCATCACGACTTAAATTTAATTTGGTTAAAGCAATGTTAATTGCTTTTTCAACTGTTTCGGCTCTTACTGTCGTACTCTCTTGCATAAACAAAGTTCCTTTCCTTAATGACTAACGGCGTTTGGCACGCTTGAGGGCTTTTTTCAATTCACGTTGGCGATCTTTTTCAGCTTGCGCTTTGGCTTCACGTTCAGCAATAATTTTATAAGGATTATTGAAAATTAATGTTTGAACAACGGTAAAGGCATTAGAAACAACCCAGTATAAGGTTATCGCACTTGGTAAACCAAGCGAAATGATTAGAATCATTATAGGCATAACGTAAATCATCATTTTACTTGTCGTATTTTGTGTCGGATTACTCTTCATCGTCAAATAGGAATTTGCAAAAGTTAAGAGGGCTGCTAAAATTGGAAGAATAAAATAAGGATCCATTTCCCCTAAATTCGTCCATAAAAAAGTACCTTCTCTTAAAACATCTGTTCTCAAGATAGATTGATACAAGGCCATCATGACCGGTAGTTGGATAGCCAACGGTAAACAACCAGCAAATTGGTTGACACCTCGTTCATCTAATAAAGCTTGTTGTTCTTGTTGCATCGCTTCCATCGAAGCCTTATCTTGATTGGGATATTTTTCTTTGATGGCATCTAACTCTGGTTGAATTTCCATCATCTTGCGTTGTGACTTTGTTTGCATATTATTTAATGGTAATAATAGAAGACGGACAATAATGGTAAAGACAATAATACCTAAAGCATAACTGCCCCCCATAAGATTAGATAACCAAACAATAAATTGGGATAAATTATATATGACGTAGCGATCCCAAAAGCCTGTGCTTTCTGCACTCACTGCTTCGTTTGTATTCCCACACGCAGTTAAAAATAAGACGATGCCAAGTAAGAGACCTATTTGGATCCATTTACGATATTTTTTCATTCTTACCTCCTAAAACTATTATTTAAGTGCTGATTTATCGATGATTTTAGCTAAATTCATAACATGAATGATGGATTGTTTAATTTGTGCAAAATCCTTTTGACGAATATCGGGACGCGCAATAAGTAAAAAATCAATTTCAGGATTTATCGCATCACTCAATTCAAATATAGCTTGGCGTAAATAACGCTTCACTTGATTACGCACAACGGCATTTCCAATTTTCTTGCCTACCGATAATCCTACACGAAAATGTTCTTGTCCAGGTTTAGGATATACATAAAGAACTAACTGACGGTTAGCAATCGATTCACCTTGATGAAAAACCAATTGGAAATCTTTTTCTGATTTTACGCGATATTTTTTTTTCAAAAAATCCCTCATTCTCTACTTACATTAACTGAATCTATTTGCTTTATTTCATGACAATCAACAATCATTAATACGATTATATTACAATCTACACAATAAATTAAGTCTTTTCCATGAACAAAAGCGTAAATTCAATGAATGTAATCGTTTTAATTTATTTATTGCTAAAAAAATAAAGGTACCACTAAAGGTTACCTTTATCAATGATTAAGCGGTTAAAGATTTTCTACCTTTAAGACGGCGGTTTCTCAATACGCGACGTCCATTTTTAGTGCTCATTCTTTTACGGAAGCCGTGAACTTTTTTGCGTGTACGTTTTTTTGGTTGGTATGTTCTTTTCATCAATCGCACCTCCTCAAGTTTTCGATGTAAATACCTAGAATATATTATAGAAAATAAAGCCTAAAGTCAAGCGATTCAAGCCAAATTCCCCTTATAAAATAAATATTCCCCCTTCGCGACTTATGCACAACTTATCCACAATATACACAGCCCCTGTGAATAACTTTTTTTTCAAAATAAATATCCACAGCTAATCCTCTACTTTATGCACTTATCGACAAGTGTTAATAAGCTTATAAAATTATCCACAAAAACTGTGCATAAGTCTTCAAAATATGATAAAATCAATAAGTAATTATCCACAATGTTCTTTGTTTCAAAGATATTTATTGTGGTTATTCACAGTTTTTATTCAGTTGTGCATAAGTTTATTGTGGATGTGTGGATAAGCTTTTTATAGCTATCAACTTGTTCAAATAATGAACTATGCTAAAATACAACTATAATGAAATACTTATCCACAAGTGAGGTGAGATAAATAGATGGATGAAAAGGATCGCTTTTGGTTAGAGATTACCAATTATTTAAAGGAAATATTAAGTGAAAATGCTTATGCTACTTGGGTTGAACCGGTTAAACCTACACGTATTGGCCATCAGTCGATTTCACTTTCTGTCCCAAATGCATTGACTAAAAAGCATTGGGAGCGCCATTTATCTGGTTATATTTTGCAGTATAGTTTAGAAAATTACGGAATGGAATATGAACCAACTTTTATTATTGTTCCGCAAGATAGCACACAAACGGAAGTAAAATCAGAGGATAGTAATCAACAAATAGGCAGCTCTGAGAGTAACTTTAATGATTCACAATTGAATCCTAACTATACGTTCGAAACATTTGTTGTTGGAGAAGATAACAAAATGGCCAATGGAGCAGCCTTAGCAGTTAGTGATAATCCAGGTCAAACGTATAATCCCTTTTTGATTTATGGGGGAGTTGGCTTAGGGAAAACACATTTAATGCAAGCTATCGGCAATGAAATTTTAGCTAAAAACCCCAAAGCTAAAATTAAATATGCTACGAGTGAATCCTTTACCAATGACTTTATTACAAGTATTCAAAATGGATCACAAATTGCATTTCGTGAGATGTATCGCAGTATCGATGTTCTTTTGATTGATGATATTCAGTTTTTGTCTAATAAAGATAAGACGCAAGAAGAGTTTTTTCATACGTTTAATGCTTTATACAACAATAACAAACAAATTGTCTTAACCAGTGATCGACTACCAAATAATATCGACAATTTGGAAGAACGTTTGATTAGTCGTTTTAAATGGGGGTTATCAACTGATATTACACCGCCAGATTTGGAAACTAGAATTGCTATCTTACGTAAAAAAGCCAGTAACGACCGATTAGATATTAATTCAGAGACCTTGACCTATATAGCTAATAACATTGATACCAATATTCGTGAGTTAGAAGGCGCCTTAGTGCGCGTTATTGCTTATGCAGCTATTCAAGGTAGAGAAATAACCACCTCATTGGCTGCTGAAGCTTTAAGAAATATGGTTGACACTCAAGAGAAGAAGCCTTTGAGTATCAATGAAATTATTAATCAAGTCGCTCATTATTATCAAATTACGAGTCAAGATATTAAAGGAAAGAAACGCACTAAAAATATTGTTTATCCACGTCAAATTGCCATGTATCTAGCCCGTGAATTAACCGATATTTCGTTTCCTAAGATTGGTGAGGCTTTTGGAAACAAAAATCATACGACTGTTATTCATGCTTACGAAAAAATCAGTGATGACTTAAAAACATCACCTACTTTAGATGATGAAATCAATCAATTAAAGAAACGATTAAAAACATAATTTAGTCGTTTTTTTATGACCTGTGCATAACTATTTTTTTATCAACCGAATCATTCACAGGCCATCCACAAGTAAGATTATTGTTATTCCAAGATCAAACAGACTTTTACCCGTTATCAACAAGCCCTACTACTATGACTTCTCTTATTTATTTATACTATTAATTATTAAGGAGTGGAAAAATAAATGAAATTTGTTATTCAAAAACAAGCCTTTATCATCCAATTAAACCATGTAACCCGTGCAATTCCTTCAAAAGCAACAATTCCTATTTTACAAGGGATTAAAATTACAGCAACTAATGAGGGGATTACATTAATTGGGAGCGATGCTGATATTTCCATTGAAAGTTTTTTACCTGTTGATAACGAATCTTATGATTTATCAATTGAAGAAGAAGGTAGCATTGTTTTACCCGCTCGTTTGTTTAATGACATTATTAAAAAACTACCTAAAGATGAAGTAGTTATAGAAAGCGATGATTTTTATCATGCAACCATAACTTCAGGATCAGCAACTTTCAATATTAATGGACAAGATAGTGAATCGTATCCCCGTTTACCCGATATTGAAATTGACCAACAAATTAATTTACCTCCTCTATTATTTAAACAAATGGTCGATCAAACCGTATTTGCGACGTCTAATCAAGAAAGTCGCCCTGTACTAACTGGGATTCATTTAACTGCTAATGCATCCAGTATTACTGCAGCAGCTACCGATAGTCATCGTTTAAGTTTACGAGAAATTCCAACTGATTTACCCAATGGTGAGGATAGCTTCAAACCAATTACCATCCCTAAAAAAACAATGGTTGAATTAACACGAATGATTGATGATAATGGAAAATTAGCTTTTGCGGTTACTGAACAACAAGTTATTTTCTTTTTAGAAAATCTGACGATCTTTTCGCGCTTACTTGAAGGCAATTATCCTGATGTTTACCGTTTGATTCCAAGTAGTCATCAAACAGAATTAGTTTTAAATGCTAATAATTTCTTACAGGCTATTGATCGGGCTTCTTTAATGTCACATGAAAGTAAAAATAATGTGGTACAACTCGAAATTGGTGAAGATAATGTTGAGCTATCTGTAAAAGGCAATCAAGTCGGCCATGTAGCAGAAGAAATTGATTATAAAAAAGCTGAAGGAGATGCGATTATTATTTCCTTTAACCCAGACTACATGAAAGATGCCTTAAAATCATTTGGCGATGTGGATATTAAAATTCAATTCCAATCATCGATCCGTCCATTATTAATGAGTCAAGATCTAGAAGACGAAGTTCCCCATAGCCAACTTTTACAATTACTTACTCCAATTCGCACCCATCATTCATAGTTCAATGTCTTAAAATGCCAAAAATAGCCTGTATAGGCTATTTTTTTGTTTTATAATAGGTTTATATTATTTTAAGTGAATTTCGCTTAAAATTGATTTATTTGAGTTTTTAGTGAAATAAGTGTATAATATAATAAGAAGAAATAGTGAGGATGGTGATAAAGATGCAACAAAAAATACTAAAAATTAGAGATTCGTATATAACCTTAGGTCAATTACTTAAATTAGAAAGTTATATTCCCAGTGGCGGGATGGCTAAGTGGTATTTAAGTGAGTTTGAAGTCTATTTAAACGATGAATTAGAACAAAGACGCGGTAAAAAACTTTATTCAGGTGATAAAATATTCTTACCTAATGAAAATATGACCATTACCATCCAACAAATATCACCAGCAAAGCCTAATGAGACTTAAACGACTCGAATTAACTAATTTTAGAAATTATGCCAATTTAGAGCTGAGTTTTGATCACAGTTTAACCATCTTCACCGGTGAAAATGCCCAAGGAAAGACCAATATCCTTGAGGCGATTTTTTTGTTGTCTTTAGCCAAAAGTCATCGAACGAATCATGACCAAGAAATGATTCGTTGGTCTAACACCGAAGCAATGATTAAAGGTGAAGTGGAAACGAAACACTATACCTTTCCTTTAGAATTACAACTCAATAAAAAAGGAAAGATAGCCAAGTTTAATCATTTAGAACAAGCTAAACTCAGTCATTTTATTGGCAAATTAAATGTTATTTTATTTGCTCCTGAAGACCTCCAATTAATTAAAGGCTCACCTGCTTTACGCCGTCGTTTTCTTGATGTGGAACTTGGACAATCCCACCCCGTCTATTTAAATGAATTATTGGATTACAACCGTATTTTAAAACAACGCAATACGTATTTAAAACAGTTTGGTCAACAGTCAAATTTTGATGCTATTTATTTTGAGGTTTTAACCGAACAATTGATTGAAAAAGCTGTTAACATCATTAAATATCGCCTAAACTTTGTTGAGCAATTAGTTAAATTAGCCCAGCCAGTCCATCATCGTTTGTCTAATCAGTCCGATCAATTACAAATTAATTATAAAAGTTCTAGCTCTCGTTTAGATTATACTCAGTTGGATACACTGACCGATCAATTGATGCAATTATTCAAACATAGCCAAAAACGAGAGAAAGACTTAGGCAATACCTTGTATGGACCTCACCGGGATGATTTAGAATTTATTTTAAATGATAAATCAGCCCAGTTATATGGCTCGCAAGGGCAACAACGTACAATTATTCTTAGCTTAAAATTAGCTGAGATTGATTTAATGTATCAACTCACGTCAGAATATCCTATTTTATTATTAGACGACGTATTATCTGAATTGGATGACCAACGTCAACATATTTTGATGAGTTATATTGAATCAAAAGTTCAAACTTTTTTAACGACTGCTTCTATTAGTGGTTTAAAGCTAGCAGAATTAAAACAAGCCAAGATATATCACGTTAAAAAAGGCACAATTAGTGAACCATAGAAGTCAAACTTGAAAGGAAGAGGATGCTTCGTGACCAAAAAAGAATACAATAATAATTATAATGCTGATCAAATCCAGGTTTTAGAAGGTTTAGAGGCTGTGCGTAAACGGCCAGGGATGTATATTGGATCGACCAGTAGTTTAGGTTTACATCATTTAGTTTGGGAGATTGTTGATAACGCGATTGATGAAGCTTTAGCTGGTTATTGTGATCATATTGAAGTATTTATTGAAGCTAACAATAGTATTACGGTAATAGACAATGGCCGGGGAATTCCTGTTGATATCCAAGCCAAAACAGGACGTCCAGCGGTTGAAACAGTTTTTACCGTTTTGCATGCCGGGGGTAAATTTGGCGGAGGCGGGTATAAAGTCTCTGGTGGATTACACGGTGTAGGGGCTTCGGTTGTTAATGCATTATCGAGCGAACTAACCGTCCAAGTGGCGCGTGACGGTCATATTTATGAGCAACAATTTGAACGTGGTAAAGTGATGAAAGATTTGGAAATCATCGGAACAACTGATAATACCGGTTCAAAAGTGAATTTTTTACCTGATCCGACGATATTTACTGAAACGGTCGACTTTGAATATAATATCTTGATGCGTCGGATTCAAGAATTAGCTTTTTTAAATAAAGGTTTACGGATTACTTTGGAAGATCGCCGTCAAGACCGGGAAAAGAGCGAAAGTTTTTATTCTGAGGGTGGTTTAAATGAGTATGTTTTATTCTTAAATCAAGAAAAAACGAATTTATTTGACACACCGATTCATATGGAAGATGAAATTGATGGGATTCAACTTGAAATTGCTTTTCAATATACGGATAGCTATCATACTAATGTTTTATCTTATGCCAATAACATTAATACGCATGAAGGTGGGACTCATGAATTTGGTTTCAAAAGTGCGTTGACGCGGGTGATTAATGATTATGCCCGTAAAATGAATTTGATTAAAGAAAATGAAGAAAATTTATCGGGTGAAGATGTTCGTGAAGGCTTGACCATAGTCATTTCGGTTAAACATCCAAACCCACAATTTGAAGGACAAACTAAAACAAAATTAGGTAATTCTGAAGTACGTGGGATTACTGATCGTATCTTTTCAACCCACTTAGAAGCCTTCTTAATGGAAAATCCTAAAACAGCTCGCATAATTGTTGATAAAGGTATTTTAGCTTCTAAAGCCCGTTTAGCGGCTAAGCGGGCACGTGAAATGACGCGGAAAAAGAGTGGTTTAGAAATTGCTAATTTACCTGGTAAATTAGCCGATTGTTCAAGTAAAGATCCTGAACAATGTGAGTTATTTATTGTTGAGGGGGATTCTGCGGGAGGATCGGCTAAGCAAGGGCGTTCGCGGATGTTTCAAGCGATTTTACCGATTCGAGGCAAAATTTTAAATGTCGAGAAAGCTACGATGGACCGTATTTTGAAAAATGAAGAAATTCGTTCATTATTTACAGCAATGGGAACGGGCTTTGGTGAAGAATTTGATGTGTCTAAAGTGCGTTATCATAAATTGATTTTAATGACGGATGCGGATGTTGACGGTGCTCATATTCGGACATTGCTTTTAACGCTTATTTTCCGCTATATGCGTCCCCTTTTGGAAGTTGGTTATGTTTATATTGCACAACCACCCCTTTATCAAATCAAACAAGGTAAAAAAGAAACGTATTTAGACACCGATGAACAACTCAAACAATGGCAAAAAGAAAATCCAAATGCGCGATACTCAATTCAACGTTATAAAGGTTTAGGTGAAATGAATGATGACCAACTATGGGAAACAACCATGAATCCTGAAAAGCGTCGGTTATTAAAGGTGTCTGTAGAAGATGCTGAAGAAGCTGATCGCGTTATGCAAATGTTAATGGGTGACGATGTTGAACCTCGCCGTCTCTTCATTGAAGAGAATGCGGTTTATGTTCAAAATCTTGATGTGTAGAAGTCTTGTTTTGAAGAAAGGACGTAAGATTAGATGAGTGAAACATTTGGAGGAACACCTAGAGAAGTTGAAGTCGTTAATCTTCCTGATGAAATGCGGACATCGTTTTTAGACTATGCGATGAGTGTGATTGTTGCGCGCGCATTACCGGATGTACGTGATGGCTTAAAACCCGTCCATCGTCGTATTTTATATGGAATGAACGAATTAGGTGTTACACCGGATAAACCGCATAAAAAATCTGCCAGAATTGTTGGAGACGTTATGGGGAAATACCATCCTCATGGGGACAGTGCGATTTATGAAGCCATGGTACGTATGGCACAACCTTTTAGTTATCGCCAAATGCTAGTAGATGGTCATGGAAACTTTGGTTCTGTCGATGGAGATGGCGCAGCAGCTATGCGTTATACGGAAGCTAGAATGAGTAAGATTGCTTTAGAAATGTTGAAAGATATTAATAAAGATACCGTCGATTTTCAAGATAACTACTCACAAGAAGAGCGCGAACCCGTGGTATTACCAGCCCGTTTTCCTAATCTATTAGTTAATGGTGCTTCGGGAATTGCTGTTGGGATGGCTACGAATATACCTCCACATAATTTAGGTGAAGTTATTGATGCCCTAATTTTATTAATGAAAAATCCGGACGCAACCATTGCTGAAATTATGGAAGTTTTACCTGGACCTGATTTTCCTACCGGAGGGATTGTCATAGGTAAATCTGGGATTCGTAAAGCCTATGCAACTGGTAAAGGAAAAATTATTGTTCGTAGTAAAATTGAAATTGAACCCATGGGTAAAGACCGCGAACGGATAGTTATTACCGAAATACCTTATGGCGCTAATAAAGCTAAAATTGTTGAACGAATTGCCGAATTAGCCCGTGAGAAGAAAATTGAAGGTATTACCTATGTCGCTGATGAGTCAGGTCGCGAAGGTATGCGTATTGTGGTTGAAGTCCGTCGTGATATGAGCGCTAATGTGGTCATAAATAATTTATTTAAACAAACAGCCCTTCAAAGTTCTTTTGGGATGAATATGCTAGCCATCGATAAAGGAATTCCAAAAGTTTTAGGTATTAAAGACATCCTAAGTAAATATCTCGATCACCAAGTTGAGGTTATCCGTCGCCGGACTGCTTTTGAAAAACGAAAAGCTGAAGAACGTGCCCATATTTTAGAAGGTTTACGTATTGCACTGGATGTTATTGATGAAATTATTGCCATTATTCGAGGATCTCAAGAAGCCGAAACAGCTAAAAATTTAATGATGGAACGCTACGAATTATCTAATGTTCAAGCACAAGCCATCTTAGATATGCGTTTGGTCCGCTTAACAGGTTTAGAACGTGAGAAAATTGAACAAGAATACCAAGATTTACTAGCATTGATTACGCGCTTGAATGAAATTTTAGGCAGTGAAGAACGTGTATTTGAAATCATTGAAGATGAATTAAATGATATTAAATTACGCTTTAACGATGCGCGACGTACCCAATTAATGGTGGGTGAATTAACCGATATTGATGACGAAGATCTTATTGAGGAAGAAGAATCTTTAATTGTATTAACTAAAAATGGCTATATCAAACGCATGGTTGAAGATGAATTCCAAGTTCAAAATCGTGGGGGTCGTGGCGTTAAAGGCATGGGTGTTTCGGAAGATGATTCCATTCAAACGATGTTATCCTGCTCAACGCATGATAATTTGTTATACTTTACTAATTTAGGTAAGGTTTATCAAACTAAAGGCTATGAAGTCCCTGAATATGGTCGCACGGCTAAGGGAATTCCAATCGTTAACTTATTAAACCTTGAAAAAGACGAAGAAGTCCGTGATATTGTTCGCGTGAATCAACAAACAAATAATACGGTCGAAGAGTATTTAATGTTTGTCACCAAAAATGGTACCGTTAAACGTTCACCATCGGCTAGTTACTTGAATATCCGTAAAAATGGTTTAGTAGCAATTAAACTTAATGATGAGGATGAATTGATTCATGTGTTAGTGACAGATGGGACTAAGAATATTATCATTGGAACCCGTAAAGGTTTTGCAACCACCTTTAAAGAGACAGATGTTCGTCCAATGGGGCGTTCAGCAACGGGTGTACGTGGTATTCGTTTACGTAAAGGCGATTATGTCATTGGAGCAGCGATTCTTAATGACACGGATGAAGTCCTTGTTGTTACGGAAAAAGGCTATGGCAAACGGACGCCAGCTAGTGAGTATGTGGTGAAAAACCGTGGTGGTAAAGGGGTTAAAACTTCTAATATTTCTGAAAAGAGCGGTGATTTAGCTGGAATTACAACGACGGATGGTAGCGAAGATTTGATGATTATGACCAATCAAGGAACGGTTATTCGCTTTAATATTGCGAGTATTTCAAAAACGGGTCGTCAAACCTTAGGTGTACGAATGATTCGTCTAACAGATGATGCACTAGTAAGCTCAATTACAAAGATTGAACATTCAGATGAAGAGGCCATTAGTGAGCTAGCTGAAGTAGATGAAGACGATTTATTAGAAGATGAAGTCATCGATATAGATGAAGAAGAATTGGATGATGAATCAGAATTCGACGATGAAGATGATGACTTTGAATAGTTTAGAATTCCGATAAAAAAACCGACTTTTTAGTTATAGTGGAAATATTTTACCCTATAACTAAAAAGCCGGTTTTTTTTTTCAGTTCACTTCATCACAATGGCTACCCTCTTACCTGACCTTCACCTTCAATAACATACTTATAACTTGTTAAAGCCTCCAATCCCATTGGACCACGGGCATGTAATTTTTGTGTGCTAATCCCAATTTCACCACCAAAACCAAAGACTTCTCCATCTGAAAAACGTGTCGAGGCATTGACGTAAACACAAGCTGAATCAATATCATTTAAGAAATTTTGGGAAGTTTGGTAATCATTCGTTATAATTGCTTCCGAATGCCCTGTTGAATAATGGTCGATATGATCAATCGCTTGTTCATAACTATCCACAACCTTAATAGCAAGCTTATAATCAAGAAATTCAGAGGCATAATCGATATCGGTAGCTAATTCAGCCTCCGAAACAAGCGCCAACACAGCCTCATCGCCTACAATCTCGACCCCCGCCTCCTTAAGGGCTGAGGCGGCAGTTGGTAAAAATTCATTGGCAACGGAAGCATCAACAATTAAAGTCTCCAAAGCATTACAAACTGATGGACGCTGCAATTTGCCATTTAAAAGAATCCGTTGAGCCATTGCTAAATCAGCCGCACGATGCACATACAAATGACAATTTCCCACACCCGTTTCGATGACAGGTACCGTTGCTTGTTTTAACACCGTTTGAATCAAGCCTGCACCACCCCGTGGAATCAAACAATCAACATATTGATTTAATTGCATAAATTCAGTAGCTAATTCACGCGAAGGATCTGTAATCAATTGGACCGCTGTCATTGGCACATTTGTATGCGACAAACCTTCCTGTAAAGCTAAAATAATCGCTTGATTACTTTCCAAAGCTTCTTTTCCGCCACGTAAAATAACAGCATTACCTGCTTTTAAACACAAAGCCGTTGCATCAACCGTCACATTTGGACGGGATTCGTAAATAATTCCGATAACGCCAAGCGGTACCCGACGTCGACTAATCCGCAAACCATCGCGATTAATCCATTGACTATCCGTTTTTAAAGTAGGATCATCCAAGCCTGCAATTTGCTTTAAGCCATTGACCATTCCCAGAATACGACTTTCATTTAATGTTAAACGCTCCAGTAACGCAGTGGATAAACCATTCGCCTGGCCTTTAGCCAAATCTTTTTGATTAGCCTCTAAAATTTGATCTTGATGTTGTAGCAAAGCCTCAGCCATTGATTGTAACGCTTTATTTTTTTCACTCGCTTTTAAACGACGTACTAGCCGCGCCGCTTGTTTGGCATTTTGCCCTAAAGTGTCTAAATAAGTCAACCCCAAAACCCCCTTAATAAATACCCCTGCCCTACTCCTTATTTTTAAATAAAGTACCGACAGCGACTCCATCTAAAATATCGAATAAAACCGTTGGATTATCACTACTTGTAATAATCATCGTTTTATTATCTTCTAACATATTCTGTGCAGCTTTAATTTTAGTTAACATGCCACCCTTAGAAAATTCTGAACCTTTTCCACTTGCCATATATAAAATGTCATCATTAATTTCAGAAACATAATCTATTTTAACTGCTTTAGGATTGCGCATCGGATTGTCCGTATATAAGCCATCTACATCACTTAGAATAATTAACAACGGAGCATCTACAACTTTAGCTACAATGGATGAGAGGGTATCATTATCGCCAAATTTCGTTTGATGGTCCATTTCATCAATCGCCACAGCATCATTTTCATTAATAATCGGAATGATATTTTTGGTTAACAGATTTTCCAAAGCATTTCTGACGTTAGCTAATGATTCGGGAAAATCGATGACATCACGTGTTAATAGAATTTGTGCCACTTTCTGATTATAGTAGTTAAAGAAGCGACTGTAATGTCCTATTAAGACACTTTGACCAAAGGCGGCAACCGCTTGTTGTTCTCCAATATCGGTGGGATATACTTCATAACCTAAAGTACTTGCCCCTACCCCTATCGCACCAGAGGATACCAAAATAACTTCTTTACCCGCTTGTTGTAAGGTTGAACAGACATAAGCCAAGCGATCAATCCTTTGATAATTAATCTTTCTTTTAGATTGCATAATTGAATTTGTACCAATTTTTATCACGATACGTTGATAGTCTTTAATAAATGCACGTTCCATATGTTTGCTCCTTGTAGCTCGAATACATCTATTATACAGAAAATAGTCAATTATACTAGCATGGCTATAATTTTTCTAACTAAATATTAATATTAAAGGGTAAAAATTACTTTTTTCTTATATTGAAATACAATCTATTACAATCCTTGTAAGGTAAATAAATGACTGAAAACGTTTAAATTTAACTTAAAATTTTTGAAAATAAGTTAGTTAAAATATCTAACACAGAATGGGTATTTATTATGAAAGTGATTGAAAATAAATTTTTTAAATGCTTGTTTTGAATGGAAAAAGGGGATAAAAGTAAGAAATACCGTAAAATTCTCTTTTAAAAACCAAAAAAGCCTTACTTTATATCCATTTTCTATGTCACATTTCATAACATTATATGTCATAGATAGGTAGTCAAATATAAAAATAAATTAAAAATAATATTATAATAGAATAAAAAATTGACTATTCAATATTAATTTTTTATGGTAATCTTAATTATAATCTCATAAAAGGAGGTGCTGATAATTGATTCACTTAAAAAATGTGAATAAGTATTTTGGTGATAATCATGTGTTAAAAGATATCAATCTTGATATTGATGAAGGCGAAAAAGTGGTCATCATAGGTCCTTCAGGATCAGGAAAAAGTACATTGATTCGTTGTATGAATCGATTGGAAGAAGTGAGTGATGGCGTAGCGACCGTATATGGAGTTGACTTAACTCAGAAGAAAGCACCGATTCAGAAAGTCCGACAGAAAGTTGCGATGGTATTTCAAAATTTTAATTTATATGGCCATAAAACTGTTTTAGATAACCTTACACTCGCACCCATTAAGGTTCAGGGTGTTAATAAAAAACAAGCCGAAGAAACAGCTATGAAGTATTTGGAACGTGTTGGTTTAGCCGATAAAGCCAGTTCTTTTCCAGCTCAGTTATCAGGTGGCCAACAACAACGGGTGGCGATTGCACGGGCATTGAATATGCATCCGGAAGTCATATTGTTCGATGAACCAACGTCAGCTTTAGACCCGGAAATGATTCAAGAAGTATTAGATGTTATGATTGATTTATCTGATTCCAATATAACGATGGTTGTTGTGACACATGAAATGGGCTTTGCCCGTTCAGTGGCTGATCGAATAATTTTTATGGATCAAGGGTCAATCTTAGAACAAGGTGATCCAGAGATGTTTTTCACACAGACGGTTAACCCTAGAGCTCAAGAATTTTTAAGTAAAATAATTTCACATTCATAAAGGAGTTTTTACCTATGAAAAAAGGATTAAAATTTTTATTCAGTAGCTTATTGTTATTATCAGCTGTTATGCCAACTTTCCAAGCGACAACTGTCTCAGCTCAAGAGGAATTACCTGCTCAAGTCCAAGCCTTACGTGATGCCGGCGTTATTCGTGTGGGAATAAAAGAAGATGTGCCATATTTTGGTTTCTTAAATCCAGATACGAATGAACATGAAGGATTTGAAATTGATTTAGCTCGTTTACTGGCTGAAGAGATCACGGGTAGCCCTGATAATGTTGAATTTACGGGTGTTACGGCCAAAACGCGGGGACCTCTGTTAGATAATGGTGAAGTTGATATGATTATTGCTACTTTCACCATTACGGAAGAAAGAAAAGAAACCTATAATTTCTCAGATGCCTATTTTACTGATCAAGTTGGCTTTTTAGTCCGTTCAGAAGATGGCTATACCGATTTAGCTAGCTTAAATGGTAAAACCATTGGAGTGGCTCAATCGGCAACGACGAAACAAAAAATTGAAGAAATCGGCGCAGAAGATGGTTTAGCTTTCAAATTTAGTGAATTAGCCTCTTATCCAGAATTAAAAACAGCTTTAACTTCACGTCGTATTGATGCCTTTTCAGTCGATAAATCAATTTTAGCTGGTTATGTGGATGACAATACTGAAATCTTAGAAATTGGCTTTGCACCTCAAGAATATGGTGTGGCTACGGCCTTAAGTAATGATGAATTAGCAGCTTACATTAATGATTTAATTAATCAATGGTTAGAGGATGGTACATTAGAAGGTCTATTAGCAGAGCATGGCTTAGTTGATGCCGCTGCTGAAGAAACTGAAGAAGATGCAGAATAGTGGTTTTTAATTTTACTCACGAGGAGGAAGTATAAACATGGCTAATTTGTTAGCAGTCTCGTGGCTACAGGAAGGACCATTTGCATTGAAAAGATGGGCAGCGCTTTTCGAAGATCTGCCCCTTTTCATTGAATCTTTTTTCTATACCATTGGACTATCAATTGGCGCATTAATTATCGCATTTATTTTAGGGATTATTATCGGGATAAGTTCTTCGGCCAACAATCGTTTCCTTAGAGTCATCACGCGCATATACATAGAATTTTTCCAAAATATTCCTTTATTGATTCAGGTATTTTTCGTCTACTACGGATTACCTTTGGTCGGTATCGTTTTAGATACGTATACAACAGGGATTATATGTGTTGGCCTTTATCATGCCGCTTATATTGCTGAGGTCATTCGCTCGGGTATTGGCTCCGTTGATCAAGGCCAATTTGAAGCGGGCCAGTCACAAGGCTTTAGCTATTGGGAAACCATGTGGTATATCGTTTTACCGCAAGCTGTCCGGTCTATGTTGCCACCTATGACCAACCAAGTAGTGAATTTGATAAAAAATACATCAACGGTTGCCATAATATCGGGAGCAGATATTATGTTTACGGCCAATAGTTGGTCTGCCTTTAATCTACATTACGTACCAGCTTTTACAACTGCTGCTTTTCTATACTTTATATTATGTTTCCCACTTACTAAATTAGCTATTTATTTAGAGAAACGTAATAAAGAAGCTTTTTCTCGATAAGGGGGCTTTTGAATGACATTTCTCGAACAAATGAATGAGTTATTTACGTATAATAATATGCGATTTCTTTTTGAAGGTTTAATGCTCTCCCTTTACATTGCTTTTATCGCGATTATCTTAAGTACTTTTTTTGGAACAATCTTAGCCGTTATGCGCAACCATAAGAATCGATTATTAAGGTGGCTTGCTGGGACGTATATCGAAATCGTACGGAATGTCCCTAATATTTTATGGATTTTTGTTATTTTTCTTATTTTCCGTCTACGCTCAGTGGAAGCCGGCATTGTGAGTTTTACCTTATTTACTACCGCAGCCTTAGCCGAAATCATCCGGGGGGGTTTAAATGGTGTGAATGAAGGCCAAATTGAAGCAGCCGAGTCACAAGGTTTTTCTTCGGGCCAGATTTTATGGTATATCACTTTACCTCAAGCCTTTAGAAACATGTTACCGGCGATCATTTCCCAATTTGTCACCGTAGTTAAGGATACAAGTTTCTTATACTCCATCTTAGCCTTACAAGAGTTGTTAGGTAAAGCCAGTATTTTAATGGGCCGCTATACAACGACTGCTCAGGTATTTGTTTTATACGGTCTGTTGGCTCTTATATACTTTATGGTTAACTTTACCATTTCATCTTTTGCGCGTTACTTAGCTAAACGCAATAAAACAACTCGATAAAAGAAATTTTCAGAAACCTAAAAAAGGTTTCTGTTTTTTTAAGTAAATATCTCTGCCAAATTTTATTGGCTATGGATTCCAAAAAGTGATTGAAGTTTCCAAATTAATATGCTATAATTTTTTGATGTGAGTATTGGGTTAACCCCCTACTCTCCTTGCTCTTTTTAAGAGCCAATAGACCAAAAGGAGGTGCTAGTCTAATGAATGAATCAACAAAGTATGAAATCTTATATATTATTCGTCCTGATATGAACGATGATGCTAAAAAAGAATTAGTAGAACGTTTTGATGGTATTTTGACAAGTAATGGAACAGAAGTTGTTGAATCAAAAGACTGGGCGAAAAAACGTTTAGCCTATGAAATTCAAGACTATCGTGAAGGTGTTTATCATCTAATTAACGTAGTTGCTGAAAATTCAAATGGTATCGATGAGTTTGATCGTCTTGCTCGAATTAACCGTGACATTTTACGTCATATGATCGTTAAAAAAGAAGATTAATTTGTTTCACGTGAAACACTTATAGGAGGAAGTAAAAATGAATTCAGTGCAGTTAATTGGTCGCTTGACTAAAGAAGTTGATTTACGATTCACTTCATCTGGCGTAGCTGTTGGGACATTTACTTTAGCTGTCAATCGTAATTTTACTAACCAACAAGGTGAACGTGAAGCCGATTTTATTAATTGTGTTATTTGGAGAAAGTCTGCTGAAAATTTTGCTAATTTTACACGTAAAGGTTCGCAAGTAGGTATTGAAGGTCGTATCCAAACAAGGAACTATGACAATCAACAAGGTCAACGTGTCTATGTAACTGAAGTTGTCGTTGACAATTTCCATCTACTAGAATCAAAGGCTGTTACTGAACAACGTCCTCAAAATACGAGTGGAAATCAACAAAATAATTATAGTAATAGCTATCAAGCTAACCAAAATCAAAACTATAATAACAATAATTCGCAAAACTATTCTAATAATAATGCAAGTAATAATGAACAAAATAATTTTTCATTTAATAACGATTTTAATCAACAATCTTCACCATTCATGGATGATGATCGTCAAATAGATATTTCTGAAGACGATTTACCATTCTAATTAAAATACTTAAGGAGGAATAAAAATGGGACAACGCCGTGGCGGAAGACGCAGAAAAAAGGTTTGTTATTTCTGTGCAAACCATATTGACCATCCTGATTACAAAGATACAGATTTGTTAAAACGTTTTGTATCTGAAAAAGGTAAAATTTTACCTCGTCGAGTAACAGGAACTTGTGCTAAGCACCAACGTGCTTTAACTAATTCAATTAAACGTGCACGTATTATGGCACTTTTACCATTTACCGTTCAAGACTAATTGAATAAAGTATATGGTCAGATCTAAAAATATATAAGGTTTATATATTGGATCAAAACATTTTAAATACTAAAAGCCCGTAAGCCATGCATCTGCTTGTGCCTGCGGGCTATCTTTTTATTTATTTAAAATGTTTCACGTGAAACATTAATCGTCTATCTTAGTTAGTAATCTTAATGATAATATGCTAAAATTAACTAATGATTGAGTTTAATCAAAGAGGTGAGATGTGATAAGCTTTGAAAAAATTAAAGAATTTTTTCGTTCTTTCAATGAACTAAAAATTAGTTGGCAAATTTATAGTTTGATGATTTTTTATATATTAATTATGATAGCCACTTTTGTCGTCAATTGGCAAATAGGGGTATTACAATTCATACTCCTCTTAGCAATGATTTTAGTGTTTTTCATTAATATCAATAGTTTTGCTAAGGATTTGAATCATCAATCTACTAAATTATCAACGACTATCGATGATGTTCAACATGATTCATTATTCAGATCGCCAATAGCAGCGATTATTTATGATGAAAATTTAAAGATTCGATGGGTAAATCCTGCTATGCAACGGATATTTGGAAAGCAAGATATCTTAGGTGAATCGATGATTGAAGTGGATAATCAATTTGCAAGCTTTTTAGATATCCCTTCGGATAAAAAGTGGCATGCAGTCAAACTGAAAGACAAGCACTATAAATTGATGCACCAAAAAGAAAATAATTCATTTTATTTAATAGATGTATCCAAAGAATATGAAATCATTGAGAATAGAAAGTATGATCGGGTTGTCTTTGGGTATTTATTATTAGAAGAATATGATGAGATTGTTCAATCAATGGATGACCAACAATCAACAACCTTTGATGCCGAAATTGTTAATGAATTAAATAATTGGGCTTTATCATATAATATTTTCTTCAAGCGTTTGTCTGATGATAAGTTCATGTTGATTTTTAATCAAGCTGTTTTAGAAACTTTAGAAAAAGATAATTTTAGATACTTTGATCAATTGCGTGAACGAAGTTTCTTAAATAATGTTCCTATTACCGTAAGTATCGGTATTGCTTCTTCTTTAGAAAATACCTATCATATTGATGATTTAGCCAAACAAGCTCAGTTAAATCTTGATTTAGCTTTAGGCCGTGGTGGAGACCAAATTGTCGTTAAAGTTGATGAGGAACGTGCCCGTTTTTACGGTGGCAAGACAAATCCTAGTGAAAAACGAACGAATGTCCGTTCTAAACTAGTTTATCAAGCCTTATCGAATCTAATTGAACAGTCTGACCAGGTATTTATTAGTGGACATAAAACTCCTGATTTAGATTCAATGGCATCTGCTATAGGAATTTTGAATATTGTCCGTCAATTTAAAAAAGTCGGAAAAATTATTATTAATCCGAATGAATTAAATCAAGACATACAATCATTATTAGCGTATTCACCCAATCGTTTAGAATTAAATAAGTATATGATTGATATTAAACAGGCTCAAAGCCAAATTACCGATCGCTCTTTAATTGTGATGGTGGATCATCATCGGCCAAGTTTAAGTGAAGCTGAAACAATTCTTGAAAATCATCGAATTGTTATTATTGATCATCATCGCCGAGGTGAAGATATTCCGAAACAAACAGAATTGACATACATAGAACCTTATGCATCATCAACAGCTGAATTAGTTACGGAGTTTTTCATCAATAATCGCTTATCAAATACTAATCTTAATAAATTTGAAGCGACGGCTTTACTAGCAGGAATCATTGTTGACACGAATAATTTTTCGCAAAGAGTAGGTTCAAAAACATTTGATGTCGCTTCTTATCTGAAAGCACGCGGAGCTAATACCAATCAAATAAATCGTATTTTAAAAGAAGACTTTGATGACATAATTGCTAGAAATGATTTATTTGCGAAAACAGAATATTTAGGAAATGGTTTTGCTGTTTCACGTGGAACAAATGAAGAAATTATTGATAATGTAACGGCTGCTCAAACAGCCGACATGATTTTAGATGTTAATAAAGTAGAAGCTTCTTTTGTTATTTATCGACGCAGTGAAAATGTTGTTGGTATTAGTGCCCGCAGTCTAGGTGAAGTTAATGTTCAAACAATCATGGAACAATTAGATGGTGGGGGTCATTTATCGAATGCTGCGACACAACTTGAAGATAAAACAGTTGAAGAAGTCTATGATTTATTAAAATCAGTTTTATTTTTAAAAGAGGAGGAAGAATCAAAATGAAAGTCATCTTATTAGAGGATGTAAAAAAACAAGGTAAAAAAGGTCAAGTTATTGAAGTTTCAGATGGATACGGTCGTAATTATTTAATTAAAAATAATTTAGCTAAATTAGCTGATAGTAGTGCCATGAGTCAGTGGAATGCTGAAAAGCAGGCCAAACAACGTATAGCGGAAGAAGAATTAGCTGAAGCTAAAGAATTGAAAGAAAAAATTGAAGATAAGAACACGGTTGTTAAGATTTATGCAAAAAGTGGTGATGACGGTCGCCTATTTGGTACAATACCTTCAAAACAAATTGCTGATGAATTGAACAAACAGTATAAAATTTCTATCGATCGCCGTAAAATTAATTTAAGTCAAAATCTTTCTGCCTTAGGGTTTCATAATGTCGAAGTGAAATTGCATCCTGAGGTAACTGCCACCATACGTGTCCATGTAGAAGCACAATAGCTTTTCATTAGCAATTAATTACTTAGTTGAAATCCCTGGTACAAAAAAATAGGTCGAAAACAATATACCTATTATGGATGAATCCTAAGTAATTTAATTGCTTTTTTAGAAAGAGAAGGTGAATTTTTGGAAGTTAATCAAAATGAACGGACATTACCCTATAGTGATGAAGCAGAAATGTCGGTTTTAGGTTCACTCATGATCGATAATTCTAAAATTGCAACCGTTCAATCCATCATAGTTGCTGAGGACTTTTATAAACAACGGCATCAAATTATATTTAATGCTATGGAAAAAGTTTATGATAAAACGGGATCCATCGATATCGTCCAATTAATTTATCAACTAGACTCCTATGATGAATTGGAGAATGTTGGTGGAGACGCTTATCTAATAACTATTTCCAACTATACACCAACGGCACATAATGTTGAACAGTATGCACGGATTGTTAAAGAAAAGGCTACGTTACGTCGATTAATTTCAGCCAGTCAGAAAATTTCAAATGATGCTTATAATGAAGGCGATGAAATTGAAAACATCATTGATCGTAGTGAAAAACTCATTTTATCAATTGGTGAAAATAGTCAAAGTAATGAACCGCAGCCGATGAGTAAATTAATTTCGGAAGCTTTTGATAACATTATTAAATTGTCAGAAGAAAAACGGGAAGTTGTCGGCTTACCAACAGGTTTTATTGAACTGGATCGTGTGACGAGTGGACTTCAGCCTGACCAGTTAATTATTATAGCGGCTCGTCCTTCGGTAGGTAAAACAGCTTTTGCGCTCAATATTGCTCAAAATGTTGGCACAAAATCTAAAGTACCTGTTGTCGTATTTTCCTTAGAAATGGGTGCAATTGACTTAGTTTATCGAATGATTTGTTCTGAAGGTATTATTCATGCTTCACATTTAAAAACAGGTCAATTAACGGATGATGAATGGAATAGTTTCACCGTTGCTACCAATACATTGAAGGATGCACCGATATTTATCGATGATTCAGCTGGGATAAAAGTATCAGAAATTCGTGCGAAGTGCCGACGTTTAAAACAACAAAATCCTGATTTAGGCTTAATAGTGATTGATTATTTGCAACTCATCGATGGTAATGGACGTGAAAACAGACAACAAGAGGTTTCAGAAATTTCGCGTCAATTGAAAAAATTAGCTAAAGAACTTTCGGTTCCCGTTATCGCCTTGTCACAATTATCACGTGGTTTAGAACAACGTCAAAATAAACGCCCTATATTAAGTGATATTCGCGAGTCTGGTTCGATTGAACAAGATGCGGATATCGTGGCCTTTTTATATCGTGAAGATTATCATCAACAAGATGGTGATGAGGATGAAGGTTTTAAGGATGATTTACCAGATAATACGGTTGAAGTTATTTTGGCGAAAAACCGGAGTGGTGCTAGGGAGACTGTTAATTTGCTCTTTAAGAAGGAGTATAATAAGTTTTCTAGTTTGTCATATGCACAGGATCCGACGGGCTATTAATTGTAATTGAAAAGCTACAGAACCGAGGGTTTACACTATTAGTGAATACACTCGATTCTGTAGCTTTTAAAATAAGAAAACAAATCCCTGCTAATCGGATCAGCAGGGATATTTATTATATGGTTCGAATTACATGGCCCAAATAGAATCTAAGATCATCGTTTGTGAACGATCGGGACCTACGGATAAGGTAGAAATTCCTACCCCAACTAATTCTTGGATACGGCGAACGTAATTTTGAGCATTCAGCGGCAAATCTTCAAAACGTTCTGCTTGGGTGATGTCTTCGGTCCAGCCGGGTAATTCCTCATAAACGGGCGTACAGCTAGCTAAAACTTTTAGGCTGGCTGGATAATGTTCAATCAGCGTACCGTCTGGTAAACGATAAGCGGTACATATTTTAATTGTATCTAATCCACTTAGGACATCGATACTATTTAATGATAAGTTGGTAATACCTGAAACACGTTTAGAGTGACGCATGACGACACTATCAAACCAACCAATTCGTCGAGGACGTCCTGTAGTCGTCCCATATTCACGTCCGACTTCACGAATCTGATTGCCAATTTCATCAAATAATTCGGTTGGGAATGGTCCGTCACCGACACGTGAGGTATAGGCTTTACATACGCCAACGACTTTATTAATTTTAGAAGGACCCACACCACTACCAATGGTCACACCACCAGCAACTGGATTGGAAGATGTAACATACGGATAAGTTCCTTGGTCGATATCTAACATAACACCTTGTGCGCCTTCGAATAACACGCGTTTACCTTGGTCTAAGGCATCGTTTAGGATGACGGAACTATCAGCTACATATTTGGCAATTTCTTGTCCATAAGCATAATATTCTTCAAAAATACTCTCAAAATCTAGTGCTTGGCCACCATAAACTTTTACAAGTAATTCGTTTTTATCTTTAATGTTTTGGCGTAAGCGTTCAGCAAATATTTGCTCGTCTAGTAAATCGGCAATCCGAATCCCAATACGTGCTGCTTTATCCATATAAGCTGGTCCAATCCCTTTAATGGTTGTACCAATTTTATTTTCACCTTTTGCTTCTTCTTGTAAACGATCCAATTCGATATGGTAAGGTAGAATAACATGCGCACGATCTGAGATTCTAAGATTATCGGTCGCTATGCCTTCTTCGTGTAAGTAATGTAACTCTTTTACAAGGGATTTAGGATTAATAACCACGCCATTACCAATGACACTTATTTTGTCGGAAGAAAAAATACCTGAAGGAATTAAATGTAATTTATACGTTTTATTATCGAAAGCAATGGTATGTCCTGCATTATCTCCACCTTGGTAACGTGCAATAACTTCGGCATTTTCACTTAAAAAATCCGTTATTTTCCCTTTACCTTCATCGCCCCATTGTGTGCCTACAACGACTACTGATGTCATAATTAAAACTCCTCTATTTCTTTATTTTATACTTAAATAGGTTCGACATGAACATCCGTATCATGTACCCCGTATTTATAAGTTAAAGCATGTTCAATCTCTTCAGTAACATGATGGGATTCGTTGACAGACATCTTCCCATCAATTTTTATGGTTACATCTAAGTATATCATTTGTCCACTTAAACGACCACGTATTCCAGAAACTTCAATAACTTTTGGGTGTTTTAAAATTAATTCTTTATATTGTTGAATACGCTCCTCATCAAAACCATCGGATAAAATAAAGGTACTGTCACGAAAAACTTCAAAAGCTGATTTAATAATAACTAAACCAACACCAATCGAAACAATGGTATCAACGATTGGGTAGCCATTCGTACTGGCCAGTGTACTGACGACAGTACTTAAACTGATTAGAATATCATTACGCATATCTTTAGCCGTTGAGCTTAATCCAAGGCTATTCGTTTTTTTGGCTAATCTACTAATATATAAATAAGTAAAATATAGAACGACGGATGAAGCGAGTGTAATCCAGATGATTGTGGTATCTGGAACGAGAAATTCTTGTGAAATAAAGCGACGAACGCCAGAAGCAATAATGTCGTAACCGACGGTAAACATTAATAAGGAAATCAAGAAACTAGCTAAGGGTTCATATTTATCATGACCGAAATGGTGATTATTATCTGCAGGACGGTTAGATAAACGCAAACCAATGAAAATGGTAATTGATGAGACCGTATCAGTAAGGTTATTTAAACCATCGGCTAACATGGTTGATGAATTAAATAAAGTACCTGATACTATTTTGACTGCCGCTAAAATTAAATAAACAATGATCCCCGTAAAGGAGCCTTTGGAGGCTTCATTAGTGGGATCATTGCTAGCTTTACTATTATTTGACATTTATAATTTATCCCTCTTTTCAGTTGGTATATGACCAGTAGTTAACACCTTCGTTTAGAAAAACAGATTCATCAATGCCTTGCACACTATACATTTTATCAGGGTCATCATTTGGATCATTCACGTAAACCATTCCATTTTGATATCCGCGAATGACTAAGATATGACCAACATCCGTAAAATAGCCTGGTAAAACAGAAGCTACAACAACTTCTCCGTTTTGGACAGCGTTGATCGCTGAGTAAAAATTATCACCATGATTAATAAAACCATATCCAAATTGATTAGCGAAATCACCAAAAATATTCCATGAGGTGCCATGGTTGTCAACATAATAATTTTCTTTACTCCAGTCGAGAATATCGATTGGCGACACAGGTGAACCAGATAAATATTCATGAACCATGGCTAAAGATAAGATGGCACAGCCTGTTTCTCCCATTAGCTCGTTGGCATCATTACCATATTTCACATCGCGCCATTCAGGATCTTTTTGCGTTAATAAGGGAACGTCTAACTGAGGGATAGCTTGTAAATTAGGCGATTGAGCTGGATTTTCAGGTAGAAATAATGCCCCCATCTCTTCAGTATCCAAATTTTGTTCATTAATAGCAGCGACAATATCGTCTTGAGCCAATAGAATATTATCATTATAGTCTTCAGCGATAATATCATTAATCAATTGCTTACTAGCTTCTTGATCTTCCGGTGGATTAGCTAAAACCGTATTAAAATTAAGCTCTTCTTCCAAAACAACAGTTTCTGATTCTTCAATACTTTTTTCATTACTAGATGAGGAAAAATCCTCTAAATTTGCTTGTTCTGATAAATCGGATTCGCTCGCAAAATGAGCTGTATCTGCATTAATGACACTATTTTGTGCAGTTAAATCGCCTAATCGTACGATTAAATAGACACCAACAACAATTAAAATAATTGAAATGGATGAGGCGATTAGATTTACTTTATTAGATGGCATTCGTTTAGCCCCTTTTAAATATGATTACATTGAACATTCTAACATAAATAGGATTAAAAATAGAGAAATTTTTGCTTCCTTCAAACAAAATTATAAAATCGCTAAATTTTTTTGCTAATGATTCTAGAAACATTTGCAATCTATTGATACAGTCAATTATAATGTTAGAAAATATTACAAATCATGTCATAAAAACTTTGACCAACCTTTTAACATAAAATATAATAAAAAAGAATTTAAGGAGTGATGAGATGACTGAGAGAGAATTCAGACGTTCACTAGCTGTATTTCCAATAGGAACCGTTATGGAATTAACAGGTTTAACAGCCAGACAAATTCGATATTATGAAGAATTTAAATTAATTCATCCGGAGCGGACATCCACCAATCGACGTCGCTACTCCTTAAATGATGTAGATCGTCTATTAGAAATTGGTGATTTACTTGCTGATGGAACGACACTAAAAGGCATTCAAAAACGGTTTATGCAGGCGCAAAGAGATGAAGAAGAGGAAAAAAGACAACAACTGACGGATCAAGATGTTCGACGTATTTTACGTGAAGAGATTGAAAACCAAGGTGGCTTCTAAATTTTAAGAAATGAAGGTGAAAGTATGAAATGGACCAACGAATCAATACTTCAAGATGCAAAGGATAAAGATGTGAGATACATCCGTTTAATGTTCTCAGATATTAATGGAACAATTAAAAATGTTGAGATACCTATCGCACAATTACCTAAAGCGCTTGATGGAAAGATGATGTTTGATGGATCATCGATTGAAGGCTTTGTGCGTATAGAAGAAAGTGATATGTATCTAAAACCTGATTTGGACACATGGTTAATCTTCAATTGGGAAGAAGGTAATCATATTGGACGTATCGCACGCTTGATTTGTGATGTCTATACACCAGAAGGTGAAGCGTTTGCAGGTGATCCTCGTTCGAATCTTAAACGAGTTTTGAAAAAAATGGGCGATTTGGGTTTTACTTCATTTAACTTAGGACCAGAACCAGAATTCTTCCTATTTAAATTGGATGAAAAAGGCAATCCAACGAAAGAATTAAATGACCATGGTCATTATTTTGATTTAGCACCAAATGATTTGGCTGAAAACTGCCGTCGTGATATTGTATTAGAATTAGAAGCTTTAGGCTTTGATATTGAAGCAAGCCACCACGAAGTAGCGCCAGGACAACATGAGATTGACTGGCAATATTCTGATGCTGTTACAGCCTGTGATAATATCCAAACCTTTAAATTAATCGTTAAATCAGTGGCTCGTCGGCATAATTTACATGCCACTTTTATGCCAAAACCCATCTATGGTATCAATGGGTCTGGTATGCACTGCAATCTATCATTATTTACAGAAGATGGGAATGCTTTTTATAATCCAGAAGGTGCAGATGAACTGTCAGAAACAGCCATGTACTTTATTGGTGGGATTATGAAGTATGCAAGAAGTTTTACCGCCATTTGTAACCCAACCGTTAACTCTTATAAACGGTTAGTTCCTGGCTACGAAGCACCCGTTTATATTGCATGGTCATCTAAAAACCGTTCACCCTTAATTAGAATTCCTGCAGCACGTGGCAATTCAACACGTATTGAAGTACGTAGTGTGGATCCTTCAACGAACCCCTATTTAGCAATGAGTGTGTTATTAACCGCTGGTCTAAAAGGCATTGAAGATAAACTAACACCACCACCTGCAGTGGATCGTAACATCTATTCAATGACTCGTGAGGAACGTTTAGCGGAAGGAGTCAATGATTTACCCGGTTCTTTAAGAGAAGCGTTAAAAGAATTGAAAAATGAGCCTTTAATGACTGAAGCCTTGGGCGAGCATATTGAGCAAAACTTTGTTGCTGAAAAAACCCACGAATACTTCTCTTATCAAAAGCAAATCACTGAATGGGAAATAGAAAAATACTTTACTCAATACTAATAAATATCTCTGGATAAATTAAAAGTGTTATCTTAATTGCAATTAAATCCTATAATCGATATGATAAACTTACCGAAGGCTATCTTAGGTAAGTTTTTTTAAGGAGAAAAATTATGGCAAATAGCGTAATTATGCAATATTTTGAATGGTATCTACCGGATGATGGCAAACATTGGCAGAGATTACGGGATGATGCACCTCATCTGGCTGAAATTGGTATCACAGCGGTTTGGATGCCACCGGCTTTTAAAGCAACAAGCTCATCGGATGTTGGTTATGGTGTCTATGATATTTTTGATTTAGGTGAATTTGATCAACATGGGACCGTGCGGACGAAATATGGAACGAAAGATGAATATTTAGAAGCTATTAACAGTTTGAAAGAACACGGCATAAAACCTTTTGCGGATGTGGTATTAAATCATAAAGCCAATGGGGACAAACTAGAGCGTTTTAAAGTGTTAAAAATGGATCCTAATAATCGTCAAGTACCGATTTCTGAGCCCTATGAAATAGAAGGTTGGACAAACTTCACCTTTCCAGGACGTCAAGGCAAATACAATGATTTTAATTGGCATTGGTATCATTTTTCCGGTATTGATTATGATGCGAAAAATAATGAAACTGGCGTGTATATGATTTTAGGTGAGAATAAAGGATGGGCAGATAACGATACGGTCGATTCAGAAAATGGTAATTTTGACTATTTGATGTTTTCAGATATTGATTTCGATCATCCAGAAGTTCGTCAAAATGTGAGGGATTGGGCTAAATGGTTTTTAGAAACAACCGGAGTTGAAGGTTTCCGTTTGGACGCGATTAAACATATTGATGCTGATTTTATGCGCGAATTTATTCGATTAGTTAATGAACACATGGGCGAAGGATTTTATGTGTTTGGTGAATATTGGAATGCTGATTATGAATCTAAAAGTGCTTATTTAGACAGTATTGACTATCAATTTGATATTGTAGATGTAGGCTTACATATGAATTTCCACACTGCTAGTAAAATGGGTAAAGATTACGATATGCAAAATATCTTCGATGGCTCTTTAATGCAAGAAAAGCCTATGAGTGCGGTGACTTTTGTCGATAATCATGATACCCAAAGAGGGCAGTCGTTAGAATCAGTGGTTGAAGATTGGTTTAAACCACTAGCCTATGGCATGATATTATTACGACAGTCAGGTTTACCTACGGTATTTTATGGGGATTACTATGGCGTTGAACAAGAAGATGTTGGTCAAGCAAGTTTTCAAACGGTCATTGATCAATTGTTATTTTTACGCCAAAATTATGCCTATGGTGAAGAACAACTTTATTTTGATCACCCGCATACGGTTGGCTTTACTCGCTTAGGGACGGAAGAAAATCCGAATACCGTCGCGGTTGTTATTGCAAATAGTGATGAAGGATGGAAAGATATGTATGTTGGTCAAGTGCATGCAGGTAAAATTTATGTTGACTATTTAAATAATCGTGAAGATAAAGTCGAAATAAATGCGGATGGTGTCGGGCATTTTCATGTAAATGGTGGCTCGATTGCCGCCTATGTGGATGAAGCCACTTTAGGGTAGAAGGATGGGTAAAAACAAAAAAAACTGTTTGTTTTCAATAACGGTAGATACATTTGATTCGTTTATCTATCAGTTATTTAACAAACAGTTTTTTTTTGCATGATATCTATTCAATTTTTCCAAATAAATCATTTAACGCTTCACTCATCGTTGGATGCGTATAGATTTGGTCGCGTAAATCAGTATAAGGTAAGTTGGCATTCATAGCAGTTACAACAATATTAATCATTTCGTGAGCTTCTTCCCCAAATAGTCGAACACCTAGTATCTGATTGGTTTGCGCATCAACAACGGCTTTATAGATTCCGGTTGTTCGATAAGCTATTTTAGCCTTAGGAATATCTTTGACCTCTAAGACGGCTGTTTTTATTTGATAGCCGGCTGCTGTAGCTTGTTTTTCAGTTAGCCCGACGGAAGCTAGAGGCGGTTCTATAAAGGTTGCTGAGGGTGTCTGTTTTCGATTATCTAAATGGTACGATTTATCCCCATAAAGGTAGCTTTGTAAAATACGATTATCATCTAACGAAATGTAGGTATGTTGTGGGCCTCCATTAACATCACCAACAGCAAAAATATGGTCTTGGGTGGTTTGTAGATATTTATTGATTTTAATTGATTGATTGTCATTGATTTCAACGCCAGCATTTTCTAAGGCTAAACCCTGTGTATTAGCGTGACGTCCGACCGCAACTAAAACAGCCTCCGATACAATGTCTATTTCTTCTTCATTTTGTTTGTAGCTAAGGATTGCTTGACCTTCTTTGGCCTGGGCTTTAACAGTATGAGCCTCAAAAATAAATTTAATCCCTTGACTAACCATAGCTGTGTATACTGCTTCCGCCACTTCTGTGTCTTCTTTAGCTAGAAACGCACTTTGTTTATGATGCGATAGGATGGTTACTTGCGTACCAAATTGATTGAACATGGAAGCAAATTCTAAACCAATAAAACCATCCCCAATAATGGTTAAGGTCTCAGGGTAGTTTTCTTCATCCATTAAAGTTTCGGACGTATAGAAGGGTTTGCCTTTTTTCACTAATTCGGACAGGTTTTCAATCTTTTCTGGGATAGTGGGTAAGGATCCTGTATTGATAATAATTTTATTTCCATAGACATCCAGAGATGCATTGCTATCTGTTTTGATGGTAATCGTATGCGGATCTTTAAAAAAGGCGCGACCATCAATAACTTGGGCCTTGTCTAAATCGGCCACGTTGTGGTAGTTACCCTGATTGAGTTGACTAATAATAGCCTTTTTATTTTGAACCGCTTGTGTATAATATTGGCTATTATCAGTGTTTTCAGGCTTTCTTTCAGCTGCAATAATGAGGTTTTTTGAAGGTAAACATGCCACATTAATACATGTTCCACCATACATTTTAGGTGATTGTTCAATTAGAGCGACGGTTTCACCTTTTTTATTGAGAAAATTAGCCAAGGTTTTGCCGGCTTTTCCAAATCCGATGATAATTGTATCAAATTTTTCCACGATAGGTTCCTCCAATGTATTATGCCTATCTTTAAGTTATGCTTATTAAAGCATTTTAGCAACTAAAATGCACTTTTTGGAAGTTCCATGCGAAAAGTAACGTTTGGATTAACAACTTGTGAGCTGTGTAAATTCCCAGCCAGTGACATCAACATACCCGCTTGGTTTAAGGTAAGGTTCGAGTGCGCCATGATTAATTGCGCCATATTATCAATGGCGATTTGGCTGGCTGTTTCCATACTTTGAGCGGATCCTAGAGTAATCCATAAGTCTTCCGTTTCTATTAAAGGAAGGGGTAGGTTAAAATCTTTAAGCACTTCAACCGTCACCGTCACTTCACCTGCAATTTCAAGACCGGACCCCATAATTTCTCCATCACCCATACTAGCATGTAAATCACCCATAGCGAGTAGGGCGCCTTCAACATTGACGGGTAAGTATAAGGTAGCTCCTTCAGTCATGCGTGTCGTATCAAGGTTACCACCATGTGTGTCAGGGGTTCCAGTATTTACTCCATGACCAGCAGGTGCTGTACCAATCACGCCAATCATTTTTCGTAAGGGGATGTGAATACCTTTAAAATCAATATATGTATCGGTTACTGGGCAAACAATGGTTTCTTCTTTTTCAATTTGATCAGCTAGACGACCTAAACCTGGTGCGGTGACAATAACCCCCTGTTTAGCTAACTGAATGGCATCAATCGTAACTTTTAGAACATCACCCGGCAGAGCATCTTCAATATATAAAGGACCTGTAGCTGGATTTACCTGGTTAAAATCGATGGAACTGACTAAATCATTTTCTGTTTTGACGGTATTTGAAAAACAATCCAGTGTTTCAAAAATAACGGTAGATCCGCTTTTTACGGCTAGGGCAGGGGGATTGCTTGCGTTCATTTCAAATAGGATGTGTTCGCTAGAAATTCTCATGCTGTAATGCCTCCTAAAATTTTTATATAATAAAATCCCGCAACGGATGATTGCGGGATTTTACATGGCAGATTGCTTGTTTGTTTGAGACTATGCGGTTACCGCATTGTTGGTGTTAGCCGTATTTGTAGAACCAGGTTCAACATCCACACGGATAACTTCTTCTGTTTGAGGATCAAAGAAATGCGCTTTGTTCATATTGAAACCTAATTCAATTTGGTCACCTGGTTTATGGTAGTCACGAGCATCAACACGAGCGATAAATTCAGTGTCACCCACTTTACAGTAAAGCATGGTTTCGGCACCAAGTAACTCAGATACCACTACTTCAGCATTAACGATTGATTCTGGGTTAGCATCTAAGAACACTTGTTCAGTTTGTACATCTTCTGGGCGAATACCAAAGATAATATCTTTACCATTGTATCCACGTTCGTCTAACAAACGTCTATGTGGTTCGTTAACTTTTAAATCAATACCGTGGCTGTTAGTAATTGTGCCATCTTTGTAGTGAACATTGAAGAAGTTCGTTGCAGGTGAACCGATAAAGCCAGCTACGAATGTATTAACAGGTGAATCATAAACTTCTGATGGCGTTCCAATTTGTTGGATAAAACCATCTTTCATGATAACGATACGTGTTGCCATGGTCATTGCTTCTGTTTGGTCATGAGTTACGTAAATCGTCGTAGTATTTAAACGTTGGTGCAATTTAGCAATTTCAGCCCGCATTTGTACACGTAGTTTCGCATCTAAGTTGGATAACGGCTCATCCATCAAGAACACTTTAGCATCCCGTACAATAGCACGTCCTAAAGCCACCCGTTGACGTTGACCCCCTGAAAGAGCAGCTGGTTTACGGTCTAAGTATTGTGTTAAGCCTAAAATTTCAGCAGCGTCATCGACACGTTTTTTGATTTCATCTTTTTTGTATTTTCTAAGTTTCAAACCAAAAGCCATGTTATCATACACCGTCATATGTGGATACAAAGCATAGTTTTGGAAAACCATCGCGATATCACGGTCTTTAGGCGCTACGTCGTTCATTAAACGGTCGCCAATATATAGTTCGCCTTTAGTAATATCTTCTAAACCAGCAATCATACGTAATGTAGTTGATTTACCACAGCCTGAAGGTCCAACGAAAACGATGAATTCACGATCTTTGATTTCTAAAGTGAAGTCAGTTACTGAATAAAAGTCTGAACCTTCGTATTGTTTATGAATATGATTTAATTTAATTTCTACCATTTGTACAATTTCCTCTCTTGTTATGGGATAATCTAATAATAGTTGAAAGCGATTTACAATTCTATTGACAGCTTGCACAAAATCCTTCGGCAATTTGACTAACAAATTGTTTTATCTATAATTAACGCTTATAATGAAAGATAACTAAGTAAATATCTCTGGACTAAGGTATTTATTTTGAAAGAATAATTTTGATGGAAAGAGGCATTTTATGGGAACGCAACGTAAACGTGGATTTGAAGTGATTACAGCTTATGAGGAAGCCGGCATTAATTTGCCCCAGCGGGCTACCTATCAATCGGCGGGTTATGATATTGAAGCAGCAGAGACAATTATTTTACCTAGCTTTTGGAAAAAAATGGCCAATTATTTTATGCAAGGTATGTCAACCATGAATTTTAACCAAGAAGAAGCTAGGGCATTGGTTAAACCGACTTTAGTTCCAACGGGTTTAAAAGCTTATATGCAAGATGATGAATATCTACAAATTATTAATCGCTCCAGCAACCCCCTTAAACGTTTTTTAAATTTACCCAATGGCATTGGCATCATTGATGCAGACTATTATAATAATAATCAAAATGAAGGCCACATTCATGTGCAATTAATCAACTTTGGACCTTTTGATCAAACCATTCAGAAAGGGGATCGAATTGCACAAGGTATTTTTGCATCATTTTTAAAAACGGACCAAGATAAGGGTGGTTTAGAAGAACGCCAAGGTGGTTTTGGTTCATCGGATTAATTACTTAATGACAAAAATACAAAGGAGTTAGACATTTGGCAAAAAAGAAAGTCATGTTCGAATGTATGGCCTGTGGTTATGAATCACCCAAGTGGCTAGGTAAGTGTCCCAATTGTGGTGCCTGGAATCAAATGGAAGAACAACTTGTGGCTCCCACCGTTAGTGCAACGTCACCTATTCACATTACAACTTCGCGAAAAAAGACCTCTAGTCATGCTGTTACCTTAGACCAGATTACCCTATCTTCAGAAGAACGAATGGCGACGGATTTTCAGGAATTTGATCGTGTGCTAGGTGGGGGTGTCGTTCAAGGGTCATTAGTATTGATTGGGGGCGATCCTGGTATAGGGAAATCCACCTTATTGTTACAAGTTTCCATGCAGCTTGCCAGACAACATACCGTCCTTTATGTCTCGGGCGAAGAAAGTCTCACGCAGATTAAAATGCGTGCTAGTCGTTTAGGCACCGACGCAGATAAATTTTATTTGCTGTCGGAAACCGATCTTTCTACGATTGCGAGTGAAATTCAACGCATTGAGCCGACTATTGTAGTGATTGACTCCATTCAAACGATGAATGTTCCTGAGCATACAGGAACGGCTGGTGGTGCTGGACAACTGAGAGTGGCAACCAGTATTTTAATGCGGATTGCTAAAGAGAATCAGATTGCGATATTTATTGTTGGGCATGTGACTAAGGAAGGGAATATTGCAGGACCGCGGATGCTCGAGCATATGGTGGATACTGTTTTATATTTCGAAGGGGAGCGCCATAATCGTTTTCGGATGTTACGTGCGGTTAAAAATCGTTTTGGTTCAACGAATGAGTTGGGTGTTTTTGAAATGATGGATATTGGACTGCAAGAAGTGTTAAATCCTTCAGAATTGTTTTTAGAGGAACGGATTGTCGGTGCAGTAGGTTCAACTGTGGTGGCTGCTTTAGAAGGAACACGAACGATTTTGGCTGAGGTACAGTCACTAATGACGCCAACGGTTTATGGGAATGCTAAAAGGACAGCTAGTGGGATTGACTATCAACGGGTGTCTTTACTTTTAGCTGTTATGGAGAAGCATTGTGGCCTCTTGTTACAAAATCAAGATGCTTTTTTTAAAATTACTGGTGGAATTAAATTAGATGAACCTGCCATTGATTTAGCCATTGCGGTCAGTATCGCCTCTAGTTATTGGAATCATCCAACGAATATTGATGATTGTTTTATTGGTGAAATTGGCTTAACGGGGGAAATTAGACGGGTCAGTCAAATCAAAGAACGGATAAAGGAAGTTCAAAAATTAGGTTTTAAACGGGTATTTATTCCCAAAAATAATTTTGCCCAATTAGATAAAATGGAATCCTTGGAAATTATCCCAGTGGCAACGATAAAAGAAGCCATCTACAAAATATTTCCACAAGTTGGTTGATTAAGGATTGATAACCACCTTAAATTAAATTAAGATTATTACAGCAATATAGTTAGCGGATAAAGGAGGTGGAAACATGTTTAAACGATTTGTATTAATTTTTTCATTTATTATTGGCTTTTCTTTTGGCTATAGTGTCGGTCCATTAATTTGGAAATCCTTGACGATTAATCATTCATTGATGATCAATCCTTTTATTAATGGGTTGGTTTTTGCAGTTATTTTTATGATTATTGGGTGGTTTATTTCACCATATATTGAATTATTTATTCGACGGATCATTGAGTTTTTCAACAAACAATCCGTATTTAATCTTATTTTAGGGGCTATTGGCATTTTAATTGGGGTATTATTAGGTTATCTATTCTCATTGCCTTTTGCGAACTTATCCATTCCATTTATTTCTTCGACACTACCTTTTATTTTATCGGTTGTTTTTGCCTTAATTGGTTATCAAGTTGTGATGTCGCGTTCTGAAGAATGGCAAAAATTGTTCCAACGTCAATCGGCTGCAGGAAGAAATAGTAAAATGGCTGTCCAACCTATTTCTGAAGAGTTTAGAAATTTCAAACAATATAAATTGTTAGATACAAGTGTTATTATTGATGGTCGTATTGCCGATATTGTGAAGACAAATTTTATTGAAGGAATAATTATTATCCCTGATTTTGTTTTACAAGAATTGCAATATATAGCCGATTCATCAGATAGTTTAAAACGTGCCAAAGGTCGTCGTGGATTAGATATTTTAAATACCTTACAAAAAGATGGTCAAGTACCTATTGAATCTTATGAAGGTGTGATAGATGATTCAACGGATGTCGATGGTCAATTAGTGAAGTTAGCAAAGTTACTGGATGCGGCGATTGTTACCAATGATTATAATTTGAATAAAGTGTGTGAGTTCCAAAATGTTAAAGTGTTTAACATTAATGAGTTAGCTAATTCGATTAAGCCCGTGGTCATACCTGGTGAAGAATTGACGATTCAAGTCATTAAGCCCGGTACAGAACGTAAACAAGGCGTGGCTTACTTAGAAGATGGTACGATGATTGTGGTTGAAGATGGCCAATATCATATGAATGAATGGATTAAGGTTGTTGTCACAAGTGCCTTGCAAACAGCTGCTGGACGAATGATTTTTGCGCGACCAACCGAAGAAACGAACCGTTCATATGAGAATCATGCCGTAGTAGAATAATGAGTGATTGAAGATAAAAGGAGATTTTTTAATGAGTGAAACAGTCAGAGTCAGATATGCACCAAGTCCAACTGGGGAATTACATATAGGGAATGCCCGTACCGCTTTATTTAATTATCTATTTGCTAGAAGCCAAGGTGGAAGTTTTATTATCCGTACCGAAGATACTGATTTAAAAAGAAATTTAGAGCATGGCGAACAGAGCCAATTCGATAATCTGGCTTGGCTGGGAATTGATTGGGATGAAGCAGCCGACAAACCAGGCGAATATGGACCTTATCGACAATCTGAGCGTTTAGACATTTATCGTCCATTAATCGATCAATTAATTGAAGAAGGTCATGCCTACCGTTGTTATATGACGGAAGAAGAACTAGAAGCTGAACGTGATGAGCAGAAAGCTCGGGGTGAAATGCCACATTATGGTGGTAAACATGCCCATTTAACCGCTGAAGAAGAAGCTGCGTTTATTGCAGAAGGACGTGAGGCAGTCGTACGCATTCGTGTGCCTAAAGATGTCACTTATGTTTTTGAAGATATGGTTAAAGGTAAGATTACATTTGAATCCCATAGTATTTCGGGTGATTGGGTGATTCTTAAACGGGATGGGATGCCGACCTACAATTTTGCTGTAGCCGTGGACGATCATTTAATGAAAATTACCCATGTATTACGTGGGGATGATCATATAGCGAATACCCCTAAACAAATGATGGTTTATGATGCTTTTGGTTGGGAAATCCCTCAGTTTGGGCATATGACATTAATTGTTAGTCCAGAAACCAACAAAAAGTTAAGTAAACGTGATACCTCATATATTCAATTTATTGAACAATACCGTAACCTTGGTTATTTACCTGAAGCCATGTTTAACTTTATTGCCTTATTAGGTTGGTCACCAAAAGGGGAAGAAGAAATCTATTCCCGTGAAGAATTAATTGAAATCTTTGATGCTGACCGTTTATCAACGTCACCAGCCGCTTTTGATAGCAAAAAACTTGAGTGGATTAACAACACCTACATGAAAAAAGCTGATTTGGATGATGTGGTTGAATTAGCTTTACCACACTTGATTAAAGCGGGTAAAGTCAGTCCAGATCCGGACGAAGCTGAACTTGCTTGGGTACGTAAATTAGTGAGCCTATATCACCAACAAATGTCTTACGGGGCAGAAATTGTTGAGCTTTCGGAAGTCTTCTTTGTTAGTGAATTGCACTTAGATGAAGAAAGTCGCCAAGTGATGGCAGAAGAAACGGCGCATACGGTTGTGGATGCCATGAAAGCGAAATTGGAAGCTTTAAGTGAAGAGGATTTCGTGGCTGAAAACATTAAGCCCTTAACCAAAGAAATACAAAAAGAAACAGGCATTAAAGGCCGTAACTTATTTATGCCCATTCGTATCGCTGTCAGCGGTCAAATGCATGGCCCTGAATTGCCACAATTAATCGAAGTTTTAGGTAAAGAAAAAACTTTGAATCATATTGAACAAGTTAAAAACCAAATGACGCAAGCTTAGAATACCTATTCTTGCTGAATCAATCACTTTAAAATCCGAATGTTTTAATTATGGTGCGTTATTGACACTCCGATTAAAACCTTCGGATTTTTCCCTATTCAAAGGGAGACGTGTGTGTCTGATTGTACTTTAGCACTTTTTGTTTAAAGTTATATTTCATCTTTTGCGTCATTTAGCCTATAATATATACAAATTAGTCTTTTCAAAAAGGAGGCAGCTTATGCCATTACAAGTATATAACACCTTAAGTCGTAGCAAAGAGGTTTTTAAACCGTTGGTGCCCAATCATATTTCATTTTATTTATGCGGGCCAACGGTTTATAACTATATTCATATTGGAAATGCCCGTTCAACGGTGGCTTTCGATACCATTCGACGTTATTTAGAATACCGCGGTTACACCGTTAATTTTATTAGTAATTTTACAGATGTTGATGACAAAATTATCAAAGCAGCTAAAGAAGAAGGGGTTAGTGCTGAAGATATTGCGAACAAATATATTGCCGCTTTTTATGAAGATACGGGTAAATTAAATGTGAAACCGGCTACGAAAAACCCGCGTGTCATGGAAAATATCCCAGATATCATTGAATTTATTAGTGATTTAGTCGATAAAGGTTTTGCCTATGAGAGTTCGGGGGATATTTATTTTAGGACGGAAAAGTTTGAGGATTACGGGAAATTGTCGAATAAGTCGATCGATGAATTATTACATGGAGCCAGTGGGCGCTTAGAGGACGATTTATCTGAGCGGAAAGAAAGCCCGATTGATTTTGCTTTGTGGAAAGCTGTCAAAGCTGCCGACGAAGTTAGCTGGGATTCCCCCTGGGGTCGAGGTCGACCAGGCTGGCATATTGAATGTTCCGTAATGGCAACGAAGTATTTGGGTAATACCATTGATATTCATGCAGGTGGGCAAGATTTAGAATTCCCACACCATGAAAATGAAATTGCCCAATCTGAAAGTCATTCAGGTCATCCTTTTGCGCATTATTGGTTGCATAATGGCTTTGTGACGATTGGTGAGGCTGAGGATAAGATGAGTAAGTCCTTAGGCAATTTTGTGCTATTGCGCGATTTGTTAGCTGAAACGGATCCCATGGTGGTACGGTATTTGTTGAGTAGTGTTCATTACCGTAGACCTCTGCGCTATGATGAGACGGCTTTAAATGATGCGAAACATCAAGTGGTTCGTTTGCGTGAAGTCTTGCGGAAATTGAATTATCGTCTAAGCCAAGACAACGCCAACCATTTGGAAGGTGATGCAGCTATTCAAGCAGCATTATCGCAGGCTGTGACGGACTTTACCCAAGCCATGGATGATGATTTTCAAGTGGGTAATGGCTTAAGTGTTGTTTTTGATTTAGTTAAACAAATAAATATCTATTTAGAGCAGTCGGACGTCAGTCAAACGAGTTTGTTAGCCATGAAGTCAACCTTAGTGGAATTGCTAGAAATATTTGGATTGGATTTAGATGCGGAAGAAACAACAGTTGAAGATGATATCCAAGCCTTAATTGATGAACGGAATCAAGCCCGTAAAGATAAAAACTTTGCCCGTGCGGATGAGATTCGTAATCACTTAAAAGCGCAAGGTATCATCTTAGATGATACCCCTCAAGGGACGCAATGGAAACGAGTGGATGAGCTATGAATCCCGAGCAATTAAATGGCGCAGCTTTGGCCTATATGGGCGATGCCATCTACGAAACCTATGTAAGAGCCCATGTATTGGCATCTGGCAAAACCCAAGCTAATCGTCTACACCGTGCCGCTATTAAATATGTAGAAGCAGCAGGTCAAGCCTATGCCATGCAAGCATGGATTGCCCAAGAGGATTTTTTAAGTGACCAAGAGATTGATATGTATCGCCGCGGGCGAAATCATAAAGCCAACACGAAAGCTAAAAATGCCTCAATCCAAGATTACCGTCAAGCAACCGGCTTTGAGGCCTTGCTTGGCTGGTTGTTTTTAAGTCAGCAAGAAGAACGATTAAGTTTTTTAATACATGATGCGATTGAACGCATTGAAAGGAGGGGGCAAGATGAGTCAAAAGCCTAATCAACGGGAAAAATTTAAAGGTAAAAAAACCGGAAAAGCCCACAATAGACCAGAGGCAGCTAAAAAAAATGAGGATGAATCAACAAATAATGAGTTTTTCTATGGTAAACATGCTGTTTTAAGCATTTTAGAAGAAAAAAAACCGGTCAATAAATTATTTTTACAAGTTGGGGTTTCTGGGAATCATATCAGCGATATACTGGATTTAGTGAAACAACAGGGGATTGTTTATCAAGAAGTACCCAAGAGCAAATTAGACGATATGACCAATGGAGCGAATCATCAAGGGGTGGTTGTCTCCATGTCGCCGATTCCTTATGCGGATTTAGAAGACGGTTTTGCTTTAGCGACTAGTCGTGGCGAAGATCCTTTCTTTATTATTTTGGATGGGATTGAAGATCCGCATAATTTAGGTTCGATTATCCGAACAGCTGATGCAACCGGCGTGCATGGGATTATTATTCCTAAGCGGCGTGCGGTTGGTTTAACCGCCGTGGTGGCTAAAACATCTGCGGGCGCCATTGAACGGGTCCCAATTATCCGCGTAACCAATTTAAGTCAAACCATGGATCAATTGAAAGACCGCGGAATTTGGATTTTTGCAACCACGATGGATGGTCAGGATATGCGTCAATGGTCATCAAAAGGACCGATAGCGCTAATCATCGGTAATGAAGGTCAAGGCGTATCCGCTAATGTGATCGCTAAATCAGATGGGACAGTGACCATACCAATGGTGGGGAAAATTCAAAGCCTCAACGCCAGTGTCGCTGCAGCGGTTGTCATGTATGAGGTTGCCCGATCGCGTATTCCACTCCCTTCAAAGAATTGAGGGTTGTTGAATGAGACGTAAAGACATTCTGATTGTGGATGGATACAATATGATTGGGTCATGGCCGGAATTAGTGGCCTTGAAAAATAAGGATGAGATTCAAGAAGCACGCGATTTGCTCTTATTTGAGTTATCTAATTATCGAAAATACCGCCAAATTGACGTTATCGTGGTATTCGATGCGCAATTTGTTCCAGGGGTCACCAGTACCTTTGAAGAATTTGAAATCCAAGTTGTTTTCACCAAAGAAGGAGAGACGGCAGATAGTTACATTGAGCGTGAAGTTAGCAAATATATTAATCCCATCACGCGTGTGATTGTTGCAACGAGTGATATGGCAGAACAATGGCTCGTCTTCCAAAGAGGTGCTTTGCGTCAATCCGCAAACGAACTTAAATTAGAAATTGATTATGCCAAAAAACAAATCAAACAAGAAGTTCAAAGCCATTACAATGCGACTTTAAGACGTCGCAGCCCATGGGAAATCGATCAATTAGAGCGACTCGATGAATATCGCCAGTATTTGGAAAATTTTCCGAATGAGGATGAAAAATAAGCCCTCTCTTCTACCTTAGTGAAGAGGAGTGACGACTTGTTGCCAAATCACCAACTGACGAATGAAGAATTAGTACTCCAATTGCAGAAGAATTTTGATGTTGATAAATTTGAGATATTGTTTAAACGTTATCTACCCTTGTTTTTGAAATATCGTTCATTGTATAAAGTAACGTATTTCGATACGGACGATTATTTACAAGAAGCGCGTATTGCTATACTTAAAGCGATCAAAGTCTATGATTGCGTCCGTTCACCCTATTTATCGGCTTTGATTCAATCCGTCTATCGTTATCATTTGATTAACATGATGCGTGAGAGTCAAACTGTGAAGCGCGAAAAAGATTTTCAAAATTTACCCTTCATTGACATTGTTTATTCAAAGAACGGTAAGGATACATTAATTGATGGAGTGGAACTTATCGAAAATAAATACACTCTTCAACCACCTGAGATATTTGAAATCCAGGAAAAATCGAATGATTATCTTCAAAGTCTGTCTAGACTTGAGAAAAGGATCTTGCAGCTCTATCTAGACAATTACTCCCATCGTGAAATAGCCGAAATTACTGGTATCCGATTTGATCAAGTTCAAAATGCCTTTGACCGTTTACGTAGAAAACTGTTTGCCATATTAAAAGTGTAATAATGAGTGATTCTTGAAAAGAGGTAATTATATGAAAAAATATCTGAGCATTGATATTGGTGGGACCAATATCAAGTATGGCGTTGTTAGTGAAGAGGGTAGTCTTTTAGAGAATCATTTCGTCAAGACACCCAAAGAATTACCGGCTTTCAAAGAAACCTTAGTCGAGATAGTCAAAGAATTTGCAGATCATGTTGATGGTGTTGGGATTTGTGCACCGGGTCAAGTGGATAATCAGAATGGTGTTATCTATAAAGGTGGTTCCTTAGGCTTTTTACACGAGTTCGCGATTAAGGCCTTTCTTGAAAAACAGTTTAACTTAAATGTCCATGTTCAAAATGATGGTAAAGCAGCTGTTTTAGCTGAATTTTGGCAGGGGAATTTACAGGATGTCTCTTATGGAGCAGGTATTATTTTAGGGACGGGGATTGGTGGGGGTATTATCACCAATGGCAGTCTGCTAGAAGGAAAACATTATCAAGCCGGTGAGTTTAGTTTCATGTTGAGTCAACCGGGAAAAGTCACGGATAAAAATATGTTAGCCATGCAAGCCTCTGCAGTAAGATTCATTGAAAAAGCTAATGCATTGCTGGGCAATACACCACTCGATGATGGTATTACGGTCTTTGAAGAGCTTAATAAGGGCACAAATCAGGCCTTATTAGACTTGTTCGATGAGTTTTGTGAATATATTGTCTTTTTGATTATTAATATTCAAGTCGTTTTAGATATTGAGAAAGTGGTTATTGGCGGCGGTATTAGTAGCCAAAAAATATTAATTCAACGTATCCAAGAACTATACCAAATTAACAAGCAAAATCAACCGATGTTCGATGATACCATGGAATCAATCGACATTGAGGTGTGTAAATTCCAAGGGAGCGCCAATCTGTTAGGTGCCGTCTACCCGTTTATCGTAGGATAGAATAATATATTCGTGTGTTACCCTACCACCCATTACCTATAATTTTTACTTAAATTTATGTAAATATCCCTCTTAGCCTTTCGATTTCTCCTTGACAAGACCTCCGATTATTTCTATTATAGATAGTGATGTAGAATTGAAAAGGAGGGATTGTCGTGGTTCAAAAGAAGGCAGCTTTGGCTTGTACAGAATGTGGGCAACGAAATTATCATATGACCCCGACGCAGGCGGGACAATCCTCACGTTTAGAGATCAAAAAGTTTTGTAGATATTGCAATAAGCACACATTACACAAAGAAACTAAATAATGAGGTAAAAAAATGAACTATATTAAAAATGTTGCAAAAGAAATGAAAAATGTGACTTGGCCGAGTGTAAAAGAAGTTAATCGCTTTACCTTGACGGTTATTGTGATGGTGATTGTTTTTGCTTTGTATTTTGCCTTAACAGACTTTGCTTCTTCTGAATTTATTGCTTGGTTGATTAACTTATAGAGTCGAGTCGAACTATATTTTTTACGACCTTCATGATATAATAGACACAGAAAAAACCTACAAATGGTAGGTTTTTTATTTTGACTCAAATTGACATAAAATACATGTAGAAAGGGATATTTAGATGGAAGGTAATAAAGAATGGTACGTACTACATACTTATTCTGGGTATGAGAACAAGGTTAAAGAGAACATTGAATTAAGAAAAGAAAGTATGGGGATGGAGAATAATATTTTCCGTATTGAAGTACCCGAAGAAGAAGTGATTGAAGTAACGGATGGCGTTGAGAAGAAGAGAATGACCAAAACCTTTCCGGGTTATGTTTTGATTGAGATGATTATGTCTGATGAGGCATGGTTTATTGTGCGGAATACCCCTGGGGTGACTGGCTTTATTGGTTCGCATGGGGCAGGGAGTAAACCGTCGCCTTTATTACCAGACGAAGTTGATGCGATTTTAGGTGAAGGGCCTAAACGTCAAGTTGTCCAATTGGATGTGGCTGTGGGGGATTACGTGAAAATTACCGATGGGGCATTTTCTGGTTTGTCCGGTATGATTGAGGAAATTGATCAAGAGCATCAAAAACTGAAAATATTGCTTGAGATGTTTGGTCGTCAAACAGTAGCTGAAATGGAGTTCCATCAAGTAGAAAAAGAAGATATTTAGGGGTGTGACCATTATCGAAAGACAATCACTGTTTAAATGGGGCGTTCCGATTTTATATCTTACCAACCTAATCATCACTATCGTGGCAGCGATGGGGTATCTTTTTCCTTATAGCCAACTGGAAATTATTAATTTACACCCGAGTTTAATGCAACCCACAACCATTACGTTTTTAATTTGGATTTTGGTGTATGGTTGGACAGGCGTATCGGTCTTTATGGAATTTGTGCGTCCCGATCGTGATTTATTGTTAGGGACCTATCGATCTTATGTGCGCCCTTTGTTATTTCAAGCCTTATTATTTAATTTGTTATGGACCATTAGTTGGTGCAATAATTGGATTTTAGTGTCACTCGTGGCGGTTGCTTATTATGCTCGGACAATGATTCGTATCATGCAATTAATTAGTTTTGATCCCCATTTACGCCTTTCGCCTATGCTGTTGAAGTATCCCATGGGTTTGCATGCCGGATGGGTGATTGTAAGTTCGATTGCGATAATCGATACTTTGATGTTAAACCAAGGGATAGTGACGGATAGTTATCTGTATGTCATTATTGTCGCTATTCTTTTGATAGCTGTGATCGGTGTAACGGCTTATTATTTTGCACAGTATGGTAATGAGTTATTGATGATACCCGCTATTTGGTTTCTGATTGGGGTTGTCGCACAACAATTAGGTAAAAGCAGTCTTTATGCACAGATTATTTTCTGGCTTGCGGTTGTATTAACCGTGATTGGCTTAGGTATTTATATTCATTTCTTGCGGTTGAAGCAAGAACAAGATCGAAAATAATCATTATAAACAGAGATTATACGTCTTAATGGCGTATGATCTCTTTTTTTGGTTCTAAAAAATTATTAATCAATCACTTAGCAGAAAATTAGCATTCAAGTATTTCAATGATATAATATAAAAAACGCTTACGGAAAATGAGGGGTAAAATGAAGAACAAGTATTTAATGAAGAAAAGTTTAGTTATTGCTCTGTTGATGAGTCCAATCACACAGATTCAACCGCTAACCATCATTCAAGCTAATGATACGACAGCCACTGAAAATACCTTAAGACTGCTCGAAGGCACGTTTGAAGATACCCTTCAGCATGGCAAACAGACCTTATTAACACTTGAAGCGATTGTACCTATGAAATCAATGTATGCGGATTTGAGTCAACTGGGTGGCAAAGATTCGGTTTCGATTTCACCCGAGCTTTTGCAACTAACCGTTAATGTAGCCGTCGATATACCCGCGGGTGTTTATGAAGTCCCTATCCGTGCTACAACAGAAGACGGGGATACATTTACGCATGTGGTTGAAGCAGAAGTAGTCTCTCCAGAAGTAACTGATCAAACGGATTGGGATGAAGAAATTATCTATTTCATGTTAACGGATCGTTTTTATGATGGCAATCCTGACAACAATAATCCTTATGATTTAGCTTATGCGACGGCGGACAATCCACGAGGAGTTTATCAAGGCGGGGATTTCAAAGGGATTACCGAGAAGATGGACTATTTGAGTGATTTAGGGATAACGACTATCTGGATTACGCCTATTGTTGAAAATATCCATTATGACACGTCATTTGCTGGTCCTGAAGGGAGTTTTTACGGTTACCATGGGTATTGGGGCTTAAATTTCGAAGCATTAAATCCGCACTTAGGAACTTTAGCGGAATTTCATGAGATGATTGACACCGCAGCAGATAATGATATCAAAATTATGGTAGATGTGGTTTTAAACCATACCGGCTATGGTTTACATCCGAATGATGGCGACCTCTCAAACCCTCCGGCAGGCTATCCGACTGACCAAGACCGCGAGCGCTTTGCGGATATGATTCGGCTTGATCCGGGACGTAATGATTTAACCATGTCTTTATCTGGACTCCCTGATTTTATAACAGAAGATCCAGCCGTAAGAGAGCAAATTGTTGACTGGCAACAAAGCTGGATTGAACGTTCAACAACCCCTAATGGCAATCAAATTGCTAGATTTAGGGTGGATACCATCAAACATGTCGATATGCCAACCTTGCAATACTTTAAAAATCAAGCATCCATTGCTAATCCTAATATACATATGATGGGTGAGGCTTGGGGAGCGAGTCATCGTAGTGATGGTGGCTACTTAGGTTCAGGAACCATGGATGGCGTCTTGGATTTTGGCTTTAAAACGATTGCCAATCAATTTGTTAATGGCCTCATGGAAGGAGCTGAAAGGGATCTAGAAATTCGTAATCAAAGCATCCAAAGTAATGCGACACTGGGACAATTCTTAAGCAGCCACGACGAAGATGGTTTTTTATATAGCCTTGAAGATGATTTAGGCAAATATCTGGTTGCTGTTTCATTACAATTAACGGCTAAGGGTCAGCTGGTCATCTATTATGGGGAAGAATTAGGTCAAAGTGGTGCCAATAACTGGCCGGTTTATGATAACCGCTATGATTTTGATTGGGAGAATGTTGATAACAATCCAATTTTAGACCACTATCAAACCTTGATTCAATTCCGAAAAGATAAGGCGGAGATTTTAGCTCGTGGTAATCGAAAAATGATTGCAGGATCTAACGACGAACAATGGGTGTTAGTTGAGCGGAATTATAATGGCGAAAGTGTTTATCTCGCCTTCAATTTAGCAGATACGCCACAAACAATCACCATTGACGTTGATTCGAATGATGCGACTCTCATGGATTATTATAGCGGCAAAGCATATACTGCCGAAGATAGGCAGATAAGCCTTGAATTACCCGCCATTGCTGAAGGTGGAACAGCTCTGTTAGTCATAGAAAACGGCGTCATAGAAAATTAATATTTTGTTAACTAAATATCGCTTTATTTTCAGAAAATTATGCTATGATTATGTCATAAAAAATAAGAAAAGGACAATGGCTAACCATGACAAAACGACTGTCTAAACTAGGAATATTAGGCTTTCTTATAATGCTCATCTTGCCTTTACAATCGTTAAAGGTACAGGCAAATGCTTATATTCAGCCGACTACTTTAGATTTAATTGTAGCAACCAAATCAGGTGCTAGCTTGCAAGAATTATTAGAAGATTTACCCGAAAATGCCACTTCTTCGGATCCCAACCTTATGTTAATTAATGCCCTGCATCCGATTGAATCTGATTTATGGATGGACTTTGCTTATACTGACAAGGGTGAAATGTTTGATAGTGCCATCAGTGGTTATTATTACCAAATGATCAACGATGCTGCTGCCCAAGGGATCTATTATGATGTTGTCTCGGCTTACCGAACGATTGAAGAACAAACCTATAATCGTACCGTCCGCATTAATGCCTACTTGGCTGAAGGTTATTCCCAAGCAGATGCTATCAATTTAACTGACCGCTATTATGCACCGGCTAATGCCTCAGAGCATAATACAGGCTTAGTTTTCGACTTACTAGGTTATGATTGGGTCAATATAGGCGGCGGCTTGTCGGCCGACTATGCTTATCAATACTCAGCCGTTTGGTTGGCTGAAAATGCTTATCAATATGGTTTTATATTACGATACCCAGAAGGAAAAACCCATTTGACCGGTTACTACTTTGAACCATGGCATTATCGCTATGTGGGTTATGAACATGCCGAATATATGTTTCGTCATGGTTTAGTTTTAGAAGAATACCTCTTATTATTACAAACAAGAGAAGCATTAAACTAGTTATTTCTAATACAAGCGATATTTATGTAAGGGGGAAGCGGTTTGGATCAGTTAAGAATTGGGATAATTGGTTATGGTATGCGCGGTTATATCGGACAATATTGGCATCAATTTGAGGGACGTTCAGTGGTAACGGCGGTGGCGGATTTGGATGATGCGCAATTGGTGAAAGCTCAAGAGGCGTTTGGTGCGGATGTCTTTGTGACTAAGGACTATCATGAGTTACTTAAGCGGGATGATGTGGATGCTGTTGCTATTTTGTCACCGGATTATTTGCATATCGAACATGTTTTAGCAGCGCTTGAAGCTAACAAGCATATTTATCTAGAAAAACCGATGGCGATTCATATTGAAGATTGTCAAACCATTATTGAAGCCTGGCAAAAAACCGATGTTAAATTAATGATTGGCTTCAATATGCGGTATATGTCTATGTATCAAACAATGAAATATTATATAGATCAAGGCTTTATTGGCGATGTGAAAGCTATTTGGGTACGGCATTTTGTTGGTTTTGGTGGTCGCTATTATTATCAAGATTGGCATCGTAATGCCAAGTATACTAATTCTCTATTGTTGCAAAAAGCTTCGCACGATATTGATGTGATTCATATGTTAGCCGGTAGCTACACGAAACGCGTGTCAGCTTTTGGTTCATTAGATTTTTATAATGATGAAGCGAATTTTCAAGCGGATAAATTAGTGCATAATGAAGAAGCTGAGATTGATGTTGAGGATAATAATGTCTTAATTATGGATTTAGCAAACGGGGTTAAAGCGGCTTATTTACAAAATCACTTTACACCTGAATATTCTCGGAACTACACGGTTATTGGTACCAAAGGTCGTATCGAAAATGATGATATTAATCAGAAGATTTTTATAAAGACACGGCAGACAGATTCCTTACATGATCAAAGCGATCTAGAAATCCAAATGAAAGAAACAACGGGTTCGCATGGCGGGGCTGATCCGCAAATTTGCCAAGCCTTTGTTGAGTATGTCTTAGATGATAAAGAACCTAGAGCGAGTGTGGCCGATGGTATGATGAGTGTGGTTGTAGGCGTGAAAGCAACTGAATCGGTGCGTTCCAATGGGCAAGTATTTGATTTAAGTGAGTATCTTCAGTATCTTCAGGATACTTTCCAATCGAAAGATTAACTAGTCTATTAATCAACAACTATAATAAGCTCCAACTACCTGTATACAAGCAAGGGTGTAGTTGGAGCTTTTCATATCTTGCTTTTTTAGTCGATAAAGGTAGGTATTTATTTGGATTGGGAGTAAAATGTGTTTAACGGGGTGATAAAAATGGCTGTGAGACCGAATGAAGAACAAAAGCGGGCTATTATGGAAAACAATAAGGATTATGATGGGCAATTTTTTTATGCTGTCCAAACAACGCGGATTTTTTGTCGGCCTTCCTGTAAATCAAGAACACCTAATTTTGACCATGTGACCATCTATCCTACCCCTGAGGCAGCATTAGCAGCGGGCTATAGACCCTGCAAGCGATGTAATTCTGCTGGTAGGCGGTTACCCAATGATGAATGGGTACTGTACATTAAGGAATATATAGACGATAACTATGCCAAACCTTTAACGCTGAAACAAATTGCCGACGATTGCCATGGCAGTCCCTTTCATTTGCATCGGGTGTTCACAGACGTTAAGGGGATGACACCTTTAGCCTATGTCCATCATGTGAGGCTGACACATGCCAAAGTATATTTGAAACAAACTACTTTGCCGATTAAGGAAATTGCTAAAAAAGTTGGGATTGCGAATGCCTCACGCTTTTCGACCTTGTTCAAAGCATATACTAAGCAAACACCTAAGCAATATCGTAATAATCATCTAAGAGAGGAGCAAAACAATGGCTATACAATCTGAGGATAAGACCTATTATTATGGCGAGTTTAATTTTGCAGAAGTCACGCTGTATGTAGTCGTTTCAGACATTGGCTTGTGTTTTATTGGTTCGAGTGAGAGCTTATCTAAATGGGAGACAAAGCAACTTGAAAAAAAACGCTCTCCAAATCCAGAAAAGGCTCTACCCTATATTGAACAACTCAAAGCCTATTTAGCTGGTGAACGCAAAGCGTTTGATCTTCCATTTGACGTTCAATCGACAGACTTTCAAGCTGAGGTATGGGCTGAACTTCAAAAGATTCCCTATGGACAAACGATGACATATTCAGAAATCGCACATAATATTGGACGGGAGGGGGCTGATCGAGCTGTAGGTAGTGCTGTTGGTTCTAATCCCCTATTAATTGTGGTGCCTTGCCACCGCGTAGTGACCAAAAGGGGTAAAATTTCTAACTATCGCGAAGGTGTCGCGATGAAAGAACAGTTACTTCAGTTGGAAAAGGCAAATATTTAAGGAATGAACAGAGCAAAAGATCCAACCATGCTAACAGGTGGTTGGAGCTTTTGTTTTAGGCAGAGATAGGTAGTTAGATTTCTTTTCGATTGAAGAGGAAGATGCCAAGGGCTAAAAGGACGATGACGTAGGCGAAACTGATATAAATGGTTTGGTCGATGCCTAACCAGCTAGTTTGGCTAGGAAGGGCAAGTTCGTTGATTAGATAGGGTCGAATGGATTGCACCCATGGACGATTGATGGTGCTGAGGATTAATGGTAAAAAGCTCCAGAGCATGATAATCAGCATGTCGATAGCGCCGCTCGAAAACATAAAGCGGAAAAGGATAAAGAGACTTAGGTAGGCAGCCCAAAGCGGAATGTGCATGACAATAAAATCAAGAATAAAATCGATAAAAGGCTGGCTGGGGCCACCGATAAGGACTTGATAGCTTATAACCAAGGTAAGATAAGATAAACTAATCCCAATAATTCCTAGAAAAAGACTCATGAGAAATTTGCTTAAATAAATTTTATACCGCGGGATACCAAAGCTGATGGAATTGATAAACGTCCGCAATTTGATTTCGTCACTAAAGGCAATAATAGCGACGATAAAGCAGATATAAGGACCAACAAATGTAAGAATACCACCATAAATTTCAAGTATGAGATCAGGGGTGACAAACATTCTTATGAGTATTTCTGTGCCTTCTTCATAGGTATTGCCATAATAAATACCCAAAACAGTTAATAAGGTTAGTAAAATAGCTGCTAAACTAAAAATGTAAAAGGAACGGCTTTTTAGTAATTGATAAAACTCACTACGAATTAATCGAAACATATTAACTCCTCCTACTTAACTTCTGATTCGGTGGTGCTAGTAACGGACGAAGTTTGACCACGGTTTTTAGAAATGATATCCATAAAGAGCTCTTCCAGTGGGTATACTTGATGATAAAAAGCGCTGACTTGTAAACCTTGTTGGACCAAAAGTTCATTGATTTTATAAGGTTCAATATCGAAATCTACCAGTTGGAGTTTGCCTTCAACTAGTTCAATTTTAATCGTTGGATAATGCGCATTGATTAATGTGACTGTACGCGCTAGGTCATTGGTTTGAATATTAATCACTGGTTTTTTACGCTCCATCAGTTCTGCATGGGTAAATTGATCAATGATATGGCCGTTATCAATAATCAAAAAGCGGGACGCAATACTTTCTAGCTCCGTTAAAATATGTGAGGAAATAATTAAGGTAATATTGTCGTTTTGAGCTAACGATTTAAACAACTGTCTCAGTTGAATAATCCCTTCAGGGTCTAAGCCGTTTATCGGTTCATCAAGAATAAGTAATTTTGGTCGATGAATCAAAGCCAAGGCAATCCCCAAGCGTTGTTTCATACCCAAAGAAAAACTTTTAAATTTCTTGTTGCCGGTATGATTTAAGTGGACTAAGTCTAAAACTTCATCAATCCGCGTCTCGTCTTTGATTTGCCGTTGAATCGCAAAATAAGTTAAATTTTGTCTAGCTGATAAATTTGGGAAAAAAGCCGGCGCTTCAATTAGTGCCCCTAGTTGATGACGGGCTTTTTCAAGTTGCCTTTTATTTTGAGATTGATAAAGTGACAAGGAGCCTTGAAAGTTAGGAATAAGTCCCGCAATGATTTTCAAAAGGGTTGTTTTACCCGCACCATTAGGGCCAGCAATACCAATTATTTCGCCTTGTTCAATGTGTAAGTTAATGTCTTCAATAGCAGCTTGTTTTTGATAAAATTTGCTCACTTGATTTAACTCAAGAACTGTCTCGCTCATAAGTATCCCTCATTTCATTTTCGATTAAGCACAGTTTAGCATATTTTTTTCAAAAAGCTAAGGAGAGCTACCTTTGTATGTTATACTTTTAAATAAATACCACGGTTAATGAGGAGCAAAAAAATGCCAACTTTTCGAATAAATTTCCGGTCTGAAGCCTTAGGTCAAGCTATCGATATCAATGCTGTTGTGCCGGATAAACTAGATAGTGAAACAGCGGTTATGTATTTGTTGCATGGTCGCTCAGATGACTGCAATGCTTGGTTAGATAACACATCATTATTGCGCTATGCCCAAAACTATAATTTTTTGATTGTGATGCCAGAAGTGCGTTTGAGTTATTATGCGGATGAATATATGGGCCAAAATTATTGGACCTATTTAACGACTGAATTGCCCCTTCATATAGAAAACTGGTTCAAAGTTAATCCTAAGAGTAAACGCTTTGTTGCTGGGTTATCAATGGGCGGTTACGGTGCCTTTAAATGGGCTTTAAACAAGGACGATTACTTTACCGGCGCTGCTTCATTATCGGGTGCTGTAGATGTGCTGGCTTTGTGGCAACGTGATAAGGAGCGAAATGATGAACTCAAACGCGTGTTTCGCTCCAAACGGTATTTTGCAAAAAGTGAAAATAATCTCGTTCACTTGTTGAAGACGCAGACATATGAAGAAACGTATTTCTTACAAATGTGTGGAACGGAAGACTTCTTAATTGAAGATAACCGTGGGTTTAAGCAATTAGCACAAACGCAGATTGAAAATTATGAATACTTAGAACACCCTGGCGATCATAATTGGGAATATTGGGATATGGCTATACAAATCGTGTTGGAACGGTTTGGAGAGTTGATGTAGATCAGTGGGTTTATCCTGATAACTATCACTAAAAGTTCGGATTTTTTGATTTTTAGAAAGCTCATTTTATGAAATAGATCTCCCGTAGTATAAAAAGCTAACTCATTTCAAGCCTTATAAATTTAAGCTGATTTTTAGGTGTAGTATAATTAAATTGTAAAATCCACCAATAAGGAGCCTATAACAATGAGAATCTTATTAATTGATATTGACTCACTCCGACCTGATCATTTAAGCGCCTATGGATACCATCGTCAAACCTCACCGAACATTGACCAGATTGCTGCAGATGGCATGAAATTTACTAATTATTATACTTCTGATGCACCTTGTTTGCCGTCGCGCTCGGCTTTTATATCCAGTCGCTTTGGGATTCATAATGGCGTGGTGAATCATGGAGGTGTGGCCTCTGAGTTTCGTAATGACGGACCCGACCGCGGTTTTCAAGATAAGTTAGCCAATTTTGGATTGGTAGGTTACTTGAAAAACCAACTGAATCTCAATACCGCCCTAGTTAGTCCTTTTGCTGAACGGCATTCTGCCTGGCATTTTTATGCTGGTTTCAATGAAATATATAATACCGGCAAAAAGGGCGATGAACGCGCCGATGAAATCACACCCGTGGTCATGGATTGGCTAAAAAGCCATGCCCAAGACGATAATTGGCTATTATACGTGAATTATTGGGATCCCCATACGCCTTATCGTACGCCGGCGTCATATGGAAATCCATTTGAAGATGTGCCCTTAAAAGCTTTTTATACAGAGGAACTTTTAGCGGAACATATGCAAACCGTTGGGCCCCATACATCACAAGAGATTGGTATGTATAATTCAAACGCCCATAAAGATTATCCACGAGCTCTAGGTAAATTATCAAACTTTGACGATTTAAAAACCTTCATTGATGGCTATGATATAGGTATTCACTATGCCGATGCTTATATTGGGAAAATCATTCAGTACTTAAAAGACCATAATTTATACGAGGATACGGCGATTATTATTACAGCTGACCATGGTGAAAACCAAGGTGAATTTGGTATCTATGCGGAACATGCTACAGCAGATAAACCGACGACGAATATTCCTTTAATTTTAAAAATGCCCAATGTTCCCCGTGGCACGACCAATACGGGTTTGCATTATTCCTTAGATTTATTGCCCACCTTAGCCGAATATTTTGGTTTACCTCAGTCCGATTATTGGGATGGCGAAAGCTTCCTACATTCAATCAATAATGATCCTAGTGAAGGTCGCGATGAACTGATTTTGTCACAGATGGCTCATGTCGTTCAACGCTCGGTTCGTTTTGATGATTGGTTGTATATACGAACCTATCATGATGGTTACCACCTATTTCCACCTGAAATGCTGTATAATGTCCAGGACGATCCTTATGAACAAAACAATGTGGCAGAAGAGCATCCAGAAGTAGTGCGAGATGCCGTTTATCGTTTGATGAACTGGCAAGATAAGATGCTATCGACCTTAGAAGCCCCTTATCAAGATCCCATGTGGACGGTGCTTCAAGAAGGGGGTCCGCTGCATGCCAAAGGCGAATTACCTGCCTACCTTGACCGTCTCCGCGATACTGGCCGTGGTTGGGCCATTGAAGAACTCCGTCGTCGCCACCCACAAGAATTTAATAACAAATAAATATCTTTTAACCGAAAGGCGAACTTTCAGTTATAGCAATTCGAACGAGGCTTAGGCCAAGGTCGCTGTAACTGAAAGTTCGCTTGTTTTTTGTGTATTTTCTTCAAATTCAATAAAAATTTTTAATCAAAGTATGATATGATTATCTAAAGAAATCACTTACAATGGAGGGCTAGCATGGAGAACAATGATAAATTGCAACAACTGGATGATTTAGCTGAAGTCATCAACCTGGAAGCGATTCAACAACTACCTAAAGCAACCGAACATTTTATTAGCGACTTACATGGTGAATTTGAAGCATTCGATCATCTAATGCGCAACTGTTCAGGGATTATCCGCATAAAAATTGCGGATGTTTTTACCGGTGAATTAACCAGTCGCGAACAAGAGCAATTAGCCTTTACCATTTATTATCCAGAGGTATTTATTCAAGAGAAAGACCGTTCTTCCGATGAATGGCTGATTCTGTTAAACCGTTTGGTTAAATTAACACGGCATGTTTCTAGTAAATACACCCGCTCCAAAGTACGTAAAGCGATGCCGAAAGTTTATGCCTATATTTTAGAAGAATTGCTCTATCAATATGACCAAGATACCAATAAGCAAGCCTACTATGATGTTATATTTTCAAGTATTATTGAGTTGGATTTAGCCGTCAACTTTGCCACTGAATTGACCACCTTGATTAAACGGTTTGTGGTGGATCACTTGCATGTTTTAGGGGATATCTATGATAGAGGGGCGTATCCAGATTTAATTATTGATACCTTGATGCAAACGCCGAGTGTAGATATTCAATTAGGTAATCATGATATTATTTGGATTGGTGCTTACAGTGGCTCATTAGCTTGTCTGGCAGTTGCCTTACGGATTTCACTTAGATATGGGCATACACGTCTATTAGAAGAAGGATATGGCATTAGTTTAGATCGTTTAAGAAAATTTTCTGAACAATTTTATCAAGATAATGCTGCTTTTAGGCCTAGAGGCTTGGATGCGCAATCGCCACTCACGGATGATGACATTTTAGACATTACGCGTATGCACCAAGCAATTACAATTATTCAATTTAAATTAGAAAACCAAATAATAAACCGTCGGCCTGAATTTGAAATGGAAGACCGCCTTTTATTGGGTAAACTCAATGACGATAAGTCAACCATCACCCTTGGTGATGTTACCTATCCGATTAAAGATGGCTGTTTTGATCTTGTTGATTCAGACTCACCCGATGAATTACATTTAGCAGAAGAACTGATCATTCATGATTTGCTACACCAATTGCAACAATCGCCCCGGTTTAAAGAACATATTGATTTCTTAGTTAAAGAAGGATCTATGTATCAAACATACAATAATAATCTCCTGTTTCATGGTTGTATCCCATGCTCAGAAGACGGTGAATTTTTAGCAATCAATTTTAATGGCGAAAGCTATGCGGGGAAAGCCTTGATGGATTTCTATGCTAACGCGATTCAAGTTGCACATGCTAATCCACAAGTTAACGATGATTTAGAGACGGATTTAATTTGGTATATTTGGTCGGGAGATCGCTCATCTTTATTTGGAAAACATACCATGAAAACCTTTGAACGCTATTTCATCGAAGATAAGGCAACCCATAAAGAAAAACAAAATCCCTATTATCAGCTTCGAGAAGATGAAGCCTTTTGTGAGAAAATCCTTAACGAATTTGGCTTAGAAACATCCGGTTATATTATTAATGGTCATACCCCTGTGAAGGCGTTACTGGGTGAAAACCCCATTAAAGCTGGCGGTAAAATGTTGGTGATTGATGGCGGTTTGTCACGTGCCTATCAAAAAGAAACCGGCATTGCAGGCTATACATTAATTGATAATTCACATGAAACCTATTTAGTGGCCCACCACCCGTTCACGACCAAAGCCGATGCTATTGAAAATTACAGAGATATCATACCTGAACAAATCATTGTGTCTAAGCGTATCGAGCGTGCGAAAGTTCACGATACCGATATTGGTCATCAATTAGAAAAAGAAGCGCGCCAATTAAGAGAAAAATGGTTTCTAAAATAATAACTATCTCTGCATCGTAAAGGGGGAATCCAGATGACAGACAAAGATAAAGATATTATTTATTTTCCTGCTTTTAAAGAATTACAAACCGCCATTGAGACCTTGAAAGTCAATCTAAGTATGTTAATCCTTGAACGCGATGATCTCGTTTATGTCGTTTGCAAGAATATTGAGACGACTTATTTACTTTCTGCGGGTCACTTAGATTATAAAATATTTCAACTGGATTGTGATATTAGACGACTTAAACGTCAAATGCAATTAATTCAAGCTAAAATCAATCGACAAGAAGAAATTAAACCTTCCGACATCGAAAAACAATTGGATGAGGAGTTTCGAGTTTATCAAAAGCAACTGCAACAAATGTTATCGAAAATGAACATGGCGCTTAAAAGAAGTCAAAATGAGCGTTTAACTCAAATAGAAGCTGATGAATTAAAAGACCTTTATCGTCGAATTGTGAAAAAGTTGCATCCTGATCTCAATCCTAATTTAGATGCTGTGAAGAAGGATTTATATATTCAAACGGTAGCAGCGTATAAAAATGGGGATTTAGCTAGTATGCGAATTATCGCGATTTTAGTGGATGATCCACTTGAGAAGTTGCCCTCGGAAGGTTCATTGAATCATTTACAAAAAGAAAAGCAACGTTTAGAAGCGCAAGTTGCGTCTATCCAAGAGGATATCCAACGGATAAAATCGGAATTTCCTTTTACCATTAAAGAGCTGGTATTGGATAAAGCAGCCTTAGACAAACACATAGAAACACTGAAGCAAACAATTAGCCAAATGGAAGAGGTCTTAGATAGCTATAAACAAAAAATAAATGAATTAATGGGGGCTAACGATGAGTGATTTAATAAATATCGACGATCAAAACCAACTGGTTAAAAGCCTTTATCAAAAGGGTCATCCCCTATCGGTTATTAAACCTTTTGAAAGAGATATTTATCTTTTTTCGACCTATATTGCTGGGACAACACATGTAACAGGCATTATGGATTTAGAACCAACTTTACAGGTAGGGGAACCTTTGAATTTTTATCGTGAACCTGATAATCCCTATGATAAAGAAGCGATTGTCATTAAAAACCAATATGAAGTGAAATTAGGTTACATTCCACGTAAAGATAATGTGGTCTTTTCCCGTTTAATGGACGCAGGAAAATTATTGTTTGGTAAAATTAAGTCCAAGGAACGCAAAGGCAATTATTTATCGATTAGCATTGATATTTATTTACATGAGTGAAAAAAATCCTTGTGTAATAGTTGAAATATGGTATAATATTACGGTATGCCTGTTGTGTATACATGAGTGGGAGGGGTTTTGTGACTCCACTTACCACATCACGAACTAAAATTTTAAGGAGGAATGTTTCGTGGCTAAAAAACTGATGACACAAGTTAAATTGCAAATTCCAGCAGGACAAGCCAGTCCAGCGCCCCCGGTTGGTCCAGCATTGGGTCAAGCAGGGGTTAACATTATGCAATTTACAAAAGAATTTAATGCAAGAACTCAAGATCAAATGGGTATGATTATCCCTGTAGTAATTGATGTATTTGAAGATCGTTCATTTACTTTTATTACTAAAACACCACCAGCTCCAATTTTATTGAAAAAAGCAGCTAACTTGAATAAAGGTTCTGGTGAACCTAACAAAACTAAAGTTGGTTCAGTAACACGTGCACAAGTACAAGAAATTGCTGAAACAAAAATGCAAGACTTAAACGCAGCCGATGTAGAAGCTGCAATGCGCATGATTGAAGGTACTGCTCGTTCAATGGGAATTACCGTTCAAGACTAAGCATACCGCAGCTTCTCGCCCCGTTTTCTATCGGGGGTGGGAGGTATATCCGTTAACACCACAAATATAGGAGGAATATAAAATGGCTAAAAAAAGCAAAAAATTTCAAGCAGCGTTGGCTAAAGTAGATCGTACAAAACGTTACGATGCTGCTGAAGCAATTGCGTTAGCAAAAGAAGTAGACTACGCAAACTTTGATGCGACTATCGAAGTGTCTTATAACTTAAATATCGACGTTAAAAAAGCAGACCAACAAATTCGTGGAGCAATGGTATTGCCTCACGGAACAGGTAAAACACAAACCGTGGTTGTTATTGCTCGTGGCGAAAAAGCTGCTGAAGCAGAAGCGGCTGGCGCTGACTACGTTGGTGAACAAGACTTAATCGAAAAAATCAATGGTGGTTGGTTAGACTTTGACGTGATGGTAGCTACACCTGATATGATGGGTCAAGTTGGTCGCCTAGGACGTGTATTAGGACCTAAAGGTTTAATGCCTAACCCTAAAACAGGTACAGTAACCATGGATGTTACTAAAGCTGTTAATGACATCAAAGCTGGTCAAGTCACTTACCGTGCTGACAAAGCGGGTATCGTAAATGTGCCAATTGGTAAAGTATCCTTTGAGGATCAAAAATTAGTTGAAAACTTCAAAGCGTTACACGAACAAATTAACCGTGTTAAACCAGCAACGGCTAAAGGTGTTTACATCACTAACTTAGCATTAAGCTCAACGCTTGGACCTGGTATCAAAGTCGATCCAGCAACCGTTTAATAAAAATCAAGAAAAAAGATTGACTATTCAAACTTTTTTCGCTAATATAAAACTTGTTTTAAACGACCGCAGACAGTAAGTGGCAAATGCCTTAATTTCTTACCGAGGAAGTTCCTAATGATTATTATTTGGAAGCTATCTCTATGTCTATGGTGACATAGAGATTTTTTATTTTAAAAAATCTCTAACAATAAATGGTGGAGGTGAATTGAGTGCCAAAAGATGTTGTAATTGCTAAAAAGCAAGAAGAAGTTTCTGTTGTTGCTGAAGACTTAAGAAGCGCTGCTACCGTAGTTGTTGTTGACTACTTAGGTTTATCCGTCGCAGAAGTAACTGATTTAAGAAAACAATTGCGTGAAAATAACACACAAATGAAAGTTGTTAAAAACACTATTTTACGTCGTGCCGCTGCAGAAGCAAATGTTGAAGGTTTGTTAGAATCTTTCGTAGGACCTACAGCGATTGTGTTTAGTAGTGAAGATACCGTTGCACCAGCTAAAATTGTTGCGAAATTTGCTGAAAAAGCAGATGAATTAACAATTAAAGGTGGAATGATTGAAGGTAAAGTGGCAAGCGTTGACCAAATGAACGAATTAGCTAAATTACCAGATCGCGATGGATTATTATCTATGTTACTTTCAGTATTACAAGCTCCTGTCCGCAATGTTGCCTATGCAGTTAAAGCTGTTGCTGAAAAGGACCAAACTGAAGATGTCGCTTAAGACATTACTGATTTAAAATAAATATATCATTATATAATGGAGGAAATATCATGGCTTTAAATATCGAAAATATTATTGCTGAAATTAAAGAAGCAACAATTTTAGAATTAAATGACTTAGTAAAAGCAATTGAAGAAGAATTTGGCGTAACAGCAGCAGCTCCAGTAGCAGCAGCAGGTGCAGCAGCAGCTGTGGAAGAAGAACAAACTGAATTTACTGTTGAATTAACTGACGCTGGTGCAGCTAAAATCAAAGTAATCAAAGTGGTTCGTGAAGTAACTGGTTTAGGTCTTAAAGAAGCTAAAGCTTTAGTTGACGAAGCGCCTAAAGCAATCAAAGAAGGCATCTCTAAAGAAGAAGCTGAAGAATTAAAAGCTAAAATTGAAGAAGTTGGCGGGGTTGTTGAAGTTAAATAATAACTTCCTACCGTTTATTGAAGAGCACTCACCTTTCGGGGTGAGTGTTTTTTTGTAGCTTAAAAATTTGGGTCGTCGACCACAAATTCCACTTTATGTGATGGCCTAAGTGGAACAAACTCGACCTGAATATTCCACTTTAGGTAAATGGGAGATGAAATTTCGTCTATCTAGCTAAGTAGTAAGCAACCATTTTTGGATCGGTTTGTTATGATTAACTTCTTTGCACATTCCACACACACTAAGTGCAAGTTTGTTAATTGCTAGCCCCTACTCAGGCAAAAAACCGAGTGTTTACAGTTAAACACTCGGTTATGGGGATATTTATTTAGGGGGGTTGTCGATGATTTGATTGATGACTTGGGCGACGCCGTCGAGTTCGTTAGATGGGGCTAGGTATCGAGCTGATTCTTTGATGGAATCAACCCCATTGGCCATGGCATAGCTGTGGCCGACCATTTGAATCATAGAGCGGTCATTTAAGGAATCACCAATGGCAGCAACTTCAGCCATGGTGTAGTCTTGGGTACGCACATATTCTTCAATCGCAAGGCCTTTTTGAGCTTTAATATGGGTTATCTCTAAATTATCGTGATTGGATGAGGTCACATCGATGGTTGGTAAGGTCTCAATGTTACGTCGCGTTTGTCCAAGTTTGTCTAAATCGGAGCTAAAGAACATCACTTTGTAGACTACAGGTAGTTGCTTTGAATCTAATTGAGACAAAGGTTTTATTTCACGATATAACAGCGAAAGTTGGGCGACGGTAATGTCTTCATTTCCACTATCTTGTTCCGTATGTGGATTATTTATAAAACGTTTCATACGTTGTACGTAGTTTTCATAATCTGACACATAAAATCCTTTATCGGTAATAACCGTAGCATTAATAGAAGGATCCTCTATATGTTTGATAATAGTGGCAAAGTCACCTGCTTCTATCGGTTGTGTTTTTAATACATTACCTTCATCATCGTGGATAACAGCACCGTTTAAGTTTATCATGCGACAATGGATATTGTGTGCACTTAATAGTTGATGGGCAGAAAAATATTCACGACCTGTAGCTACCATAAATTCAATACCGTTGTCTTGTAATGCTCTAATGGCTTCAGCGGTTCGATCACTAATTACATGATGTTCATTCAATAACGTTCCATCTAAATCAGAAACAAAAAGCTTAATCATTCCTCAACCTCCAACAAAATTTGTTATAATTAGTGTATCATATTTCATAGAGCAAAAGATATTGATAAAATTAGCTAAACGCTTACAGAGAGGGAATATTATGCAGCCAATTTTTTTAAAGCCGGTTTTACAAGATAAAATTTGGGGTGGGAGAAAACTATACACCCATTTTGGTTTAGAGTTACCTAGTCAAACGATTGGAGAAGCTTGGTCGATTAGTGCGCATCCAAATGGCGTTTCTGAAGTTATCTCTCCAGCTGAATTTGCTGGTATAGGACTGGATGAATTATATCAAACGCACCCAGAATTATTCTGTGACTATACGGAAGAACGTTTTCCTTTGTTGACAAAAATTCTTGATGCCAATCAAAACCTATCTGTGCAAGTGCATCCTGATGATAGCTACGCCCTAGAGCATGAAGGTGAACTCGGTAAAACAGAATGTTGGTATATTATATCAGCTGACCCTGGTTCGAAAATTATTTATGGTCATAATGCGCAAACTCCCGAAGAATTTGCGGCAATGGTTGAAGAGGGTCGTTGGGATGAATTATTGCGTGAAGTTCCGGTTAAAGATGGCGATTTTTTCTATGTTCCCCATGGCACGATTCACGCCATCGGCTCAGGCATCGTGATTTTAGAAACTCAACAAAATTCGGATACCACCTACCGCGTATACGATTATGGACGCAAAGACGCTTCAGGCCAAGAACGTGATCTTCACATCCAACCATCCCTTGATGTGACCCAATTCCCTCATCAAGACCCTCAAATAAATATCACTGAAGAAACCCAAGACGGGGGTAAAATTGTCCATTACTTAACTAATGAATACTTTAGTGTTTATAAATGGGATTTGAAAAAAGCCTTAACGGTAGAGCTAACGAAACCTTATTATTTAGCTACCGTCATTACAGGAGAAGGTGAAATGGAAGTTGATGGGCAAATCTATCCTTTAAAATTAGCTGATTCATTTATTTTACCTGCGGGAATCCAATCGATTACTTTAAAGGGTGATTTAGAAATAATTGTATCCAATCCTGAAACAAAGGTAGAAACCGTCTAATGAGCGAACAATATTTTACTCACAAGCCAAGCAGTGAAGAGCGTTACAGAGAATTTACGGTTGATGTGGCTGGGTTTCCCTTGCGTTTTGTAACGTCTGAAGGTGTTTTTTCTAAAAATCGGATGGATTATGGCTCAAAGTTTTTAGTAGAAACCTTTATTGAAAAGAATATTATTAAGGAAGATAAAAAGATACTGGAGTTGGGAGCTGGCTACGGTCCGGTTGCGATTACTTTAGCTAAGGCGTACCCAAATTGTTCCGTAATGGGGATTGAGGTTAATGAACGCGCGTTTGAGTTATCTAAAAAGAATGCGACTTTAAACCAAGTTGAGGTTAATTTTGAAGTAGGCGATGCAACAACTTATGCAGTAGCTGGCTTAGATGTCGATGTTGTGTTAACTAACCCTCCTATTCGTGCAGGCAAAGCAGTGATACAAGCCTTTGTGAATCAAGCCTATAAAGCTCTCGTTCTTGAAGGCGAACTCTGGGTCGTCGTGCAAAAGAAACAAGGCGCCCCATCCATGCAATCCCACATGCAAGCCATTTTCGGCAACGTCGAAAAACTCAAACAAGACAAAGGCTACTGGATCCTAAAAAGCCAAAAAACAAGCGATTGATTGACTAGCAGTAGATTAATAAGCGGAAAAAAATGCCCGTTTTAACGGATAGTGCAAAGGATGGTCCTACTATAGTTTAAGCGGGTCGTTTTTTTGCCGTGCTAAAGGGTTGACAAAATCAATTTAATTTAGTAACATATTTAGTTACAAGAGTTATGTCGTGAATATAGGTCTGGCTTGAAATATTGTCCAAGTCAATCCGTTAAATAGTCAAAAGTGTTGAGTTACTCATTCAAGAAGTCTCAATCTTTTGTCTTTTTTATTGCCTAAAATCCTATGATTATTGAAATCTTAACGAAAATTTAAGCTTTAATCTAAGATCGCAGGGATATTTATTCGATAAACTCAAATATTTGAAGGGGTGAAGAACTTGAGTCAACATCATACCGTTAAATATGGTAAGAAGGCAGAACGACGTAGTTATGCACGAATTAAAGAAGTGCTTGACTTGCCAAACTTAATTGAAGTTCAAACAGATTCCTATCAGTGGTTTTTAGATGAAGGATTAAAGGAAATGTTTGACGATATTTCGTCAATCATTGATCATTCGGAAAATTTAGAACTGCATTTTGTTGATTATGTTTTAAGAGATTCTAAGTATACGGTAGATGAAGCGCGTAGTCATGATGCGAACTATTCTAAGCCGATTTATGTTACCTTGCGTTTAATCAATAAAGAGACGGGTGAAGTGAAAGAACAAGAAGTCTTTTTTGGTGATTTTCCAATTATGACAGAAATGGGTACCTTTGTTATTAATGGGGCAGAGCGGGTAATTGTATCTCAATTAGTGCGTTCACCAGGTGTCTATTTCCATGATAAAGTAGATAAAAAAGGGCGTCATAGTTTTACTTCAACAGTTATTCCTAACCGTGGCGCATGGTTAGAATTTGAAACAGATGCTAAAGGGATTGCTTATGTACGTATTGACCGTACACGGAAAATTCCTCTAACGGTATTAGTGAGAGCACTAGGTTTTGGTTCTGATGATGAGATTTTGGATATTTTTGGTGAATCCGATTTATTAGAATTGACGATTGATAAAGATATTCACAAAAACCAAAATGATTCTCGTGTGGAAGAAGCTTTAAAAGATGTTTATGAACGTTTACGTCCAGGCGAGCCGAAAACGGCTGAAAGCTCACGTAATTTATTGATGTCACGTTTCTTTGACCCTCGTCGTTATGACTTGGCTAATGTTGGTCGCTATAAAGTGAATAAGAAGTTAAATATCCTTTCACGGATAGAAGGTTTAACCTTAGCTGAAACCCTAGCTGATCCTGAAACAGGTGAAGTTATTTTAGCTGAAGGAACTGAACTGAACTCTGCAGCGATTGAAACATTACGCCCTTATATGGAAAATAATTTAAATGATTTTACCTTAAATCCTTCACCTGAAGGGGTTGTAGGTGAGCCGATTGAATTACAACAAATTAAAGTATATTCACCTAAAGATCCTGAACGAGTTGTCGTTGTTATTGGTAATGGACATATTGAAAAAACTAAAAATTTAACGCCTGCGGATATCATTGCTTCTATTAATTACTATTTGAATTTAGAAGAAGGTATCGGTAAGACAGACGATATTGACCATTTAGGTAATCGTCGTGTTCGTTCAGTCGGTGAGTTATTACAAAATCAATTCCGTATTGGACTTAGCCGTATGGAACGGGTGGTTCGTGAGCGTATGTCTATGCAGGATGTTTCGACAATCACTCCGCAACAATTAATTAATATTCGACCTGTAGTGGCAGCCATTAAAGAATTTTTTGGTTCATCACAATTATCTCAATTCATGGATCAAACCAACCCATTAGGCGAGTTATCACATAAACGTCGTTTATCTGCATTAGGGCCTGGTGGTTTGACTCGGGATCGTGCGGGTTATGAAGTTCGTGACGTTCACTATACGCACTATGGTCGTATGTGTCCGATAGAAACACCTGAAGGACCAAACATTGGTCTGATTAACAACTTATCGACTTATGCTAAAATTAATCGTTATGGATTTATTGAATCACCTTTTAGAAAAGTGGATAAAAAAGCAAATAAAGTCACAGATGTTATTGAGTATCTTTCAGCAGATGAAGAAGACTTTTATGTTGTAGCCCAAGCGAACTCGCTCTTGAATGATGATTCAACGTTTGCCACTGATGTTGTTATGGCGCGTTATACGTCTGAAAATATCGAGGTTACGACGGATAAAGTTGATTATATGGACGTTTCACCTAAGCAGGTTGTAGCTGTAGCAACGGCATCTATTCCTTTCTTGGAAAACGATGACTCAAACCGGGCTTTGATGGGTGCCAACATGCAACGTCAAGCCGTGCCTTTGTTGAACCCTAAAGCACCAATAATCGGGACAGGTATTGAATATAAGGCTGCCCATGACTCAGGGGCTGCTTTAATTAACAAACGTGCAGGTGAAGTGGTCTATGTAGATGCTAAACGCATTGTTGTTAAAATAGAAGATGGGACAACGGATGAGTATCGCTTAACCAAGTTTGCTCGTTCGAACTCTGGAACGTGTTATAACCAACGTCCAATTGTGACCGTTGGTGATTATGTAGATGCTGAAGAAATTCTAGCCGATGGACCATCCATGGAAAATGGGGAAATGGCTTTAGGTCAAAACCCATTGGTAGCCTTTATGACTTGGAATGGTTATAACTACGAAGATGCGATTATTATGTCTGAACGTTTGGTGAAAGATGACGTCTATACGTCTATTCACATTGAAGAATATGAGTCTGAATCACGGGATACTAAATTAGGACCTGAAGAAATAACCCGTGAAATTCCGAACGTTGGGGAAGACGCGCTGAAATACTTAGATCATGAAGGAATTATTTTGATTGGTTCTGAAGTGAAAGACGGCGATATTTTAGTTGGTAAAGTAACACCTAAAGGCGTTACGGAGTTATCTGCTGAAGAACGACTATTACATGCTATATTCGGTGAAAAAGCCCGTGAAGTTCGTGATACTTCCTTGCGTGTCCCTCATGGCGGTGGTGGTATTGTTCATGATGTGAAGATATTTACACGTGAAGATGGTGATGAATTAGCACCAGGGGTTAACAAGTTAGTACGTGTTTACATCGTTCAAAAACGTAAAATCAATGAAGGGGATAAAATGGCTGGACGTCATGGTAATAAAGGGGTTGTATCCTTGATTATGCCAGAAGAAGATATGCCATTTATGCCTGATGGTACGCCAATTGATATTATGTTAAATCCGCTAGGTGTTCCTTCTCGGATGAATATTGGACAAGTATTTGAATTACATTTAGGTATGGCTGCTCGTGAATTAGGCATTCATATCGCTACACCTGTATTTGATGGTGCGAATGAAGATGATGTTTGGGAGACTGTTCGTGAAGCTGGTATGGAAGCCGATGCGAAAACAACTTTATATGATGGACGTACAGGAGAACCTTTTGATCGTAAAGTATCCGTCGGTGTTATGTACATGCTGAAACTAGCCCATATGGTGGATGATAAATTACATGCCCGTTCTACAGGACCATACTCATTGGTGACGCAACAACCTTTAGGTGGTAAAGCTCAATTTGGTGGACAACGTTTTGGTGAGATGGAAGTTTGGGCATTAGAAGCCTATGGTGCTGCCTATACTTTACAAGAAATCTTGACTTATAAATCTGATGACGTTGTCGGTCGTGTGAAAACCTATGAAGCAATTGTTAAAGGCCAACCTATTCCAAAACCAGGTGTGCCAGAATCTTTCCGCGTATTAGTGAAAGAGTTACAAGCCTTAGGTCTAGACCTTAAAGTATTGGATGCTAATGATGAAGAAATTGAACTACAAGATGATGATGATGAAGATGATGTAGTCAACTTCAATGCGCTTCAGAAATTTAAGGATGAACAAAAATTATCATCGGAAAAAGCAGCCCAAGCAGAGGGTCAAGCTACAAATACGACTGAAGCAACCGTTGTAGATGGCGAATCTAAAACTGAGAATCAGTTATCAGAAGACTAGACTTATATTTATGCGCCTTGAACTGGCGGAGATGGCGCTCCGCAAATTTTAAAGGAGGTCGACCCCTTGATAGATGTTAATAAATTCGAAACGATGCAAATCGGACTTGCGTCTCCCGAAAAAATTCGTAGTTGGTCTTATGGTGAAGTTAAGAAACCAGAAACTATTAACTACCGAACTTTAAAACCGGAAAAAGATGGTCTCTTTTGTGAACGAATTTTTGGTCCAACTAAAGACTGGGAATGTAGTTGTGGGAAGTTAAAACGCGTTCGTTATAAAGGTCGTGTTTGTGATCGCTGTGGTGTTGAAGTAACGCGTGCAAAAGTGCGTCGTGAAAGAATGGGGCATATTGAATTAGCTGCTCCAGTTACTCATGTGTGGTACTTCAAAGGTATTCCAAGTAGAATGGGTCTAATTTTAGATTTAAGTCCACGTCTTTTAGAAGAAGTTATTTATTTTGCTTCATATATTGTAATTGATCCAGGTGATACTCCGTTAGAGCCTAAATCATTGTTATCTGAATTTGAATACCGTGAGAAAAAACGTGAATACGGTAATCGTTTCAATGCTAAAATGGGTGCTGAAGCGATTAAAGAGTTATTGCAAGCCGTTGATTTAAAAGGTGAGGTTGCTGAGCTTAAAGAAACATTAAAAACAGCGACAGGCCAAAAACGTAGCCGCGCTATCCGACGTTTGGATATTCTAGATGCTTTCCTAGAATCCGGCAATCGACCAGAATGGATGATTTTAGATGCCCTTCCAGTCATTCCGCCTGATTTACGTCCAATGGTACAATTAGAAGGTGGCCGTTTTGCGACTAGTGATTTGAATGATTTATATCGTCGTGTCATTAACCGTAATAATCGTTTAAAACGACTACTTGATTTAGGTGCACCAAACATTATCGTTCAAAATGAAAAACGGATGTTACAGGAAGCGGTTGATGCGTTAATTGATAATGGTCGACGTGGTCGTGCCGTTGTAGGTCCAGGTAACCGTCCGTTAAAATCATTATCCCATATGTTAAAAGGGAAACAAGGTCGTTTCCGTCAAAACTTACTCGGAAAACGGGTAGATTACTCTGGTCGTTCTGTTATCGTTGTGGGTCCTAACTTGAAAATGTATCAATGTGGTATTCCTAAGGAAATGGCGGTAGAGTTGTTCAAACCTTTCGTGATGAAAGAGTTGGTTGAACGTGAGATTGCAACTAACATTAAAAATGCTAAACGTATGATTGAAGTACAAGATGATGCGATTTGGCCAGTTGTTGAAGATGTTATCAAAGAGCATCCCGTTCTACTTAACCGAGCACCTACTTTGCACCGCCTAGGTATTCAAGCTTTTGAACCAACCTTAGTCGATGGACGTGCGATTCGTCTTCACCCATTAGTATGTGAAGCTTATAATGCCGACTTTGATGGGGATCAAATGGCTGTACATGTGCCTTTATCAGAAGAAGCACAGGCTGAAGCACGTATTTTAATGCTAGCCGCACAAAATATTTTAAACCCTAAAGATGGGAAACCAGTGGTAACCCCTTCACAAGATATGGTTTTAGGTAACTATTATTTAACATTAGAAGAAGCTGGTCGTACAGGTGAAGGGTTGATTTTAAGTAGTGTTGAAGAAGGAGAAATTGCTTATCAAAGTGGTTATGTTCATCTTCATACCCGTGTAGCAATTCCTGCTAAAGCTTTACCAGGGAAACCATTTACCCAATGGCAAAAAGATAAAATGATGGTGACAACAATTGGTAAACTTTTATTTAACGAAATTATGCCAATTGAGTTCCCTTATTTAAATGAGCCATCGACTGAAAACTTAACCAATCAAACACCCGATAAATATTTCTTAGATAAAGGGGCTGACATTCCAAAAGTCATTGCAGACATGGAATTAGTCAAACCGTTTAAGAAAAAAGACTTAGGAAATATCATCGCTGAAGTCTTCAAACGATTCCATATTACAGAAACATCTAAAATGTTAGACCGTATGAAGGATTTAGGTTATAAATACTCAACGCGTGCTGGTATTACAGTAGGAGTGGCTGACGTATTAAATCTAGATACAAAACAAGGAATTCTCGATGAAGCACATGCGCGTGTTGATAATATAACCAAACAATATCGTCGTGGCTTAATTACTGATGATGAACGTTATGAAAGTGTTATTCGTACATGGGATCAAGCGAAAGATAAGATTCAAGATGATCTGCAGAAAAAATTGCCGCGTCTAAACCCAATCTTTATGATGTCCGATTCAGGAGCTCGGGGTAATATCTCTAACTTTACTCAATTAGCTGGAATGCGTGGTAACATGGCGGCCCCTAATGGTAAAATTATCGAATTGACAATTACTTCAAACTTCCGTGAAGGGCTTAATGTACAAGAAATGTTTATCTCTACGCACGGTGCGCGTAAAGGGATGACCGATACAGCTCTTAAGACAGCTGACTCAGGTTACCTAACACGTCGTTTAGTTGATGTGGCTCAAGATGTTATTGTACGTGAAGATGATTGCGGTACAGATAAAGGGGTTTTTGTTTCTGAAATAGCAGACGGCAACAGCATCATTGAATCCCTTGAAGAACGTTTGTTAGGCCGTTATATTCAAAAAACGGTTAAACATCCTGAAACGGGAGAAGTACTCGCTTCAGCTAATGACTTTGTTACAGAAGATTTAGCCGCAAAAATTGTTAATGCGGGTGTTAAAGAAGTGTCGATTCGGTCTGTCTTTACCTGTGATACTGATCATGGTGTATGTAAGAAATGTTATGGCCGTAACCTTGCTACAGGTACACAAGTAGAAGTTGGGGAAGCTGTAGGAACGATTGCAGCTCAATCAATTGGTGAGCCTGGTACACAATTAACCATGCGTACCTTCCATACAGGTGGGGTAGCAGGTGGTAGTGATATTACCCAAGGGTTACCACGTGTTCAAGAAATATTTGAAGCACGTCATCCAAAAGGTCAAGCAACCATCACAGAAGTATCCGGGGTAATTGAGTCGATTGAAGAAAAAGCCTCTGATCGCTCTAGAGATGTTACTGTTTCAGGTTCTGTGGACACACGTACCTACAATATTCCGATTCAATCACGCTTACAAGTCGTTGTTGGGGATGAGGTAGTCCGTGGACAAGCTTTGACAGAAGGATCTATTGACCCTAAAGAATTGTTACAAGTAACGGATGTGATTACGGTAGAAAATTACCTATTACGCGAAGTACAATCTGTCTACCGTAGCCAAGGGGTAGAAATTGGTGATAAACATATTGAAGTAATGGTCCGTCAAATGTTACAAAAAGTTCGTGTCATGGACCCAGGCTCAACTGACATCTTACCAGGTGCTTTAATGGATGTGGCCGACTTTACGAAAGCCAATTTACCAGCCATTAAAGGTGGCGAAACACCAGCTACTGCGCGACCAGTCTTGTTAGGTATTACCAAAGCAGCTCTAGAAACAAACTCATTTATTTCAGCTGCATCCTTCCAAGAAACAACACGTGTATTAACTGATGCTGCCATTCGCGGTAAAAAAGATGTGTTATTAGGATTAAAAGAAAATGTTACGATAGGTAAATTAATTCCAGCAGGTACTGGAATGAAACGTTACCGCGACATAGAAACAAATATCGAAAATCCACCACATCCAGATGAAGTTATCTTAGAAGATAAAAAACAACAACTTAAATAGTTCAGTTGAATATGAAGCAGTCAGCCTAGCTGGCTGCTTTTTTTTTTACTACAAAAAAAGCAAACAATAATAGGCTAAACTCAAGAAGGGCACAAATGGAATTTCAATCATATTCGTTTTTGTGAATCTATTATAGAAGAAAACGAAAAACAAACCACTTAAAGAACTAATGAAAAGAAAATGTGGGAACAAATGAAAGGGGATCGTTAGACTTAAGCTAAAAATCAGTTTGAGATCAGCTCCACCTATATATTGTGACCCAAGCAGAAAAATAAGCAAAAGCAGAAAGAAGAGGATAAGCACGAATGAAAAATGAACGCTATTCAATTCAATCAATGAACAAATAAATATCCCTAGCTGCAACACATCGGGTACCCATCGCTCTAAAATATCGATGAAAGCCATCAAAATAAGCAGGATAATTCTCAACAAAAGAAATATTTGCGCCAATAGAGTATTATCGAAAGAATACGTTAAATGATGGACGAGGAAAACCCATAATAAGCCAATGAAAAATTCGGACAGAAAATAGTTAAACGAGATAGGCTTAGAACATGAGACACAACGAAAGCGTGCAAAAAGGCTAGAAAAAATAGGAAACAATTCATACCAATGCAAAGGACGTTGACAGTTGTCACACTGCGAACGTTGTTTAAAACGAATGGCACCTTGGTTCCATGTACCTGCTAACCACAATAAAAATGAGGCTAAACAAGCTCCACAATAAAAGATCAACACATAGAAAAACAACATTTATACACCTCCACTATATATATACACGGAAAAAAGCAAATTCCATTATTATTTATTAAAAAAATTCATTTTGATGGTTGACTTTAGACTGTTTGAGATGGTATTATACTTCTTGTGCTTAATTAGCGGCACAAATTACCAATAAAACATTTGAAAAAAAGATTTGCTTTTGCTTTTAAATGTTGGTATAATAAAAGTCCCTGAACGGGGAAAACGAACGATTCAAAAGATTTGAAAAATAACTTAAAAAAGTTGTTGACAAAGAATCTCGTTTGTAGTAATATATAGAAGTTGTCACTCAGACAACAAAAGCTCATTGAAAACTGAACAAAGACAAACACCAAAATTGTGAGGGTTCGTTAGGAATAACGAACACAACCGAATAAATTTCGATGATACAGGAACCCAACCTGTCTAAAAAATAAACAAAGCTAGAATTTTAAATGAGTCGCAAATGACTTATGAAGTAACTTTCATGAGAGTTTGATCCTGGCTCAGGACGAACGCTGGCGGCGTGCCTAATACATGCAAGTCGTACGCACAAAGGAGAAACTTGTTTCTTTGATGTGAGTGGCGAACGGGTGAGTAACACGTGGGAAACCTACCCTTTAGCGGGGGATAACAGTCGGAAACGATTGCTAATACCGCATAGATCTTTTCTTCGCCTGAAGGAAAGCGGAAAAGTGGCTTTCATGCTACTACTAAAGGATGGTCCCGCGGTGCATTAGCTAGTTGGTAAGGTAACGGCTTACCAAGGCAACGATGCATAGCCGACCTGAGAGGGTAATCGGCCACATTGGGACTGAGACACGGCCCAAACTCCTACGGGAGGCAGCAGTAGGGAATCTTCCGCAATGGACGCAAGTCTGACGGAGCAACGCCGCGTGTGTGAAGAAGGTTTTCGGATCGTAAAGCACTGTTATTAGAGAAGAACACCCACTAGAGTAACTGTTAGTGGATTGACGGTATCTAACCAGAAAGCCACGGCTAACTACGTGCCAGCAGCCGCGGTAATACGTAGGTGGCAAGCGTTGTCCGGATTTATTGGGCGTAAAGGGAGCGCAGGCGGTGACTTAAGTCTGATGTGAAAGCCCACGGCTCAACCGTGGAGGGTCATTGGAAACTGAGTCACTTGAGTGCAGAAGAGGAAAGTGGAATTCCATGTGTAGCGGTGAAATGCGTAGATATATGGAGGAACACCAGTGGCGAAGGCGACTTTCTGGTCTGTAACTGACGCTGAGGCTCGAAAGCGTGGGGAGCGAACAGGATTAGATACCCTGGTAGTCCACGCCGTAAACGATGAGTGCTAAGTGTTGGAGGGTTTCCACCCTTCAGTGCTGGAGTTAACGCAATAAGCACTCCGCCTGGGGAGTACGACCGCAAGGTTGAAACTCAAAGGAATTGACGGGGACCCGCACAAGCGGTGGAGCATGTGGTTTAATTCGAAGCAACGCGAAGAACCTTACCAGGTCTTGACATCCCCTGCATACTCTAGAGATAGAGGAAGTCCTTCGGGACAGGGAGACAGGTGGTGCATGGTTGTCGTCAGCTCGTGTCGTGAGATGTTGGGTTAAGTCCCGCAACGAGCGCAACCCCTATAACTAGTTGCCAGCATTCAGATGGGGACTCTAGTTAGACTGCCGGTGACAAACCGGAGGAAGGTGGGGATGACGTCAAATCATCATGCCCCTTATGACCTGGGCTACACACGTGCTACAATGGATGGTACAACGAGCAGCGAACTCGCGAGAGTCAGCGAATCTCTAAAAGCCATTCTCAGTTCGGATTGTAGGCTGCAACTCGCCTACATGAAGCCGGAATCGCTAGTAATCGCGGATCAGCACGCCGCGGTGAATCCGTTCCCGGGTCTTGTACACACCGCCCGTCACACCACGAGAGTTTGTAACACCCGAAGCCGGTGGCCTAACCTTTTGGAGGGAGCCGTCGAAGGTGGGATAGATGATTGGGGTGAAGTCGTAACAAGGTAGCCGTATCGGAAGGTGCGGCTGGATCACCTCCTTTCTAAGGAGTACAGGAACCTTACAAGTGGATATTGTCTTTGTTTAGTTTTGAGTGAGCTTTTTTTATGCAAAAAAGCAACTCAAACCTTAGCTCATTGAAAACTGAATAACACAACAAATAGTGATTAATGATTCAATGCGAGTCATTAATGACACATCATTTTTTTGAATAAAAGAAATAATGAAACCGAGAATTGACCGAGTCTGTAAGAAATTACAGAGTAAAAAGAAGTAAAAAAAGCGCGAGAAATATGTGGTTAAGAAACAAAGGGCGCACGGTGAATGCCTTGGCACTAGGAGCCGATGAAGGACGGGACGAACACCGATATGCTTTGGGGAGCTGTAAGTAAGCTAAGATCCAGAGATTTCCGAATGGGGGAACCCGGCATCCGTTATGGGATGTCACACGCAAGTGAGGTAGACGCGGAGAACTGAAACATCTCAGTACCTGCAGGAAGAGAAAGAAAATTCGATTCCCTGAGTAGCGGCGAGCGAAACGGGAAGAGCCCAAACCATTGTGCATGCACAATGGGGTTGTAGGACTCACATCAATGATTTGGAATGTTAGTAGAAGCTGATGGGAAGCAGCGCGAGACAGGGTGAGAGCCCCGTATACGAAAACATGAAGGACAAGTGAGTATCCTGAGTACGGCGGAACACGCGAAATTCCGTCGGAATCTGCCAGGACCATCTGGTAAGGCTAAATACTCCCTAGTGACCGATAGTGAACCAGTACCGTGAGGGAAAGGTGAAAAGCACCCCGGAAGGGGAGTGAAAGAGTACCTGAAACCGTGTGCTTACAAGTAGTCAGAGCCCGTTAAGGGGTGATGGCGTACCTTTTGTAGAATGGACCGGCGAGTGACGATAGTTGGCAAGGTTAAGTTGAAGAAACGGAGCCGTAGCGAAAGCGAGTCTGAAGAGGGCGAAAGTCAGGTGTCGTCGACCCGAAACCAAGTGACCTACCCATGTGCAGGTTGAAGGTGTGGTAAAACACACTGGAGGACCGAACCAGGACACGTTGAAAAGTGTTTGGATGACATGTGGGTAGCGGAGAAATTCCAATCGAACTTGGAGATAGCTGGTTCTCTCCGAAATATATTTAGGTATAGCCTCAGAGCAAGAGTGATGGAGGTAGAGCACTGTTTGGACGAGGGGGGCATAAGCTTTACTGAATCCAGATAAACTCCGAATGCCATAAACTCAACTTTGGGAGTCAGACTGCGAGTGATAAGATCCGTAGTCGAAAGGGAAACAGCCCAGACCACCAGCTAAGGTCCCCAAGTTACTGTTAAGTGGAAAAGGATGTGGGGTTGCCCAGACAACTAGGAGGTTGGCTTAGAAGCAGCCATCCTTGAAAGAGTGCGTAATAGCTCACTAGTCGAGTGACCCTGCGCCGAAAATGTACCGGGGCTAAACAGTACACCGAAGCTGTGGATTCAGCAATGAATGGTAGGAGAGCGTTCTATAGGCGGTGAAGGCGTATCGTAAGAAGCGTTGGAGCGTATAGAAGTGAGAATGCCGGTATGAGTAGCGCAAGACGGGTGAGAATCCCGTCCACCGAATGACGAAGGTTTCCTGGGGAAGGCTCGTCCGCCCAGGGTTAGTCGGGACCTAAGCTGTAGCCGATAGGTGAAGGCGATGGACAACAGGTAGAGATTCCTGTACTTGGTTGAACTGTTTGAGCAATGGAGGGACACAGGAGGTAGTGCCACGCATCCGGATGGAAGAGGATGTAGAAGCGACAAGTCTGACGAGGAGAAAAAGGCTTCTTGTTATAAGGGTGAGTCGTGACCTGGAGCGAAATTAAGTAGCGAAGGTGGCAAATCAAACTGTCGAGAAAAGCTCCTAGTGAGGAACAACCAACCCGTACCGCAAACCGACACAGGTCGTCGAGTGGAGAACACTAAGGTGATCGAGAGAACTCTCGTTAAGGAACTCGGCAAAATGACCCCGTAACTTCGGGAGAAGGGGTGCTGACGCAAGTCAGCCGCAGTGAATAGGCCCAAGCGACTGTTTATCAAAAACACAGGTCTCTGCCAAACCGAAAGGTGACGTATAGGGGCTGACGCCTGCCCGGTGCTGGAAGGTTAAGAGGAGTGCTTAGCGCAAGCGAAGGTACGAATTGAAGCCCCAGTAAACGGCGGCCGTAACTATAACGGTCCTAAGGTAGCGAAATTCCTTGTCGGGTAAGTTCCGACCCGCACGAAAGGCGTAACGATTTGGGCACTGTCTCAACGAGAGACTCGGTGAAATTATAGTACCTGTGAAGATGCAGGTTACCCGCGACAGGACGGAAAGACCCCATGGAGCTTTACTGCAACTTGATATTGAGTGTTTGTGTGACATGTACAGGATAGGTAGGAGCCTAAGAAGTTTGGACGCCAGTCTAGATGGAGGCGCTGGTGGGATACTACCCTTGTGATATGAACCCTCTAACCCGCGTATAACCTACGGGAGACAGTGTCAGGTGGGCAGTTTGACTGGGGCGGTCGCCTCCTAAAGAGTAACGGAGGCGCCCAAAGGTTCCCTCAGAATGGTTGGAAATCATTCGCAGAGTGCAAAGGCAGAAGGGAGCTTGACTGCGAGACCTACAAGTCGAGCAGGGACGAAAGTCGGGCTTAGTGATCCGGTGGTACCGCATGGAAGGGCCATCGCTCAACGGATAAAAGCTACCCTGGGGATAACAGGCTTATCTCCCCCAAGCGTTCACAGCGACGGGGAGGTTTGGCACCTCGATGTCGGCTCATCGCATCCTGGGGCTGAAGTCGGTCCCAAGGGTTGGGCTGTTCGCCCATTAAAGCGGTACGCGAGCTGGGTTCAGAACGTCGTGAGACAGTTCGGTCCCTATCCGTCGCGGGCGTAGGAAATTTGAGAAGAGCTATCCTTAGTACGAGAGGACCGGGATGGACACACCGCTGGTGTACCAGTTGTTCCGCCAGGAGCATCGCTGGGTAGCTATGTGTGGGATGGATAAGCGCTGAAAGCATCTAAGCGCGAAGCCAGCTTCAAGATGAGATTTCCCATTCGAAAGAAGTAAGACCCCTGAGAGACGATCAGGTAGATAGGCTAGAAGTGGAAGTATAGCGATATATGGAGCGGACTAGTACTAATCGGTCGAGGACTTAACCACGAGATTCAAGGTTTATTTGTGAGTGTTATTCAGTTTTGAGTTTGATAAGGACTCAATTGACATAGAACACACACAAGGTGTGGTGATAGTAGCAAGAAGGACACACCTGTTCCCATTCCGAACACAGCCGTTAAGCTTCTTAGCGCCGATGGTAGTTGGACCTTTGGTCCTGTGAGAGTAGGTCATTGCCATGCCGTGTGTTTTCATATGTTATTCCGCAATAGCTCAGCTGGCAGAGCGCATGACTGTTAATCATGATGTCGTAGGTTCGAGCCCTACTTGCGGAGTTTTTTTATTTACAAGGAATGCCGTTTTAGCTCAGTAGGTAGAGCGTCACCTTGGTAAGGTGGAGGTCGCCGGTTCGATCCCGGCAAATGGCTCTTTTTTATACTAAGCTAAAAGGCTTTACATAGGCATTTATAGAGGTTTCGCACACTTCTATAAATGCTTTTTTATTTGGCTTCAAAGTCACTGAGAGTCATACAGAGTCACCACGTTTTGGCAACTTTTGGCAACTTTTTGGATTTTTGCCGGCAACTTTTAAGCTGAATCCTGAATTCCCAATTTTCACGCAAGCACTCAAGATTAACCCTAAGAAAAGCAAATTTAATCACTTTTCTTGGGTTTTTAGCTCGACTTTTCATTTGTTTCCGCTGGCAACACCAAAACGTCTGTCTCACTTTTGTTTCACCGATTCAGCATTCTCCACCGAAACTTCCGAAAAATCGCAGATAGAATGTCTTGATTATCGCTATCAAACGATTTAACCCTTGAATCCCTTAAATAAAAAAAGTGGTATACATACTGTCATAACAGCATGTATACCACTTTATATTTTATTCACCTAAATTACTAAGCTCTTTTGGATCAAGCGTCAATAGTTCTTCTCCTTCAGAATCAGTAAAGAGAGAGTATTGTAACGTTATGGGGGCATCGGCTAATTCCAATTCATAGGCAAATTCAATCTCAATCGTTGCGCCATCTTTCAATTCGATGTACCTATTTTTATGTGTTTCTTCTTCGTAGCGGGGTAAAGCGGCTACTTCTAAATCGAAAACTTGAATCTCCGATTCTTGTTTTGCATCAATTGTAAAGATAATAGCGCTGGAAGGTTCTTGCAATTCACCTGAATCATTTGTAAATTCTATAAAAAACAGTATTGATTTACCACTATTTGCGTATTCATCGTCAACTAAATAAGCTTCTTTAAACACCATCGTTATCCCATTATCTTCAAATGTTCCTAAAATCTTTTCTTGACTTTCTGCTTCTTCAGATCCATTAGTTTCTAAAAGTTCATCCAGTTCACTTTGTAACTCGGCAATTTGTGCTTCCAGTTCGGCGATTCTATCGGCATTTTGAGCAAAAACAGGGGTTGCCATGCTCAGCAATAAGAAACTACTAAACAATAATATAGGTTTCTTCATAACCATTCTCCTTAGGGTCATATTTTTCATGCTTCTACAAATGGAAAAGATGCTTACTATAGTTTGATTTTAAGTTAAAAGGGAATAACAATCAATATAAATATATAATCGAACCGTTATTATTTCACTGATACTTTGTCTGATTGCACTAAAAAACCTACCTATCCACAACAGTAAAACGGTCATAGATTAGTAGGTTTATCGATTTAACGGTTAGCCATTGACTACCTTAGCAAAACGCATTTCATCTAGCTTATTTTTAACCAATTGGATTACTTTCTCGGCATCTTCTGAATGATTGACCACATCAAATTGGTCAATATCAATAGTTAATACTTGTGAAGCTGTATATGAATTTTCAACCCAATCATCATAACCAGACCATAGGGTATGATAGTAATGCATTAACTTGGGATCTTGTTCAAACTCACGCCCGCGCTTGCCGATACGATTTATAATCGTTTCAAACGAACCTGTTAAATATACCATTAAATCAGGGGCCTTTTTAGGTAATTCATCCAATTCTTCCATCATATTATTAAGTAATTTCTCATAAATATGAAATTCCGTATCCGAGATATTGCCTAAGTCATTATTAACTTTACAGAAATACCAATCTTCATAGATTGAGCGATCTAAGACATTATCTTGATTGATTAAAGCTTCTTTGATGTTTGAAAAGCGACTATTCAAAAATTCTAATTGCAAAAGAAATGGATACCGTTTTGCTGCTTGTTCTTCGGGTGAAGCAGTATAGAAAAGTGGAAGAATGTGATTTCCATCGACATTTTCATAAAACACCTCACTACCTAATGCTTCTGCAATAATTTTTGCAACACTCGTTTTACCAGCACCAATCATGCCACCAATTACTATAATTGTCATCTACCCCTCTCCTAATCTAATAAGACGATTAAACACTATATGTTGTGTTTAAAACTATAACACAACACAACATATAGTTCAATAGTCAATTTCGCTACTTTTAATTCCTCAAAACACAACTTACCTATTATACCATATCTCAGCGATATTTACTCAAAAAAAAAAGTATTTGGCACGTGGCCAAATACATATTAAGCTAAATCAATGACATATAAGGAATTGCGTAGTTCCTCTTTAAAATTCGGTGAACGCCATTCTTTTTCGTAGCCTAAGCAGTTACAAATATAGGTAATGCCTTCCCTAGTGAATGACCCACGATAGTGGATATGTCCCATTGAGCTATATTTTATTGGATATTGTTGATAAATGGTGTCAAAATCATCGGTCGCGATAAAGGCATTGAAGTAATCAAAGGATTCGTGCGGCATAGGAACCGTGAACTCGGGCACGGTCACCATATGTGTCACTAAAACAACCTCGCGATCACCCACACGATTTAAATCCGTTTCAACTAAATCAGCAAACTGACGGGATAAGTTTTTATCGCTAACGCCCCAATCTGTATTCCGTTTATCTTGCCAGGTTCTTTCACCATAAACCCCTTTTTCAAGCTCTGCTTCCGTAAATCGATCTGCATGAACTGAATAATTGTACCATGCAGTGTGACCGACTAAAGCATAGTGATCATTTAGTAGGATGGGGGACTCCATCAAACATTGCGGATGCTTAACAAATTGTTGGTAAATCGCCTGCGTATCTTTAACGGCTATGTCTTTTTCCCAATAATCATGATTGCCAGGAATAAAATAGACGGGGATATTTATTATGGTTTGGAGGTCTTCAACGAATGTGATGGTTGTTGCATAGTTGTTCGAGATGTCACCGCCAATAACCAAATAATCAAGGGCTAATTCGGTAACTAATTGATGAATATTTTCATAAAAGTCGGCTTTCGTTATGGTTTCGTAGGTATCGTAATGTAAATCTGAGATAAGACCTAAATTCATGACGAATCTCCTTATTTAAAATTATTTGTTCAAATAAATGGGTGGGATGGCATCAAATAGTTTTTGTGTGTAGGGTTGGTGTTCAATTTTATCTTCGTCGATTGCATTGAAGACTTCAACCAGTTTGCCGTGATGCATCACGGCAATTCGATCACAAAAATATTCAATAACATTTAAATCATGTGAAATAAATAAATACGTTAAGGCGTATTTTTCTTTTAAATCGTTTAACAAATTTAAGATGGCTGCCTGAATCGACACATCTAAGGAAGAAACACCTTCATCGATGATAAGGAATTTGGGTTTTAAAATGATTGTACTAGCAATTGCAATCCGTTGACGTTGGCCTCCACTGAGTTCATGGGGATAACGTGTATAGTAGGTTTCATCCAACTCAACATCATATAAGGCTTGGATAACGCGTTCCTTACGTTCTTCTTTAGTGCCAAGGTTGTGAATGGTTAGTGGCTCCATGATACTCCAACCAATCGTTTTTTTAGGGTCAAGTGTGCTATAAGGGTCTTGGAAGACCATTTGCATATCTTGATAAATTGTTCGACGTTCATTTTGAGACATTTGAAGCAGGTCTTGCCCTTCAAAAAGAATTTGCCCTTCATCAGGATTGACTAATCCCATAATTGAGTTTGCGACGGTTGATTTTCCAGAACCTGATTCACCAACTAATCCAAAACTTTCTCCGCGTAAAATGGCAAAGGACAAGTCATCAATAGCCTTTGTGGCATTGACAGCTTTTGATTTAAATAAGGCACCCGATTGGCTGAACGTTTTAGATAGATTTAGAATTTCTAGCATCACTGTCATACAGACCAACTCCTTACTTCAGGAAACATTGCTTCTACCTCGTCTTTATTTTCTTGGGTCAGTTTAATATAGGGCCATTGGCCTTTTTCACGTTCATTAATGGAAGGCACACGAAAGGGGATACTATAGAGTTTCTTTCCTTTATTTAACAAACTTGGAATAGCGTTTAACAGTCCTTGGGTATAAGCGTGTTGGGGGTTTTCAATGACTTCTTTTGTAGGTCCTGTTTCAACAACGCGTCCCGCATACATCACATAAACCCTATCGGTCATATTAGCAATAACCCCCCAGTCATGCGAAATGAGCATAAGTGCATTCCCTTTTTGTTTCGTTAGGTGATGTAAAATATCCAGAATTTGCTTTTGAATCGTTGTATCTAGAGCTGTCGTTGGTTCATCCGCTATGATTAAGCCTGGGTTAGCGATAATAGCCATGCAGATAACGACCCGTTGCCGCATACCACCTGATAATTCGTGGGGATAGGAATGATAAATCTTTTCGGGGTCATTAAAACCGACTTGTTCAAATAAATCAAAAACCATTTTGCGGCGTTGCTCACTATGATAATCTTTATGGATGGCTAAAACTTCTTCTACTTGTTTGCCAACTTTTAAAAGAGGGTTTAAAGAGGATAAGGGATCTTGAAAAATCATTGATATCTCATTGCCTCTAAGGTTTTGCATACTAGTTTGATTATCAAAATCAATCGCTTGGCCTTTATATTCTAGGGCTTGATAGTGACTGATAGCATTTCGAGGTAAAATACCTAAAATAGTTTTAGCGGTTAAACTCTTTCCGCTACCTGATTCACCCACAATACCAATTGTTTCATTTTTATTAACATAGAGGGATAGATGCTCAACAGCAGGATATTCATGGCCTTGTATTAAAAAATCAACATTCAAATCTTCAATATTTAACACAGCTTCCATTTAATCACTCCTTTTGTCTTGCATTTTTCTAACACCATCGCCCAGTAGATTAAAGCCAAAGACTAAAATGGTGATACAAATACCAACGGACATAATATACCAAGGTGCTTGGATTAAGTAAGGTTTAGCTTCGCTTAACATGCGGCCCCATGATGGATCCGGTGGCTGTACACCAAGCCCTAAATAACTTAAGCCCGCTTCAGATAAAACAACGGTTGAAAAAGATAAAGAGGTCATAACAATAATTTGAGTCGTAATATTTGGCAAAATATGATGACGAATAATATGCCAATGACTGGCACCCTTAATTTTACTTGATTTTACAAAATCGAGCTCTTTCACTTGTAAAAAGCCACCACGGATAATCCGAGCAAAACTCGGTATCCGAGGGACACCTAAGGCTAAGATTGTGTTAAACAGGCTTGGTTCAAAAATTGAAACCAGCATAATAGCAAATAGAATACCTGGAATAGCCAATATAGCATCCATCAAGCGCATTAAAATTTCGTCAATCCAGCCTCCACAATAGCCAGCAAGACTCCCAATGATTAAACCACCAATAAGTCCGATTGATACGGCACTAATTCCTACTTGAAAGACCGTTTGTGTCGCTTGCATTAAGCGTGAAAAAATATCACGGCCGAAATTATCTGTTCCAAACCAATATTGTGATGAAGGAGGTTGAAAACGATCGGCTGTAATCATCGCATTTGGATCATAGGGGGTGTAAAAGAAACTAATAATCATGGTTATTAAAAGCAAGCCTACGATAATCCCACCAATTATCAAATTATAATTACGTCGTTGACGCTTCATACTACTTACCTCCTGTCTTAATACGAGGATCAATGACTTGATAAAGTATGTCCACGACGAAATTCGCTAGAATAATAATAATTGAAATAAATAAAACTAACGATTGAATCAGTGGAAAATCGCGCGTTTGCACTGAGGAGTTAAGCAATGAGCCAATACCTGGTAAGGCAAAAACATTTTCAATAATAATGCTTCCTCCTAAAGTATCAGCTACCATCAACCCAAAAATTGTAATGACTGGTAGAGAGGCATTTTTTAAGACATGTCGATACAGCACACGATTTTCATCAGCCCCTTTGACGATGGCAGTCGTCACATAATCGCGATTCATCTGGTCAGCAACGGAATTGGATAAATAACGAATGATGACGGCGATATTTGATATGGCAATGGATACCGATGGTAATACCATCGAACGTAAGTGATCGCCGATGCCATCAGATAAGGATTTGTAACCAAATGTAGGTAACCAACCTAAATTAACTGCAAAAATTAAAATTAAGACAAAAGCTAACCAGAAGGATGGAATTGAAATTCCAAGTTGACTTATCAGATTGGCAATCGTCGAAATTACCGTTCCCTCATATCGTGAAATAAATATCCCAACAGGTATAGCAATGATGATGGTTAATAGTAAAGAATAAATTGTTAGGGATAAAGTAACAGGGAGCCGGTCGGCAATAATCTGCGCAACCGGCTCTCTGTATCGATAAGAGGTTCCAAAATCTCCTTGGAAAATACCACCAATCCAGTTAAAGTATCTTGTGTGTAACGGGTCATTTAAACCCAATTGCTCTTCAAGCACTCTAATTTGTTGAATATCGGCATCTGGACCTAGAATGGCTTGTGCTGGATTACCGGGTAAGATATTAAATATCAAAAAGATAATCAAGGACACCAGTAGTAAGGTAAACAGAGTCGAAAACAACTTATAAATGAATCGACGCATGGTTTTTTCCTCTCTATTTAATTGTTATGATGCGTAGTTCATTTTATTCCACAATTCTTAAATCTTCTAAGTTATATTTTTGAGCTGGGAATAAACCAAGTCCTTCTAAATCACCTTGCATCGCAGTGATACGATTTGGGTCAAATAAGAAGACAGAGGCAGCATCATCAACAAGGATGGTTTGAGCTTCTTTGTAATAGGCAGCATTTGCTTCTTCGTCTAATTCTTGGACAGCATTATCAATGGCAGCGTTGTAATCTGCATTATTGTAGTTGACAAAGTTACGGTTATAACCTTCTCTGAAGCGAATTAAAACATCATAGGGATCAATTTTACCCGTTAATCCAATGAGAGTTGCTTCATGATCAAAGTTTGTATAAACTTCTTCTAACCATGTACTCCATTCAACCGGTTGAATTTCCATTGTCACACCCACTTGAGCTAATTGATTAGCAATTACTTGGGCAGTATCAAGATAGAATTGAGCGTGGCTAGGTGTTTTCATTGTAAAGGTTAAGTTTTCTTGACCGGCTTCAGCTAGTAATTCTTGTGCACGTTCAGGATTATAGGCATAAACTTCTTGTAAACCATCTTGGTAGTAATATTCCATTGCTGGTGAGAACATCGAACCTAATTCAACAGCATTGCCTTGGAATACAACATCGATTAATTCTTGTTTATTTACAGCATAATTAATCGCTTGGCGCACACGGATATCAGAGAAAGGTTCGAATTCATGGTTTAAACCAAAAATGACAACCATATTTTGTGGTCCTTCAACATAATTCATTGAATCACCCAATTGTTCTTTACCTTCAATGTTTGTACCAGCAATATCAATTTCACCTGTTTGTAGAGCGAGCGTAATTGTAGCTGGATCTTGCATTAATACCCATTCAACACCCGCAATTTCAGGTACTTTATCTTCTAAATAGTAATCATCATTACGTTCCATCACTAAACTTTGGTCTTGATTCCATTCAACAAATTTAAATGGACCTGCACCGATTGGAGCAGAAGCTTGTTCAGTATAATCGGCAGGCATTACCGGCATTAAGTTTCTAGCTAAAAATCCTGAGTCAACAGATGATAAAGTCGTTTCTACCGTATAGTCATCAATAGCGGTAATACTTTCAACAACTTCCCATTTAGAGCTAGTTGCTTCTTCGCCGTTTAAACCAGCAAGGGGGCTGTATGACCAAACAACATCATTAGCTGTTACGGGGTCACCATTATGGAAAGTCGCATCTTGTACAAGGTGGAAGGTATAGGTTAAGTTATCTTCAGAAATTTCCCAGCTTTCAGCTAAGTTAGGGATAATTTCGCCTGCTTCATTGTAATCGATTAAACCGTCGTGCATATTATCTAACATTGAACCTGTATCGGTACCTGAAGATAAATGTGGATCTAAACTATCAATTTCAGTTACCATAGCAAAACGAACAACGCGATCTGATTGAGCATATGCAACATTTCCAGTTGGTAAAGTAGAAAATAAAACAGCGGCACTTGTTAAAGCAGCAAGCGCTTTAGTAAAAGTTTTAAACATAATCTAACTCCTTTTAAATTGATAGTATTATTCTACCATGAATATGTAAATTTAATATATGATTATTGTAAATATTTAGTAAATGGCTTATAAACGATAAGGGATGGTGTCGGCTAATGTGTTAGCTAGTTTAGAAGACAGAGTACTGTCCCTTAGTTAATAGTAGCATATTTATTATAAATAAAGATGTTAGAAGACTTACAACATTAGAATTCGATTTAGTGCTAACTTTTATGATATTATAAGCTTAAAAAGGAGGTTAAGTGTGAAAGAATCAAGGCGAAATTGGTCATATATAATTATTGGGCTCTTATTTATTTTTTCTGGCTTTGCGTTACTCTTTTTTCCTATGACTTTTTATCAATCGGTTAGTCGTCTGGTTGCCTTCATCATCGGTGCTACCGGTGTTACGCGAACCTTTCAATCCCTCGTAATTGCTGATAAATCAAAATCAAATCGTGATCGCTTTTTATTAATGATTTCAGGAATCGCCCAGATTATTTTTGCTTTATGGATAGCTCAATATACGGAAACAACCTATCGTTGGTTGTTGCATTTAATCGGGTATTACCAGTTAATTATGGGAATCGTTAGTCTGATTTCCTATATTTTATTAGTCCGTAATCAAGAAAAACGGCGTTTTCATCGTTTAGCTTACGGCGTTGTCCATCTAATTTTTGCGGTATTTAGTTTTACGGCGACGAAAGATAGCCGGAGTGTGACTTTAATTTTAGGGGTATATGCGATATTTATTGGGTTTACTTATGTGAATGATGGTCGAGGGGTGTTCATTCAACCTGATACGGAAAATAAACTCAAGAGGAAGGTTCGCTTCCCTTTACCGATTATTTTTAATGCTTTATTACCAACGCGTGTGCTCAATCGAATTAATCAATATATTGCAGGTGAGTTGGATATTGATGTAGAGTTGGAACAGCATTCAATGGTGCAAAACATTGACAATCAGCAGACGTATGATGTCATGCAAATTCTTATTCATGCAGGCAGCAATGCCTTTGATATTATCGGTCATATGAATATTGTGTATAAAGAAAAAGTATATTCGTATGGGAACCATGATATTGATTCAAGGCAATTATTTGATGCGATTGGTGATGGGGTTTTGGTGGTAGTCGATAAAGATGCCTATATTGATTTTTCGATTAAAAATGGTGATAATCTGGTCATTGAATACGATGTGTTATTGAATCAAGAGCAAACAGAAGCTTTAGTGGAAAAGTTAGCTGAAATTAAAAGCTCAGTCATGTCGTGGCGTCCTACGACGCCAACCCAATTAGCTAGCTATGGGGGAGAATTGATGCGTGCGATTCCGTCAGCGCAATTTTATAAGTTTGTCAAAGGGAAATTCAAAACATATTTTGTTTTTGGTACGAATTGTGTGATGTTGTCAGACGAAATTATTGGGACAAGTGGCCTGGATTTGTTCCTTTTGGTGGGGATTCTTACCCCTGGGACATATTATGATTACCTTGAAAAAGAATTTCAAAAGGCCAATAGTATTGTCATTAGTCGAAAGGTACATCATAATCGACTACAAGCATTTATTGAGGATCGCACGGATAATAAATTATTAAACTAAATTTTTTGTTATTGATTAAATGTAAAAAAAGCTAAAAAAGGTTCTATAATTGAACCATCATCAATTGAATGGAGAGAGTTCTTGTGAGTCTAGTTATTGAAGTACACAATTTATCCAAAAAATTCGGACGATTCCAAGCCTTGGAGTCACTCTCATTCCAAGTTGAAGCAGGTGATTTTTATGGCTTTATTGGACCTAATGGGGCAGGTAAATCAACCACAATTCGTATTCTTCTAGGTTTGATTAACCCTAGCTCAGGTTCGGTGAAGGTGTTCGGCCAAGCTGTCAAAGTGAATCAGAACGACTTACTTCAACGCATGGGTTATGTTTCCTCCGAAGTTGCTTACTATCATGGTATGACAGCACTAGAGACCATTGAGATGGCTGCGAAAGTACATGGTCACGTTGATCCAAAGGAGATTGACCGACTTTGCAAGCTGTTCGATGTTCAAAAAGAAAAGCAAGTCCAAGACTTGTCTTTTGGTAATCGGCGGAAGATTTCCATTGTCACAGCGCTTCAACACCAACCTGATCTCATAATCTTAGACGAGCCGACTTCGGGTCTTGACCCCTTAATTCAGAAGAACTTCTGGGATGAGATTGTCTCAAGGAATGAAGCGGGTGCCACCATCTTTATCTCCTCACATAATCTTGCTGAAGTTCAAAAATATTGTCGTAATGCTGCTATTATTCGTAATGGTCAGTTAATTGAAGCAGGAAGTATGACAGAGCTAGTTCATAACACAGCTAAAAGAGTGACCATTCATGGAATTGACCAGTTACCTCCGATTGAAGGGGATGTTAAAGACCTTATTATCTACGAGAATTCGGTCTCCTTCTTATATCAAGGTTCTATGCAGGCTTTCATTGAAGCCATTCATCTTTATCGTGACCAAATTGTAGACCTTGAGATAGCCAATCCCGAATTAGAAGAGGTTTTCCTACATTATTATCATCTTGAAGGAGGGATGACCGATGACCGTCTTCAATAAAGAAATTCGCCAACTGTATAAAGGAATCTTAGGTATTACGCTACTCTTGTCTTTGTTTATCTTAACTATTGTGCTTATCTATCCACAATTTGCCCAAGAATCGGCTGGGCTGATTGACTTGTTTCGGAATGTTTCTTTTTTTACTGATGTGTTGAACATTGATTTATCTCTGATTACGAGCCTAGCAGGCTACTATGGCATGGAATTTGAGGTGCTTGTTGGCTTATTAGGCAGTATCTTTTTGGCGTTTATCGCTGGCAATCTCATTGTCAAAGAGGAAAAGGATCACACGGCGGAGTTTCTTTATACCTTGCCACATAATAGATTATCTATTCTCGTACAGAAATTGCTTGCTTTTATATCGCTTAGCTTAATGATGCATTTGATTATTCTAGCTGTTGCCTATCTTACAATCAAGTTGTCCAGTCAAGAAATGAGTGGGTCAGACCTCATCAATCTTCAACTAGCTACATTCTTATGTCACCTAGTTGTTGGATTCTTATCTTTGGGGATGACTGAATTAATACCCGGACTAATAAGTAATCTTGGTCCGATGGTTGTTATTTTCCTTTATCTCATGAATATTTTGGATAATATGGTTCAGAATGTTCCGCTAATACGGTGGTTGACGCCTTTTTCTTTCACATCATCAGCGGATATTATCCAAAACCATACGATTGACTGGTCTTTGGTTCTTTCCAACTTCAGTTTGGCACTCGTCTTCCTTCTGCTAGCTGCCTGGCGGTTCAATCGAAGAGATATTCAGACTTGATTGAGGCAAGCGGGAAGGAAAGGACCACAAAAAAACCCGAACATTTAGTCATCGTGTGATGAACGAAGCATCAGCTAACCTTAAATGTTCGGGTTTTTTGTTATTTTATTATTCTACGAATAATAAATCATACTGTGATTGATAGAGGCGATAATAGAGCCCGCGTTGCTGCATGAGTTCTTCATGACTCCCTTTTTCTTGAATCGTTTGGTTAGCGATATAGAAAATCTGATCACTGTTTTTAATCGTTGATAGACGATGGGCGATAATAAAAGAAGTGCGCCCTTTTAACAATCGTTGTAAACCTTCTTGCAATAATTCTTCCGTTTTAGTGTCGATGCTTGACGTTGCTTCATCTAAAATCAAGATAGCTGGATCGGCTAATAAGGTGCGAGCAAAAGCTAATAATTGTCTTTGACCAGAGGATAAGGTGCTACCCCGTTCTTCAACAACGGTATCATATCCGTTTTTAAGTTCCATAATAAATTCATGTGCATGCACGGTTTTAGCCGCTTCAATAATCTCTTCTTTTGTAGCATCAAGGCGACCATAACGGATATTTTCCAGGATGGTTCCAGAAAAAATAAAGGTATCTTGTAGCATGACACCCATTTTCTCCCGTAAAGAAGACAAGGTTACTTGACTAATATCATAACCGTCAATTGAAATCGTTCCCTCGTTAATATCGTAAAAACGACTGAGTAAGTTGATAATGGTGGTTTTTCCAGCCCCAGTAGGACCAACTAAAGCAATCGTTTGACCCGCTTCAATGTCAAAACTCACATCATGTAAAATATCTTTACCTGCCTCATAACGGAAGGTCACATGGTCAAACGTTACATTACCTTCAATAGGCGGTAATTCAGTGGCGCCTGGATTGTCTTGAATTTCAGGGACAATATCTAAAGTTTCGAAAATTCGCTCTAAGTAAGCCGTTGCCGTAATTAAGTTGTTGTAGAAATTTCCGATATTTATTATAGGGTTCCAAAAGTTGTTAATATAACTGATAAAGGCAATTAGCGTACCGGTTGAAACGTCCACACCTATTTGGCGAATCCCAACAAAATAAATGATGGCCGTTGAAATAACAGCAATATTTTGAACCGATGGCCACATGGCAAATTGGATTCTGACGGCATCCATAAAGGCTGTATAATTTTCTTTGGATTGTTCTTCAAAAATTTCATACCGCTCTTGTTCACGAGCAAACGATTGTGTAATCCGGATTCCAGCAATACTTTCATGAATATAGGCATTCAAATTCGATTGCTTATTACTTAAGTTTTGATAGGCTTTCCGTTGAATATTTTTGATAACCATCACGATAATAAATAAAACAGGTAAAAGCATTAAACTATACAAAGTTAATCTGACATCTAAGGCAAGCATAAAGATTAAAGTAATGATGATATTGAATATATCTGAAATTAAGTTGACGACACCATTACTCAATAGATCACTTAAAGTATTAATGTAGTTAACAATTCGGGTTAATATTTTTCCATGTGGCCGGTTATCAAAGTATGAAAATGGTAGCGACTGAACATGTGAAAAGATATCAAAACGCATATCCACAAGGACATCTTGGCCAATTTCGGTAATGGCATATAAGCGATAATAAAGTCCAAGACAAGCCACAATGATGGCAAGCGTGAAATAGATGGAATAACGGACAAGTGCACCAATATCTGCTTGGGGAATGACGGTATCAATGACAATTTTGGTAAAATAAGGTCCTAACATCAAAGCGACGTTAGAAATCAAGATTGAAATCAGGACTTTGATGATGGTTATTTTATAAGGAATCAAATAGCGACCTACACGTTTATAATCTTCCGGTCGAAATTCTTCTTCTAGCACTTCATCTTCATCATAACGATTACGAGCCATCTAACTCACTCCTTCCAATCCAAGTTGCCTTTGGTAAACATCATAGTAGTGGCCTCTTTTTTCTACCAATTCACCGTGCGTGCCACGTTCAATAATTTCCCCTTTATCTAAGACCAAAATTAAATCAGCTTCGCGAACGGATGAGATACGGTGTGCGATGATAAAGGTTGTTTTTGTCTGTGTCATACGACTTAATTCTAATTGGATTTTAGCTTCTGTTTCCATATCAACCGCCGACGTTGTGTCATCTAAAATTAATATGGAAGGGTTTTTGGTTAAAGCCCTTGCTAAACTAATCCGTTGTTTTTGACCACCGGATAAACCAACACCTCTTTCACCAACGATGGTGTCATAGCCTAATGGCATTTGGGAAATAAATGAATCCGCATCGGCAATCTTGGCCATATTACGAATATATTCACCATCTGCAAAAGGATTACCAAAGGCAATATTATCGGTAATGGTATTGGAAAATAGAAAGACATCCTGCATCACCATGGCGATATTTTCTCTCAATTGTCGGACAGGGTAATCTTTAATGTCTATACCATCAATCAAAACGTTACCTTCAGTTGGGTCATAGTAACGGCCAATTAAATTCACCAAAGTGGATTTGCCTGCCCCGGTTTCACCAATAATGCCGACCGTCATACCACTATTAACGCTGAAGTTAATATTCGTTAAAATATTATGGCTGGGATCATCTGAAAAATGAAAAGAAACCTGTTTAAACTCAATGTTCCCTTTAAGTTCAAGGGTGTTTTCATCGTTTTTAATTGGAATTTGAGGTTTGCGATATAATAATTGACGAATTTTATGAGCGGCAGCCAAGAACCGTTGATAGTCATTAACCAGCCATCCAATCATACGCATGGGGTTATTTAACATCCATAGATAGCCATTAAAGGCAACGAGTTCACCTAAGGTCATTTGTTGTCTGATAACTAGAAAACCGCCAACTAATAAGGTAATGACATTTAAAATACTAGCTAAGAATTCTAACAAAGGTAAATATTTTTGGGAAATTTTAGCCGAATCAAGATTGCGTTGTTTATAGTCGAGATTATGTCGAGTGAATTTTTCTTTTTCATACTCTTCACGCGCAAAAGCTTTTACCACACGATTGCCGCCGATATTCTCTTCTACCATTGAATTTAAACGTGAAAAACTTTCACGGATTTCATAAAACGCTGGATGACTTTCTTTTGATAAATTCATCGCTAAAATAAATATCAGCGGTGTTACTGCAACAAGGGCTAACATTAATTGCCAATTAATCAACCCCATAATAACAATGGCTGTTAAAAACCAAATAATACTTTCTAAAATATTATAGGAACTCCAAGAGACAAAGTGACGGACGGCTTCCGTATCGCCAGTCATGCGTGCCATAATATCTCCAACCCGTGTATGGTTAAAATAATCAAAGTCTAATTCGTTTAATTTTTGGTACATATCTTGTCGCAGTTTAAATAATGTTCGTTGACCAATCGAATCAAACATGACTTGATAACTATAACGGATGATCGTACGAAATAGGGTTAAGCCGATCATCGTGGCTAAAATAGGCACAAGTAAATCATCTTGTTGGCCATAAATAACGTCATCAATTAGAATACTACTTAAATATGGGTTAATAATTACAAGGATAGAATTTAATAATAACAAAAATAAAGCTAGTATAATCATGGCGATATGTTTCTTCAAATAGTTCCAAATCCAAGAAAAATGATTCATAAGCATCTCCTTTACTTAGTTTAATTACTTTGTAAAGCTTACAAGATTTTAAAGCATTTAAAATGGATTATATAACTTAAAAAAATGTGTAATATCAACTTTTTTCAGAAAAAATATTTTATTAATCGGATAGATATAAATTCATTGATAATATATAGTATAATAATAGGTGAATTTTGGAGGTGACTGGATGAATTATTTCAATAGTCAGACGTTTAATTTAGATATATTGTATGCCTTTGATGCCTGGAATGATGAAGGTAATCATAATGGGTTACATCATCATGATTTTTTTGAGATTAGTTTGATTTTAGAAGGGGAAGCGGAATATCTCATTGAAGGGCGAGAACAAACAATTTATCCTGGGATGGCTTTATTATTTAATCCTGGACAGCAACATGCTGAGAAACAAAAAGCTGGAACACAATCGCACCAACTGCACATTGGCATCAATAACTTTTTGATTAATCTTCAACAACGCAATCATATGCCTAATCAACAAGTGATAATTAATTTAACGACATATTATCAACAGATTTATGATCGTGCTTGGAGCATTATTCGTGAGTTTAATGAACAAAAAGCGGATTATCAATTGTATTTAAAGGCATTAACGATGGAATTAATGATTCTATTAGCACGACAAATAACCGAAAATAATCAAGCTACAGCGAGTAATTTAACGAAAACGGAACAACGGCAACTGACTTTGGTCGAACATGCTATTGATTATATGAAAAAAAATTATCAATCTGAACTTACTTTAGAACTTATTGCACGTGAGCTTTTAGTCAGTCCGACTTATTTATCAAGGATTTTTAAAGAAAAGACCTCAATGAGTGTGATCAATTATTTGATTAGTATTCGTTTGGCGAATGCTGCCGAACGGTTAACCATTGAAAACAGCTCGATTAAAGACATTGCGATGGATGTGGGTTATCAGGATGTCTACCATTTTTCTAAACAATTTAAAAAGCATTATGGGATCGCCCCGTCAAAATATCAAGGGAAGTAAAGGTGTTTTTCTAGAGGTTTGTACCTAGGTATCATATAATGTTATTTATAAGTAAAAAATATAATAGTTGATTGGATAGATAGAGATGCAAACGATTTTAATAACTGGGGCCAATGGAACCATTGGTCGAGCTTTAGTTAAACACTTAAAAACAAGTTATAAACTAATCGCTGTTGATAAAGCATTTGATGTGACAGACACCGACTTGTATAACAACGTTGAAATCAAAGTATTGAATTTAGATCAAGCAGAATCATGGGGGAATTTATTTGAAGGGGTTGATTATATCATTCATTTGGCGGGCAATCCAAGTCCGCAAGCAACATTTGACGAATTAGTTCAACCTAATTTTTATATTCCTCATTACTTATTTGAGAATGTTACGACGGCACCGCACGTGAAACGTATTATTTATGCAAGCTCTATTCATGCAGCAGCCAATTATCCATTAGATAGACAAATAAAAGTGGATGATACACCTAGACCGACTAGTTATTATGGGATATCGAAATTATATATGGAACATTTGGCCAACTACTATGCCTATCATTTTCAAATAGAATCGATAGGTATTCGCATTGCTAATTATGTAGGTGAAGACGAAACGATCGAATGGAAGCATCAAGTAAGTCAACTGGCTGAAATTCTTGATTATAAGGATTTCAATCATTTAATTGATTGTTGCCTAACGGCTCAAATACAGGAACCTGCAATTGTTATTAATGGTATTTCTAACCACGCCATACCCCGATTAGATTTAGAAACAGCGCGTCAATTAGTTAATTACCAACCTAGCTATGATGCCTTTAGTGAATATTTAGATGTGAGTCAGTAGAATTTGAAGAACCGTTGAATATCTGAGGGCAATTACCCATGTATAAGTTAAAAAGGAGTATAACCATGATTTACACCATAACACTGAATCCAGCGATTGATTTAGTTCTGGAAAGTTCATCGATTCAATTAGGACAATTGAATCGTATTGATCAAGAGGAATATTTAACCGGCGGCAAAGGTATTAATATTTCGCGGATATTGAATCGGATGGGCCAACGCAATATTGCAACAGGCTTTTTGGGAGGTTTCACAGGAGATTATATTATCGAAACGTTGAATAAAGAAGGCATTGAAACCCTCTTTATTTCAATTGATGATTTAACTCGTGTAAATGTCACGATTCAAGCGGAAGAAATCACCGATTTAAATACTAAAGGACCTGAAATTCCCCCTGAAGCCGTTCAAGAGCTGATTGAATACTTAAGTGGTCATGTAACCCGTGACGATACCGTATTTATAGCTGGGGATGTCGCTCCGGGAATCGATAGTGAATTCTTTCATAAATTAGCAACTTTGTGTTTACACAATGAAACACATTTAGTTCTAGATATTAATAAACCCTACTTAATTGAATGTTTGGCTTACCACCCTTTTCTAATCAAACCGAATTTAAAAGAATTAAGTGATATCTTCGAAATTGACATTAAAACCGTGGAGGAGATTATTCAGTATGCCAAGAAACTCCAGGAACGTGGAGCGAGAAATGTCTTAGTGTCACGAGGGGCAGACGGTGCGATTTTAGTCACTGAAGAAGGTCAGATTCTTATGAGTAAAGTACCTAAAGGTGAAGTAATTAATGCAGTTGGTGCAGGAGACGCCATGATTGCAGGCTTTATAAAAGCTTACGTTGACACCCAAGACTATTCCAGCAGTCTTGGGTATGCAACAGCCGCAGGAAGTGCGACCGCTTTCTCAACTGGATTAGCCGATATCGATGAAATTAACACTTTAGTGTCTCATGTGACGGTTGACACTTATAATGGGTAAAAAGAGACATTTGGAGTGCTTTGGGGTTTGTAATCGTTGTACTTATTTGATATGATATATTTACACACAAGGGGTGCCAATAGGCTGAGATGGGAAACCGGACTCTTTAAACCTGATTAAGTTAGGACTTACGTAGGGATGTGGGTGGAATAGTATCAATCAAGCTTTTTTGCTTGTTTGACCTGCCTTATTTGCGTACGCTTTGTGCAAAAAAGGGAGGTTATTTTTTATGCCAAAAGCCAGTCTAGCCGTACAGATTTTACCTTTGTATGATGACCAAGCACGAAGTTTAGCGGCTATCGAACGGGTGATTGATATGATTCGCCAGCAAGCGGATCATGTTGTGGTCAGCCCGTTTGAAACCACTATTGAAGGAGATTTTCATGAACTGATGGATTTGTTGACGCGGGTGATAGAAGTCGCCGGTCAAGATGGCGAAAATATTTTTGTTAACACGAAAATTCGTTATCACAAAGAAGGGCAGATGCTAAGTAGTGAAGCAAAAACTAATAAATATCGCTAATCAATATGCTGGCTTAATTTTTGCTGTCGCTTTGATTTTGTTGTGGGAGTTAGCGGGGAAACTTGGGTGGTTGCCCCGATTTATCATACCCACACCAACAATGATTGGACGATCATTAATTGACGATTGGGAAAATTTACTTTTTCATAGTCGGATTACACTAACACAAGCCTTTTTAGGTTTAACTATAGGGATTGTTTTAGCTTTTGTCTTTGCGATATTGATGGATATGTTTGAATGGATTCGACGAGCAATCTATCCTTGGCTAATCATTACTCAAACCATACCGACAGTAGCTATTGCACCCATTTTAGTTTTATGGCTGGGGTATGATATGACACCTAAAATTGTCTTAGTTGTTTTAACCACCGTATTTCCAATGGTGATTTCAATTTTAAATGGGTTTGCTAATAGTGATCAAGAAGCCATTCAGCTTTTGAAATTAATGGGCGCCAACCATTGGCAAATTCTTTATCATGTTAAATTACCTAATTCGATGACGTATTTTTTTAGTGGTTTAAAAGTAAGTGTTTCCTATGCCTTTGTCGGTTCAGTAGTCGCCGAATGGTTAGGCGGCTTTGAGGGATTAGGTGTCTATATGATTCAAATGAAAAATGCTTTTCGTTATGACCGTATGTTTGGCGTTATTGTTGTCATCTCAGCTATTAGTTTGTTTTTTATGTGGGTAACGAACTTGATTCAACGTTTATCGATTCCTTGGTTATATCGAGATAAAAAAGAAAGTTTATGGAGGCAATTAGATGTTTAAATGTGAAATAACTAAATGTAAATGGTTTTTAATCGCATCACTATTCCTTATGTTGTCAGTGCCTAATACCGTTTATGCAGAGGGAACCATCGATATTATTTTAGATTGGGTGCCTAATACGAATCATACAGGACTATATGTAGCCCTTGATCAAGGCTATTTCGAGGAAGCGGGTGTAGAGGTAGCCATAAGACGTCCACCTCAAGGAAGTACGACTGAATTAATCGGCTTAGGTCAAGCGCCTTTTGGGATTAGTTTTCAAGATACGTTAGCCTACCGGCTAGCTGCTGGCTTACCCGTAACAGCTGTGGCGACTATTATTGAACATAATACGTCTGGAATTATATCAAATGAGGATGCAGGTATTACAGAGCCAAGTAAAATGGTGGGATACACTTATGGTACTTGGAATGATACGATTGAATTAGGTATGTTGGAGCACATTTTAGCCTTTGAAGAAGTCGATTTTGATGATGTTCAATTAGTCCCTAATCAAGCTGATAATTCAATTATTGGTTTAGCCAACAATATGTTTGATTCGGCGTGGGTTTACTATGGTTGGGATGGTATTATGGCAGAGTACCAGGAAGTCCCTACTAATTTTTTCTATTTTAGAGATTATGCTGAAGAACTTGATTTCTATTCGCCCGTAATCATCGCTAATAATGATTATTTAGCGGAAAATGGTGAAGAAGCAGCACTTGTAATTCAAGCCATTAAACGAGGTTATCAGTATGCCATCGAAAACCCTCAAGCAGCTGCAGGAATATTAATGACTTACGCACCAGAACTAACTGATCAACGTGAGATGGTGATCGCTTCACAAATTTGGATGAGTGAACAATACACGAGTAATCCGCAACAATGGGGGGTCATTGAGGAAGAACGGTGGAATGCTTTTTATCAATGGCTGTATGCTAACAACTTAATTGACGTAGACCTATCTCAGGCTATCCATTTTACGAATGACTATTTAGGTGATTAATTTGTTAGCCATTGAGAATGTTAGTTACCAATATGAAGGGTATCCCGTCTTAAAAGATATATCTCTAAAAGCTAGCCTAGGTCAGACTGTTGGTATTTTAGGAACAAGTGGTGTTGGTAAAACGACGTTGTTTAATTTGATTGCAGGTATCTTACCTTTACAAAAAGGCAGGATTGAGATTGAAGGTAGTCAAGATCTTCAAGGGAAGGTTTCTTATATGCTACAACGCGATATGTTACTAGCTCACAAATCCATTATTGAAAATGTGATGCTGCCGATGATTATTCAAGGTAAGCCGCCAAAACAAGCTAAGTCAGAGGCCATGCAACTATTGAAGCAGTTTGGATTAGAACAATGGGCGAATTATTATCCTAAAGCTTTAAGTGGTGGGATGCGTCAGCGGATTGCCTTTATTCGTACAACAGCTTTTGGTCGGGATTGGTTGTTGTTGGATGAAGCATTCAGTGCCTTGGATGCTATCACGCGCAGACAGATGCACCATTGGTTTATCGATTATCGTCAGCATATCAAGGCTTCCACCTTATTAATCACGCATGACGTTGATGAAGCAATCATCTTATGTGATAAGATATTTATTTTAAAGGGACAACCAGGTGAAATCGTTGCTGAAATACCGATTGATTTGGATAAAGATGATTTTGACGAATTGATTTTTTTACCTCAATTTTTGGCCTATAAAAAACTGATGTTAACGCTTTTAGCGCGTTAACATCTTGTTTAAAATGGGTCTCAAACGGACAGCGAGGGCAGCTGCAAAAGCGATTTTGAGGGTGTCACCCATCAGAAAAGGGAACATCCCAATGGCTAAAGCTTCGCCTAGCGTTATGTGTATCGATGATACGATCCGTAGTGCAAGGATCATGTAAGGAATGCCAATCAAATAGATAAATATACTAGCAAGAACCCCTAATGAAAAAAATTGCGGAAAAGTTTTTAAACGATGATTTTGTGTAAAACGAGCGATAAAATACATCACAATTGGAAAGGATAAAGCAAAACCAAAGGTGGGTGAAGCAATCGTAGCCAGTCCGCCTACACCCCCAGCGAAGACAGGAAAGCCAATTAAACCAAGGATTAAGTATAGCAAACTACTGCCTAATGCAATCGTAGCCGGCGCAATAAAAGCGATTAAAAAGACACCAAAGGTTTGCAAGGTAATGGGAACTGGACCAATGGGGATGGTTATCCAGGAACAAATAATCAATAAGACGGTTAGTAATGGGATGAGGCTCATGGATTTTGTTTTCATGTGTCACATCCTTTTTTGCGTAAACTGATGACTGGACAAGGAAATTTGCTGACTAATTAGAGCTCTTTCTTTGCCGTTTTGTTCAACAATTAAGTGCCCGGAGTCATTAATGGATCGAATGATTGCGGTTGACATCGATTGATCAGCTTCTTGAAAAGAGACCCTTTGGTTTCTTCCGAGTAAGCGTTGATTATAGAAAGGTAAAAAGGTCTTTTGATCGAGCTGTAGATGGTAGTGATAAAGGCGTATGAGGCTGTCTGCTAGAAATTGATTGTAGTTGAAATCTTTTGGTAATTGCTCGCCAAATAAAGTGCCGGCAACATTTTGAACATCTGCTTGAGCCGTTTGGAAATTGCCTGCTAAATTAATCCCTACCCCAATAATAATATACGCAACTTCGCCGTTTTCTAAATTAGTGGATGCCTCAGAAAGAATGCCGGCAATCTTTTTGCCTTGATAAAAAAGGTCGTTGACCCATTTGATACCAATAGCTTCATTGACATACGTTTCAAGCGTTTGAACCAAGGCAGCAGCTGTCGCCAAAGTATATAAGGGAATAAATTCTTGATGTTTTGGATTAGGTTTAAAAGCCAAGCTAAAATAAAGCCCATGATCCAAATCAGAATAAAAATGTTTACCTAAACGCCCACGCCCCTGTGTTTGCTTTTGCGTAATAAATAATTGCGTTGTGCGGTTCTGGCTAATGGCTTGTTTGGCTAAGTCGTTAGTGGAAGTAGCTTCATCAAGTATGTTTATCTTTATGTTAGGTATTTGATGATGCAAAAGAGCTTGTAATTGACTATCGTGTAATGTCCCAATCGCGTCATCTAATTGATAACCCTTTTTATGATGCGTGCTAATCTTATAACCCAATAAGCGTAAATGTTCAATGGTTTTCCAGACAGCGTTACGACTAATACCTAACTGGTCAGCAATAATTTGGCCTGATAGGGGTTGATTTAGATGGTTATATAAAAGGGATAGAATTTGAGCTTCAATCATTGGTTTACTCCTTACAATTCAGTTATACTGAAAATAACATAAAGTTGCGTGTTGGTCAACCAAAGCATATAATTGGTTGACGCAAATATTAAAAGGAGTGTGTAAAGTGTTCGACCAAGATGCTGTATATTATGCAGAGCAAATTAAAACTAAGCAAGTGACGGCGGAAGCGTTAGTAGAAAAAGCTTTAAAACAGATTGAAAAAGTTAACCCTATTTTGAATGCGGTTACGGTAGTTCATGCTGAGGAAGCTATCGCAACGGCAAAACAGTATGATCAATATTTTAGAACGCTGACAGATTTACAGATTGACCGTTTACCGACCTTCTTTGGTGTACCGATTCTACTGAAGGATTTGGGCCAAAGTCATAAGGGACATATTTCTGCAGGTGGTTCAAAATTATTGAAAGAGGCTAAAGCAGAAGCCAACGATAACTTTGTACAAGCAATCTTAGATGCAGGTTTTATTGTTGTGGGACGTAGTAATGTACCGGAATTAGGCTATAAAAATATTAGTGATTCAGAATTGTTTGGGGCGGTGAATAATCCGCATGATTTAAGCCGTAATGCAGGAGGGTCTAGTGGCGGTTCAGCTGCAGCTGTTAAAGCGGGTATGGTTCCCATTGCCGCGGCTAGTGACGGAGGTGGATCGATTCGTATTCCTGCGAGTTTTACGGGTTTAGTTGGTTTGAAACCCTCGCGAGGTAGAATTCCTGTGGGTCCTGGTAATTACCGGGGTTGGCAAGGTGCCTCGGTTAATTTTGCCGTTAGTAAATCGGTTCGGGATACCTTTGAGTTATTTAAAGCCATTCATACCATGCAACTAACCAGCCCGTTTCATTTACCGAAAATGACTGAAACAGAGCTAGTTCCTTTAGATCGGCCGTTGAGAATTGCCTACTCTATGCGTGTACCCAATCTGAGTCCATTGGATCCTCAAGCAGAAACCTTGGTGGAACGCACAGCGATGTATTTAAAAGAGTTGGGGCATGAGGTGGTTCCTGTAGGATTTGAATACGATGGGATTGAAGCTATTCAAGCATATTATAAGGTTAATGGTGTTGAGACGGTCGTGATGATGGAGGCGATTGAAGCGGCTTTGGGACGTCCGATTACGCTTGATGATGTTGAATTAGTAACCTGGGCAATTTATCGTTCAGGGATTAAAGTGCCAGCGACAGATTACTCTAAAATTCTTAGTTTATGGGATCAATTACGTGTGGATTTGGAAGCTTTCTTTGTGGATAATCAGTTTGATCTATGGTTAACGCCAACGAACAATGGGGTTGCTCCTTTACATCATCAATTAGATGTGACACCAGCCATGGCAAAGGATTTAAGTCATATGGATGCCTTTGATGGCGATGATCAACAAAAGCTCATTTTAGAAATGTTTCGTTCCAGTTTAAGTTTAACCCCGTTTACGCAACTGCAAAATTTAACAGGCCATCCAGCGATTAGTTTGCCGATTAAAGCCGAGGCCGGGCAGTTGCCGATAGGAGCGCATTTTACCGCTAAAATTGGTCAAGAATATCTTTTATTTCAGTTGGGGCAACAACTGGAGGATGCGGGTTATCTTGATGGCAATGCGGTTGAAGTAGTGAAATAAGGTATCCACACAAGTTTCATTGAAGGCGCGGTAAATGTATCAGACAAGCGTTAATAGCTTAAAATAGGTGAACTTTCAATTAAAGCGATTTTGTCGCTATCTTTGAAAGTTCACTTTTTGCCTGCTATAGAGTTAAACTTTATGGCACATCTAATATAATCGGTTCTTTCGTTACATGATTCAAAACTTTACAACCATCTGCAGTTGCGATGACTAAATCTTCAATACGAACACCTAATTCTCCTGGCAAATAAATACCTGGTTCGATAGAAAAAGTATGGCCTTCTTCAATCAATTGATGATTAAAGGCACTCACATCACCCGCTTCATGAACATCGCGACCGATAAAGTGGCCTAAACGGTGGGTAAAATAGTCTCCATAGCCAGCCTGCGTAATAATATCTCTCGCAATCGCATCGATGTGACTAAATGGGACCCCAGGTTTAATAGCAGCAATCGCAGCTTCGTTGGCTTGTTTCACAACCGCATAAATTTCCAAAGCTTTCGCACTCGGCTGACCATAAAAGACCGTCCGCGTCATATCAGAGCAATAGCCTTGATAGCTACTACCAATATCAATAACTACAGAGTTGCCTAATGTTGGTTTAGAATCGTCTGTTTCATGATGTGGGTCAGCCCCATTTGCCCCAAATGCGATGATTGGTGGGAATGAAAAACTATTCCCACTCAATGCAAGATAGATTTCGCCCAAATGATTTTTTAATTCATTCTCAGATAAACCTTGTGCAATTAAGGGGATCAGTTGTTCCATGGCTTGATCGTTATAATGAGAGGCTTGTGCCATTAAAGCCTGCTCTTCAGGTGATTTAATGGCTCGTAAATCATCCACTAAATGCGATTGATTAACCGCTTGAATATTAGAATCAATGGCTAATAAATCGAGTAGAAAATGACTTGGCCAATATTTATCAATGCTACTTGGTCCCTCTGCAAGCGAAGCAGCGACCTGATTTAAGATAGGTTCACCATCATTATAGACAATAACTTCAATGACATGATCTTGTATTTCTGATAGATTGGCTGATGGGAAGAGACGATTCAAATACAATTGATGCTGATTGCCTTCGGCATGAATAACTAAAAGTAACATTCTTTCGCCGGGCTGTGTGAAATAACCCGTAAAATAATTAATACTAGATGGGTCGCTGATTAATTGGTTACTAATCCCATGTTCACGCATTTTTGCTTGAAGTTGGTGGATTTTTTTAGAATACATAAGCTTGCTCCTCTGTTTAAAAATTTATTTATTTATTTGTTAGTCATTCTATTATAGTATAGAATGAAGAGAAGATAAAACAGCTTCGTTTAGTTTGAGACTTTCGTCGCATGTCAAAGAAAGAAAATATCGCTATGATTGAGGAAAAAAACTCTAAGGAGATCTATTATGTGGGATATTTCGATAGAAAAAAAGCGTCAGATAATACGACTGACAACAATATTTGGAATTATACTAACCATTGTCGGTTCAATTTATATTGCTAGATCTTCTTATTTTAGACCGGGTGGCGGTTTTAGTGATTTATTAATTCGTTTAGGGATTTGGGCGCCGATTATTTTTATAACCGTTCAAATCAGTCAAATTATTTACCCAATCATTCCATTTGGTTTAACGAACGTTGTCGGTGATTTAGTTTTTGGACATGGGTGGGGTTTTATTTATAATTGTATCGGGATGTTAATTGGTTCTAGTATTAACTTCTACTTAGGCCGTCGCTTTGGTGAGGGTTTTGTTAAAGCCTTTATTTCTGATGAACAGTATGACAAATATATTGGTAAAATGAATGATGGACCAGGCTTCACCAGATTGTTAAAAATAGGTTTTGTTTTACCCATTTTTCCTGATGATATCTTTTGTATGATTGCTGGTATGTCTAATATGATGTTCAATAAATTCTTTATGCTAGTCGCCCTTTACCGACCGCTTTCACTTTTTGTGTTTACCTTTTTAAGTTCTAATGTGATTAAATTTTTCGCCGATTTGTTGATTAATTAGAAAAGGAGCCTCAATGAAATTTATTTTAATTAAAATCGTTCAATTTTATCAAAAAGCGATTTCACCATTTTTTCCGCCTAGTTGTCGGTATTCGCCAACGTGTTCATCCTATATGGTCACTGCCTTAGAACGACATGGTGCCCTAAAAGGATTTACAATGGGTGTCGCACGTATTTTGCGGTGTAATCCGTTTGTTAAAGGCGGCTTTGATCCGGTGCCGGATCACTTTACGTTAAGTCGCAATCACCATGAACATTAAATTTTTTATAAAAGTAACCCATTTACCGTTTTTAGACTTGAGGTCAATTATGATATAATAAATTAGTGGAACAGAAAGGATGGTGTAATCTGATGGATTGGTTAACACAATTTTTAAATAATCGCCCGATAATTCAATTAATTGATATTGCTATTGTATGGTACATCATCTATAAGCTTTTGATGTATGTTAGAGGGACGCGAGCGATTAATGTACTAAAAGGTGTAGCCATCATCATCTTTGCAAAATTCGTCAGTTCCGTTTTGCAACTGCAAACCATTGATTGGATTTTAGATCAAGTTATTTCTTGGGGTGTTGTTGGGACGATGATTGTCTTTCAGCCAGAATTACGTAAAGCGCTAGAGACTTTAGGACGCAACTTATTTAGAAATCGACCTGCCCCGAATAACCCAAGCCAAGATTTGATTCAAGATTTGATTGTTTCAGCCAATTACATGTCGAAACGAAAAATCGGAGCACTGATTAGCATTGAAGGTGAAGACCGCTTGGATGAGTACATTCAAACGGGAATCTCATTGGATTCACAAATAAGCAGCCAACTTTTAATTAATATATTTATTCCTAATACGCCACTACATGATGGCGCCGTTATTATTTCAGATTATCGGATTGCCGTAGCAGCAGGCTATTTACCGCTGTCGGAGAGCGATCAAATTCCTAAAGAATTAGGGACCAGACACCGCGCAGCCATTGGCTTAAGCGAAGTATCAGATGCCATGACCTTGGTTATTTCAGAAGAAACTGGCGCAATCAGTATTGTTAAAAAAGGTGAATTCCATCGGGATTTATCCCAAGCAGATTTAGAAACTCTTTTAAATAAATACCTCTTTGAAGAAGAAGACGTACTAAGAGATCAAGGGTTGATACAGAACATACGTAGTTATTTAAATACCAACTTTAAACAAAGGGGGGATGACCAATGAAAAAACCATCCTTTGACAATGTTTGGGTAGTGAGAGGTGTCGCTCTTTTATTTACTTTATTACTCTATGTCTTTGTCACCAGTGGGAATAATCAACAATTCCAAAGCGCAAGCAATCAACAATTTGCTAGTGTTGACTCTAGTGAGACGATTTCGAATGTTCCCGTCTTTTTAGGCGAACATGATGATGACTTGTATATTAGTGGGTTACCAGATACGGTGGCTATTCGACTAACAGGTCCTCGTAATTTAATTAGTCAGCTATCCATTGATAACTTCCGCGTGGAGACAGAAGATTTAACTAACTTACCAACTGGCTCACGTGCCATCCGCTTGTTAGCCGTTGGGTTACCAGAAGATATTAATTATGAAATTTCGCCTTCTCAAGTGATTGTAAGACTTTCGCGTAAAGCCACCATTACAGTGCCTGTGGAGTATGAAATCGTTGATGGAACGATTGCTGAAGGTTATGAAGTATCCCATGTGACTATGGATCCGAGTGAAGTGGAATTAACAGGAGATAGTGCTAAAATTGAAAATGTTAAGCAGGCTATCATTCGTATCGTTTCTGAAGAGCCTATGTCAGAAAGTTTTTCTGCTCAATTTAGATTACAAATATTAGATGAAGATGATAATCTATTAGACGTTAATACATCAACCGGCGAAATCCAAGTTGATATTGAAGTTGTTCCGCAAAGGGTCAATATACCTTTAAGGATAAGTCCGCGTGGTGAAAACTTACAAACATTTAGTTACAATTATTCCTTTGCTGACGCTAACCAAGTAGAAATAGTAGCTGAACCCGATTTGGTTAATCAATTAGGTGTTCTAGATGTTGTGGTGGATGTTTCGGGTTTAACGGAAACAGCCATTGTCACTGGGGTGATTAATGTCCCTGAGAATATCCGAAGTATTAGTCAAAGTGAAGTAGCTATTGAAGTAGACATACAACAAATATTAGGTGAGCGGATTACACCTATTCAACAAGTCAATAGTAGTGAGAATAGTAGTGCTACAGATGAAAGTGTTGAAGAAAGTCATAGTCAAGCAGAAGATCTAACTACTAATGAATCAAATGAATCACAAGTATCATCAGACGAACCCTCATAAGTTAAAGAGGATAGTAATTTATCAAAGTTAGGAGACAAATAAATGGGCAAATATTTTGGTACAGATGGAGTAAGAGGTGTAGCCAACAAAGAACTTACCCCAGAATTAGCGTTTAAATTAGGTCGATTTGGAGGGTATGTGTTGCAACAACACGCACCTGATATTGAACATCCACGCGTTTTAGTTGCACGTGATACCCGTATTTCGGGGTATTTATTAGAAAATGCTTTAACAGCGGGTTTGTTATCGGTGGGAATTGAAGTGATGCAGTTAGGCGTGATTTCAACACCGGCGGTTGCCTATTTAACACGTACTCAAGGAGCTGTGGCTGGTGTTATGATTAGCGCTTCGCACAATCCAGCTGAGGATAACGGTATCAAATTTTTTGGAGCGGATGGATTTAAATTATCCGATGATCAAGAGCTAGAAATTGAAGCTTTACTAGAATTAAAAGAGGATAATTTGCCTCGCCCAAGCGCAGAAGGTTTAGGCGTGGTGGATGAATTTCCTGAAGGTTTAATCAAATATAGTCAATTTTTACAATCGACCATCCCATCTGACTTAGAAGGCATTACTGTTTGTATTGATGCAGCTAATGGCGCAACGGCTCCGATTATTAATCAATTATTTGCTGATTTAGAAACAGATTTCTATACCATGGGTGACAGACCCAATGGGATTAATATTAATGATGGTGTCGGGTCGACGCATCCTGAGAAACTTCAAGCCTTTGTTTTAGAGAAAAAAGCCATGGTGGGTCTAGCTTTTGATGGTGATGGCGATCGTTTAATTGCTTGCGATGAACAAGGTCAAATTGTCGATGGCGATAAAATTATGTATATTATAGGTAAAAACCTAAAAGAAAAAGGTCAATTAGCTGAAAATACCATTGTATCAACTGTAATGAGCAACATTGGATTCCATAAAGCGGTTGAAAATAATGGGATGACGGCTTTAAAGACTCAAGTCGGCGATCGTTATGTTGTCGAAGAAATGCGCCGTGGAGGTTATACTTTAGGGGGCGAGCAATCCGGTCATATCGTTTTATTAAATCATAATACGACAGGTGATGGTTTGTTAACGGCCATCCAATTATTAAATGTGATGAAAGAAACCGGCAAATCTTTATCTGAATTAGCTAGTGAAGTACAAATCTTCCCTCAAAAACTGGTGAATATCCGTGTCAAAGACAAGCATACTGTGATGGATGTTCCAGCCGTTAAAGCGGTGATTGAAGAAGTCGAAGCCGAAATGAATGGTGATGGTCGCATTTTAGTCCGGCCTAGTGGGACAGAGCCTTTACTACGTGTGATGGCTGAAGCATCAACCGATGAGAAAGTGAATCAATATGTCAATAAAATTGCTGATGTTATCCGTCGCGAACGCGGGTTAGAAGATTAAGCAAAGCAAATAACCCATAAATGGATAGACGATTAGGGCAACTAACGATCCATTTATGGGTTTTTATCTTTTTTGAAGGAGTGCCTATGGCTGAATTAATGAAAAAAACAAAACTCGCACAAAGTTTAGACTGGTTAGACAACCATCCAGAGGTGTTTCAATGTATCCACTGTCATGCTCCTTTAAAGAGGCAAGGGAACAGCCTGGTCTGTAGCAATAATCATCGTTTTGATAGCGCAAAGCAAGGTTATTTCTACCTATCTAAACAAGCAACGCAACAAACAGACTATGATAAAACCCTCTTTCAACATCGGCGGTATATTATTACCGAATCAGCTTTTTACCGTCCGTTACTGGTCCCTTTGATGCGTTATTTAAATACACAGCTCTCTAACGGGGATGTGGTGCTTGATGCTGGGAGTGGTGAAGGCAGTTATTTGCATGTTTTACATGCATCAAGCGATAAAGCTTTAAGTCTTATTGGGGTAGATTTGGCTAAAGATGGCATTCAGTTAGCGACTTCCTATAATGGTGAGATGCTTTCATTAGTTGCCGATTTAGCTCAACTTCCACTTCAAAATCAGCGCATAGATATCATCTTGTCAATATTATCACCGGCAAACTATACCGAATTTAAACGAGTTTTAAAAGATGATGGACAAATAGTGAAAGTCATTGCAGAAAAGGATTATTTGATTGAAATTCGTCAAGCTTTAATTCAATTAGGTTTTGCGATTCAAGAGAAGTATGATAATCAACCTATTATCGAAAAATTTCAAGAGGCTTTTCCAGAAAATTCCTACTATCAAATCAATGAAGTAGTGGAATTAACGATGGAAGAGCTTGAGCGTTTGTTACAAATGACACCTTTAACATGGCATTTAAAGGCTGATAATTTGGCGAAACTTAAAGCTATTTTACCCTCACATATTCATCTGAATATGGGAATCTTAATTGGGCATAAAAAAAGGGCTAAGATTCCAAAGACGGAATCTTAGCCGGATAGACACCACTTTAATTAGGTAGTTACATGGTCAGCGGAATATTTTTTTCGATAACTTGAAGGTGTCATATGATTGCTTTCCTTAAATGTTTTCGAAAAATGCGAAGGGGAGTGAAAACCAACGATATCAGAAATTTTTGAAATAGTTACATTTGACTGAGATAATAGTTTTTCAGCCTCTTCTAACCGAACGTGAATTAAATAATCAATCGGTGATAAGCCTGTTTGTTGTTTGAATAGACGAATGAGATAATACTTATTAATGCCTACTAAATCTGAAAGTTCATCAAGGGTAATCTTTTTAGAATAGTTTTCACGTATATAAGCTTGGATAATTTCAATCTCATTGTGTTTGATTTGCGTGGTTGAATCTTTGATTGAGAGCTCGTTATTTCTTAAAACATGAACCATGACACATTCCAATAGTTTTTTCATGATGATTTCAGATCCGCGAAATGGATTTTCCATTTCCATTAAAGTTAAATCTAAATAATGCTTAATAGACTGTCCTTTGTCACTGACAATAAATAATTGTTCCTGTGAATTTGCTTCCAATGAAGAGGTGAATAAAACACCACTCAATGATACTTTAATCCATTCAATTTTACGAATGGGTGATAAATCAAGTTGGTGATGTGGATTTAAAATAATTAAATCACGTTTTTTAATTTCTCCTTCTTCGCCATTGTGTCGGTAGGTGGCAGACCCTTTATGTATATAAATGATGATCAATTCATCCTCAGATAAAAGGGTTAAATCTTGTCCAATAGGGATATTTTCTTGAACAATCGATTTTAGTTTTATGGATGCTGAATTAACGTTTGATATATACAAAATTTCAACTCCTTTCAATTTACAGTAATACTATATTACAACAATTCTTCTATAAATAAAAGTAAATTATCAAAATTTATTAAAAATTAACAAAAATTGAAACTAAAAAATTATTATTATCTCTGAATAATGAAAGCCTAACATAAATAGTCTTAGATTTAAAGTCTATGGATTAATTGAATTGTTTTTATTTTAATCATTCAAGCATAATATTTTTAAGTTATGGATATGTTTAATAAATTTAAGAGGAGAAAAGTCTAAAATATTGCTTTACTTTTTGAAAAATAACCTATAACGATAAAGGAGAAAAAGGATGAAAAATTTTATTTATGATATTCCTACAAAATTATATTTTGGCAAAAATCAAATAGAGCATTTGCCCAATTTGATTAATGAGTTTGGTAAGAAGGTCTTATTAACTTATGGTGGGGGTAGTATCAAACGCAATGGTCTATATGATACCATTCTTGCCTTATTGCCCGAGTGTGAAATGATTGAATTAGCTGGAATTGAGCCTAACCCACGGATTGAAACGGTCAGAAAAGGCGCCGAACTCTGTAAAACACATGATATAGATGTCGTCTTGGCTGTTGGAGGTGGCTCAACCATTGACGCTTCAAAGGTAATGGCTGCGGCAGCTAAATTTGATGGCGATCCATGGGAACTAGTCAAGCAACCGGACTTAATCCAAGATGCATTGCCCTTAATCGATGTCTTAACCCTTTCGGCAACGGGAACAGAAATGAATGCTAGCGGTGTTATTACTAATTTTGCAACCAAAGAAAAAATAGGTACGAGAAGCTACCATATGTATCCTTATGCTTCAATTTGTGATCCCACTTACACTTTTAGTGTTTCCAAGCATCAAACAGCAGCAGGAACTGCCGATATTATGTCCCATACGTTCGAAATATATTTTAGTCATGAGGAAGAGGTCTTTATACAGGATCGTTTAGCTGAAGGGATTTTAAATGCGTGCATTCATTATTTACCTATCGCTTTACAAGAACCAGAAAATTATGACGCGCGTGCGAATCTCATGTGGGCATCAACTTTAGCCTTGAATGGTTTAACGAGTTTTGGAAAAGGTGGACCTTGGACGTGTCATCCAATTGAACATGTTTTGTCAGCTTATTATGATATTACACATGCGGTCGGATTAGCGATTTTAACACCGCGTTGGATGGCGTATATCTTAAATGATCAAACGGTTGAGCGATTTGCTATGTATGCCGAAAAGGTATGGAATATTCCTAGCGCTGGGGATCCTTATGCTGCGGCTCGTTTAGCAATTGATAAAACTTACCAGTTTTTCTTGGATGCAGGCTTACCGATGACCTTACCGGAAGTGGGAATTACGTCGGATGAATTCTTTGATGAAATGGCTACGGCAGCGGCTTCACGCTTAGAAAATGCCTATGTGCCGTTAAACAAAAATGATGTTGTAAATATATTACAAGCGTGTATGGAACCTAAAGCGATGTAGTCACTATGCTTTAAAATTAAATTAAAATATATAGCAAATATTTCACCGAATGTTAAGCAAAGTTATATTTATAATACAAAATGATGACATAAAAATATTCTGGTTCTTCTTGTGCTAAAATTAAAGCAATCAGGCAAAGGAGGAAGACAATGAAAAAATGTTATTTGAAAGGTGTCATGGCCTTTTTTGCTATGCTTTTAATTAATGTGTCTGCTTTACCCTATATCCAAACGCCTGTTTATGCACAAAGTCAAGCGACCAGTCAACCTACAGCCGAAAGTAATAATCGTGATGAATATGAAGAAACATATTCCAATGGTGAAGAACAAACCAGTAGTGTCATTAATCCTGAGCCGCCTGGTTCATTTGAATCCGTCGAGAGCCAGCTTCCTCCAGAAAGTGATGTGGATGAAACGTCTGAATCACAAGCGGCAAGTAGTGAAACTGAGGCGAGTAGTGAACCCAAACCAATCGAATCGTCCAGTGAAGCGACGGAGCCTCAAATATCACCCGTCCAATCCGAACCAAATAATGAAAATCCTCAAAGGCCAACCCAGCAACAACATAACGCTGTAACATCATCACTCGTTCAAAAGCCAACCAGAACATTTACTATGGCTTTTACCTTAATGGTTAACCGATTGTATAATAATAGTATGTCAATAACTAATTGGTTTATGGATTTAATCAATTCTGATACAATCGACATAATAAGTAACCATTCAGTCAGTAACCTACCGGTTAATATTCTGTCAAATAAATATCACTTAATGCTTCTAACAAGTGTCTATCTAATTACGAATATGTTTAACTAAATGAACTTATTGCAGCCATTGGCTTTAAAAAATGTGAATGATTTAAAAATTAAACTTTCAATGATAGTGGAAATGTCAATAGTTTCAATCACTATCATTGGAAGTTCATCTTTTTTAGATGCCTATGCTTTAAAAAAATAATAAAAGTGAGGGTTATATGTTAAAAGGTATTATTTTTGATAAGGATGGAACCTTAGTTGAATTGGGTAATAGTTGGGATCAACCAACCATTGAAGTAGTGAATATTTTATTAGAAGAAACTGACTTAACTGAAAATGAAAAAAAAGCATTTAAATTATCCATTGGTGTAACTGACACAGCTATTCTAAGCAACTCGACGGTTGCCGCTGGGAGTATTGAGGATCAGGCCAAAGCCATAAGTTTAGTTTTACCTTTATCAGTGGCAGAGATTAGTGAACGAATAGAAAGTTATTTTATGGATTACTTTAAAGGACGCCAAGATCCCATTCCAGTCATTGATGGGGTCGTTGAATCTCTAGAAACATTGAAAGATCAAGGTTATTTTCTAGGGGTTGTTACAAATGACAATCAAAAATTGACGGATATGATGTTAACGCGCGCTGGACTCATTTCTTATTTTGATTTTATTGGTAATGCCGATCAATATGGGAGCAAACCAGAATCAAGTGCTTTTGATGTTATTCATGCTAATCATGGGATTCCGCCACATGAACTCGTTTATGTGGGCGATTCGAGTGTGGATATGGAATTTGGTGCGAAAACAAAGGCTGCTATTGGCTTAGCCTTAGAAGATGAGCACCTTGATCACTTAAAGGAAGCAGATTATATTATACGCTCATTTACAGAACTTATTCCACTGCTTTCCAAGCTTAATGAACTCAATTAAAACCGACAAGATGAAAGGATTATTATGAAAAAAAAGACAATTGTTTATTTAAGTTTACTGACTAGTTTTTTATTGCAATTTAATCAAAACGCTATTTATGCTCAAGATGACAGTGAATCAGTGGTAGAATCACAAGCTGTCTCGGTTGAAGAAAATGCTGAAGAAGCCATTGATTTGTTGGCACTTAATGAGGTTCAGCTTGAAGAAGGCAATCCTCTAAGTGTGATTGAAGCGTTACAGTCGCAACCGCGTTATGTCTCAAATGGGTTTAATTATTTAGAGGCGGTTAATGCTGATGAATTTGCAGTGCGTTCGTTGCGGTATGTACGTGACGGGGATTTATATTACTTAATGCACAGTGCCCCTTCAACCATTAATTCGAGTGTTTTGATTGAAACAAACCAGGGCGAGTTTCAACGTTCTTTAATCCCGAGTGATGATTTAATGGCCGCGATGGCGGAAGGTTTAAATAATTATCCTGATTTATATGCAGGCACAACGGTAGAAGCGTTTTATCAATATGCACAGCTTAATAGTGATGAAATTAGCGGTTTGATGATTGATAATGAATACGCAACAGCAGAGCATCAGCTAATGTATGATGAAATACGTGCCGTCGATGATTACTTCCTCACACGCCTCTTTGACTATTTCCAAACAGAGGGTGTTGATTTTTCAACGGTTGAAACCGAGGTGGGTGAAATTTATTATTATGATGTAACCCAAGAAAATCGCGATGCTTTTCAAGCGCTCTTACTTGATGGACAAGACGAAGCGAATAATGATGGGTTAGAAGGCGTATTTGAATTCTTTAGCCAACCGTTTACAGGCTCCATCGCCATTTCGATGGATACCGCTTCATTGTCTTTAAGTATGATTAATGATGACGAAACACATGCCGTAGAATATTTTATCGGACTCAATCAATTAGCTATCGCACAGCCAACGGATGATCAAGTTATAACCGCAGACGCATTTAATGAAATGATCGGCTTGGAATTGTTTAGTGCATTGGAAAATGCGGAAGAGTCTGCACAATAATTGTCTGATGGTTTATAACATTCAAATTAAGTTTGATTATGTCTGTCTTTTCTATTAGTTTTTTGATATACTTTTATTATTAGGATGATTTGAATGAAAAATCATTGACTAGATGAGACCAGGAATAATTAAAAGGAGTCGTTGAGAATGACAGAATATGAATGTTTAAATGATGAACAAATAGAGGAGCAGCGTGTTGAGGTTGATTTAGTCCTCGATAACCAATTGGTTGAACAAAAAGCGAATATTTTTAAGGTTTTAGGTGATTTAAATCGTGTGAAAATCGTTGAATTATTGATGAATTATGATCGATTATGTGTCTATGAAATTTCTCAATTCATCGGAGCATCGGTGGCTACAACTTCACATCATTTAATCACTTTAAGAAAAAACAATATTATTACGTCTGAAAAAATAGGTAAACGTGTCATCTATTCGTTAGAAAATGAAAAGATTTCTATCTTATTTGAGACAGCCAATGGTTTAAAGTTAAAGTGTGATAAAGCTGACCAATTAGCTAGCAATGCTTAATGGTGTTAACTAAGTGTGTTGTCATATAGAAGAACCGCGTAATTATGCAATAATTGTGGATAAGGTCTGGCACTCTAGTTTGAGAGTAGCTGTTATTATCAGAGACAAGTATTGAATAATTACGCGGTTTTTCGATAGTTAAATACTTGAAACATTTGAAGAATTTTTTATTAAGTTTGGTGCTTTTGTTTTCTATAGTGAAAAAACTGTTATAAAATACAAATGTAATTATTTTTATAGAGGAGTGTATTGATTTGCCCGAAAAAAACGAATCGGAAGCTAAAAAGCCCGAAGTAAAAAAAGTTTTATCGCAAACGGAACAAGTTATTGTAGGAAATTATGAGACAGTAACTACCGAATTAGATGATCATGCCGTCCCTGTTGTTGTTATTAAAGAACGATCAGCGGCTGAAAAACGCGCTGTTCCCGAGTATAATTCGCAGTTACGGGGAAGAATCGTGGTTATGCCCGAAGAAATTTATGAGGCTTCAGGGATCAAAGTGTTTGGTTCGCGGATTAAGTCGCTACTTTTTTCGACGGATGTTGCCATCATTCGTAATTCAAATGCCCATGCTGTTTTTGCGGTTTATCCATTCACCCCACTCATTAGCATTACGCAATCAATTATAGACGTTGCTTCCGTCCCTGTTTTTGCGGGGGTTGGTGGCGGAACAACCGCGGGTAAACGCAGTGTTAACCTTGCTTTTCAAACCGAACAATTAGGGGCTTATGGGGTCGTTGTTAATGGACCCATGTCCAACAAGGATATTAAGAAAATCCATCGCATTATCGATATACCTTTAGTGGCAACTATTTCTAGTATGAAAGATGATATGGCCGGTAAAATTGAGGCGGGAGCCGATATACTAAATGTCTCTGCCGGACCCAATACCGCTGAAGTAGTGAGTTATATTCGCAAAAATTATAGTCAAACGATTCCCATTATCGCTACGGGTGGGCCGTCAGGAGAAACGATTTTGGCGACCATTGCTGCAGGCGCTAATTCAATTACCTATACACCCCCTTCATCAGCCGAGATATTTGCCACTATGATGAAAAAATATCGGCAAGAAGATTAAGCGGTTAAATTAGAATTAAGTAAGGATGCTCCTGAAAAGCAATGAAATTTATTTATCTTTTGAGAAGAAAACTTGAAAAGATGTCATTGCTCCATTACAATTGTTTATAAATACAGTTTCATCATCGAAAAGTTATGTTGCTTGTCAGTTAGCTAATACAATAAAATATTGGAGGATGTTTATGTTTACTGAAAATGATACGATAGCCGTTAATACCCTACGTGCCTTAAGTGTAGATCAAGTTGAAAAAGCCAATTCAGGTCACCCTGGCTTACCTATGGGAGCAGCGCCAATGGCCTATGCTTTATGGGCAGGGCATTTAAATGTGACGGCAGAAAATGCGGATTGGATTAACCGTGATCGCTTTGTTTTATCTGCGGGACATGGTTCGGCATTATTGTATAGTTTGTTACATACAGCTGGTTTTGATGTAACGATGGATGATTTGAAAAATTTCCGTCAATTGAACAGCAAAACGCCTGGACACCCAGAGGTTAAACATACAGAAGGTGTTGAAGCAACAACCGGTCCATTAGGACAAGGGGTTGCTCAAGCCGTTGGGATGGCTATAGCTGAAACACATACGGCTGCATTATATAATACGGATGATCATAAAGTGATTGACCATTATACCTATGCGATTGTTAGTGATGGCGATTTAATGGAAGGTATTGCTTATGAAGCGACATCATTTGCTGGAAAACAAGAGCTAGGCAAATTAATTTTCTTGTATGATAGTAATGATATTTCTTTAGACGGCGATTTAAATAAAGCCTTTGTTGAAGATATTAAAGGCCGTTTTGAAGCGATTGGCTGGCAATATTTGCTTGTTAATGATGGTAATGATTTAAACAGCATTGAACAAGCGATTGCTACAGCTAAAGCGAACACCAATCAGCCGACAATTATTGAAGTGAAAACCATTATTGGTTTTGGTTCAGTCAATGAAGGCACACATAAAGTTCATGGTAGTCCATTGGGTTCAGAAGATTGGGAACAAACAAAAGTTAAATATGGTTGGGATTATGAAGCCTTCACTGTCCCAGAAGAAGCTCAAAAGCTCTTTAAAGTAAAAGTTCAACAAAGAGGAAAAGAAGCCTATACAGCATGGGAAGCATTATTTGCTGACTACCAACAAGCTAACCCAGAATTAGCCGCTAACATGCTTAAAGCGTTTGCTGGCGAACTTCCAGAAGATTATGCTAAAGAATTAGACTATCAACCAGCAGGGACAAAGGCTTCAGCAACGCGTGCTTCAAGTGGTAAAGCCATCCAAGTCTTGGCTAAAGGCGTGCCTCAACTTTGGGGTGGTGCTGCGGATTTATCGAGTTCAAACAAAACCATGAACGAATCATCAGAAGATTTTATGCCTGATAACCGTGCGGGTCGCAATATTTGGTTTGGTGTCAGAGAGTTTGCTATGGCAGGTATCCTAAATGGTGTTATGCTCCATGGTGGAACTAAGATTTATGGTGGAACCTTCTTTATCTTTACCGACTACTTGAAAGCAGCGGTTAGATTAGCTGCCCTATCACAGTTACCCGTGATTTACGTTATGACACATGATTCAGTGGCCGTTGGTGAAGATGGACCAACACATGAACCGATTGAGCAATTAGCTGCTTTTAGAGCTGTTCCAAACTTGAATTTAATTCGTCCAGCAGACGCCAATGAAACATTTGCCGCCTGGAAAATAGCCTTAGAGTCAACTGATCGTCCAACCATGTTAGCCTTGTCACGCCAAGATTTACCTGTTATTGAAACAACCTTTGACCTTGCAGAAGAAGGTGTTCGTAAAGGGGCATACGTGGTTTCTCCAGCTACAGCTGACCAAGCAGAAGGTATTTTAATTGCGACTGGATCTGAAGTATCCTTAGCGGTTCAAGCTCAAGCGGCTCTGAAAGAAGAAGGTATTGATGTGTCCGTTGTTTCAATGCCAGCCCAAAATATTTTCGATGAGCAATCAGCTGAATATAAAGAAAGTGTCCTACCATCAGCCGTTCGTCATCGTATGTCAATCGAAATGGGCGCAACATTTGGATGGGGCAAATATGTCGGTCTTGATGGATTATCATTAGGTATTGATCGATTTGGTGCGTCTGGTAAAGGCGAGGAAGTTGTTGAGTACTTCGGCTTTACGGTGGATAATATTGTTTCAGAATATAAAAAAGCTTTTAATAAATAACACCTTCATTTTTCTTTCTTGAAAAATTAATTAGCTGAATATCCGAACGTTTAATTTTAGTGTGTCATCACTATTATTAAACGTTCGGATTTTTATGTTTTTTCTTTCTTTTTACCTAGACCCGTATGCTTTTAGTTGTCGCAATGCAATTTAGTAGCTATAATAAAATTACTTAGAGTTTAGGAAGTGAAAAAAGAAAATAAGGTAAAGCAAGCGATGTTTACCTTAATGCATTGGAGGTGCTAATTTTTGCTAAAAAAATTATTAAATAATTCGACATTCATTCGACTGTTCATTTATCTGATTTTAATCATCATTCAAATTGCTTGGTGGTACGTATTTTTTACCAACATTATCAGTCATTCTGCTTTGATAAATGCTATTTTAACGCTTTTTTCCGTTTTTATGATTTTATATCTGGTCAGTAAAGATGAAAGTCCTGCCTATCGAATTAGTTGGATTATTGTTATTTCTTTAATGCCAATTTTTGGTGGCTTATTATATGCAGCAATGGGGAATAAAAGGCCTCAAAAAAGTATGACACGGTTATTGAATAATCAGTCAAAATTGCATATGCATGAGATGGAGACCGTTCCTTCAGCCAAAAAGTTGTTATTTCAAAAGGACCAGCGCCTGGGTTCCATGAGTCAATATATTCATGACTATGGGGACAGCCCTGTCTATACCAATACAGGTGTGACGTACTTTCCTGCTGGTGAAACGATGATGGATACGTTACTTAAGGATTTAGAAGAGGCAAAAGAACATATTTTCATTGAGTTTTTTATTATTGAAGATGGGTTAATGATGTCACAAATTTTTGATGTTTTAAAAAAGAAAGCTAAAGAAGGGGTAGATGTTCGCCTTATTTATGATGATTTTGGTTGCCTCCTGCGTTTACCTTCTGACTTTGATAAACAGATGGAAGCCGAAGGCATTAAAACCTTAAAATTTAATCCAGTTATGCCTATTCTCTCGTTAGTTTATAATACGCGGGATCACCGAAAAATGATTCTGATTGACCGTGAAATTGGCTATACGGGTGGTTTGAATATTGCTGATGAATATATTAATCATGTCGAGCGTTTTGGTTATTGGAAAGATAATATGATTCGGATGGATGGCCCAGCCACATGGAATTTAACGGTTCTTTTTCTGAATATGTGGAATGCTTTTTACCCAACCGATGATTCATATGTTCCGTTTAAGCCAATTGAAAAAATGGATGAAACATTTGATTTGATGGCAAACGATGAGAATATTAGTGCTACCGGCTTTGTGCAATCGTTTGGCGACTCTCCCTTAGATGACGAGGTATTAGGGGAAAATGTTTATCGTGATATGCTGAATGCGGCAAAAGATTATGTTTATATTTATACCCCTTATTTAGTCGTCTCTTATGAATTGCAAACAGCGATGACACTAGCTGCTAAAAGAGGTGTTGATGTACGCTTGATGACACCCGGCATACCTGATAAACCGATTGTGTACCGGATGACCCGGTCGCATTACCGTCCTTTACTTGAGGGTGGGGTTAAAATCTATGAATATACACCAGGCTTTTTACACGCAAAGACTTTTATTGTTGACGATAAAATCGTTAATATTGGTACCATTAATCTGGATTATCGTTCATTATATTTACATTTTGAAACAGGGACCATGTTATATTACCATCCAGTTATTAAGGACATTAAAGCAGACTTCTTGGAGTCGCAAAGTGTTTCCAAACAAATTCAATTAACTGATATTAAAACAACTTCTATTGGAGCACTTTGGGATGCCATCTTACGTTTAGTAGCACCCTTTGTTTAAAAGAATATAAGTTAATCCGAATCATTTGGAGGAATTTTTATGAAATGGGAAGATTTACGACGCAGTAAAAATGTACAAGATCGACGTGGACAAAATAATCAATCAGGTCGCACAAGTTCAAATCCGAGGGGTAGAGGTGGAGGAACCAACCGCTCATCAGGTGGTTTACTTAATCTGCTGCTCCCTCTACTGATGTCAAGTGGTGGTGGGAAATGGATCTTAATCATTATTCTGGCTTTAGGATTGTTTGGTGGTGGTTTTGGATTGTTTGATGGTGTTTTAGATCAGTCATCGAATAATCAAGTCATACAAACAACGACTAACCAACAGACCGTTAATACAGATGATTTAGCCTCTGATGAAGAACTTGATTTTTTAGCTGCCGTATTAGGTTTTACGGAAGATTATTGGACGCAAACATTTGAAAACTACGATATGGTCTATGAACCAACGTCTTTAGTTGTTTATACAGCTGGCACCCCAACCGGTGGTTGTGGCTATGGAGACAGTGCTGCTGGCCCGTTTTATTGTCCGGCTGATCAAACAATCTATATTGATATGGATTTCTATCATCAATTGGCCACCCGTTACCAAGCACCAGGCGATTTTGCTATGGCTTATGTCCTTGCCCATGAAGTGGGCCATCATGTCCAAAATTTAACGGGAATAATGGATGAGTATAACAGTGCACGCCGGGGTGCTTCGGAAAACACCGCTAATGAACTGAATGTTCGCCTAGAACTTCAAGCAGATTATTTCGCAGGTGCGTGGGCTAACTATGTGCAAGACCATGGTTTGCTTGAAATCGGTGATTTGGAAGAAGCCATGCAAGCCGCTTATGCAGTCGGTGACGATACCCTACAAGAAGCTGCCTATGGTCGGGTTGTACCGGATAGCTTTACACATGGCACATCGCAACAACGGCAAAATTGGTTTTATCGTGGGTTTGAGTACGGCGATTTTGAACATTCAGATACCTTTAGTGGTTCCATCGATATTTAATTGCATCACTCCAAGAGTTGGCCCCGCCACTTCCTGGAGTTTTCTTTTTTTTTAAATAAATATCTTTGCCAATCAGTTAAGAGTCTGATGATAATTGCCTATGGGTGTGGACGAATAAAGTTGTATCTTTTATAATAGATTAAGTAGAGTAAATTTAGTAAGGAGGTTAACAAATGACAAATTCAGATCAAGAACACAACATTGTGCTTGAAGACAAAGATGTAAAAATTTTTGAAGGATTATCTCAATTGGATATTGCTGTCAATGAGCAATTATTGGATATTTTAGATTTAAATGCCGAGCAATTAACGTATTATTTGGAAGATGCCATCTTAGATAATCCATTCATTGATTTAGATTATGCGCTCGAATCATTCTTGGGAAAAAATGCCCAATCTATTCCAGAACCTAATATTAGAGGCGTTGAATCCCAACTGCCTACATCACCTCAAAGTTTATCGGTCTTTTTATTTGAGCAAATAATGATGTTTCGTCAAACAGAAATAAGAGATGTGATGGTACGGCTCGTTGACTATCTTGATGATAATGGTTATTTGCCCTATACCTACCAAGAATTAGCCAAAGAAATTGAAGCTTCATCTGAAATGGTTGTCCTGGATGCAATGACTCTAATTAAAAGTTTAGAGCCTGCAGGTGTTGGTGCATATGATCTACAAGAAAGTCTAATGTTACAAACAGAGCGTGATTTACACGCACCGGATGTGGCGTATTATTTATTAGAGGAATTTTATAATGAAATTACTGAAAAAGATTATGTAGAGATTCAACAAAAGTCAGATATTACGTTAGATGAAATAAAACAATCGGTGAATTATTATCATACCTTGCGTCCTGCCCCAGCCACCTTATTTGACAGACAAGCCAAAATCAATTTAATCCCTGATGTGACTTTACAGGTTAAAAATGATCAGTTGGCTTTGCGCTATAATCGTCAATATTATCCGAAGATTACCTTTAATCAAACATACTATGAAGAGATGCAAAGGGAACCTGATGTGACTTTGAAGGCGTATATCGAACCTAAAAAAACGGCTTATTTGGATTTGACTAATAACTTACGTAAACGTGAGCATTTAATTCTAGAAGTCGTTAAAGAAATCATCCTTCATCAAAGTGATTTCTTTTTTAAAGGGGAAACGGAAAAGAAACCTTTAATGATAAAAGATTTAGCGACATCAACGCGTTTATCTGAACCGATTATTAAGTTGATTGTTACGAATAAAAATATACAATTTAATCAAACAGTTATGCCCTTAACCGATTTTATTAACGTAGCCACGCATGAAGGTCGCGGTGGTTTAACAGCCAAGAAGATTAAGGAAATTATTCTGGATTTCTTAAAAGATGCCCCCGCTACCATGACGGATCATGAAGTTGTTGATGAACTTGCTAAGCAAAAAGTGATTATTAGCGAACGTTTAATTAATAATTATCGTAAACAATTGTGATATATAAAAGGTCAGAAAGATTGATTGTAAAATCAATGCTTTCTGACCTTTTTTGCGAAATTGTTTGGGTTAGTTGTTGGTATAAGTGAATATCGGCTTGGTACTATTGGTTAAATGATAGGGAATGAGCTCTTGTGAATTTTCATTGTAATAGGTAATCATAACCAGACGGTTACCTAATTCGGTCAGAGCGATGGTTAGAAAATCAATATCGTTATTTTCAGCCGTATTGTTCGCTTGGGTGTAGGTTAAAGGAACAATAATGCGTGCAACATAAACGGTGTCGTTATCCAATGACATTTGAATCTGATCAACACTAGCATTTAGAGGTGCTAAGGCTTCGTTGTTATCAATTGTTGTTTGAATCGCGGTTAGTTGCTCATCTGAAATGCGAGATTGTGTATTCGTTTTTTCTTGTGCCGTATATTGAGTGGCATAGTATTCATCCATGGCAGTCTGTAAATCGGCTTTGTTAACATCATTGGGAATGGAGGAGGGTGGAAAATCAGAGTCACCTAGGACCGATTCATCAAATAACGGACCGGATTCAACAACCTCTTCTGTTTCTTCTGCGGTTGAACGAACGTCTTCTTCAATTGAACTCATTTCTGTTTCCAATGTTTCGCTAAGGGCTTCGTCTTCTTGCGAAGAAGTCAACAATGAACGGGTTGATTCAATGCTTTCTTGAGATTGATTGGTCGAATTATTGTAATAATTAATTATGATAAGCAAAGCACCAGCAAGGACTAAAATAAATAAAATAGTTAAGAACCGACTAAAACGAGATTTACGCATAAGTATTTATATCCTTTCTAAAATAATAAGTAACAATAAGCATAACCAAAATTGACTAAAAATACCATAACAGGATAATGACAAATTTCAGCAGCGATTGGAGCAAGTTGCTTGCGATAAGAGATAGCACTTTGTATAATTAACAAAGTTAAATATTAACAATGTTAAGTATATATAATAAAGTAGGTGAAACATTGAAATATGAAGAATATGGTGAACAAATCCAACAAATGAATCATAAAATGCATAATTTACGAGTTAAATATTATGATTTAATTAAAGAAATGCCACATAGTGAGTATGTTATCTTGCATCGTTTAGAGAAAATCAAGGATGAATCGGTTGCTTTGAATGTCACCCAACTGGCTAAAGAATTAAAACTAACGGCACCGGCTATTTCGCGAACAGTGAAAGCGCTGGTTGATAAAGAATGGGTTGTGCGTACGGAAGATGCAGATGATCGGCGTGCTAGCTATTTAAGTTTGACACCCAAGGGTGAACAAGAATATGGCAAAATGAAACGTAAATTAATGGATTTTATGTTGCAAGTGTATCAGAGGATTCAGGATAAAGATTTAGAACATTATATTATGGTAGGGAATCAAATCATCGATGCTATGCAAGACATTTATCAAGATTCGCTGAGTCAGTCAAATGAATCGTTAGAAGGAGTTAGAGAATGAAAAATTTATTTCGTCAGTTACAGCCTCATTGGAGGGCTATTATCATAATCATTATTTTCCATATTTTTCATGCTTATACTATTTTACTATTACCTGAATATACTTCCAAACTTATTGACGTTGGAATTCAAAATCAGGGTTTTAGTGAGGCAGCTCCTCTAGCAATGACTTCGCAGATGTACAATCTATTAATGCAAATTACTTTGCCTGAAGAAAGTGACGTATTAGAAACCTATTACCATCTCGATGAGGAAGGTCATTACCGTTTAGAGAGTGACATAATCGAACAACCCGATCAAATGTCTTTCATCGGCTCACATTTAGAATTGCCTTTAGCTATTTATCAAATAAGCCAAGAGATGAGTCAAGAACAAATTAATACGATGACGAATCAAGTGGACTTTGCTTCACTCGATATTGAAACTATACGCGATCAACTTTCAGAACAATTGGCTTCTTTAGGTGATTCTACGATACATAATGCTGCGATGCAGGCGGTCGCTAGTCAACATCAAGCGACGAATATCGATACCAATCAGTATCAGCAGCGGTATTTATTAAGAGAGGGCAGTATGATGGTGTTTGTATCGCTCTTATCGGTTGTTTTCGCTTTAGTATCGCATTATTTTTCAGCAACTGTCGGTGCGGCAATTGGCCATCGTTTGCGAGAAAATATTTTTGCAAAGGTACTGCAGTTTTCGCAAAAGGAAGTGGATCGATTCTCTACGGCATCACTGATAACACGTAGCACCAATGATATTCAACAAATTCAATTAGTTATGACTTTGTTTTTACGCGTTATTTTGTTTTCACCGGTTATGGCCATAGGAGGTATCTTGCATGTCATTCGTACCGGCGCGTCCATGTCATGGATTGTTGGCTTAGCCGTTACGCTAGTTGTATTAATGGTAGGGCTCTTGTTGTATTTAACGATGCCGCGCTTTAAGCAATTACAGGAATTAATTGACCGTGTGAATTTGATTGCGCGTGAAATTTTGACGGGCTTGCAAGTTATTCGAGCCTTTGGTCGTCAAGATTTTGAAGGAGAACGCTTTGATTCAGCTAATGTGAAATTGCGGGATACTTATTTGTATGTCGGACGGATTATGTCTTTAATGATGCCGATTATGTTGTTAATTATGAATGGAATCTCGGTCTTGATTATTTGGGTTGGAGGGCATCATATTGCAGATGGAAACATGCAAGTGGGGGAGTTAACGGCCTATATAAATTATACGATGCAAATTATCTTTTCGTTTTTAATGTTCTCAATGATGGGTATGCAAATTCCACGTTCGATTGTTGCTTCTGATCGTGTGTATGAAGTATTGGATGCCGAAATTTCGATTCATGATCAAGCAGAGCCAGTGCTATTAGAAGAACCAAAAGGCCTCGTTCATTTTGAAAATGTAGCCTTTAGATATGAGGGGGCGGACGAAAATATTTTAGAAGGGATTACTTTTACCGCTGAACCGGGTAAAACAACCGCCATTATAGGCAGTACGGGGAGTGGTAAATCGACTTTATTACATCTTCTTTTACGCTTTTATGATGTTTCTAAAGGAAGTATTGCCATCGATGGTGTGGATATACGTGAGATGAGCTTAAAACAATTACGTGATTTAATCGGATTTGTTCCACAAAAAGGGGTTTTATTCTCAGGGACCATTCAAAGTAATGTGGCGTATGGGGATAGCGATTTAAGTGTTGATAAGATGGAAGAAGCGGCTGACATAGCGCATGCGACGGAATTTATTGATGAGAAAGCGGAGGGTTATCAGTCAACGATTGCCCAAGGTGGTAGCAATGTCTCTGGTGGTCAAAAACAACGCTTGTCAATAGCGCGTGCGATTGCCAAACAACCAAAGATTTTCTTATTTGATGATAGTTTTTCTGCCTTGGATTATCGAACAGATGCTTCCTTGCGTAAAGCTTTAGCTGAAAAAATTCAAGACGCAACGGTAATTATTGTCGCGCAACGAATTAGTACGGTTTTAAATGCTGATCAAATTATCGTCTTAGAAGAAGGACGTATTGTGGGTAAAGGTGATCATTTAGAATTAATGGAATCCTCGCAAGTTTACCGGGAAATTGCCAGTTCCCAATTATCACAAACAGAAATTGACCGTCAAAAAGAAAGCATCAATCGAGAACGTTTAGAGGAGGCGAGTGGACTTGTCTGAAAATAACACCAACAAAGAAGTAAATTCAGAAGTGACGGATAATAAGACGAAGAAAGTCGTCAAACGACCGATCGGTGGTGGGACACCCTTGGCTGCTGCTGAAAAACCTGACGATTTTATGGGGAGCATTAGCCGAATTGTTAAGGAAATCCTTCAACAAAAATGGTTGATGTCAGTGGTTTTGATTTCATCCGTCATCTCAGTTATTTTAAGTACGATGGGACCGCGTATTTTAGGACAGGCAACAACCGAATTGTTTAATGGTGTTGTTGCACAATTACAAGGAACAGGTAGGATTGATTTTTCGCGAATCGGTAATATTTTACTGTTCGTATTAGCTATCTATTTCATAAGTGCGCTATTTTCGGCCTTAGAAGGCTATATTATGACGACCGTAACGGAAAATGTTACCTACAGCTTGAGACAAAGACTGCTTGCTAAAATTAATCGTATGCCAATGAAATATTTTGAATCCCGTCCCTATGGGGAAGTTTTATCGCGGATAACTAACGACATCGATACCTTAGGCGGTGGCTTGAGTCAAAGTATCACGCAAATTTTAACCTCGGTCTTAACCATGCTTGGAATTACTTATATGATGTTTAGCATCAATGTTTTGATGGCCTTGATTGTGTTAGTCGTTCTACCGGTTAGTATATTTTTGATTCGTTTTCTAATGAAACGCTCACAAAAGTTCTTCCAAAGGCAACAAAGATCGTTAGGGATTATTAATGGTCAAATCGAAGAAGTCTTTGCAGGACAAAACATCGTTAAAGCTTTCAACCAAGAAGAAAAAACGTTAGAAATTTTTACGAAAGAAAATGATGAACTGAAAGATTCAGCTTGGAAGTCACAATTTTTCTCAGGGATTATGTGTAAATTATGGTTTTATTTCGCACTAACTTCAAGCGCTATGTTGCACTAATAGAACAAAAAAAGACTATTTCGCTAAATGAAATAGTCCTTTTTATTACTTATTTTACTCCAATGACTAAACTATCTCGTGCAGCTTCCACTACTTCTGTCGTGATAGTTTCAAGGTTATTGATTTCTAATATTCTTTCGATTTGGGTGAAAAGTCTTTGGATAAGTCGAAAGTTTCCACTGGTAATTTTAATAATACTAGTGACAGCTTCATAATTAGCAAAATCTTCCAGTTGGACAGATAATCCTAACTCTTCCCATTTGTATTCCAGAATATGGTGGATCTCGTCTTTACTCAATCTGTCAAATTCATGGGCAAAACCTATTCTCGAGTAGAGTTGAGGATAACGAGCCAATCGCTTTTCTATACCCGGCATTCCAATAAAGATCATAGCCACATCTTTTTGGTCATAAATATCTCTTAATTGTTCTAAATGCTGTACTTTTAATCGATCTATTTCATCAATAATAATGAGATCAATTTCTTCATACACATTCGTTGAGTATTTTTCTTCTGCTCCTAACTGAAGAACTCTATACATACTTTTAACCATACCCATTTTACCACCGATCATATCGATTTCATTCGTCATTTTAGTCGCCCGTATGGCTGGAGCGGTGTAAAATATTGTTTTCGCTTCAAGGATTTTTTCATCTGCATTCATTCCGATTTCTTCCGATTTTTTGTAATCAATTTGTTTTTCGACCCAATTCCAATTTGAATATTGCTTAGCGGATAAAGTTTTCCCAACTCCGGGTAATCCATAACAAATTCCGATATATTTGTATTTGATACATGCCTGACAAAATTCTACAAAGCGTTTATATTCTTTTGTTTCAATAAAGTAGGGTGTTTTAATCATTGTAATACCTCTTAATTTTTGACTTCTTAGAATCTTTTTTGATTACAGGGTTGTCTAACTCTTTTTGCTTAGTTGAAATAAGTTCTTCCGCAATATTATTTCCAGAATGGAGCTGATTTTCAAGGTTTTTTCGTGCCTTATTACGTGCCGCAACAATCTCTTTTAAATCGACTTCGTAATCAGAAATTTCAGGAGAAATTGCCGTGCATAAATATTGGTCTTTGTAAAATACACGGATCTCAGCAATATCTCTTGGATCATATCTAATGATAACAGTTTCACCTACATAAGCTGCTAAATTGGTGTCAATATATCTTAACCCTTGGAAGTGAATGCCGTCAGAATGAACTTTTCTTGATTTTGCAACATTTAATAACAATAAATCTAAACTTTCTAGACTATCTGGTAGATTAGGAAGAAATCCTGAATTATTCCACATTTTTATAGGCTCTTGTTTTGTTGTGGCATGAATTCTATGGTGATAATCATATATAATGAAACGCGCTAATTTCTCATCAATCTCTTTTATCGTAAGAAGATTTGAGGTATTTTGATTCCCAAAGTAACCTGGTAAATCTTGCAAAAACAACTGATTAATTGTTAAAAAGAAACGTTCTATTTTCCCCCGTCCTCTTGGCATACCTACCGTAGAAAAAATAAGATTGATTTTTAAATCAATTGCGACTTGCTCCAAATGATTTGAAGTGAAATCACTTCCGTGATCGGTATAGAAAGTTTCAGGTATACCACATATTTGCCAATCAGAGTTGCTTTTTTTCCATATTGCTTGGTGTAAAACTAAAGAAGTTTGAATAGCAGAAGGAGCTTGAAAACTAAGGAAATACCCTGCAACTGCTCGGCTATAATCATCTAAAATAATTGTTAACCATGGCCTCTCAGGCTTTCCTTTTTCGTTTAAAACAAGGATATCCAAGGGAGTGTGGTCAGCCTGCCATATTTCATTGGGATAATAAGACTCACGACGATAAACCAAATCATAATTATTTTGATATTCTTTTTTTCCTTTATGAGCAAGTTCCTTTAATTGTGGCGACAGATTTTTAGCAATCGCATATACTTGATTGTAACTAGGCGGGGCCCAATTTTTCTTTTTACAAATTTTACAGACTTTCCGATGAATAGAAGTTAAGGTGTTTTTTTTGTTTTCAAATATAAGCTTTTTAATTTCTTCTTGTACATTTTCTTCTACTTTAAAGCTTCCTGAATCCGAGCGCTTTCTTCGGATCAATCCTTTCAACCCTGATTGTTGATATTGATTTACCCAATGGTATAAAGTTCTTTTTGGAACCCCTGATTCTTCAGCAATATTACTCAAACTTTCTTCATGCTTAAGATAAGGGGCAATCACTTGATATTTATCCATCGCATTTTGTCGTAGTTCTTCTGAATATGAAGTTAATGGAGGAAGTTCTTGGTTCATGAGAACACCTCTTTCCCACGATTAAATAAAATTAATCGTCAATTTTTATTTATCCAAGTAACGATAAAGCGTTGACTTGCTGATTCCTGTCATCTCAACAATTTCTTTCACACTATATTCCTCACTTTTGTACAATTTTATTGCTCGTTCAATATCTCGTTGGTTCACAGGAGGACGCCCGCCTTTTCGCCCTCTAGCTCGAGCACTTTTTAAACCTTCTTTTGTGCGTTCAACAATCAAATCTCGTTCAAATTGACTAAATGCTTGAAACACAGTCATCATAAGTCGCCCTTGGGGAGTGACCGTATCAAAATTCTCTTTTAAGCTGATCAACTTTACATTATGTTCTTCAAAGTAATTTACAAGATCAATTAAATCTTTTGTGCTGCGCCCCAAACGAGAGAAGCTTTCCACGATAACTGTATCATCTGGACGCAATTTATCTTTCAGCCGATTTAATTGCGGACGGTTAGCTTTGGTTCCCGTCATTTTTTCGGTCAGTATTTCGTTGCAGTTATGTTCATTGAGCAAATCCAACTGACGAGACAATTCTTGTGATCGTGTACTTACCCTTGCATACCCATATATATACCCACTCATAATCCTCTTCCTTCTCTATTTTGATTTTCTCAATTGTATCATAAAGGGTGGGTAAAGATACGTAGATAAAGAGCAAAGTTTTGGCACTAAAAAACCCTTCTTCTAGTCTATAAAAGTTGTTATTTAAAATCGTCCCATAATCGATTGTTTTTGATACTAACTGATTTATAAAAATATGCCTCTAAAGTTTCCAAAACTTCAGAGGCATATGAAAACGAGAATTAGTTAATATTTGAAACAGGTTATTAATTTTTGATAGGCTTAGAATTAGACCTTAACAATCGAAGCCCATTCAGAATAACAACCAATGTACTTCCTTCATGAATAATGACACTGATTGCAATATCCGTTAAGCCTAAGAAACTAACGACAACTAAAAAGGCAACAACGGCCATTGAAAAAATAACATTCTGCCAAATGACACGATTCATTTTCGTAGATATATTATGAGATTGTACCAATTTGGATAAATCGTTTTGCATTAAAACTAAATCCGATACCTCTACTGCCACATCGGTCCCATCTCCCATAGCGATTCCCACATCTGCGTTTACGAGAGCGGGGGCATCATTCACTCCGTCTCCAACCATGGTAACTACACCGTATTTTTCTTTTTGTTCGTCTATAATTCTGGATTTGTCTTCCGGCATGACATTCGCAATCACTTCATCTATTCCTAATTGTTTAGCGACTGCTTTACCCGTCATTTCTGAGTCACCAGTAATTAATGTGGTGTGTATGCCTTGTTCTCTGAAATAATCAATGGTTTCTTTTGCATGCTCACTCGGAACATCCATGAGGGCAATAAGACCTATAACAGCCTCATCTACTGCTACGTATACGACCGTCTTACCTTCTGACGACCATTCATTATTTAAACGACTATATTCATCTGAAACATCGTCAAACGAAGTCGGTTTTCCTATACGATAATTTCTCCCTTTGTAATCTCCTGTCAATCCTTTGCCGATCTGGTTTTCTACTTCGATAGTTAGTTTATTTTTTTGCTCAAACTTTCTTAGAATAGCATCTGCTAAAGGGTGATTGGATTCTTTTTCAAGAGCTACTACGATATCAATCATGTTTTCTTCGTTCACGGAATCAGCAAAATAGTAATTGGTTACTTCAGGTTTTCCTTTAGTCAAGGTTCCTGTCTTGTCAAATGCAATGGCTTGAGTATCGGCTAATTGAGACAGGTAAGAACTACCTTTTGAAAGGACGCCTTTTTTGGCCAAGTTAGAAGTCGTCGATAAAGTTACCGATACAGTAGCCGCTGCTAAAGCACAGGGTGAAGCTGCCACTAAAAGGACCAATCCTCTATAGATACTTTGTGACCATGTCCAGTCTAGGAGAAAAGGAGCCAATAACATGAATAACGGAATGGCAATTAAAACAACTGTAACGTATTTCGGTTCAAATTTTTGGATTATACTCGCAGCTTTTGTTTGGTTGTCTTGGTTCTGGTTTACTAACTGTAAAATTTTTGAAAATACTGTATCTTTATTTTCTTTAGTGACTTCCATTGTGAAAGTACCTGTTCCATTGATTGTACTTCCGAAAACGTCGTCTCCTTTGGACTTCTCTTTTGGGATACTTTCTCCATTAATAGATGACTCATCAATGGACGTAGAGCCTGACAAAATGACGCCATCAATGGGGACTTGATCGCCATTCAATACTTGAAGTTGATCTCCCACTTTTAATTCACTGACGTCAACATTTTTTGTACTGCCATCAGGCTGGATTAACCGGGCAGTCGTTGGATTCATTTCGAGTAATTTCGTGATTTCTCGTTTACTTCTTCCTTCTGCATAATCTTCCAAAAAATGTGCACCAGAAAAAATAAGAATCAATAATGTACCTTCCCAAAAATTCCCCATTAAAGAAGCGCCAATGGCCGCTAATCCCATCAAAATGTGAGAGTTGGGCATGAACTTTTTTTGAACTTTGGAGTTCTCGATTGTTTCTCCAAGGCCTTCAAGAATAATGACATGATATCCTGCACTGATTGTAGCGATTGAGAATAAAATATTTCGCATTAACTGATAATCTTCATTCAAAAATAAAGCGATCACCGCTAAGGCTAAACCAATAAAGTATAAAACGATTGGCATTTTTCCGTGTTCATGGTCATGGTCGTGGTTGTGATTATGTTTTTCTTGAGATTGTTGTTCTTCGATAGTTTCCATTTTTATCACCTTCCTATATAATTCCTTTGATTTCCATTCATTTACTTATTAAATCACACAAATTCCCACTAAAAGAAGAGAAGTATTCATGTAATTTCCATTGTCTCTGACTCCTTTCAGTTGTCCCATATGTAAATCGGAATCTTTACGTTTTACATATGAATAACAAATCATATGTTTACAAAATCATATTAACTCACTGTATGAGTTTTGTCAAGACAAGATGCTTCTTATTCAAATGGACTACTATTGCTGATACAAAAGTCTTAATTTTGTCTATAAACAAAAAACTAGCATCGTTTTACTCATGTGGTATTATATATATGAATGGAAAATCATGTGAGAGGAATAAGAGCATATGGATACATCAACAACTTCGCCAATCAATAAAGAGAAGATCCAATCAATAAGCAAAGTATTCAAAGTGATTAGTGACCCTACACGCTTGTCAATTCTCTTTCTTTTACAGAAAGAAGAGCTCAGTGTTGGAAACATTGTGCTTGCATTGGATATGGAACAGTCCGCGATTTCACACCAACTAAAAATATTGAAAGATTCACGTTTAGTGAAGGCAAGAAGAGAAGGGAAAAGCATGGTTTACAGTCTTGATGATCTTCATGTTTTCAGTATTCTCGAACAAGTCTTAACTCATATCAATGAACAAGAACAATAAAAGCTAATAAGGTATAAAACTAAATGGAGGTTTTTAAAATCTCAAAGTCAGAGAAACAAGAAAATCACTCGCACCAAAATCAACCGAATAAGAATATTAAAATTGCTTTTTTCATCAACTTTATTTTTTCCATGATTGAATTTTTCTTTGGGTCTCTTTTCAATAGTGTGTCAATTATGTCCGACGCCGTTCATGATTTAGGAGATTCCATTTCTATTGGATTCGCTTGGTTTTTCCAGGGGTACTCAGAAAAGCAGCAAGATGAACAGTTCACTTTTGGTTATAACCGCTTTTCATTATTAGGGGCGTTGATAACTGGAGTAGTACTGATCGGCGGCTCATTTTTTATGATTTACCGAAGTATCCCACGTTTGATTGATCCGCAACCGGTTAATTACAGTGGCATGTTTTGGCTTTCACTCGTGGCTATTGGATTGAATGGATATGCGGCTTGGATTCTAAGCAAAGGGTCATCTAAAAACGAAGGCATGTTGAACCTGCATATGCTAGAAGATGTATTAGGGTGGATTGGGGTCTTGGTTGTGAGTATCGTAATGAACTTTACCGAGGCTTATCGATTGGATCCAATCTTATCGATTTTGATAGCACTCTATATCCTCTATAAAACTGTACCTGAATTTTTCAGTACAATGAAAATTTTATTGAACGGTTCGCCGGAAAATGTAAACGTAGAGAACCTGGCGAACTCCATTAACAATATTCCTGCTGTAAAGGACCTCTCTCATTTTCACATTTGGTCACTGGACGGAGAAGAAAATGCCCTTATCGTTACGGTTCTTATAGACTCTTCCGATATAAACAAGACTAGGGAAATCAAAGAAGAAATTGCAGAGCTTGCCCATACATCGGGTGTAAAGGATCATATCACAATAGAAATAACTACAAGTAAAGACGAACTGGAAAAAGGGTATGCTTATGGCAGTTAAAGTATTTATATATTGAAAAAAGGACTATTTTAAATCGAGTAGGAGACTAGTCAATTAATGGCTAGTCTCCTACTCGATTTATTAGTGCAAAGCACCCCTTAAATTTAATGCAAAATAAAATTACAATTTACAGATTATGTTCCCTTTAATGCGTTTAATTGGGAATTTAGGCTATATCGCGGTTGTAATTAGTGGGGCTTACTTAGCGATCATTGGCCAAATTACGGTCGGGGACATTCAAGCCTTTACGCAATATGTGAATCGTTTTACCCAACCCATTACGCAGATGGCACAAATCGTGACCCTAATGCAATCAATGGCTGCGGCAGGCGAACGTGTGTATGAGTTTTTGGATGAGGAGGAAGAAGATCAACTATCTGGTGAAACCTTAAATGTTAATGAAGTGATTGGACAGGTCGAGTTTGATCATTTGAAATTCGGCTATACAGCCAGTCAACCAGTTATTCATCAGTTTAGTGCCGAAATTAAACCTGGACAAAAAGTCGCTTTAGTTGGACCGACGGGTGCCGGAAAATCAACCATCGTGAAACTATTGATGCGTTTTTATGATGTCAACAGTGGTAAAATTTTGATTGATCAAGTCGATGCAACCGCCTATAGTCGTGTTTCTTATCAACAAGCCATGGCTATGGTTTTGCAAGATACCTGGTTATTTAACGGCAGTCTAAGGGAGAATATCCGTTATGGACGCTTAGATGCGACTGACGCAGAAGTTATTGAAGCGGCTAAAGCAGCTAGAGTCCATCATTACATTACCTCCTTGCCAGGCGGTTACGATTTTATCTTAAATGAGGAAGCGACGAATATTTCGCAAGGCCAAAAACAACTTTTAACAATTGCACGTGCGCTTTTAGCCAACCGCCCCATTCTCATCCTAGATGAAGCAACGAGTTCCGTTGATACACGGACCGAAATCTTAATTCAAGAAGCCATGGATCGTTTGATGGAGGGCCGTACCAGTTTTATTATCGCCCACCGTCTATCGACGATTCGAAATGCTGATCTAATTCTATACATGGAACACGGTGATATTGTTGAGCAAGGTAATCATGATGAACTGATGCGAATGGGTGGCCGTTATGCTAACCTGTACAACAGCCAATTCATGATGGCTTAACCCTTCATCCCTAATAAATACCGCCGATTTTATTGATTTTTAACAAAATTTTATTAATTTTGATTTGTTAATCAAATGGTGCCTTGTTATAATTGTGGATGTTGTATGTTTCACGGTTTATTTACTAACATGGGAGAGTTGAAGATGCGTCGTATTTTTCGAGTCGTATGGCTAATGCTGATAGCGGCTATAAAACTAGTCCTGTTAGGCGTGGTTTTATTCATTGTCGTTATCGCTGGCATTAATCTATTTGTCATTGGCTCTAACTATTCTAATTTTTATACGGTAAATGAATTGAGTGAGACCGCTATGATGGCCGATGATGTACCCATATTGGTTTTAGGGGCTGGCATTATTAATAATGAAGAACCGTCCAATATTTTGGCCAATCGCTTAGATAAGGCTATCGAAATTTACGAAGCAGCTCCTAATAAACAAATTATTGTCAGTGGTGATCATACGGATCAGTATTACAATGAAGTGGCTGTGATGCAGCAATATTTAATTGAACAAGGGGTTAATGAAGCCAATATTGTTTTAGATCCCCAAGGCTATTCAACGTATGAAAGTGTTAACCGTCTGAGCCAGGTAGTGAAGACGGATAAAGTGATTATTTGTACACAGGGTTATCATTTATCACGTGCTTTAATGATTGCGAACCGCTTAGGTCTGGAAGCCGTTGGTGTGCCAGCCGATGAAGTAGATTATGGTCGTATTGAGCGTGAAAGTCGTGAAGTATTTGCCAGAGTAAAAGATTTTGCGGTTGTCTATTTTGATTACCGCACGCCGTTTGATTAACCTTAACAAGGCTGAAAATGATGGCTTAGAACAAGCTTTAATGAAAATCATTCTAATAATTCAAATTATTTTCTCATTTTCGCTTGACTTAATTCTCTTTCTTAATTAGAATAGACACATCGAATAAAAAATAATTCCTATTTAAGGGGTAACCGATATGCGAACAAATGATTTATTACAAGCTAAACGATACTTTTACAGCTATTTTAGATAGTGTTTGTGTCTTAATCTTAGATACAAACACCAAAACGAAAGTTTGTATCTATGAAGAGCTGTGTAATTAACCATGCCTGCATAGATGATAAAAATCTATAGCAGGATTTGTAAAAGTCGCGCATATTGTAAATTTTTTTGCGCTATATATACAAAGACCGATTTAGATTTTTATCTAAGTCGGTCTTTTTGTTTGATGGTAGTTGTTGGAAAAAAAGCATTTAAATTTAGGAGGATAAAATAATGAATGAAATAGGTCGATATTGGAAAAAAATGAGTGTTGCGTTAGCGGTTTTACCCTTGTTGGGAGCGTCGGTTGTCTTATCTACTGGCTCGGTTAGTGCTCAGGAAAAAGAAGCTATCAATGTTGGAATTTTACAATATGTGGAGCATGATTCATTAGATGCTAACCGTGAAGGCTTCATCGCAGGGTTAGAAGAAGAAGGATACATTGAAGGTGAAAACCTTACGATTAACTATTTAAATGCGGCAGCTGATAATGCGAATTTACAGTCGATGAGTGAGAACTTACTAAATTCAAGTGATTTTGTTTTTGGTATTGCGACACCCGTAGCGCAATCGCTGGTAAATGCTGCGGTTGACACACCTATCTACTTTTCATCGGTAACAGACCCAGTTGGTGCTGGATTGGTAGATGATTTAGTGGATAAAGAACAAAATGTGACAGGTACAATTGATGCGGCTCCGATTGCTGAACAAGTTGAGTTATTGTTACAAACTAAAGAAGATATTCAAAACGTAGGTATTTTGTATAATTCTGGTGAACCCAACTCAGTGAGTGAAGCAGAACGTGCTGAAGCAGTCTTAGTTGAAAAAGGGGTGGAAGTTAGCCACCATACCGTAACGTCTACGAATGATATTAGTCAAGTGATGGCTGCTTTAGCTACGCAAGTAGATGCTGTTTTCTTAGTAACAGACAATACGATTGCGAGTGCTATGCCCCTAGTTGGTGATCTAGCTAAAGAAGCCGGTTTACCCTTAGTTGGTGGATCTAAAGATATGATTTTAGAAAATGGTTTAGCCACTTATGGTTTAGATTATTTTGAATTAGGTAAACAAACAGCTAGAATGTTATCTCGCCAAATTGAAGAAGGTGTGACTGCCAGTGAAATCCCGGTAGAGTCAGCTGCGAATTTAGAGTTAGTTGTTAATGAAGATGTCGCTGAAGCTTTAGGCATTGACCCAGCAAATTTACAATTAGACATAAAAGATGAGGAGAATTAAAATTATGAAAAAAACAATTAGTCGATTTAATGTTATCGTTGCAATGGTGTTATCATTAGTATTAGCCTTAGTTAGCCCTGTTACGACTTTGGCACAAGATGATTCAGCTGAACCGATTCATATTGGTGTTCTACAATATGTTGAACATGAAGCGTTAGATGCGGTTTTAAAAGGCTTTGAAGATACTTTAAATGCTTCTGAATTTGGTGATCGCATTGTTTGGGATATCCAAAACGGTAATGGTGACCAAGCCAACTTACAATCTATTTCTGAAAAAATAGCACGTGACAACGATATTTTATTTGCGATTGCAACACCCGCTGCTCAATCTTTAGCTGTGGTTGAAACGGAAAAACCGATATTTATTGCAGCGGTAACGGATCCGGTTGAAGCTGGTTTGGTTGAATCTTTAGAAGAACCAAACACCAATGTGACGGGTACAAGTGACATGGCTCCTATTGCAGAACAAGTCGATTTATTAATTCGTAATTTTCCTGATGTAGAAAACGTTGGTTTGATATATAATTCTAGTGAAGTGAATTCCGTTGTTTTAGTTGAACTGGCTGTTGAAGAATTAGAAGCCCGTGGTTTAACAACGCATGTCGGAACAGTAACAAACACTAATGACATTGCTCAAGTAATGAATTCATTAACTTCACAAGTGGAAGCTATGTTCATGGTAACGGATAATACCATTGATAGCTCGATTGCACTGGTTGGGGACATGGCTAAAGAAGCAGGTATTCCAACAATTGGTTCGTCTGATTCAGTCGTTATGACAAATGGTTTAGCTACTTTGTCTAACTCATACGAAGATTACGGTATTCAAACCGCTAATATGGTTATTCGTATGTTAACGGAAGAACTTGATCCAGCTGAAATGCCCGTTGAATTAGCTGAAAACCATCAAGTTATTGTTAACCCAGATTTTGCAGAAGCATTAGGCATTGATCCTGAATCGATTCAATAATCGTAAAAAATAGAAAGAGGTTTTTTTTCATCATGTTAGACATTATTATTTCAAGTTTAGCCCAAGGTTGTGTCTGGGCTATTATGGCAATTGGCGTTTACATCACCTATCGTTTACTGAATATAGCCGATATGTCAGCCGAAGCAGTTTTCCCTTTAGGAGCTGCCGTTAGTGCGATTATGATTACCAATGACGTAAATCCATTAATTGCGACAGTTGCCTCATTCTTTGCCGGTAGTCTGGCTGGGATGGTAGCAGGCTTAATTCACACCAAGATGAAAATACCTCCACTACTCACTGGGATTTTAGTCCTAACTGGTTTGTATACGATTAATATGCATGTAATGGGGAGACCTAATATTGCCTTAATTGGATCTAACACCATTTTTAAAGGGTTAACTGATTATTTAAATTTAGGTAGAAATATCCCCGTGATTATTGTTTCACTTATTATAGTTGCGATAATCGTGGTTGTGTTAAATGCCTTTTTACATACTGAAATTGGTTTGGCCTTACGCTCGACAGGTGATAATGAACAAATGAGTCAAGCCAACGGAATAAATACCGATAACATGAAAACACTCGCCTATATGATTGGGAATGGTTTAATTGCCCTATCGGGTTCCCTAATTGCCCAAAAAGATGGCTTTGCGGATATCGGAATGGGGACAGGGACCATGGTTATTGGAATGTCCTCCTTAATTATTGCTGAAGTGGTTATCCCTAATCAGCCGCTAGGTATTCGTTTATCAAGTCTTGTTGTAGGTAGTTTTATTTATCGTATTATTATTGATTTAATTCTAAACCAACGCTTTTTCAAAGTGGAACCTTATGATATCAAACTGTTCTCTGCCATTCTTCTAGGGTTTGTGCTTTACTTACCAGAGATGAAAAAACATTTAAATAAATACCGTCGCAACGGTCAGCTGAGTGGAGGTAAATAAATGCAATTACAATTGAAAAACATTCATAAAACCTTCGAGGCTGGAACTGTCAATGAAAACCATGTATTAAAAGGCATTAATCTAAATTTAGAAGCCGGCGAAGTGGTTACTTTAATTGGAGGGAATGGTGCGGGTAAGTCTACCTTACTAAACTGTATTTCTGGGGCACTACAACCAGATATCGGCAGTGTTGAGATTGCTGGTATTGATGTGACTAACTGGTCAAATAGTAAACGTGCCGGACTGGTTTCCTATGTTTTCCAGGATCCTAAAATGGGAACAGCCTCTCGTTTAACCATCAAAGAAAATATGGCCATTGCTAACCGCCGTGGTCACAAACGCTCCTTACGCCGGGGTGTTCAAAAAGATGATTTGCAAATGATGCGAGATCAACTGTCCCGACTAGGCTTAGGGCTTGAAGATCGCTTGACCATGGAAGTGGCTTATCTTTCTGGAGGTCAAAGACAAGCCTTGACCTTATTAATGGCAACCTTATTACGTCCCGAATTATTATTGCTCGATGAACACACGGCAGCCCTAGATCCAAAAACAAGTGAAATGGTCCTAGCGTTAACTGAAAAAATCATCGGCGAAGAAAAATTAACCGCCTTAATGATTACACACAATATGGCAGACGCTATCCGCTACGGCAATCGTTTAATCATGCTTCACCAAGGGCAAATTATCCTTGATGTTAGCGGAGAAGAAAAGAAAAACCTCACCGTTGTCGAACTGATTGAAATGTTTAAACAACAAAGTGGATCAGATGTTACATCTGATGCCATGTTATTAGCCTAATCCATCAAATAAATATTAAACGTTTGCGACTGCATTGCCTTAAGTGGACAACCCTTTTATCAGTATGATAAGAGGGTTGTTCTTTTAAGGCGAAAAAGTATCCGTCTAAAGTAGGGTGCAAATTAACAGCAAATAAGTGATAATTTAGTAGATACACAGTCGCAACGCGCTATACAAGTAGGCTCACCGTAGATATTTATTTTTCAATGTGGCTTTTTTGTAAATGAGGCACTAGAACTGTTATAATAGAAAAGACAAAGATTTATAGGAGGAAAATATATGAACCTAATGTTTGGATATGACGCAACAATATTTTTAGTTTTAATTGGTTCTGCTATTGTCATGTATGCCCAATACAAAGTTCAATCAACATTTAATAAATACAATGAGATGGAATCTCAAAACAGAATGAGTGGACGCCAAGCTGCGAGCCAAATTTTACAATCAGCCGATTTAAATCAAGTGGCTGTTGAACAGGTGGCAGGTCATTTAACGGATCACTATGACCCAAGAAGCAAGGTTTTACGTTTATCGCAATCAACTTACAATGAAACCTCGATTGCTGCGATTGCGGTTGCTGCCCATGAAACAGGACATGCCTTACAAGATAAAGAAGGCTATGCCTTTTTGAAATTTAGAAGCTTAATTGCACCAGCCGCACAAATTGGTTCGTCATTAGCTGTTCCTATGATGCTATTAGGTTGGGTGTTAAACATATTTTCATTAGTGAATTTAGGTATTATTGCGTTTGGCTTAGTGTTATTATTCCAAGTAATAACCTTGCCAGTGGAATTCAATGCCAGCAGCCGTGCCTTAACGATGCTTGAAAATCAACAACTTGTGACGGCAGAAGAACTTCCAGCAGCTAAAAAAGTATTAAATGCAGCAGCATTTACTTATATCGCTGCAACATTAAACTCTGCTTTGACCTTACTACGCTTTATTTTAATATCACGTCGCCGTAACTAATTTTTGAGGGAGTGCCCATCCATGCAATTTTGGCGTAAAAACAAAAAAAATTATGTAAATAAGCAATTGGCGGACGATTTATTAAAGAAGACAGAGACGGCTATTGAAAAAATGCCACCCATTAATATATTAGTAGCTGGAAAAACCGGTAGTGGTAAGAGTACTTTAATTAATGCTTTGTTTCGAGAAAATATCGCTGCAACAGGGGTTGGTATGCCTGTTACCCAAACCGTTGATAAATTAACCAAAGAGGGTATACCACTCACTTTATATGATACAAAAGGTTTGGAATTACAAGCGGAATCGCAACAGGCCGTCGTAAATGATTTATCCAACTTAATTCAGCAACAGAAGGCTAAGGGGGACAAAGAAGCGATTCATATTGTCTACTATTGCTTAAATGCGAACATGGCCCGCATAGAGCCGTATGAATTAGATCTAATTCAGGCTTTAGCACAACAACTACCGGTGATTTTAGTGCTAACACAAACACTCGGATCAGAAAATAAATCATTTGAGATTTATATTCAGCAATTAGCCCCAGCTATTGAGGTAAAGGCGGTTATACCCGTTTTAGCTAAGTCGTTTTCAATTCAAGCCAATCAACAGATAAAAGCCTTTGGTTTACAAACATTGATTGATAAAACCTTAGAAATTTTACCGACTGAACAACATTTGGCTTTTATCAATGCCCAACAAATAGATATCCAACGTAAAGTCGATAATGCTAAACGTTGGGCGAAATCCTATGTGACGACTGCTTTTGGAGTGGGCTTTACGCCCGTACCCATTTCGGATGCAGCCTTATTAATTCCGATGCAAATTACCATGTTGGCACATATAACAGCTATTTTCGGTCTAGCTTTAGATAAAGCTCAAATTCTGAGTGTTTTAGCGGGGATAGGTGGCACAGGTACAACGACAATGATTGGCAAGTATTTTGTCGGTACAGCCTTCAAATTAATTCCGGGAATTGGAACAGTATCGGGAGGTTTAATTAGTGGTAGTACGGCTGCCGTTTTAACTATTGCCTTAGCGCATAGCTATACAGAAGTTTTACGCCGGATTCTTTTGGCTGAACTTGATGGGACAGACTTACGTTTGAAAGAAATTCAATCTATTATGAATCTTAGTTTAGGCAATCAATTGGATTATTTAAAAGACCATCTACCTAAAAATACACCTAGGCAAGTTATTGAATGGCTAGATCAATTTAAATAAAATTTTTCCTCACGGTTTATGTGAATGTCTGATGGCCTCTTTTCATCAACATCAATTAAACCGTAAGGTTTTTTTGTTTGTGGACTTATGTAAGTTAATGCTTTATTAAGCGTAAGTTGTATAAAAATGGTGACTAATATCTTTTAAAATAGAATTGTGACTTGACAATAAGAATAATGCTCTGTAATATCTAAATAGTAATTATTACTATTATATGAAAGGTAGTTGAATATGAAAAAGAAATTTTTGTTCAGTTTATTGTCATTGATGTTAGTAGGGATGTCTGCATTTAATATGGGAGTTAGCGTTAAAGCGCAAGAAAAATTAGAAGTAAAGACAACCTTTTACCCAGTCTATTTCTTAGCTGAACAAATTGGGGGAGACTATGCTAATGTAAGCATGCTATTAGAGGCTAATCAAGATGCCCACGATTATGAAATAAGTGCCAGTGATGTCACCGAAGTGCAAAATGCCGATTTATTTATTTACCAAGATGATGAAATGGAATATTTTGTGCAGGATTTATTAGCAGTTATTAATACTGAGAATACCAAAATCGTTGAATCAACTGAAGGTTTAACTTTATTGACGGGTTCAGATACTCACGACCATGAAGGTGAAGAAGCCGCGGATGATCACGACCATGAAGGTGAAGAAGCTGCGGATGAGCACGACCACGAAGAGGGGGCCCATGAAGAAGACGACCATGACCACGAGGAAGATGATCATGCTCATGAAGAAGACGATAATGCCCATGATCATGGTGCTGAAGAAGATGGTCATAGTCATAATTATGATCCACATACCTGGGTAGACCCTATGTTTTATGCACAACAGGCTGAAAATGTTTTAAATGCTTTTGTTGAATTAGATCCAGCGAATGCGGAAGGTTACCAAAATAATTATCAAGCATTGGTAGATGAATTAACTTTAATCGATGAAGAATACCGTACAGCCTTAGCTGACCGTGAAGATCGTCGCTTTGTGGTACAACATGCCGCTTTTGGCTATCTTGCAAATGCTTATGATTTAGAACAAGTTGCTATTACTGGATTATCAACAACTCAAGAACCAAGTGCACAAGAAATAGCTACCATGCAAGATTTCGTTGTTGAAAATGATGTTAAAGTTATTTATGTTGATCCAACCAGTAGCAGTTCGATAGCTCAGACGGTTGCACAAGCTAATAATGCGGAGTTACGTCCACTACGGACATTAGAAAGTGTTACAGCCGATGAATTAGCTCAAGGAATAAACTACTTTGATATTATGCGGGATAATTTAATTGAATTAGCTAAATAAATTGCGTATAGTGAATATGAACTCTACGAATGAGTTCATATTTATAAGAATACAGAAGGTGAATAATATCGCATTAATTGAAGTGAAAAACTTGTCATTTTATTATGAACAAGAAAAAGTGTTAAATAATATCAATTTTAGTATTGATACAGGTGAGTTCGTCATTTTAACCGGTGAAAATGGTGCGGCTAAATCAACACTCATTAAAAATATCATTGGTTTATTGAAACCAGCCACTGGAGAAATAAAGCTTGCTAAGGTTAATCATTTAGGTGAGCCTTTATCGATTGGTTATGTCCAACAAGATGTGGCTTCTTTTAATGCGGGCTTTCCTAGTACTGTACAAACGTTTGTAGAGTCCGGTCGATATAGTAAAAACCGCTGGTTTCGAAAATTGGATGCAGAAGATTATGAACATGTGGATCGCGCCTTAGCATCTGTAGGCATGACAGAGATTCGCCACAAAAAAATTGGTGATTTGTCTGGTGGACAAAAACAACGGATTAGTCTTGCGAGAGTCTTTGCCCTAGACCCTGATTTATTTGTATTAGATGAACCAACAACGGGAATGGATGTTGGTTCGCGAACAAAATTTTATAAATTATTAAAACATAGTGTCAAGCATCATGGGAAAACGATTTTAATGGTGACGCATGCCGATAAAGAAATCGAAGGCTACTATGACCGTGAGATTCGTTTAATAAGAGAGGAGGGTTCTCCTTGGAGATGTTTCAGTATGACTTCATCCAACGCGCGTTAATTGCAGGGATAGCCATCTCTTTTATCACGCCCATAATTGGATTATTGCTTATCTTACGACGTCAATCCCTTTTAGCCGATACACTGTCACATATATCTTTAGCTGGCGTCGCTTTAGGTGTGCTATTGGGCACAAATCCGACGATAACAACATTAATTGTTGTTATTTTTGCATCGATTGCCATTGAATACTTGCGTATTTCCTACCGTAATTATTCAGAGATATCCGTAGCTTTGATGATGGCAACGGGAATGGCTGTTGCTTTAGTGCTAATGAGCTTTAGTCCTGATTCGAGTAATTTTAAAATTGATCAATATTTGTTTGGGTCCATTATTTTGATAACTGAACAAGAAGTGTGGATGTTAGTGATTTTAGCCATCATTATTCTTGTCTTATACATTATCTTTAGAAGACCTTTGTATGTTTTGAGTTTTGATGAAGCAACTGCCCATACTAGTGGTTTGCCAGTAAGATTTATGTCAATTACTTTTTCAATTATAACAGGTGTAGCGATTTCTATAATGATGCCGATTATTGGTGCCTTACTAATTTCCGCTCTTATTGTCATACCTTCAGCGACAGCGATAAAGATTTCAAAAAGTTTTACGCAAACTATTTTAATTGGTATAGTCATTAATTTAATTGGGATATTTAGTGGGATTACCTTATCCTTTTATTACGATACGCCTCCTGGTGCTTCAATCACACTTTGTTTTGTTTTTATCTTTATTTTAGTCTCAATTTTGAATCGTATCTTTTCAAAAGCGCGCATACAAGAATAACGTAAAAGCCTAGTTACCTTTTTTGAGGTAGCTAGGCTTTTCTAATAAATATTATTATTCTATAAGCAATCTTACTTGCTTTTTAAATGTTAAAAAAGATAAAGTTATCTTAGAGACAGAATTTTTTGATAATGGTTATTATCTCGGTCTCAAGTTGGATTTTTCTTATAAGATGCGATTGTCATCGCAATTATTATTTAGAAAAAGTATAATTAAGTTAGACCAAATAGAGTAAGGAGGATGTTTATGAAAGCGAAATGGTCTGTCCTGTTGTTACTAGTTAGTATCTTGTTTTTAGCTGCCTGCGGGGATGAAGAAGTAACGACTCCTTCTAGTTCAAGTAGTGATTTTGAAGTCACTCAATATAATGGCTCGACCTTATCAATTGTTGCAGGTTCCGAAAACGCTGAATTAGAACCTATTATAGAAGCCTATGCTCATGAAAACAAACAAAATATTTCGATAGAGTATTTAGGATCGCTTGATATTATGCGTTTACTACAAAGTGGAGAAGTTAAATATGATGCGGTTTGGCCAGCTAGTTCAATTTGGCTAACATTGGGCGATACGCACAGAATGCTTAATCATTCACAGACAACCTCTATTTCTCCAGTTGTTTTTGGAATAAAAGAGTCATTGGCTGAAGAATTAGGCTTTAAAGATAAAGATGTGTCTATTGCCGATATTATTGAGGCAATTGAAAATGATCAATTAAATTTTGCTATGACATCAGCGACGCAGTCGAATTCAGGTGCATCAGCTTATATTGGATTTTTAACAGCAATCGCCGGAAAAGAGGAAGGAATTACTTCAGAAGATTTAGCGGATGAAAACGTTCGTGAACAAATTACAACCTTATTATCAGGGGTTAACCGTTCATCTGGGAGTTCCAACTGGCTGGTGGATCTATTTTTAGCGGGTGACTATGATGCGATGGTTAACTATGAAACTTTAATCATACAAACAAATATTGAGCTAGAAAAGCAAAATGAAGAACCTTTATATATGGTTTATCCTGTCGATGGTCTTTCTATTAGTGATTCTCCATTGGCTTACGTTGATCATAATGATGATGAAATGGAAGAAGCTTTTCTAAGTTTTCAAACTTATCTATTGAGTGATGAAGCACAAAACGAAATTGAAAAAACAGGGAAACGCTCTGCTTACGGAACGATTCGTCCTGAAAACGAGACGGTCTTTCGATCTGACTGGGGTGTCGACATCGATCGCGTCCTGGCCCCTATCAGATGGCCACAATCAGATGTGATTATGGAAGCACTGAACTTATATCAAGCGGAATTTAAAAAGCCCGCTCTAACCCTATATGTTTTGGACTTCTCGGGTAGTATGTCGGGGGAAGGTTACGATCAAATGATGGCAGCCTTAGAAGAAGTATTAATTCCTGAAAATGCCCAAGCCAACCTATTATTAGGAACGGCAGATGATCTTACATATATAATCCCTTTTGGAAATGAAGTGTTAGGGGTAGAATCTGCCGTTGGAAATTCAAATGAGCTTGAGGCTTTGTACAAAAAGGCAGAAGGTTATCCATTATCATCTTCAACCTATATGTATGAAGGGATTATTGAAGCTTTAACGATTATTAATCAAGATTATTACCCCGAAGGTATAAAAGACTATAATCCGGCGATTGTCGTTTTAACGGATGGAATGCCCAATGGGAATAAAGTGTTTAATGACTTGAAAGAAGTATACAATACCTTTGGAATGGATGTTCCTGTTTTCTCAATCATGTTTGGCTCAGCTTCAGATAGTGAATTAAGTCAAATCGCTCAGTTGACCCGTGCTAGAGTGTTTGATGGTCGCACGAATTTGATTGAAGCATTCCAACAAGTGAAAGGATATAACTAATATGAAAGGACAAGCCAAACAAAATTTTTTAGCCATGGTGATTTCGATTGCTGCCTTCTTAATCATGTTTTTTGTCTTAGATTGGCCTCTCATCTTAACCATTGTTTTGGCCGTTGCCATTTTCTTAGGCGTATTTATGATAACTAAACCGGTATTGAAAATTGGTGACATTGAATTAGAACGTTTAGCAAATGGGCAAGAATTAGCCGCTATTTACCAAGAAGCTGAGACTGAGGTTAAGCAAATGACACAGTTAGCTGAAGGAATTAAAAACCCATCGATAGGGGAAAAATCAAAAGCTTTAAGCGGAATTGCTCAAGATATATTAAATTACTTAGAAGGAGCACCAAAAGATATTTCATCATCTCGACATTTTCTAAGTTATTATTTACCTACCGCCAATAAAATAATGAGCAATTACTTGCATCTAAAAAAAGCTAATGTGTCTGCCGATAAATTTAATTTGATTACCGAACGGACTGAAGAATCGCTGGATTTACTCACACATGTTTTTGCCCAACAACGCGATAATTATTACAAAGATCAAATGATGGCTTTAGAAGTTGAAACAGAATTACTCGAAAAAACGATTCGTTTAGGAGGCGGTAATTCATGAAAACACGTTTATGGGGCTTGATTGTTTTAGCTTTAGTAATTGTAACAGCCGTCGTTTATACCGTCTTTCAAGGTAATCAGCCAACTCAAGTGGAACTGAATGGTTTTTTAGGCGGTGAAAAATCAGGTTTGTTTAGTAACCCTGAGTTTCAAGATTATATCAAAGATGAGTATGGGATAACGTTAAATTATCGTATCGATGGCTCCTTTGATATGGTTCAAGGAGACATTGAAGGTCAAGATTATTTATTCCCATCAAGTCAATTGGCTTTAGAGCTTTACCAACAGTTAAACCGCCCTTCAGTCGAAGATGATATTGTTTTAAACACTCCGATTGTCCTGTATTCACGTCGTTTAGTGACCGATGCACTTGAACAAGAGGGTGTCGTAACGGTGCGTGACGGGGTGCATTATGTCAATATGGTTAAGTTAGCCGAAATGATAGCGAATGAAACATCTTGGGCAGATATTGGTATTCCGGAATTGTATGGAAATGTTCTAGTAGACACAACGGACCCCAATGCATCTAACTCTGGGAATATGTTCTTAGGTCTATTAGCCAATAGTCTAAATAATAATCAGGTAGTGAATACATCAACTGTTGATGCCATTCTCCCGCAGATTCGAGACATTTATCAAGCTATTGGTTTTATGCAAACTTCTTCGTCTGATATGTTTAATCAGTTTTTACGCCAAGGGGTTGGCGCATATCCGATTATCGCTGGATATGAAAATCAACTACTAGAGTTTTCTAAGATACAGCCAGATGTTTATGAACAAGTTCGTGATCAAATTGTTATTTTATACCCTGAACCAACGGTTTGGTCTTCGCACGTATTAATTGGCTTGACCGATCAAAGTGAAGTTTTAATTGATGCTTTATTGGATCCACAAGTTCAAGACTTGGCTTGGCGTGAACATGGATTTAGAACGGTTGTATCCGGGGCAAGTAATGAATCCAATTATGATATTCCGGGCTTAGCTTCTGAGGTAACACAAATAATGCCAATGCCGGATATAGAAACGATGTTGTTGTTAATGGAAGCCGTTAAGTAAATAGGGTTAGAATAACTATAAAGGGAGACGACACAGATGAGCGAAAAGAATGAAGTTACACTGGACAGTTTAATGAAAAATAATCTAAAAGCCCAAGCCCAGATTGACCCGACAGAAATTACTGCTGAAGTGGAACGCCAAGTAGAAACGCTTTCGCCCGAAGAACGCATGCGTGTGGATGAAATTAAGCAGTCGTTAAATATGCAAGATAGTCAATTGTTAAGTATTTACGGCAGTAATTCGCAAAAAAACTTAGCCCAATTTAGCGATCAAATCTTGACGGAAATCAGAAGCAAAGATGTTGGTGAGATAGGGAGTCTGATGTCGGATTTAATGTTAAAAGTCCGTGATTTAGATATTGCCAATATTGATGAAGGAGGCTTTCTTTCGAAAATTCCTTTTCTCAATAATGCAAAACGTTCCGTTGAAAAGTATTTAGCTAAATATGATGTGATGGAAAGTCAAATCGACAAAATTCAAGCGTCCTTAGAGTCTGGGCGGATGGAACTATTAAAAGATATTGGCACGTTTGATAAACTATACGAAAAAAATGTTGAGTACTTTAACGAATTGCAATTATACATTGTTGCAGGTGAAGAGAAAATCGCTGAGATGCGTGGCGAAACGTTACCTAAATTATATGAACAAGCAAAAGCCAGTGGCGATTCCATGGCTGTTCAAGTCGTGAATGATTTTAATGAAACAATTAATCGATTTGAAAAGAAAATTTATGACTTAAAAACCTCAAAAACGATGGCAATTCAAACAGCTCCACAAATTAAGTTAATTCAAAATAATGACAAACTACTTGTTGATAAAGTAACTGATGCAATTAATAATACTATCCCATTATGGAAGTCACAAGTTGTCATCGCTTTAGGTATGGAAAAACAAGGTCGTGTCTTAGAAATGCAAAAAGAAGTTTCGGATACGACGAATGAATTACTTAAACGTAACTCAGCACGCTTGAAACAAAATACCTTAGAAGTAACCAAGGAGTCTGAACGAAGCACCATCGATATTGAAACCTTGAAAAAGGTCAATGAAGATTTGATTACAACGATTGAAGAAAGTTTAGAAATTCAAGAAAATGCGAAAAAAGCTCGCGCTGAAGCCGCGATTGAATTAGAAAAAATAGAATCTGATTTACAAGACGCTTTATTGAAGACCATTAAATTTTAACAGAATAACTAAAAGAGCTCAGTGCTTTTAAATTTTTATTTAAAAAGGCTCAGCTCTTTTTTGGTTGTCGTGGCAGTGGAATTTATTTAAATGATTTATCAATTTCCGAACTTTACTATCATTTTATATCTAATTGTTAAGCTATTTGCTATAATATGAATAGAAATTGATAGGAAGGAGCAAGTTAAATGAACCAACCAACTAAAGTTAGGCGGAATCATCGTCTAGTATATATTACGCAATACTTAACTGAACGCCCTAATCAATTAGTACACTTGTCTTATTTTGCTAATTATTTCAATTGTGCTAAATCATCTATTAGTGAAGACTTGGATTTTATTCGTGGGGTTTTAGCGGAAAATCAAATGGGAACCATTAAAACAGTTTCTGGTGTTACTGGTGGTGTAATTTATCAACCTCAATTAGGTGATAAAGAAATCCAACAACTGATTAAGACACTTATCCAACAATTAAAAACGGGTAAACGAATCCTGCCAGGTAATTATATTTACTTAACGGATATTTTACAGCAACCTTCATTAGTAGATTCAATTGCCAAATTGATTGCTGCGCATTATCAAGATAGGAAAATCGATGCTGTTGTCACCATAGAAACCAAAGGAATTGGCTTAGCTTCGGCGGTTGCTCGCTTTTTAAATGTGGATTATTTAATTGTTCGTCGCGACTCGCAAGACACCGAAGGATCAACTATATCAATTAATTACGTTTCGGGTATTCATCGAACGGTAAAAAAAATGGAATTAAGTAAATCCAGCTTAAAAGCAGATAGTCATGTGCTAGTGGTTGATGATTTTATGCGAAATGGTGGTACGATGGAAGGTTTAATTTCCTTGATACATGAATTTGATAGCCATGTGGATAGTATTTGTGTGTTGGTTGATAATTCTCCGGAGAAGCAAATTCACTTGCCTGAGTATCAATCAATCATTAAAGTAGAGATTGTTTATAATCAAGAAAATAGTAAATTTGAACTTGCTGTCGAAAAAGGAACAATTTTTGCATAGAATAGTCGCTGGCTGTTTAAATATAACTAGTTTTCTACTATAATATAGATGAATTCTATAAATGATTTAAATCACATAAGGGGTGTTTGGATGGGTAAGCGATTGGCTGTCGTGTTAGCTGCTGGAAAGGGAACTCGGATGAAATCGAGTTTGCCAAAAATGTTACATGCTATTAACGGATTATCTATGGTGGAACATGTTATTAGAGCCGTTCAACAAAGCCAGGTTGAAGATATTGTGTCAATTGTTGGTTTTGGTTCAGAACAAGTTGAAGCCGTTTTAGGTGAACGTTCGACATATGCGTATCAAGCCGAGCAATTAGGGACAGGCCATGCTGTTTTGCAAGCTAAGGATTTATTAGGGAATAAAGCAGGCAGTACATTGGTTATTTGTGGTGACACACCACTATTAACGAGCAAGACATTAAACCAATTGTTTGAAGCACATGAACAGAGTGGATCTTCAGCAACCATTTTAACCGCAATCGTTGATGATGCAACAGGTTACGGGCGCGTTATTAGGGATTCTAATCAAGCGGTTGTAAAAATTGTTGAGCAAAAAGATGCGAGTGAAACGGAATTAAGCGTCAGAGAAATTAATACCGGCACATATGTCTTTGATAATCAAAAACTGTTTGCAGCCTTAGAACGTGTCACCAATAATAATGCACAAGGGGAATATTATTTACCTGATGTGGTAGAGATAATGAAAAATGATGGCAATTTAGTTTCTGCACACATTTTAGAAGATATGGAAGAAGCCATTGGGGTCAATGATCGGGTGGCCTTAGCTAAAGCAGGTCAAACATTAACGCGAAGAATTAATGAAGAACATATGCGTAACGGCGTAACCTTGATTAACCCTTTAACAACGTATATTGAAGTGGATGTTCAAATTGGTTCGGATACCATCATTGAAGCGGGTGTAAGTCTTAAAGGGCAAACGACGATTGGATCTAATTGTTTTATTGGAGCTAATTCTGAAATTGATTCAAGTGTCGTTAGCGATAATGTTGAAATTAAACAATCGGTCGTAGAGTATTCACACATCGATGAACACGCAACCGTTGGGCCTTTTGCTCATTTAAGACCAAAATCAGTTATTGGAGAAGCTGTGCATATTGGAAACTTTGTCGAAGTAAAAAATAGCACATTAGGCGCAAATACAAAGGCAGGACATTTAACCTATATTGGTGATGCCGATTTAGGCGAAGATATTAACGTCGGTTGTGGTACGATATTTGTCAATTATGATGGTAAACATAAACATCGTTCGACAGTTGGAAACCAAGCCTTTATCGGCTGCAACGCTAATATTGTATCACCTGTGAATATTGGCAAACGCACCTTTATTGCTGCGGGTACCACCGTGACAAAAGATGTAGAAGATGAAGCTTTAGCTATTTCACGTGTAGACCAACGCAATATTGCAAACTACTGGAAAAAATTACAAAATAAATAATATATAGGGGGTAACACTGTGCGTGATCATTTATATAAAGACGCAAGTTTAAAAATCTTTTCATTACGTTCAAATGAACCTTTGGCGGCAAAAATTGCTGAAGAAGTTGGTGTTGAACTAGGAAAGATTTCAATTTCACATTTTGCCGATGGTGAAATTAAAGTGAACATTGAAGAAAGTATTCGAGGAGATAATGTCTATATTGTTCAATCAACCTCCTATCCCGTAAATAATAATCTAGTTGAATTATTAATTACAATAGATGCGTTAAAAAGAGCCAGTGCCAAAACCATTAATGTGGTTATTCCTTATTATGGCTATGCACGCCAAGATCGTAAAGCTAATTCACGTGAACCAATTACGGCTAAGCTAGTTGCTAATATGATTACCGTAGCAGGCGCAACTCGCGTTTTAGCCCTTGATTTGCATGCCGCTCAAATACAAGGTTTCTTCGATATTCCATTAGACCATTTAGTGGGTGCGCCATTGCTGGCTAATTATTTTATCGAACATGGTTTAGACAAAGATAATATTGTTGTGGTCTCTCCTGATCATGGTGGCGTGACCCGGGCAAGAAAATTAGCTGAATTTCTAAAATCCCCGATTGCGATTATTGATAAGCGTAGACCAAAAGATAATGTTGCTGAAGTGATGAGTATCATTGGTGAAGTTGAAGGTAAAACGTGTGTTTTAATTGATGATATGATTGATACAGCGGGGACCATTACCTTAGGCGCGGAAGCTTTATTAGAAAAAGGTGCCAAAGAAGTATATGCTTGCTGTACCCATGCTGTCTTCTCTGGACCGGCTATCGAACGATTAGAAAATTCACAAATTAAAAAAGTTGTCGTGACGGATTCAATTTTATTAGATGAAAGTAAACAAATGGATAAATTAGAAGTCGTGTCTGTTGCTCAATTGATGGCTGAAGCAATTATTCGGATTCATGAAAACCGCTCAGTAAGCCCATTATTTAATGAGAAATTTACAATTATTGAATAATACTATTCGCTAAAAGTATAGACTAAGCCAAGAAGTTAAATAGTATGTATACTAAGCTTCTTGGCTTTTTTATATTGTTGTTTGTTGGCTGGGTATTTGTTTTTTGTAGCTATGCAGAGACATTCTCGTTATAATAAGGTGAAAAAACCTTTCAATTTTTTTGAAAAGGAGGATAAAATGTGAATAATCGTTATGAATGGAATAATTTATTACGTTTCATTGCTGTTATTGTTGGTTCAATCGTATCATTAGGCTGTATCTACCTATCGTTCTATATAAAATTTGCTGGCGATATTCCAGCAAGAAATTTTAGAGCTTTTGAAGACAGTTATTTGTGGATATTTATTGGGTTTATTGTCATTAATATATTATTTGGAACTTATATTTTTTATAATAAAACACTGCTTGATTTGTTTTATTTTACGATGCTAAGTCAATTAGTTTTGACTATTTATATGATGGCGTTAACGTATGCTGGTAGTTGGTTAACGTTCCCACGTAGTGTTATTTTAATCAATTTTTTTGTAGGAACCTTTGGTATGTTTATTTACAACTCGTTGGTCTACTGGGCTTACCATCGCATTCGCGGAAAGAAAAAGATTTTGGTGGTTGGTGAGGAGCAAAGCGCTCTAAATGCTGTAAGAAATTTTGATTTGATGAAAAACCGTCGTCACGAAGTGACGCATGTCGTCCTATCTAATTTTTTCCATAATGTTAGAGAAAATGCCAGTGAAGTTGATATTGTCTATGTCGTTGGAAATATCGAAGAATCCGAGCGCGTTAAAATTTATGAGTATTTAACAGCTCAAAACAAAAAAATGTTTTTAAGTCCAAACTTTCAGAATTTGATGATGGTAAAACCCAATATTATGAATTTTGAAGATGAAAGCATTATCGAAGTATCACCTTTTAAAATCTCAGCTGAAGAAGAATTAATCAAACGCTCCATAGACATCATCGTTGCGCTTGCTTTAATCGTAATCACTTCACCCATTATGTTAATCACGATGGTTGCTGTTAAATTAGATTCACCCGGACCCATCTTTTACAAACAAGAACGGATTACGAAAAACCAGCGTGAATTTAATATATTAAAATTTAGATCAATGAAGGTAACGGCTGAACAAGATTCCGGACCCGTTTTAGCTACTTCTAATGATGCACGGGTGACCAAAGTAGGACGTACCATACGTAGTCTTCGGATTGATGAATTACCCCAACTATTCAATGTTTTAAAAGGTGACATGTCATTAGTGGGTCCCCGACCTGAACGGCCATTTTTTGTCAATCAATTTAAGGAAGCTAATCCATATTATAGTTTGCGTCATAATGTACGTGCTGGAATTACGGGTTATGCCCAAGTTTACGGGAAATATAGCACTGATTTTAATAGTAAATTAAATTTTGATTTGCTTTATATCAAAAACTATTCATTATCCTTTGATTTCAAACTTTTGTTCCAAACAGTCAAAATCCTGTTTGATAAAGTTAGTTCACGCGGGGTAGAAGAACCTGAACAAGAAGTTCAAACGGATTGGAGCGACTACCAAGACAAAGTCACCCTTATTCAATAAAGCAAACCCCTTAAATAAATATCATTGTTTTCTATCAGAATGTTGCAGAGGAAAATTTGATTAAAGTGACTTACTTTTCAATGTAAAAAACACTTGCATATACTTAAGTAGTTAATTTTTGAAAAAATTGAAGTCTTAAAATTAGTAAGCAAAAAAAACATATGCTATACTAAAGGCAATTAATCCAATAAAGAAGGGTGATTAAAATGAAAAAAGGTTTAAAAGCTTTCAGTAGTTTGCTAATTGCAATTTTAGTAGCGATTCAAATTGTACCTGCGGTTGGAGCTCAGGAAAATGATGCTAGAACGATTCTACAAGAAATTAATCAGACGAATAACGAAGTAATCTCTATGCGTGGGGAGGGGTTCTTATCCCTTTCTATGGTAAGTAATGAGCAACGCGCTGATCTTGGACAGTTAAATTTTGATTTTGCTTATAATATCGATCCGAAATTTGCATTGGATGCAAAAGCTGAAGTAGTATCGCCTTTTATTGGTGAAGCATTGAATTTAGGTGTTTTTTATGATAATGGAGTAGCTTATCTATTTGATGGCACTGCATGGGAAGCACGTGATTTTTCAGCTGAAGAACAAGCTATTTCAGACGCCTTTTCGGAAGCCATGGGTGAAATTACCAATGGACCAGATTCTGAAGAAGCTCAAGCAATGCTTGATATAAATGTTAAATATACTGACTTAGAAGTGACCGATACAGAATATATTTTTTCACTAAAAGAAAATATTAATGCGGAAGAATTGTGGGCTGACCTTAATAACGTGGTTGATTTAGAAGCCCTTAAGGATGAAGCCATTGCACAAGCCGAAGCAGAAGCTGGCGAAGCGATTGACCAAGCATCATTAGATACAATTGAGTCTATGTATAGTGCAGAAACTTTGGATGCTATCCTAAAAACAAACCCAGTAGTCGATGTGCATTATGATAAAGAAACTTTACGCGTAACGAATTTTACGTTTGAATTTAATATTAATCTAGCTGATTTTATTCCTGAAGAAGATTTAGTCGATGAAGAAGGCAATTCTACAGCTAGCCAATTACCACAATTAATCATTGTGGCTGGTGAAATCAACTTCTCTAATTTTGGCGAACAATTTGATATTTCTGTTCCTCAAGAAGCCATTGATTCATTGATACCTGAAGAATCCGTTGAAGAGAGTTCCCAAGAATAATCCATCAAAACACATCGGATTAATTAATAAACATTTGTTCTTAGGAGCAAATGTTTTTTTATTTAACTAAGTATTTTTTTGCTGATAGAGTACGGCTTTTAAGCGGTTTTATGGTACAATAAATGCAACTTAAAAACTGGATTTAAATATTTTATGTTTAAGGAGAATAGTCAATGTACAATTATGCAGACGATAGCCTATCTTTACATACCGATCTATACCAAATTAATATGTTAAAGACATATTGGGAGAAAGGGATTGATAATCGCAATGCGGTGTTTGAAGTCTACTTCAGAGAAAATCCTTTTAATAATGGTTATGCAATTTTTGCTGGTTTAGAGCGCGTTATCCAATATATCCAATCTTTTCGATTTACAGAAACCGATTTAGCTTACCTTAGAGAGTTGGATATTTACTCAGAAGAATTTTTGGATTACTTGAAGCATTTCAAATTTACGGCTTCGATTCGTTCAATGGTGGAAGGGGAACTGTGTTTTGCTAATGAACCTTTAATTCAAGTGGAAGGTCCGCTGGGGCAATGTCAACTTGTTGAAACAGCTATCCTTAATATCGTCAATTATCAAACATTAATTGCTACCAAAGCCTCACGCATGCGACAAGTGGTTGGCAAGGATGATAAATTATCCGAGTTTGGTTCACGTCGTGCGCAAGAGATGGATGCGGCTATTTGGGGGACACGTGCCGCTTATATTGGTGGGTTTGATTCGACTAGCAATGTGCGGGCAGGTAAATTATTTGGTATTCCAGTCAGTGGAACCCATGCACATTCATTAGTACAAGCTTACCGCGATGAATACCAAGCCTTTAAAGCCTATGCTGAAACACATAAAGATGTGGTCTTTTTAGTTGATACCTATGATACTTTACGCTCGGGAGTACCGAATGCGATTCGAGTTGCCAAAGAAATGGGCGATAAAATTAATTTTATTGGGGTACGCATTGATTCGGGGGATATGGCTTATCAATCTAAACGAATTAGAGAACAATTGGATGAAGCAGGTTTTACAGAGGCGCATATTATTGCTTCGAATGATTTGGATGAACTAACCATTTTAAACTTGATTATGCAAGGGGCCAAAATTGATGATTGGGGCGTGGGTACGAAAATTATAACCGCCTTTGACCAAGCATCTTTAGGTGGCGTGTATAAATTAGTCAGCATTGAAAATAGTAAAGGTGAAATGGTCCCGACGATGAAAATTTCGAGCAATGCGTCTAAAATGTCCACCCCTGGTGTTAAACAAGTTTGGCGTATTACACGTAATCGAGACGGGAAATCTGAAGGTGACTATGTAGCCTTGTCTGATGAAAGACCCGATTTACAAGATTCGCTCTTTATGTTCCACCCGACCCATACGTATATTAATAAAACGGTGACGGATTATACGGCTAAACCGATTCTGGTGGATATTTTTAAAGACGGAGAACTAGTCTATGATAAGCCCGATTTAAAGACAATCAAAGCTTATACGGCGACGGTTATTCAAGATTTATGGGATGAATACAAACGGATTTTAAATCCAGAACAGTATCCAGTCGATCTATCACAACGGTTATATGATGAAAAAATGGCTAGTATTAAATCAATCCGCGACAAAATTCAAAATGATATTGATGTTAATGAAAATAATCATTTTTAGGGAGAGGTAACTACTTATGCGACCTTTGCAAAAAGAAATTATTGAAGCGTTAAAAGTTTTACCCGTAATCGATCCTCAAGCAGAGATCCGTCGTTCCATTCAGTTTTTAAAGGGATATTTATTAAAACATCAAGGATTAAAAACACTGGTGCTTGGGATAAGCGGGGGTCAAGACTCTACCTTGGCAGGTAGATTGGCTCAATTAGCTGTCGAAGAATTGCGTGAAGAAACAGCGGTTGATTATCAATTTATCGCAGTGAGATTACCGTATGGGGTACAAAAAGATGAGTCGGATGCTCAAGAGGCTTTGGCTTTTATTCAACCTGATCAATCGTATACGGTCGATATTAAACCTGCCACCGATGCGGTGGTTGCAGCGGTTGAAGGCAATCAATTAGTCATTAGTGATTATAATAAGGGTAATATTAAGGCGCGCCAACGGATGATTGTTCAGTATGCCATTGCAGGGCAAACGGCTGGTGTTGTGATTGGGACCGATCATGCTGCTGAAAGTGTTACGGGTTTTTATACTAAATTTGGCGATGGAGCGGCGGATGTTATACCTTTGTGGCGTTTAACCAAGAGCCAAGGGGCCGAATTATTAAAAGCTTTAAATGCTCCTGAAAAACTCTATTTAAAAACACCTACCGCTGATTTAGAAGAAGATAAACCCCAATTACCAGACGAGCTAGCTCTAGGAGTATCCTATGCAAGTATTGATGCTTATTTAACGGGGAACGAAGTTGATGAATTAGAGGCTCAAAAAATTGAAGATTGGTATTTAAAAACACGGCATAAACGACATTTACCGATTACCGTATATGATACCTTTTGGCTTGAGTAAAATGAGATAGAAAGTGAGATAAATAATGGGGTTTTATGCTCGTAGTTTTGCGGTTTTACTTCTAACCAGTATCTTATCCTATGTATTTACATTAATAATTACAAAGTTAGCTTATCGTTATCAATGGTTTGACAAGGATCCGCATCAAATAAAGGATAGTCAATTGCGTATCCCTAGCTTTGGAGGAATTGCTATATTTTTAAGTTTCTGGATAGGTGTTTTTGTTTTATTTCCAAATTTACTCTATTCGGCAGAACATTTAAGTTTACTGCTAGCATCTATTGTGATTGTTATTACAGGTTTGATTGATGATGTGTATGAATTGAGTCCACTGAAAAAAACCTTTGGCATTCTACTAGCAGCCAATATTGTTTATTTTTTTACGGATGTTGAATTCTCTTCAGCTTTATTACCGGTAGCCTCACCAGCCGTTTTCAATCTTGTTTCATATATTGCAACCATTGTGTGGATTTATTTAGTGACAAATTCCATTAACTTATTAGATGGTTTAGATGGATTAGCTAGTAGTGTTACAGCTACTAGCTTACTATCGTTAGCGATTATTACTTATTTTTTTAGTTTATCTATTCGAATGACCTTTCTTTTTATGATTTTGTTATTGCTAGCAGCCATTTTAGGTTTTTTACCGCATAATTGGGCGCCAGCTAAAATTTATTTGGGCGATACGGGTGCGTTGTTTATTGGGTTCATGTATGCAACCTTAACCGTGACCAATTTAAAAAATGCTAGTTTTTATTCGTTGATTGTTCCGGTCACCTTATACGCTGTACCGATTTTTGATTTTGTATACGCCTTTTTGCGTCGCATGGTCAATGGACAACCTGTTACTGAAGCGGATCAAGAACATATTCACCATCGTTTGCTTAAACTAGGTCTTAGTGAAAAGAAAATCGTTGGTTTGATGATTTCCATTACCTTGCTATTTTCTGGGGTAGCCATTTTAGCAAACTTATTGCCGTCTTATCGTTGGCTATGGGCGATTGTAACGCTTTTGATGATCTTCGCCATGTTCTTAGGTATGTATATGTTGTCCAATAAAAATTCGGATAATAAATAACTAAAATAATTCACTAACCTACTCAATCCATAGGATCTTGGTAGGGTATATCGACCGTTTGAATTTCCTTATTGGTCCATTCGAACTGATTGTTTAAACGTTCAATCAGTGATTGTTGAAAGCTTTCAACCGCTTCTAAATTTAAGGCCAATGTATAGGTGACTTTGTCGGTATATTGTGTGTCTAGGATAGTCACGGATTCTTGGCTGTTGTTAATAAAATAAATAAAGGCATCATTTTGTGCGTAATGGAGGACGATTTCGACGATTTGTTGGTCAATGTTTTGGATTAAGTCAACAAGCTTTAATGCTTCGCTAACACTACTTGAGTATGCCCGAATCAAACCGCTAGCTCCAAGTTTGATACCACCAAAATAACGGACGGTTATGGCGGCGATATTGGTTAATTGTCTTCGTTTCAATACCTCAAGCATGGGGATTCCAGCCGTCCCACTTGGTTCGCCGTCGTCGCTCATGCGCTGAACCATTGAATCATTTCCCAAAATATAAGCGTAACATAAATGATTGGCCTTATAATGTTCTTTTTTTAATTGCGAATAAATATCATCAAATGCTTCAGCGTTAAATATGGGATAAAGGTAAGTAATAAATGTGGATTTTTTAATCTCTAGGGTATTTTGAAAAGGATCTTTGATACTGATATAGTTGTGCATGTTTTCATCTACTTTCTAGATTAATTAAGGATATTATCATAGTTATATTTTAACAAAAATTATAAGAAAGCGTGACTTTAGTAAATTGTTAAGACTTTCACGCATAAATTTGTTATAATTCATTATTATAGACTAGAATGAGAGGAGTGTGAATGATGAAGGTAGCAATTATCGTTGATAGCACATCTTATTTATCACCTACCCTAGCTACGAAGCCAAATATTTTTCAAGTGAATTTATCCGTCAATTTTGCCGATGGGACAACTTACCAAGACGCAAGCAATCCCGAAATTATTAGTGAATTTTATAAGCGGTTAAAAAGCGAGAAACAATTGCCAACAACGTCCCAACCACAAGTTGGCGAATATTATCAAATTATGGAAAACCTGGTCGCTCAACATTATGAGGCGGTAATCAGTATCCATTTAGCATCAGCCATTAGTGGAACATTTCAACAAGCGCAAATGGTATTAAAAGAATTTGAAGATAGAATCCAAACGTATTGCATTGATTCAAAAGGTTCAAGTGTTGTTTTAGAAAGCCTTGTCAGTCAAACGCACGATCTATTAAGTAAAGGATATAGCCCTGAGGTGATTGTTGAAGGATTACTATTAGCCGTTGAAGAGGCACAGATTTATTTAATGGTAGAAGACTTAAATAATCTTTCAAAAGGCGGACGGCTCAGTAGCACAAGTGCTTTCTTTGGTAATGTTTTGCAGATAAAGCCATTATTATATTTTGACCAAGAAGGTAAAATTGTGTTGTTTGAGAAAATCCGTAGTACGAAAAAAGTTTATCAGCGTTGGGAAGCGTTAATTATGGCATATAATGAAGCACATCCAAAAGGTTTTGTTTTAGCCTTTGCCCACGCTCAAGCGGAAGAACAGGTCATGCAAGTATTGAATAAAACAAAAAGTAAGTTAGGTCCTGAAGTCAGTTTTCTAGTAGGCTCAATTGGACCCGTGATTGGAACACATATCGGTGCTGGCGCAAGAGGAATGGCTTTAATACCTCGTTTAGAGACCTTAATCACTCCCGAAAATTAAGTAGAAATTTTCGTTGATGAGGAGTATTTAATCGGATTTACTTTTTCCTTGTCCTGTCTAATTGATCGTTAGGATAGGGCAAGGAAAATTGCTGAAAAAATGTATCTTTCACATTAAATTAGGTATACTATAGCTAACGAATAATTATTAGATGAGATTGATAAAGGAGGAAAAAGTATGGTAAGACCGAACCCCCATGTACTGCCTCAAATAGACAAGCAAAAAGGCCTTGAAATTGGTTTATATACCTTGGGTGATCATATCGCCCATCCGCTATCAGGAGAACGTATTTCTGCTAAACAACGGATAAAAGACCTGATTGAAATGGCTCAACTGGCTGAACAAGCAGGCTTGGATTTGTTTCAAGTAGGTGAATCACATCAAGAAAACTTTATTTCACAGGCACATTTAATTATTTTATCTGCCATAGCCCAAGCGACCAGTAAAATTAAAATTGCATCAGGGGCAACGATCATTAGTACTAGTGACCCAGTGCGTGTTTTCGAAGATGCGGCGACAATTGATTTAATTTCTGATGGTCGTATGGAACTTATCGCGGGACGTGCTTCACGAATCGGCCTGTATGAATTGCTTGGCTATGATTTACAAGATTATGAAACGCTGTTTGAAGAGCGTTTTCAGTTACTTTTAGAAATTAATGAAAACGCTGTTGTAAACTGGGAAGGCGAATTTCGGGCACCGCTCAACGATGCTGAAATTATTCCTCGCCCAGATAACCCTTCTCAAGGCTTGCCCATTTGGCGTGCCGTTGGCGGCTCCCATAGTTCAGCCTATAAAGCAGGCACTTTAGGGGTACCAATGTATCAAGCGCATTTAGGTGGGGCAGCTGATTCGTTCAAGCAGACCATTGATATTTATCGCGATGCTGCCGAAAACGAAGGGTTTGATTCAAGTATACTACCGGTAGCTACGGCAGGCTTTTTATATGTGCGTGAAGATAGCAAACAAGCGTATCAAGAATATTACCCACATATTAATGAAGGTATGAAATTGACTAATGGCAGCGGCTTCCCTAAAGGCTTATTTGCCCAAGGACAAGATGCCCGTAGTATTATTAATGTCGGTGATCCAGATTTAGTGATTGAAAAACTGTTGTACCAACATGAATTATTTGGTATGGATCGCTATGTCGGCCAAATTGATTTCGGTGGTGTTTCAATGGATAATATAAAACGTACCATTGATTTGTTGGGAACAAAAGTTGTTCCAGCTGTCAAAAAATACACTTCTAAATGATGTTTTTTAAGAAGATACTTAAATATAAAAATCCGTCCTTTGTACAACAAACGACGGATTTTTTTGTTGGTTGATTTTAAGAAGCTAGCAAAAATTAAAAAAACAGAAATATTTATTTTAAAAAGTGGAATTGAGCTTTTTTAGTGTATTTATTAATAGAACTAAAAAAGGCGGTTGATTTTTATGGATGAAATTAGAAAAGACGTAGGAAGTATCTTGCAAGAGTTAGAGGGGCGGTTGGTGACGGAACAAAATATTAAGTATTTGATCCATGCAAAAAAATCCGAGGCGAATTTAACTGAGCTTTTAAAATATGGTCTAGCTTATGAAGCTGTCCAAATTAAAGATCAGTTACCCTATTGTGTACGGTGTAATAATCATCAGTTCGAACGCTTTGCCCTATTACCTGCTTATCAAGCTATACCCAGCAAATATTATTGTTTAGAGTGCATTCAAATGGGACGCATGACACAAGGTATGTGGCTGTATCATTTTCCAAGTAATGCAAGAGAACGGGTTGCCTCAAATCAAGCTTATTTAAGTTGGCCAGGGACCTTATCGAAGGAACAAGCACGGGCAGCGCAAGCTTTAATTGATAGTTTAAATAATAAGTCCAAACCGATTTTAGTGCATGCCGTAACGGGCGCAGGTAAAACCGAAATGATTTTTCCTGTAATTAACGAAGTGTTAATGCAAGGCGGTCGTGTTGGCGTAGCAAGTCCGCGGATTGATGTATGCATTGAATTGTACCCACGTTTTCAAGAAGCGTTTCAAACAATTGACGTGGTAGTTTTATATGGCGGGATGGAGGAAGGATATCGTTATACACCTTTAGTGATTGCGACGACGCATCAATTATTGCGCTTTAAAGAAGCTTTTGATTTGTTGATTGTTGATGAAGTAGATGCTTATCCTTATGCTGGCAGTGATATGCTCCATTATGCGGTGGAACAGGCTGTAAAAAAAGAGGGTAAAAGAATTTATTTAACGGCCACACCCGATGAAGCCTTGGAAATTTTAATCGAGGATGCGGCCTTAGAGGTGACGACTTTACCGGCGCGTTATCATGGCTATCCCTTACCTGAACCCATTTTTAAATGGATTGGTCATTGGAAACAAACTATCGAAAACCAAAATAAATATTCCTACTTATGGCGACTGTTAACCTCTTTTCTGATAATTGATGGAATAAAATTAGTCTTTATGCCAAATATTAAATTAGCGGAACGCTTATATGCTTGGTTAACCAATGATTTTTCGACTATTCGTTTAGCGTGTGTGCATGCTTTGGATCCTCAACGTAAAGAAAAAATTGCGGCCTTACGTTCTGGCGAATATGAAGGTCTAATTGTCACAACGATCCTAGAACGCGGGGTAACGTTTAGCAATTGCCATGTCTGTATCATTGGGAGCGAAAGCCCCATGTATTCAAGAGCTGCTTTAGTTCAGATGAGTGGACGTGTCGGACGTCGTGCCGATTATCCAACAGGACAATTAATTTTTGGACACTTTGGAATTAATCAAAAGATGTTACAGGCTAGACAGCAAATTCGTCAGATGAATCAGTTAGCAAACGAACAAGGCTTGATTACGTATGAGTGATTCATTATGTTATTCGTGTCAACGTCAGATGCAACATGATTTAACTTGGAAACAATTGATTGGCTTGTCTCCCTTGTCCTTTCCGCTATTTTGTTCAAAATGTCTGAATCAATTTCAAAGATTAACGCGGTCGGATTCAGCTTGCCAAGGGTGCGGTCGTTCAATGGATGATAAAACTAATAAATATACCTATTGTTATGACTGTTTTCGTTGGCTTCAAACCTATCCCGAAGCCATTTTAGCCCATCAAGCTATCTTTCAGTATGATGAGGTATTTAGTGAATGGTTAAGTCGCTTGAAATATCATGGGGATGTACGTTTAGCTAAAATAATGGTTGATACGCTGAGCGAAATTTATTTGCAGTATGAAGATTATGCATGGATAATCTTGCCGAGTTCACCAGAGAGTATTCATGAAAGAGGTTTTCATAGTACAGCGATCTTATTGATGGAGGCTGGGATAGCTTTTAGTGAACCGTTTGATTATATTGGAGATGGTCGTAAACAAGCGAAAAAAGCCCGTGACGAGAGGATACAGCTAGGTCAATCATTTCAGATTAAATCTGATTTTGTTTTTAATCAAAGTAAATACCTTATTTTTGATGATGTGTATACAACGGGCGCTACCCTGTTACAAGCTAAAAATTTATTAAGACTTGCTTTAATTGCGGGTGAAAGTGACGCCTTAGTAGAATCGCTCACCTTAGCGCATCATCAAATGTTAGATTAAATTTTTGATAGAAAAAAATCAAGTTTTGATTAATTGAGTGTTTACGTTTTCAGTTATCAAAATTTGTGCTATAATTAATAAAAGCAAAGGAAAGTGCTTTTTGAATCCTGGTAGTACCTTATTAGAATAGGTGTACTCGTTGATTGATAATGTGCGAGCGATAGAATTAATTATAATGTCCTTTGAATTAACATTATTAGATAGATGGTACCTCTACTCAATATGGCACTACCAAAAATATATTGGAAATGAGGGATTTATATGTTTACTTATAACGTTCGTGGGGAAAATATTGAGGTAACCAAAGCGATTCGGGATTATGCAGAGAAAAAGGTGGCCAAACTTGAGCGCTTTTTCGAAGATGTACCTGATGCAACGGCTTACGTCAATTTAAAGGTTTACCCAGATAAAACAGCCAAAGCTGAAGTGACTATCCCACTGTCTTTCTTGGTCTTGCGTGCGGAAGAAACAACCCCAGACTTATATGCAAGTATTGATTTTGTAGTGGATAAACTTGAGCGTCAAGTTAGAAAATATAAAACAAAAATTAATCGTAAATCGCGTGAAAAGGGTTATTCAGGTATTTCAAATGGTGCCAACTTAGAAGCAGCTGAAGCGGCTAACCAAGCACCAACCACAACAGCTACTACTGAACCTGAATTAGAGATCGTGCGTTCAAAACGAATCAACCTCAAACCAATGGATAGTGAAGAAGCAGTGTTACAAATGAACATGTTAGGGCATGACTTTTTTATTTATACGGACGCTGAAACGATGGATATCAGTATTGTCTATCGTCGTAAAGATGGTCGCTATGGTTTGATTGAAACAACTTCCAATTAATTTTACTTTTCAGCTAAAGGCAGGGAAACCTGCCTTTTTTTGCATGCCCAAGCCAATAAAAGTTTTATGCCCTAAGAAAAAGGACAACGAATAATTTGATCGAATGCAATTTGATGAAATATATAAGTATAAAAACATTCAAATTAGTATAAATAAATGATACAATGTAAAATGAGGTTTATTTACTTGAATGAACAACGAATAATCAACAGGTGCTGACGCACTAAAAAGGAGTAATTGATAGATGGCTAACATCCTTCGTAATTTAATCGAAAATGATAAAGCTGAGTTAAAACGGACAGGGAAAATAGCAGATGAAGTGATGGCTATGGAACCAACATTCAAAGATATGACAGATGAACAGCTAAGAGCTATGACAACTGAATTAAAAAACAAACTTGCAAAGGGTCAAACACTGGATGATATTCTTGTTGAAGCTTTTGCGGTAGTGCGTGAAGCAGCCCGCCGTGTTACAGGGTTATTTCCATATAAAGTTCAAATCCAAGGTGGGGTTGTCATTCACGATGGTAATATTGCAGAGATGAAAACAGGTGAAGGGAAAACCTTAACTGAAACCATGCCGGTATATTTAAATGCCCTTGCCGGTAAAGGGGTCCATGTGGTAACTGTTAACGATTACCTAGCAACACGTGACTCAAAAGAAATGGGTGAAATTTATCGTTTCTTAGGTTTAACCGTAGGCTTGAATCTTAATTCAATGACCCCAGCGCAAAAACGCGAGGCTTATAATTGTGACATTACATACAGCACGAATAATGAATTAGGCTTTGACTATTTAAGAGATAACATGGTGGTATACCAACATCAAATGGTGCAACGTCCTTTGAATTTTGCGGTTGTCGATGAGGTGGATTCCATCTTAGTCGATGAAGCAAGAACGCCTTTGATTATTTCAGGTCAAGCTGGAAAATCCACTGCCTTGTATACGCGTGCGGATTATTTTGCTAAAGGCTTAAAAGAAGAAGAAGATTACACCATTGATTTATCTTCGAAAACAATTGCTTTAACCGATACAGGTGTTGATAAAGCTGAACGTGTCTTTCGCTTAGAAAACTTGTATGAACCTGAACATACGGCCTTGGTTCACCATATTGATCAAGCCTTACGGGCGAATTATATTATGATTCATGATATTGATTATGTAGTGGATGAAGGTCAAGTGAAAATCGTGGATGGCTTTACAGGTCGTATTATGGAAGGTCGTCGCTATTCTGATGGTCTACACCAAGCGATTGAAGCAAAAGAAGGCGTAAAGATTGAAAATGAATCTAAAACAATGGCAACCATTACCTTCCAAAATTATTTCCGTATGTATAAAAAATTAGCTGGGATGACGGGTACAGCAAAAACGGAAGAGGAAGAATTCCGTGAAATTTATAACATGAACGTTATTCAGATTCCAACTAACCGTCCTGTTATTCGAGAAGACGCAGCCGATTTGTTGTATCCAAACTTGAAATCTAAGTTTAAGGCGGTTGTAGAAGATATTAAACGTCGTCATGAACAAGGACAACCCTTATTGGTGGGGACGGTGGCAGTTGAAACCTCTGAATATCTATCACGTTTGTTAACTAAAGAAGGTATTCCACACGAAGTCTTAAATGCTAAAAACCACTTTAAAGAAGCTGAGATTATTATGCAAGCTGGTCAACGGGGTGCCGTAACGATTGCCACTAACATGGCTGGTCGTGGGACGGATATTAAATTAGGTAGTGGTGTTGTAGAACGTGGTGGACTATGTGTGATTGGGACGGAGCGTCATGAATCACGTCGGATTGATAATCAATTACGTGGACGGGCTGGACGTCAAGGTGACCCAGGTGCATCTCAATTTTATCTATCATTAGAAGATGATTTAATGCGCCGTTTTGGTTCAGATAGAATTCAAGCAGTATGGCAAAAGTTGAATGAAGATGACTCTGAAGATGATTTAGCTATTCAAAGTAAAATGTTATCACGTCAAGTAGAATCAGCGCAAAAACGGGTTGAAGGTAATAACTATGACACCCGTAAAAACGTCTTAGAGTATGATGAAGTTATGCGTGAACAACGTGAAGTAATTTATGGCCAACGACTTGAAGTGATTACTAGTAAAGAATCATTAACACCTTATGTTAAAGCGATGATTAAACGAACTATTTCGCGTCAAGTAGCTTATGCGACTGAAGGTGAAAAGAAAAACTGGCAATTAGAAAGCCTCCTCGATTATGCTAAAGCTAATTTGGTTTCACCTGATTCGATTACTTTAGCGGATTTAGAAAACAAAAATGCCGACGAATTAACGGATTATTTGTATAGTATTACTGAAGCAGCTTATGATGAAAAAATTGGACAGTTAAACGGACCTGAACAAGTCATGGAGTTTGAAAAAGTAATTATTCTTAAAGTGGTGGACAGTAAATGGACAGACCATATCGATATGATGGATAATTTACGCCAAGGTGTTGGTTTAAGAGCCTATGCTCAAACAAACCCATTGACTGAATATCAAACAGAAGGTTATGATCGTTTCCAAGAAATGATTGCGGCGATTGAACAAGATGTCACACGTTTTGTCATGAAAGCACAAATTCGTCAAAATGTAGAACGTGAACAAGTTAATCAATCGAACCCAAGACCAGCAAAACGTCCAGTACCAACGGCTTAAGAAACTGTAATAGAACTGTTCCAATCATTTGATTTGTGAACAGTTTTTTTACCGTTAATCTAAGGGCTTTAAAAGATAAAATAAGGAGATATTTATTATGGAATTTTATGAAATGAAACAGTTTATTGAAGAAGCAAGTGAGCAAGTTGACAGTTATCGGAGGGCTCTTTGACTTAGATGCGATAGAAGCGGATATTGCAAATTATGAATATCAGATGGCTCAAAGCGGATTTTGGGACGATAATGAAGCGGCTCAAAAAGTGATGAAAGATTTGAATCAAGCCAAAGCTACCTACCAAGAATTTGAAACAATGACGGAAAGAGTCGATGAAATTAACTTGGGCATAGAATTATATAATGAGTCTAAAGATGAGGATATATTAAGTGAACTCGAAGAAAACATTCAACGCTTGAGCGATCAATTATCGAATTATGAGACCAAACTTTTGTTGTCAGGGCCACACGATGCCAATGATGCCATTTTAGAAATTCATCCGGGTGCTGGTGGAACAGAATCGCAAGATTGGGGTAGTATGTTGTTGCGTATGTACCAAAGATGGGCTGAACAGCAAGGTTTTACAGTCGAAATAATTGACTATAATGAAGGTGAAGAAGCGGGCATTAAAAGTGCGACCTTATCCATTAGTGGTCAATACGCTTATGGTTATTTAAAATCAGAAAAAGGCATTCATCGCTTAGTAAGAATTTCGCCCTTTGATTCAAATAGTAGACGTCATACGTCTTTTGCGTCTGTAGAAGTTACACCCGTTCTAGATGATACCGTTGAGGTTGATGTAAATCCAGATGATTTACGGATTGATACTTTTCGAGCGAGTGGTGCAGGGGGACAACATATTAATAAAACGTCTTCCGCTGTAAGGATTACCCATATTCCAACAGGAATCGTGACCCAAAGTCAGTCGCAACGATCGCAGTTACAAAATAGAGAACAAGCAATGAAAATGTTAAAAGCTAAACTGTATCAATTAGAGGAAGAGAAAAAAGCGACTGAATTAGCCGAAGTAAAAGGGGATCAAAAGGAGATTGCTTGGGGTTCACAGATTAGGTCATATGTTTTCCACCCGTATTCTATGGTAAAAGATCATCGAACACAGTATGAAGTGGGTCAAGTACAGGCTGTGATGGATGGAGATTTGAATGGTTTTATTGATGCTTATTTAAAATGGTCTATTCAATCAAACGATGAATAATCGTAATTAGAATGTCATCTCTTTAGAATAGCGTCTGGCGTAAAAATAACGTATGATTAGATATAATTATACATGAATATAGGAGAAAGCATTAACATGATTCAATTTACAAATGTAGTCAAACAGTATTCTAATGGAATCAAAGCCGTAGATAATGTTAGTTTACGTATTGAACAAGGTGAGTTTGTTTATTTAGTAGGGCCAAGTGGTTCGGGGAAATCGACTTTAATGAAGTTGATTTATCGTGAAGAAAAAGCCAATTCTGGAAAAATAACGGTTGGAAAGTATATTTTGCAAGATATGAAAGAAAAAGATGTTCCTTATCTTAGACGTTATGTCGGAGTTGTGTTCCAAGACTTCAAACTATTACCCAAATTAAATGTTTATGAAAATGTTGCCTATGCTTTAGAGGTAACGGGTAAGAGTAAAAAAGATATTAAAAAACGTGTCAATGATGTTCTAGCCCTAGTTGATTTAAGACATAAAATCCATCAATATCCCTCTGAGTTATCCGGTGGTGAAATGCAACGGGTAGCGATTGCACGTGCTATGGCTAATCGACCAAGCATACTCATTGCCGATGAACCGACGGGGAATTTAGACCCGGAAACGGCTAATGATATTTTTCGTGTTTTAGAAGATATTAATTTGACGGGTACCACGATTATTATGGGGACACATAATGATACCTTAGTGAATCGATATAAACATCGTGTCGTTCGTATAAACGATGGCAAAATTATCCGTGATGACTATAAGGGGGCGTACAATGAGCGCGATTAGAAGTTTTTTCCGTCATATTCGTGATGGTTTTCGAAACCTCTTTAGAAATGGATGGATGACAACCACCTCCATAATAACGATGACGCTAACCTTGATTATGGTAGGTGGATTGGCTGTTTTATTAATCAATATGAACCAATTAGCTACAAATATAGAACAAGGTTTGCAGATTCGTGTACATATTGATTTATTAGCGGAAAGTGATGATGAAGATATTTTACGAAAAAATATCGAAGCTATACCCGAAGTAACAAGTGTCACTTATCGTACAAAAGATGAAGAATTAGCCAGTCTGATAGAAAACTATGGTAGCGAATTTGAGTTGTTTGAAGGGGATGCCAATCCTTTATATAATATTTTTGTCGTTAATATTGAAGACCCTGATCAATTAGCTAGTGTGGCACAAGCCATCAACCAGTTTGATTCAGTTGATAATGTTGAATATGGTGGCTTTAACACGGAAAATATTGTTAATATCCTTGAAACGAGTCGTTATATTTTAGCCATAGTAGCAGCTGTTTTGATTGTTATAGCGGTATTATTAGTATCGAATACGATTAAGGCCACTATTTCAGCAAGGCAAACTGAAATTGAAATTATGCGATTAGTAGGTGCTAAAAATAGTTTTATTCGCGCACCTTTTGCGATTGAAGGAGCATTAATCGGATTATTTGGAGCCCTATTTGCTTCTTTATTCTTATATGGACTGTACACTTTTATCCTGCGCGCACCAGGCGAATTATTAGGCATTGTTAATCTAAACCTAGTCCCTGTGTGGCCAATGATGGCTTACGTAAGTGTTGGACTGCTTGTGATTGGCATCCTTTTAGGTGTGATTGGTGCACGTCGTTCAATGAAACAATTTTTAAAAATTTAACTAACTATCACAGAGAAGGTTTTGCATGGAGTGGCTGCACCACTATATCTTTTCATATGAAAATGATAAGATATAGTGAGACTTTGGTTTGAAGAAGAGTGGAGGCTAATATATGAAACGTATTTTAGTAGTTGATGATGAACCTTCAATTTTAACATTATTAGAGTATAACTTAGATCAAGCAGGTTATTCGGTTGAAACAGCAACAGATGGTAAGCAAGCCTATAAAATGATTAAAGATAATCCGTATGATTTTATCATTTTAGATATAATGTTACCAAAAATGGATGGTATGGATGTTTGTCGGCGTGTGAGGCAAGATAATATCACAACGCCTATATTAATGTTAACGGCTAAAGATGACGAGTATGATAAGATTATTGGCCTTGAATTAGGTGCAGATGATTATCTTACAAAACCTTTTAGTCCAAGGGAAGTCGTAGCACGGATTAAAGCGATATTTAGACGGATGGAAACGAGTGACACTGAAAATGTTATTGGCCTATCTGAATCGGAATCAGAGGAAGAAACGACTACCGACTTATTAGAAGCGAATACCAAATTAGAAGCGATTGATCAAGAAGATAACCAAGTCATGAAACTTGGTGCATTGGAAATATATGTCGATCGTTACGAGGTTCTAGTTGATGGGGTTCCGATAGAGATTACACCCAAAGAGTATGAATTATTAGTTTATATGGCGCTGCGGAAAGGTCGCATTTTAAGTCGTGAGCAACTATTAAATAATATTTGGAATTTCGATTATGCCGGTGAAACCCGTATTGTTGATGTACATATTAGCCATTTAAGAGAAAAAATTGAAAAAAACACTAAAAATCCACAGTATATTCGAACGGTCAGAGGTTTTGGCTATAAATTTGAGGTGCCAGAGGAATATGAAAAAAATTAAACAACGCATGTTTGAGAATCAATCGTTTGTATTAAGTGTGTTATTTATTTTTGTTTTATTATTTTCTAGTTTGTACTATTTTAGTGTACGTTATTTGATACAAAATCAAGCTGAAGCAGAAGCTGTGAAGGTTATTAATTATTCGCAAGCCGCTTTGACTGAAGAAGATATTACCCATTTTTGGGCTTCTTCGGTTGAAGGGGCTTCTTATGATGTTTCGACAGTATCAACCAGCCGTCTACCTGATTTAGAGTGGAGTACTTTTTCCATTGGAAGTCTAAATCCAAGTGTTTTTGAACCCATTTTGGAGCAAAAATCAAATAACGATCCTTTTAGTTGGGTAAAGGAAGGTTATCTTTGGGTTGCTGCACCGATTGAAGGAGAACAATGGTTATTGCTACGCTATCCGAGCGATTATTTTAAAAGTTATTGGCAAATGTTTTGGATAGGTATGGCTTTATTTGTTGTTAGTTTAGTCTGTTTGGTCTTTGCTTTTTACAAACAGTTTTATCAAATGACTGATCGGGCTATCGCAAATATAAGTGATGGATTAAACAGGATTAAGCAAAATGATTATACGTTTACCTATGAAGAAGATAATTATTCGACGATAGATAATTTAGGTATGCAAGTAGAAACCTTATCGAAGCATTTAGAAAAAGAACATAATTTTTTAAGTGCTAGTGAACAAAAATTATCATTAATGCTAGATCATATTAATTTAGGGGTCTTAGTAATTGATGAATTAGGTAAAATAGAATTATTTAATCCTGCAGCAGCATCTTTATTGAAAATAGACGATAGTGCGTTAGGTCGTTCCTATGAAACATACATTAAAAGTTACTTGTTGGCGAATATGATCCGTCATGTGATGCAAGATAGAGAATCTTTGCGAGATGAAATTGAAATGTTTGTGCCTAATTCGAAGTATATCGATGTAAACATCGTTCCTTTTTCGGTAGGAAGTGGCGTAAATGATGATTCAATTTTGGTTTTGCTTTATGATATTTCGGAAATACGGCGTTTAGAGACCGTTAGAACAGAATTTGTGGCGAATGCATCGCATGAATTAAGGACACCAGTAACGGCTATCAAGGGATTTGCTGAAACGCTATTAGCTGGTGCCATTGATACCCCAAAAGTAGCACGCCAATTTGTTGAAATTATTGCCAATGAAAGTAATCGTTTGGAAATAATTATCCATGATATTTTAGAGTTATCTAGAGTAGAAAAACAAACCATACCTGTGACCGTTAATGAATTTAATATAGTGGATGCAGCCGAAGCCAGTGTTGAATTCTTCTTAGCTAAAGCAAAAGCCAAAAAAATCGGCTTAACAATTGATGCGGATGAAGCAGTGATGTATAAAGCTGATCAGCATCGTATTGAACAGATTTTCACAAATTTAATTGATAATGCCATTAATTATTCTGAAGAAAATAGTGATATTATTATAAAAATCCGTCGTAAACGTAAAGGGGTTCAATTTTCTGTGACGGATAATGGCATTGGAATTCCAGAAAATGATCAGGAACGCATCTTTGAACGGTTTTATCGTGTGGATAAAGGGCGTAGCCGAAATTCAGGTGGTACAGGATTGGGCTTGTCGATTGTAAGGAATTTAGTCAAGGTATTGAATGGAAAAATAGAGGTTGAAAGCCAAGTCGGAGTTGGTTCAACTTTTAAAGTATTTTTACCTTATTAAACGTCAAATTTACATAAACTTTACACTAAATTTACATTCCGCCTTAATTTAACCGTATTTTAACAAAGGGAAGGATTTCAATCCAGAAAGCGCGTGCAAATAGCATTTATAAATAAATGTATTTCTTAAATCTTTACATAAAACGTGGTATAAAATTTACAAAGTATAGGTAGAATGAAATTGACTCAATGTTAACTGAAAGATGACTATAATTAATTTAGTTAGGAGAAGTATTATGCAACGGAATTCGACAGAAACAATTATGAAGTATGTCTTTATGTTTTGCGCTATGATATCGATCATTGCTATTATTTTGATATTCTACTTCATTTTTGAAGGGGGCGTCCCTTTTATCATTGAAGAAGGATTAGGCAATTTCCTTTTAGGTCAAGTTTGGCGTCCACGTGCTACCAATGCTCAATTTGGTATTTTCCCAATGATTGTTGGATCAGTCATTGTTACTTTTGGAGCCATCTTAATTGGTGTACCCATTGGTATTTTAACAGCGGTTTTTATGGCATATTTTTGTCCGAAACCCCTTTATCGTTGGCTGAAGCCGGCCATCAATTTAATGGCGGCTATCCCTTCTATCGTTTACGGTTTCTTCGCTTTACAAATATTTGTTCCTTTCTTTAGAAATATAATGGGTGGTTCAGGGATGAATATGGTAACAGCTTCCTTATTATTGGGAATTATGATTCTTCCGACAATTATCGGTATGTCAGAAGCTTCTATACGTGCGGTGCCGGCTTCTTATTACCAAGCTAGTATGGGATTAGGTGCGACTCATGAACGATCTGTCATGAACGTTGTTGTTCCAGCAGCGAAATCCGGCATTTTATCTTCAGTTATTTTAGGAATTGGACGCGCAATTGGTGAAACAATGGCCGTTATTCTAGTTACAGGAAATCAACCAGCGCTACCAACGGGACTCAACAGTGGCGTGCGTACTTTAACAACGAATATCGTATTAGAAATGGCCTATGCTTCTGGTCGACACCGTGAATCATTAATCGCAACAGCAGTCGTTCTTTTTGTTTTCATTCTTATTATCAATACCATCTTCATGGTGATTAAGTCGAAAGGTAAGGATAGCTAATGAAAAACTTTTCTTTAACCCGTTTCATCGTTTGGGCCGCTGCCTTCTTTACAATAGGTATGTTAGCTTTCATTATTGGGTTTATCCTTTGGAATGGTGTGCCTTATTTAACGCCTGAGATTTTTTCATGGCATTATACAACGGATAATGTATCGATGACACCGTCTATTATTTCTACCTTGATCATTGTTGGTATTTCACTTTTAATTGCTGGTCCAATTGGTATTTTCACGGCTTTCTATTTAGTGGAATATACTGACCAATCCAGTTGGTTTCTTTCGCTTATTCGACTTGCAACGGACACTTTAGCTGCCGTTCCTTCGATTGTTTATGGTTTGTTTGGAATGTTGTTTTTCGTAATTCGTTTAGGCTGGGGTTATTCACACTTAGCGGGTATTTTAACGATTACCATTATGATCTTACCGATTATTATTTCTTCAACTGAAGAAGCGCTACATAGCGTAGATAATTCATTGAGAATGGGGAGTCTAGCTTTAGGGGCAGGTAAATTAAGAACTATTTTCACAGTCGTCCTACCTGTTGCGATGCCTGGGATTTTATCAGGAATTATTTTAGCTATCGGAAGAATTGTCGGCGAATCAGCGGCTCTACTATATACTCTTGGTTCATCCAGCAATATGATTACGAGTCTTATGTCTTCAGGTCGAACATTAGCGGTACACATGTATGTCTTGTCCAATGAAGGGTTTCATGTTAATGAGGCTTATGCAACGGCAACGGTGTTAATTATCTTAGTATTATTAATTAATGCACTATCAACCTATATAAGTAATAAACTCGGTTCGGGAGGAAAATAAACATGTCTAAGATTAAAATGCAAATTAAGGATTTAGATTTTTATTATGGGGATTTTCAGGCATTAAAAAATATTAATATGGATATTGAAGAAAATATCGTAACAGCATTTATCGGACCTTCAGGTTGTGGAAAATCAACCTTCATTAAAACTTTAAATAGAATGCAAGATTTAGTTCCTGGAACCAAAGTTGATGGGACAATTACTTTAGATTCGGATGATATTTATAGCAAAGATTATGATGTTAATATTTTAAGAAAAAGAGTTGGAATGGTGTTTCAACATCCTAATCCATTTCCTAAGAGCATTTATGATAATATTGCATATGGTCCAAGGACGCATGGTATCAAAGATTCTCATGAACTAGATCACATTGTTGAAGAAAGTTTACGCGGGGCAGCTATTTGGGATGAAGTTAAGGATAAACTGCAAAGAAAGGCGACTGATATTTCTGGTGGTCAACAACAACGTATTTGTATTGCACGTGCGATAGCGAACAATCCAGAAGTATTATTAATGGATGAGCCAACATCTGCATTGGACCCTATTTCAACCAATAAAATCGAAGATTTAATCCAAGAATTAAAACAAAAGTATACCGTTGTGATTGTTACGCATAACATGCAACAAGCAGCACGTATTTCAGACAAAACCGCTTTCTTTTTAACGGGTGAAGTGATAGAATTTGATGATACGGAAAAGATTTTTAGTAATCCAAACGATCAAAGAACAAATGATTATATTTCAGGTAGATTTGGTTAACATTCATCTTGTAAATACAGGGAGGTAAAAAATTGTGAGAACACAATATACTCAAGAACTCGAATCATTACATACAAAATTAGCTGAATTAGGCAATGCCGCAAATGAATCAGTCCATAAAGCAATTAAAGCTTACACGGAATTTGATAAGGAATTAGCACATGAATTATTTAGTGATGATTTGCGTATCAATGCGTCAACTGTTGATATTGAACGCGATGCCTATCGATTAATTGTCTTACAACAACCGGTATCTGAAGATTTACGTTTAATTTTTGCGATTATTCATGCAAGTCTTGATATTGAACGTATAGCAGATCATGCGGTATCCATTGCGCGAGCCGTTATTAGAAGAGAAACTGAAGCAGTAGACGTTGAAGTGCTATCTAATAAAATTAAACGGATGGGTGAAATCATCCAACCAATGCTTACTGATACAATTGCTGCCTTTGCTGAAAAAGATGCCGAAGCAGCCCGTGAGATTGCTGAGCGTGATGAACTGGTTGATGAATTATTAAGAGATGTATTTATTGAATCACAACAACGTATGGTTAATAATTCAGAAGTTGTTGAACAAGGGGTTAGCTATATCAATGTTGCCCAAAGTTTAGAACGTATTGGTGATTATGTGACGAATATATGTGAGCGAATTGTTTATATTGTCACGGGTGACATAGTCGAATTAAATTAAATTATTTAAAGGTTAGAAAAAATACATCCATTGTAAAGGTGTGTTTTTTCTAACTTTTTTATTAATTCTTATGATTCGATGACAACCTTAAAGTAGATACTTTCAAATAGCAAAATACTTGAATCTTTAAGTGTTATAGACAAAGGAAATGAGTATTATTTTTAACATTTCTGACTGATTTATAATGAGGGAAAGTTATGTTGAAAGCAATAAATTCTTAAAACTTAACAAATTTACACAACCTTTACAATACCTTTACAGTAAATTCACAATAGGATGGTATAATTTAAGCATACGGTGAGTAAGATTCCTTACTTTTCCCGTATTGCAATCTGTCGTGTATTTTGTTTAGACTATAGTTTAAATTTAAAGGAGAGATTTTTAAGTGAAGAAATCATTCAAAGTTTTACCTATGTTAGCTGTTGCTGGTTTAGCTCTTTCATCTGTTTCTGTATTAGCTCAAGAAGGTCCAATTACTGTTGTATCTCGTGAAGATGGTTCAGGTACTCGTGGAGCTTTCGTTGAAATCGTTGGTGTAGTTGATGAAAATGACGACGATATGACTAGCGTAAGTGCAGTTATCCAAAACTCTACAAATGGTGTTATGCAAACAGTAGCAGGTGACCCTGCAGCCATTGGATACATTTCTTTAGGATCTTTAGATGATTCAGTTAAACCATTATTAGTTGATGGTGCTGAAGCTACTCCTGAAGCAATCCTTGCTGGTGAATATCCAATTTCACGTCCATTTAACGTAGCTTGGACTGAAGAAAGCTTTGATGAAGTTACTCAAGACTTCTTATCTTTCATCCACTCTGCTGAAGGACAAGCAATTGTAGAAGGAGAAGGATACATCCAAGTAACACCTGCTGGTGATGCAATTGATGGAGAAGCAACTGAAGAAGAAGCAACTGAAGAAGAAGCAACTGAAGAAGAAGCAACTGAAGAAGCTGCAACTGAATTACCTTCATACGAAGCTGCTGGTTTAGAAGGAACAATTGAAGTTGTTGGATCTACATCAGTAACGCCTGTTATGGAAGTTTTAGCTGAAGAATATCAAGCATTAAATCCTAATGTAACAGTTAACGTTACTTCTAACGGATCAACTGCTGGTATGGAAGCTGCTATGAACGGTACGGCAAACTTAGGTATGGCTTCACGTGAATTATCAGATGAGGAAAAAGAAGTATTACAATTTGATGCAATCGCTCTTGATGGTATTGCTGTCATTGTACACAATGACAATCCTTTAGAAGAAATTTCTTTAGACAACGTTCGTGCTATCTTCTTAGGTGAATTAACTGACTGGTCAGAATTAGCTCAATAATTCTTTCTTTTAAGTAGAATAAGTAATCTTTAAAACAACCTGGTTTATGCTAGGTTGTTTTTTTGTGCGAACAAACATTCGTACTTTTTGATAAATATATGGTACAATATTTCAGTGTAAAACTATTTTAGAAGAGAGGCATCCTTATAGATGGCAAAAGATAAAATCGTTATAAAAGGTGCGAGATCGCATAATTTGAAAAATATAAATTTAGAAATACCACGCGATCAACTGGTGGTTATGACAGGACTATCAGGATCAGGGAAAAGCTCCCTAGCCTTTGATACCTTATACGCTGAAGGTCAACGACGCTATGTAGAAAGTTTATCAGCCTATGCAAGACAATTTTTAGGTCAAATGGATAAGCCTGATGTCGATTCGATTGAAGGATTGAGCCCAGCGATCTCAATTGATCAAAAAACCACGAGTCATAATCCGCGTTCAACCGTTGGAACAGCAACTGAAATAAATGACTTTTTAAGATTACTTTACGCTAGAGTTGGTGTCCCTTACTGTCCTACGCATAATATCCCTATTGAACGGTCTTCTGCAGAACAAATGGTCAATCGTATTCTTGAATTGCCGGCTAAAACGCGGATTCAAATATTAAGCCCATATGTGAGAGATAAAAAAGGACAACATAAAACGGGTTTTGAAAAAATTGCCAAAGCTGGCTATATTCGCGTGAGAGTTGACGGCGACATCTATGATATTACTGAAGTTCCCGAATTAGAAAAAAACAAAAAACATACTATAGAAGTCGTTGTCGATCGGATTGTTATTAAAGACGATATACGTTCCCGCTTATTTGATTCAGTTGAACAAGCTTTACGTTTTTCAGATGGATATATTGTGGTCGATGTTAATAATGGCGAAGATGTTATGTATTTTAATGAACACTATGCTTGTCCATTTTGCGATTTTACAGTTGATGAATTACAACCTCGCTTGTTCTCGTTTAATGCACCATTTGGTGCCTGCAAAGAATGTGATGGATTAGGTGTGCGTTTAACGGTAGATGAAGAATTAGTTCTACCGGATAAATCGAAAACTTTGGCTGAAGGTGCGTTTGTGCCTTGGAATCCAATCAGTTCAAATTACTATCCTTCGATGCTAGAACAGTTTTGCCAAGCGTATAACATCCCCATGGATGTGCCTTATGAAGACTTAAAAGATGAACAAAAACAAGTCTTAAAATATGGATCACCCGATGCAAAATTTAAATTTACTTATCAACCCATGTCAGGCGGAACAAAAACGATTGACCACGTCTTTGAAGGAATCATGAATAATGTTGAAAGACGGTACAATGAAACGAGTTCAGATTATACACGTGAAGTGATGCGTCAATTTATGCAAGAGCTTCCTTGTCCAACCTGTAAAGGTCAGCGTTTAAACCCTGAAGCTCTATCTGTTAAAGTTGGCGAAAAAAATATCGCTGAAGCGACTGATTTGTCTATTCATGACGCACTTGATTACTTTAAAGCGCTTGACTTTAGTACAGAAAATGAAATGATTGCAAAACCAATATTAAAAGAGGTAACTGACCGTTTAACCTTTTTAAATAATGTTGGCTTGGATTATTTAACCTTAAGTCGTGTTTCGGGTACTTTATCTGGAGGCGAGTCACAACGTATTCGGTTAGCAACTCAAATTGGGTCAAATTTAAGTGGTGTTTTATATATTTTAGATGAACCGTCAATCGGACTACATCAACGTGATAATGCTCGCTTAATAGAATCCTTAAAACAAATGCGTGAACTTGGAAATACCTTAATCGTCGTTGAACACGATGATGAGACCATGTTAGCGGCTGATTATCTGATTGATATTGGGCCTGGTGCAGGTGAAAATGGTGGTGAAGTTGTTGCTGTCGGTACGCCACAAGAAGTAATGGCGAATCCTAATTCTATTACAGGTAGATATTTAAGTGGTAAAGAGTCTATTCCCATTCCTAAAACAAGAAGAGATACGGACCGTGGCTGGGTAGAGGTTATTGGTGCAGAAGAAAATAATTTAAAAAATATTGATGTGAAATTTCCAATCGGACGCCTGACATGTGTGACAGGGGTATCAGGTTCAGGGAAAAGTAGTTTAGTTAATTCTATTTTAAAAGTAGCTTTGCAAAAACGTTTAACGAGTACCCAAGAACGACCAGGAAAATTTAAAGACATTAAAGGTTATGAATCGCTTGAAAAAACGATTGATATTGACCAAAGTCCGATCGGTCGAACACCCAGATCAAATCCAGCAACCTATACAAGTGTGTTTGATGATATTCGTGGATTATTCGCTCAAACCAATGAAGCCAAAGTTCGTGGTTATACGAAAGGGCGTTTTAGCTTTAATGTTAAAGGTGGCCGTTGTGAGGCGTGTGCTGGTGGTGGAATTAAGAAAATAGAAATGCATTTCTTATCCGATGTGTATGTCCCATGCGAAGTTTGCCATGGTAAACGTTACAATTCAGAAACGCTTGAAATTAAATATAAAGGGAAAAATATAGCAGAGATATTAGATATGACGATTGAAGAATCAGTGGAATTTTTTGAAGCGATTCCCAAAATCAGTCGTAAGCTAAAAACTTTATTGGATGTTGGTTTAGGTTATGTCCGTTTAGGACAATCGGCCACAACTTTATCTGGTGGAGAAGCTCAACGGATGAAATTAGCTGCTGAATTACAACGTGTATCTTCAGGTGATACTTTTTATATCTTGGATGAGCCAACAACGGGATTGCATCCACATGATATTCGAAAACTATTATTAGTCATTGACCGCTTAGTTGAAGCAGGAAATACGGTTGTTATTATTGAACATAATTTAGATGTTATCAAAACAGCGGATTATATCATTGATTTAGGTCCTGAAGGTGGGATTAATGGTGGCGAAATTGTTGCTACAGGAACACCTGAAGAAGTTGCAAAAGTAAAAGGAAGTTACACTGGGCAATACCTGGCCCGTATTTTAAAGTAATGTTCACATCCGAATGTTCAATGATAGAATCCTAAAAAATATTCTAGCCGCACTAATTAATAGGGTTTTTAGGAGTTTTTACATCATTGAACATTTGGTTTTTTTCACGTTAATCCATTGTTTTATACTTGACCCTACCACTACTTAAGACTTAAGTGAAAATCGGCCTCTAGCCCTATGCATTTTTGCACGTTACTTGGCATAATAGGTATTGTAGAAATAAGTGGTTACCTATATGAGGAGGGATTCTTTATGAATCAAAAAGAAAGAATTATTGAATTGGTTCGCCAAGGTGTTATTACAACGGAAGAGGCACTTACATTACTTGAGGCAAAAAATCAATCACACAGTTCTAAACAGGCGACTCAAAACATATCTGAAAAAACAACAGAAAACACTTCGATACCAACTGATGAAAAAAATGAAGAGACTGCTCATGCAAATGTAGAAGAAGATACAATTGAGACCCCAACAGGTGAGTCTCAAGCAGAACAAGAAACGATTGAAGACAATGATCTGGCTAAACAAATTAGACAAATTGCTGATGGTGCTTTAGAATTTGGAAAAGGAACTTATGACTCCATTACAAAATATATTAAAGAATTAAATCAAGCAGAAACGTCTGATAACCAAGCAGATAAAGAGGATAAAGATTTCTATGATGAAACGTTTGATTTTAGTGAAGAATATCGCCAAGATCAAGCAGATTTAGAAGAAGAATTGTCAAAACATCAACAAGCAAGTCATAGCGTTGATGACGAAACGAAAAGAAAAGCAGAAAGACAAGCAACTGAGGAACAATTAGCTCAGTTAACTGAAAAAATAAACCAATTGTCAGCTCAAATCGACCAAGTTGAAGCAACGATAAATAAAAAGCAAGAAGCCTTAACCGTAGCGAAACAACGTTATAGAGAAATTGAGATATTCTCTGAATTAGATGAGATTACAGAAGAAATGTTAGCGCAAAAAGCACATTTAAGTGTACGTGTTGAAGAACTAGAAAAAGAAATTGTCGATCTTGAACACACACTAGATGAAACTAAAAAAGAATTAGAAGCTATGCAGTCTAAACAATCAGCCTATAAACATCAAGATTTTAAACGCATGGTTGATCAAGCAACGGACCAAGCCAATAAAATTGGTACAGACGCTATCAAAGAAGGCAAAAAGATTAGTGAGTCAATCACTTCAAAAGTTAGAGATTTAATGCAAAATTTTAATACCAAAGAATTTAACGTTTCGGTGAATGTACCCTGGGTCAAAACTGAAACCATCAAACATCAATTTATGTATGATGCAGCTGAGATAACCGTTATTGATTTTGTTTTAAATAATGGTTCACTTAAGTTTAAAACGCATGATCAGGCTACTATCTTAGTTGATAGCGAAATTCGTTTCCACGGAAAGCATGATGCTTATACGGTTGAAACTTTTGAACAGTTAAATACGATTTCATTTGATAATAATCAATTGATTTTCCATGTGAATTCACCAAGAGTATCGATGGATGCAACGGTTTATTTACCAAAACGTATCTATGATTATGTTAAAATAGACTTATTAAATGGTGATGCAACGCTTAAAGAAATTGAAATCAATGATTTATTGATTAACAATAAAAATGGTGACATTCGTCTAAAAGAAGTTAAAGCGGTATTAGCCGAATTAGATTCTGTCAATGGGGACATAACGATTAAAAATTCAGAGATTAAAGATATCACGGTGAAAAATATTAATGGTGATTTTAGAATCAGTGGAATGGTTGGGAATATCATTTCTAATACTGTCAATGGTGATTACTATATTACAAAAACAGATACTAATAATTCAACCTTTAAATTGAAAAGTGTTTCTGGAGATATCAAGATTTCATTACCCCTTTCAATGAATTTAGAAATTAAAAATGAGATTACCTTTGGTGAAATCAAAAATCGCTTGTCTAATGTAGAGACAGTTTCAGAATCTAAAGATCATAAAAAAGGTGAATTTAGCCGACTAACACATACAGAGGCTGGTAGAGTTACGGTAGATACACAGGTAACAACTGGGGATATTTACTTAAAAGATAGTGATATAAAATAATTAAAGGTACAATAGGAGAAAGGCAAGGAGAGTATAGATGAAACGATTAAGATTATCTCAAAATAACAAGGTTATTTTAGGTGTGTGTGGCGGTTTGGGCGAATATTTTAATGTGGATCCAGTGATTGTGCGCGTTATCTTTGTTCTACTAGCCTTTATGGCTGGACTGGGGCCAATTGCCTACTTGATTATTGCGGTTGTAATGAGTAGTAACGAGAATAGATAAGGAGGAATACTTTATGAAAAATGGTAAAAGACTGTATAAATCATCAACTGATAAACAAATTATGGGTGTATGTGGTGGGTTAGGCGACTATTTTGGAATTGACCCAACTATTATCCGTGTTATATTTTTAATTTTGTTCTTTACTTGGGGCACTGGCTTCCTTCTCTATTTGGTTTTAGGAATCGTGTTGCCGTATGACTATCAAGTAAGTAATGTGACACGTAAAACAGATTCAAATAATCGGACCAATCCTTTTGGAGGGTTTGGACAACCTAACCCAAGTAATAAAACGAGACGTGATGTAACTCCCGAAAAAGATTCATCTGATGATGAAAGTAAGTGGAGTGACTTTTAACTAAGGAGGACACCCATGAGTATTATTATTAACGCCTTTATCTTTTTAATCTTAGCAGCTGTTATACCAGGTATTACCATCAATAGCATTTGGTCAGCGCTAGGAGCGGCCATTGTGTATGGGATTTTAAGTTTTTTAGTTGAACCTATTTTGAAATTTATTACCATACCGCTAAATTGGTTAACCTTTGGAATTGTCCACTTTTTACTTAGTGGATTGATACTCTATATGACAAGCGGATTGGTTGGGGGCTTTAGTATATCATCCTTTTGGGTTGCGCTATTCGCCTCAGCCATCTTAGGTTTATTACAATCTGCCTTTGCTTCGCGTAGAGACCTTTAAAAATAAATACCCTTTTAGACGCAACTCTCTCTTTTTTCCATAAGATAGAGTTGCGTTTTTTAGCTATATATTTTTTTAAATAGTCAGTGGCTGAATTCTATGATACCATCAATGTACAAAGATAAGATGATGGAGGAGAATAATGACAAATAGTGTAACGGTTGAGGAACTTGTTCAAACTTTAGATATTGAATTTGCCTACGGAGAGGAATTTAAAGAACGGAAAATTACGTCGAGTGAAGTTGCTCGCCCGGGATTAATATTAACGGGCTATCATGAGTTTTATGTGTATGATCGTATTCAATTAATTGGGAAAACAGAAATTAATTATATTAACTCAAAGACCAGTGAAGAACGTACTGAGATTTTTAAAGTCTTATGTCGTGAAGAAACACCCGCAATCGTTATTGCGCGCCAAATTCCGGTTCCTAAAGAACTTATCCCCATTGCTCAAGCCTGCCGTATTCCTATCCTTACGGCACGCTCAAAAACCAGTCGTGTTTTAGCTAATTTAACCAATTATCTTGAAGGGAAATTAGCTGAGCGACTTTCAAAACATGGTGTTTTTGTAGAAGTTTTTGGTCTAGGGGTTTTGCTAGTTGGTGCTAGTGGTGTAGGTAAATCAGAAACGGCTTTAGAATTAATTCAAAGAGGACACCGTTTAATCGCTGATGATCGGGTCGAATTATACATGATTGATGAATTAACGCTCATTGGGGAAGCACCAGAGATTCTACGCCATTTTCTAGAAATTCGTGGCTTAGGTATTATTGATGTGATGAGTTTATATGGTGTAGCTGCTACACGTTTATCGAAAAAACTAGAATTAATTATCGAGTTAATTTTAGATGATGGAACTCATGAGTATGACCGCTTAGGATCCCAGAGAGAAACTGTTCAAATTTTTGAAGTGAATGTCCCCAAAATTAAATTACCGGTTAAAACAGGTCGTAACTTAGCGGTTATTATTGAATCAGCTGCTATGAATTATCGAGCACAAGTGATGGGGTTTGATGCGACAGAATCATTTAATAGCAAATTGGATGCATTAATCGCGAAAAATCAACAAGAGGATATGTAAAATGTTAGATTTAACTATTGTAGGACAAATTGATCCAGTGGCTTTTCGTTTATTAGGATGGCCAGTAAGATGGTATGGCTTATTAATCGGTTTAGGTATGGTTATAGCTTACGTTATGGTTATGCGTGAAGCTAAACGTAAGCAAATACCGGAAGAGAAGATGTCCGATATTCTTTTTTGGACGATTATTTTTGGCTTTATCGGGGCTAGAATATACTATGTCATCTTTCGATTAGATTATTATTTGGCCAATCCACATTTAATCTTACAAGTTTGGCAAGGTGGTATCGCTATTTACGGTGGTATTATCGGAGGGGTTATAACGATATATGTGTTAAGTCGTCGTTATGGCGTTAAATTTTTTGATGTGCTTGATATTGCCGCTCCAGCCCTTTTGGTAGCACAGATTATTGGGCGTTGGGGTAATTTTATTAATCAAGAAGCCTACGGTTATGAAACGAGTCGTACATTCCTAGAGACGTTACGTATACCGGAATTTATTATTAATCAGATGTATATTGATGGCAGTTACTATCATCCAACTTTTTTATATGAGTCATTATGGAACTTGGTTGGCTTAATCATTATTTTGATTTTAAGAGAGAAGAAGCAGTTCTTTAAAGAAGGTGAAGTGGCTGCGACTTATATTGTTTGGTACGGCCTTGGGCGTGTTTGGATTGAAGGGATGCGGATGGATAGTTTATATTTAGGTCCATTACGTGTTTCCCAATGGTTGTCCGTCGTTCTCGTTATTGCTGGGATTAGTTTTATGATCTATCGACGTAAAACACAGCCGGATTTACCTTACTATTCAGATAATCGAATTTGATAGCTAGGATTGAAAGGAGGTAAAACAGTGAAAATAGCTGTTTTAGGAACAGGGTCATGGGGGAGTGCGTTAGCTAAAGTTTTAGCTGAAAATGCGCATACGGTACAATTATGGGGAAGAAATACGGAAGTTGTTGCGTCTATTAATCAGCACCATAAAAATGAACAATACTTAGGCGATACGATTTTACCCCATTCTATCAAGGCTACAACCAATCTTGAACACGCGTTAGAAGGTGTGGACTTAATTTTAATCGTAGTACCCACGATAGCGATTCGGAGTATAAGCCAAGCCGTTGCGGTTTATCTCAAAAAGAACCCAGACCATCAACCAATTCTTGTCCATGCCACAAAAGGGTTAGAATTAGATACCCATTTGCGTGTTAGTGAGATTATAGAATCAGAAATTTCTTCAGAATTGTACCAAAGTTTAGTTGTTTTGTCTGGTCCAAGTCATGCAGAAGAAGTTGCTCGTCGGGACATAACAACGATTACAGCAGCTAGTCATGACTTAGAAGCTAGCGGAATAGTTCAAAAAGCTTTTATGAATGATTATTTTAGAGTTTATACCAATGAAGATGTCATAGGGGTTGAATTAGGTGCCGCCCTAAAAAATATCATTGCTATTGTTGCGGGCATAAGTGCTGAATTAGGCTATGGTGATAATGCCAAAGCAGGATTGATTACACGGGGTTTAGCCGAAATTACGCGTTTAGGAGTCGCCTTAGGAGCGGATCCTTTAACCTTTAGTGGATTAAGTGGTGTAGGTGATTTAATTGTGACCTGTACGAGTCCACACTCACGTAATTGGCAAGCCGGTAAATTATTAGCTCAAGGCTATTCCATGGATGAAGTGAATGAAAAAATCAAAATGGTTGTCGAAGGCTTTACCACAACGAAAGCGGCCTATGAATTAGCCCAAAAGCAAGGTGTTGAAATGCCTATTACGGAAGCTCTTTATCGCTTATTGTATGAAGAATCGGATATCAGGAGTGGTTTAAGTGGGTTGATGAGTCGTGTTGGTAAACAAGAAGCCTCATTAGAGCAACATTTAGGTAGTCAAGAAGCACATGAAATAAGTCACTAGCCAAATAAAGAAATTTTTTTATAATATACAAATGAACGTTTGAATATGGAGGCCAATAAATTGACAGTAACAACAAATAAAGAACAAATTGAAACGGATGTAATTATTATAGGCGCAGGCCCTGGAGGTATGACGGCAGCTTTATATGCCTCGCGCTCTAATTTAAAAACGATTATCATTGAAAAAGGCGCACCAGGGGGTGAGTTGATTAATACGGCAGATGTCGAAAATTACCCCGGTTTTAAACTCATCAGTGGCCCCGATTTAGCTACGCAAATGTATGAAAGTTCCTTAGCCTTTGGCGCAGAACATGTTTATGGTGACGTTTCACACATCGATATTCAAGATGGGATAAAACATGTTCATACAGCTGATAAAATTTATCTGGCACCTGTAGTAATCATAGCGACAGGCTCGCATCACAGAAAATTAGGTGTAAAAGGGGAAGAAAAGCTGAGTGGACAAGGTGTTTCTTATTGTGCGGTTTGTGATGGCTTTTTCTTCCGCAATCGTGAATTAGTTGTTGTCGGCGGAGGAGATTCTGCCGTTGAAGAAGGTAACTACCTCACCCAATTTGCGAATAAAGTGACAATTGTTCATCGCCGGGATGAATTACGGGCACAAAAAGTTTTACAAGACCGTGCTTTCAACAATCCAAAAGTGGAATTTATTTGGGATAGTGTCGTTGAAGAAATAAAAGGCGATCTTGCGGTTGATGCTGTTCAAATTAGAAATATCAAAACGAATGAAGTGTATGATTATAAAACGAATGGCGTGTTCATCTACATCGGTCTGGTACCTAATTCAGCCATTGTTGAAGGCTTAGGTATTACGGATGACGAGGGTTGGATTATTACGAATGAATCAATGGAAACAGGTATTCCAGGTTTATATGCCGTCGGTGATGTTCGCCAAAAACACTTACGCCAAATAGCTACAGCTGTCGGAGATGGTAGTCATGCGGGACATATGGCTTACCAATATATTGAATCTCTAAAAGATCAAACCGCCCAAGTTCAATAAAATCTTAATAAATATCACTGCGCCGAATCGTTTATCGAGTAAATACAACTAAACGATTCGGTTTTTTTGGTTAGTGCTGTATCTAACCGTATTAAAAGTAAAAGGTAAAAATTTTCCAGCAAATTTTCTTATAATTCACAATACTTTTTGCTCATAGCATTAAAATAATGATATAATGAAAGCGTATAAGAAAGGTGGTTATGAAAAATGGAATGGCAAAAAAATTTGGAACATTGGCGTTCATTTGAAACACTTGATGCATCATTGAAGGAAGAACTAGCTAGTATCGTAGATGAAGAACAACTAAAAGACGCTTTTTGGGGTAACTTAAGTTTTGGAACGGCTGGAATGCGTGGAATACTTGGCCCGGGGACCAATCGCATGAACATATATACGGTTCGACAAGCGACCGAAGGGTTAGCACAGTTAATCGAAAAAAATGGTGAGAGTGCTAAGAAGCGAGGTGTAGCTATTGCCTATGACTCCCGCCACTATTCACCAGAATTTGCTATGGAAGCAGCGTTAGTCTTAGGTCAGCATGGAATTAAATCCTATGTATATGAAAGTCTAAGACCAACACCTGTCTTGTCATTTGCCGTTAGGTATTTAAAGGCTTTTGCTGGTATCATGATTACCGCAAGTCACAATCCTGCGGCTTATAACGGCTATAAAGTATACGGTGAAGATGGGGGACAAATGCCACCAGAAGATGCGGATAACTTAACCAAATATGTGACCGCCGTTGAAGATCCTTTAGCCGTTAAGGTAGGCGATAAGACCGATTTACTTGGCTCAGGGATGATTGAAATCATCGGTGATCGTGTTGACCAAGCCTACTTGGAAGCGATGAAAACCGTAACAATTGATCAAGAATTAATTCATGAAATGTCTGATAAAGTCAATATCGTCTATACTCCTTTACACGGAACAGGTTTGTATTTGGGTCTGAAGGCGTTAGAACAAATAGGCTTCAATGATATTCATATTGTAGAGGAACAATCTAAACCAGATGGGGATTTTCCAACCGTTAAATCACCTAATCCTGAATCAGACGCAGCCTTTGATTTGGCAGAAACTTTAGGAAAATCAGTGAAGGCTGATATTTTATTGGCTACAGATCCTGATGCAGACCGACTGGGTGCCAAAGTTTTAACCGCTACAGGCGATTACCAATTATTAACCGGTAATCAAATTGCATCGATTATGTTGGATTATATTTTAAATGCCAAAAAAGCAAAAGATGACTTACCTGACAATGGTGTAGCGGTTAAATCAATTGTTTCAACCAATTTAGCTGATGCAATTATAGAAAGTTTTGGACTGCAAATGGTTGAAGTTTTAACAGGCTTTAAGTTTATAGCTGAAAAAATCCAACAATATGAAGATACAGGCTCACACACATTTATTATGGGGTTTGAAGAAAGTTATGGTTATTTAATTAAACCGTTTGTACGGGATAAAGATGCGATTCAAGCGCTCGTTTTATTAGCAGAGCTGACAGCTTACCATAAGAAAAATGGTCGTACATTAGCTGATGCATTAGATGACATTTATCAACAACATGGTTATTTCTACGAAAAAACCATCTCGGTTGATTTCCCAGGGATTACAGGCCAAGAAGAGATGAAAGCAATCATGGCAAAAGTCAGAGATGAATCATTAGATAGCATTGCCGATATTAAGGTAGAGAAAAAAGCCGATTATCTCTCAAGAGTGTTGACACTAGCAGATGGTAAAGAAAAAGCTATTAATATGTCACCATCTGATGCTTTGAAATATACGCTAGAAGACGGTAGCTGGGTGGCATTTAGACCAAGTGGAACGGAACCTAAAATTAAACTTTATCTTGGAGCGGTTGCACCAACGAAAGCTGAAGTTGAAGCAAAGGCCCAAGCCATCGAAGAAGCTATATTGAAAATTACACAATAAAGCAATCATTTACAAGCTGAATCAAGCGTTTGTCATACAAACCGATGATTCAGCTTTTTTGTATAAATATTAAGAAAGATTAATATTTAAAACAATTTTGCTGATTGCTTATGGGGAATTACGCCGAACAAATAAAAATATGATATACTTATACCATGCGTATGCTAAATAAAGGAGTGAGTGCGTTCATGGCAGATACATTAGAATTAGTCATCATTACAGGTATGAGTGGGGCAGGTAAAACAGTGGCTGTCCAAAGTTTTGAAGATTTAGGCTATTATTGTGTCGACAATATGCCTCCTAGCTTATTGCCAACTTTCTGGCAACTAATTAAAGAAACAGGTAAAATTACGAAAATTGCACTAGTCATCGATTTACGTTCACGCGATTTTTTCCAAGAACTACAAAATATCATTAACACAATGGATAATACTCAATTTATTACGACACGTGTTTTATTTTTAGAAGCCAGCGATGATGCATTAGTTTCACGTTATAAAGAAACACGACGTAACCACCCTTTGGCCACTGAAGGCCGTTTGCTTGAAGGCATACAAAAGGAACGCGAACTATTAAAAGATTTGCGGAATCAAGCGCAAATTGTTGTCGATACGAGTAATATCTCGCCGCGTCAGCTTCGTGAAATGATTACTGAAAGATTTGCCTCAGAAGATTACACGACGTTTCATATTGAAGTTATTTCATTTGGCTTTAAATATGGGGCTCCCATCGATGCTGATATTGTGATGGATGTACGTTTTTTACCGAACCCACATTATATTGCTGAATTAAGAGAACAAACGGGTCTTGACCAAGCGGTATATGATTATGTTATGCAACAACCTGAAACGCAAACATTCTATGAAAAATTTATGGATTTAATTGAGTTTTGCCTCCCTCATTATAAAAAAGAAGGAAAATCTTCTGTTACGATTGCTATTGGCTGTACAGGTGGAAAGCATCGTTCCATCGCTTTAGCGGAACGTATTGGCAAACGATTAAAAGACGATCAATATATTGTCAATATTTCTCATCGTGATCAGTATAAGAAGAAAGAGATTGTAAACCGCTCATGAAAGAAAATAATCATAATAAATACCGCTATAAAGTTGCAGTGATAGGCGGTGGTACGGGTTTACCCGTTATTTTAAAAGGTTTAAAAAATATCAACGCTTATATTTCAGCTATTGTGACGGTAGCTGATGATGGGGGAAGTAGCGGTGTTATTCGTGACTATATAAATGTGGTTCCACCTGGTGATATTCGTAATTGTATGTCTGCTTTATCCGAACTAGATCCTCAATTAATTGAATTATTTCAATATCGTTTTAATACAGATGATGATTTCTTAGGTGGACACGCGATTGGGAATTTATTAATTGTGGCTTTAAATGAATTAACGGGTGATCTTAGTTCGGCCCTTGAGTATTTATCTGATATCATGCAAGTAAAAGGTCAGATTTTACCTGCTGCCCAAGAACCCTTAGTCTTAAATGCCTTGTTTGAAGATGGCACATTAGCCATTGGTGAATCAAAAATTGCCAAACACCGCAAAAAAATTCAAGAAGTAACGGTAACCACCACCAAAGGCGAGGAAGCCATTCATGCTTCTCCTAAAGTAGTCGAAGCAATTTTAGAAGCTGATATGGTCGTTATCGGCCCAGGCAGTTTATATACGAGTATCTTGCCTAATTTAATGATTCAGGACATAAAAGATGCCGTGAATCAAACGGAAGCTGAAGTGGTTTATATTTGTAATATCATGACACAATTAGGTGAAACGGAAAATTTTACCGATGCTGATCACGTTGAAGTTTTACATCAACATTTAGGTCATCCGTTTATTGATACGGTCTTGGTTAACACAACAGAAGTACCCAATGATTATATTGTCAATCAGAAAAATGAAGAATATTTATTACAAGTTAAGCATGATTTTATTGGCTTACGTAAAGAGGGCTGTCGGGTTATTTCTAATAACTTTTTAAGTATGAAAGATGGCGGTGCCTATCATGATACAAATAATGTGGTTTCTGAGTTGGCTCATTTATTAGAAACGACGAAATTAAATCGCATAGCAAAACAAAAAAATATTAAAGAAGCATAGGAGAGGTAGAAATGGCAACCTTTGCCTCTGAAATCAAGAAAGAATGTACTTTGTTAGAGGTACATAGAGAACATGCAAAAGCAGAATTAACAGCCCTTATCCGCATGAATGGGGCTGTTAATATTTATCAACAACAAATGATTTTAAATGTCCAAAGCGAGAATGCTGCCATTGCTCGAAGAATTTACACTTTAATGAAGGATCATTTTAAAACGGATGGCGAATTAATTGTTAGACGAAAAATGAAGTTAAAAAAGAATAATGTCTATATCGTCCGTTCGCGTCATCAAGTGCCTGAAATGCTTCAGTCGTTAAATATTATGGATGGTAATGTATTAAGTATGGAAGTTTCTGATGATATTATGCAAAATGAACAAAAGAAACGCTCGTATTTAAGAGGGGCGTTTTTAGCGGGTGGTTCAGTCAATAATCCGGAAACAAGTAGTTATCACTTAGAAATCTATTCGAGTTATGAGTCACATAATGAGGATATTTGTCAAATGATGAATGATTTCAATTTGAATGCGAAGACCATCCATCGTCGTAATGGTTATATTACTTATATCAAAGAAGCAGAAAAGATTTCTGATTTCTTAGGTATTATTGGAGCGAATCGGGCGTTATTGAAATTTGAAGATGTGCGTATTGTACGTGATATGCGTAATTCAGTGAATCGCTTGGTTAATTGTGAGAATGCGAATCTTAATAAAGTAATCGATGCCTCGCAACGCCAGTTAGAAGCCATTAAACAAATTGATGCGCACCAAGGAATATCTACGCTACCAGATAAGTTACGCGTGATGGCACAATTTCGCTTAGAAAATCCTGATCTAAGTCTCAAAGAGCTGGGCGAACAGATTCCTGGAGGACCTATTTCTAAGTCGGGCGTTAATCATCGCTTGCGCAAAATCATTGAAATTGCGGATAAAATCTAAAGAATTTATTAAATATCAAGTTTTTTAAAATAAAAAAGTGGAATTCGCTCTTTTTAGTGTATTTATTAGTATAAACATTAAAGGAGTGATTGGATGAATCATGTCATTTTAATCGGTCGACTTACCCGCCCGGTCAATTTGAAAGAAGTAGGCACCACAGGTTTAGTGGTTAATAATGTTATTGCTATTAGTCGCACGCATGGAAACAATAATGGAGAAGTTGTCACGGATTTTATCCCTATTATTGCTTGGGGGAGACAGGCACAATTGTTAGCACGTTTCTGTCAAAAAGGACACCGTGTCGGTATATACGGCCGCATGCAAAGCCGAAGCTATAAAAATGGCGAAGGCAAAGACGTTTATGTCATCGAGTGTTTAGTCAATGATTTAACGTTACTTGAAAAACGACCGGATAATGGCTCAAAGGATCGTAAGGAGCAAGTTAAAAAGGAAGAACCTAAGCAAGATACAGCCCCAATTGAAAATACAGTCCAAGAGCCAGTTGCTACGTCTCAATAAAAGAAATCCTAATCGAAAAATAATTCTTTCAATGCATAAGTAATTTCCTTCAATAAAAAGCACTCGAATCGCTGACAAGGTTATTCGAGTGCTTTCATCATCCATACAAAATTAAGAGACAACTTCAATCATTCAAATTTTTAGTGGAAATGGTGTATAATAGGTATAAATATTTGAAAAAATGGATAAAGGAGACGACCATGAATATATTAATGATTGAAGATAATGAATCAGTTTGCGAAATGATGTCAATGTTTTTTGAAAAAGAAGCATTTACAGCTAGTTTTTACCACGATGGCGCAGAAGGCTTTGAAGCCTATCGTAAAGAACCTAATATATGGGATATAGTTATATTAGATTTGAATTTACCATCTATGGATGGGATGCATATTTGTCGCGAAATGCGGAAGATATCGAAAGAAACACCCATTATCATGTTAACCGCCCAAGACTCAGAGAGTGATCAAGTGATTGGTTTAGAAATGGGGGCGGATGATTATGTAACTAAACCATTTAGCCCGTTAACGTTGTTAGCGAGAATGAAAGCTTTGCATCGACGAGCCCATGTTGTACCTGAAGCCAGTGAAAATTTAGTCGAAGGCGATTATAATGTTGTGACAGATTCAGTGAAAATAAATACTGTTACACGTGAAGCCGTCTATTTAGACAAACCGATTGAAAATCTCACGCCTAAAGAATTTGATTTATTAGTGATGTTTGCTAAAAATCCACGGCGTGTATTTAGTCGAGAACAATTACTTAAAAGTATTTGGGAAGATCCTTTCTACGGGGATGAACGGACCGTTGATGCCCACATCAAAAAGTTACGTCAAAAAATCGAATTGGTTGGCCCTCAATTAATTCAAACTGTATGGGGAGTGGGTTATAAATACGAAGAACCAGGTGATAATTAATGAAGGTTCTTTGGCAACAGATTTTAGGTATTCTGTTGGTCTTACTGATTGCTTTAGGGATTAGTGCGTATCGTGTTTCTTCATATATGCAAAATCAAATCTTTTTATCAAGGCAAACCCAATTAATTAATTATGGACAAAATATTATTTCGAATAATTTTACCCGGGATGATTTAGAGAGGGCTTCACTGCTTTTAGCAAGTGAAAATATCGAAATTCAAGTTTATTTATCGGATGGGCGGATTATTTATCCAACCTATGATCAACGCTATAATTCTAACTTATCGCAAGAAAACCTTGAGTCGATTAGAAATGGATCAATATTAGGACTCAGTAGTACACAACGCTATGTAGAAACGGGAGAAGTCGTTGAAATGGCTACGGTCTTTTTACCGATTACCTATACAGGCGGTGAGTTTCCTGCTGGCTTTGTAAGTCTTGGAGCACCCTTAGAACAACTTAATGAGCAAGTTCAATCGATGCAAGAGAACATCATGGTAGCCATGGGCATTGCTAGTGTGTTTGGGATTTTACTCGGTGTTATATCAGCCTTATTTCAAACACGGAAAATTAAACGTTTGCAAAATGCTACTAGGCAAATTAGTCAAGGCAATTATGACATTGAAATTGATACCCGCGGTCGTGATGAGCTAGGGGATCTAGCAAGGGACTTTCAAGAGATGGCTGTTTCTTTAGATGAATCCCAAAAAGAAATTAAACGCCAAGAAAATTTAAGAAGACAGTTTATGATGGATGCAGCCCATGAAATGCGTACCCCATTGACAACGATGAGTGGTTTGTTAGAAGGTTTAATGAATGATATGATTCCTGAGAATCAACGTGAAAGAAGTTTAGAACTTATTAACAAAGAAACCCAACGCTTAACGCGCTTAGTTAATGAAAATTTAGACTATGAGAAAATACGTAGTAATGAAATTGTATTGAAACCCCAAAAAATTGAAGTTAAAAAGTTGTTGATTCAAATTCAACAACAATTACAAAGCAAAGCCAACGAAAAAAATAACACCATCCAAATTGAAGCAGCCGATAATTTGGTCATTTGGGCTGACAATGATCGCATTGTTCAGATTTTGATTAATCTGGTAACAAACGCTATCCAGTTTACTGATAATGGAACAATTATTATGCGAGGTAAACAATTAGACCAAGCGGTACAAATTGAAGTAATCGATAATGGTATAGGAATTGACCAAGATCAACTTAAGAGTATTTGGGAAAGATTTTATAAGGTCGATATCTCACGGAAAAATACCAAATTTGGTGAATCAGGCATTGGCTTAGCTGTGGTTCAATCCTTAGTAGAAGCGCATAATGGAACGATAACGGTTGAAAGTGAATTAGGCAAAGGGTCTGTTTTCAAAATAGAGCTACCTTTACCCCCAGAAGAACCAAATAAATAACTAAATAGCACCTTTTTATGAAAAAAATATCTTTCATAAAAAGGTGTTTTTACTTATTGTTGCAATTGACGGTTAAATAGCCTTTTCGAAGGTATTTATTTGAAGGGAATTATTAAATTTTCGGAAAATAATTAAAATACTGTGACAAAGCTACAAACTTGGTGGTTTTAGTGATACAATTAACAATAATTATTATAGTTAAAGGAGCAAGTTTAATGAATAATGCGGTAAAAGGATTAGTATTGGCTGCTTTGGTGGTCGTCCTTGTTCTTGTACTAAGATTTTATTCTTTTCGTGAATCGCAAACTATTGCGGAACAGCCTGTTTTTACTGAGAGTTCTATTCAAACCAATGAACCTAACTTGAGCGAACTGTATCAAGATGAAAATGCTAGAGATTTTTTACGAACTGATATTACACTTGAAGAAATTGATGCGATTGAAGCTGAAATTGTAGCGGCTGATGCAAGTCAATATGAAGAAGAAATAGCTATTATCAGAAACAAATTTGAGGCACAAACGGCTGTCAATGACTTATTTGAAGGTGAAGAAAAAGCCATCAATGGCGATCAAGTTATTGAAAATTTACCACTTAAAGAAAATTTAACCTTAAAACAAATTGAGGAAATTATAGCGGAATATTATTTTGATGGCACAGATGAAACCCAAAATGCCTCCTTAAATTTTTGGCAAGTTTCGATTGTTTCAGCCCAAGAAGAAGCTTCATCAGCTGATGTCGCTGAATTAGATGCCTTTGAACAAACGATCAATCGCTTATTAGACTATGTTAATAACCGTATTGAACAATATCAACAAGCAGTGGATGCCTTAAAAGATGTTAACGCCATTACGATTGAGGATGGCCAAATTGGTGTGATTGGTCAAACAATGCGGAATTTTGAAATGTTATTAGAAAAAGTTGAAGAAGAAAGTTATCACACTAAATTAGAAGAGGATGCGACAACTTATGTTGACCGTTTTATTGATGAAATTAGTGTCTTAATTGCTGAAATTCCTGGCTATTATGATTTGGTTTTAGTGGCGTTAGAACCGTCTGAATTATTGACACAAGCCTTAATTGCGAATCAAGATCAATTTGAACTAGCTAGTTTAGAGGAGGAAGAAACAACTGAAATTGAGGTAGCTTCTAGCGAAGAGGAAGTCTATCTTCCACCTGTATATAGTGAGCCAGAATATTCATGGTCAGAACCATATTATCCACCTGTTTCAGAACCACCATATTCAGAACCACCTTATTCAGAGCCGCCTGCTTCAGAACCACAATATTCAGAGCCGCCGATTGATGAGTCACCTAGTGAAGACTTACCAGAAACTAATACTGGAGAATAATGATTTATTATAAAAGCAATGTATAATCCATAAAACGGTTATTCATTGCTTTTTTTTGATATAATCAATTTTAGTAAATATGTATAGAAAGGGGCTAAATTCATGAAAACAATAGTGTATATAGCTCACCCAAATGTTAATGAATCAAGTAGCCATCAGTTTCTATTGAGCTCTGGAAGAGCGTTAACCGATGTCACATATGTTGATTTGACTAAAGAGTATATGGAGCATCAAGCGTTTGATGTGAATAAGGAACGAAAACGCCTTGTCGCTTATGATCAAATAATCTTTCAATTCCAGCTGTATTGGTACCAAGCCCCAGCCATTATGAAGCACTGGATGGATCAGGTTTTCAATCATTCTTATAAGGACTATGCCTTTATTCAACAATTAAAAAATAAACGTTTAGGTATTGTCTTGATTGCTGGAGTGAAAGCGTCGGCTTACCAACCCGGTGGAACAGAAGGACGTGTTATTTCAGACTTGTTATCACCCTATGAAGTATTTGCACGACATTTTGAAATGAATTATTTAACCCCTTTTACTCTTCACCAATTTAATTATTTAACCGAATTTCAGAAAATGACTTTAATGGTACGTTATGCCTGTTATTTAGAAACAGGTGCAAGTGATAGTTTTAGAGTTTTACAATCCTATCTCATTAATAAATTAAAACAGTTAAATGCGAATAATTTAGCGTTGACAGATGAGGAACACATGGTGTTTGAGATATTTATTCAACAATTAAGCGATCAAGCTGATGAAATTGATGAGTTATACACGATAACGGAGGAGTGGTGAGTGTGAAGTCAGAAAATCCATGGGAGGCTACTTTTTTGGAAGGTTGGTTGGAAAAAGCTAAAGACTATCCAACCAAAGCTTTATTAACCGTGGCAGTCAAGCAATTGTATCCGGAACAAAAAAATCGTCTTGAAAAACAACAAGGCTTACTTGATGGTTCTGCCTGGAGCCCAGATAGTTGGAAAAATTGAATAAGCCAAACGTCATGAGTATTTGATAATTGTGAAACCTCAACCTAGCTGAGGATGTTTCCCAGTTGTTTTAAATGCTCTTTTTTTGGAGAATTTTTCATGCGATTTACACAGTGTGCAAAAATGTTTATTAAAATTCAATGAAAACATTGACAAAAGATGAGAAAAATATTATATTTCATTTATTCAAATATAATGTTTGATTTGTTAAATGTCTTCAATGTTTAAGTGGTGTCAAAATTAAAGGGGGAATTCCATGAAAAAATTTCTTAAACAGACAATTGCCTTAAGTGCTGCACTTTTATCATTCTCAACAGTTGGTTCTGTATTTACGACTGTTTCTGCTCAGGAAGAGCAAGTTTTAAATTTAGCTATTGGTTCTGAGCCACCAACGATTGACCCAGCGTTAGCAACGGACTCTACGTCTGGTGCCATTATTAAAAATGTTTTTGAAGGGTTGACTCACTTAGCGGCGGATGAAACCATTCAACCTGGTGTGGCTGAATCATGGGAAATGAGTGAAGATGGTCTTGTCTATACATTTACACTTCGCGAAAATGCGGCTTGGTCAAATGGGGATCCAGTTACAGCCAATGATTTTGAATATGCCTGGAAACGCGTATTAAATCCTGAAACAGCTTCACAATATGCATCAATTATGTTCATAATTGATGGGGCAGAAGCTTATAATTCAGGTGAAGGCGATGCTGACAGTGTTGGAATCACGGCTGTCGATGAGCGTACGTTAGAAGTTACCTTAGCAAACCCAACAGCTTATTTCTTAAGTCTAACTGCTTTCTATACCTTTATGCCAGTTAATCAAGCCGTTGTAGAGGCTGATCCAGATTGGGCTGCGGGTGCCAGTGAAGGTTATGTAACCAATGGGGCTTTCTTATTATCTGAATGGAACCACAATAGTGATTATGTTTTAGTTGATAATGAAAATTATTGGGATAATGAAAATGTAGCGCTTGATGTGGTTAATGTTCAAATTATTGAGCAAGAATCAACCGCTAACGCTGAATACCAAGCAGGAAATCTTGATTATTTAGGTTCACCATATAGTACCGTATCCTTAGATGCGATTGATTTGTATCGTGCCAATGATGAATTAAATACGGCTCCATATGCGGCTATCTATTGGTATAAAGTGAATGTGACGGATGAAGTGATGTCAAATGTAAATATTCGTAAAGCGTTAGCTTTAGCAATTGATCGTCAAGGATTAGTTGATAACATTACTAAAGGTGGTCAGTTACCAGCGATGAGCTTAGTGCCTCCTACAGTTGCTGGATTTGAAGAAGATCCAGGTTATTTTGCAGATGCTGATTATGCAGGGGCACAAGAGTATTTAGCTACTGGATTAGAAGAATTAGGCTTATCTGATCCAAGTGAATTGACCATTAACATTTCGATTAACACAAGTGAAGCGCATGCTACGGTTGCTCAATTTATCCAAGAAGGATGGGCTCAAAACCTAGGTATTAATGCAACTATCGACAATACTGAATGGCAAGTATACTTAGATAAAGTATCTGCTCTTGATTATCAAGTAGCACGTTTAGGTTGGATTGCAGACTACAATGATGCTTCTTCATTCTTAGATATGTACCGTACGGTTGATGATGGTAACAATGATACAGGTTGGAGTAATGATGATTATCAAGCCTTAATTGATAGTGCTCGTGCTGAAACTGACCCAGAAGCAAGAATTGGTATTCTAAAAGAAGCAGAGGCATTAATGATGGGAGAAATGCCTGTAATACCAATCTACTTCTATGCTAATAACTATGTTCTTAAACCAACTGTTCAAAATATGTCTCCAGATGCGTTAGGAAATATTGATCTAAAAAATGTTTCTTTATCCGCTGAATAGTATCAAGCATATAAGACACTTAACAAGGACAAAAACTACCCATCGCGGGTAGTTTTTGTGCGTATAGGTAGAAACGCACAAAAAAAACATTTTTACAAGGAGGTTAATATGGCAAAATATATTTTAAAACGTACGGGCTACATTTTAATTGCTCTCGTCGTCATTATTACAGCAACTTTTTTCCTCATGCGACTTGCGCCAGGTAACCCATTTGCAGGAGAGCAACAAACAATGACGCCAGCGATTCAAGAACAGTTAAATGCAAAGTATGGCTTGGATAATCCTTGGTACGTTCAATATTGGAATTATTTAACAAATATTTTTCGTTTTGATTTTGGCGAATCAATGAAATATCGGGGACGTTCAACGAATGACATGATTGCTGAAAGTTTTCCCGTTTCACTTGCTTTAGGCGGGCAGGCATTATTAATAGCTGTAGGATTAGGTGTTCTTTTAGGGGTTATATCAGCTATGTACCATAATAAAGCCGGTGATTATATCGCAACTATTATAGCGGTATTAGGTATATCTATTCCGTCATTTATTTTGGCAGGTTTATTGCAATACTTTTTAGGCTTAAAATTAGGCTGGTTCCCTATTTCAGGTTGGAAGAGCTATATGCACACCGTTCTTCCTTCTATTGCGCTTGGTTTAGGGTATATGGGGAATATTGCTAAGATGACACGCTCAAGTTTATTAGAACAGAATACCTCGGAATATGTTAAACTCGCAAAGGCTAAGGGTTTACGGAAATGGGGGATTGTGTTTAAACACTCATTACGAAATGCCTTATTACCAGTCGTGACCTATTTAGGACCTCTTACAGCAGGTATCGTGACGGGGAGTTTTGTGGTGGAAAATATTTTTGCTATTCCAGGTTTAGGACGGCATTTTGTATTAAGTATTAATAACCGAGATTACACGGTTATTATGGGGACAACCGTCTTTTATTCCATCTTACTTTTATTTGCTGTTTTAATCGTGGATATTCTTTATGTGATGATTGATCCTCGGATTAAATTGGAAGGAGCTGATTAATATGGAATTACAACAAGATAATTTAACAGCTCAAGATTTCGAAGTTGTCGGAGGTCGTGATGAAGAAACAGATATCCTTGGACAAAAGACCGTTTCTTTTTGGTCAGAGGTATTTAATACCTTTATTCGAAATAAATTAGCGGTTTTTGGTTTAGTCGTTTTAATTATTGTCGTTTTAATGGCAATTTTTGTACCAATAGTCTCTAGATATTCCTTTAGTGAACAAACAGGCTTTTATAATACCCCTCCTAATCGAGATTTTTGGTTTGGGACAGATAATTTAGGTCGGGATGTGTTTGTACGGAGTTGGGTTGGAGCGCGTATTTCGTTACTCATTGGTCTTTCAGCGGCTGCCATCGATTTAGTTATCGGTGTTTTATGGGGGAGTATCTCCGGCATGGTTGGCGGAAGAGTGGATAATGTCATGATGCGTATTGCCGATATTTTAACGGCGATTCCTTATTTATTAGTAGTAATTATGTTATTAGTTGTTATGCAACAAGGTCTTTTACCGATGATTGTGGCTTTGTCTATTACAGGCTGGGTTAGGATGGCTCGGATTGTTCGTGGTGAAGTTCTAACTATAAAAAATCAAGAATATGTTCTGGCTGCTAGAACGCTAGGGGCTAGCAATTGGCATTTAATTAGACGCCATTTAATCCCTAATGCTATGGGATCAATTATCGTTACCATGACGTTAACCATTCCTGGAGCAATTTTTACTGAATCATTCTTATCCTATATTGGATTGGGTGTAACACCACCTATGGCAAGTTGGGGGACGATGGCTTCTGAAGGTAATGAGGCTATTATTACAGCTCCTTGGCGTTTGATATTTCCAGCCATTTTAATTTCAATTACTATTTTTGCTTTTAATGCTGTGGGTGATGGTTTACGCGATGCCCTAGATCCTAAATTACGTAAGTAGAGGTGACACAATGAATGAAACCATTTTAGAAGTAAAAAATTTACATATTTCATTTAAAACCTTTGCTGGAGTTGTTCAAGCTGTTCGAGGTGTCGATTTTACTTTAGCAAAAGGTGAAACACTAGCCATTGTAGGTGAGTCAGGATCGGGCAAAAGCGTGACCAGTAATGCCATTATGCAATTAGTTCCTATACCTCCTGGTCGCTATGATGCCGGTGAGATTATTTTTGAGGGGCGTAACTTGCTTGAGCTTAACGATGACGAAATGTCTAAAGTTCGCGGGAATGAAATTGCTATGATTTTTCAAGACCCCATGACTGCCTTAAATCCAACGATTAGAATTGGTAAACAAATTGTTGAGGCCATTAAAATACATGATAAAAAAATATCTAACGAAGCTGCAAAACAAAAAGCGATTGAATTATTAGAGGAAGTAGGTATCCCTAATCCTGAAAAAAGATATTTACAATATCCCCATGAATTTTCTGGTGGTATGCGGCAACGGGTGGTCATTGCGATTGCCTTAGCGGCTGAACCTAAATTATTAATCGCAGATGAGCCTACGACAGCCTTAGATGTGACAATACAGGCACAAATATTAGAGTTAATGAAAAAATTACAGTCAAAAAACAATAACTCGATTATTTTTATCACCCATGACTTAGGCGTTGTGGCAAATGTAGCGGATAAAGTCGCTGTTATGTATGCAGGCCAAATTGTAGAATATGGTTCTGTTAATGAAATCTTTTATAATCCTAAACACCCTTATACATGGGGGTTATTGGGTTCCATGCCTGATATGGATAGCTCCAATAAAGAAGAGCTGTATACCATTCCAGGTGCACCACCGAATTTAATAAATCCGCCTAAAGGTGATGCCTTTGCAGCTAGAAATCGTTATGCTTTAGCCATTGATTATGAAAAAGAACCACCTATGTATAAGGTAAATGATCAACATTACGCCAAAACATGGTTGCTTCATCCTCAAGCACCTAAAGTTCCTGTTCCAGACGTCATCCAAAAACGGATTGAGCGTTACCTTGCTTATGAAGGAGTTGAAACCGGTGAGTAAGAAAAAATTACTAGAAGTTTCTGGATTAAAACAATACTTTGGCAAAGCATCCGCTCCGATAAAGGCTGTCGATGGGATTTCCTTTGATGTTTATGAAGGTGAAGTCTTAGGTTTAGTTGGCGAATCGGGGAGTGGCAAGTCGACTACCGGACGTTCAATTATCGGCTTATATGACATTACGGAAGGTGAAATTCGTTATGATGGCCAAGTCATTTCGACACGTCAAGACAATCAATCACGCAAGGCTTTGGCTAAAAACATGCAAATGATTTTTCAAGACCCCTATGCTTCATTGAATCCACGGATGACGGTCAGTGAAATCATTGGGGAAGGTTTTGACATTCATGGAATGTACAAAAATAAAAGCGAACGCCGTCAACGTGTAGGCGCTTTACTTGAAGAAGTAGGGCTTAATCGAGAACATGCTAACCGCTATGCACATGAATTCTCTGGCGGGCAACGTCAAAGAATTGGGATTGCACGGGCGCTCTCGCTTAATCCCAAATTCATCATAGCCGATGAACCTATCTCGGCCTTAGATGTCTCCATTCAAGCACAAGTCGTAAACTTGTTGAAAAAGTTACAAAGAGAGCAAAATCTAACCTATTTGTTTATTGCGCACGATTTATCGATGGTAAAATATATTAGCGATCGAATTGCGGTAATGAATAATGGTAAAATTGTGGAGTTGGGACGTTCAGAAGATATTTATAATAATCCCATTCACCCCTATACCCGCTCACTATTATCAGCCATTCCAAAACCTGATCCAATCAGTGAGAGTAAACGTCAAAGAATCCACTACACCTATCAACCGACGGATGACGCTGTTGAGACATTTGAAATATCAAAAGATCATTATATATTCGCCTCAGCGTCGCAACACCAACAATGGATGCAAGAAACCCAAAAATAAATATCTATGCATAAATAAAGCAGTAGATTCTCCCTCAAAGAGAAGCTACTGTTTTTGTTGAGATCCAAATTAGTGTAAACCTTTCCGTCTTCTTGTTACAATGGATGTATTAAGTGGGAGAAAGGAAGAGATGATGTTACAACGACAAGAAATGCCGATTCAAGTTTTTTCTGAAATCAGTCGCCTAAAACGTGTGATTTTACATCGACCTGGAAAAGAATTAGAAAATCTAATTCCAATGAATTTAGAAAGACTGCTTTTTGATGATATTCCCTATTTGGAAGCCGCCCAAGCAGAGCACGATGCTTTTGCACGCGTATTGAACGAGAATGATGTTGAGGTCTTATACCTTGAACAATTGGTAGCTCAAGCCATTGATGATGCGCAAGTAAAGGAAGCTTTCATTGATGAATGGTTAAGCGAATCTGGGCTAGAGCCAGGTAGTCATTACGCAAAAGTTAAAGAATACTTAATGGCCTACGAGGATACTTTTGAGATGGTTTTAAAAACGATGGCAGGTTTTACGAAAGCAGAGATTAAAGTTCCTCATGGGAATACACTTTTGGACAACATCAATAAAGATTATCCCCTATTAATTGACCCGATGCCTAGCTTGTATTTCACCCGGGATCCCTTTGCGACCATCGGAAATGGGGTAGCTTTGAATTATATGTATTCTGAAACAAGAAACAGGGAAACGATTTATGGAAAATATTTATTCGAGCACCACCCGGCCTTCAATAATCAAAAAGTCCCCCTGTATTATTTCCGGAATGAATCGACCTATATTGAAGGTGGCGACATACTTGTTTTATCAAAAGATGTTTTAGGCATTGGCATTTCACAACGAACCGATGCGCGTTCCATTGAAAAAATTGCCCGTAATGTCTTTAAGGATACATCTTATCAGCAAGTTTTAGCGTTTATGATAGGCAGCAACCGGAAGTTTATGCATCTTGATACAGTCTTCACCATGATTGACCATGATAAGTTTCTTATTCATCCTGAAATTGAAGACTATTTAAAAGTTTTTGCTATTACAGAAGACGGTCGCGGTGGTATCCGTTTGGAAGAAAAAATGGAATCATTAGAGCATATTTTAGAAGAAGCTCTCAAGCTTGAGAATGTTCAACTTATTCGTTGTGGTGGGGATGATCCAGTAGTATCTGCTAGAGAACAATGGAATGATGGGGCAAATGCCTTAGCCTTAGCACCTGGTGAATTAATTGTTTATGATCGGAACATTGTGACGAATCAACTGCTAGAAGATGCAGGTATAAAACTACACAAAATTAAAGGGAGCGAATTAGTTCGAGGACGTGGCGGTCCACGCTGTATGTCCATGCCAATTTATCGTGAACGATAAGCACTACACAAAAAAGGAGCAACTCGGAATAATCCATTCCCGTTGCTCCTTAAAATGTATAACTAAATTATTCAGCCTCAAATGTGACTAAGTAATAATTTTTCTTGCCACGACGGACAATCAAATATTTTTCGCCAATGGCTAAATCGGGGCTAACTTCAAAATCAACATCCGTGACTTTTTCGCCATTGAGCGTAATGGCACCATTTGAAATAAATTCGCGTGATTGTCGGCGAGATTCAATTAAACCGATATCTACCAACCAGACGGCTAAAGAAGCTTTTTCTCTAGGGGCAGAGAAGTGAGGCATATTTTTAAAACCTTCTTCAATTTGCGTCGCAGACAAGTTATTGACTTCACCGGTAAATAAAGCCTCAGTAATTTGCAAAGCCTCATTCAATGCGTCATCACCGTGAACAAAGCGTGTAACTTCTTCAGCTAAGGTCTTTTGAGCTCGACGTAAATGTGGTTGCTCCGCAACTTCTTTTTCGAGATCCTCAATTTCTTCACGTGATAAAAAGGTAAAGTATTTAATGAATTTAATGACATCTTCATCAGCTTGGTTTAACCAAAACTGGTAAAATTCATAAGGCGTTGTTTTTTCAGGGTCTAACCAAATGGCGCCTTCTGCGGATTTACCAAACTTCGTACCATCCGACTTCAACATTAATGGAATCGTCAACCCAAAGGCTTGCACTTCATGACCTTCCATCCGACGAATAAAATCCAATCCCGCCGTAATATTTCCCCATTGATCAGCGCCACCGATTTGTAATTGAACATCCATTTCTTTGTATAAATGATGAAAATCGACTGATTGAAGAATTTGGTAAGTAAATTCAGTAAAAGAAATACCCACTTCTAAACGTGAAGCAACAACATCCTTGCTAAGCATGGTATTAACATTAAAGTGCTTACCATAATCCCGTAAAAAATCTAACAGCGAAATTTTGCTTAACCAATCGTAGTTGTTCACAATTCGAAAACCAGTTTGATCAACATCCCCTTTTAAAAAGAGTTGTTGCATTTGCTTAGTTAATTTATTGGCATTTTCAAAAATGACATCCATTGATTGTAATGAACGTTCACTGGTACGACCACTAGGGTCGCCGATGGACCCAGTTGCACCACCGATAACAATGACAGGATTATGTCCTGCTAATTGAAATCTTTTTAAAAACATAAATGGAATTAAATGGCCGACATGCATAGAATCCGCTGTCGGATCAATACCACAATACAAACCAATCGCCTTTTCACTGACAAATTCTTCTAAGCCCTCAGCATCGGTTTGTTGAAATATGGCACCGCGCCATTCTAAATCTTTAATTATTGACAACCTTGTCACTCCCTACGTGTATTGTTAAACGATACACTGATTATATAGAAAATTCACCCCTAAATCAATTCAAGCTCAAGCTTATCCAAAATCAAATAAATATCACTGCTTCTTCACAAAAAAATCAAATTTTCTTATGAATTAATGATTTTATTTCGGTATTACAACTAAAGTCGTATTTTACAAGATTGTTACAAGTAGTATACGAATTGAATAAAACAGCCAATTGTTAAGCTAAATATGATAATATTCATTCAGGTTAATTTTTAGAACATTTTACTGATAATATATGAATTTTATATGACTAAGCGATATTTATTAAATAAACGAGATAAAATAGGAGAGCAATAAAATATGAAGAAGACTTTTTCGAGAAGATTATTCAAAACTTTATTAACATCAGCAGCCGTTTTAAGTGCCGTTGCTGCTCCAGTTTCTGCTTTAGCACAAGATTATGATTACTTGATTTCAGATTCTGAGATTGCTATTGACACTTTAACTGCTGAACAAACAGCTTTATATGCTGAATTAGCTATGGCGTATGCTGAATTAGATGCTATTCATGTTGAAGCGAATACATTATTAGCTGCTATCGCTGAAGATGACCAATTAATCAGTGAATTAGCTACACAAATCACAAATTTAGAAGATGTTATTGCTAAACGTGAATCATTATTAGCTGATCAAGCACGTGCCGTACAAGTAAATGGTGGTTCATCAAACTACTTAAATGTTATTGCATCTGCAGACTCAGTTAGTGACTTTGTTGGACGTATCGATGTGGTACGTAAAATGGTTTCTAACAACAAAGAATTAATTAACGTACAAAAATCAGATAAAGAAGCTGTAGAAGCTAAAAAAGCTGAAACGGAAGTTGCTAAAAATGAGAAGTTAGACAAAATGGTGTCGCTTGAAGCTTTAAAAGCTGACTTAGAAGCACAAAATGCTAATCACGAAGCTGTTTTTGCTCAATTAACTTCAGACATAACATTAGCCGAAGAAAATCGTCTTGCATTAATTGCAGAAAAAGATGCTTTTGAATTAGCACAAGCACAAGCTGAAGAAGAAGCCGCATTATTAGCTTTACAAGCACAAGCTGAAGCAGATTTACTTGCTCAAGAAGAAGCAGCGATTGAAGTAGCTGCAGCTACAACACCAGCCGTCGATGAAGTACCATACGTCGAAGAAGTTGAAACGGTTGAAGTTATCGAAACACCAACCGTTGTCGAAGAAGTTGTTGAATTTCCAGTTGAAGAACCAATCGTTGAAGTCATCGAAGAACTACCTGTTCAAGAAATTGTTGAAGAACCCGTCGTAGAAGAGCCAGTTTACGAAGAACCTGTCGTAGAAGAGCCAGTTTACGAAGAACCTGTCGTAGAAGAGCCAGTCTACGAAGAACCCGTAGTGGAAGAGCCAGTTTATGAAGAGCCTGTCGTAGAAGAGCCAGTTTACGAAGAGCCTGTCGTAGAAGAGCCAGTTTACGAAGAACCAGTCTATGAAGAGCCAGTTTACGAAGAACCAGTCTATGAAGAGCCTGTAGTTGGTGGAAGCCAATATGGTAGTGTTGTTGGAGTAGCTGCTCAATATCTTGGAACACCCTATGTGTGGGGTGGAAAAACACCTTCAGGATTCGACTGTTCAGGTTTTGTACAATACGTTTACCGCGAAGCATTCGGCATGGAAATTGGTGGATGGACGGGAGCGCAAGAATCATCAGGTACGATGATTAGTGTTGGTGAAGCTCAAGCAGGAGATTTATATTTCTGGGGTAGTCCAGGAGGTACATGGCACGTTGCAATTGCTACTGGAGGCGGAAGCTTCATCCATGCATCACAACCAGGAACACCATTAGAATATAACCACATTAACAACTTTACTCCAAGCTTTGCCTTAAGAGTATATTAAAAATTAAATGAGTCAAAAAGAGGAGCTGATGCTCCTCTTTTTTATTTGGATCAATTGGTATTAGAATTTTTGGGATTTTACAACTTTACCTTATATTTACATTAATTTAACAATTCAATCGATTCTATCCAAAAGTTTACGTTATATTTACCTGAAATTGATATTATTTGGCTACAATGTCCATATAGGTGTTTTATGGATGCCTAAAAAAATTTGTGGAGGGACAAAATGACACTGACTAAAAAGCGACGACACTTTTTGCCTCGTTATTATTAGCAACTCAATTACTGTCACCTGTATCGACTCTAGCCCAAGAGATGGAATTATCTGAGGAAAAACCAGCTGTAGCTGAGATTTTACCTAACAATGTGCCTAATCGACTTATTGTATCTTTCAATGGGGATACGCAAACACAAATGGGATTCAATTGGTATACGACAGATTTAGCTGAAGATGCAACTGTATGGGTTGGAACTTCAGAAGACTTAAGTGATGCTGTAGAATTTGCCGCTGAAGCAACTGAAGTGACTTCAAGTTATGGGGAACGTGATGAAAATGGCTTCTTTATTTTCGCTGATGTTGCCTATGATGAAGAAGGCGAAGTTGTTTTAGATGAAGAGGGTAATCCAACCATTAATGGCTACTATACTGACGAGAATATTACAACCGACAATGCAGCATGGATGTATGGAAATGTTGGTTCAATGGATCTAGTGGATGTTACTGAATACGCATATAAAGCCATTGCTACAGAATTATCGCCTAATACCACTTATTATTATCAAGTAGGTAGTGCAGAAGGTGAACGTAGTGAAATTGGTACGTTTACGACTTCAGGTGAAGCAGGTGAAGCTTTTACGTTTGCGCACTATACTGACACACAAAATGCTTATTGGAATGAACATGTGCGTAATGAAGCTGCATTTGGTGCGGATACGATTGAAAAAGCACTTGAAACAGTAGAAGCAAATTTTGTCTTACATACAGGTGATTTCGTTGAAGTGGCTGAAGTTGAAGATGAGTGGATTGATATTATGGAACAATCACGCGATTCCTTCTTACAAGTGCCATTAGCCGTTGCACCAGGAAATCATGATGAGTATGCTTTAGTTTATGGCGATCCGCAAGTAGAAACTAAATTTAACGAACATATCAATGTGCCGGCAGCAAATGATGCTATTACAGGTGGTTCTTACTATTCTTATGATTACAATGGTGTTCACTTTGTCGTTGGAAACACCAATGATAATAAATCAAATGGGGAAGCTTTAGGTGAAGAACAGTTAGCTTGGATACGTGAAGACGTTGAAAATGCACGCGCTAATGGTGCTGAATGGGTGATTTTAGCTTACCATAAACCGATTTTCTCTAAATCTTACCACTCTCTACAAGATAGTGATGTGCAAGCTGTACGTGAAAAATTCATGGAACAAATTGATGATTTAGATATTGATTTAGCCTTACAAGGTCACGATCATGTTATCTCAGCCACATACCCATTATTATTCGTTCCAACCGATGAAAACTTCTCAAATGGTGTGTTAGAAGATGTAGAAACAACTGAGGTTGATGGTGTAACATACTATAATAACCCAGAAGGAACGGTCTTCTTATTACCAAATACGGGTGGAACGAAAGAATATGATGATATTTATAGTAAAGGTTTAGAACATATGATATCTGTACGCCCAAGATTAGATTGGATGACGCAAGAAGATGTCGATTACTATAATGCTCTATTCGCCTATGGAAACCAACCACAAACATCGGATGCTTTCGAAACATCGCATTCAAACAACCGTGATTCAGCTATTCAAAACTTTGCTGTTTATACTATTGAAGGTAATGAATTATTAGTTGAATTGTATCAAATTGAAGGTGAGTTGCTCGAAGGTGAAGAAAGAACCGTTGAAATGGTTTATTCATTTGGTATAACAAAAGATGCTGCTGAGTAGTTAAGTATACAATAGACCGAATATTATCTTAAAGTAGGCAACTACGGTAAGATAATATTCGCTTCTTTAGTTGTCTTAAACCGTCCGTCAAAAGTCATCAGTACGACAAAAGCTAATCGCTTACATGTTTAAAAACATTGATCACAAAAGCTAAAACACCGACTAATACAGCAAGTCCTCCTATCATGGCAATGGGTACACCTATCTCGAAGCGTTCAAGACCAATCAAGGCCATTCCAGCCGTTAAAAAAGGTGTCCCTAGAATCAATCCCCAAAAGTGTACTAAACTTAGTTTTCCATGACTTAAAGCGGGATAGGCTTTGTAAATTAACCCGGATAAAGCCAGTGAAACCCATCCTAGCAAGTTTATATGTGCGTGTGCGTGACCTAATTCAAACTGCTCGACAGCTCCCATATACAAACCCAGTCCAACACCAATAATAAAATAAACAACTGCCATCTTAATGAAATTGGCACTCATTGTTGTCAACCTCCAGTTTCAATTGAACTCTAATAATTAGCAACTTTGCTAGGAAACAACCCATAGAAACGTCTGTTATTTCAATTTAAGCATACGTCGTGCACTTAAGAGCGTCAAGTTTTAATGCGACCAAACCAATAACTTTGTGAATTATTAAGAAACGTCTTTTTATCTCCATGGGTATGGTTATGACAGATGTTTTTGTAGACTGGCTAAAGAACAAAAAACCGAATATTATCTTAAAGTAGCTAACTAGTCTAAGATAATATTCGGTTTTTGTATGTTTTTAGACGGTCCAAGCAAGTTTATCTAAAAAACGAATGACGGATTCTTGAAAACGTTTATACTCTTTTCCGATTGTGATAACGTGGGTGCTTTCGGGGAAGGATTCAAACGTAACTGGGGCGTTGACTAATGCGTTTTTTAAATCGACCATTGCTTGTGGATGAATTAACTCATCTTTTTGTGATTGCGCAATATAGAAAGGCAGTGTGATTTTATCTAAATTTTCACGGACACCATGACTAAACTGTTTGATGTCATCAAGTTGTTTAACAATCCCAATTTTAATGGCTTCCATTTCATTTTCAATTTCTTCCGTAGATAACCCTTTATCTCTTTTTTGTTTTTCAGCAATTTTTAAAAAATAACGATGAACACGACTGCCTTCACCACTCGCTTCGGTAACGGGCGAATTAAATACCCCAGCACCAATGGTTGTTAAGTGATCGATGGTAGCTCGTGTAGCTAACGTTCCGCCTAGTGATAGGCCAAGAATAGCAATTTCTTGAAACCCTTCTTCATGTAGAAAGGCAACAGCCTCTTTGACAGAAGCATACCATTCAGTCGGGCTTGAGGCTAACACGTCTTCTACGCGATCAGTCCCATGGCCGGATAAATTATAACTATAAACAGTGTAATTGGCTTTTTGAAGGGCACGGGCTGTGCGGCGGATATCAGCAACACTACCGGTATAAGCGTGTAATAACAATACTGCTCGACGGCCTTCTTTAAAATAAATTTCAGTATGTGACATTTGGATCTCCTTTGAAATAGTGTATAAACCATTAGTTGTTATTCTAACATAAGCGATAATTTATTAGAAGAACAGACCGCTTCTGTGTAAAGTTACATAAAAGCAGTCTGTTTTATTTCTAGTTAAAATTAACTTTATCCCCAGGCTCCAGTATTTGACAATCGATCGAATCATCAATGATTGCTTTAAAACGATTTGGATCTTGTTGGATGGGTGGGAAGGTATTGTAATGGACTGGAACGACAATGGAAGGTTTTACTAATTCATTTGTCGCATATGCTGCATCCTCAATGCCCATCGTGTAATGATCACCAATGGGAATAAATAACACATCGATAGGACCATTACGGTCTGCAATTAATTTCATATCACTAAATAACCAAGTATCGCCCGTGTGATAAATCGTTTTTCCACCGATTTTCAATATCATACCCGTCGCCACACCCATATAAAACACTTGGCCGTTTTCTTGGTAACTAGAGCTATGATGGGCGGGTACAAACTTCAACTCGCCAAAAGCATAGTGTCCACTACCACCGATTGATTCGATACCTTTTGCTGCGACAAAATTAGCCACCTCATTAGGGGCAATAACGGTGGCATTACAGCGTTTCGCAATTGAAATGGTATCTCCAAAATGATCATTATGGCCATGAGTTAATAATATAAAATCCACGTCTACATCATTGGCTTCCAAATCGCTGAGTTCATTCCCTGTGATAAAAGGATCGATAATTATACGAAGGCCATCGTGTTCAATATAAACACAAGATTGGCCGTGAAAACTTATTTCCATAAAAAAGCTCCTTTTCTTAAATGTTTTTATTTAAGGGCGTTGACAATGGCCGCATTAAAAGCGGGCAAATCTTCTGGTGTACGACTTGATATGAGGCCAGTAGGATCAATCACAACGGCTTCATCAAAGAAATTGGCACCAGCATTTTTAACGTCGATCGCCACTTGCTTAACCGCCGTTATGTTGCGACCGCTTAAAACACCAGCGTTAACGAGTAATTGAGGGCCATGGCAAATTGAGAAAATAGGTTTTTGGTGTAAGGCAAAATGGCGGGTGAAATCTAAAAAACGATCATCTTTACGCAATTGGTCCGGTGAATAGCCACCAGGGATGAGTAAGGCGTCGAAATCAGCTGGATTAACCTCATCAATAGCTTTTTCAATTGTAACACGAGCTTGACCTTTCTTACCTTCGATGATTTCGCCAGCGTTAAAACCGATTGTTATCACTTCATGTCCTGCTGCAACTAATGCTTCTTTAGGAGAAGTAAATTCAACATCTTCAAATAGTTTTGTTATAACCGTTGCTACTTTAGCCATCAAAAAACCTCCTGTTTTTTTGTTACTTTTAGTATAGGATAACGAGTCTTATCGTGCAATGAATATGCTTTTTAAAACTAAATATAAATAAATAAACAAATCAATAAAATAACAAATACTGATAGGTAATAATTTCCGCATGAATTCTAATCAAAATTTAAGGATTGCTGCTTAAGTTTGATATATAAGTATTTTAAACTAGAAAAGTAGTTTAGATCCATTGTTTTTACTGCCTAGATTCGTTATACTTACTAAGACACAATATGTAGGGTTTTTTAAGGAAAATAAAACTATATGTTGCGAACCCTTTTTAATGAGTATTTTTTAGGAGGACATATAATGGAATTGAAAACCAATAAAATCATGGATTGGAATAAAAACCAATTAAACGAAGCGATTAAAGCATTCCCCCAGGTGCACCCGATTGAGGATGATATGCATATCACCCATAGTGGTATTTCGCGAATGGTCATGTTAGATCGGTATGCCTTCAAAGATACAGCTAAAACCACTTTAGAAGCTGGTGATTTAGTTGTTTTGACCGTAAAAAATGACTCGCAATACCCAGCACGTGGTGTAGGTATTGTCCAAGCCATTGATGAAAATCGAGTGACCATTTGGGTTGAAGAAGCTTATAGAAGTTCATTGGAAGACCCTATCGAGATTGAAAGCGGCATCGTTGTGCGTGATATTGAAACGATTGATAAACCGCTCGAGGTATACTATGAACAAATCGCTAAACGAAACGCAAGAGGATTAGCGGAGATTGAAGAAGATGAGGAGCAACAACAAACAGCCTTTAATGCTTTCTATGAAGAACTGTCAGCCATGAATTTTGTACCTGCTGGTCGCGTTTTGTATGGTGCGGGTTCAAAGACGGATGTAACGTATTTTAATTGCTATGTCATGCCCTTGGTTCCTGATTCAAGAGGTGGTATTTCTGATCATCGTAAAGAAGTGATGGAAATCATGAGCCGAGGGGGTGGCGTTGGTACGAATGGTTCAACCTTAAGACCACGTAATACTTTAGCACGTGGAGTGAACGGGAAATCTTCAGGGTCCGTATCTTGGTTGAATGATATTGCACAGTTAACACATTTGGTTGAACAAGGTGGATCACGCCGAGGAGCACAAATGATTATGTTGGCTGATTGGCATCCTGATATTATCGAATTCATTATATCTAAAATGCAAAATCCACGCATTTTACGCTTTTTAATCGAACAATCCGACGATGAACAAATTATTCGTTTAGCAGAAGAAAAGTTAAAATTCACACCTCTTTCAGCAACGGAACAAGATATGTATGAAAATATTGTACGCTATAAAGAGATTCCCGGATATGGTGGTTTTGGAGATTCTGTGATTGAAAATGCACAGCAAAAATTGAAAGATGGAGGCACCTACTCCGTTAACAATCCAGAATTTTTAACAGGTGCAAACATTTCAATTACATTAACAAACGATTTTATGGCAGCCGTTGAAGCGGATGCTGATTGGGAATTACGCTTCCCGGCTGTTGAAACATACACAGAAGCTGAAATGGCTGCCTATAATGCAGAATGGCCAGAAGTTGGTGATGTGCGTGAATGGGAAGCCAAAGGATACGGTATCCGTGTCTATCGCAGTATTAAAGCACGTGAACTGTGGAAGTTAATCAATATTTGTGCGACATATTCAGCGGAGCCTGGTGTCTTCTTTATTGATAATGCCAATAACGATACAAATGCTAAAGCTTACGGACAAAAAGTTGTTGCAACCAATCCTTGTGGCGAACAGCCTTTAGCACCATATTCAGTTTGTAACTTAGCTGCCATTAATTTGGCTGAAATGGTAAATAAAGAAAGCCATACAGTTGATTACGCTAAATTAAAACAAACCGTTCGTACGGGTGTAAGAATGCAGGATAATGTTATTGATGCTACGCCTTACTTTTTAGAGGCAAATCGTAAACAAGCCCTGGGTGAACGTCGGATTGGTTTAGGCGTTATGGGGTTAGCCGATTTACTCATCTATACACAACATCGTTATGGATCGCCAGAAGGCAATAAAGTCGTTGATAAGGTGTTTGAAACGATTGCAGTAACAGCTTATGAAACTTCCATTGAACTAGCTAAAGAACGCGGCAGTTTCCCTTTCTTAGTCGGAGATAATGAAGCGGAAACGCAAAAATTACGTGAACGCTTTATTAATACGGGTTATGTCAGTCGGATGCCGGAACATGTTCGTCAAGGTATTCTTGAACATGGTATCCGTAATTCGCATCTACTAACTGTAGCGCCAACCGGTAGTACAGGAACGATGGTCGGTGTATCTACAGGGCTAGAACCATACTTTGCCTTTAAATATTTCCGCAGTGGTAGACTTGGGAAATTTATTGAAGTGAATTCCCAAATTGTTCAAGAATATTTGGATCATCATCCAGAAGCAGATGCGGATCATTTACCGGATTATTTTGTGTCAGCGATGGAATTGACTCCTGAGGAACATGTGGATGTGCAAACAACTATTCAACGTTGGGTAGATAGCTCAATTTCTAAAACGGTCAATGCACCAAAAGGATATTCTGTGAGCCAAGTTGCAAAAATTTATGAACGTTTGTTTAAAGGTGGGGCAAAAGGCGGGACCGTTTATGTTGATGGATCACGTGATTCGCAAGTACTTACTTTAGAAGCCGAAGAAAATGAACAAGATAATACGATTACTTTGTTTGAGATGGAAGATGCCCGCATTGTGGATGATTCAGAAGAATTACGCCAATTAGTGGAAAAAGCGCATTCTGAGCACTATTTGCAACAAGGGCATACGGATGATGTTGTTTATGGATCCGAAGTTGGTGACACCTGCCCGATTTGTCGTATGGGAGTTGTGGAGGATATTGGTGGTTGCAATACCTGTACAAATTGTCATGCACAGTTGCGGTGTGGATTGTAAATTAATCTAAATAAACATGCCAAACGCGTTTAGATAAAGGCTATCTAAGCGGGTTTGGCATGTTTTGTTTTGCTAAACATTTTTGGGATAGTATTTCTTGATTAAGGGGGATAGGACAGGCTCAAGTAATAGATAAAAAATAAAGTTACCGATAGCGTGTGCTAAATCAAAAGGCAGTCCGCGTATGTAATAGGCCCAAAAATGATTGATACCATACATTTTAACGCTAATAACAGAGATGATAAAACCATATAGAAGGCCTATCAGGAAAGCATAAAAAGCGAAAAAGATTCGGTTATATTTATTTGAAGGGATATAAAAGCGTTTAATAAATACCCCTGTAAAAGCAATCAGTAAGGCATAGGAAACAACTTGTGCTAATGTCCATGGTCCCATACCTAATAAGGTGTTTGATAAGATAATTGATAGAACCGCCACAATCAACCCGTCTAGGGTATGAGTGGTTAAGGTAATAATCAAAATAATGACCGTTACAGGCTGTACATTGGGAATGAATTGGAAAAGGATCCGGCCAACATAGGCTAGTGAAACGAAAATAGCCAAGAGGGCGATTCGCTTTACGTTAAATTGCGGACGCCAATTACTCAAAACCAGCCAAACTCCAATCAACGACATCGCCTTCAGCCAGTTCTAACTCACCAGCACCCACTTCGGCCATTTCGCCATTGATATCAAAAAGCCAATATTTACTATCTGCTTCGTTTTGTTCATAACCATCGATGGAAGTGATAAAGCCGTTGTCATCGACAATATCAAAGTTTGCTTGCATAACATCTAATAAGATAGCGCCATCTTCAGTTTGGAATTCATGGGTCTCCTCAATTTCTTCATCAGGAATAAAAAGGTTGATTGTCACGGTAATTTCTGCGACTTCATCTCCGACGCTGACAGATGCGACACTTTCTTCAAGGGATTCAACGTCGTTCTCAACGGTCGTTGTATCGCAAGCAGCTAATACTAAGAAACTACTAAATAACAATGCATATTTTTTCATGTTTTTCCTCTTTTCTAATAATAAAAAAACTAGGCACTGAGGCCTAGTTAAATATCGTGTGACATTTTGCCTCGAAACATTCACAGTCCAATATATTTATTTAAAGACCTGACTCCAGTATAACTACTGATTACAGTGGCGGGACTGTATTGGGATTTAACCAAATTTCCATAAATAACTATATGCTTAAATTTTATTTACTTTAATCATAGATAAAATTCATAAGACATGCAAGTGGAAAAGAGTGAACGATTTAGAAAAAGCCATATAATCCTGTTTATTAAGACAAGAAATCTAGCTAGCTCTGTGCTATAATGGGAAAAGCAATCAACAATTAGGAGGCACTCATTCGTGACGAATCAAACAAATAAAAAAACCTATTATATTTCCACCCCCATTTATTATCCGAGTGGAAAACTACATATTGGTAACACCTATTCGACTGTTTTATCTGATGCTATTGCGCGTTATAAACGCCTAATGGGTTATGATGTCTATTTCAATACCGGAACAGACGAACATGGTCAAAAAATTGAACAAGCTGCTGAAAAATTGCATATGGATCCAAAAACCTATGTTGATGGTATGGCGGATAGTATTAAGGAATTATATCAATTAATGGATATTTCCTATGATCATTTTATTCGTACGACGGATGCTTCGCATGAAAAAGCCATCCAGGATATTTTTGAACAATTGTTAGAACAAGGCGATATTTATTTAGGAGAATATTCGGGTTGGTATTCTGTCAGTGATGAGGAGTACTTTACTGAAAGTCAAATGGCTGAGGTTTACCGGGATGAAGCGGGTAATATGACAGGTGGTATAGCACCAACCGGCAATGAGGTGCAATGGGTAAAAGAAGAATCTTATTTCTTTAGAATGAGCCACTATGCGGATCGTTTGTTGAAATATTATGAAGAGCACCCTGATTTTATCGTACCTGAGTTTAGAAAAACTGAAATGGTTAATAATTTTATTAAACCTGGTTTAGAAGATTTGGCGGTTTCGCGAACCACTTTTTCATGGGGAATTCCGGTAAAATCTAATCCAAAACATGTCGTGTATGTTTGGATTGATGCCTTAGCTAACTATATTACAACCTTAGGTTATGGATCTGATAACACAGAAAACTTTGAAAAATTCTGGCCTAATGACTTAAATGTTATCGGTAAAGATATTACACGTTTCCATACCATTTATTGGCCAACCATTTTAATGGCATTAGATTTGCCGTTGCCAAAACAAATCTTATCGCATGGTTGGTTAGTAATGAAAGATGGGAAAATGTCTAAATCGAAAGGCAACGCTGTTTATCCAGAAGTGTTAATTGAACGCTATGGTTTAGATGCAACCCGTTACTACTTATTAAGTGAAATGTCGCAAGGCAATGACAATACCTTTACCCCGGAAGATTTTGTTAAACGAACAAATACAGATTTAGCCAATGATTTGGGCAATCTCTTAAATAGAACCATTGCAATGATGAACAAGTATTTTGCAGGTAAGGTACCTACTCATCGCGATGAGCATGAAGCCACAGTGGTGGATTCAGAATATGAAGCCTTTATTACAGAACATATACAAGCTTACCATCAAGGTTTTGATGACTTAAAAATCGCTACTTCTATCGAACACGTCATGACCATTGTTTCACGTGCCAATAAATACATCGACGAAACAACACCGTGGGTATTGGCTAAAAATGAAGCCGATACAGGAAAATTAAAATCCGTCATGTATCACTTAGCTGAAACCTTAAGAATTGTAGCGCACTTATTACGTCCGTTTTTAACGCAAGCACCAACGCAAATCTTTACTCAATTGGGTATGCCTGATCAAATGGATTTGACGATTGAAGCGTTAGCCTGGGGGCAAATGCCTGCCGATGTGACAGTTATTGAAAAAGGTGTACCAATTTTCCCTCGATTCGATGTTGAACAAGAAGTCGCTTATATTTCTGAACACATGTCAGGAAAGGTTAGTTCATCAACGGATGAAGTAGTCGATGACTGGGATCCGGCAAAGGTTGAGTTAGTCTATGAAGAAACTGAAAGTGTGGAATTTGAACAGTTTGCTCAAGTCGAAATGAAAGTCGCAGAAGTAATTGATGTTGAGCCGGTTGAAGGTTCTAATAAATTATTGAAATTTAGATTAGATGCTGGTGACAAAGGTCATCGTCAAATCTTATCGGGTATTGCCAAGTTTTATCCTAACTATCAAGAACTTATGGGTAAAAAATTATGTATTGTGGCTAATTTGAAACCACGCAAAATGATGGGGCATCTGAGTCAAGGTATGATTTTATCAGCCGAAAAGGATGGTCAATTAAGCTTAATTTTTGCACCAGCCGATATGCCAAATGGGGCTTTGTTAGGTTAGCATAATAATGATCGCTCCTAAAATCCGAATGTTCAGTCGCTATTGATTGGACGTTCGGATTATTTGTAACTATCCCTACCTTTCACAAACTACTGCTTGAAAGCTTTTAGTGGCAATTTTCATAAAAGACGCATAAAATAAAAATAAGCACACACCATGTGGCAGCTTTGGCTGGACATGCATTACTATCTACGAGTCTAAAGGAGTGATTGTTATGAAAAAAGTGTCTATGTTAATTTTATTTAGTCTTTTCATTTTGTTAGCTGGATGTAGCCATCGGGTAGAAGAGATTGAAGTGAGTGTCAGTGATGAACAAATTCACCAACAACGTCGCGAGCGCTTGGATGAGTTAGAAGCTAAGTATGGTGAACGTGCTAATTTAAATGATATTAAAGATCAAGAAGAGCGAACGGAATACACCTCACTGGTTGCTTACTTTTTAACTTATATGACGCGTCCAAACAATGTTACAGGAAAAGTTAACGTGACTGACAATACGCTATCCGTCTTAGGTGAAACCGTCACTTATGAAGTCATTGATAACGAAATTCAATTTTCGGATACAAATAATTTTCCCATTACGTTAAGTTCGATGCAACAAATGGTTAAAAACGCTGAATGTCAAGCGCGAACAAGTAATAGCGAACGCCAATCATTTATTATTAGGACTTTGTGGATGCCGATTCTATTAATTGGATGGGGAATATTTATTATCAGTGATGTTAGACGTGCATGGCAATTAACTGAAGGAATCATGTTTAAAAATGTTGAACCTTCTGAATTTGGTTTGTTTAGGGTTGGTTTTGGTGGCGTCGTGAGTATTATCATTGGATTTGTTTTAATTTATATGATTTGGACACGCCCATAGTTTTGCTGAATGAAGGAGAATAATAGTGAAGTTATTTGATACACACACACATTTAAATGCCGATCAATTTGATGGTATTGAAGATCAAATTATCCAACAAGCCGTGGATAACGACGTTCATTATATGGCCGTGGTTGGTTTTGACTATCCAACCATACAAAAGACCTTAGCTTATAGCCGGGATGACAAAAATATAATTAGTGTCGTCGGCTGTCATCCCACAGAATCCAATCAGTTTGATGCCAACTTTGAAAGACAATTACATACGTGGCTTGAACTACCTAACGTCTATATGTTAGGTGAAATTGGCCTGGATTATTATTGGGATACGGCTCCAAAAGACGTTCAAGAACGTGCCTTCCGCCGGCAAATTAATATCGCTAAAGAACACAATTTACCCATCACTATCCATAATCGCGATGCAACCCAAGATGTCTATCGTATTTTAAAAGATGAAGGTGTCCCTCAAGCCGGTGGTATTATGCATAGTTTTGGTGAAGGACCCAAAGAAGTTGAGCGCTTTTTAGATTTAGGTATGCATATTTCTTTTTCGGGTGTTTTAACTTTTAAGAAAAGTGATCATGTTAGACAGGCAGCGAAGTTAGTTCCCTTGGATAAATTGTTAATCGAAACAGATGCCCCCTACCTAGCGCCTGAACCCAAGCGTGGCAAACGTAATGAACCTGCCTATGTACGCTATGTCGCTGAACGCTTAGCACAAGTTAAGGAATTAACCCTAGAAGAGCTTGCTAACATCACAACAACTAATGCCTTTAATCTATTTAACTGGCATCCAGAACAGGACTAACCTTATGGAAAAAAATCAAATACATATCCCCAGAGAAGTGATTGTCGTTGAAGGGCGTGATGACAGCAAGCGCTTGATGGAAGTTTTCGGACCTAAAGTAAAACTGATTGAAACAGGTGGTTCTGCTATTAATGCCGCCACCCTTGAACGAATCAAGCAAGCAGCTGAACAATTTGGTGTCATCGTCTTTACGGATCCAGATGTGCAGGGACAGCGTATTCGACAAATCATTACACAAAATGTCCCAACAGCTAAACAAGCCTACTTAAGTCGACAAGATGCGCGTGGGAAGTCGTATGTAGGTAGTTTAGGGGTAGAGCATGCTAGTAAGGAAAGTATTCTTAAAGCTTTAGAAGAGCTTGCAACCCCAGCTAGCGAAAACCTACAAAGAGAATTATCAACCCAAGAGCTTATGCAATTAGGCTTGACCAACCATCCTTTAGCAGGTGTAAGGCGTAAGGCTGTCGCTGAGCGATTTCATTTAGGGCATGTTAATGCAAAGCAACTTCAAAAGCAATTAGCTTTGTATCAAGTGGATTATGCGGAATTGTTTGAATTTATAGAGGAGTTGAATCATAAGAGTGAATGAATTTAGACCGATTGCCAATCCAACACGAACGGCAGAAATAATGAAGCAGTACGATATTAAAATGAAAAAGAGTTTAGGTCAAAATTTCCTTGTTGAACCGCAAATTTTAAGTAAAATGGTGGATGTTAGCCAAATAAATGAATGGACAACCGTTATTGAAATTGGTCCAGGTATTGGTGCGTTAACCGAATTTTTAGCTAGAAAAGCCAAACGCGTGCTAGCTTTCGAAATTGATCAACGCTTTGTTGAAATTTTAGCATCAACCTTACAGGACTACGATAATGTAGAGGTGTTTCATCAGGATATTTTAAAAGTGGAGTGGGACGCCGAACCATTTGTTAGCTTAAAAGATGAGGAAGAACTGGTTGTGGTTGCCAATTTGCCTTACTATATTACGACGCCGATTATTATGAATTTGATTGAAAGTCAGCTTCCGTTTAAAAGATTGGTTATGTTAATGCAAAAAGAAGTGGCTGAACGTATGACAGCCGCTGTAGGCACCAAAGCGTATAATTCACTGACAATTGCGATTAACTATCAAATGGACGCGAAAATGGCCTTTATCGTTCCCAAAAACGTCTTTATTCCTAAACCGAATGTTGATTCTGCGGTTTTAATTTTGGAAAGAAGAGAACAACCACGTGTCAAAGTAGATGATAGTCTAGCCTTTCAAGAATTTGTCCAAGCAGCTTTTACGCAAAGACGTAAAACGATTTGGAATAATTTGCGTCATTATTATATCAATTCGGGGGAGGAAGACCAACTCGCTAAGTGGTTTGAAGCTGCCCAAATTGATCCGCAAAGACGCTCAGAAACCCTTTCGATAGAAGAATTTGCCACTTTATATAACGAAATCACCGTGTAAAATAAAAAAATGATTAGAAATTACTTTATGGCTTGCTCAATAACTCTATTCATGTTATCCTTGTAATTTTTATGAAATTATGTTATACTAGTAAGTAAGAGGTGAGGGCATGCCAAAAGATTTGGTTGAAATTAAAACTTATCTAGATGATAAAGTTGGTCAAGAAATCGTGGTTACTGTTCAAATGGGTCGCAAAAAGAGAAAAGAAAGACGGGGTATTTTAGAAGAGACATACCGCTCAGTTTTTGTTGTCGCACTAGATCAAGATGAGAATTCATTTGATCGTGCTTCTTATAGTTATCGTGATATTTTAACAAACGCTATCGAATTGCAATTTATCTAATTTATTATTCCAAATCATATAAAATACGACAGATTTTATCCGAAATAAAATCTGTCGTGTTTTTGTGATTAAAATGGATTAAATGATGCGTTATGCTTCAAGACTAGCCATACCTGAATTTAAAACTTGTTTGAGCGTTTGTGCGGAGTGATGCATTTTAGCTTGTTCTTGCTCATTTAGCGGAATTTCAATTACAGCTTCGATACCATTACGGCCTACGACAGCAGGTGCGCCGATATAGATATCTTCTTCACCATATTGCCCGTCAAGATAGACTGATAGAGGAAAAATGGATTGTGTATCAGCTAAGATAGCGTGGCAAATACGGGCTAAAGCAACAGCTATACCATAATAGGTTGCCCCTTTTTTATCAATGATTTCATAGGCTAAGTCTCTAACCTTAAAGAAAATATTGACTAAGGCTTCTTCGTCCGTTCCGGGATTGTCTTTAATCCATTCATAAATTTGTAAGCCACCAATATTAGCGTGTGACCAAACGGGAAATTCTGTGTCTCCGTGTTCGCCTAAAATGTAGGAGTGAACATTTCGAGCATCCACGTTGACTATTTGAGCAATTTCTTGACGGAAGCGAGCGGTATCTAAAGATGTTCCTGAACCAATAACGCGTTCCTTTGGAAAACCGCTAAATTTCCATGTAGCATAGGTTAAAATATCTACTGGATTGGTTGCAATTAAGAAAATACCATCGAAACCAGAATCAACTACCTTTGAGACGATATCTTTAAAAATACGTAGGTTCTTATTAACTAAATCTAGACGTGTTTCACCTGGTTTTTGTGCGGCACCAGCAGTAATGACAACAATATCTGCATCATGGCAGTCATTGTAATTAGCTGAATAAATATGTTTAGGATTTGTAAAAGCTAGCGCTGAAGATAAATCTAAAGCATCCCCAATGGTTTTATTTGTATCGATATCGATGATTCCTATTTCGCGACCAATATCCTGTGTGACTAAAGTGAATGCAAAACTTGACCCAACTGCACCATCTCCGATGATGATGATTTTGTTTTTGGAACTGTGCTTTCTGCTTTCCATGCCATCACTCCTATTAATTTATAGGCAAAGTATACCATATAATTTGTGAAAAATAAAGTATATATTAAAACTGTTAAATTTTACTGTTTCATTATTAATATCGGGTTTAATGATAATTTGTATAACAGTTTTAAATTATCTATGAAACAGATTGCTTACATCTTCACATATAGAAAGCATCTAGTTGCGGTTATTCCTATCGTCAAAGGCGTATTAGGCTCGTTTGATTTGTTTATCAATAATTGAATGTGTGCTATAATTAACCATTGAGAAAACAAGGCTAGGGTGAAAAAAGTGAAATTAATCGTTGGGTTAGGTAATCCGGGTGAAAAGTACGCGGGCACAAGACATAATATTGGCTATACTGTTGTCGATCGCTTGATGGAAAAGCAACAATTAAGTATGACGGATCAAAAGTTTCGTGGCGATTATACCACTTGGCACATTAATCAGGATCGTATTTATCTATTAAAACCTTATACTTATATGAATTTATCTGGAGAAGCGGTTTTGCCCTTTATGACCTATTTTGGGATTGGTATGGAAGATATTATCGTCATTTATGATGATCTTGATTTAGATGTCGGGAAGATTCGTTTGCGGCAAACGGGCAGTGCGGGTGGCCATAACGGAGTAAAAAGTATTATTGATTTACTTGGTAGTGATAAATTTAATCGTATCCGCATTGGAATAGGACGGCCACAAAATGGCTGGAAAGTTGTTGACCATGTGTTAGCTCCTTTTGGGAAAGATGATCAAATAGCCGTTGATTTAGCAGTCGATAAAGCCGTTGATGCACTAACTGATTGGGCTAATGGAGCAACCTTTATTTCATTAATGAATCAATATAATTAGCAGTGATATTTATTTAAATAATAGTCAGAGGGGTCATCAATTGAGCCCTCTTCAGTTTGTTTTAACTTTGAGAAAAGGAGTATTTTCGTGGAGAGTTTATATCATTCCCCCTTTAAAAAGACAGTTGCATCATTAAATCAACACATGCAAAATCAACAAGCTCAATTAGTCACGGGCTTGGATGGGAGTGCACGTGCTGTTTTGCTTGCTCAATTGTTTGAAGCGGATCCTAAGCAATTCATTATCGTTGTTCCAATACCTATGGTTTTGGTTCAATTATATGAAGATTTACTGAACTTATTACCTGAAGTTCCAGTATTAGTTTTTCCAGCTGAGGAATCGCCGACCGTTGAGTTTTCAGTCGCTTCGTATGACAATCAAGCCAAAAGAATTGAAGTTTTAGAAACGCTTGATACAGGTAAACCTTGTATTGTTTTAACCTCTGTGGCTGGGGTAAGGAAGCGTCTGACTTCTTTTCAAACATGGCGCAAGGAAGTGGTTGAACTATCGATAGGTTTTGAGATAGAGCGAGAGCCATTAGAAGCGAAATTAAATTTGTTTGGTTATAAACGCCAAACGATGGTGCAATCACCGGGTGAATATAGTGTGCGTGGTAGTATTGTTGATTTTTATCCATTAAATACAGAACACCCTGTACGACTCGATTTCTTTGATACCGAATTGGATTCTATTCGATTATTTAACAGTGAGACACAACAATCGATGGAAAATATTGATCGTATTAAATTAACTCCAATTAAAGATTTAATTTTTCCAATTGAAGAACAACAATCATTATTGCCGGAATTGCATAAGCAGTTAAATAAGAAGTTGACCACTATCAATGATGAGGGTATTAAACTAGCTGTAGAACGTGGCATGACAGAGCAATTAGCCTTGCTTGAACAAGGCGAACCCTTAAAGTATCCTGATGTCTATGTTACCTTACTAAAGTATAAGGACCATTCAATCATTGATTACGCGCAAGGTGAACTGTGTCTGGTTATGATTGAATTTGATAAAATTCAACAACAGGAACGTTTGTTAGCTGATGAAGATCAATTTTGGTTAGAACATGAAACCTCGCTAGGTCTACTTATGCCAGGAATGGATTTGCGACATCATGCGGTTGACCTGCTAAGAAATGCGCCTTTTCCAAAAATTTATATGTCAACCATTCAAAGAGGGTTTGCTTATATAACTTTTACAGAACTTTATCATTATCAATACCGTAGTATGAATCAGTTTTTCAACCAAATGCCTTTAGTAAAAACGGAAATCGATCATTGGTTAAGACAAGATAAAATTATTCAAGTCGTTGTACCGACACATCAACGGGCGACGAAAGTTCAACAATTATTTGAAGAAAATCAGATTCTGCATGTAACGATTCAATCAAATAATAAGCCAACGCTTGGCTATGTTAATATCATTGTTGGACAATTAACGAACGGCTTTGAATTACCGCTAGAAAAATGGGTCGTTTTAACTGAAAAAGAGCTATTTAATCAAATTAAGCGTAAAGCACCTAAACAACAAAAATTGACCAATGCGGAACGGATTAAGTCATATAGTGAACTTGAAGTTGGGGATTTTGTTGTACATGTCAACCATGGGATTGGTAAATATACGGGTATGGAAACCATGGAAATTAATGGGGTACATCGTGATTTGTTAGCGGTGGAATATCAGGATAATTCTCGTTTACTTATTCCGGTTGATCAAATTCATTTAATTCAAAAGTATGTCACGTCTGAATCAAGAACACCCAAATTGAATAAGCTAGGTGGCACCGAATGGGCAAAAACTAAACGTAAGGTAGCCAGTAAAATTGAAGATATTGCGGATGAATTGATTGAACTATATGCTAAACGTGAAAGTGAAAAAGGTTTTGCTTTTAGCGCAGACACGGCAGAACAAGTCGAATTTGAAAATGCTTTTGAATATGTTGAAACAGAAGATCAATTAAAGAGCACGGCCGAAATCAAAAAAGATATGGAAAAAGCACGACCAATGGACCGCCTTTTAGTCGGGGATGTTGGTTACGGAAAAACGGAAGTGGCTATGCGGGCGATTTTTAAAGCTGTTATGGATGGGAAACAAGTAGCCTTTTTAGTGCCAACAACGATTTTGGCTCAACAACATTACAATACAATTATTCAACGTTTTGCCGATTATCCATTTGAAATCGGCTTGTTGAGTCGCTTTGTTAGCCGAGCAAATCAAAATAAAACCATTGAGGATTTAGCTTCTGGCTTATGTAATATTGTCATTGGTACTCATCGCTTATTATCTAAAGATGTTGTTTTTCAAGATTTAGGTCTCTTGATTGTCGATGAAGAGCAACGGTTTGGTGTTAAACATAAGGAACGGTTAAAACAATTGAAACAAAGCGTGGATGTACTGACACTAACCGCAACACCAATTCCACGAACACTGCATATGTCGATGATTGGTGTGCGTGATTTATCCTTGATTGAGACGCCACCGAACAACCGTTATCCGGTACAAACATATGTGTTGGAACGAAATGAAGTGGCTATTAAATCAGCGATTGAAAGAGAAATGGCTAGAGGGGGACAAGTTTTTTACCTATATAATCGTGTGGCAACCATTGAACAACGGGCGATGGAATTGCATGACTTAGTCCCAGAAGCACGTATTGCCGTAGCTCATGGTCAGATGAATGAATTAGAGTTAGAAACTGTTTTAATGGAATTTATTCAAGGTAATTATGATGTGCTAGTCACAACAACAATCATCGAAACCGGTGTGGATATCCCGAATGCCAATACATTATTTATTGAAAATGCGGACCATATGGGCTTGTCAACTTTGTATCAGTTACGTGGTAGGGTTGGTAGAACGCATCGGATTGCTTTTGCTTATTTAATGTATGAACCTGACAAACAATTAAGTGAAGTGAGTGAAAAACGTTTGAAGTCTATTCGGGAATTTACCGAGCTAGGATCTGGATTTAAAATTGCGATGCGCGATCTATCTATTCGTGGCGCAGGTAATTTGCTTGGGAAACAACAGTCTGGTTTTATTGATTCCATTGGTTTTGACTTATACTCACAAATGTTGAAAGAAGCGGTCGATATTAAACGTGGCAATAAGCGCGTTGATCAAACCTATAAAGGACACCATTTGGAATGGGATGTCGCCTTTGATGCTTACTTACCATCGTTTTATATTGAAGATGAAAGACAAAAGATTGCTTTGTATAAATCCATTCAAAATATTGACTCCGTCGAGGCATACCGAGATATTCAAGAACAATTAATTGATCGGTTTGGTGAATTTCCTGACGAAGTTGCCAACTTATTAGAAGTGGCTTTAATTAGATATTATGCTCAAGAAGCAGGTATATCAATGATTAAACAACAAGGTGTTTGGGTTAAAGTAACCTTTACACCGGAAGCCAGTCAATTTTTCGTTGGTCCAAATGTCTATGAAGCCTTACAAGACATTCCAACTAAAGTAAAAGTGGATTGGGATAGTGAGCTTTTAACCGTGCAGTTTTTAATTCAGGGGAAAGCTGTCGACCAATGGCTAAATTATTTGAAAAAATTTGCTCAACAGGCCAATGAATTAATTAATCAGACAAAGGAAAGTGAGGTGAGCCCATGAGATTAGATAAATACCTTAAAGTATCACGGCTCATTAAAAGACGGAGCGTTGCAAAAGAAGTCGCCGATCAAGGTCGTATTACGATTAATGGAAAAGTTGCTAAATCAAGTAGCGATGTAATGGAAAAAGATGAGTTAACGATTCGTTTTGGTAACCGCTTATTAACCGTAGTGGTTAATGAATTGAAGGATACAACCAAAAAAGACGAAGCAGAAAATATGTATACGATTTTATCGGAAGAGCGCTTAGATTTGGAGAATTAATATAATAATAAAATAACCATTGCTTGCTAGATATTTAAGTTATTTACTGATATACTCGATATGTACAGGAGGTGAGTTTCGTGAACAATGAATTCCAAGGTAACTATCGTAAAGAACAAAAAGTCATTCATTTAAATCCAAGTAGTCATCAAAAACCGATAAACACAGATGTGAAGCGATCAACTCACCGTTTTCGAGGATTTTCTAAAGCCTTGTTATATATTGGGTTGTTGATTGTTTTAAGTATATTCGTTGTACCTTTATATCAAACCTATACGCAATCACAGCAAGTCAAAAGTGAGTATGAACAAGCTGTTGCCGATAATACACAAGCTGCACAGCGTTATCAAACGGTTCAAGACGAGTTTCAATTACTCCAAAATCCTGAGTATATTGCAGAGATTGCTCGTCGCGATTATTATTATTCAAAACCAAACGAAATTATTTTTGATTTAGGTGAAAATAACCAGTCGCCTAATTCAATCTTTAATGAAAGTCAACCAGAGTAATGTTTTGTTCAAAATTAGCTTGACCTGAACGAAACAATATCTCATAATACAAGAAACCCAAAACTTAAGGAGGAAATTAGGTTATATGTCAGTCGAAGTGGGACAAAAGGTTCAAGGTAAGGTTACAGGTATCACGCATTTTGGAGCATTTGTTGAGTTGCCTGAAAATAAATCTGGCTTAATTCATATTAGTGAAATATCAGATAATTACGTGAAAGATATTAATGATGTTTTGACAATGGGTCAAGAAATTGAAGTGAAAGTATTGTCAATTGCTCCAGATGGAAAAATTAGTTTAAGTTTAAGAAAAGCAAATGAATCAGCAGAAAATAAATCGACTCCTCGTGGAAATCGAGAAGGCACCCAATCACAAGCTAACCCAAATCGCAAACCTAAATTTGAACCTAAAGACAACAATTTCCAGCAAAACAAATCGTTTAAATCGACCAATAAACCTTCTAATACAGATAGCTATTCAAAAAGTAAAGATGCACCTAAAAGTGACGACTTTGATTCATTAATGAGCAGCTTCTTAAAGGATAGTGAGGACCGTTTATCATCTTTGCGTCGTAACACTGAAGGTAAACGAGGTGGCCGTGGCGGTCGTCGTAATTAAAAGTTTAAGTGATACGTTGATTCTGAAATGAACCTTTTCATTTCGGAGTCTTTTTGTTTAGACGCTTTATTGAAGATGAATCATAAATAGTAGGGGTATATAGGATGGATATGTTAATACATCAAATTTCTAATCAATTAAAACAAAATCCTAAGTGGCTATTAACCGATACGGTCGTTTTAGCTGTATCTGGTGGCGTTGATTCGATGGTTTTGTTGGAAATATTAAATCAAATAAATACCTCAATTGAAGGGCATAACAAGCAATTAGTTGTTGCGCATTTTGATCATAACGTCAGAGAGGATAGTTATTTAGACGCTCAATTTGTCAAGCAGAAAGCAGAAGAATTAGGTTTGATTTACTTCGTACAACGCTGGGAGAATCCTTCAATGAGCGACTTTGAAGCGAATGCTCGGCAAGCACGTTATCGTTTTTTTGCTGAAGTTGCTCGTTCGATGGATACCAATGTCATTGTTACAGGACACCATTTGAATGATCAAATTGAAACAGTCTTAATGCGACTGATTCGTGGCGCCTCTATTCGAGGCATTCGTGGAATTCAAACAGATTATCAATTGCCGGTTAAGTTAATGGATGAACCCAAAGCGATTAATCTCTATTTGATTCGACCTCTCTTGGAAATAACAAAAGAAGAGCTATACCATTATGCCAATAAATATCAAGTACCATTCCATGAAGATTCCACAAATTCCGAGACCGCTTATTTCCGTAATAGAGTGCGAAATCATATTGTTCCACTTTTAGAAAAAGAGAATCCCAATGTTTTAAAAAATATCCATGGCTTAATTACACAATCGGCTATTAGTTATCAAGCGCATTTGCATGATTTTTGGGAAGAAGAACTCCATTGGCTTTCAAAGCCTAATCGAAAAGAATGGCAAATTCATGTGCCATACCTTGAACAGTTAAATCCAGCTAAGCGGTGTGTCTATTTGATGATCTTTTGTGAGGAGTTACTCATCCCAGATTACCCTCAATTAAGCAATGAAGTGCCATTTTTGTTAAATCAGATGGTTGAAAGAGAACAGAATGCCAATTATAGCATTCAACTCGGTGGCGATTGGGTAGCAGTTAGAGAATATGACACCCTATTTATTCGCCAGGGGACGACGGATCACGCCTATGAGAATGGTAAGGTGATGCTTCAAGAACTCAACCGATGGTATCCTTTAGGCGAATCAGCCAAATTGGGTTTTTTCCAAGAGGATAAGGTAACTGAAAGTATGTATGAAGAGGCTGAGGCCTTTTTGACAGTTGAATTGGCTCGCGATGAATCGCTCAATTTCTCTGTACGCCATCGAAAAGCGGGAGATATCATGCGGTTAGGTTCGTCAGAACAACCGTTTCATAAAAAAATCAATCGCATTATGATTGATAACAAATTGCCGAAAAGTCAACGACCATTACAATGGCTGTTGTTACAAAACGATGAAATAATTTGGTTAATACCTGATACAAAATCGTTATTGTATAGCCCTCAACAAACTGATACAATAAATTATGTATTTTTATTCCAATCAAATTTTGATTAAAATGATTATCAATAGATGATGAAGAGGAGAACTAATGTTAGAGAGAGATATTAAAGAAGTTCTAGTCACAGCTGAAGAAATTAAAGAAGCAACTAAACGACTAGGTGCACAATTGACCAAAGATTATGCAGGTAAAGAAGTCGTTGTTGTAGGTATTTTACGTGGGGCGGCTTTATTTATGGCTGATATCATTCGTGAAATGGATGTATACTTAGAAATCGATTTTATGGATGTTTCAAGTTATGGCGAAGCCATTGTTTCTTCAGGTGAAGTTAAAATACTAAAAGATTTAGACACACCAGCAGAAGGAAGACATTTCTTAATTGTAGAAGATATCATTGATACCGGAAGAACCTTAAGGTATATTGTAGATTTATTAAAATATCGTAAAGCGGCATCTGTCAAAGTATGTACGCTCTTAGACAAACCAGAGCGTCGACTAGTTAAGGATTTAATACCAGACTATGTCGGAATACAAGTTCCTAATGAATTTGTGGTGGGATATGGATTAGATTACAAACAAAAATATCGGAACCTCCCTTACGTTGGTGTTTTGAAACCAGAGATATATCAAGAAACAACAGAATAGCTTTTTGTTTAATAAATGTGTTAAACTTGTTAGGATGCAAAGTAATTCATAAAAATTTTTTAAGTGAGTAGGAGGGAGATATTACTCATGCAGAACCCGAATCCAAATCGTAATTTTTTTGGCGGAACACTATTTTATATATTGATTTTTCTTGCTGTTGCTGGAATATTTCAAATTTTTGCTGGCGATTTTAATTCCGCCACTAGGGTTGATGAAATTTCATCAACTGAATTTATACAAAATTTAAATGATGGCGAAATTGATAATTTTACCATCCAAATTGGATCTGGAGCTTACAACATTACGGGTGAATACGTAAATAGTACATCCATTAATGAAGAAGATGAAAATTTCTTTCAAATTTTCCAAGGCTCCGATTCGACTCGACAATTTGAAACGCGTGTATTAGGCAATGATACAACTCTAGCTTATATTACACAGGTGGCGTTATCGACCAACACCGAATTTGAAACACTATCCGAATCAAGCGCTGGACTATGGTTAAGTATCATACCCTTTTTAATATTAATGGTTCCCGTATTTTTCTTAATGTTCTCTATGATGCAATCAGGAGGCGCTAGCGGTGGAAAAGGTGTTATGAATTTTGGTAAAACAAAATCAAAAGATGTCTCCAAGCAAAAAGTTAAAGTTCGCTTTGATGATGTAGCTGGAGCAGAAGAAGAAAAACAAGAGTTGGTTGAAGTTGTTGAATTTTTAAAAGACCCTAAACGTTTTACAGCTTTAGGGGCACGCATTCCAGCTGGGGTGTTACTTGAAGGGCCTCCAGGAACGGGTAAGACATTATTAGCTAAAGCCGTTGCTGGTGAAGCTGGCGTTCCGTTCTTTAGTATATCCGGATCTGAGTTCGTTGAAATGTTTGTCGGTGTTGGTGCGAGCCGTGTCCGTGATTTGTTTGAAACCGCGAAAAAGAATGCACCTGCAATAATATTTATTGATGAAATTGATGCGGTTGGTCGTCAACGGGGAGCCGGTATGGGTGGTGGACACGATGAACGTGAGCAAACCCTTAACCAATTACTAGTTGAAATGGATGGATTTGAAGGCAATGAAGGGGTTATCGTTATTGCTGCAACAAACCGTTCAGATGTGTTAGACCCTGCTTTGCTTCGTCCAGGACGTTTTGACCGTCAGATTTTAGTCGGCAATCCAGATGTTAAAGGCCGTGAAGCTATTTTGAAGGTGCACTCACGCAACAAAAAATTGGCGCCAGATGTGGATTTAAAAGTAGTTGCTCAACAAACGCCTGGTTTTTCTGGGGCGGACTTAGAAAACTTACTTAATGAAGCGGCCTTAATTGCAGCCCGTTTTGATCGGACATCGATTACGGCTGCGGATGTTGATGAGGCTCATGATCGGGTAATTGCTGGTCCTGCTAAGAAGGATTCAGCTATTTCTGAAAAACAACGTAAGACAATTGCTTATCACGAAGCGGGTCATACGGTTGTTGGTATGGTGTTAAGTGAAGCCAGAATCGTCCATAAAGTGACGATAGTACCCCGTGGGCGTGCAGGTGGTTATGCCATCATGTTACCTAAAGAAGACCAATTCATTGTGACCGAAACAGAATTATATCAACAAGTCGTAGGCTTGTTAGGTGGACGTGTAGCGGAAGAAATTGTCTTTAACCATCAATCTACTGGAGCAAGCAATGACTTCGAACAAGCAACACAAATTGTGCGTAGCATGGTGACAGAGTATGGTATGTCTGAAAAATTAGGGACGATTCAATACGAAGGCAATCAAAAAGTATTTGTGGGTCGTCAATATGGCCAAAATGCGCATTACTCTGAACAAGTTGCTTATGAAATTGACCTTGAAATACGTCGTATTATGGGAGAAGCATTAGATGAAGCACATGAAATTATTAGCGCACACCGTGAACAATTGAATATAATAGCGGAAAAACTGTTAGAAGTCGAAACGCTAGATGCGCGTCAAATAAAATCATTGTTTGAAACAGGTAAAATGCCAGCAGAAAATGGTTCTCAAAACGATGAACCCATTGAAGAAGCTGATAGCTTTGAAGAATCTAAGGCCAAAGCCGAACAGGAAGAAATCAAAGAACGTCAGAATGAAGCGGACAACTCTGAAAAAAATGATGATAATGATGGAGAACCTCCTGTAGGTGGATCTACTTCACATCAATCAGAATCAAAAGTCAGAAGAGCGCTTGAAAATGATGAGCCAATTTTTTCAGATAATGATTCTGAACAATAAGATTTAACTTAAAACAAACGTTCTGTTGAAAGCATGAGAGTGCAGATGATTAGCAGAACGTTTGCTTTTTGCTTAAAAACGGAATGATGCACATAAAAATAGATTGCAACAATTTTATGAATTAAAGGGGATATTTATGGCAGATAAATTACTAAGAGCTTTAGCTTTTGATAAGCAAATACGTGTCTATGTCGTTGATGCAACTCAAATGGTAGCAGAAGCGCAACAAAGACATAAAACATGGCATACAGCTACGGCTGCCTTGGGGCGAACCCTCGTTGCAACCACGCTATTAGCGGGTACTTTAAAAGGCGACGACCGTATTACCGTTGAGATATTAGGTGACGGACCCATCGGACATATTGTAGCAGATGGTAATGCTAGTGGTGATATCCGTGGATATGTAGCTAATCCTGAAGTCGCTTTAGCCTTGAATGCCGATGGTAAACTTGATGTTGCCGCTGCTGTTGGCTTACCTGGAACGTTAGTGATTCGGAAATATATTGGTGATTCAGAACCTTTTAGTGGTCAAGTGCCCTTAATTAGTGGAGAATTGGCTGAAGATTTTACTTATTATATGGCTTTATCCGAACAAACGCCGTCTTCAATTGGCTTAAGTGTTTTAGTCGATACGGATGAAACGGTTAAAGTAGCTGGGGGCTTTATGATTCAAGTCATGCCAGGTGCAACGGAAGAAACAATCGCAACTTTAGAAAATCGTTTAGCCAAACTTGGCCGTTTTTCTGATTTGCTTGATAAAGGCTTAACACTTGAAATGTTATTAGGTGAGTTAGTGGGTGAAGATCAATACGAAATTCTTACAGAGACAGCCGTACGTTTTTATTGCGATTGTAGCAAAGAACGCTTTGCCAAAAGTTTAATGTCTGTAGGTCGCCAAGAGCTAGAAGCGATGATACATGAAGATCATGGAGCAGAAGTTGTCTGCCATTTCTGTAACGAACATTATCAATTTAATGAAGCAGAGTTACAAGCCTTAATTGATTAATTATATAAAAAGTCAACAACGTCAAGTAAATATGACTTTTTTTCAGATATCAGTTAGAATATAATAGAGTGAATTGCCGTTTAAATTGCCAAGGAGTGAAGAGATGACAGAAAACCATCAAGAATTAAATGATCAATTAATAGCCCGAAGAGAGAAAATGGAAAAAATGCAAGCGGAAGGTATACAACCTTTTGCGGCTGGCTTTCAAAGAACCCATCTTTCAATGGATTTACACCGTGATTATGACCATCTAGAAAAAGAAGCTTTTGCTGATGACGAAGACCGTATTCGCGTGGCCGTAGCAGGTCGTATCGTATCTAAACGCGGTAAAGGTAAAGCAGGATTTGCGCACTTACAAGATATGCAAGGCAAAATCCAAATTTATGTACGCCAAGACACCATTGGTGAAGATGCCTATCAATGGTATAAAGTAGCGGATTTAGGAGATATTGTTGGAGTTAATGGTTATCTATTTAAGACCAACACAGGCGAATTATCAGTGCGAGCTGAAGAATTTATTCCCTTAACTAAAGCTTTACGACCTCTACCAGACAAATTCCACGGCTTAACGAATGTTGAACAAAAATATCGTCAGCGATATTTAGATTTAATAAGTAATGAAGATAGTTATGATCGGTTCGTCAAACGCTCAAAAATAATTAGTGAAATCCGCCGTTATTTGGATAATCAAGGTTATTTAGAAGTTGAAACACCTGTTCTACATAATTTAGCGGGTGGGGCTAATGCAAAGCCTTTTACCACTCATCATAATGCTTTAGATATGGAACTATACATGCGTATTGCACTTGAATTACATTTAAAACGCTTGGTTATTGGCGGTATGGAACAAGTGTATGAAATTGGACGTGTCTTTCGTAATGAAGGTATTGATACCACCCATAATCCAGAATTTACCATGTTAGAAGTCTATACGGCCTATACCGTTTATACCGATATCATGGACTTGACGGAAGGGCTTATTCGAACGGTAGCAGAAAAAGTTCTCGGCAAAACGTTGATAGAATACGATGATTATGAAGTGGACTTAGGTCAACCTTGGCGTCGTGTTCATATGGTTGATTTAATTAAAGAAGCGACAGGTGTCGATTTTTGGGAAAATGTCAGCTATGAAGAAGCTAAGGCACTAGCTAAAGAACATAACGTGAAAGTTGATGATCACGACTATTCGGTTGGGCATATTATCAATAATTTCTTTGAAACATTTTGTGAAGAAAAGTTAATTCAACCAACCTTTGTCTATGGCCACCCCGTTGAAATTTCACCTTTGGCACGTAAAAACGATGACGATCCACGCTTTACGGACCGTTTTGAATTATTTATTGCGGGTCATGAATATGCCAATGCTTTTACAGAGTTAACGGATCCAATCGATCAAAGAGAACGATTTGAAGCTCAAATGGCGGAAAAAGATGCGGGTAATGAAGAAGCCCATCCCATCGACGAAGATTTTATTGAAGCATTGGAATACGGCTTTCCACCAACAGGTGGTTTAGGTATTGGAATTGATCGGTTAGTCATGTTATTAACCAACGCCCAATCCATTCGTGACGTTTTACTGTTCCCAACCCTTAGAAACAATTAACCCTTAAATAAATATCACTATGACATAAAAAGGAGAATCATTATGGAATTTGAAAGAAAACCCGATGCTTTGGTTGCGCATGATGCAGATGGGAAATTGATTGCCGAAATTACCTTCCCACCAACGGATGACCCAATGGTCGTTAACGCTAATCATACGTTTGTTGATGTCAGTTTAAGAGGACAAGGTGTAGCAGGCCAATTGTTGGATGAAATGGTTGCCCAAATGAGTGCAGAAGGTAAAAAAATTAAAGCGACATGTCCCTATGTTGTCGATAAGTTTAATAACGAACCAGAAAAATATGATTTCATAAACGCAGATCGCTAATAAGCGAATGTGATCTACAATATCACACAGATAGGCAATGAAGTAAGCTTGAAATAACGGCGATTAAAATATTTGTGGAAAGCAATCGAAAAGGTTGACGAAAAATAAAAATCATGTTATATTAACCAAGGTGTTTTTATTGACAGATACCTGAAATTCAGTCGTGCTGACTGCTATAGGAGCGCCCAAGTGAGCAATGCTAATCATTGCCTATCTTTTTAACCAAAAATGACACACTTGGATGTGTGGACTAAGAAACCATGAGGGAGGAGGAAGCTAAATGCCTACTATTAACCAATTAGTAAATAAACCACGTAAATCAAAATCAACTAAATCAAACTCTCCTGCGTTAAATAAAGGATATAATAGTTTCAAACGTACACAAACAGATACTTTATCTCCACAAAAACGTGGTGTTTGTACTCGTGTGGGTACGATGACACCTAAAAAACCTAACTCAGCTTTACGTAAATATGCGCGTGTTCGTTTATCTAACTTGATGGAAGTAACTGCTTATATTCCAGGTGTTGGACATAATTTACAAGAACATAGTGTTGTATTAATCCGTGGCGGACGTGTAAAAGACTTACCAGGGGTACGTTATCATATCGTTCGTGGTGCCTTGGATACTGCGGGAGTAAACAACCGTAAACAAGGACGTTCTAAATACGGAACGAAAAGACCTAAATAATTAATTTAAACTTTAACATGATTGAACTAGAAAAAAATTCGAAAGGAGGATTTTTATGCCTCGTAAAGGAGCCGTTCCAAAACGTGAAGTTTTACCCGATCCAATTTATAACTCGAAATTAGTTACGCGTACAATTAACCGTATCATGGTTGATGGAAAACGTGGTAAAGCTGCAACTATTTTATATTCTGCCTTTGATATTGTTCGTGAACAAACAGGACAAGACCCAATGGAAGTATTTGAACAAGCAATTGAAAACATCATGCCTTTATTAGAAGTTAAAGCACGTCGTGTGGGTGGATCGAACTATCAAGTACCAGTTGAGGTGCGTCCAGACCGCCGCTATGCTTTGGCTATCCGTTGGTTAGTAAGCTATGCACGCTTGCGTGGTGAAAAAACCATGGAATTACGTCTAGCTCGTGAAATTATGGATGCATCAAATAATACAGGTGCTTCTGTTAAAAAACGTGAAGATATGCATAAAATGGCAGAAGCTAACAAAGCCTTTGCACATTATCGCTGGTAAGATTTATAATGGTAATGTCAGCCAACGCTGGCTGATATTGTCAAGTATTGACATCTACTTAATTTATGAAAGAGGGGTAAACTTAGATGGCAAAAAGAGAATTTTCTCTTGAAAAAACCCGTAATATTGGTATCATGGCTCACATCGATGCCGGTAAAACAACCACTACCGAACGTATCTTGTACTATACTGGTAAAATCCATAAGATTGGTGAAACACACGAAGGTGCTTCACAAATGGACTGGATGGAACAAGAACAAGAACGTGGAATCACCATTACATCAGCAGCAACAACTGCACAATGGCATGACCATCGTGTAAATATTATCGATACTCCAGGGCACGTGGACTTTACCGTTGAAGTTGAACGTTCACTACGTGTATTGGATGGAGCGGTAGCCTTGTTGGATGCCCAATCAGGTGTGGAACCTCAAACTGAAACTGTATGGCGTCAAGCGACAACCTATGGTGTTCCACGTATTGTTTTTGTTAATAAAATGGATAAAATCGGTGCAGACTTCTTATATTCTGTAGGTACCATTCATGATCGTTTGCAAGCGAATGCTCACCCTGTTCAATTACCCGTTGGAGCTGAAGATAATTTTACAGGAATTATCGATTTAGTTGAAATGAAAGCTTATAACTATACAAATGACTTAGGAACAGATATTGAAGAAATTGAAATTCCTGCAGATTACCAAGAATTGGCAGAAGAATGGCGTAATAAGTTAGTAGAAGCAGTAGCTGATACTGATGAAGACATCATGATGTCCTACTTGGAAGGTGAAGAAGTTGACGTTCCAACATTAAAAGCTGGTATTCGTAAAGCAACAATTAACGTTGAGTTTTACCCTGTGTTCTGTGGTTCAGCCTTTAAAAACAAAGGGGTTCAATTATTGCTTGATGGTGTCATTGATTATTTACCATCTCCACTAGATGTACCGCCTATTATTGGTAAGGTACCTGGAACGGATGAAGAAATTGAACACCATGCTGACGATAGCGAACCATTTGCTGCTTTAGCCTTTAAAGTCATGACTGACCCATTCGTAGGTCGTTTAACCTTCTTCCGTGTGTACTCTGGTACATTAGAGTCTGGATCTTATATTTTAAACGCAACTAAAGATACACGTGAACGTGTAGGACGTATCTTACAAATGCACGCGAATTCACGTCAAGAAATTCCTGAAGTATTTTCAGGTGATATCGCTGCGGCTGTTGGTTTGAAAAATACTGGTACAGGAGACACCTTGTGTGATGAAAAAAATCCAGTAATTTTAGAATCAATGGAATTCCCAGAACCTGTTATTAACGTTGCTATTGAACCAGATTCAAAAGCTGACCAAGATAAAATGTCTATCGCGTTAGGTAAGTTAGCCGAGGAAGATCCTACTTTCCGCGCTTCAACTGACCACGAAACGGGACAAACCATTATCGCTGGTATGGGTGAGTTGCACTTAGATATCATCGTTGACCGTCTAAAACGTGAATTCAAAGTTTCAGCTACTGTTGGTGCGCCACAAGTTTCTTATCGTGAAACATTCCGCAAAGCCACTCAAGCTGAAGGTAAATTTGTTCGTCAATCAGGTGGTAAAGGTCAATACGGTCACGTATGGATCGAGTTCACACCTAACGAAGAAGGCGCGGGCTTTGAATTTGAAAATGCAATCGTTGGTGGGGTTGTTCCTCGTGAGTACATCCCTGCAGTAGAAGCTGGGTTGAAAGATGCTATGGAAAATGGTATTTTAGCTGGATTCCCAATGGTAGATATTAAAGCTAAACTTTATGATGGTTCTTACCATGATGTCGATTCATCTGAAACGGCCTTTAAAGTTGCGGCTTCAATGGCATTAAGAGCAGCTGCTAAAACAGCAGAACCTACCATCTTAGAACCAATGATGTCTGTTGAAATAACCGTCCCTGAAGAATATTTAGGAGATGTTATGGGACATATTAGTTCTCGTCGTGGACGGATTGAAGGAACACAAGCAAGAGGTAATGCCCAAATCGTTAAAGGTATCATTCCGTTATCTGAAATGTTTGGTTATGCCACAACGTTACGTTCAGCAACACAAGGACGCGGAACTTTCTCAATGACATTTGATCATTATGAAGATGTGCCAAAATCAATTGCTGAAGAAATTATTAAAACTCATGGTGGTAAATCTGAAGCATAAGCTTTAGAAATATTACAAAATAGTTGCTTAGTCATTTCTCTTTCTAAAGATTGAATTTTAGCAAAGAGATAAGTATAATAATAGGTGATAGATTACTTAGGAATCTATAGCCTTAGACAAATTTTTAGGAGGAATTATCTAAAATGGCAAAAGAAAAATTCGAACGTACAAAACCACACGTTAACGTTGGTACTTTAGGACACGTTGACCACGGTAAAACAACTTTATCTGCAGCAATTGCAACTGTATTATCTAAACAAGGTTTTGGTGAAGCTCAAGATTATGCTTCTATCGATAATGCACCTGAAGAAAAAGAACGTGGAATCACAATCAATACTTCACATATCGAATATGAAACAGCTAATCGTCACTATGCTCACGTTGACTGTCCAGGACACGCGGACTACGTTAAAAACATGATCACTGGTGCTGCTCAAATGGACGGTGCTATCTTAGTTGTATCTGCAGCTGATGGTCCAATGCCACAAACTCGTGAACATATCTTATTGGCTGGTCAAGTAGGGGTTCCTTACTTCGTAGTCTTCTTGAACAAAGTGGATATGGTTGATGACGAAGAATTATTAGAATTAGTTGAAATGGAAGTTCGTGACTTACTAACTGAATACGACTATCCAGGAGACGACGTTCCAGTCATCGCTGGTTCAGCGTTAAAAGCTTTAGAAGGCGATCCTGAATACGAAGAAAAAATCTTAGAATTAATGGCAGCAGTTGACGAATATATTCCAGAACCAGAACGTGATACTGAAAAACCATTCATGATGCCAGTTGAGGACGTATTCTCAATTACTGGTCGTGGTACAGTTGCTACTGGACGTGTTGAACGTGGAACGATTAAAGTTGGGGATGAAGTAGATATCGTTGGTATCGCTGATTCAATCTCTAAAACAACTGTAACTGGTGTTGAAATGTTCCGTAAATTATTAGATTACGCTGAAGCTGGTGACAACGTAGGTACATTATTACGTGGTGTAACACGTGAACAAATCCAACGTGGTCAAGTTTTAGCTAAACCAGGAACAATTACACCACATACTAAATTTACTGCGGAAGTTTATATCTTATCTAAAGAAGAAGGTGGCCGTCATACTCCATTCTTCTCAAACTACCGTCCACAATTCTATTTCCGTACGACTGACGTAACAGGTGTTATTGAGTTGCCAGAAGGAACTGAAATGGTTATGCCTGGTGATAACGTTGCTATGACAGTTGAATTGATTCACCCAATCGCAATTGAAGATGGAACTAAATTCTCAATCCGTGAAGGTGGCCGTACTGTTGGTGCTGGTGTTGTATCAAGCATCATCGGTTAATTACAAACAATTTACCAAAGTTAATCTTTAAAGGTTAACTTTGGTTTTTTTGTGCTTATTTTACAAAATGACTAGAATATTTCACCTTTATTCGATTCAATGTTATAATCAAGACACATTTGAACTTACCATTGGAGGGATAGCGATATGGATTTTGAAGATTTATTTAGTACAATTATAGCAGCATTACCCGGGATTTTAGGAGCCTTGCTTTTATTAATATTAGCCTTGATAATATCCCAAATTTTAAAGCGTCTAACCATTAAAGGCTTAAATAAAATTGATTTTGGACAAAAATTACAAAACTGGGGCGTATCAAAAAATGATGATGAAAGTGATACTTTTTTAGAGACGATTGGAACATTCGTCTATTTTATTGTCATGCTATTCTTCTTGCCATTTATATTAAATGGATTGAATTTATCAGGTGTTGCCGACCCGATTATTAATATGTTCAACCGTTTCTTCGAGTATATCCCGAATATTATAGCCGCCTTAATTATTTTGGTAGTTGGTCTTTATTTTTGTCGGTTTGTTAAGAACCTGGTGCAAAATCTATTCGAAGGTTTAAACATTGATAAATGGTATGCCAAGGTTACTGGACGTGTCATAGAAACAGAGATAGATGAAACACGTTTAGCAGAAGTGTTAGCCAACATCGTCTATGTCCTCATTTTCATCCCGATTTTAACTGTAGCACTTGAAACATTAGGGATTGAAAGTATCTCGACACCTATTATCGGTGTATTAAATCAAATTTTAGCGGCTATTCCTAATATTCTTACAGCCTTGGTATTGGTCATCATCGGTGGCTTTATCTCTAATCTTCTTGCAGATTTAATTGAAAGTTTGTTAAGAACGTCTGGGATTGATCGTTACTCCAATTATCTTAATTTTAAAGGTGAAACGCATTTAAAAATATCAACCGTTACTGCACAAATTATTAAAATGGTTCTATTGATATTCTTTATTGTCGAAGCTTTAAATGTCTTGCGATTAGAAGTATTAAATACAATTGGGACCGCTGTTATAGCTTACATGCCTTTGGTTATCAGCGCTATAATTATTTTAGCCATTGGTATTATAGGGGGGAATATCTTAGCTGATTTCTTAGCTAAAGTCTCTGGAAGCAAAGTTTTTGGTGAATTTGCCCGCTATGCTATTATTGTACTATCTGTTTTTATGACCTTAGATCAATTGCAATTCGCTCAAACGATTGTTAATTCTAGTTTTATTATTATTTTAGGATCAATTGCTTTGACTTTTGTCTTAGCATTTGGGTTAGGCGGTCGCGAATTTGCCGCTAAACAATTAGAAAAAGCGGATAAAGCCCTTGATGAAGATATCAGCCATAAAGTTAATGAAGTTGAAGAAATTAAGGAAGAAAATTAGTTTTTATCATCCTGAAGAAAGTAGGTGGTGTAATGAACATTATATTTATTATTGTTTTTGCGGTGATTGGTTTAGTTATGTTTTTACCTACCGGCCCGATGAACGGATTAATTGGGCTATTAATAGGGGCAGTGATTGGCGCCGTCTTTAGTTTTAGAGGACGAGGAAAAAAGAAAAAATAACATACTGATCAATAAAATAAATACCGTTGTTTTCTAAGGAGTGTTTCATCTTAGAAAACAACGGTATTTTCACATGTCGGTTATAGATCGAAACCAACTTCTGTTTTAATTGCTTCAAATTCTTCTTGAGATAAGTAATCTATCTCTTCTAGAGCTGGGACGCTTTCGTTGCTTGGTGTAAAACTAGACTGTATTTCAATTAGGTCAGGGAAACTAATTGAAATACCTAAAGAATCATCTTCTTCACTAGTTTCTTCTTGAGGTATGGTTAAACGTGTATATTGACTTACGGATTGTTCTTGCGGGTTGATGGTAAATTCAATCGTTAATTCCGACTGTTCATTAACCAGCGTTGAGTTAGATCCTAACAGTTCTGTAAGTTGTTCAGAATTGAGATGTGTCGTTGCAACGGTATTACCATTTTCATTTTTATATTCGATTGGATTGGGTAATTGTAAAAAGGCATCGATTGATTGCAATTGATTAGAAATTCCAGCATCAACGGTCGTTTGGCTAACAAAGCGGCCGTCGGTGGCTTGGTCAAGAGCATCTAGTTTTTCGGTAAAGTCAGGATCTAAAGTAAGATACATTTCTTCTTGTGAACGATAAAATTCGACCTCATCAACCAGCATGGTATCACCGTAGGTGTAAGTTGTAAAAATACCAACACCGTCTGCATTGAATTGCTCAGAGAAATGACCTTGTGTATTGTTATCGACAATTGTTCTTGATGATGTTTGGGTTGTACCCATGTTCATGGTACTTTCGGTTATATAAGCATCAAGATCATTAAATTGCGAAAGGACATAATCAACATACTCTTCATCGCTTCGGTTACCTTGTTCAAAATCGATGGTGTTCTGTGCGTGAACAGACATAATTGATCCTGTGTGGCTAAAACTAGGTAAAATAGGCAAGGCTAAATTTAAACTAATAATACTTGCGAGTAACGTTAAAGATTTTTTCATTAATTATACCTCCAAATACTTTAAATTTATTTTATTATACAAAAACATTTAGTGATTTATCAACTAAATTATCTTGTTCGGAAAATAAAACGTGACAATATAATGCTATCAATCAGCGTTTTAATAGTATGATAGAGATTCAAAAAATATTTTTGCTTCTATATTAAGTAGTTAACAAAATGCATAAAGTGTTTGAAAAAAATTGAATGGAAATCAAAGCTAAGATTGCACCCAATTTTTTAGAATAAATCGAATATTTTCCTTGCATCATGCAGTATGTTCCGTTATAATAGTCGTTGTGCCTAAAGAAGCTTTTTTGTATGCCTTCTTTTAGGTGATGGCCCTCATTTAGAGAAGGTCGGTGCTATGAAGCGAGAGGTTGTGACACGCTCGGACGAGTTGCCAAGGAGAGCGATGTTAGAAATTCTTGTGGAGCAAGTCATGTTTTAAATTTGACGAAGGAGGAAAACAAATGGCAAAGCAAAAAATTCGTATTCGTTTGAAAGCTTATGAGCATCGTGCTTTAGACTTGTCAGCGAACAAAATTGTAGAATCAGCAAAGAGAACAGGAGCAAAGACCGTAGGTCCAATTCCGTTGCCAACAGATCGTTCGCTATACACGGTAATCCGTGCGACTCATAAGTACAAAGATTCTCGTGAACAATTCGAAATGCGTACCCACAAACGTTTAATTGATATCGTTGATCCAACATCTAAAACAGTTGATGCATTGATGAAATTAGACTTACCAAGTGGTGTAGACATAGAAATTAAATTATAAAATTATATATAAAATGGAGGTGTACTCATGACCAAAGGAATCTTAGGTAGAAAAGTAGGTATGACACAATTCTTTACTCAAAACGGTGAATTAATCCCAGTAACAGTTATCGAAGCTACTCCGAACGTTGTTTTGCAAGTTAAAACAATTGAAAATGATGGCTACGAAGCAGTTCAAGTAGGATATCAAGATATGCGTGAAGTATTGTCAAACAAACCTGCGAAAGGTCATGTAGCAAAAGCAAATGCTACTCCTAAGCGCTTCATTCGCGAATTTCGTGATGTCGAGCTAGGAGATTACGAAGTAGGACAAGAACTAACAGTGGAAACTTTCACAGTAGGTGACATCGTGGATGTCACGGGTACATCAAAGGGTAAAGGATTCCAAGGCGTTATCAAACGTCATGGACAACACCGCGGCCCTATGGCCCACGGTTCTAGATACCACCGTCGTCCTGGATCAATGGGGATGGCATCAGATGCATCTAAAGTATTCAAAGGTAAAAACTTGCCTGGACAAACAGGTGGCGAACGTATAACGATTCAAAACCTTGAAATCGTATCTGTAGATCCAGAAAACAATGTTATCTTAATTAAAGGTAATGTACCTGGAGCTAAAAAATCATTAGTCGAAGTAAAACAAGCAATTAAAACTGTTAAATAATGGAAGAGGGGAGGAGCGAGAAGATGCCAAAAGTTACATTATTCAAACAAGATGGAACAACATCAGAAGAAGTAGAATTAAATGAAGCAGTATTCGGTATTGAACCAAACGAATCAGTTATCTTTGATGCTGTAATTATGCAACGTGCATCATTACGTCAAGGAACACACGCTGTTAAAAATAGAAGTGCTGTTCGTGGCGGTGGTCGTAAACCATGGAGACAAAAAGGAACAGGACGTGCTCGTCAAGGGTCAACCCGTTCACCACAATGGGTTGGAGGTGGAGTTGTCTTTGGTCCAACACCTCGTTCATATAGCTACAAATTACCACGTAAAGTTCGTCGTTTAGCATTACAATCGATACTTTCACAAAAAGTTGCCGAAGGTAATTTAGTGTTAGTTGATAGCTTAACGTTCGATGCACCGAAGACAAAAGAGTTCAAATCAGTATTAAGTAATTTATCACTTGATGCAAAAGTATTGTTGATTTTAGAAGGCGACAATAACAATGCATATTATGCAGCACGTAATTTACCAAATGTTAAAGTGATTGATGACCATAACGTAAACGTGTTGGATTTAGTAAATTACGATAAAGTATTGATTACCAAAGCTGCACTTTCAACAGTAGAGGAGGCTTTAGCATAATGCAATTATCTGAAGTAGTATTAAGACCAGTAATTACGGAACAATCAATGTTAGGTATTGATGACCGTAAATATACCTTTGAAGTTGATCGTCGTGCAAACAAAACACATATCAAACAAGCGGTTGAAGCAATGTTTGAAGGCGTAAAAGTTGCCAAAGTTAATACGATCAATGTTGACGGAAAAGCTAAACGTATGGGACGTTATACAGGTTTTTCTAGAAAATATAAAAAAGCAATCGTAACCCTAACAGAAGATTCAAACAACATTGAGTTATTCGGCGAAGCTGAATAATAACCCAAATAACTAATATAGGAGGGAATAATAGTGGCAATCAAACATTACAAACCGACCACCAATGGTCGTCGTAATATGACTGGCTATGATTTCTCTGAAATCACAACGAATAAACCAGAGAAAACTTTATTAGACCATCAAAAACAAAAAGCAGGCCGTAATAATCAAGGTAAAATTACTGTTCGTCACCAAGGTGGCGGTAACAAACGTGCTTATCGTATTATTGATTTTAAACGTAACAAAGATAATGTGATTGGTACAGTAGCTACCATTGAATATGATCCAAACCGTTCAGCAAATATCGCTTTAATCCATTATGAAGATGGTGTTAAAACATATATTCTTGCTCCAAAAGGTTTGAAAGTAGGCCAAAAAATTGAATCAGGCGAACAAGCAGATATTCAAATCGGTAATGCCTTACCATTACTCAATATCCCTGTTGGTTCCGTCGTTCATAACATTGAATTAAAACCAGGTAAAGGCGGACAATTAATTCGTTCTGCTGGAACAAGTGCCCAAGTATTAGGCCACGAAGGCAAATACACACTCGTTCGTTTACAATCTGGTGAAGTACGTATGATTTTATCTACATGCCGTGCAACCATTGGTACGGTTGGAAATGAGCAACATGAATTAATTAATATTGGTAAAGCAGGTCGTGCCCGTTGGATGTCTAAACGTCCAGAAGTACGTGGATCTGTAATGAACCCTAACGATCACCCACACGGTGGTGGTGAAGGCCGCGCACCAATCGGACGTCCGTCTCCAATGTCACCATGGGGTAAACCAACTCTTGGTAAGAAAACACGTAAAACTAAGAAAAAATCAAGCAAGCTAATTATTCGTTCACGTAAAAAATAAGCCGTTTAATTAGATAATTTTGAAGGGAGGCTACACTGTGAGTCGTAGTTTGAAAAAAGGACCTTTTGTCGATGATCATTTGATGAAAAAAGTTGAAGAGCAACAAAATAACTCAAAGAAACAAGTCATTAAAACTTGGTCTCGTCGTTCTACAATTTTCCCGAACTTTATTGGGTTAACAATTGCAGTATACGATGGACGTAAACATGTACCAGTGTACGTGCAAGAAGACATGGTTGGACATAAATTAGGCGAATTTGTCCCAACTCGTACCTATAAAGGTCACGCAAGTGACGATCGTAAAACACAAAGACGCTAATAAGAGGAGGGAATAAAGATGACAGAACAAATCACATCTGCTAAAGCAATTGCAAAAACCGTTCGAATTGCTCCTCGTAAAGTTCGTTTAGTAGCTGATCTTATTAGAGGTAAACAAATCGGTGAAGCTATTTCAATTTTGAAATTCACTCCAAATGCGAGTGCACCCGTAATTGAAAAAGTTTTAATGTCAGCAATAGCCAATGCAGAACATAATTATGATTTAGACGTTGAAAGTTTATACGTCAGTGAAGTTTATGTGAATGAAGGACCTACCATGAAACGCTTCCGTCCAAGAGCCAAAGGTTCAGCTTCACCAATTTTAAAACGCACTAGCCACATTACAGTAGTGGTAGCAGAAAAAGAGGAGGTTTAATAATGGGTCAAAAAGTACATCCAATTGGTATGCGTGTTGGTATCATCCGTGATTGGGATGCAAAATGGTACGCAGACAAAAAGTACGCAGAATTTCTACATGAAGATTTAAAAATCCGCGAATATCTATATACTAAACTTTCTGATGCTTCTGTTTCGACAATTCAAATCGAACGTGCAGCTAACCGTGTGATTGTTTCAATTCACACAGCTAAACCAGGAATGGTAATTGGTAAAGGCGGTTCAGAAGTAGATGCTATTCGTGCTGAGTTAAATAAATTAACTGGCAAAAAAGTACATATTAATATCGTTGAAATTAAAGAACCTAATTTAGATGCTAAATTAGTTGCTTTAGATATTGCTAATCAATTAGAAAATCGTGTAGCTTTCCGTCGCGCTCAAAAACAAGCGATTCAAAGAACAATGAAAGCTGGCGCTAAAGGAATTAAAACACAAGTATCTGGCCGTTTAAATGGAGCCGATATGGCACGTGTTGAACATTATTCTGAAGGAACTGTTCCATTGCATACATTACGTTCTGATATTGATTATGCATGGGAAGAAGCAGATACAACTTATGGTAAATTAGGAGTAAAAGTTTGGATTTGTCGTGGGGAAATTTTACCTACCAAATCGAATGCTTAGAAAGGAGGGAACTAATCAATGTTAGTACCTAAACGTGTAAAACACCGTCGTGAGTTCCGTGGGAAAATGCGCGGAGAAGCTAAAGGTGGAAAAAATATTGATTTTGGAACTTATGGTTTAAGAGCAGTTGAATCAAAATGGATCACAAACCGTCAAATTGAAGCATCACGTATTGCTATGACTCGTTTCATGAAACGTGGTGGTAAAGTGTGGATTAAAGTCTTCCCTCATAAATCCTATACAGCTAAGGCTATTGGGATTCGTATGGGTAAAGGTAAAGGAGCACCTGAAGGTTGGGTAGCCCCAGTTAAACGTGGTAAAATCTTATTTGAGATTGATGGAGTTTCTGAAGAAGTTGCTCGCGAAGCACTTCGTTTGGCTTCTCACAAATTACCAATTAAAACTAAATTCGTAAAACGTGAAGAATATGGTGGTGAATCGAATGCAAATTAATGAAATCAGAGAACTAACCACTGAAGAAATGGTTGAAAAAGAAAAAGAATTCAAAAAAGAATTATTTAATCTTCGATTCCAATTAGCAACAGGTCAGTTAGAGAACACTGCCCGTTTACGTCATGTACGTAAGTCAATTGCTCGTATCAAAACGGTCTTGCGTGAGCAAGAATTGGCTAAGTAATCTAGCAAGGGAGGCAAATGAAGATGACTGAAGAACGTAATAAACGTAAAGTATATCAAGGTCGTGTTGAATCAGACAAAATGGATAAAACCATTACTGTTGTTGTTGAAACACGTAAAACACATCCAATCTATGGTAAACGTGTAAAATACTCTAAAAAATATAAAGCACACGATGAAGATAATCGTGCAAAAGTAGGCGATATCGTTCGAATTATGGAAACTCGCCCATTATCTAAGACGAAGCGCTTCCGCTTATTAGAAATTGTTGAAGAAGCAATTATTATCTAATTAAACCAGCTAAGTTCGGAAGGAGGAAAATCAAATGATTCAAACAGAAACTCGATTGAAAGTCGCTGACAATTCTGGCGCCCGTGAAGTCCTTACGATTAAAGTATTGGGTGGTTCAGGACGTAAAACAGCCAATATCGGTGACGTAATTGTTGCGACCGTGAAACATGCAACACCAGGTGGGGTTGTCAAGAAAGGTGACGTCGTTAAAGCAGTCATCGTTCGTACTAAAACAGGAGCTCGCCGCAAAGATGGGTCTTATATTAAATTCGATGAAAATGCCTGTGTCATTATTCGTGATGATAAAAGCCCTCGCGGTACGCGTATCTTTGGACCAGTTGCACGTGAATTACGTGATAACAACTACATGAAGATTGTTTCTTTAGCTCCAGAAGTTCTGTAATTAATAACGAAGGAGGAAACCAATCATGCGTATCAAAACAGGCGATAAAGTTCAAGTTATTGCAGGAAAAGACAAAGGCGAACAAGGTATCGTTCTAAAAACTCTTCCTAAACAAGAAAAAGTTGTTGTTGAAGGGATTAATATTGCTAAAAAGCATACTAAACCAACACAAACTGCTACTGGAGGGATTGAAGAATTTCCCGCTCCAATTCATATATCAAACGTTAAATTAGTCGATCCTACTTCCAATGAACCAACACGAGTAGGCTATCGAGTTGAAGATGGAAAAAAAGTTCGTTTTGCTAAAAAATCAAACGAAACAATTAACTAATTAACGAAGGGAGGATATTATTAATGGAAAGTCGGTTAAAAGTTAAATATACTGATGAAGTATCACCAAAATTAGTTGAGCAATTCAGCTATAGTTCAGTTATGCAAGTGCCAAAAATTGAAAAAATTGTGATTAATATGGGTGTTGGCGATGCTGTATCTAATGCTAAAAATTTAGATAAAGCTGTTGATGAACTTACATTAATTTCTGGTCAAAAACCTATTATTACTCATGCTAAAAAATCAATCGCAGGCTTCCGTTTACGTGAAGGAATGCCAATTGGTGCTAAAGTAACATTGCGTGGCTCTAGAATGTATGACTTTTTAGATAAATTAATTAGTGTTTCATTACCTCGTGTACGTGACTTCCAAGGTGTGAGTAACAACTCATTTGATGGCCGTGGAAACTACACTTTAGGTGTGAAAGAACAATTAATTTTCCCAGAAGTATCATATGATAACGTTGATCGTGTACGTGGTATGGATATCGTTATCGTTACAACAGCCCAAACTGATGAAGAATCACATGCTTTGTTAAAAGAACTAGGCATGCCATTTAAAAAATAATTAAGGAGGCGAATCTACATTGGCAAAAACATCAATGGTCCAAAAAAACCAACGCAAACCGAAATTTAAAGTGCAAGAATATACTCGTTGTGAACGTTGCGGACGTCCGCACTCTGTTTACCGTAAATTCAAGCTATGCCGTATTTGCTTCCGTGAATTAGCTTATAAAGGCCAAATTCCTGGCGTGAAGAAAGCTAGCTGGTAATTTAATTAAAAATACAAAGGAGGTAAACTCAATATGGTTATGACAGATCCAATCGCTGATTTTTTAACAAGAATCCGTAATGCAAGTAGCGTAGGTCATAAAACAGTTTCTGCACCTTCATCTAATATGAAAGTCTCAATCGCTGAGATTTTGAAACAAGAAGGTTTTATTAAGAACTATGAAGTAACTGAAGATGACAAACAAGGAGAAATCAAAATCTTCTTGAAATATGGTCGTAATAATGAAAAGGTAATCACTGGTATTAAACGTATTTCAAAACCTGGATTACGTGTTTATGCCAAAACCGAAGATTTACCAAAAGTACTAAACGGCTTAGGAATCGCAATTGTATCAACATCAAATGGTGTTGTAACAGATAAACAAGCACGCCAAGCAGGTATTGGTGGCGAAGTATTAGCATACGTTTGGTAATCCAAACACAATTCATATAAAATAAGGAGGTGCAGCCCTGTGAGTCGTATCGGAAGAAAACCCATCGAAATCCCAGAAGGCGTAACCATTGCAATAGACGGTCATACAGTGACTGTTAAAGGACCTAAAGGCGAATTAACGCGTACTTTACATTCAAACATTTCATTAGAATTAGAAGATAACACGTTAACATTAACTCGTCCTGATGATTCTAAAGAAAATCGTTCATTACACGGAACAACACGTTCATTAGTGTCTAATATGGTTGAAGGTGTTTCAACAGGATTCAAAAAAGAATTAGACTTAGTCGGTGTTGGTTACCGTGCACAAAAACAAGGTGATAAATTAGTATTAAGTGTTGGCCTTTCTCACCCAGTTGAATTTACTGGTTCAGAAGGTGTAAGCATTGAAGTTCCTTCAAATACTAAAATCATCATTGAAGGTTTTAACAAAGAAAAAGTTGGCGAATTGGCTGCCAATATTCGTGCCGTACGTCCACCTGAGCCATATAAAGGCAAAGGAATTCGTTATACAGATGAATTTGTACGTCGCAAAGAAGGTAAAACAGGTAAATAATCGATTAACTTTCATTTTTACATTAAAATATTATATTATAAATTAAAGAGGTGACAATTGTGATTACTAAACCAGATAAAAATAAACTACGTTTAAAAAGACATCAACGTGTTCGTAACAAAATCTCTGGTACTGCTGAGCGCCCACGCTTGAATGTATTCCGTTCGAATACACACATCTACGCTCAATTAATTGATGACGTAGCGGGTGTGACGCTAGCAAGTGCCTCTAGTAACGAAGCATCAATTGAAAAAGGAACTAAAGTTGAACAAGCTACAGCCGTCGGTAAATTAGTAGCTGAACGTGCAATTGAAAAAGGCTATAAAGTTGTGATTTTTGATCGTGGAGGCTATGTTTATCATGGACGTGTTCAAGCTTTGGCTGACAGTGCTCGTGAAAACGGCTTAGAATTTTAGAAAAGGAGGACACCGATTCATGGAAATTATCAATGCAGAAAACTTAGAAAATTTAGAAGAACGCGTTGTGGCCATTAACCGTGTAACAAAAGTTGTTAAAGGTGGACGTCGTTTACGTTTCTCAGCATTAGTTGTAGTTGGTGATCGTAATGGTCATGTAGGTTTTGGTACGGGTAAAGCACAGGAAGTACCTGAAGCAATTCGTAAAGCCATTGAAAGTGCTAAGAAAAACCTAATTACTGTACCTATGACAGGAACAACAATTCCTCATGAAGCTATTGGCGAATATTGCGGTGGTCGCGTATTATTAAAACCAGCTACTGCAGGTTCTGGAGTAGCGGCTGGCGGTCCTGTCCGTGCGGTTGTTGAATTAGCAGGTGTTGCTGATATTACAAGTAAATCATTAGGATCTAACACACCGATTAATATGATTCGTGCAACAGTTGAAGCTTTAAAACAACTTAAAGTAGCTGAAGAAGTTGCCGCTTTACGTGGTAAAACTGTCGAAGAAATATTAGGATAAGGAGGACGAAAGACATGGCAAATTTAACAATTAAATTATCTAAAAGCTTAATCGGACGTCCAAAAAATCAAATCGAAACTGCTAAAGCACTAGGATTGACGAAATTGCATAAATCAGTCATCAAACCTGATAATGAAGCAATCCGTGGTATGGTTAAAACCATTAGCCATTTAGTAGAAGTCGAAGAATTAGAAGCTTAATTTTGAATTTTAAATAAGGAGGTGCCAACGCATGAAACTTCATACACTTCAACCTGCAGAAGGTTCTCGTCAAGAACGTAATCGTGTGGGACGTGGACAAGGTTCTGGTAACGGTAAAACATCAGGTCGTGGTCAAAAAGGTCAAAAATCACGGTCAGGTGGTGGCGTACGTTTAGGTTTTGAAGGTGGACAACAACCCCTTTTCCGTCGCTTACCAAAACGCGGATTCAAAAACATTAACCGTAAAGAATATGCTATTGTAAATCTTGATGCATTAAATCGCTTTGAAGATGGTACAACAGTTACACCCGCTTTATTATTTGAAGCTGGGATTATTAAAAAAGAATTATCAGGAATTAAAATTTTAGGTGAGGGTCAACTTGAAAGAAAATTAACTGTACAGGCAGCTAAATTCTCCAAAAGCGCGGAAGAAGCAATTACTGCCGCTGGTGGAACAACCGAGGTGATTTAATGTTTACCTTTATAAAAAATGCATTTGCTGTAAAAGATATTCGGAATCGTATTTTCTTTACACTATTCATTTTTGCTGTATTCCGTTTAGGATCACATATTCCTGTGCCTGGAGTTAACGCTGCGGCTATTCAATCATTAGCAAGCACTGGCATGTTAGGTTTGTTGAATACGTTTGGTGGTGGGGCTCTTTCTAGGTACTCTATCTTCGCTATGGGGGTTTCGCCTTATATTACTGCATCGATTATTATTCAGTTATTACAAATGGACATTATACCAAAATTAACCGAATGGGCGAAACAAGGTGAAGTAGGTCGTAGAAAACTTAATCAAGTGACGACATATACCGCCATTGTTTTAGGTTTTGTTCAATCCATTGGGTTATCTGTGGGCTTCAACCAGTTATCTGGATTTGGCCTCGTCATTAACCCTGGTCCAGCTACTTATTTAACGATTGCTCTAGTGTTAACCGCTGGATCAATGTTTTTAATTTGGTTGGGTGAACAAATCACACGTAATGGTATTGGTAATGGTGTTTCAATGATAATTTTTGCTGGTATTGTAGCTGAAGTGCCTAAAGATTTCTATTCATTTTTCCAAACGAATATAAAAGGAGCATCAGGTCAGGATCTAATTAATAGTCTTTTGATTATGTTAGTCATTCTTGTGATTTTACTGGTCTTAATTGTTATCGTTGTTGTAATGGAACGTGCACAAAGAAGAATTCCAATTCATCATTCTAAACGTGCCTCTGGAGCAAAGCATACAGCGCATTTACCACTGAAAATTAACTCTGCCGGTGTTATTCCAGTTATTTTCGCTACATCATTTCTCTCAACACCGAGTACAATTATGGGATTCTTTGATTTCCAAAACCAAGGTGGTTGGAGAGAAGTCGTATATAATTTATTTAGTTTACAACATCCCTATGGCGTAATTTTATATACTATTTTATTAATTGCTTTTACTTATTTCTATTCATTGATTCAAGTGAATCCAGAAAAAGTAGCCGAAAACTTACAAAAACAAGGAGCTTATATTCCTAGCGTGCGTCCAGGTAAAGATACTGAGAACTTTATTACAACTTTAATCAATCGCCTAAGCGGTGTTGGTGCGTTGTATTTAACTTTAATTGCAGTTTTACCACTAGTTTCAGGGTTTATTTGGGAAGTTCCTATGAATATTTCGCTAAGTGGTACAAGTTTACTTATCGTCGTAGGTGTAGCCATTGAGACTACTAAGCAAATCGAAGGCCGCATGGTCAAACGTCGTTATGTTGGTTTTCTTAATCTATAGTACTTAAGCTTGAAACAAAGGAGTGTAATGATGAATATTTTATTAATGGGTTTACCAGGGGCTGGCAAAGGCACTCAAAGTGAACTAATCGTCAATGACTACCATGTTAAGCATATTGCTACTGGAGACATCTTTAGAGATGCGATAAAGAACGAAACACCACTAGGAAAAGAAGCAAAAGCTTACACTGATCAAGGTAATCTTGTGCCTGATGATTTAACTAATGCTATCGTTCGCGAAAGACTTGCTCAAGATGATGTTAAAGAAAGTGGCTTTATGTTAGACGGGTATCCTCGAACATTAGGACAAGCACAAGCCCTAGATCAAAATCTCACTGATCTTCAGATGAAGATTGATGCTGTGATATTTATTGATGTGGATCAAGAAGTATTAAAAGATCGCCTTAGCGGGCGAATCATTTGCCGTAATTGTGGTGCAACCTATCATAAGATTTATAATCCGCCGAAACAGGCAGATGTTTGTGATAACTGTGGAGCCAGTGATTTCTATCAACGTGAAGATGATAAGCCTGAAAAAGTTGCCCATCGCATTAATCTTCAAATGGAATCCATCCAACCAATTCTTGATTATTATGCAGAACATGGATTATTACACAAAATCGATGGTGATCAATCTATCGAAAATGTTTTTCGCTCCATCCGTAATATATTAGGTTAAAACTCATATGAAATGTGTAAAAGGAGGAAGTTAGAATGGCTAAAGATGATGTTATTGAAGTAGAAGGTACAGTCATTGAAACTTTGCCAAATGCTATGTTTAAGGTCGAATTGGAAAACGGACACGAAATTCTTGCGCATGTATCAGGTAAAATTCGTATGAATTATATTCGTATTTTGCCAGGAGATAAAGTTACCATTGAATTATCGCCTTATGATTTAACGCGTGGAAGAATTACGTATCGGTTTAAGTAGTTATTCCAAATTAATTTGAGGAGGGTTATAAATGAAAGTTAGAGCATCCGTAAAACCAATGTGTGAAAAATGCAAAGTTATCCGCCGTAATGGTAAAGTAATGGTAATTTGCGAAAATCCAAAACACAAACAACGTCAAGGATAATTTAAAAGGAGGTGCTGTAAAGTATGGCTCGTATAGCAGGAGTAGATATTCCACGTGACAAACGTGTTGTCATCTCATTAACGTATATTTATGGTATTGGTAAACATACAGCCCAAACCATTTTAGCAGAGGCTGAAGTTTCTGAAGATACACGTGTACAAGATTTGACTAACGATGAATTAGACCGTATCCGTAGTATTGTAGACACTTATCGTGTGGAAGGTGACCTTCGCCGTGAAGTAAGCTTAAACATCAAACGTCTACAAGAAATTGGTTCATACCGCGGAATGCGTCATCGCCGTAATTTACCGGTTCGTGGACAAAACACAAAAAATAATGCTCGTACCCGTAAAGGTCCGAAAAAAGCAGTTAGAAAATAATAAATAGAGGGAGGTTGACAGTTTAATGGCAAGAAGACAACAAACTCGTAGACGTCGTCGCGTAAGAAAAAATGTCGAACGTGGAGTCGCACATATTCGTTCTACATTCAATAATACAATTGTAATGATTACAGATGTTAATGGAAATGCAATTTCTTGGTCATCAGCCGGATCATTAGGCTTCCGTGGATCAAAGAAATCAACTCCATTTGCTGCCCAAATGGCATCTGAAGTGGCTGCTAAAGGCGCAATTGAACATGGGATGAAGACTGTAGAAGTAACCGTTAAAGGACCAGGTTCAGGTCGTGAATCTGCAATTCGTTCTCTACAAGCAACAGGTTTAGAAGTAACCGCTATTCGTGATGTTACACCCATTCCACACAACGGATGCCGTCCTCCAAAACGTCGCCGTGTATAATAATCAGCACTATTGGTTAATTAACTACAGTGATGCTGCTTAATTATCATTGAAAGAAGCGTTTTGAAAGGGGATTACAATCAATGATCGAAATTGAAAAGCCAGAGATAAAAACAATTGAAGTCAGTAACGATTCGAAATTTGGTAAAATTGTTATTGAACCACTAGAGCGTGGTTATGGAACAACCCTTGGTAACTCATTACGTCGTATCTTATTATCTTCATTACCTGGAGCAGCTGTAACCAGCATCCAAATAGATGGAGTATTACATGAATTTGCTACTGTTGATGGTGTTGTGGAAGATGTCCCAACGATTATTTTACAACTCAAGCAACTTGCATTAAAACTTCATACTGAAGAAGATAAAATAGTGGAATTAAATGTTACAGGACCTAAAACAGTAACAGCTGCTGATATTATTCATGATAATGAAGTGCAAATTTTAAATCCAGATTTATATATTTGTACATTGGCAGACGGAGCTGAATTGAATATGCAGCTAAATGTCTCTAATGGTCGTGGTTATGTTCGCAGTGAACATAATAAACGCGATGATATGCCCATTGGTGTTTTACCAATTGATTCAATTTATACACCGATTAAAAAGGTAAATTATTCAGTTGAAAATACGCGTATCGGACAAAAGAATGTCTACGATAAATTAACGTTAGACATTTGGACAGATGGTTCAATTAGTCCTGAAAAATCTTTAAGTCTTGCAGCTAAAATTTTAACAGAACATCTTAACATTTTTGTTAATTTGAGTGATGAAGCGCGTCAAGCGGAAATCATGGTTGAAAAAGAAGAAGCTGAAAAAGAGAAAATGTTAGTGATGACAATTGAAGAACTTGACTTGTCAGTACGTTCTTACAACTGTCTAAAACGTGCTGGAATCAATACAATTCAAGAATTAACTAATAAATCTGAAGCTGAAATGATTAAAGTACGTAATCTTGGCCGTAAATCACTCGAAGAAGTGAAACAAAAGTTAGCGAATTTAGACTTATCTTTACGTCAAGACGATTAGGAATTTAGAGAGTAGAGGAGGAAAGCTGAATATGGCATACCGTAAATTAGGACGTACAAGCTCACAACGCAAAGCTATGTTGCGTGATTTAACAACGGATGTAATCGTGAATGAACGCATTGAAACAACGGAAGCTCGTGCTAAGGAAGTACGTAAATTCGTTGATAAAATGATTACTTTAGCTAAAAAAGGTGATTTATCTGCGCGTCGTCAAGCAGCAAGCTTTTTACGTAATGAGATTGCTGATGCTAGAATCGAAGACGATGAAGTTGTTGTTGAACGTGTATTAGATCGCTTGTTTGATGATTATGCGGTTCGTTACGCTGATCGTAACGGCGGATATACACGTATACTGAAAAAAGGACCAAGACGAGGCGATGGTGCCCCAATGGTAATTTTAGAATTAGTATAGGCTAAAAGACGATACCGTAATAGATATCACTTTTAAGATGGAGAGTGTTATGATTGATAAGTCAAAGAACTTATGGGTCTAGCTCTGAGCACAGCTATTAAAGCAATATAATAGCTTTAGATTGGGATAAATCACTGAGTTTATCTCAATCTGTGTGCTGTTCATCATTAAAAGTGTTTTTTTATTTTTAAGTAAGTAACTTCTGAATAGGGAGTTATTTATTTAAGAAGTAAAATTCACAGGGTAAGGAGTTAGACAATGACAGATTCAATCATACAAGTAAATGATCTATCTTTTTCTTATGTTGATGGGGAAGAAGCTGCCCTTAGTCATGTGACTTTCGAAGTCAAAAAAGGTGAATGGGTAGCCATGATTGGACCCAATGGGTCCGGGAAGTCAACGTTAGCCAAAATGTTAAATGGCTTGTTAGTTCCCGATGCGGGTGCGATTTATATCAATAATCGTCTGCTGAATGAAGAGACGATCTGGGATGCTCGACGAGCGGTCGGAATGGTTTTTCAAAACCCCGACAATCAATTTGTTGGTTCAACTGTAGAAGATGATGTTGCTTTTGGATTAGAGAATAATGGCGTGCCGCGGGAAGAAATGGTTGTGCGCATTGATGATGCCCTTGATCAAGTTCGTATGAAAGAATTTAAGAAGCAAGAACCTGCTAGGCTTTCAGGCGGGCAAAAGCAAAGAGTGGCTTTAGCGAGTATTATTGCTTTACGTCCCGACATTATTATTTTAGATGAAGCGACTTCGATGCTTGATCCGCAAGGACGTACCGAAGTGATTGATGCCATTATTAAATTAAAAGAAACGTATGATTTAACCTTAATATCAATTACACACGATATTGATGAAGCGAGTCGGGCGGACCGCATTTTGGTCATGAACCAGGGGGAATTAGTCAAATCCGATACGCCAGCCGCGATATTTGCTTTAGGGGATGAGTTGGTTGAGATGGGCTTAGATGTGCCTTTTGCTCAAAAGCTAAAAGTGGCACTTGCCAACAGACAAGTTGCTGTTCCTGATACATATTTAACGGAGGAGGCATTATTTACATGGCTAACGACATCGTATTTAAACAAGTAGATTACACCTATAATGCCGATACGCCGTTTGCTTTTGCTGCTTTAAAAAATGTTAATTTAACGATTCCAGCCAATCAGGTAACGGCTATTATCGGGCATACAGGTTCGGGGAAATCGACCTTACTACAACACTTGAATGTTTTGGTTAGGCCTACATCAGGTTCGGTTAATATTGCTGGTGAAGAAGTAACCGCTGAGTCCAAACATCAGTCATTAAAAGCTTTACGTAAAAAAGTTGGGGTTGTTTTTCAATTTCCGGAAGCTCAGTTATTTGAAGAAACGGTCTTGAAAGATGTGATGTTCGGTCCTTTAAATTTTGATGTGTCTGAAGAGGATGCTGAGCGAATTGCCAAAGAAAAACTAACTTTAGTGGGGATTGACGCGTCCTTATACAAACGTTCCCCTTTTGATTTAAGTGGTGGGCAGATGCGTCGCGTGGCCATTGCAGGGGTGTTAGCCTTAGAACCAGAAATACTTGTATTAGATGAACCAACCGCTGGCTTAGATCCGCTCGGTCATGTCCAAATGATGGAAATGTTCATGCAACTACAACAAGAAGACCAATTAACTCTCGTATTAGTCACCCATCAAATGGAGGATGTAGCGCAATATGCCAATCATGTCATTGTTATGGAAAAAGGAACAGTGGTTCGTCAAGGAACCCCAGCTGAGATCTTTTCAGAACCTCAATGGTTAGAGGAAAGACAATTAGGGTTACCTCAATCAGTCCAATTTTTAGAACGTTTATCTCAAGAAGTTGATTTACCAGATTATAAACACAACCCACCTCTAACGGTTGAAGCTTTAGCTGACTTTTTAGTTGAAGCTAAAGAAAATCAACATCGATGGGAGGATGACTAATATGTTAGAAAAAATGTTATTAGGTCGTTATATCCAAGGTGATTCTTGGGTGCATCGCCTCGATCCGCGGACAAAGCTAGTGGCTAGTTTTTATTTTATCATTATTATATTCATTGCCAATAATTGGATAACGTATTTGCTTTTAACGTTATTCACCTTACTGGCTCTCTATTTAAGTGAAATCCCCTTAAAATTTTTCATTAATGGTGTTAAGCCAATGATTTGGATTATTTTATTTACGGTTGTCTTTCAGATGTTGTTTACGTCTGGTGGCACGGAGTATTTCCGTTGGGGACCGATTGTGATTAGTTCACTAGGGATTACCAATGCGATTTATATCTTTATTCGATTAGTGTTAATTATTTTTATTTCAACATTATTGACTTTAACCACAGCACCTTTGGAATTAACGGATGGTATTGAGCATCTCTTCCGTCCTTTAGCTCGATTTGGTTTTCCAGCTAATGAGTTGGCTTTGATGCTATCGATTGCTTTGCGATATGTTCCGACTTTGATGGATGAAGCAACTAAGATTATGAATGCCCAACGTTCGCGTGGGGTTGAATTTGATCAAGGTGGTTTGGTTGATCGAATGAAGGCCATTATCCCCATCTTGGTACCCTTGTTTGTTAGTGCCTTTAATCGAGCAGAAGAAATGGCTTCAGCCATGGAAGCTAGAGGTTATCGTGGGGGTGAAGGTCGCACCAAATATCGTCAACTGAAATTTCATGGACAAGATGCTTTAGTCTTAATTACCATGATTGCTTTGACCGTTGCCCTCGTTGTATTGAGAACATAGATAAAAGGTTACTTTAGAAATAGGAGTCTTAGGCATGCCGAGATTTGCAGCTAAAATTGAATATGATGGCACACAATATGTCGGTTATCAGGTGCAACCGAATGGTTGGACCATACAAGCGGCGATTGAAGCAGCCTTAGTTAAAATGGCTAAGCTTCCTAAAGGCGAACATATTCCCACCTCTTGTTCTGGAAGGACAGATTCAGGTGTACATGCATTGGGGCAAGTTATCCACTTTGATTATCCTGCCCCAATAAAAGCCGATAATATACGACGGGCCATGAACAGCTTACTTGACCCTTCTATTCGCTTTTTAGAGGTTGTTGAAGTCGATGAGGATTTTCATGCGCGTTACAGTGCCATAGCTAAAGAATATATTTATCGGGTGGATACCCAACAATATCCCGATCCCTTCAAACGCCTGTATACCTTGCATCATCCTTACCGTTATAATTTAGATAATATGTCGTTAGCTTTACAAGCAGTCATAGGTGAGCATGACTTTACCAGTTTTTGTTCGACCAAAACAGACAAAGAAGATAAAGTACGAACCATATACCAAGCTGAAATTATTGAGAATAAAGCAGAGTCAGAATTACAATTTAGATTCTATGGAAATGGCTTTTTATATAATATGATTCGTATTTTAGTGGGTACGACCCTACAAATAGGTGATGGGTTAAAAAAAGCGAATGAGCTACAACGCTTATTAGATACTAAAAACCGAAAAGAAGCAGGGCCAACGGCACCACCACAAGGTCTGTATTTGCATTATGTTGAATATCTTAATAATCCTTTTAGGATTTAACTTATAGATGAGGTGCCTTATGTATATACGAAAAACTCGCCCAGAAGAAGCAGAAACCGTCGCAACGATTTTTGATCATGGTCGTAGTATCCAACGTGCGACGGGAAACCATGATCAGTGGAATAACGGTTATCCTAACGTAGCTGTCGTTTTAGATGATATTGCAAAAAACGAAAGTTATGTCTGCGTCTCTGATGCAACCGAATTAGACTTATTTCCAACCGAAACCCTTTTAGCGACTTTTTGTCTTCAAAAAGGGATTGATCCAACCTATGTTAACATTGATGGTGCCTGGTTAAATGAGGAACCCTATGTAACTATCCATCGCGTAAGCACCAATGGAAAACTTAAAGGTGTAGGTCGTCAAGCCATTGAGTGGGTCATGCAACATAATGATAATATTCGCATCGATACCCATGAAAAAAATACGCCCATGCGACGTCTTGTTGACTCCCTTGGCTTTACCTATTGTGGCATTATTTATCTTGCCGATGGAAGTCCACGCTTGGCCTATCAATTTTTAAACCCCCTTAAATAAATACCCCTTCAATCCTGAAACGTCTACTTTTTGAAAGTTGGCGTTTTTTTCTTTTTCAAAAAATTGCAAAAAATTAATCGAAATTCTTTGCATACTATTAGTGATTTGGAAGGAATCGTGATAAACTTTACTAAAGTGAACGCTTTATTTATAGAAGGAAGGCGATAGGATGTTAGAAAAGTTTAACTTTGATGAAATACCTATGACATTCGATTCCTTTAAGCGGGCAGAACTAGGAGAAAAATTGGACCGTTTACAACGAATCGTTTCGAATTTGGACATACCTGTGTTAATATTAGTAGATGGATGGGAAAGTTCTGGAAAGGGCTATGTAATTAATGATTTAACTCGTGAGTTAGATCCGCGCTTTGTTCGAGTTGAAGTATTTGAAGAAGCAACCGACATCGATAAAGATCATCCAAGTGTCTGGCGTTTTTGGCAAAGGATTCCAAGTAGAAGTGAAATAGTCGTTTATGATCGTAGTTTTTATTATCAAGTATTTAATAAAGATGAACGAACAGATAAAAAATTAAAGCAACGGACGCATGAACTATTAAACTTAGAAAAAATGTTAATTAACGATGACACCATCGTTATTAAATTCTTTCTAAATATCAGTCAAGCAACACAGAAAATGAATATAAAAGAACTAGAAAAGTCTGAGAATCGGCAATATTTATTAAATGATGAGGATTATGCGCAAAACAAAAACTATGAAGAACATAAAAAATGGTTTGGCAAAGTACTTGAAGCTACCAACTTAAAGGAAAGTCCTTGGCACATCATTAACGCCGAGAAGCGCAAAGAAGCTTCCAAAGAAATTCTAGGCATTACCCTAGATAAGATTAATGTAGGCATTGAACGGATTACGCGGGAACGGAAGGAAACACAAGCGGTTAATCGCTCGTTTGTTTTGGAAAAGGATTTATTAGCTGCGGTGGATTTAAAGCAAACAATATCGGATGCAGATTATAATAATCAGTTGGAAAAACTGCAACGGGAAGCGGCGGAATTGGTTTACAGTTGTTATATGCAAGATATTGCCCTTATTCTTGCCTTTGAAGGTATGGATGCAGCTGGCAAAGGGGGAGCGATTAAACGGTTGACCCGTTATATCGATCCGCGAAGTTATAAAATATATGGCATTAAAGCACCCAACCCAATCGAAAAAGAACATCACTACTTATGGCGGTTTGAACAACGATTTCCACGGGATGGGGACATGGTTATTTTTGATCGTAGTTGGTATGGACGCGTTTTAGTTGAGCGGATTGAAAACTTTACGACGCAAAAAGAGTGGGAACGGGCATATGAAGAAATCAATCAAATGGAACAAGTTCAAACAGACCATGGTTCCATTGTCATGAAGTTCTTCCTAATGATTGATAAGGATGAGCAAAAAATACGCTTTGAAGATCGCGAAGATGAAATCGATAAAAATTATAAAATTACCGATGAAGATTGGCGCAATCGTGGGAAATGGGATGACTATTATACGGCCTTTAACGAAATGCTCCAACGAACGGATACCGAAAATGCTCCGTGGTTCATCATTGCCGGCAATGATAAAAAGTTTGCTCGCATACAAGTTTTAAAACATTTTATTAATCATGTCAAAATAGAATTGAAGAAAGAAAGGTCATAAATAGAGCTCTGATAGATATAAAGGTGATTATGATTGCGGTCGGACCTTGAACGCTAATATTTCAACGAGTTCCCTTTCAATGCTTCAATCGATCAATACAAGCTTTATTGTACAAATGGTTTTTCACTGATAAGTAAGTAACAGTAAAAACTTACAGGAAAAAAAATATTATATAGGGATTGAAGGTGAAGAAAGTGGTAACCATAAATGATATTGCAAAACGTGCGGGGGTTGCCAAAAGTACCGTCTCAAGGTATTTAAACGGAGGGTCGATTAGTAAAAAAACGGCAGCTAAAGTTGATGCGGTTGTAAAAGAAACAGGTTATGTACCTAATAGTTTTGCGCAAAGTTTAAAAGCAAAAGAGACCAAAATGATTGGTGCGATTGTCCCAAGGTTGGATTCCTATTATTTGAGTGCTGTGATTGATGGAGCGGATACTTATTTATACAATCACGGCTATCGCCTGATGTTATTGCATACTCAAATGAATGAAAAACGCACTGAAGATGCTTTACGTTTGTTTAAGGCTAATAAGGTTGATGGCATTTTATTCTTTGATGATGCGAAGTATATTGAAAAAGAAGAAAACAATCCAGATAGTCCACCGATTATATCAACCTTTAAATTTATAGCAAAACAATTAGAAGGTGTTCAAGAAAAAGCTGCCAAACTTTTAGCGGATTATTTATTTAAAATGGGTCATCGGAAGGTAACGTTTGTTGATGGTGGCGATCAATCGATTGATTTTGATATAGCTACCCAATTTAAAAAAGCCTTCTTCAAATATAAAGGCACTTTTTGGCAAGAAATACGCTTTGATTTTGATGACCAAGAAAGTATTAGCCGTTTGTTAGCGGATAAGCCAGAGTTAATTGTTTGCTCAGATGATACGTTAACCTTAACTATTATGAGAGAATGCTTAGAACGAGGTATGGAAATTCCTAAGGATATTAGTTTTGCTAGTTTCGGAAACCATCCGATAGCTGAAATTTTTTATCCCGGCTTAACGACAATCCATTACCCTTATTTTGAATTTGGAGAATATTTAGCCACGCAACTATTGAATATTATTCAGAAAAAAGATGTTCGACGTTCATTCCTTGATGAAGTCCAACTAATGGAACGTGAATCCGTTTATTATATTGATCACGAATCAAAATAACTATCATTATTTTAAAAGCCATTTTTTAGTAGAGTTTACTTTACATGAAAATGGCTTTTTAATTTAGCGGTTGGTTAGAGAAAGCGAAATCATGCAATAAAATAAAAATAATTGTTGGAAAGATTAGAGAATAATGATAAAATGAAAAATGAGTAAAAATTGATAGAACAATGCTATTAAAGAGAAAGGATAATCTAATATGCAATTATTACAGCAACTCACGCAACAACTCATTAATGGATTAGCATTAGGGAGTATTTATGCATTAGTCGCATTAGGTTATACCATGGTATATGGAACAATTCGACTGATTAACTTTGCACACGGAGATATTTTTATGATGGGAGCTTTTGTTGGCTATTATTTAGTCACGGTCTTACAAATGAATGTCTTTTTAGCTATGGGAATAGCCATGATTTTTTGTGCTGTTCTTGGCGTCGTCATTGAAAAGATTGCCTATAAGCCCTTAAGAAATTCAACCCGTGTCGCTGCGTTAATTACAGCCATTGGTGTTTCATATTTATTACAAAATTTGATGGTTTATTTTGTTGGACCAGAAGTTCGTGCCTTTAATAGTGACTTTCCTAATGTCATTTTTCGTGTTGGGAATCTAATTATTTCATCTAAGCAAATTTTTGTGTTTGCTACAACAATTATATTGGTCTTGGTTTTACAAGTCATTGTTCAAAAAACCAAAATGGGGAAAGCTATGCGGGCCGTAGCGGTTGATTCGGAAGCTGCTCAATTAATGGGGATTGATGTGGATCGTGTCATTTCATTTACCTTTGCTTTAGGTTCTGGTTTAGCAGGGATTGCCGGGGTTCTAGTTGGTGTCTATTATAATTCCGTTTCACCTTTAATGGGGACAGGTTATGGTCTCAAAGCCTTCGTTGCTGCTGTTGTGGGAGGAATTGGTAGTATCCCTGGCGCTATGGTAGGCGGTTATTTAATTGGGTTGTTAGAATCTTTTGTCACCTTTTTAGGTTTATCTACCTACCGGGATGCGGTTGTTTATGGGTTATTAATTGTGATTTTATTAATATTACCCGCTGGTTTATTTGGAAAAAATGTCAAAGAGAAAGTGTAGGGGAATTCTATGGAGCGATTTCATAAACGTAATTATGCCTGGGCTTTTTTGATTGTGGCTGTTTTTATTGTTTTATATTTATTAGTTGAATCGAATGTGATTAATAATTATTATCAAATTACGCTAGTAACAATCATGTTAAATATCATTTATGCCACAGGTTTAAACCTTGTTTTAGGGGTAGCTGGTCAGTTTTCATTAGGTCATGCCGGTTTCATTGCAATTGGTGCCTACAGCGGAGCCATTTTTACCAAACAATTTGATAATAGCTATGTGGGTCTTTTGGTTGGGATGGTTGTTGGGATTGTTATTTCTATTATTGTGGCTTTAATTGTTGGGATTCCAACGTTACGTCTAAAAGGGGATTATTTGGCCATCGCTACTTTAGGTGTGGCTGAGATTATTCGCGTTGTTATCAATAACATGCGATCGATTACCAATGGACCTGCCGGGATTAGTAATATTCCGACCATTACTGAATGGCATCTGGTTTATGTGTTCTTGGTTTTAACCACGATATTTATTTTGAATTATGTGTATAGTAGTGCTGGGCGTGCGACTTTTGCGATTCAGCAAGATGAAATTGCTGCCGAGTCGATGGGGGTTAACGTCACTAAATATAAGGTTTTAGCTTTTGTTTTAGGGGCTGTCACTGCTAGTATCGGTGGTTCATTGCAAGCAACCTTTTTAGGCATTATTACGCCGGGTGAGTACACCTTTAACCGTTCCATCGATGTATTGATTATTGTCGTTTTTGGTGGGATTGGTTCATTTACGGGAACCTTTTTAGCGGCAATATTACTGGGGTTAATTAACTTGGTCTTGCAAGATTATGGCCAACTACGGATGATTATTTACGCTTTAGCACTTATTTTAATTATGGTCTTTAGACCAGGTGGTTTGATGGGGACGAATGAATTCCGTTTTGGTTCTTGGGTAACTAATTTATTTTCAAAAGAACGTAAGGAGGCAGCTAAATGAGTTTACTTTCTGTGCGTGATTTAACGAAACATTTTGGGGGATTAGCAGCTGTTTCTAATGTATCTATGGAAATTGATGAGAATGAATTAGTGGGTATTATTGGACCAAATGGGGCTGGAAAAACAACCTTTTTTAACTTAATTACAGGCGTTTATGAACCGAGTGAAGGCACCATTGAATTGGCAACGGCTGAAGGTGTGAAAACACTTAACGGCATGAAACCCGATAAAATCAATGGTTATGGTATAGCAAGGACCTTTCAAAATATTCGTTTATTTAAAGAGCAGTCCGTCTTGGAAAATGTCTTGGTGGCCATGCATCGTGAACAAGGTAATTCAGTGATATCGAGTCTTTTACGGACGTCAGCTCACTATGAAACGGAAGAACGTTTACGTAAAGAAGCTATGGCCTTATTGGATATCTTTGATTTAGCAGCTGTAGCCAATGAAAAAGCACGTAATTTAGCCTATGGCCAACAGCGTCGCTTAGAGATTGTGCGTGCGTTAGCAACCAATCCGACCGTCTTATTCTTGGATGAACCTGCTGCGGGTATGAATCCGAATGAAACGGCTGATTTAACGGCTTTGATTGCTCAAGTTCGTGAGCAATTTAATTTAACGGTGGTTTTAATTGAGCATGATATGTCGTTAGTCATGAAAATTTGCCAAAAGATATACGTCTTAGAATATGGTCGCTTAATCGCTCAAGGAACCCCGGCTGAGATTCAGAAAAACCCTGATGTCATTAAAGCCTACTTAGGGGGGGAATTATAATGTTATCTATCAAGAATTTAGTTGTGAATTATGGTATGATAAATGCAGTGAGAGATGTTTCTTTTGAGGTAAATAAAGGTGAAATTGTCACATTAATTGGTGCCAATGGGGTTGGGAAAACGACTATTTTACGGACTATCTCTGGTTTGGTAAAAGCGGCCAGTGGGGAAATTAGTTACGAAGGCGAAAATATTACACGTCACACACCACGAAATATCGTTGCCTCAGGCATTGCCCATGTACCCGAAGGGCGTCATGTATTTAAAGGGATATCAGTTAAAGAAAACCTTGAGTTAGGTGCGTTTTTAAGAAATGACGCTGAAGGTATTCGTTCAACCATGGAGCGTGTTTTTGAGCATTTCCCCATTTTAAAAGAACGGATCGACCAAGATGCCGCCACCCTTTCAGGTGGGGAACAACAAATGTTAGCTATGGGTCGTGCCTTAATGGCTAAGCCACGCTTGATTTTGTTGGATGAACCTTCCATGGGATTAGCACCGTTATTTATTAAGGAGATTTTCAGTATTATTGAATTGATAAAATCCGAAGGAACGACGGTTCTGTTAATCGAACAAAACGCTAAAATGGCCTTGACCGTTGCCGATAGAGGCTATGTATTAGAAACCGGAAAGATTGTTTTAAGTGGAACAGGGGAAGAATTACTGAACAGTGATGAAGTTCAAAAAGCTTATTTAGGAGGTTAATAATGTACGTTAAAGATTATATGTCTACCGACTTAATAACGATTAAGCCGACAACAACCATTTTGCAGGCCAGTGACCTCATGAAACGTCACGATATCAAACGTCTACCAGTAATGGAAAATGATCGTCTCGTTGGTCTAGTGACACGGGATTTGATTGATAAAAATTTACCGTCTGGCGCAACGAGTTTAAGTGCCCATGAAGTGAATTATGTCTTGGAAAAAACCAAAGTTTCAGACTTTATGATGAAAAAAATCGATAGTGTTGCACCAGATAGTTTATTAGAACAAGCTGCGGTCATGATGCGTACCCGTGATATTGGCGTGGTGGTTGTGCTAGATGACAACACATTAGTCGGCATATTAACCGATAAGGATATCTTTAGAGCTTTTGCCGATATTTCTGGCTATAATTCACCCGGTACGACCATTGTCTTGGAATTAGAAAAAGACCGTGTGGGTGTCATTGAAGAAATTGGTGATGCTTTGTTAGCCACCCAGATAAACCTGTCCCATATGACGGTTTATCATTTTGAAGGCGTCGTTCGTGTGGTTATGCACGTTGAAACGAATGATGTGACTCAACTGACCAACTTATTGAAACAAGCTGGTTACCAAGTTCAAACAGTTCAAAAAAAGACCCCTATTGATTGATTAACCCAAAAATCCCGCGAGCTAGAAAAATAGCCCGCGGGTTTTATCTTTGTTATGACTCAACTAAGCATAAAATTACAACAATTTCTCAATATCTTTAGTGATATTTTTGGGTTCTGTTTTTGGCGAATAACGTTTAATCACTTTACCATCGCGATCTATCAGAAATTTTGTAAAATTCCATTTGATATCCGACGTGAGCAGACCACCTTTTTCCGTTTTTAACCAAGTGAAAAGAGCCGCTTCGCTTTTGCCATTGACATCGATTTGTTGGTGCATTGGAAACGTCACACCATAATTTAATTGACACGTTGCTTCCATCTCACTATCAGCAACATTTTCTTGATTGAATTGATTACTTGGGAAACCAAGAACCACGAATTGTTGGTCTTTATAAGTTTGATACAAGGTCTCTAATCCGGAAAACTGATCGGCAAGCCCACATTGAGTGGCTGTATTGACGACAAGAATAACATAATTATTATAATTATTAAACGGATATGCCGATCCATTGCTTTTTACGAGCGTAAAATCAGGCAAACTCATGGAATCACTCCTAACTTTCATGATGCTGGGCAATCTATTCCTCTTCTAAATCAACGTTATGATACACGCGTTGAACATCTTCATTACTTTCTAATACATCGATCAGGCGCTCAAATTGTTTTAAATCGTCACCGGTCAACACAACTTCCGATTGGGGAATTAAATCAATTTCAGCGACTTCGAATTCAGTGATGCCATTATCTTCAAGTACTTGGCGAATATGTTCAAACTCACTTGGTTCACCCAACACAACGACTTGATTACCCTCTTGATTGACTTCACGCATATCGACATCCGCTTCAAGCAACACCATCATAATTTCCTCTGCATCAGCATGCTCAAAGACAAAAACGGCTGTCGATTCAAACATATAACTGACAGAACCGCTAACTCCCATATTACCCCCGTTTTTACCATAAGCCGCTCGGACATCTGACGCTGTACGGTTAACATTATTGGTTAAAGCATCGACAATAACCATCGAGCCGTTAGGACCGAAGCCCTCATACCGTAAATCCTGGAAGTTTTCATCATCGCCACCTTTAGCTTTATCAATCGCTTTTTCAATGACATGACGGGGTACATTATACGTTTTAGCGCGTTCAACAACAAATTTCAATTTTTGATTCAATTCTGGATCAGGTTCACCTGATTTAGCAGCCGCATAGATTTCTATACCAAATTTGGCATAAACGCGGGATGTATCGCGGTCAGCTTTCGCTTTCTTTTCTTTGATATTCATCCATTTACGTCCCATATCTCTCACGCTTCCTTTTTAAATTCATACAACTATTATAAGGGTTGGATAGACAATTGTTAAGTTAGAAATTTGTGAGAGAAAACCCCTCCTAATAAATACCGCTGCTTCTCAGAAGGGATATTTATTAAAAGGGGTTTTTTAATTAACGGTCGCCGTTAAAAATGCTATTACGGACAATGACATAGTCAACGGTGCGTAGGGAGTCCAAATCACGGCCTCCAGCGTACGAAATCGAAGACTGAAGGTCTTGCTCCATTTCAATCAAAGTATCCGCTAGCCGGCCACGGTTAGCGATCATTTCGATTTTACCTTCGACGTTTTTGCGTTCGCCTTTTTGGTATTCAGAAGCACTTCCAAAATATTCTTTGTATACTTTACCATCAATCTCACGGGTACGACCAGGGCTTTCTTCGTGAGCGGCTAATAATGAACCTATCATAACCATCGAAGCACCGAAGCGGAAGGCTTTAGCGATATCGCCGTGATGACGGATACCACCATCTGCAATAATCGGTTTTCTCGCAGCTTTGGCACAATGACGAATGGCGGCTAACTGCCAACCACCTGTACCAAAACCTGTTTTCAGTTTTGTGATACAGACACGTCCCGGACCGACACCCACTTTAGTGGCATCCGCTCCTGCATTTTCTAATTCTCTAACCGCTTCAGGGGTAGCCACATTGCCTGCAATTAAGAAGGCTGAGGGCATAAGTTCTTTAATGAAACGAATCATGTCTAAAACATCTTCTGAATGGCCATGTGCCACATCGATGGTGACATAATCAGGAACTAAATCTTCTTCAACGAGTTCGCGGATAAATTGGAATTCATAAGGTTTAATACCGACACTAATCGATGTATATAAGCCTTTTTCACGCATCATTTTTATAAACGGTTTACGAGCCGCCTCATCAAAACGATGCATAATATAGAAATAGTCATTTTCAGCAAACCAAACCGCTAATTCTTCATTAATCACGGTCTGCATATTAGCCGGTACAACCGGGATTCTAAAGGTTCGTGGTCCAAATTGGACTTGGGTATTACATTCAGAACGACTGCTGACGACACATTTGTTAGGGATTAATTGTACATCTTCAAAATCAAAAACTTCCATTAATAGATTACTCCTCATGTGTAAATAAATTTTTAAGGATACATGGCAGCGACGCGCGCTTGCGAGTCGGCATTTTCTAGGTATTCTCCATAGCTAGTGTCCATCCGATCAAAGGCACCTGTTGGCGTTAATTCAATAACACGGTTACACGTCGTATTGAGAACTTCGTAGTCATGTGAGGCAATTAAGATGGCACCTTTAAACTTGATTAGGCCATCATTTAAAGCTGTAATTGACTCTAAGTCTAAATGGTTGGTTGGTTGATCCATGACTAACACATTGGCTTTAGATAACATCATTTTAGATAATAGACAACGAACTTTTTCGCCCCCTGATAGAACATTAACAGGTTTCATGACATCATCGCCCGAGAACAACATCCGACCTAAGAAGCTTCTTAAGAACGTATTATCTTGTTCTTCTTTGTCAGCGTATTGACGCAACCAGTCAACGATGGACAATTCAACCCCATCAAATTCATCGCCAGAGTTACGTGGCAGGTAGGTTTGCGAGGTGGTTACGCCCCATTCAAAGGTTCCGGCATCAGCTTCCATATTACCCATAATAATTTCAAAGAAGGCTGTCACCGCATTGTCATTGCGACTAACAATAGCCACTTTATCGTCACGATTTAAAGTAAATGTCACATTATCTAAGACTTTTTCCCCATCAATGGTTTTTGATAGACCTTCCACTCTAAGTAAGTCATTGCCAATCTCTCTCGCGGGTGAAAAACCAACAAATGGGTAACGACGGGAGGAGGGTTGAATATCATCCAACGTTATTTTTTCTAATAATTTCTTACGGGATGTGGCTTGTTTAGACTTAGACGCATTGGCCGAGAAACGCGCCACGAACGCTTGTAATTCTTTAATTTTTTCTTCTTTTTTAGCATTTTGATCAGCCTGCAATTTAGACGCTAATTGACTAGATTGTAACCAGAAATCATAGTTACCCACATAAATTTTAATTTTACCAAAGTCAACGTCGGCCATATGCGTACACACTCGGTTTAAGAAGTGACGGTCATGGGATACCACGATAACGGTGTTTGGGAAATCTAAAATAAAGTCACATAACCAATCAATGGCTTGTGAGTCTAAACCGTTTGTCGGCTCGTCAAGTAATAAGTTATCTGGTCGACCAAATAACGCTTGCGCAAGCAATACTTTAATTTTATCATCTTCTTCTAATTCGCTCATGCGGCTATATAAAAGGCCGTTATCAAGACCTAACCCTTGTAATAGGTTACTGATTTCAGCTTCAGCTTCCCAACCGCCCATTTCAGCAAACATGCCTTCTAATTCACCGGCACGAACACCGTCTGCATCAGTAAAATCTTCTTTCATATAGATAGCATCTTTTTCTTTTTGGATATCATATAACTCTTTGTAACCCATTAGGACAGTATCAAGAACCGTGTGTTCTTCATAACCATAGTGATTTTGACTTAAAACGGCTAAGCGTTCATTGGGATCCATCGATACAGTTCCCGTTGTTGGTGCGATTTCACCAGAGAGAATTTTTAAAAAAGTGGATTTTCCAGCCCCATTGGCTCCAATCACACCATAGCAGTTACCCGGTGTAAATGTGATATTTACATCGTCAAACAATTTACGGTCCGGGAACTGTAAACTGATATTTGAAACATTAATCATTAAGTTTTTTCCTCCTAGGCACTAATAGGCAATCTATGAAATAGACATACAGTATTATAATAGCATAGATTGCTCCAATAAAGGGTATTTAATTTCATAAGAATAAATAAATTTAAACAATAAAAGCGTAGGGGTTGGAGGAGCGCTGCAAAATCCGAACCTTTTTTAATGCTAGTGGGACCGTCAAAAGCCAAGGTCTTCTGACTCGCTTGGCTACTCGCTCCCTAATCCCCTAGCAGCCAAAAGGGAGCGATGTGTGCCAAGTCGTCCGTTTCACTTTCATTAAAAAAAGTCCGGATTTCTTCGCTCAATTTGGTGGGTGGCAAGTGAAGGTTTCTGATGAAAAGCTGGCTTTTTACTGGGCGAAGAGGGAGGCGATGTGTTTTCGTGGGTTGAAAGATTAAGGCTTAGGTGGGCGTTGGGGTTTTTTCGATGAATCATCTCAATTTAAGATTTTATCAGAAATCGTGAGTTTAAAATGATTAATCTGGCCGCTGCTAACCGAGCAATGACCCGAACAGAGCATTTGGCTAATAATTTTTGTGAAATTCCTCCATTCCAACGGTGGTCTATCATAAATTGATGGTAACTCATTTCCTACTTACGATAAGGCTTGTAAGTGATAGCGCGAAAGTGGAAAGTGAATAAGCTGCTTGATTTTGAATACTGTATCGTGATAAACTACGTCTCATTAATTAGGTGGCAAAGTTTCCATGCGCCCTCGCCATCAATTAAATTTGGTGGCGAATCTCGCATCCCTATTCGCCGCCAAACCGCAGCTCATTTGGCGTTCGCCCCTGATTCCACCGCCAAACGGCGGTTCATTTGGCGTTCGCCCCTGATTCCCCCGCCAAACGGAGGTTCGTTTGGCGTTCGGTCCTGATTCCCCCGCCAAACGGCGGTTCATTTGGCGTTCGGTCCTGATTCCACCGCCAAACGGTGGCTTATTTGGCGGGCCCAACAAAAGTAAGCAGGAAGTAAGTGAGCGAGAACGTTAAATATAGCTAATCGGTCACCAAATACCTAATTTCATGATCGAATAGCCTAATTTGATGTTTATTTAATGGTCACCCATTTCCCACTTAGGTTCACGCACACAACAACTGCTCGAATATGTGTGCGCTCCCCATCACGCTCACAACAAATGTTCCAATATGTGTGCGCCCACGTAAGTGAGAAATGGCGGTTCTTCACTTCCCATTACGCGGGCTCAACAAAAGTGACCGCCAAACCGCAGCTCATTTGGCGTTCGCCCCTGATTCCCCCGCCAAACTGAGGTTCGTTTGGCGTTCGGTCCTGATTCCCCCGCCAAACGGAGGTTCATTTGGCGTTCGGTCCTGATTCCACCGCCAAACGGTGGCTTCTTTGGCGTACGCCCCCAGTCTCCCCGCCAAACCGCAGCTCATTTGGCGAGCTCAACGATAAACCGCCCACCAAACCATATAAGGTTAACCTTAATAGATGGACTTATATCAACTTATCTTAGATTGACGGTCTTCCACGATAAGGAAGTTTGCTGAAAGAACATGAATCGGCAATGTTAATTAAATTTGAAATGACGTTTATGAAAATAATATTTAATTGCTCAAAAAATTATAATATTTGACATAATTATTATGATATTTATTTGGTTTTTACAATGAATATTCACTGAAAATTCATATCCTTTCGTTATAATAAATGTATTCAAAAGGAGGAAATATTCATGAAATTTAAGAAAACTTTTTTAAGAACCGCTTGTGCATTAGCGCTAGTAGGTGCAGGAGTTTCTCCAGTATTTTCGAATTTAGTGGCTCCTCAAGCGTTTAGTGTCGTTCAAGCACAAGAAACATTAACCACTGAAGAAGAAGCAAGGGTAGCAATCATTAAAGATAATGTTGCTGGATATGAACCAGTGAACTTAGAACAATTATTAGATGTTTCTGACCGTGACTTGTTAGAGTATGACAATATTGCACAAACACAATCACCTGATGATGTATGGGGATCAATTTATGAACAAATTGCTCAAAACTATCCTCAACTTGAATTATTACAAGGTGAAGACTATGATGCTTATGGACGTGCTGCTCAAGCCATTTCAGAACGTTCAGAATATACTTTTTCTGATTTAAATATGGCATTACCAAGATTAACACTAGAGCGTTATCGTGCAGCGATGGCTGACAACGAAGATGATGTTGATGCTGCTGTAGCTGCAATTATTCCAGACATCGATCAAACAATTGCTGATTACATTGATCGTCGGACAGCTCGTGAAAATGCAGCGGAATCAAATGAAGATGAACAAACAGATGCTGAAAAAGCTGCTGCTGCAAGACAAGAATTATTAACGGGAACACCCATCACTGAAGATCAATTAGCACAAATTGATGATGCGACTTTAGTCGCTATGGTTGATGAAATTAACCAAACGGGAGGCGATCCTTCGACCTTATATAACCGTTTAGTTGAAAATCATCCAGACGTTTTCGCTTCAGAGTCAGAAAGAATGCGTAATGCGTTAGTTAATGAGTACAACTTAAATGAAGCGGAATTAGATTTAGTTTCAGATACCAATATTTTCTGGGAAGAACTTGCTATTTTCAATGAAGAAGGTGCCGAAAACTTTGAACGTTTAGCACAAGTTATGCAAGATGTTTATAACGTGAGCGTGGTGGAAGAATCTAGCGACGACACGCAACAAGATGCAGATGTGCTTCGTCAAGAATTACTGACTGTCACACCAATGTTACAAGCTCAATTAGATCAATTTGATGATGCAACTTTAGTCGCTCTTGCTGATGAATTAAATCAAGTTGGGGCAGATATTGGCGCTTTATACAATCGACTCGTTGAAGATTATCCAGATGTTTTTGCTTCAGAATCCGACAGAATGCGTAATGCGTTAGTTAATGAATATGGACTTGATGAGACAGCACTCAATGAAATTTCAGATGCTACTTTATTCTGGCATGAATTTACGGTTTTTGGTGAAAACAATGGTGTTGAAAACTTCGGTCTTTTAGCCAATCGCTTAGTTGAAGAATATGATATCCCTCGTCAAGAAGAGTCTGGTGAATCCGAGTCACAATCTCAATCCGAAGCAGAATCTCAATCACAAGCTGAATCAGAATCCGAAGAAGCTAGCCGTTCGGTATCCGTTGAATCGAGCATTGAAAGTAATCAATCTGCCATGACACAAAGTGGCGATTTACTACCAGAAACGGGTGAAACAAGCTCAACTTGGTTAATCTTCTTAAGTGTTGTCCTATTGATTGCTGCTGGTTACCTCATTTTTCGTGGGCGTGCCCAACAAAAATAATCATTAATTGACTTTGAAAACTGTATCCTTACTGGGTACAGTTTTTTTGTCTATTCCCAGTGACCTGTCACATCGCTTAAAATAACAATTATCATAAAAAGGATTATAATTATAATAAGATGAGAAAAATTAAAAATCTGTTTGACTTGACCATTTTTAGAAGCTAGAATAACGTTATGGAAGAAATTATAACAAGTCCATAACAAAATAAAAAATGGAGGTTTCAATATGGTAGAAAGACAAGCTATCTGGAAAGACTATAAATTACACATCATGGTCTTAATCGTCACCGTCATCGCAGAGTTAATTGGTTCACAGTCCATCAGACTAGGGCGTTTTTCATTCACCTTGGCGCCGCTTATTTTTTCTATGCTCATGATGACGATATTTTATTTAATCCCACAACAAAAAATAATTACAGAGAAGAACGCAGGAAATGCGGCGCAAATGATGGCTTTAGCCGGGGGTTTGTTGATTGCAAAATTAGGTGTTTCCAGTGGCGCTGCCATCGAAGAAGTTTTATCTGCTGGTATTGCAGTCACTTTACAAAATTTAGGTGAAGGCTTTTCCTTTGTTTTTGCCCTGCCGCTGGCAATGGCGTTTGGCATGCAACGTGAAGCGGTTGGGATGACTTTTGGTGTTAGCCGCGAAGCCAATGTCGCTTTAATTTCAGAAAAATATGGCGCCGAATCGGCTGAATTCCGTGGTGTCATGACAAACTATATAGTCGGAACGATATTTGGTGTCGTTGCGGTCTCTTTCTTAATGTCCGTTTTAGCTGAAATTCAATTCATTTCGCCTATTTCTTTATCTTTAGCCACTGGAATAGGTTCAGCTTCTATGATGGTGGGTGGTTTAGGTACCTTAATTGATCGTTTTCCAGAAATGGCAACCGAACTCGAAGCCTATGCTGCTATATCCAATCTGGTTTCATCCGTCATAAATATTTATACCGCTTTATTTATTGGTTTACCTTTAACTGAGCGTGCTTATAATTGGATGGATAACATTAGAACGAAAAGAGGCGCACAAAAATGAAATCAATAGACTTAAATTTAATACTCGATTGGATTATTGTCTTGATTATTTCCGGGGGTATTGCCCTTATTGGAAATATGATTGGATACGGGGCAAGCTTTAACGAAAGCCTCATCGGCATGGCCTGGTTAGTGTTATTTACTTTATTGGGTTTTTTCATGAAGCAGATTATACCGGTGGATATTCCATCAGTGGCCTATATTTCAGCCATTGCAATTATCGCCTGCTTGCCTTTTTCACCAATAGCCGAAACCGTTATTGCCTCAGTTGAAAAAATTAGCTTATTGGCTTTGTGTACACCCATTTTGGCCTATGCCGGGGTGACGATTGGGAAAGACTGGCCCGCTTTTAAAAAGATTGGTTACAAAGGTGTGTTAGTTTCACTAGTCGTTATTATCGGGACGGTCCTAGCCTGTGTTGTTTTAGCCGAAATTTTATTGCGCATTTTTTAGAAGGAGGAACTTCATGTCTTTAATAAATATCCCCGAATTAGCTGCTAGCGTCCAAGCCGATATGGTCAAATGGCGACGCGACTTGCATCAAATTCCAGAACTAGGTTTAGAATTACCTCAAACAATAGCTTATGTTTCAGAGGTTTTAGATACATTAGGTATTGCGTATGACAATCATTTTGTTAATGGCAATGCGATTGTGGCTTTAATCAAAGGGACAAAAGAAGCGGCAAACCAAGAAATCCAAAACCGGGTTCTTGGCTTACGAGCAGATATGGACGGCTTGCCCATCAAAGAACAAACAGGCTTGCCTTTTGCTTCCTTGAATGAAAATATGCATGCGTGCGGACACGATGGGCACACAGCCATGCTACTAGGTGCTGCCAAAGTACTACAAGCTAACCGCGATCAATTTGCTGGCACAGTAAAACTGCTGTTACAACCAGGGGAGGAATACCCTGGTGGTGCTGAACCAATGATTAAAGAAGGGGCTATGAAAAACCCAACCGTTACACGGGTGTTAGGTATTCACGAAGGTTATATCGATCCCAAACTCCCTAAAGGGACGATTGCTTATAAATCAGGTCCTATGATGGCGTCTATGGACCGCTTCCTCATCGAAATCAAGGGTAAAGGCTACCACGGAGCCTATCCGGAAAACGCACAGGATCCCATTGCTGCAGCCGGGCAACTCATCACGGCTTTACAAACGATTAAAAGCCGGAATATCAAAGCCGTAAATCCAGCCGTTGTGTCCATTACACGCGTTCAAGGGGGCTTTAACCAAAACATAATCCCCGATAACGTGGAACTAGAGGGGACAGTTAGGGCATTAAATGACGAAACGCGTGCCTTCATCCACAGTAAAATTGAACAAATTGCCCATGGAATTGGCGTAGCCATGGATGTGGAGTGTGTTGTAACCTATGATTACAAATATCCACCGGTTGTCAATGATGCGACGGTCACGACTGAAATCGTCCAATCCCTAGAAGAGCTATTTCCTGGTCAACTGGTTGAAGTTGAGGAACCTTTAATGGGTGGGGAAGACTTTGCCTTTTACTTATATGAAGCACCGGGTACCTTTCTATTCCTATCCAACCCAGCTGACATTGAAGGCAAATTCCATGGCCATCACCACGCTAAATTCGATGTCGACGAAGCCTATTTCAGTATGGGCGCGGCCACCTTTATCAAAGCAACCCTTGACTACCTAAACTAAATACCCCTGCTAAAAAAACAGCTAAGTTAATGCCTACGATTAACCTAGCTGTTTTTGGTATTTTGACTTAGCTGTAGGGATATTTATTAAAAGGGGTTGGCTTGTGATTAGTTGGTTGGGGGGAATTATGTTATTATTTAAGTAAACGGAAGGTGGGGGATTGCGTTGAATGGTAGGGATAATCGGTTAGATCAATTAGCGATTAAATATTTGGTGCTTATCGCTATATTAGCTGCGATTGTTTTAAATTATAATTCAGTCTTATCTTATTTATCAACCATTTGGAGGGTTTTATCTCCGATTTTAAGTGGTTTTGTGTTTGCCTTTATTTTGAATTTACTGATGACCTTAATAGAAAAATATCTTTTTCCAACAACAACCGATGAACGTTTGATCGGTCTTAGACGACCGTTGGCGATTTTATTAACCTTATTAGTCGTCTTGTTAACGGTAAGTATTATTTTGTGGTTAATTATTCCCCAACTTATTTCTGCCATCCGTATTACGATTGAATCATTGCCTCTAGTCTTTACGATGTTTCAAAACTTACTAGCTCGGCTAGAAGAGGTTTTTCCTGAGTATGACTACAATGCTTTTATTGCGCAAGCGGGCTTGAATTGGGACAATGTTGCGCGTGAAATTACTTCCTTTGCCAACGGCTTAGTTGAATCGATGATATCGGTGGTGGCCAGTTTAAGTTCTTATGCTTTAAATTTTGTGATTATTTTGGTTATTAGTGTATACGCTCTGTTTTCAAAAGAAAAGTTGATCGGCCAATTTAAACGCATAGGGAAGGTATATTTAAAACCGCTTGTCTATTCGCGTATCTTGTATATCGTGCAAGTAACTACCCAATCCTTCTCGAATTTTATGACAGGCATGCTGATTGAAGCGGTTATTTATGGATCGATGGTAACGATTGGGATGTTAATATTTCGTTTTCCCTATGCTGCAATGATTGGGACGATTTCAGGGGCCTTTGCTTTAATTCCAATGGTGGGGGCGATTATTTCGGCTTTTATTGGGTTCTTACTGATTATGACCCAATCGCTTTCCCAAGCCTTCCTATTCCTCCTCTTTATTATTGTGGTTCAACAGCTAGAAAGTAATATTATTTATCCAAGAGTGGTAGGTGGTTCGATTGGTTTACCAGGAATTTGGACCTTTATCGCCGTTACGCTCGGTGGTGGTTTGTTAGGTGGGGTAGGGTTTTTCATTGGTGTACCCATTGCCTCAACGATTTATAAACTCTTGCGTCGGGATGTTGAGGTGCGGGAGGAAATAAATGTCAAAATTTATGAAACGCAGGCAAAAGAAGAAATAATCTAATAGGGGTGTCAATGATGAACCGAATAAATCTGATTGCTTTAGGTGTGCGAGATATGGCGAAAGCCTTAAGTTTTTATCGTGCGTTAGGCTTTAAGACGTATGAGACGCAGGCGAACCCGCCGATTGTATTCTTTGATAATGCCGGAACCAAGCTTGAATTATTTCCTATCGATGAACTCACCCGCGATATTTATGGAGACGATTCTTTTGATATTAATGATGGCTTTCAACGATTCCCAGGGATTACGCTAGCGATTAATATGAAAACGAAAGATGAAGTGGATACCTTTTTTGATAAAGTACGCCAACTAGGCGGAAAAATAGTGAAGGAAGCTGAATTCGTCTTTTGGGGAGGCTACAGTGGGTATTTCCAAGATTTAGATGGCTATTACTGGGAAGTGGCTTATGCGGATTCGTGGAAGTTTGATGACAATGATATGTTGATCATTGAACCATAACAGACAATAAATAACCACTAAATAACGACACTATTCTTAAAGCGATAGGTAGTTATTTAGTGTTTTTTTTGTTAAGCGTTATTGTTTAAACCAACGTAGGAGGCGAGCAAACCAACTTTCTTTGGTGGGAGCTGGTTCAACGTCTGCGGTAGCTGTAGGCGTCGTAGCCTTTTGCTGACTATCTTTTGTAGCCGTAGCAGCTTGTTCCAGTTTCAATGCTTCTGTTCGTTGTTGTGCATCTTTAATCATCGCTTCTTGTGAATTTAATTTCACTAATTCACGATCAGGACGTGTATAATCGCCGCTTGGCTGTAATTCACGTGCTTTGAGTGTATCATCTAACTGCATTTGCAAAATATCAATGATACGTGCTTCAATCGTTTGATCCAAAATAGGAAATTCAATTTCAACCCGTTGTATCATGTTACGTGTCATCATATCAGCAGAAGACAAGAACAAGTGACGTTCATTATTACGATTAAAGTAGTAAACCCGCGAATGCTCCAATAAACGCCCCACGATACTTCTGACACGAATGGTCTCTGACAAACCAGGAACACCAGGTTTTAAACAACAAATCCCCCGAATAATTAAATCAATTTCCACACCAGCTTGACTAGCTTCGTAGAGTTTTTTGATGATGGTTTTATCCGTTAACGAGTTCATCTTCGCAATGATGCGACCATTACCGAATTCTTGATGAAAATTGATTTCTTCTTCAATATAATCTAATAAAGAATCTCTAATTTCAAACGGCGAAACATGTAAATGCTTGTATTCTGGACGTTGGGCATAGCCGCTTAAATAGTTAAAGAATTTGGAGGCATCGTCGGTTAATTCTTCATCTTTAGACATGATTCCCATATCGGTATACTGTTTAGCGGTTTTTTCATTGTAATTTCCTGTTCCTAAATGCACATAACGTTGAATTTTATCATCCTCTTTTTGGATAATTAAGGTGATTTTGCTATGTGTCTTCAAGTCAGACATACCATATAGCACATGACAACCTGCTTCTTCTAGCTCGCGTGCCCAAAAGACATTATTTTCTTCATCAAAACGCGCTTTTAACTCGACTAAAACCGTGACTTCTTTACCATTTTCGGCCGCTCGTTTTAAAGCCGCAATAATGGGTGAGTTTTTTGAAACGCGATACAGTGTTTGCTTAATAGCAATCGTTCTTGGGTCTTCGGCGGCTGTTTCAATAAATGAGACAACGGGTTGGAAGGAATCATAAGGATGGTGGAAAAATAAATCTTTTTCCTTAATAGATTCAAATAAATCGAGCCCTAAATGCTTAGGATTTAAAAAACCTTCAAAGGGTTTATACAAAGCCTGAGGATTTTTTTCCCCGACTAAATCGATTAAATTAAAGAGATAGGTCAAATCCAATGGCCCATCTATATGATAAACATTCGTCAATTCCAACTCTAGCTCGTCACATAAAAAGTTAATCGTTTCAGAGTCCGAGTTAAGACCATAACTGCTATCAATTTCTAAACGAATCGCCATCCCGTTACGGCGTTGCTTAACATAATCTTCTATGACAGCCAGTAAATCAGAAGCCCCTTCTTCTCGAATGTTAAAATCGGCATTGCGGGTAATTCTAAAGGGAAAAGCTTCTGTAACCGTATAACCTTCAAAGATGGAATCAATAAAATGAATCATGATATCTTCAGTAAACACAATGGTTTGTTGATTGCTACCGATGAGAATTTTATAACGATCCAATAAGGGTGGGACAGGGACTAAGGCGCGGAATGTAGCACCATCTTTTTCTAAAACAACCATAATATTAATGGCTTTATTAATTAAATGCGGGAAGGCTTTATACGCATCAATCCCGATAGGTGATAAAGTAGGTAAAATCATTTGGTCGAAATATTCTTTAACCGATTGAACTTCTTCTTCATTTAAAGCCGCCATACGCTTAATTTGATAGCCATAATTAGGTAAATAATGAATGAGCTCGTGGTAACGACGGTATTGTTCAGTGATATTTCGTTGGTTACTTTTTTGGATTTCTTTTAAGAGTGTCTTAGGGGACATATAAGTTTTATTTTCAGAAATTTCAACACCAGCCAAGTACTGATCATAGACACCCGCGACCCGGACCATAAAAAATTCATCTAAATTTGAGCTGCCAATCGCAATAAAATTTAATTGTTCTAGAAAGGGATTATCTAAATCGTTTGCTTCATCAATGACGCGGTAATTAAAATCAAGCCAACTCAATTCACGATTAAAATAGTTTTCCGGATGATCAAGCGGGTCTGTTTCTTCAACATCTTCATGCGTAAAAGATTTTTTTAATGGTTTTTCTGATTTAACCTTTTTATTTTTATTTGCCATATGACAGCTCCTTAGTGATTTTATTTTTAGGCTGGTTGATTAATAGCAATGAAATTTAAACTTAGTTGACCATCAAGCGCTCTTTCTAAATGTTTCAAGTGACGTTGGGCACGATATTTTTCAGCAATAATCGGTTTATGATGGTAAATATCCAAACGATAATTGCCATCATCTAAAGCAACCAACTCTAATGAATCAATCGGATCCGTTTGTGAGTCATTTAAAGCCTGGCTAAACTTAAGAATACCACCTAATTTTTGTAACAGCAACTGTTCTTCTTCTGTAAACCAACCAGGAAAAATTTCTAAATATTGATTTTGCAAGGAACGGTTACGATAACTACTTAATAAGGCGAGGCGCAAGCGTTTACGATGGCTATAGCCTGATAAGTTCATATTAGACAACAAGTAGAAGGTATGCTGCGAGTCAGCTTCAACATCGATAAATGATCCGAAATGATATAAATAAGCAGCAAATTCTATTTCTTCATGGTACTCATATGAGTAAGGGAGGAGATTGAGTTCACATAACTGTTGATAAAGACTCAATGCATAATTAATCCGCAAGTAATTGCGTGAAGTATCCACTGGGAACAAATGACCAATCCCACGAATCGTACGTGCCCGAATGAGACTCATATCAATTGGCGTATTATATTTTTCGTTAATATATTTTAAGACAATGCCTTCCCTTAAACCTTGGGTGGAAATAGCTAAGAAAGAGGCTTTAACAACATTATATAATTCTTGGAAAACAATAGTTGCTGGAATAATAATATCTTGACGGTCACTACTCAAACCATCGATATCACCTAATTTGCTAGCTTCTGTCGTAACGAAGGTTTGTAAGGTCATATCAATCGCATCATCCGTCATCCCATAACCATGGATGCCAGCCAAGGGATAGTGGACTAAGCGCTGGTGGACATTAGCCACATTACGAGCCGAACCTCCAATGGCGATGATGGGTAATTTAGCTTTCTTAATCCACGGAAAAGCTTTAAATTGTTTGCGAACAAATTTTCTCACAGCTTCCATTGCTTCGGGATCATTATGGGCCTTATCCGTAAAGAAATCTTTTCTTAAACTTACCGCTCCGAAGGGAAAACTTTTGTAGTGTTTTAATTCTTTTTTCTCGTAAAGCGTTATTTCGCAACTACCCCCACCAATATCAATCGTAACCGCATCTTCGATGGTCGTCGAATGTAGCACCGCGTATAGTCCATATAAAGCTTCTTCTTGTTCAGAAACCAATTGGATACGGATGCCGGTAGCTTGTTCAACTTGTTCAATAATTGATGCTTGGTTAGCTGATTGACGAATGGCAGCTGTCGCTTTTGGAATAACGGTATCGGCTTGATAACTTTCGATAACATATTTAAAACTGTCAAGCGCAGAAATCAACTTATCAATACCCGTTTGATCTAAGATGGCTTGCTCATTAATCATTTGAATATTTTCTGAAAGACGCGCAGGGGTCTTAACGTTTTGTAGTTCAACGAAATTATACTCTTCATCGATTCCGTATATGACTAAACGAATTGAGTTAGAGCCAATATCAATAATAGCAACTTTTTCTTTAAACATCAGAAAAATCCTTTCTTGTGTTAACGATTTAATATTTCTTTAATGGCAGGGCTTACTTTATCGGAACTGTTAACGACCGTCCCATTCATTTTAATCAAGCCAACAACATATAAATTAACATAAGAAAATTGTGATTCAGCTACTTCTTGTAAAGCCTTTAATTTTTCTACATTATCGCTACCTTGTTGACGCGTATCAGTATATAATCCGACCACTGGAATGTTCGCTTGATAGGCAATCCCGACTTCAGCTGCGACACCTGGATCTAATTGTAGACCATCCAGTACAGCCAAGACAATATCGGACTCAAGCAAGGCATCCGTGTCATACCGTGCGATGGCTTTAGAATCCGCATAGGCACTTTTATCGTTTATCTCCCCTTGTTCTTGAGGTAAATAAATATCTAATTCTGGAATCGCTTGGCGGATTTTTGCGGCTAACATGGCATTGAAATTTTGTTCCATTTCATTAAATAAGGGGCTTGCAAAATATAATTTAGGCATGACAGACATCCTTTTCTTTATAATAATTTAATTATAGCCGACCCTTACGGTTGAAACAAATGTTTATTTAACAATTTACATCCGTTCATGTAAAAAAAGCTTTCATTTCGAGTCTTATTAGATTATTTTTGAAAAGATATATGTTATTCTATTAATATAAGTTTATTTAAATTTTTATTTAAGGGAGGAAGGTAAAATGTTTAAAACAAGAGAAAGTAAATGGGGCAATATTATCATGGGAATACTGATGTTAGTACTCGCCGTATTAACTTATCGCAACCCATTAGCAACGGTGGCTTCCATTGTTGTGATTTTAGCTGTTGGCGCAATTATTAAAGGTTTGTTTGAAATAACCACCCGTCGTAATTTAGCGAAATCAATTGGAGCACCTACTTGGCCTATGTGGCTTATCGGAATTATTGATATTATCGTTGGTATTTATTTATTAATGAACGCAGGTCTTGGTGTGGCAGCTATGCCGTTTGCATTCGCTATTTGGTTTATTGTCGATTCAATTGGTGCAATCGGAACGTCCTTTATGATTCGCCGCGTTTCCAATTCTAACTTTTGGTTAACACTTATCTTAGGAATTATTGGTCTTATCGTCGGCATTGCCTTACTCTATAATCCAGCGTCAGCCGCTGTAACCGTCGTGAATCTGTTAATTATCTACTTTGTTATCGCCGCGATTGGCCACTTTATTGCCGCTTTCACCAAATAAATATCACTGCAAAAAAAAACCGCCTGCGCAATCATTTGCGCAGGCGGTTTTTTCAATCGGCTGACTCGCAGCGGAGCGGTATTTAGTTAAAAGGTTTTAGGCGTTACGTAGGCGTAAAGCATTCATTAAAACGGAAACGGAACTTAAGCTCATGGCCAGGGCGGCGAACATTGGGTTAAGTAGTGGACCGTTAAAGAAGAGGTGCAACAAGCCCATAGCAATCGGAATACCAATCACATTGTAAGCGAACGCCCAGAAAAGGTTTTGCTTAATATTGCGGATGGTTTTATTACTTAAGTCTATAGCTGTGACAACGTCTTCGAGGTTATCGTGCATTAAGACGGTGTCGGCCGATTCCATCGCGATATCTGTTCCTGACCCAATAGCCATACCGATATCAGCTTGGGCAAGGGCAGGGGCATCATTAATGCCATCCCCAACCATAATAACGTGTTTGCCTTCATTTTGAAGTTTAATAACCATATCAGCTTTATCTTCAGGCATCACTTCACTAAAGACGCGGTCGATACCGGCTTGTTCAGCGATTTTCTCAGCGGTAAAACGATTGTCTCCCGTAATCATGATAACTTCTAAGCCCATGGCTTTTAGTTGTTGGACAGCTGAGAAACTTGTTTCTTTAATTGGATCAGATACGGTCACAATGCCAGCGTAATTGTCATCGATAGCAAAGTACATCGGTGTTTTGGCTGCTTGTGCAAAAGCTTCGGCTTGTTGTGTTGCAGTTTGGTCAAAATGATTAACACCTTGCATCAGTTTTTGATTTCCAACTTTGACGGTCTTATCTCCAATAACAGCTACAATACCTTGACCGGTGATACTATCAAATGAATCAACCGCAAGCAGGGATAATTGTTTTTCATTAGTTGCGTAATTAACAATCGCTTCGCCCAGAGGGTGTTCTGAAACGGACTCTGCTGATGCAACTAAGCGTAAAGCTTCAATTTCATCCAAACCATCAACAACCACAAAATCATTGACAGTTGGTTGACCTTGGGTAATTGTTCCGGTTTTGTCTAATAGAATGGCGTCAGCATGATGCGTATTTTCTAAAGCCACCCCACTCTTAAACAAAATCCCTTTTTGAGCGGCATTACCCGTTCCGACCATAATGGCTGTTGGTGTTGCTAAACCTAGCGCACACGGACAAGCAATAATTAAAACACTAATGAAAATATTTAAGGCAAAAGGTAAGCTTTCACCAATAATAAAATACCACATTAAGCCGGACAAAATGGCTAAAATAATAACAATCGGAACAAAATAAGATGAAATAACATCCGCTAGTTTAGCAATCGGTGCTTTGCTACCTTGCGCATCTTGTACCATTTGGACAATTTGAGCAAGTAGGGTATCTTGGCCAATTTTAGTGGCTTTGTATGTAAAGCTTCCAGTTTTATTAATACTTGCTCCCGTTACATTGTCGCCAACATTTTTTTCAACGGGCATACTTTCACCGGTTAACATCGATTCATCGATTGACGATTGGCCAGTGACAATTTCACCATCGACCGGCAAACTTTCACCGGGACGCACTTGAATCAAATCGCCTAGCTGAATTAATTCAACGGGCACCATTTCAACCGAACCATCAGCATTCACTCGCCGTGCTTCATCTGGCGTTAAGTCCATGAGATTTTTAATGGCGGCACTGGTCTTTCCTTTGGCCAACTCTTCCATATAATTCCCCAAAGTAATCAGGGTTAAAATAACAGCGGCTGACTCAAAATATAAATCCGGATGCCCTTCAGGGACGACGCGTCCAGTTGCCATTAAGAAAGTCATGACCAACCCTTGAATAAAAGCGGCACTCGTTCCGATAGCGACTAAGGTATCCATATTCGGATGCCCATTTAATAAGGTTTTAAAACCGCGGACGAATATCCCTCTGGCTAACCAGATAACCGGAATGGTTAAGGCTAATTGCAATAAAGCATTATTGACAAAATTATGATGCATGTCAATAATGGAAGGTAAAGGCATCCCTAACATTGGACCCATCGTTAAAATAAATAATGGAATGGTAAAGACCGCCATCCACATTAAACGTGTTTTTTCTTCTTTTAATTTAGCTTCTTTTTTGGCTTGCGACTGTTCATACCGATCATTAGCTGATAAAACCAGTGCAGCTTCATAACCAGCTTGGTCAACAGTGTTTTGAATTAAATCAGGGTCAATAACGTCTGACGAATCCCATACGACTTGCATTTGTTCGGTCGCTAAGTTAACCGCCGCTTGTTTAACCTCAGATAAACGATTGACCGCTTGTTCAACGGTTTGAGCACACGAAGCACACGTCATGCCATCAATGGCATAAGTTTGAACCATGGATGCATTGGTAAGTGGCACCCAACTTGAACTATCTTCTTTAACTAAATCATACCCACTACTTTGGACAATGGACTGTACTTGATCAAAAGATAAGGCTTGATCATTATACGTTAAAGTAGCTTCTTCCGTTGTTAAATTAACCACCGCTTCTTTAACACCTTCAGCCTTACCTAAGGCTTTTTCGACAGTTTGAGCACAGGAGGCGCAAGTCATCCCTTCAACTTTAAATGTTTGTTTCATAACCAAATCCCCTTTAGTCAATTAATTCGTAACCTGCTTGGGAAACGGCAGCGACCATTTGATCAGGTTGTACCAAGTTTGCATCATATTGTACTTTGGCTGTTTTGTCTTGTAAACTTACCTCAACGTCATTAACCCCTGTTAATTGACTTAAGCTAGTGTGAATGGTATTGGCACAGTTTTGACAACCCATCTTTTTAACCTTAAATGTTTTTTCCATAATTAATCAATCTCCTCGAATTAATTTTTGTTATCTATTTTTAATGTAAGTGACAGTGACATTGTCCTGCGGGACATTGGCAAGTAACGGACGTTGGTGCCGTTTTTAATTTGTTTTGCAAGCTATCCATCAAGTTTTGGATATCGTCTTGAGATAATTCATTGGTGTCAATGAGATGTTGGATAATGTCAGCCCGATCACGTGTACATGTTTGACTGACCAAATCATCACTGCGTTGTTGTGTCGCCTCGACTAAACTAATGGTTGGGTAATAAGTATAAGGTGTGGTTGACGTATCTTTTGCAATAGCTTCCTTTTGAATGAGACGATTTAAAAGAGATTTAATCGTACCCTCTTTCCAATCTTTAATCGCCATTAAGGTGTCGATAATTTCACGGCTCGTCATATAATTACTTGCCCAAACAACCCGCATGACTTCCCACTCAGCATCGCTAATTGATACCGTTGCTTGTTTTACATTCAAAATTTTAACCTCCTTTTTGAGTTACAAACGTAATCTACATATACTAGTTTACAGCCGTAACCCCTAAAAGTCAACCCCTTTTTGAATAAATATCACTGCGACTTGGTAAAAAACGATTTGGCGGACGTCGTTGTGAAAAGAGAGCCGGCAAGACGGTGTGAATGTAGTGCCCCCTTGGAATGCCGGACGTCGATTTGGGTTGAAGTCCGGCAAGTTGATTTGGCGGACGTCGTTGTGAAAAGAAATCCGGCAAGTTGTTGAAAACGCAACGAATCTCCGAAAAGCCGGACGTCGATTGGGGTTGAGATCCGGCAAGTTGAATTGCCGGACGTCGTTGTGAAAAGAAATCCGGCAAGTAGTAGAAAACGCATCGAACCTCCGAAAAGCCGGACGTCGATTGGGGTTGAAGTCCGGCAAGTTGATTTGGCGGATGTCGTTGTGAAAAGAAATCCGGCAAGTTGATTTGGCGGACGTCGTCGTGAAAAGAGATCCGGCAAGAAGTGGAAAACGCATCGAATCTCCGAAAAGCCGGACGTCGATTGGGGTTGAAGTCCGGCAAATTGATTTGGCGGACGTCGTTGTGAAAAGAGATCCGGCAAGTAGTAGAAAACGCATCGAACCTCCGAAAAGCCGGACGTCGATTTGGGTTGAAGTCCGGCAAGTTGATTTGGCGGACGTCGTTGTGAAAAGAGATCCGGCAAGAAGTGGAAAAAGCAACGAATCTCCGAAAAGCCGGACGTCGATTGGGGTTGAAGTCCGGCAAGTTGATTTGGCGGACGTCGTTGTGAAAAGAAATCCGGCAAGTTGTTGAAAACGCGTCGAACCTCCAAAATGCCGGACGTCGATTGGGGTTGAAGTCCGGCAAGTTGATTTGGCGGACGTCGTTGCGAAAAGAGATCCGGCAAGTTGTTGAAAATGCATCGAATCTCCGAAAAGCCGGACGTCGATTGGGGTTGAAATCCGGCAAGTCGATTTGGCGGACGTCGTTGCGAAAAGAGATCCGGCAAGACGTGGAAAAAGCATCGAACCTCCGAAAAGCCGGACGTCGATTTGAGTTGAAGTCCGGCAAGTTGATTTGGCGGACGTCGTTGTGAAAAGGAATCCGGCAAGTAGTAGAAAATGCATCGAACCTCCGAAAAGCCGGACGTCGATTGGGGTTGAAGTCCGGCAAGTTGATTTGGCGGACGTCGTTGCGAAAAGAGATCCGGCAAGTTGTTGAAAACGCGTCGAACCTCCAACATGCCGGACGTCGATTTGAGTTGAAGTCCGGCAAGTTGATTTGGCGGACGTCGTTGTGAAAAGAAATCCGGCAAGTAGTAGAAAACGCATCGAACCTCCGAAAAGCCGGACGTCGTCGTGAAAGTAAGCGGGAAGTGAAAGACCGTCAAATTAACAAGTCGCCTTTTTTTCTCCCATCCGCCTCTCAGGCTTCTCTCTGGCGGTTGGAAGGATGATTCATGGCTATTTTGATTCCAAATAGTAGCTTATTGTCATGGGAGAAAATCTGAGTGACAATGAGACGGCTTATTGTCATGGGGGAAAATCTGAGTGACAATGAGACGGCTTATTGTCATAAGAAAAAATCTGAGTGACAATGGGATAGCTTATTGTCATAAGAAAAAATCTGAGTGCCAATGGGACGGTCCGTCACTTCCCACTTATCGTTAAAAGAAACCCGGCAAACTTTGCGATAACTTTAGTTTTTAAGCAATGACTGAGTTCTTACGGAGTCTGTTTTCTTATAAATATTTCTTTGTGAATAGAATGCATAGGGGCGTATTGGAGATATTTATTCGAGGGAGAAACACAAGATGTAGGGGTGTTTGGGTTTGTGAACACCTTATTTAGTTTTTTTATACTTCAAAAAGCATAATTTTCATGGTATGATTTAGTCTATATTTTAGAAGGAAGAGGTAGCGTGGTATGTTATTGGTCTATATGTCGTTAACTGGTCAAACCCGAAAATTTGTTAAGAAGTTCGAGTGGGAGACGCTGGAATTAACGCCGGATAATGCTTTTACTGAAATCCATGAGCCTTATATTGTGATTGCGCCAACCTATGAGCGTGAGGTAACTGATGTGTTATTTGATTTCATTGAAACAGCCAACAATGCCACTTATTTAAAAGGTGTTGCAGGTGGTGGCAACCGAAATTTTAATACCTTGTTTTGTTTTACGGCAAGAGATATTGCTAAAGCCTTTGATGTTCCTTTGTTGCATGAATTTGAGTTTCAAGGAACCATTAATGATGTGAATAAATTGAAAGAGCAGGTGGCGAACCTTGGATAAACCCGTATTAAGTAGTAAACCTAAAGAAGTATCTTACTTCAAATTAAATAACGAGTTAAATCGACCGATTGATAATAAAATTCCTTTACACAAGGATCGCGAAGCGGTAAGAGCCTATTTCTTGGAACATGTGAATCCTAATACAGTTTTCTTTTACACGTTGGATGAGAAAATTGATTATTTAATTACCAATGATTATTTAGAGCGTGAATTTATTGAAAAATATGATCGTGGTTTCATTAAAGAATTAATGTCAACGACCTATAACATGAAATTCCGTTTTAAATCATTTATGTCAGCTTTTAAATTTTATACTCAATATGCCTTGAAAACCGATGACGGTAAGCGCTACTTGGAGCGTTATGAAGATCGGATTGTGTTTGCTTCTTTATATTTAGCCGATGGCGATACCGAATTAGCGACGAGTTTACGTGATGAAATGATTTCACAACGTTACCAACCAGCGACACCGACCTTTTTAAACGCAGGGCGTAAACGTCGAGGTGAGTTAGTGTCGTGTTTCTTAATTCAATTAACGGACGATATGAATAGTATTGGACGTGGGATTAATTCAGCACTTCAATTATCACGGATCGGTGGCGGAGTAGGGGTTAACTTATCCAACTTGCGTGCAGCGGGCGACCCCATTAAGAAGATTGAGAATGCTTCAAGCGGGGTCGTGCCCGTCATGAAATTATTGGAAGATAGTTTCAGCTATTCCAACCAATTGGGTCAACGGAATGGGGCAGGAGCCGTATACTTGAACGTTTTCCATCCTGACGTGGTTTCTTTCTTATCCACTAAAAAAGAAAATGCCGATGAAAAAATTCGGGTGAAAACTTTATCCTTAGGTCTCGTGGTTCCAGATAAATTTTATGAATTAGCGGCTAAAGATGAACCCATGTATTTATTTAGCCCTTACGATGTGGAACGGATCTACGGCAAGCCATTTTCTTATGTTGATATTACGAAGGAATTCGACAATTTAGTCAATAACCCTGAAATTCGCAAGTCAAAAATTTCAGCCCGTGAATTAGAAAATGAAATTAGTAAATTACAACAAGAATCAGGCTATCCATATATCATTAATATTGATACAGCCAACAAAACAAACCCGATTGAAGGAACGATTACTATGAGTAATTTATGTTCTGAAATCTTACAAGTGCAACAACCATCATTTATTAATGATCGCCAAGAATATGAAGTGTTGGGCACCGATATTTCATGTAATTTAGGTTCGACCAACATTCCTAATATGATCCAATCGCCTGATTTTGAAAAATCCGTTGATACGGCGGTGCGTGCCTTAACCTATGTAACCGACCATTCAAACATCGAAGCCGTGCCAACCATCAAACACGGAAATGACCAAGCACATACGATTGGTTTAGGTGGCATGGGATTACACACTTTGTTTGCTTTGAATCAAATGTACTATGGTTCACCTGAGTCGGTCGAACTAACCGAAGCCTATTTCTATGCTTTAAATTACTACACTTTAGTGTCTAGTAACAAAATCGCGAAAGAACGCCAAACAACCTTTGCAAATTTTGAAAACTCAGATTATGCGAACGGTAGCTATTTTGACCGATACATTGAAAATCCCTTTGAAATCAAAGACTCAAAAGTAGCCGATATTATGAAAAATGTGCCAATGCCAACCAGTGAAGACTGGGCGGAATTAAAGGCAAAAGTTCAAGCCGATGGTTTATACCACCAAAACCGCATGGCAATTGCCCCAACTGGTTCTATTTCTTATGTTAATGAAACAAGTGCGAGCTTGCACCCAATTACCCAACTGATTGAAGAGCGTCAAGAGAAAAAAACCGGAAAAACCTATTATCCAGCGCCACACTTATCCAATGACACCATTAAATATTACCAATCCGCTTATGATATTGATATGCGTAAAGTCATCGATATTTATGCCGCAGCCCAAAAACATATTGATCAAGGCATGTCATTAACCTTATTTATGCGTTCAGAAATACCTGAAGGTATGTACGAATGGAAAGAAGGCCGCACCAACAAAATGACAACCAGAGATTTAAATATCTTGCGTCACTACGCTTGGAAAAAAGGCATCAAGTCAATTTATTATGTACGAACTTATACCGACGATGGTGATGAAGTAGGTAGCAATGCGTGTGAAAGTTGCTCCATTTAAGTTTAAAGTTTAGGAAAGAAACGAGGATTATTAATGACGTCTGAATTTAAAAACACCCCCAATTATGAGGCGATTAACTGGAATAACATCGAAGATTTAATCGACAAATTAACCTGGGAAAAATTAACCGAACAATTTTGGCTCGACACCCGCATTCCCTTATCGAATGATTTGGATGATTGGCGGACGCTATCAGCCAATGAAAAAGACATTGTTGGGAAAGTATTCGGTGGCTTAACGTTGCTAGACACCTTACAATCTGAAGATGCCATTGAGCGTCTACGTCAATCGGTCCGCACCCAACATGAAGAAGCCGTCTTGAATAATATTCAATTTATGGAATCCGTGCATGCTAAAAGTTATTCATCGATTTTCTCTACTTTAAATAGTAAAGCCGAAATCGAAGAGATTTTCCGTTGGACCAACTCTAATGAGTTAATCCAATACAAAGCGAAGAAAATCAACGATATTTATAAAAATGGCACAGACTTGCAAGCCAAAGCAGCCAGCGTGTTGCTAGAGTCTTTCCTCTTTTATTCAGGCTTTTTTGCGCCACTCTACTACTTAGGCAACAATAAACTGGCGAATGTGGCTGAAATCATTAAGCTTATCATTCGTGATGAATCGGTGCATGGAACGTACATTGGTTACAAATTCCAATTAGGTTACAATGAGTTGCCTGAAAACGAGCAAGATGACCTTAAAGCGTGGGTCTACGAAGTCTTGTTTGAACTATATCAAAATGAAAGTCAGTTCACCCAACTCATTTATGATCAAGTTGGCTGGACCGAAAAAGTCAAAGTCTTTATTCGCTACAATGCCAATAAAGCCCTACAAAACCTTGGCTTTGATCCCTTGTTCCCGGACACCGCCGAAGATGTGGATCCTATCGTGATGAACGGAATTTCGACCGGCACCAGCAACCACGACTTCTTCTCGCAAGTCGGCAACGGCTATCTCCTAGGCGCCGTGGAAGCCATGCAAAATGACGACTACACCAAATGGATGAACTAAAATAAATACCTCTGCTTCTCTACAGAGGAAAAGCCGAACTTTCAGCGACGAAAGTTCGGCTTTTTAGTTTATCGTGCTGCTGAGCTTATTTGAATGAAATTAACCTGAGATTAGCTTGTTCCACTTACGCGTAATATGTTACGAAAACCTACTAAAATTCAATGGCGATATAGCAAAAAGCTCGAGAATTACTAATTATCTTATGATATTTACTGGATTTTCACTGCCTAATCACTATTGGAAGCAGTGTGTGCCTTCGGAAATGCGGGAAGAACCGCGACAACAAGAAAAAGGGCTAGCGCGCGACAATATCAAACAAATTTGTCTCACGCTCCACCCGCGTGCGACAACATCAATCGAACTTGCCTCGCGCTAATAAAAAAGTGGATAACGGTTATAAATAACAGCCATCCACCCAAGCTCTCCTTAGGCGACACAATTAAGCCCAACTTCCAACCTAATCCCAACTACTATACGCAATCTCTTCAAACCCAGCTTGCAAAGCGGCATTTTCAGTCGAGTAAAAATGAATCAAGCCATCAGGCATACCTTGGTTTTGTTGGCTATGGACAACCATAGGCGTGCCTTCCAGATCAAACCCAAACAAGTAGAAATGTGGGAACTGATAGCCCTCAATATTATCCGTGATATATTGTTTGTCAGTAAAAGCAGCCACTACATAAAAATCACTTTCAGGGTCAAGCGGCGCATACTCGACCCACTCAGCATTCACCGCCACGTCATTCACTGATAACAGATCGATGACTTCATCCGGGAATGAAATACCATACATACTGATCGTCTGATTTAAATTGTAATCTTCATAATATTGTCCCATGCTGTCACCCCAGTCATCCATAAACGCCACTAATTGCTGATATTTATCACCGGACCAGGATGCACCATTATTTTCTCCTTCACGGGAATTAACAGGAGTGTCTTCAATCATACTAAAATCATCGGCATTGACTAAATAAGAATGAAAAGGGACATCTGGGAAAGAATCATCCCCTAAAAATTGAAAAATACTGACACTCCCAGAGTTATTTCGAATAAAATTCCAATAACTACCTTGACCATCTTCACTCGTTAGATACAAGACAATGGCTTCTTCGCTCAACCCTTCATACGCATATTGGCTCCAATTAGCGCGATTATACGTACCAATTTCGGGACCGACATAATTTAACACTGAGGCCTCCCAAAAATCAATCGCACTTTCAACGGACCACACATCAGTCGTCGAATCTTCGATTTGTTGAGCCGTTTCGTCATCTAAAGCCACTTCCGACTGAGCATATTCAAGAGCAAATTCAATAAATTTCGCTGCTTCATTCGAATCAAGCGCCACACCTTGTTCCGTTAAGATTTGATTGACTAGACTAATCACGGTCTCATCAGCCAACTCACCATTAACCGCTAATTCTTCGCTAATTGCTTGTTTAATTAATGATTGAATTTGATTAATGACTGCTTCGTCTAAACCTGTTTCAACTTTAATGGTTTCAATCAACGAAATTTCTTTCTGAGCTAATTCAATATTAGCGGAACTTAACTGTTGACCAGTTGATTCATATAATTTATAGACTCCCGTTAAAGCACCTTCACCTGTTACCGGTTCAACCGCAGCGATTTTAATCAAGACATTAGAAGCACCCGCGGTAATGGCTGCATTTTGATAAGTCTTAGAACTAACGGATAAGATATTAGCTGGCGTTAATATTTGCACTTGGACACCGTATCCTTCACCACGCGGTTCGATGGCGACACTTGAATAGACGGGCGTACTGTCGGTAGAACCATCCGCTAAAAATTCATTAATAAGCGATCCATTAACTGTAATAATTTTATCACTAGAAACATCATTAGCACCTAAAAGAGATAACGTTTGTTGTGCTTGACTGTCAGTCAAAGAGCTGCCTAAAGCAACAAGGGTTTGTCCTTGAGTGGTAGAACTTTGAGCTGAAACGCTTTCCAAGGGGGTATTTGTTAAGATGTTAGACATTGGAACGGAAATAAGTAGCCCTCCAAGAGCGATGGCTGTCAATGATTTGAATAATTTCATATAATAAATCTCCTTTAAAATGATTTTCTCGTGACATATATTTCAATTACGTTACATATGTTACATTTACATGTTAACATATAAAAAATATTAAGCAATGAATAAAAAGATAGAAAATAATGAATATTCTATGAAGATGTAACGAATATAAAATTCAAGTATAAATTTTATAATACTATTTAGTATAAATAATATTTATTTATATTGAAGGGGTTTATGGTTATCATTAGGCTTTAATGGGTCAACATAGTATAATAATGACAGCCAAAAGGGTAAATTTTATAGTCTAAGGAGGCTAAAAAATGAAAAAATGGATGATTGTACTAGCAGGCGTTTTATTTCTGGCTGCATGTGGGGAACAGGCACCCAATGAAACCGAAATGACGACACCTACTACGTATGAGGAAACTGCCAATCGGAATGTCACAGATGTGCAATTGGATGATGATGCCAATTATTATGATGAGGCACGTCCGGAGGATAATCGCTATTTAATTCATACAGCTTATGTTGGCTTACAAACGGTCGATTATGAAAGCTCTAAACAACAGTTATTTGATTTTATTGGGAACAGTGATGCCTATATTCAATACCAAAATGAATATACCTCATCAAACTACTATCAAGATGATCGGGGTCTCCACACCTTGAGTTTAACCCTACGCGTACCCCAAGCGTCATTTGAAGAAGCTTTAGCAACATTAACTAGTGGGGGCATTGGAGAAGTTGTTCAAAACTCGAGAGGTTCTGAAGATGTGACACGTTCAATGACCGACTTAGATATACGAATCGAATCCATAGATGCAAGAATTGGCCGCCTTAATGATCTGTTAGATGAAGCAACCTTAATTTCAGATATCATTGAAATCCAATACAGTGTCGAAGAAGCAATTCTTGAAAGAGACCAACTCTTAAGTGAACAAGCAACGCTAGAAGATCAAGTGAACGATTCGACCATTACGATTGAATTGCGTGAAGTACGTCGCTTAGATGACGGTATAACAACCAATCAAAGTTTTTGGGACAGAATTAAAGACGCCTTGGTTGATACAGGCTACCAAACAATTATCGTATTACAAGAGGCTTTGTTATCTGTGATTTATTTCTTGCCTTACTTATTATTATTGATAATAATTGGTTTATATTTCTTACTTATCCATCCATTTGTGAGACGTAGACGCAAAAACCGTAAAAGAACAGTGGAAACAGAAAAAGAGATTGTAACAGATAATTCAAATGGTATAGTACAGGAACGCAAAGAAATATCAAAAGAAACATCAAATAATTCAACAAAAGACTTGCATAACGACGAAAAAGATGTAAACTAAAAGTATGACAGTTTTGGGAGGAACTTAACAATGGATATGTTTACGGAATTATCAGAGAAAATTAGAGGCAAAGAAATCGCGATCGTTTTTCCAGAAGCGAATGACAAACGGGTTTTAGGAGCAGCAGTGCGTTTACATGGCGACAAATTAGCACAACCAATTTTATTAGGTGATGAAGACGAAGTAAAAGCATTAGCTAGAGAAAATAACTGGACACTTGATGACATGGAAATAATCAATCCATTAACCTACGATGAAGCAGCGATGGCTGAAATGGTTGCCGCATTCGTTGAACGCCGTAAAGGCAAAGCCACCGAAGAACAAGCCCGTGAATTATTAAAAGACCGTGCTTACTTTGGAACCATGCTTGTGTATATGGATAAAGCTGCCGGCTTAGTTAGTGGTGCTGTCTATTCAACCGGTGACACAGTACGTCCAGCGCTTCAAATTATTAAAACAAAACCAGGTGTGAGTCGGACAAGTGGTGCCTTTATCATGATTCCTAAAGAAAATGATGGCAAAAAACTAGTTTTTGCTGACTGTGCCATTAACATTAATCCAAATGCACAAGAATTAGCTGAAATCGCTGTTGACACAGCTAAAACCGCTGAGATGTTTGATATCGAACCTGTCGTAGCTATGTTAAGTTTCTCAACTAAAGGATCAGCTACTTCTGAAGAAGTAGACAAAGTAGCCGAAGCAACACGCATTGCGCAAGAACTAGCTCCAGAATACTTAATTGATGGTGAATTCCAATTCGACGCAGCCTACTCAGAAGTTGTTGCTGCTCAAAAAGTTCCTGGTAACAAAGTCGCTGGTAAAGCTTCCGTATTTGTTTTCCCAGATCTACAATCAGGCAACATTGGCTATAAGATTGCACAACGATTAGGTGGTTACCAAGCGGTAGGCCCAATCTTACAAGGCTTGAATAAACCTGTTTCAGACCTTTCACGGGGTTGTGTAGAAGAAGATGTCTATAAAGTAGGCATTATTACTGCTAATCAATCTTTACAAAACAAATAATTCAAATTAATAAATATCACCGTCCAGAAGCCTCTGGGCGGTTTTTTTATATAAAAAAACCGAGGTCGTTGATAACCTCGGTTAAAATCAGGGATATTTAGTTAAATTATTCTTCGGCTGGTACGATGTTAACAGGGATTTCATCGATAGTACCATAGTACCATTCAACTACGTCGTCTTCGCTGAGTGTTTGTGAAACAACACCTAACTCAGCAAACTCTCCGTTTAATAAGTAAGTCCATGTTTCACCTGTGTCATAGTCGTTAGCAATTCCATCAATTTCATCGATGACACCTTCGTCTTCATTGAAGTTAAATTCTAGATCTTCAATGGATTCCATGGCCTCCATGACAGATAAGCCATCACTATCGACCGCTACGAAACTAGCTGTTTCTTCGCCATTAACAAATAATGTAAATGTAATACCTGCTTGGCTGGTTGCTTCATCACCGTTATCTTCGCTTGAAACAGCGTCTGATTCTTCAGCGCTCGTTGTATCTGACGCTTCACTAACTGATTCAGTTTGCTCCTGGGATACACTTTCGGCGGCAGACTCAACGGATGATTCAGGTGCTTGTGACTCTACTGAAGTTGTCTCAGTTCCTTGATCGCCACATGCAACTAAGAATAAAGCAATCAAAGGAATGGATATCGTTTTTAAAATTTTTTTCATTCATATTACCTCCATACAGTTATAAAGACTTGTAATAATGATATAACTAATTTATCAATAATTAGTCGTAAAGTCAAATATTTCGCTATGTTATCGGCCTTCTTTCAAACCATTTTTGAAATGAATTATTAATATAATAGATAAGCAAACACAATATTTGTAAGCGCGTCGATACTTCGATACAATAAGATGAAGAGATATTTATGATGAAAGTAGGGAAAGGTTATTTTAACGGTATCCAACAAAAATGAAACACAAGCTTTAGCGGCTAAACTAGCCAAACTATTACCCCTCGGTTCTGTTGTTACTCTTGAAGGGAATTTAGGTAGTGGCAAAACAACTTTTGCGCAAGGTTTCGCAAAAGGATTGGGGATTCAACGAGCGGTTAAAAGTCCCACCTATACCATCGTGCGCGAGTATCCCCTGGATGATTCAGCGAGTTTTGTCCATATTGATGCCTATCGACTTGAAGAAGGTGGAGCAGATACAGTTGATTTTGACTATTTAATGCATGATAAAACCATTGTTATGATTGAGTGGGCAAGATTTATGGCAGATTTTTTGCCAGAAAATTACATTCAGATAAATTTTACACCACTAGAAGATGACCAGGCGCGTTCGATTCAAGTGGAAGTTATAGGTTCAGTTGATCATCCTTATCATCAAATCGTGAAACAATGGTTAAATTGATAGAAAGGAATTTCACTATGGTGCACAATGCGGATCAATTTCATGAAGTAGAAGTCGATGTAATAATTAGACAAGCAAGTCCCAACGATGCCAAAGCCATTTTAGCACTTTATCGTGAAATCGGTAAAGAATCAGATTATCTTACTTTTGATGAACGTGGTATTGCCATATCTTTACAAAAAGAAATTGATTTAATTCGACGGTTTGAGGTCGCTCCAACGAGTATTATGCTCGTTGCCGAAGTTGATGATCAATTAGTGGGTATCGCCAATCTTGCTGCTTTTGATGCCTATAAACAAAGTCATGTAGCAGAATTAGGTGTGAGTATTATCAAAGAATATTGGGGTTATGGCATCGGGAGCATGTTAATGGAAGCGATGATTGATTTTGCTGAAGAGGTTAACTTAAAAGTCATTACTCTAGAAGTTGTTGTAGAAAACAAACGCGCAATTACGCTTTATGAAAAATTTGCGTTTAAAATTGTCGGAGAATTAAGCAATCGACTCAAAGTTGATTATCGCTATTATAATTCTTTCGTGATGGAACGCCTTTTATAAATAGCTAAAAATCTAGGGTTGGCAGTGATTTATTAATTAATTCTAAAATAATTGGAATTTTTTAATGAATTATCTCCTTTACAACCTTAGATTTTTTTCATAGAATAAATGAGTATCACTTTATGAGGAGCTATAAATTTCATGATGGAATTAAGTCGAATAGTAAATGAGTTGCCTCATTTAAATGTTAAATTAAATGAACCATTATCCAACTACACTTACACAAAAACTGGCGGCAATGCAGACGCAATTGTCTTTCCCAAGACAAGAGCGGAAGTTGTTGAAGTAACCAATTGGGTACGTAACCATGGTATTCCTTTAACCATCTTAGGTAATGCGAGTAATTTAATTGTAAGAGATGGTGGCATTAGAGGAATTGTTCTGATTTTAACTGAAATGAAGCAAGTGACAGTTGATGGAAATGTAATTATTGCTGAAAGCGGCACGGCTTTAATTGATGTAAGCTACTTAGCCTTAGAACATGAATTAAGTGGTCTAGAATTTGCTTGCGGTATTCCTGGTAGTATTGGTGGAGCTGTGTATATGAATGCAGGGGCTTATGGTGGCGAAGTCGTTGAGGTTATTGAGTGGGTGGAAGTTGTCACTCCACAAGGGGACATTAAACGTTATAGCAACGAAGACTGTGAATTTTCTTACCGCTACAGTATTTTTCAAACGAATGATGATATTATATTAGCGGTGAAATTTGCTTTGAAAGATGGAAACTATCAAGCGATGAGTGAACATATGGCTCATTTAATGGATTTAAGGCGTAGCAAACAACCCTTAGAATATCCATCTTGTGGTAGCGTCTTTAAACGCCCTGTCGGACATTTTACCGGGCAACTCATCCAAGAAGCAGGTTTGCAAGGTTATCGCATTGGTGGCGCTGAAATTTCTAAAAAGCATGCCGGTTTTATTGTCAATATCGCTGGTGCTACCGCTACGGATTATGTACAACTCATTGAATTTATTCAGAAAACGATTTGGGATCTCAACCAAGTACGCCTTGAAACAGAAGTCCGTATCATTGGGGAAGAAGTCATATAAATCAAATTAAGAAGAAAGCCGAGCATTGCTGCTAAAACAGTGATGCTCGGTTTTTGTGTGTAGCCAAACCAACTATCTTTCTCTGTGCGTCAACGCTGTCGGCAAGCTAAACTAGTCCCTATCGCTAAGGAAACACAACAACTAAAAAATAATTCGCGCCAACTGATTGTTAATCAAAAAATTAACTGATATAATTCATTCTCGTAAGAGTCTTTGCTTTTACAAATCGGGATCAAAGGGGTCAATAATTGACAAACATTCATAAAGGAGAATGCACATGCAAAATCAAAATTATAGTGTCGTTTTAAAGGGTGTAACCAAAACCTATGATGACACACAAGTGTTAAAAAAGATTGATATGGAGCTAGAAAAAGGGAAATTTTATACCTTACTCGGTCCATCTGGTTGTGGAAAGACAACCATATTGCGAATAATTGCCGGCTTTACAGAGGCGTCATCCGGTGAAGTTTATTTAGATAATCAAGCCGTAACAAGCATACCAGCTAATAAACGGAAGGTTAACACAGTCTTTCAAGATTATGCACTTTTTCCGCATATGAATGTTTATGACAATATTGCTTTTGGACTTTCGGTTAAGAAAGTCCATCCAGATACAATTAAAACAAAAGTTAATGATGTATTGCAGTTAGTTCAACTAAAAGGGTTTGAAAATCGGAATATTTCTGAAATGTCAGGTGGACAAAAACAACGGGTTGCGATTGCACGCGCCTTAGTCAACGAGCCAGAAGTATTACTCTTAGACGAACCATTATCTGCCTTAGATTTAAAACTAAGAACGGATATGCAATATGAATTACGTGAATTGCAAAGACGTTTGGGGATTACATTTGTTTTCGTCACCCATGATCAAGAGGAAGCACTAGCCATGTCCGATTGGATTTATGTCATGAAAGAAGGCGAAATCGTCCAATCAGGCACACCTAATGATATTTATGACGAACCTATCAATCGTTATGTGGCTGATTTCATTGGTGAGAGTAATATTATACCAGCCAAAATGATTGAGGATTATAAAGTTGAATTTGTCGGTAAAGTATTTGAGTGTGAGGACGCAGGTATCCCGGCTAATGAGCACGTTGAAGTCGTTATTCGTCCAGAAGACGTCATCCTTACAACACCTGAAGATGGCCAGCTGATTGCTAAAGTTGATTCACAACTATTCAGAGGCGTATTTAATGAATTGATTGCTTATGATGAAGATGGGAATGAGTGGATGGCCCACACCACGGGTAAAGTAGCCGTAGGGTCTCGAATTGGTCTACGTTTTGATCCCAATTCGATCCATGTTATGCGTTTAAATGAATCGGAAGAAGATTTTGATGCCCGCCTAGAGCAATATGAAGACTAGGAGGCAGGATAATGGAAACAAAAAAAAATAATACTTTTGCGATACCTTATTATTTATGGATTGGATTTTTCGTTATTGCACCGTTAGCTTTATTGGTTTATCGGTCTTTCTTTGACATTAATAACCGCATCACTTTAGATAACTATGTGCAATTTTTTACGTCAGGCAACTACATTCGCATGACAGCCAATTCATTTTTATATGCCTTTTTAGTGACTTTGGCGACTTTTTTGTTAGCTTATCCGATGGCGTATTTATTATCAAAAACCAAGCATAAACAGTTGTGGTTGTTACTAATTATTTTACCAACTTGGATCAATCTATTATTAAAGACCTACGCTTTTATTGGGTTATTAGGTCGAACAGGTCCAATCAATCAATTTTTAGAAGCGATTGGCATTGGTAGTGTACAATTACTATTTACCAATACAGCCTTTATTGTCGTTGCGGCCTATATTGAATTACCTTTTATGATTTTGCCGATTTTCAATTCAATCAATGAAATTCCTGATTCATTAATAGAGGCAAGTAATGACTTAGGTGCTTCAAAATGGGAAACGTTACGCCGGGTCATCTTCCCCTTATCCTTGCGTGGGGTAAGAAGTGGGATTCAAGCCGTCTTTATCCCTTCGTTATCCCTCTTTATGTTAACCCGTCTAATTGGCGGAAACCGTGTCATTACATTGGGAACCGCTGTGGAACAACATTTCTTAGTGACGCAAAACTGGGGGATGGGTTCAACCATTGGCGTTGTTTTAATGGTTTCTATGGTTATAGTTATGTTACTTACACGTGAACGCTCAGCTAAAGGAGGGACACGTTAATGAAACAAACCTTTAAATGGTCCAATTTATATATCTTTTTTGTCTTTTTAATCATGTATATCCCGATTGCTTATTTAATTTACTATTCCTTCAATGCAGGTGGCGATATGACAGAGTTCACCGGTTTTACTTGGGAACATTATCAAACCCTCTTTGAAGACACGCGTTTACTGACATTTATTTTAAATACCTTCATCATTGCCTTACTATCTGCTTTGATTGCAACGGTCATAGGTATCTTTGGCGCGATTGCTATCTATTATTTTAAGAGTGAACGTACGCGTTCTGCGGTTTTAAATTTAAATAATATTTTGATGGTGACACCTGATGTTATGATGGGGGCAAGTTTCTTAATTCTGTTTTCTTACATCATTCCTGTGCCTTTGGGTTTTTGGTCCGTTTTACTTAGCCATATTGCCTTTAGTGTGCCAATTTGTGTCTTGATGATTTTACCGCGTTTATACGAGATGAGTCCCTCCATGGTGACGGCAGCCCTAGATTTAGGCGCTAACCACCGTCAAATTTTAAGTCGTGTTATTTTACCAAGTATCACTTCCGGAATTCAGGCGGCTTTCTTTATGGCATTTACTTATTCACTCGATGACTTTGCGGTAACCTTCTTTGTTACAGGTAACGGCTTTTCGACCCTATCGATTGAAGTATATTCGCGGGCTAGAACCGGGATTAGCCTTGAAATAAATGCCTTAAGTGCCATGATGTTCATCGTAGCTTTGATTTTAGTGGTTGGCTATTACTATTTACAAGTAGGCGAACAAAACCGCAAAGCCGCTAACATCAAAAAAGAAGAGGCGGTGATGTAGATGAAAGGATTAGCTAGAGCCGCTGTAGCCATTTTAGTGATGGTCGGTTTAATGTTTGGTCTACGCAGCTACCTTGAAGCCGTTTCTGGCATTTCTTCGAATTCGATTGTGTTTTACAACTGGGGTGACTACATTGACCCAGATATTATCACCCAATTTGAAGAGGAAACAGGCTATAGTGTCGTCTATGAAACCTTTGATTCCAATGAAGCGATGGTCGCTAAAGTTGAACAAGGTGGGACAACTTACGATATCGTTGTACCGAGTGAATATATGGTGGAATATATGGTGGAACAGGACCTTCTCTTAGAATTGGATCATGAAAAGTTGCCTAATCTACAGTATATTGATGAAGACTTCTTAAACCATGATTTTGACCCTGGCAATAGATACTCCCTGCCATATTTTTGGGGGACGCTCGGGATTATTTATAATACCAGTGTAATTGAAGAAGGTTCCTTAACGGTATGGAATGATTTATGGGATGAAGCCTACCGTAATCAAATTATGATCTATGATGGTGCCCGTGAAGTGATGGGAATTGGCTTACAATCTTTAGGCTATTCGTTAAATGAAACAGATGATGCTCGTTTGCAAGAAGCGACAGATAAATTAAAGTCACTGATGCCAAACATCATTGCCTTGGCAGCTGATGAAATTAAAATGCACATTGTTCAAGATGAAGCACCTATAGCGATTACTTTCTCGGGGGAAGCCGCAACTGCTATGGATGAACGCGAAGATCTTGCTTATGTCGTTCCCGAAGATGGCTCAAACCTTTGGTTTGATAATGTCGTGATTCCAAAAAATGCTAAAAACATAGAAGGTGCCTACGCTTTAATTAACTATTTGATGGATCCAGAAATCGCTGCACAAAACGCCGAATATATTGGTTACTCAACACCCAATGCGGCAGCCCTTGAACTGATGGACCCTGAAATAACTAGTAACGAAGCCTGGTATCCCTCACAAGAAACCATGGATCGCCTGGAAGTTTACCGTGGTTTAGGTCAAGCCAAACTGGTTCAATACAATGATTTATACTTAGATATTAAAATGCAACCTAAATAAATCCCCCTGCACATCTCTTAAGGATAAAATGAAATCAGCCAAGATACGAACTTTCAATGAAGGTTCGTATCTTTTTTATTAAAAAACGAATGGCGTATGCCTTTTTAACAACTTTACATAACCTTTACAATAATGATGGGATAAAATTCATAAAAGATTGGTATGATGATAATAATAAATCACAAGGAGGGCAATGATGCAATTAGCGGAACAAATCATCGAAATTACACCTAATCAGCTAACGGACAAAAAATTTATGATTGAACGCATTCATGTGCCTGATAATTTAATAGGGCTCACTATTTTCATTGAGGTTAATCAAAATCCTATTAATTTTGTCTTAGTGTATGATAGTTTGTATAATTTAAGGGCTGAATACCAAGCAATCGAGAACCAACGGAAGATTGTCATTCACCAAGATGAAGCTAAATCAGGGATTGAGACCAAAGCGGGAAATATTCCTGCCGGTGAATGGATTATTGCATTTGAATTTCAAACCAGCAATTTAACTGAAACGTGGGCTTGCAAATACCGCGTCACGGGGGAAGTCAATACAAGGGTTCAAATGTAGAGTTGCAGTGATATTTATTTAAGGATGACCTTTAAAGGTTGTCTTTTTTTTATATAAAGAATGGGCGATAAATTTGAAACGCACACTTTTAGGGTGTATGCTACAATAAGTATATTAAGAAAAGTAAATAGAGGATAGGTCATGAAATCATTTCTACAATTATTTCGCTTTGCGATTGTCGGCGGCTTAGCAACGGCGATTGACTTCGTCGTTTTATATATTTGTTATCATATGTTAGGTATGAATTATTTAGTCGGCACCACCTTAGCGTTTATCATTTCAACTATTTTTAATTATTGGGCCAGTATGTCCTTTGTCTTTGTCAGCAAGTATCAAGCTGATCAAAAACAAAAAGAATTTACGGTCTTCCTTATTTTAAGCCTTTTAGGTTTGATTTTAACTAATTTTTTGATGTATCTAGCCGTTGACCTTGGACAATTACCGGTCATGTTTAGTAAAATATTAGTCACAGTTGTCGTTATGGCTTTTAACTTTATTAGCCGCAAGATATTTTTAGAAAATCATTCCACAGATTAACCCTACACACTATTATGATTGAGGTGGCCCATGCCCGTGCAAGATAGAATAACTCTCGTTGTCCCTTGTTACAATGAAGAAGAAACCGTCAGTATATTTACGGAAGCCATCATGGAGGTCCAAGACCAATTACCTGAAGCTTTCTTAGAAATTATTTTTATTAATGATGGTTCAAAAGATAAGACGCTAGCCAATATCAAAACTTTACAAGCGCAATACCCAGACCGTGTGTATTACCTCTCTTTTTCACGCAACTTTGGCAAGGAAGCTGGGTTAATGGCCGGCTTGGAGTATGCTCAAGGTGATTACGTTGCCATTATGGATGTGGATTTACAAGATCCACCAGCCATGTTGATTGAAATGTATCACAAAATTAAACATGAACCCTACGATGTGGTGGCTACGCGCCGCGTGAATCGGGATGGCGAACCACCGGTCCGTTCTTTTTTTGCTAGAATGTATTATCGTTTAAATAATAGTATTTCCGATGTCAAGTTAGAAGAAGGTGCGCGTGACTATCGTTTAATGACCCGCCAAGTGGTTGATGCTGTGTTAAGTTTGCCCGAAAGTAATCGTTTTTCAAAGGGGATTTTCTCATGGGTGGGCTTTGACGTGGCTTATTTGGAGTATGAAAATGTGGAACGTTCAGCCGGTAATACCTCCTGGTCATTTACCCAGCTGTTCAACTATGCCATCGAAGGTTTGATTAGTTTCTCGGATGCGCCTTTGACGATTGCGAGTTACGTTGGCTTATTTACCTTCCTGTTTGCTGTCATTTATGGTATTTATATTATCGTCAAAACCCTCATTTTTGGAGATAGCACACCGGGCTGGCCATCCTTAGCTGTTTTGGTGGTTGGCATGGGCGGGCTGCAGCTCCTTAGTCTAGGAATTGTCGGTAAATATATTGCTAAAATTTTCAATGAAACCAAACATCGTCCGCTATATATCATTAAAGAAAGTAAACTCCCCGACTCAAACCCTCAAGCTAAATAAATATCGGTGGTAAAAGTCAGTCATAAATGGGGATATTGATTAAAAAACATCCGGAGGCATGCGGCCTACGGATGTTTTGGATTATTGATCTTTTTTGGTGTCTTTACTAACGGTTTCGATGGCCCAAGTGTAGTTGACCAGTTGGAACTCCCCGCGTTGGGGTTGTTGTAATTCTTTTTTGAATTTATTTTTGACGAAGTCAAGCAAGGATTGATGAAAGTCCACGAGAAGTTGCTGGGAATCGGTTGTGTACATAATCTTAGCGGATTTACTTTTAGGATCCATGTAGAAATAGCGAGCTTTAACGGTTTCACCCGATTTTTCTTTCGAGAAAATTCCATCTGTTAACAATTTGACCAGTTCGACTTCGTAATCATTGAAGTGTTGGTCAAAAATTTGGATTTTTTCCAGTAGCTCGGCCCCACTTAAGACAATGCGTAAATGATAATTATCTAAAGAAACAGGTTGTCTATTTTTCAAATCATCCAAAATTTCTAACGTTTGTTCTTTATTGTTAACATAACCTGGGGCTAAGTAGATTAAGAGCCGTTGATCCGGGTCATGGTATAACATTTGAAAGTTAATCACACGTTGCGCGCCACATTGTTCACATTCATACAAAAAGGTTTTGCCTTCTAAGAGTTCTTGTTTTAAATGAGGGTGCGTTTTAGCATTAATCGCAGCATTGACTTGGCGTGTGGATTGATGGTTACATACGGGACAGGTTAAATTTACGGTTTGTGTCATAAAATATCTCCTCCTTGTGGGATGAGGCAAACGAAAGGCTGGTATTTGCAGATAAAAAAGTGCCACATCAATGTTAGTATAACAAAAATATGCAAAAAAAACGATACTCATAGGGGCATTATAAATCGAATATGTTATACTAGTCATGTAAACGCATTGAACGGAGGTGGCTGATGAAAACGATTGTTATTTATGGATCAACTTATGGGTCGACAGAAAAATATGCCAAAGAAATTGGACTGCAATTAAATTGCTCAGCTGTCGATAGTAAAGAAGTTAAGACGGAGTCAATTGATGACTATGCGACAGTTATTCTGGGAGCCTGTATTTTAGAAGCACAAATCATAGAAGCAGCCCTATATCAGCATTGGATTGAAAGCTATCCAGATAAAAATTGGATTTTATTTACGGTTGGTTTATCAAACCCTGCCTTAACTGATTTTAATCGTCTGTTGCGATCTAATTTTAAGGCAGATATTTTAGATAAGGTTAGATTTTATCATTTTCGAGGTTCCATTGCGCATAAACGCTTAAGTCTAATGGATACGCTATCCAAAGATGCGATTAGTCAGCATTCTTCAGTTGATTTTGTTAATTTAAAACAAGAAGAAATTGATTTATTGGAACGGTATGGTACGACACTTGATGTGCATGATGAACAAACCATCACCCCCCTGATCAATTATGTGAAACAATTACAGCAATCGGACGAGACATAAGGAGGTAGACATGATTAATCCAAAAGAAGTTGTTGGTCGTAAAGCGGCAGACTATATTGAAGATGGTATGGTTGTAGGTCTAGGAACAGGCTCTACGGCTTATTGGTTTATTGATGAGCTTGGCCTACGTTTTCAAGCAGGTACATTAGCCAATATTGTCGGCGTAGCCACTTCAAAACAATCAGAAGATCAAGCACGTAAATTAGGCATTCCCGTCGTCGATATTGATGAAGTGAACCATATCGATGTCTTAGTTGATGGTGCCGATGAATGTACCACCGAATTTTCTGGGATCAAAGGTGGCGGTGGGGCTTTATTAATGGAGAAAATTGTGGCTCAACACAGCCGAACAATCATTTGGATTGTTACCCAAGAAAAAATCGTGGATACCTTAGGGGCTTTTCCCTTGCCGGTAGAAATTGTAAAATATGGCAGTTGGAAGCTATTCCGCCAATTTGATCAAGCAGGGATGCATCCAACCTTTCGAAAAAAAGGGGTTGATTCGATCTTTATTACGGATCAAGGTAATTATATTATTGACTTGCATCTTGAAAAGATCCCCAACCCGCAACAAACGGCCTTTGAATTGAAAAATTTAGTGGGCGTGGTGGAGCATGGGTTATTTATTAATTATCCTGACATTATTCTAGCTGTGAATGATGCGGGCGAAATTGTAACATATAAACATTAAATTGATGGTTGATGAGGAGTCCAAGCGATGAGAATGGTAGATTTAATTACAAAAAAACAAAATAATGACGAACTGACCGAAGCGGAAATCCGCTTTATTATTGAGGGCTATACAGATGGTAGCATCCCTGATTATCAAATGAGTGCTTTTGCGATGGCCGTCTATTTTACAGGTATGACCCATGAGGAAGCCGCCTATTTAACGATTGCGATGGCTGAGAGTGGTGATCAGATTGATTTATCCGCTATTGAAGGCATAAAAGTGGATAAACATTCCACCGGTGGTGTGGGAGATACAACCACCTTGGTTCTAGCCCCCTTAGTCGCCAGTTGTGGTGTACCGGTCGCAAAAATGAGTGGCCGCGGATTAGGTCATACTGGTGGCACGATTGATAAATTAGAAGCCATCCCAGGCTTTGAATATGAATTACCGATTGAAGAATTTATTGAATTAGTTAACAAAAATAAAGTGGCCGTCGTTGGGCAAACGGGGAACTTAACTCCAGCCGACAAAAAACTTTATGCCTTGCGCGATGTGACGGGAACGGTCCAATCGACACCTCTCATCGCATCCTCGATTATGAGTAAGAAAATTGCCGCCGGAGCTGATGCAATTGTGCTTGATGTGAAAATAGGGGCCGGTGCCTTTATGAAAACCGTGGAAGAGGCCGAAGAATTAGCCCATCTGATGGTTGAAATTGGCCAGCAGCTAGGCCGCAAAACACTTGCGGTTATTTCAGACATGAATCAACCTTTAGGCTACGCCATCGGCAATGCACTGGAAGTCAAAGAAGCCATCGCAACCTTACAAGGTAAAGGACCGGCTGACCTGACAGAATTGTGTCTGGTCCTAGGGGCGCAAATGCTATTGGCAGCTCAAGCGGTTGATAATCTTGAAGAAGGCCGCCAACTATTACAAAGTAAGATCGATAACGGTGAAGGCTTAGCCAAATTCCGACAAATGATTGAAGCCCAACACGGGGATGCCTCTGTCATCGACCACCCCGAAAAACTGGCTCAAGCCCAATACCAAATTCCGTTTGAAGCTCCTGAAAGCGGCGTTTTAGCCAATTGGGTAGCTAACCAAGTCGGTGAAGCCGCTATGATGTTGGGCGCAGGACGCGAAACCCTTGAAGATACCATCGACCCAGCGGTTGGGATTGTTTTACACGCAAAAGTTGGCGATAAAGTTGAACAAGGTGATGCCCTGTTAACCATCCACGCTAACCGTCCAAACGTGGATGATGTCATTGAAAAGCTAAACCATGCCTTTGAAATCAAAGACCATGCGCAAGCACCAACCTTAATTCACAAAGTGATTACAGATTAAACAATTAAAAAAGCATGCGATATTTATTTTAAGAAAGCGTGCTTTTTTATTTTGTAGGAGGGACTTACGGATGATAACAATTAACATGTTTTCACAAGCAGAATCGGTCAAAGGGCAAGGCGTTGGGAGTGCCTACATTGAGCTAATCAAAATGCTAAAAAAACATTTCAACCATCTTTTTCAAATAAATATCAACCAATATACACCAAGCGATATTTCGCATTACCATACCGTTAACCCTCAATACTATTTATCGACTTTTCTGAAAGGTCGCCGCGGCAAGACGGTCGGTTACGTCCATTTTTTACCCGAAACGCTGGAAGGGAGTTTGAAACTCAATAAAGTCTCCCGCAAAATTGCCGAAAAATACGTCCTTGCTTTTTATCGCCGTATGGACCAGCTGGTGGTGGTTAACCCCGTTTTTGGCAAAGAACTTGAGAAATATAACTTCCCCGCCGAAAAAATCACCTACATCCCAAACTTTGTCTCAAAAGAACAATTCTTCCCAATAAATACCGCTGAAAAAGTTGCCTTTCGGCAACAAACGGGGATAGCGGAAGAGGCTTTCGTCGTTATGGGCGCTGGCCAAATTCAAAAACGTAAAGGTGTCGACGATTTCTTCCAACTCGCCTATGACAATCCCGATATTCAATTTATTTGGGTGGGTGGTTTTTCGTTTGGGCGCATGACGGACGGCTACGAGAAATATACCAAAGTTTATAACAATCCTCCCGCCAATTTAAAGTTTACGGGCATTGTTGACCGCGATGAGATGAATAAATACTACAATATCGCCGATGTGTTCTTACTGCCGTCTTACAATGAGTTGTTCCCTATGAGTATCTTAGAAGCCTTTTCTTGCGGAACCCCTGTTATGGTGCGTGACTTAGAATTGTATCGGGCTATTATTGATGGTTATTACTTAAATGCCAAAGACCGTAGCGAGATGGAATCCATCTTGCGCGACCTGAAAGCCAATCCGCAGCTGTTGGAGCCTTACCAAGCAAAATCGTTAGCTGCCTCCGATTATTACTCCGAAGAAAATGTCGCCCAAATGTGGCGCGAATTTTATGAGGGCTTGCTGGAGTAGGACGTGTGGGAGGCTGACGCTGGCTTTGCTAATTTTTGTACGGAAATTATGGTGTGCGAGCCAAAGTCATCCGAATGCCGGACGTCGATTGAGCGGGAAATCCGGCAAGTTGGTTTGGCGGACGTCGTTGAGAAATGAAATCCGGCAAGTAGGAAGAGTTGAGGGAAACAGGCGAAATGCCGGACGTCGATTGAGCGGGAAATCCGGCAAGTTGGTTTGGCGGACGTCGTTGAGAAATGAAATCCGGCAAATTGGAAGAGCTGAGGGAAAAAAGTGAAATGCCGGACGTCGATTGAGCGGGAAATCCGGCAAGTTGGTTTGGCGGACGTCGTTGAGAAATGAAATCCGGCAAGTAGGAAGAGTTGAGGGAAACAAGCGAAAAGCCGGACGTCGATTGAGCGGGAAAGCCGGCAAGTTGGTTTGGCGGACGTCGTTGGGAAATGAAATCCGGCAAGTAGGAAGAGTTGAGGGAAACAAGCGAAATGCCGGACGTCGATTGAGCGGGAAAGCCGGCAAGTTGGTTTGGCGGACGTCGTTGAGAAATGAAATCCGGCAAATTGGAAGAGCTGAGGGAAAAAAGTGAAATGCCGGACGTCGATTGGGCGGGAAAGCCGGCAAGTAGGAAGAGTTGAGGGAAACAAGCGAAATGCCGGACGTCGATTGAGCGGGAAATCCGGCAAGTTGGTTTGGCGGACGTCGTTGGGAAATGAAATCCGGCAAGTAGGAAGAGTTGAGGGAAAAAAGTGAAATGCCGGACGTCGATTGAGTGGGAAATCCGGCAAGTTGGTTTGGCGGACGTCGTTGGGAAATGAGATCCGGCAATTTGGATGAGTTGAGGAAAACAAGCGAAATGCCGGACGTCGATTGAGCGGGAAATCCGGCAAGTTGGTTTGGCGGACGTCGTTGGGAAATGAGATCCGGCAATTTGGATGAGTTGAGGAAAACAAGCGAAATGCCGGACGTCGATTGAGCGGGAAATCCGGCAAGTAGGATGATTTGAGGGAAACCAGCGAAATGCCGGACGTCGATTGTAAGCGGGAAACGGATTACCGTAAAACAGACTACAATTAAGGCTATTTGCTCATGACATCAGGTGTTTGATGAACCCATTAGCTTTATTCGACTACCTTTCACTTCCCGATTACAACGATGAGGTTATTGTTTGTGATAGATTAACGCTATAAAAGGTTGATTTTCTTCGATGAATCAGCATAATTCAATATTTTTTTAGAAATCTCTAGTTTAAAATGCTTAATCTGGCCACTGCTATTTGAGCAATGGCCAGATTAAGCATTTGTCTAATAATAATTGTGAATTTCTTCTATAGGTGGGCTATTATAGGCTGACGGTCAACGGTCACTTGTCACATTTGCTAACTAAGTGGAACAAACTCGCCCAGAATATTCCACATAACTGACTAAGTGGAACAAACGCACTCGGAATATTCCACATAACCGATTAAGTGGAACAAACTCCCTCAGAATATTCCACTTAACATAAGCGGGAAATATATCGCCGTAAAACAGACGACAATTAAAGCTATTTATACATTAAATCAGGTGTTTGATGACCGATTAGCTTTATTCGACTGCCTTTCGCTGCCCACTTACGTCGATTGAGCGAAAAAGCCGGCAGCTCGTAGCCTGAGCTACCCCCATCCCTTACCTCCTCATCACAACCAACCCATAACAACCAACCCACAACAACAAACCCCTAAAAATAAGCCAGACGACTCAATGGAACCCCCATCAAGCCGTCTGGCGTTTTTCACGATTATTATTTTACCTGACTGCGACGTGCCAATCCACTCGCATCAATACCTCGCAACTGTGCCCACTCTAAAAGACTACCGGATAGAATCATATCTTTAGTTTGTAAAGCAGCCACGGTAGGCGCTTCGAGCATTAACATCATCTGCTTTAAGGTATCGCGCCATTGGTAAACCATCTCAACCGTTGCATCAATGCCTAAATCATCAACACTCGCTAAAAATTTACCTGATAAACCAACCGCCGACGCACCTAAAGCCAAAGCCTTCAAGATATCAAATGGTTGTCGAATCCCACCTGAGGCTAAGAGGGTCACAGTACCATCCCCTAATATAGCCTGTGCTTCCAACAGAGACTCTGGTGTTGTTTGGCCCCAACCAGCTAAGGCACTAAAATCCAAGGACGGATTACGATCATTTTCAATGCGGACGAAGTTGGTGCCACCACGTCCACTAATGTCAATGGTTTGAACGCCTAACGACTTCAAAAACAGCATGGTTTCGCGACTCATTCCAAAACCAACTTCCTTAACGATAACCGGGACACCTACATGAGCCACAATGGCTTGAATATTATCAGCCCAATTTGAAAAGTCGCGATCACCTTCAGGCATGACAATTTCTTGCGGGACATTTAAATGGATTTGTAGCGCATCTGCTTGCAACAAATCAACGGCGCGTTTAGCATTTTCTAAGGAATGGTGTGCCCCTAAATTGGCCATAACAAAACCATGCGGATTAACCTCACGGATAATCCGAAACGTATCACTTAAGGAAGGATCTTTTAGGGCTGCACTCACCGAACCAGATGCCATGGCTAAGCCCGTTTCAGCCGCAACCATCCCTAATTTTTCATTAAATTGTTTGGTGAATTTAGATCCACCCGTCATGCCATTGATGTAAAACGGCATCACATGACTGTGACCAGCCCAATGACTCGTGATATTTACTTGATCTAAAGACATTAGACTAAATGAATGATGCACAAAGCGGATGTCATCAAAAGGGGCAGCTTTGGCCTCTTTTTGTTGACCGAGCGCTAATTTGACATGATCATCTTTGCGTTGTTGGTTTAATTGTGAAGCATCTAAAGACATAGCAGAATAAAACTCCTTTAAACTAGCGATATTTAGTTAAATTGTTTGGGGGCTACATGTAAATTCAGCGGAATAATCCCGACACGACGCCATTCATCCAATAATTGAGTCGTTTTTTGATTGCTTTCGCCGACGGCAATGCCGCAGTCGCCACCGCCGGCACCACTGGATTTGGCCTCGAACTGATAAGCTTGCGACAGTTGAATGAATTGTTTTAATTTATCGGTTTCAATTTCAATATTGAAATGGGAACTCAATTTTAATAATAAATGCCGATAATTTGCCATTTCTTCTTGAATTTGCATAATATCAGCTTTTTCAAAAGCCGTACGCATGTTATTAACGCAAAGCTTACTTTTTTCTAAAAAATAGCGATAATTTGCATCTTTTTCAGGTAAACGTTGTGTCAATTGTTGAACCAAATTTTGCGTTGAAGCGGCTGACTGCGTCCAACCAATTAATAAGGTCATTCGCTTGTTGATGTCAAGATAGCGCACTTCTAACAAAGGCCATTCTTTTTCTAATAAATCCATCAGCGACACCTGATTGTCCAACTCCGCGGCCAACCACTTACGATCAAAGGATTGATAAAAAACCCAACCTCCAAAACTAATGGCTGCGACATCGCCCATACTACCATTGGAACCTGCTCGAATCAAGGCGATGGCAGCTAACTTAAACAAGCTAAGGGGAGACTTCACTTCAATCCCATAAAAAGCCAACAACGATTTGATGGTCGCAATGGTCACAGCAGCACTAGAACCTAAGCCATATTTAGAACCATCCTCAGCAACTAAATCGGAATAGTATTGAATATGATAATCTTGAAGGGGGCGACCTAGCTCTTGCATCAGCTCTTCTACAACACGAATAGCCTCAAAAACATACTGCCACTGCTCCAGAACTAAGGTACGTGTCTTTTCGTCCATCAGATTTTCATGATAATAGCTATCTAAACCGTCCATGCCATTTAATGAAAAATGGACTTTATCCGCTTCACGCCGATATAACAAAGGTAACAAATCTTGCAAAGACGTTTGTAAAGAGCCACTGTATGGCGTACGTGATAAGGAAATTTGGCAAGTTAAATATTGATTAACTGAAAACAAAATGGCGGTATTTCCAGGTTCTAAAATGGCATACTCGCCGACAAAATATAATTTTCCAGGTACTTTTTGTGTGGTTGGCTGAAAGGTTAACTTAGGATTTAAGTTAAATAAATCAGCCATATTTGCATTAAACTTCACTTAAAATCCTCCTTATGCCTTTAACTCAATCGGTGCACTACCGGGCTTAGCTACAATTAATTGATCCGCTTTAAAATCGTGTTTAAAACGCGCTATAATTTGATCCATTTCACTTAAACGACCAATCACTTTCACATTAGGACCAGCATCCATCGTCACATAACAAGCAATCCCTTGTTCACGCAACTCCTTGACAATCGCCATCGCCACCAGTGAGTCCGGTTCAAAATAAGTAAAGCTAGGGTTAGAAGCCAAAATACTAGCATGCATTTTCATCGCATTATGTTCGGCAATTTCACCCACAGTTTCAAAATCATGCGCTTCAATCGCTGGAATTATGGCAGCCAAATCTTTCTCTACTTCACTAGGCCACATCGCATAAAACGGCGATGTATCACGGGTGTGCGCCATCCCCACGCGACTAGAGATTTTCTTTTGTTGTTGATTAATAATCACCACCAACATCCCAATATCCCACTCAGCATCATCAATCGCTTCAGCATAGGAAGACTGTGAATCCTCGCCTTCACCCTTATGCCATACAACAAAACCACCAAACAAACTCCGTGTTGCACTACCAGACCCTTGACGCGCATAAATCGATAAAGCACGATTATCTAAGCCTAAACCAAGCGCTCCATTACAAGCCGATGCCAAAGCCGCAAAAGCCGACGCCGACGAAGCCAAACCCGCGGCCGTTGGCACATGGTTAATACTCGTTACCGTCACTGGCATGTTCATACCTGCCGTTTCCCGAAACAAATCAACAAACTGACTCACCTTTTGCGTCAGTTCAACCCCTTGTTGAACCCCATCCAAAATAAATACATCTGCTTTAGCGTTGGGCTTAAATTCAACCGTTGTATCGGTATAAAAAGCATCTAAAGTTAAGGATAAACTTGATGTTAATGGTAAAAAAAGATCCTCATGGCGTTTTCCCCAATATTTAATAAGGGCAATATTGGTAAAAGCACGATATGAGGATTTAAATAAAGAGTTCATATATATTTTTCACTCCTAATGTAATGGGATATACCAAGATTGAATGGCGCCAGCTTCTTGCATCGCATGGGCAATCGCAATCGCATCCCCTTTAGTCTCAGCTAAGGCAATGACACAACCGCCTAAGCCACCCCCCGTTAATTTAGCGCCTAGCGCTCCAGCTTGCCAAGCAGCATTTACAATAATGTCTAAGCGTTCATTTGAAACGCCTAATTGATTTAAATAATAATGGTTATAAGTCATTAAACGACCCAAACTTTGAACATCCCCCGCATTAATGGCATCAAAGGCTTGCGTCACAAATTGTCCAATGGCAGTCAAAATACTTTCACTAAATTCAGGATTCTCTTGACGACGCTTCATGACTTTTTGGACCGCTAATTTGGTTTGCCCCGCCTGCCCACTATCAGCCACAACTAAATAAGCCTCTAATTTTAAAGCGAAAGCTAAAGCTGGCTTACTCTTGCGATATATATAAGGCTGGTTACTGCTAGCCAGTAGCGTATCCAAACCACTAGTCGATTCATGCGCAATCACTTCAGCTTGATTGGCAATAAATTGCAGTTGATTGTCATCTAATGGTTGATCAAACAAATCATAAATCGCACGAATAACCGAAACAGCCACAGCAGCCGAAGATCCCATACCACGCTCTTGTGGTATAGTACTTTCAATCTGGGTATGAATAGCGATATTTATTTTGAGGGATTGTAAACTTAATTCGATGGCACGAACGATATTGTTTAAAGAAGCAGGTGCTTGTGAAATCGGACCGTTGAAATACATACAGTCAATGGTAGAACCCTTTTCTTGAGTAAATGTCGCCTTCGTATGGACTTGCACACCATTGAAAGGAAGCGCGATGGCTGGATAATCATAAACAACTGCATGTTCACCCATCAAGATAATTTTGCTATGAGCATACCCATGACCAACAGCAACCACCACTTCATTTTGTTGAGCGGTTAATTCAACTTTAGGTTCCTGTTCTAATAAATATTCCTCAAGCTCGTCCACTTAATCATCCTCCCATTCAGAAAACTCCATGACTTCATTCCTTCCTATTTTACCGATTAATATGGAAAAGTGGGGGACTAATCCTATAATTTTAATATTTTTTAATACATTTGAGACCGGGCTAAAGAAATAATAAAATATACATTTAATCCTAAGGATATGCTAAAATAGACCAATAAGTGAATTCCTTCGAAAAATAGAAGCAAAGGAGACCAGAATGGATTCAAACACCTTTATCCGCTATAGTCGTGATGAATGGAAAGAATTTCATCAAGATGCACCTGAAATTGAACCTATCGAACGCTTAGCCGAGTTGGTATCATTAAATGACCGCTTATCTCAAGAAGATGTGCGTGCTATTTATGGTCCCATGTTACATTATATCGACCTCTTAATTCAACAAGCCATGACATCTCAAAAACAAAAACAAAACTTTTTTGGCGAAAAACGCCATAAAGTACCGTTCATTATTGGAATTTCAGGCAGTGTAGCGGTCGGAAAAAGTACCACCGCCCGGGTGTTGCACCAATTACTTGAACGGTTGTATCCAAATAAAACTATTGAACTGATGACAACAGATGGTTTTTTATATCCCACAGCCGAACTTAAAAAACGCAAGATTTTGCATCGTAAAGGATTTCCAGAATCATACGATATGCAACGTCTATTAGATTTTATGATTCAATTAAAAACGACGGATGAACCGGCGGAATTTCCTGTCTATTCCCATGAAATTTACGATATTGTTCCTGGAGAAGTCCAAGTTATGCACAATCCAGACATCGTGATCATTGAAGGGATAAACGTACTCCAATTACCAGAAAATCAGAATATTTATGTTAGCCAATTTTTTGATTTTTCTATTTATGTGGATGCTCACTATAAAAAAATCCGTCAATGGTTCTTTGAACGCTTCCAAGTGTTGATGGATAATGCGGCGGATGACCCAGATAACTATTATTATCAATTTAGAGATTGGACCGAAGAAGAACGTAATAATTATGGAGACGAAGTTTGGTATACCATTAACCATTTAAATCTATTACAATATATATTACCAACCCGTGAACGGGCTGATTTGATTATCCATAAAACCGATAATCATTTTATCGATGAAATATATATTCGTAAATATTAATACTAAGGAGTGACCTGCTTGACAACAAGTTTATATGAAGTAGAAAAGGTAATTGTACTGGACTTTGGTAGCCAGTACAACCAATTAATTACCCGTCGTATTCGCGAGTTTGGCGTGTTTAGTGAACTGTTACCCAACGATACGACAGCTGCAGAACTGACAGCATTAGGTAACGTTAAAGGAATTATTTTATCAGGCGGTCCCCACAGTGTATATGCTGATGATGCTTTTACAGTTGATCCTGCTATTTTTGATTTAGGTGTGCCCATTTTAGGGATTTGTTATGGCATGCAGTTAACCACCAAATTATTGGGTGGTAAAGTAGAAAAAGCAGCCAAACGTGAATATGGGACTGCAACTATTCATGTTAACCAAACGAACAGTGGTCTATTTGAAGGTTTGAGTGAAACAGAACAAGTTTTAATGAGCCATGGTGATTTGATTACCCAAATACCAGAAGGCTTTAGCGTCACCGCCAGCAACGAACAATGCCCCGTGGCTGCCTTTGAAAATACTGACCGTCAAATTTATGGGGTCCAATTCCATCCTGAAGTACGCCATACCTTAAACGGCAACCAAATGTTACGCAACTTCGCCTTTAATATTTGCCAAATGACGGGCGATTGGACCATGGACAACTTTATTGATATCCAAATCAATAACATCCGTGAAAAAGTCGGTGATCGTAAAGTATTACTTGGTTTATCCGGAGGTGTCGATTCTTCCGTTGTGGGTGTGCTATTACAAAAAGCCATCGGTGATCAACTGATTTGTATTTTCGTTGACCACGGTCTATTGCGTAAAAACGAAGGCGACTCGGTAATGGAAGCTCTTGAAACCTTCGGACTAAATATCATCCGTGTCAATGCCAAAGACCGCTTCTTTAGTAAATTAGCTGGCATCACTGACCCAGAAGAAAAACGTAAAATAATCGGCAATGAATTTATTTATGTGTTTGACGATGAGGCAGCCAAACTCGAAGGGATTGATTTCCTCGCTCAAGGCACGTTATATACGGATATCATTGAATCAGGTACCAAAACCGCTCAAACGATTAAATCCCACCACAATGTCGGTGGGTTACCGGAAGATATGTCCTTTGAATTGATTGAACCATTAAATACTTTATTTAAAGACGAAGTACGTGCCGTAGGAACGGCTTTAAATATGCCTGATTCCATCGTATGGCGCCAACCTTTCCCTGGACCAGGTTTAGGTATCCGTGTCTTAGGCGAAGTCACCGATGAAAAAGTAGAAATCGTCCGCGAATCGGATGCGATTTTACGCGAAGAAATTGCTAAAAACGGTCTTGAACGTGATGTGTGGCAATACTTTACAGTATTACCGAATGTCCGCAGTGTTGGCGTGATGGGTGACGGTCGTACCTATGACCACATGGTAGGTATTCGTGCAGTAACCTCCATTGATGGAATGACCAGTGAGTTCGCACGGATTGACTGGGAAGTCTTGCAAAAAATCTCAACACGTATTGTGAATGAAGTCCCTCATGTTAATCGCGTGGTGTATGACATCACGGGGAAACCACCTGGAACGATAGAGTGGGAATAAGTTAAAAACCTTCCTAAACATTGATATAATAGCGTTTATAATTTCAGCGGTCCTATTTTGGTCCTAAATTATCTAATAAATTTGCAATCTCTTTTTGTTTAGTTGGATACATGTGACTATAAATGTTTAATGTTGTGTCAATATTCTTATGTCCTAGTCTTTGCTGTAAGGCTTTGATGTTTATCTCGTTGTTAATTAAAACGGATGCGTGAGAATGTCTTAATTCATGCACAGTGATTTTTTTAACACCAGCATTTATAACTGCTTTGTTAAGTCTATCATTCAAATAGTATTTATTTAGTTGGCTAAACAATCGCATATGAGGAATGTAACCATATAGGCTATTGATGTATTCATTGATTAATGGAACTAACAATTTAGGAAACGTAACAACTCGATTAGACGAACGGGTCTTAGTTGATGTTGTTGCGTTTTTTCTTTGTCTTCTAACCCAGTTCGAGTTAATTGTGAGCAGCTGATTATCTAAATCAAAGTTATCTATAGTTAAAGCTAATAACTCGCTTTCCTTGATGCCAGTGAAAAATAGTATGCTATAAGCGGTTATGTACTCTACGTTATCAAATGTATTAATTGCTAGTTTAAACTCTTTATTAATCCAGTAATTTCGTTCCTCAGCATGTTTTTCACCAATGCTTCCTGTGCGATGGCTAGGATTGTTAGGTAACAATAATAAAGCACAGCATGGTAAAACATTTGCGAAACGATTTCAAAAAAGTAAGTGACCATATTAAGAATGCACTAGGTGAATTTAAATCAGATCGTGTCATAGCACTTAGGGACTTGCTGAAAGCTGACTTTGACAATAATATTGCTTCAAAGGCATCAATATCTGACTTTTTAGTGGTTCAACGGCTAACCAATTATACTTAGGTATTGGCCACAAAACAAGCTACTGGAAACCGTATAAATATTCACTAAAGAAGCCAGCTCAGTATAGAAACGAGAAGTTAGGTAACGAGGGGGTTGCTGAGATGTATGCAGCTGCTTTTAGAGGTGGCAAGGTTTGAGAAGCGGCCTCCTGAGAGTTATAATAAATTTGAGGAACTCATGGAAAATCTTACTAAAGGTGGTGGTTAAAATGGATGAACTAAAGTTATGGATTGATAGGTATGTGGAAGAATTTAACGAGCCATTTCCAGTGTATGAATTATCTGGCATGCCAGAAGCCAAAATGATTGCATTGATTAAAGAAGCTATAGACAAAAACACGCCCATTGAATTTGAACATGAAGAAGATAAGTTGTATTAGCACTTGACCGTAATAAGCGGTTAGGTGCTATTTTTGTACTAAAAATTAAGGAGGTAATATAAATGGTAGACCCTATTAGGAATAAGTTAAAGCTAGTTTTTTACTCAATGATGCGAATATTAATGAGAGCCTAAATTATTCGTTAGACAATAGTAATTCCTCAATTGATCTTCCAATAAATTTATCTATTTCATAATTATGATTGAGAAATAAAAAACTTAAATATCCCGTTATTAACACATTCGTGTGCAAATGTCGTAACTTTAAAAATGTACATAAACCATCATCGTATAAACCAGTAGTTTATACACTAATAACTTTTATGAGATTCAATATCAACTCTATAAAGACTATAATATAAGCAGAAAGGAAAATCTAAGAGGGATTCGTATCCATTTATGAGGCGTAAAAATGAAACCTTGTTACTTAGCTGGTTTAAAATGACATAGATTGAATCGCGTAGAGCACCATTATTTATTGATGAAAAGGAGCAAAAAATGAATAGACCAAAAATCATTACACATATGCATATTGCTATTGACGGGAAAATAAATGGTCCTCATCTACAAACAGAGGAAAGTCATAAATCACAACGAGAATACTATAATTTGTTTTTAGGCGAAAATGCTTATTACAATCAACATAAAGGTTGGTTATGTGGAACTGAAACATCTGCTATTATTACCGGCTATAAAAAACCGGAATTAGATGAGACGGTCACCGAAGTTCCCGAAGGGGATTTTATTGCGGTTGATGATGCAGCTATGTACTATTTTACCTTAGATGGATTAGGGCGCTTAGGCTGGGAGAAGAACACCTTTAAATACTTTGAGACAGAAGCGCATGTAGTTGAGCTTATCACTGAGAAAACGAGCGCCCCATTCAAAGATATGCTTCGTCGTAAAAATATCTCTTATATTATTGCAGGGGAAGAGCGGGTTGATTTGGCGGTTGCTTTAGAAAAAATCAAAGCATACTTTGATATGCCGGAATTAATGGTAAATGGTGGTGGTGGAATTAACTGGTCATTCATGACAGAGGGCTTAGTGGATGAAGTGAGTTTAGTTATTACACCTATCGCGGATGGGGATGCTAATTCACAACCTTTATTTGCCTATAATGAAAAGTACAATAAACCGACACCTGTTGCATTCAATCTTGAAGCTTCCCAAGTACTCGATGATGGAAGTGTTTGGCTTCGTTACCAAGTGAAAAAATAATCAGAAATTTATAGAATGAACCATCGCAAACAAAGGGGGTATCACAGCATGCATAAACATTATTACACAGACAAAGATAAGCCTCATTTAGTAGTTATGTTCCATGGATACAGCCAAAATGAAAGATATTTTGATAACTTAGTCACTTATTTACCCCAAGAAAATATCACTTACGTATCCCTTCAGGCTCCATTTTCAACTAGCCAACATTCTCATTATTGGTTTCCTTTAATTGATTCACCAAATTTTACAATGGAAAAAGTTATTGAAGTTTCTGAAGAGCTAATTGATTGGTTACAGCAGCAAAAGAATTCGTATCAACGTATCATTTTATTAGGTTTTTCGCAAGGTACTGAAATAATCTCAACGATACTAAGACATCGTCCAGATTTAATAGATGGTATGATTATGTTATCGGGGATTATTATTGATCGTTCACATGCCTATTTTAACGATGAGCTAGTCTTAACTGAAAAAATATCAGTTTTCGATGGCAAGGATCCAAATGATTTTATCTTACCTAGGTCCCTTGTTTCTTATACTAATCAATGGTTGAAGAAGTATACGGATGTTACGATTAAACAATATCAGGGAATGGGTCACCAAATTTCAGATGACGAAGCGCGTGATGTGGCATATTTCCTCAAAGAGATAACAGGACAAACAGAAAAGGTGTGACTTACCAATGAAAAACATTCTAATTTTAGGAGCTGGCGGACAGATTCCGCGGTTTCTAATGCCACTTTTACAAGAACAAATGGATTTGAATATAACCTTGTTTGGTCGAAATGCAGAAAGATTGCCTTATGAAAATGTGGTGAAAATTTCGGGTGATGCAAGTAATCCGTCAGACTTAGAACCAGCTATAAAAGGGCAAGATGTTGTTTATATGAATTTTGATAGTAAGTCTGTTACACAGGTGGTTGTTGATGTGATGAACAAAACAGGGGTCAAGCGGATTTTACAAGCTGGCGTCTTAAGTGTTTATGGGGAAGTGGCTGAACCTTTTGCCAGCTGGAATAGTCGGATGATGGGCGGATCAGTGGCACGGAATCGAGGTAACGAAGTGCTAGAAGCGAGTGATTTAGATTATACCTATATGCGTATGACCTGGCTTTACAATGGAAAAAGAGACGATTATGTGGCGAGTCCAAAGGGCGAACCCTTTTTAGGGGCTCAAATAACACGACAAGCTATTGCGCAATATATTTTGGATAACATAATTGGCAAGCGGAATGATGTGAAAGAAAGCATTGGCTTATGGGAGCCAGGATCTGAGTACAAAGCAAAACCGGATTTTTATTAATACATACAGCAACTTGTTGATAGGCAACAAACTAAACTGATTATCACAGATATTTATTTGGGTAGTCGGTTTTTTTTGTGTATAAAATACTTGAAAAGTAAGTGAAGCAGAATGAACTTTATTCTCTAGAGAAATAAAATTGCAACGCCCTTTAAAAAGTGTTATATTTAGTACGAATAAAAGTACAACAGAGGTGTTTTAAATGGAAAAGATACATAAAATACATGGATCACTGTCGTCTATATCGGAGGTTAAGAAAGCACCAATGAAGTTTTTTTCAATTTCTAAGGAAACAAAAGCCCCTGTATATGTTTTGAACAATAATAAAGAAGTTGGCGTTATCCTTGATATAGATGAATACAATAAAATGACAGCTTTTATCGAAGAAGCCCATCAAATCCTTGATTATACTGCCGAAGCTATCTTTCAAGAAAAAACAAAATATCGTTTGGATAATGATACAGGTAAACGATACTCAATGGAGGAAGTGGTCGGTAAAGATTGGGACGAGGAATTACATCTCATCGTAGATGAATGGGAATAATAAACGATATGTTTAAATTAGAATGGTTTGAAGAGGCCAAAAAAGATTATGATAAACTCGAAGGCTCTCAGAAAATACAAGTGAATAAAGGACTACAAAAAATTAGTGAACGCGGCATGTCGGCTGGAAAACGATTAGAGAAAAGGGAAGTCGATTTATCTATGTGTCGCGAAATCAAGTTAAAGCGATTAGGACTGAGAATTATTTTTAGGGAGAGTTCTAAGGGAATTGAAATTATCGAAATTATCGTTGTCGGAAAGCGATCAGATAATGAGGTGTTTAGAATAGCGAAGGAGCGCTTAAGGTGATATTAATGCATAAATAGGTAATACCCGATCAACCAACTATGACAAATTATTTGTGATAGTTGGTTTTAACTTTTTGGGTTTATAAGGTATTCTAAAACATTAAAAATAACATAAATCAGTTTTCTGAAAGCACCAAAAAGCCTGTTGTTGCAATGACTTGTTTTAGACAGAAAGGTATTTTGTGGCTGTCTATTGAAAGCGTTAGCATAACGTACTATATTTACCTTAAAAGCACGAAAGGAGTGATATTAATGACAAATAGTATAAAGATTTATCAAGCAAACTGGCCAAGTGCCGAAATTGAAAAAGATCCCCTGAAGTTTTTTGAGATGTCTAAAGAGATGGATGAACCTATTTATGTGGTGAATAATGACGAGAGAATTGGGGTAATGCTCGATATCAATGTATATCATCGGAGTGTTACCCTCATACAAGGTGCCAATGAGTACTTAGCCAGATCAAGAAGTGATATACAAATGGCAGAACTTGAACGCCAAATAGAAGCCTATGATCGCGAAAAAGATGAGAGTTCTTTACGGAACGAGGCACTGAGTGGCGAATATTATCATGAATGGGAAGAAGAGTATTATGACTATGATTATGAGTATTAGTGAATAACACAAAGAGGACAAACAAGCACTTAAACCATTCATGGAATGATTTATATGCTTGTTTTCATTAGCTACCGTTTTCTAATTAACAAACGTCGTGTGTCTAACCTTCCACTGTTCCAATTTGATACCCACCCAAAAACTATAAATACCAAGCGTAATAATGATTAACAAAATCCATTTGATGTATTGCCCAAAAAGCGAAGAGCCAGTCCCGTGAAACCTTAACCGTCTACCCTCAATGACCGTATGATCTATTTTCCATCGATAAATGACACACATAACCCAAGGCGTTGCAATCCCCAGCGTGAGAACTGAAATAATGGCACCGCCAATTATAATCGCTACATACTCAAGCAAACCTCCATCAAAATCACTCGTATACATAAAAAGCCTCCTAACAAATAATTTCCTAATAAATACCACATTTTATTACACTCATTATATAAATGTCTGCGACATTAAGCAATGGAATATTAACAAACGATTAGAATTAAAAAAGATCGAGTAATCACATTTTACATTTACACATTCCTTACCCCAAATTTACATAAAATCAACATATATCTCCTATACTAAATGTAGCAAGTCTGTATAAAAATAAACTATATTAGGAGTGTAAGATGAAATCATTAAAGAAACTTGTTTTGACGTCATTACTAGCTTCAACCCTGTTAACGGGTCTAGAGTTCCAACCGATAGCCTATGCACAAGATACAGCAACCGCTACGATTACCGAAGAAACGTTAAAAGCCAATGAAGACCGCGCCAATGATCCAGCGTTTTCAGAAGATGCTATCACTGAAAATGATGGGGTAGAAGTTGATGAAGAAAGGAACATCCTTTCAGTCACTATCGGTGGCGAAACAGCTGAGGTAACCGCAGAAAATCCAGCTGTCCCAGAAGCACCGGTAAACAACAATCCTAACCGCATTTCTACCAACTTAACGGATGATCCATCCACTTCTATGCATTTCCAATGGCATACCACCGAAGTAGATGAAAATGCCAGCCTGTATATTTGGGAAGACGGTCAAAATATAGGTGATGCCGTTAAAGTGACGCCTGAAATTAATGAAATTGATGATGCCTACTACATCCAACAAACAGAAGAGGGTCACTATGTGTATGCGATTGTTTGGGATGAAGAAGAAGACGAACCGATGACAGACGATGATGATCCATGGTTTGCAGTAGAAAATCCTGACCAAGTCGTAGGCTACTTCACAGATGAAGCATTTACTGAAAGTAATTTATTATGGTTGGATAAAGGGTTTGATAACTATTCATTGGCTTTACCTTACCCGGCATTTACAGAAACAGCCTATAAAGCAACTGCCACTGAATTAAAACCTGGGACCGTTTATCATTATGCCGTAGGGAATACTGAAACCTTAATATCCCCAACCGCTACATTTACAACCGCTGCCCAAGGTCAAGAAGACTTTACCTTCATTCACTATACCGACACACAAAATGCCTTTTCTTCAGAAAACCAACGATCAGAAGCGGATTATTCTAAGTCAACCCTTGAATCAGCTGTCGCTAATCCTGAAGCCGCTAATGCACGTTTCGCCATCCATACCGGTGACGTGGTTAACGACGACTGGAATGACACTGAGTGGAACTTAACGCTTAATGCGCTGGCACCAATCAATGAAGCCATGCCACATTTATTTGTTACAGGAAACCATGACAACAACAACTTCCTAACCCACATCAACACTAACAATGAAGTGGAAGGCATGGAATCAGGTGTAGCTTACTCTACCCGCTACAACAACGTTCAATTCATCGTATTAAATACGGAACAATTCAACGAATCCGATGAAGAAGTACCACCAACCATTTTAGAAAATCAAATGACTTGGTTCAAAGAAGAATTACAAGCTGCTAACGATGCTAAAGCCAATGGCGAAATCGACTGGATTATCGTGAACTATCACCGCCCAATGTTCTCATCTTCCTACCACGCATTAGAAGACGAAGAAGTTCAAGTAGGCCGTGATGAATTAATGTCAGTTTTAGATGAATACGACGTGGATGCTGTCTTTAACGGACACGACCATAACTTGACGGTTACGCACGCCTTAAAACACAATGCCGACGCTTTTGGTAACGCAGAAGTTGCGACAGCCGGTGAAACAGATGGCGACACAACAACCTTTACAAGTCCAGAAGGGACCGTCTTCTTCGTACCAAATACAGCAGGTACTAAGACTTACGATACCATTTATAAACTACAATCCTTTGACTGGATTCTTGAAGAAGAAGATATTGATGTGACCTATGATGAATTATTCGGACATGAATTGACTGAAGAAGATATTCAAAACTTCCGTGAATTATTGTTGACCGAAGAACAACCCTTCCGTTCATCATTCTATTCCGATGGCCATTCAAACGCCCGTGAATCAAACATCCAACACTACTCAATCGTTGATGTCACCGCAGATTCACTAACCTATGAAGTTTACGAAGTTGTCGGTGAAGACCTAGTTAACCGCGAAACCAACCTCGTACACACTTACGTTATCACAAAATAAAACACAAAAAGAGCCCGTAAAAAGTTTACGAGGCTCTTTTTTTATAATAAATATCACTGCTAAGCTAATAAGCTCGCGAGTTTATTACCAAATTCCGTCCAAGCATAAGTAGCCCCAGCAATCGCACCAGGTGTTGCTTTGGTTTCTTCACTAAAGCCTGTTTGTTCAAAATGTAATTGCGTACCTTCAGCCACTTTAGTCAAAGTCCAAGTAATCGTAGTGGTTTCGCCAGCACTTGCCCATGTGTATGCCAATTGGTTGGGTTCATCGACAACCAACACTTCGCCCGTGACGATTCCATCCCAATACTCATTGGGTTCCGATTGGAATCTAAATTGATACCCTTCCTCGGCTTTAAAATTATTATCCCAAATCCATTGAGCTAACATATCTGAATCAGTCAAGGCATTCCAAACCTCTGCAACCGTACTCGAATAGGTAAAATCTAATATAACATCTGCTGTCATTTTCTGTTCCTCCAATAAAATCTGTAATCGACTGAGGCGATCCATCCAAAACTTCTCATAGAATGATACCCAGTCTTGAATTTCCTTGAGTGGCTTAGCATTCAAACGATAACGCGTTTCCCTACCGACTTTGCGACTATCCACAAGACCTGCTTCCTTCAAAATAGCCAAGTGTTTTGATACAGCTGTACGTCCCATATCAAACCGACTTGTCAACTCATACAAAGGCAGTTCATCCACCTCGGCTAATAAATCAAGCAACTGACGACGTGTTGGATCAGCAACAGCCGCATAAACATCCTTTTCATCCGTCATTGCGTCACCCCCCCCTAAAACAATAAGACACCAATAGGTGTCCTATATAAATGTATTATACGCCACCAAATGGTGTCCTGTCAATTCAAAACTTTCTCCATCACATAATCTTTTTGCGGATCATCCCCCATATAAAAGGTATGCTCACCGACAATGACATAGCCCATCCGCTCATAAAAGCGTAACGCAGACTGATTGTGTTCCCATACGCCTAACCAAATTTTACTTTTGCCGTTTTCGCGGGCAATTTCCTCCGCCTTCTCAATTAAGGTTCGACCAAAGCCTTTGCCTTTCGTTTCCTTTAACAAATAAATCCGCTCAACTTCTAAGGAAGTCTCACCCATAGCTTCCGACTGAGCCGCACCGATATTTATTTTGATAAAACCGACCGGGTGATGGTCGTCCATGAAAAAATAAAAAACCGATTCAGGATTTTGTAATTCTGCCGTCAACTTCTCTACGGTCAAATTAGCCGCCAAATAATTATTCAAATCTTCCTCGGTATTATGCTCAGCAAACGTCTCAATAAATGTCGTCCGACTCAACGCCACCAATGTTTCAACCTGCGCAACATCCACCTTTTTCAACATAAAAAACCCCTCCACCAAACTAAATATCCCTATAAATATGCTATAATTATAGCAAAATAACAAGTATTTTTAAGGAGCAAAATAATGGAAGCGTTTAAAACAATTTTATTAACAATTGACGAAACGATGGCACAATTGACAATCAACCAACCGGAGTCACTCAATGTTTTAAGCCAAGCCATGATGGCCGAACTTTCAGAAGCGATTGAAATACTAGAAAACACATCTGGAGTGCGCATTTTAATTATTAAAGGAGCTGGACAAAAGGCATTTGTAGCAGGGGCGAATATCAAAGAAATGCGCGACTTTACACCGGAAGAGGCATATGAGTTTTCTGTGGATGGCAATGATGTGTTTGCGAGATTAGCTGGATTGCCAATTGTGAGTATAGCAGCAGTTAACGGTTATGCTTTTGGTGGAGGATTTGAATTGGCTCAAGCAGCGGATTTGAGGATTGCATCGAGTAATGCCGTTGTGGGGCATCCAGAAACGGGATTAGGCATTATTCCAGCTTATGGTGGCACACAACGTTTGAGTCGACTTGTAGGGATAGCAAAAGCCAAAGAACTAATATTTACTGGAAGGCAAATTAAGGCAGAGGAAGGCTTGGCTATGGGGTTGTTTAATAAAGTGGTTGCAGCTGAAGCGTTGGATGATGCGGTGATGGAAATGGCACAAGCGGTTATCAAGAATGCGCCTAATTCAGTGGCGAGTGCCAAGATTGCGATTGATCAAGGTTTTGATATGAAGTTGGCCCAAGGGCTGGAGTTGGAGGCTCGTTTGTTTGGGAAGCAGTATGAGAGTGCGAATCAGAAGATTGGGATGGGGGGGTTTTTGGAGAAAAGAGAAGCTAATTTTTTGAGTTAAATAAAGTTAAACACCCTTGTATTTGAGTAAAAACTTATACAAGGGTGAAAATCTACTAATGCAAAAAATTCATAAGCATTATTTTTCAATCCACGTAGAGCACTACGATAATACTATTGTATATGATAATGTATTATAATTTCAAGAAGAACAAATTTTATTTTAATTTATAAGTATTATGAATAATATTACTATCTTTATATTCAAAAGTATGCTATTCTGTATCTATACAATTATATTTAAAAATAATGGAGGGAGATAATGTTATTAGCACATAGGGTAGAGTTGAGTGATGGACAGTTTTTAGAACAGAGTTTAATCGAGCATTTGTTAAACGTTGCAGATAGAAGTTCGAAAAAAGGTAGTCTGTATAACTTAAGTAAAATAAGTTTTGTAATTGGGATATTGCACGATACAGGCAAACAAAGTTTATTCAATGATTACCTTCAAGGTAAATATAATGGAAGAGTGAACCATTCATCAGCAGGAGCAAAATGGATAAGTCAAATTAATTTAAATATTCCTGAAAAATTTGAAGGTTATTTTGAAACTTATAAACAAATTATTGCTTATGTTATCAGTGCGCATCATGGTGTTTATGATTTGTTTAGTGGATATGATTCTAATTTGTTAAATCGAATTAATTATGATGTGAGTGAGAAATATGATTTTGATGGAGAAGTAAAACCATTTATAGAAAATGAACTCAATAATATTGTGAGAGAAAAATATAATCAAGACATATATGATATGATAATGGATGGATTCTTTGAATATTTAGATTTTATCGAGAGTAACAGTGATGTAGATTCTAAAGTGTCTAATTATAGACTTAATTTGCTTACACGATTTTTGTTAGCGCTTCTAAAAGATTCTGATATCGTTGATACTATCACTTGGAGTAAAGTGGATAAAGATGCATATAATGGTTATGAGAATAATGAACTTAAAAATATTTGGGCAATTGCTCATGAAAATATTGAGTGGAAATACGAGCATGAGTTTAAATCAAATTCGCATATTGATAAAACTAGATCAGATTTATCACTGAATTTATTAAATCGTTCTGAAGATATTTTAACAGGTGTATATAAGTTGGAAATGCCAACTGGTGCTGGAAAAACAATTTCTGTCATGCGTTTAGCCACAAAAATAGCGAATAAATTGGAGAAAGCACATATTATCTATGCCACTTCATATTTGTCTGTATTAGAACAAAATGCTAATGAAATCCGAAATTTATTGAAACTAGATGAAATTGTACTAGAACATCACTCCGAAATTATTCATGAAGTGAAAGAAAATGAAGAAAATACAACTGAAGGTTTAAGATTAAATTACTTATTAGAAACTTGGGATTCTCCAGTGATACTTACAACGCTTGTTCAGTTTTTTAATACTTTAATGAAAAATAGATCAAGTAACCTCAGAAGGTATGCTAATATTGCTAACTCGATTATAATTATTGATGAAGCTCAATCTATCCCTCTTAAATCTACCTATCATTTCAATGAACATTTAAATTTTTTAGCACAACATTTAAATTGTGTTGTGATTCTTTGTACAGCAACACAACCAGCCTTGGATAGTAAATCTATGTTAGCCCCAATTAAATATAATGAGAGTAGCGATTTATTAAAGCTAACGGATAGAGAGACTGATGTTTTTAGACGTGCAATAAATATTGATTTATCACAACGTGGGACTAAAAGAATGGATACTGAAGAATTAATATTAAATGTTAAACGAGACCTTGGATTAAATAGAGACTCAATTTTAATCATAGTAAATACGAAAAAGGCTGCCAAGGAAGTTTATGAAAAGGTAATTAATAAAAAGTTGATAGAGGAGGAGAATATATATTATTTAACTACTAATTTATGTGCTGCTCATAGAAAGGATAAATTAGAGCAGATAAAAGATAAACTAAAAGCAGGTAAACAAATAATAGTTGTATCAACACAATTAATTGAGGCGGGAGTAAATTTAGATTTTGAAGTGGTTTATCGTTCATTAGCAGGAATAGATTCAATAATTCAAGCAGAAGGAAGGTGTAATAGAGAAGGGAAAAGGGCTAGTGGTTATCTTTATTTATTTGATTACACGGTCGAAAATCTGGATAAATTACCTGATATTTCTAGAGCTAAAAAAGCAACCCTGATTACATTAAAAACGACAAATTATGATTCAGAATTTAAAGTAACTTCATTAATCGATGAGTATTACAAAAATTACTATTCTGATATGGATAGTAAAGAGATAGATATAATGGCTTATCCTTATAAAGATCCTTATAAAGTTACTAGTTTATTTGATTTGTTAAGTGAAGATCAGTCAACTTTATCTGCTTATAACAAGACTAATAGAGAAAATAAATTCCAACCGAAGCTAACGCATGCTTATAAAACAGTAGGTGATAATTTTGAACTAATTGATTCGAATACAATAAGTGTAATTGTATATTATAATAATAAAGAACTTATCAATGATTTGATTAAGTGTATTAATGAATATAATCTCGTCGAAGCAAAAAAAATCTTAAAAAAATTACAATCGACTACTATAAATTTGTATAGTTTAGGAAAATTTCAAACTTGTGTAAGCGCTGTATTTAATGATAGAATATATTTATTGATGGAACAGTATTATGACAATAATTTGGGTCTAATAGAAGAAAGTTTAGAAGGGTTAATAATGTAGAGGAGGTGTATAAGTGGAAGAGTTTAAATCGGAAAACTATTATTATAGATTATATGGGGATTATGCCTTATTTACTGATCCCCAAGTACGTGGAGGAGGAGAAAAATTTACGTATCAAGTTCCCACTTTCCAATCGATAGTGGGCATTACAGAGCAAATATATTGGAAACCAACCTTGAAACATATTATAGATGAGGTAGTTGTTATTAACGAGATTATTACAGAACCTATGGGAATACGACCAGTTACTAAAGATGGAACTGCAAATGATTTAAGTTATTACACCTATTTACGCGATGTGGAGTATTTTATTAAAGGCCATTTCGTCTGGAGTGAACAAAGAGAAAATTTGAAGTCTGATAGAAATGAAAAGAAACATCAAGCTATTTTTAATCGCTCATTAGCTAGGGGAGGTAGAAGAGATTTATTTTTAGGTACACGAGAATGCGTAGCTTTTGTAGAACCAATTACACAGGAGGAGTATTTATCGGTCAATAGTTTTTATAAGAATCAAAAACTTTCTTTAGGTCTAATGTACCACTCTTTATCATATCCGAGTGATCATGGACGAAATGAATTAATAGCAAATTATGACAATTGTGTGATGAACAGTGGTGTAATTAAGTTTTCGACTCCGAAAGAAACATCAATTCACTATACTATAAATGATTACTCAATTAAAGATTTCTCTATGGGATTAAATTTAAAATCAGTTGATGAAGAGGGGGGAATTCTTTGAATTTATGGGAGTCATTGTTAACAACATATGAAAAAATTGAAAAAGCAGGAAAAGTCGGTCAAAAATTAGAGCACAGCACCACAAGATTATTGCCAATTTATCACAATGACAGAGTTGTAACTGATTCAGATAACGTAATTGAAATAGTTATGGATGAAAGCAGTAATTTCATTACAGTATCTAAATTAGATCAAAATTCGTATATAATTTTCCCAGTAACTCTTGACTCAGTAAGTCGTTCTGGAGTAAATGCTCCTCCGCATCCCCTACAAGATGATTTGCAGTACTTAACTACAGAGTTTGATGAAAAAAAATATGCAGCATATATCAAACAATTAAAGGAATGGGTAGAAGTTAGTAATGTAAAAGAATTAAAGATTATTTATAACTACATGCTTAAAAATTCGATTATTAGTGATATATCTTCTTACCTAGATAAAAAAATCATTGCAAAAAAGACTTTCGTAACGTTTTCAATAAAAAAACCTGATAGTTTTTGGACACCAACTAATTCATCTGAATTACATGAGGATTATATAGATTATGTTAAATCATCCTTATCTGAAGAAGAGCAAGGGATTTGTTCAATAACTGGAAAGAAAATGTATTTATCGGATAAACATCGTGGTTTACTAGGTACTGCAAAACTTATTTCGGTTAGTAATAACAAAGAAACTTATAGTGGGCGTATATCAGATAAAAGTAAAGTGAGTTTTTTAGGTTATGAAACTTCAGAAAAGATTTTTTTAATGTTGAGATATTTATTAAGTCAAAGAAGCTATAGCCGCTCTATTGGTGATGCGACTTACCTCGTAACATGGGACGCTACTCTAGAAGCTGAAAATATTGATTTGACTAAACAGGTAAATGAAGAAGATTTCGACTCTAGATTTGCTCAATATAGCATGCCAAAAGAAAATAAGAATGAAGCGCCGGAAGATATTTTAAATCCAATTTTGTCAACAGAAAGAATAAAACATTTAAGTGGATATAAGGCAGTTAATAAAGATAGTGATTATTTTGTATTGATTATAAACAAAATAAGTAACGGGAGAATCTCTATCAAGTACTTTAGGAATTTCTCGGGAAGTGAGTTGAGTGACCGTATTTTAAATTGGTATCAGACAACTAATTGGCCTGTCTGGACAAAAGAGGGTAGTAAGCATATAACTTTAGGGTTAAACAATTTAGTTCAAAGAATTATTGGGACAGAAACCAAAGATAAGAAAATTGTTTCTAGAAATGAAGCTCTAAATAGATGGTATATAGAGAAATTATTAATGTCAATCTTAGAAGGTAATAGGTTACCACTAGACTTAGTTACTGTTGTTCGCTCAAATATCACACACAGAGAGAGGTATTCAAATACATGGCAACAAATGGAGCTTGCATCGTTATCATTAATTAAAAAATACCATGCAGACTATCTAATAAAAATATCTGAAAAGGAAGTGTCGCCGGTGTTAGAAAATAATTCGGACAGAAGTTATTTGTTCGGACGGTTAATGGCTATTGCTGAAAATATTGAACAGTTATCAATGGGAGAATTTACTAGAACAACATTGGTTTCAAAATATTGGCATCAATTATGTGTCCGTCCACAGTCAGCGTTTAATCAAGTTAAATCTAGATTACTACCTTACGAAAGAAGATTACAGAAATCTAAACCTAAAGCCTTTTTAAATCGTGATCGCTTAATACAGGATATTTATTCGCAGTTAGATTTAAATGATGAGTATTTACTAAATCCAGATAAACCACTTTCCGAATTATTTTTAGTTGGTTATTATGCTCAAAAAAATGCTTTGTCAAGTAATTTAAAAACTACAAAAAATGAAAACGAAGAGGAGACTGTACAAGATGGCATTACAGAATAAAATTGATTTTATTGCAACTATAGAGGTAATAAATGCAAATCCGAATGGTGATCCATTGAATAATAATTCTCCTAGAATTAATTTTGATGGTTATGGAATTATAAGTGATGTTGCGTTAAAAAGAAAAATACGTAATAGACTACAAAATATGGGTAAAAATATTTTTGTACAATCAAAAGATCGTATAGAGGATGGACATGTATCTTTAAAGGCAAGATATTTAGATAAATTTGGTAAGGATGTAGTAGAGGATAGCAATGTTTATGCAGAAAGTTGCAAAGAATGGATAGATGTTCGTTCGTTTGGTCAGGTCATGACTTTTGGAAAAATTAAAGGTGATAAAGGAACCTCAATTGGGATTCGTGGTCCTGTTTCAATAGGGATTAGTCAATCTTTATCTCCTGTCACTAATATAGATATGCAGATAACAAGAAGTATTATGGGGGATACCGCTTCTGATACGATGGGGCTGAAGCATTATGTAGAACATGGAGTATATCTTTTAAAAGGAAGTATTAATCCTTTTTTTGCAGAGAAAACAGGATTTACTGAAGAGGATGCGAATTTAATTAAAGAAGCTTTACGTACATTATTTATTAATGACTCATCAGCAGCTAGACCTGAAGGTTCAATGTCAGTTAGAGATTTATATTGGATTAAGCATCCCGGAGAACTTGGTGTAAAATCCAGTGGACAAATATTTAATAGTATTGAATATAATAAAGAACTAGATTCATTTGGTCAATTTGAGTATGAAGAATATAATTTTAAATTAAATTCTGATTTTGTAAAAGAATTAGAAGATGCTAATGTTACCGTTGAATTAATTGAAGGACAATAATCATGGAAAAACGGATAGTACATAATTCTGAAGAATATATAATGTTATCCGGTATACAACATTTTACTTTCTGTAAAAGACAGTGGGCATTGATTCATGTTGAACAACAGTGGGCAGAAAATCAAAAAACAATTGAAGGTAATATTGTACACGAAAAAGCAGATCAACCTTTTTCTCGTGAAAAAAGAGGGGATCTGGTCATTGTTAGAGCAATGCCCATTCAATCGCACATTTTAGGAGTAAATGGTATATGTGATGTGGTTGAGTTCAAAAAAGATTCTGAGGGTGTTTTTATTCCTTCATTAAATAATCGATATAAGATTCATCCGATTGAATATAAAAGAGGGAAGCCTAAAAATAATAAAGCTGATATTTTACAGTTAGTAGCACAAGCTATTTGTTTAGAGGAGATGCTAGTTTGTACAATAGATAAAGGTTATTTATTTTATAACGAAACTAAACAGAGGCAACTTATTGAAATAACAAAGGATCTAAGGAATGAAGTAATAGAAATTTTTATAGTAATGCATAATATGTTTCAAAAAAAACATACTCCCAAAGTTAAAACAGGATCATGGTGCAATCAATGTTCATTGAACGATATTTGTTTACCTAAAATAATGAATGTTGAGACAGCTAGTCGATACATGGAAAGAATGTTGAATGAATGAGAAAATTATTAAATACTCTTTTTGTAACTCAACCAGATTCATATTTAGCGCTTGAAAATGACAATGTAATATTATTACAAGATGATTCTGTCGTTGGTAGGGTACCGTTGTTAAATATAGAAAGTATAGTGACTTTTGGATATCGTGGAGTAAGTCCAAGTCTGATGGGTAAATGTGTAGATAACAATATTTCTGTTACTTTTTTGACTTCGTCTGGTAGGTTTAAGGCAAGGGTAATCGGTTCGAGTAGAGGAAATGTTACATTAAGAAAAGAACAATATAGAATTTCAGATGATGAAAAAAAGTCTTGTGAAATCGCAAGGAATATGATTATTGCTAAAGTAAATAATAACAGATGGATAATTGAACGAATGACCCGTGAACATCCATTAAGGATTTCGCTAGAAAAATTTAAAAACTCTTCAAGGACATTGAAAGAAATATCTAATCAAATTAATGTTGTTGATGATTTAGAGTCACTGAGAGGATGGGAAGGACAAGCAGCATTAAATTATTTTGGTCTATTTGATGAAATGATTCTCCAGCAGGAAAAGGATTTTCACTTCAATAATCGGAATCGTAGACCTCCAAGAGATCCAGTGAATGCTATGCTTTCATTGGCGTATACGCTATTAATGCATGATATGACAGCTGCTCTAGAAACGGTTGGATTAGATGCATATGTTGGTTTTCTGCATCGAGATAGACCAGGACGTGCTTCACTAGCTTTAGATATGATTGAAGAACTCCGGGGAGTTTATGCTGATCGATTCGTATTATCATTAATAAATCTAAAAATAGTGAGCAAAAAACATTTTCATTTTAAAGAAAATGGGGCAGTCCTTCTAACCGATGATGGAAGAAAAATATTTTTAAATCAATGGCATAAAAAGAAAAATGAATTAATTACACATCCATATTTGAAAGAAAAAATTTCTTGGGGTCTTGTTCCATATTCTCAGGCGCTATTGTTATCACGGTTCATTAGAGGGGATTTAGATACTTATCCACCATTTTTATGGAAGTAGGTGAAATATTATGATGATATTGATAACCTATGATATTGGGACAACTAGTGAGGGAGGAGTAAAACGACTACAAAAAGTAGCGAAAAAATGTGAGAGTTATGGTCAAAGAGTACAAAATTCTGTGTTTGAATGTGTTCTAGACTATTCACAGTTTACTATACTAAAGCATGAATTGGTTCAGTTGATTGATATTGATAATGATAGTTTAAGATTTTACCATTTAGGTAAGAATTATAAGAATAAAGTTGAGCATATTGGCGTAAAAGAAGCTTTAGATGTTGAAGATTTTCTAATTTTTTAGTGCGAATCTATAGTGAACATTATTTTATAGCATCTTCCGCGTAATTATGAATGGATTAAATTATAAAATAGTTAATATTTAATGTGATTTAAATTAATATCTAATTGATTATGAAATAAATTGCTGCGAAACATATCATTTAGATCAAGTTATAACATAATTTCGCAGTCGCACTCCTCGTGAGTGCGTGGATTGAAATAAAAGTTGTTGAAGCAGAAAATGTTTATCATGCTGTCGCACTCCTCGTGAGTGCGTGGATTGAAATATTTACCCACCTCATCAGCTCATCCTGCGTTGTTCGTCGCACTCCTCGTGAGTGCGTGGATTGAAATACTCCTGGTACATCCTTGAAAGCTGTCAAAAAATCGTCGCACTCCTCGTGAGTGCGTGGATTGAAATTTTTTGGTAGTTGGTTAATCTTCTGATTAGTTACGTCGCACTCCTCGTGAGTGCGTGGATTGAAATTTTATCTTTAGCTAGCGCTGTTCTAACAGCTTCAGTCGCACTCCTCGTGAGTGCGTGGATTGAAATCCTTTAGATGTTGATTCAGATTATGACGATAAGGTCGCACTCCTCGTGAGTGCGTGGATTGAAATGCTTAAAGTCATATCAAAAATGACAAATGTTTCTGTCGCACTCCTCGTGAGTGCGTGGATTGAAATTTCATTTCCCAGTGCTACTAACTCTAAATCAAGAGTCGCACTCCTCGTGAGTGCGTGGATTGAAATTGTTAATGATTTAGGCAGATTAGGTGTGAATTTTGTCGCACTCCTCGTGAGTGCGTGGATTGAAATTAAAAATTTACTAGTGAGTTTTTGTTCTTCATTGTCGCACTCCTCGTGAGTGCGTGGATTGAAATTAAAGCCATAACTCTTTCTTTATAAGGAGCGCTACCGTCGCACTCCTCGTGAGTGCGTGGATTGAAATATAAACACGCCGTCCACAACCTTACCTTTACGGTGTCGCACTCCTCGTGAGTGCGTGGATTGAAATTGAATATAACCTGCGTATGCTGTACATCACTAAATGTCGCACTCCTCGTGAGTGCGTGGATTGAAATTGCGTAACATCGATTGATTCAAACGGCACATTGTTGTCGCACTCCTCGTGAGTGCGTGGATTGAAATTCTATTCGTTCCATACCATCACTCCTTCCAACTAGTCGCACTCCTCGTGAGTGCGTGGATTGAAATTTGTCGTAACCTAAAATATCCGCCATTTTAGCAAGGTCGCACTCCTCGTGAGTGCGTGGATTGAAATATTAACTTCTTTACGGCGATCCAATAGGCTATTATAGTCGCACTCCTCGTGAGTGCGTGGATTGAAATAGTCCATTCCCTCACATCAAATTCTTTCATAACGGTCGCACTCCTCGTGAGTGCGTGGATTGAAATAATGGGAACGATTGACGAACTAAAGAATCAGGGCGTCGCACTCCTCGTGAGTGCGTGGATTGAAATAGCTTCTAAAGGCACACCTTGCGGATTGCCACCTAAGTCGCACTCCTCGTGAGTGCGTGGATTGAAATATCAGGTGGGTGTAATAACTTGCTTATTGACTCTAGTCGCACTCCTCGTGAGTGCGTGGATTGAAATAATAGGGATATCATCATCAACGAAAAAGAAACCATGTCGCACTCCTCGTGAGTGCGTGGATTGAAATATACCGATAATATTAATTGTTTACGTGAGGTGTTGTCGCACTCCTCGTGAGTGCGTGGATTGAAATATACCAGCGAGATAATGATCATAACCTGATGCAGCGTCGCACTCCTCGTGAGTGCGTGGATTGAAATCGTTTTTGTTGTTTTTAGTTATACCAGCGTACAAGTCGCACTCCTCGTGAGTGCGTGGATTGAAATATTGAATTTGTTCTTGATCCCATTCCATAAACCTGGTCGCACTCCTCGTGAGTGCGTGGATTGAAATTTGGACGTCCAACAATTTGGGTATAAATGTACTAGTCGCACTCCTCGTGAGTGCGTGGATTGAAATAACCACTTTGTTAACCTTAGATTTCAAAGTTGTTGTCGCACTCCTCGTGAGTGCGTGGATTGAAATGCTAGCTGTGTTTGATTGGCAAATAACCCAATCTTCTCGTCGCACTCCTCGTGAGTGCGTGGATTGAAATAAACTGCGCCTGCATTGCCTGCGCATTAGCGGCGTCGCACTCCTCGTGAGTGCGTGGATTGAAATTGATGCGGGTTTGATTGCATCTGATACCCATATGGTCGCACTCCTCGTGAGTGCGTGGATTGAAATTTTCTTCGAGGGTTAAGTTGTCCCAGTCGCTAGCGTCGCACTCCTCGTGAGTGCGTGGATTGAAATAAAAAAGCGTGAATCATAGTCCATAAAACCCTGAAAGTCGCACTCCTCGTGAGTGCGTGGATTGAAATTCCACGTTTAGACGGCGACGCAATTTCTAACGTGTCGCACTCCTCGTGAGTGCGTGGATTGAAATATAGTGTGCGCGCCCTGAATTTGCACCGGATTGCCTGGTCGCACTCCTCGTGAGTGCGTGGATTGAAATCACCAGCACCCGGTGAACCACCGCCACCGGTATGTCGCACTCCTCGTGAGTGCGTGGATTGAAATGCCAAGCCATCCGAAAATGCTCGAGGCGATACCTGTCGCACTCCTCGTGAGTGCGTGGATTGAAATTTTTAAAAACGCCATCTTTTCATTATGCACAACAGTCGCACTCCTCGTGAGTGCGTGGATTGAAATTAGTGTGTATGTACAAAGGCGGGTTGAAATGGTGGTCGTCGCACTCCTCGTGAGTGCGTGGATTGAAATAAAAAAGCGTGAATCATAGTCCATAAAACCCTGAAAGTCGCACTCCTCGTGAGTGCGTGGATTGAAATGTTTTCAGTAAAGTTACGTTGTATAATGTCGCCTGTCGCACTCCTCGTGAGTGCGTGGATTGAAATCATTTGTGTATATACAGATACTCCGCTACCGCCACCGTCGCACTCCTCGTGAGTGCGTGGATTGAAATCCCTTGTGGAAAGTCCACCGTGGAAAGTCCACAGGTCGCACTCCTCGTGAGTGCGTGGATTGAAATATTGTCTTCTGTAACTAGTGATTCAAATACTACAGTCGCACTCCTCGTGAGTGCGTGGATTGAAATATCCCGTGCATCAATTTGTTTTTGAGTAGCATTTGTCGCACTCCTCGTGAGTGCGTGGATTGAAATTAACGTGGCTCTAATTGTATTATCCACGCTGTTAGTCGCACTCCTCGTGAGTGCGTGGATTGAAATTTACCATCTGTTTCTAAAATATGACTATTCATTTGTCGCACTCCTCGTGAGTGCGTGGATTGAAATCCATCGGTAGTTTGCAAGGTAGTATAGCGACGCTTGTCGCACTCCTCGTGAGTGCGTGGATTGAAATAAAAAAGCGTGAATCATAGTCCATAAAGCCTTGGGTCGCACTCCTCGTGAGTGCGTGGATTGAAATTTTAATCTTAGCTATATCGATAGTGGCGTCCGGCAGTCGCATTCCTCGTGAGTGCGTGGATTGAAATGCCGACACTTGTCCAGTCATCAACTTTTAAGGCGTGTCGCACTCCTCGTGAGTGCGTGGATTGAAATAACTTGGTCTTCATCCGCGTGCGCCTCGAAAGTCATGTCGCACTCCTCGTGAGTGCGTGGATTGAAATAGGCGGTTGACCCTAATGGACAGAATCCGGCAGGCGTCGCACTCCTCGTGAGTGCGTGGATTGAAATCCCGCCTGCATCCCACATAGAATTAGTGTATGGTCGTCGCACTCCTCGTGAGTGCGTGGATTGAAATATATTCCGCTTCTTTACTCATAACTTGGTCTTTTGTCGCACTCCTCGTGAGTGCGTGGATTGAAATAAAAGCGTTTCTAAGTCGCTTGTACTAGTGTAGGCTGGTCGCACTCCTCGTGAGTGCGTGGATTGAAATTTCGATAGAGATATCATAGTAAGCGGCCGCATCTGTCGCACTCCTCGTGAGTGCGTGGATTGAAATACTCCTTGACGTACAATTGGACTCTTTTACCTAATGTCGCACTCCTCGTGAGTGCGTGGATTGAAATTGTGACCAGCCTGTTTTCTTGTGTGGTCACGTTTAGTCGCACTCCTCGTGAGTGCGTGGATTGAAATTTGCTTGTCCAATTTTTATCGTAGTAAGTGGTGTGTCGCACTCCTCGTGAGTGCGTGGATTGAAATTTGCGTAAACACCGCGATAATATCTTCAACCTTCGTCGCACTCCTCGTGAGTGCGTGGATTGAAATAAATTGATAGGACTTAGGAATATACTCGCCTTCAGTCGCACTCCTCGTGAGTGCGTGGATTGAAATGTTTGTGATTGTTACTTGGTTACCACCAGAAGTAGTCGCACTCCTCGTGAGTGCGTGGATTGAAATCCCGCCTGCATCCCACATAGAATTAGTGTATGGTCGTCGCACTCCTCGTGAGTGCGTGGATTGAAATAAGACTGAAAAGAAAGGTTAAGGTGATCCGTATGGTCGCACTCCTCGTGAGTGCGTGGATTGAAATTTAAGTACGAGAAAGACAGTTCTAAGATTCCTATGGTCGCACTCCTCGTGAGTGCGTGGATTGAAATAGTCTACTACCGCAATCCACGGACTTTATATCCATGTCGCACTCCTCGTGAGTGCGTGGATTGAAATTTAATACCCACCAACCGCTCTGGAGCTATCTCCTTGTCGCACTCCTCGTGAGTGCGTGGATTGAAATAACTTGGTCTTCATCCGCGTGCGCCTCGAAAGTCGTCGCACTCCTCGTGAGTGCGTGGATTGAAATGATTTTATGCTACTGGCATGACCGTAGTGACAACGTCGCACTCCTCGTGAGTGCGTGGATTGAAATGATTCTAAGTTCGGTAAATTCAAGACTGATTATCCGTCGCACTCCTCGTGAGTGCGTGGATTGAAATTGTTACATCGTTTAAACTGACAACCACCCCATCGAGTCGCACTCCTCGTGAGTGCGTGGATTGAAATGTTGTAAAGAGCAGGGATTAGTAAGTCATTGAACAGTCGCACTCCTCGTGAGTGCGTGGATTGAAATGTCGCCAAATTACCGGCTATAACGGTATTGCTTTAGTCGCACTCCTCGTGAGTGCGTGGATTGAAATAGTGATTAATTTACGTGCCTTATGTAGCTTTTTCGTCGCACTCCTCGTGAGTGCGTGGATTGAAATCTCGATTTGATTGTTGACGTAATTGATACTTGCTGTCGCACTCCTCGTGAGTGCGTGGATTGAAATAATATTGAATATCACAAAAGACCCGAAACCATGCGTCGCACTCCTCGTGAGTGCGTGGATTGAAATGGTAGACAACGATCTATCGAAATACCATTTAGCCGTCGCACTCCTCGTGAGTGCGTGGATTGAAATAATCCGCGAAGCGTTTTTTATCGAAAATGTTGTAGTCGCACTCCTCGTGAGTGCGTGGATTGAAATCATTATTTATCAACCTCAATAATCGCCTCAATTGGTCGCACTCCTCGTGAGTGCGTGGATTGAAATCTCAATCACATAACCATACAATTTCATTTTGACAGTCGCACTCCTCGTGAGTGCGTGGATTGAAATACCATCTAGGTTTTCTAATACAAAACGTTCCTGCGTCGCACTCCTCGTGAGTGCGTGGATTGAAATTTCAATTTGCTCCTCGAGAAATTCTATCCACTCAAGTCGCACTCCTCGTGAGTGCGTGGATTGAAATACAATATGGATTATAAGCCACATAGTGGAAATGGGTCGCACTCCTCGTGAGTGCGTGGATTGAAATTTTTTGCGTGATAGGATAATTTTTTGATTGCGATGTCGCACTCCTCGTGAGTGCGTGGATTGAAATAACTTCTGTATCAGATAGAAGTTGAAATATTTTACGTCGCACTCCTCGTGAGTGCGTGGATTGAAATCGGAATCGTTTGACCAACAAACACAATATGTTATTGTCGCACTCCTCGTGAGTGCGTGGATTGAAATCATCAACACTTGTTCTTCGATTAGTTTTAACGCCGTCGCACTCCTCGTGAGTGCGTGGATTGAAATACAGAGGGGGTAGCGACTAAATGAGTTATTTTATGTCGCACTCCTCGTGAGTGCGTGGATTGAAATACCGCGGTTAGATAATCAACCAGTTGCTTTATACGTCGCACTCCTCGTGAGTGCGTGGATTGAAATATAGTCCCAATCATATGGGAAATTACCTTCATGGAGTCGCGCTCCTCGTGAGTGCGTGGATTGAAATGACAAAGTGTTTGGTAGTCAGCAAGATAAGTACAGTCGCACTCCTCGTGAGTGAGTGGATTGAAATTTGTGATGTAAAGCCAGCGTTTATTCTGGCCGCTTGTCGCACTCCTCGTGAGTGCGTGGATTGAAATTAACATGTCTAAAAATACAGGTGCTACCTCTGTTGTCGCACTCCTCGTGAGTGCGTGGATTGAAATAAGTGGTATGACGATAATGACCAAACGTTTATGGCTAGTCGCACTCCTCGTGAGTGCGTGGATTGAAATCTTACAATCCTTTAATTTCTCGTGTACTGATTTGTGTCGCACTCCTCGTGAGTGCGTGGATTGAAATTTCGTTTAGGATCTTCATGTATGCGCTTAAACCACGTCGCACTCCTCGTGAGTGCGTGGATTGAAATACCTTGTGTATGCTTTAAATAATGATGGATAGCCATAGTCGCACTCCTCGTGAGTGCGTGGATTGAAATAATTATGTTGATGTAGTTAGTCCGTTTAGTCATGGTCGCACTCCTCGTGAGTGCGTGGATTGAAATTAGTTGCGACCACAAGTCTATGATGTTCTTTGAGTCGCACTCCTCGTGAGTGCGTGGATTGAAATTACTAGGTTCGCTCGTCTTAGCGTGCGACTAAACAGTCGCACTCCTCGTGAGTGCGTGGATTGAAATTCTTCGTACAACAACGCTAACTTTTCTTGCTTATTGTCGCACTCCTCGTGAGTGCGTGGATTGAAATTCAGGTGTCATTTTTTTATGTTATAATCTCCTTAGGTCGCACTCCTCGTGAGTGCGTGGATTGAAATTCAGGTGTCATTTTTTTATGTTATAATCTCCTTAGGTCGCACTCCTCGTGAGTGCGTGGATTGAAATGATGGTCACCCCGTAATACTCTGCCATTTCCTCAAGTCGCACTCCTCGTGAGTGCGTGGATTGAAATTATCCGTTCGAAATCTTCCAGAGTTTTAACCTTGGGTCGCACTCCTCGTGAGTGCGTGGATTGAAATCAAGACATAATTAGGCGTTCCTGCAGACACTTTACGTCGCACTCCTCGTGAGTGCGTGGATTGAAATCATGATTCTCGGGAATTGGTTTAAAGTATCAAAACGGTCGCACTCCTCGTGAGTGCGTGGATTGAAATCTAAAAGCATCTGTTAGGAATTGACGGAACTCTGGTCGCACTCCTCGTGAGTGCGTGGATTGAAATATTGAAATCATGGTCGAAGACGGCGAAAAGCGTATCGTCGCACTCCTCGTGAGTGCGTGGATTGAAATAGTTGTCCTTGGTTTGATGAATGGCAAACGCGAGAGTCGCACTCCTCGTGAGTGCGTGGATTGAAATAGGAAGAAGTAGAGGTTGACGAAAACATGAGCGAGTCGCACTCCTCGTGAGTGCGTGGATTGAAATCCAAGGGAATGTAATCCTATAGGCGTCTATGGATAGTCGCACTCCTCGTGAGTGCGTGGATTGAAATTGTTTGTTCTTCATAAGTAGTTCGTCGACATTCAAGTCGCACTCCTCGTGAGTGCGTGGATTGAAATTTTCTACCGTTTTCTCCATGTCCATCTCTCCTTTAGTCGCACTCCTCGTGAGTGCGTGGATTGAAATGATGTTAGGGAATGGACGGAAAAAGCAATCGACCGTCGCACTCCTCGTGAGTGCGTGGATTGAAATTCAATAGCTGTTTAGCATACTCTGCCAATTCAAGTCGCACTCCTCGTGAGTGCGTGGATTGAAATTGTACGGCTATCAAAACTTATAGAACCGCCGTTGTCGCACTCCTCGTGAGTGCGTGGATTGAAATAGTTTCAGAATCACGCGCATGAACTGACGCTACAACGTCGCACTCCTCGTGAGTGCGTGGATTGAAATGGTCCAAACTTTTCTGTCCATAACATCATCTCTAGTCGCACTCCTCGTGAGTGCGTGGATTGAAATATTTAGTTGTCCAGAATTATCTTGAATAACGCGGGTCGCACTCCTCGTGAGTGCGTGGATTGAAATTAAATTATGGTAATTAGCATAAAGATTAGCTAATGTCGCACTCCTCGTGAGTGCGTGGATTGAAATTTTTTGTCATTTCATCTGTGCGATTAAATTACAATTAGCGATAAACCTCCTCGTGAGTGCGTGGATTGAAATTTTTTGTCATAGTGCCAGCGGACGAAAGCCAACGGGTGTCGCACTCCTCGTGAGTGCGTGGATTGAAATACTTGAATAAAGAACGTATAGCGCTTATCTTTAGGTCGCACTCCTCGTGAGTGCGTGGATTGAAATTCAGTTGCTTTCTTGGATTCTTTAGCCACGATGTGTCGCACTCCTCGTGAGTGCGTGGATTGAAATGTTCCAACAGGCTTGTAATTGACGGGTACATAACCAGGTCGCACTCCTCGTGAGTGCGTGGATTGAAATATTATTTTATCGATGATATTTATCACTTTAATCGCGTCGCACTCCTCGTGAGTGCGTGGATTGAAATGCCAAATTTCTAAATCTTTATTCCCACTTGTGCCTGGTCGCACTCCTCGTGAGTGCGTGGATTGAAATAACTTTTCAAATGGTTGAACAGGTTCTTTGTAAGCGTCGCACTCCTCGTGAGTGCGTGGATTGAAATACGATCGATGAAGTATTATATCCAGGTAAATATCGTCGCACTCCTCGTGAGTGCGTGGATTGAAATAGTAAGAAGTTTAATCGAACAGTTACAATTCAAGGTCGCACTCCTCGTGAGTGCGTGGATTGAAATTACTCTTGCATGTTGTTATTAAACACTGTTCATTGTCGCACTCCTCGTGAGTGCGTGGATTGAAATAAAAAGTCAACAATATTTTTATTAGAGTTTGATTAGTCGCACTCCTCGTGAGTGCGTGGATTGAAATTTGGTGTTATTAGTAATTTGATAATCAAATAATTTAAGTCGCACTCCTCGTGAGTGCGTGGATTGAAATTTGAAATTGATGGAGATGTAGTATTTTGTATTGAGTCGCACTCCTCGTGAGTGCGTGGATTGAAATGATTGAGGGCGGTAGCAATTTGACATCCGATGCAGTCGCACTCCTCGTGAGTGCGTGGATTGAAATATTGATTGTTTCTAGCAATGCTTGATTATCCATAGTCGCACTCCTCGTGAGTGCGTGGATTGAAATGCTAATGCGACAATTGTTATTTCTAACAAGGTAAAGTCGCACTCCTCGTGAGTGCGTGGATTGAAATTTGGCGCACCCCCAAGATAATTTCTTGGTCTACACGTCGCACTCCTCGTGAGTGCGTGGATTGAAATATTTCATAAATTTGGTCAATGTAATCTTGTGCAAAAGGTCGCACTCCTCGTGAGTGCGTGGATTGAAATATTTGCTCAATGGCGTGTGGATGTTAATGAAAGAGTCGCACTCCTCGTGAGTGCTTGGATTGAAATCAATCGGCTCCGTATAATGATTTTAGACATGACGTCGCACTCCTCGTGAGTGCGTGGATTGAAATAGCTTGGATGATGCGAAGAAAGTGGCTAATGTTTAGTCGCACTCCTCGTGAGTGCGTGGATTGAAATAGTCAAGACGTCGCGAGAAGGAATCATTGGAGGCGTCGCACTCCTCGTGAGTGCGTGGATTGAAATAATGATGTCTTCAATATCTTTTTCGCCCCTAAAACGTCGCACTCCTCGTGAGTGCGTGGATTGAAATAATCAATCACTCAAATAATCATTCACTCAACCAAAAAGTCGCACTCCTCGTGAGTGCGTGGATTGAAATTAATCAAGGGTATGCAACAGTTTCGTACACTTGGGTCGCACTCCTCGTGAGTGCGTGGATTGAAATAATGTATCGCGATCAAAAAATTCAAAGCCTTAACAGTCGCACTCCTCGTGAGTGCGTGGATTGAAATCTAAATTAACAATAACAGATTTTGTCGCTTTATTGTCGCACTCCTCGTGAGTGCGTGGATTGAAATCTCTCAATTGAAAGAGCGTTTCAGTGTTGCCAAGTCGCACTCCTCGTGAGTGCGTGGATTGAAATTTAGAGCCTTACAGACAACTGAGGTGGTCGTGATGGTCGCACTCCTCGTGAGTGCGTGGATTGAAATGTACACCCTCGCTCGTCAAATTCAACCCAGCGACGTCGCACTCCTCGTGAGTGCGTGGATTGAAATCCAACTCATGCCGATAGGATAGCGATACCTTAACGTCGCACTCCTCGTGAGTGCGTGGATTGAAATGATTTGATTGCGGAGTATATCCGCACGCCAGTCGGTCGCACTCCTCGTGAGTGCGTGGATTGAAATTAATTCCTTTAATGATACTTTTTTGGCTTGCTTCTGTCGCACTCCTCGTGAGTGCGTGGATTGAAATTTTACCTTTATATATCCAACACTTATGCTTGCCACGTCGCACTCCTCGTGAGTGCGTGGATTGAAATCTACGGAAGGTATCGAAGAATTAATTCCACTAGAGTCGCACTCCTCGTGAGTGCGTGGATTGAAATAGGTAATTACGGGGTATTTGTGGAAACACAACATGTCGCACTCCTCGTGAGTGCGTGGATTGAAATAGATGACAACATAGATGGCGTACCATCGTCTGTGGTCGCACTCCTCGTGAGTGCGTGGATTGAAATTCTGGTCGCTGCGGTCGCTGGTAACCTATCTACTCGTCGCACTCCTCGTGAGTGCGTGGATTGAAATATCAGTAGCTGTGTCAATGTAATTAGCTGTTTCATGTCGCACTCCTCGTGAGTGCGTGGATTGAAATAGACATCGGACAAGCGCTTAATGATAAATATACCGTCGCACACCTCGTGAGTGCGTGGATTGAAATAAAAAGGAAAAGTGAAAACGGTGGTGAAGATGTTGCTCGTCGCACTCCTCGTGAGTGCGTGGATTGAAATTGTCCGATAGCTTGACTGAGAGTATCAAAAGTTAGTCGCACTCTTCGAGAGTGCGTGGATTGAAATCTGAAATTGCTGATTCTAAAGTAACTGATGATGGTCGCACTCCTCGTGAGTGCGTGGATTGAAATAGGATTACCCCCGCACTTGCGGGAAAGAATCAAATCGCACTCCTTGTGAGTGCGTGGATTGGATTATTAATAAATTGAGAACAAACAGGAAGACTATTTGTTATACTCCAAAAAGCATTAAAATTAGCTACTTTATTCTTGTTAAAACAATCAAAAGGAACAGATTATTATATTAACCAACAAACAAATGATAATTTTAACGCGATTTTACAAGCATTCGAACGCGAACTCAAACAAATTTTGACCATCGAACGAGTGATACGAGGTAGGTTGTGATATGCTCTCTCAAAACAGAATAAAGCTCCTAAACGCTGATATCATAACGTTTAGGAGCTTTATTGTTTTTTAAAAATGTAAAAATCAGGAAAAATCCTTCGTTATAAATTACCTTTTTGTTAGTCATTTCAACACTTTCCCTCAATTTGTCATTAAGTTTTAAGTTTCTATGAATAGCTGGAGTTGTTATTCCTAAGTTAAAAGCTGTAAACAAGTTAAAGATATTTACAGGGTCATTCACCTCACATCCCCTCAATCGCCTTAACAAACTTCTTCACACCATCACTCGCTTTCTTGGAATATATCAACCCATAAGGGCTTTTGGCGCCATCCCAGTCCAATGGAAGGGTCACTAAAGAAGGGTGGATGCTCTCCCAACCGTCCAAGGTTAACAAAACATTGCCAGTTTGTTCACAACGATTAAAGACCTCCAAATCATAGTAAAATGGTGTATCCTCAATGATGATTTCGGGAAAATTTTGCTCAATGTGTTGTCGCAACTGGTCATTGCTATAACTATTACCTGCTTGCACCATCATTAAAGTCTCGCCTCGTAAATCTTCCAACTGAATCAAATGTTTATCAGCTAGAAGGTGATTACTCGGCACGGCACAAGACAGTTTTAGCTCTCCCAATTTGTACAAATTACAATAGGTCAACCATTCTCGGGCATCGCAAGCCCCTACGATAAAATCGAAATCGGATCCCATTGTTTTGATTGTATCCATAATGGTAATATGATCATCTTCAAAAGGGACGACTTGTAGTTTAAATTGCGGGTAAACTTTATTCAGTTGGTTCCACAAAGGGATAAAGGATTTCACGGGGTTAAGAAAGGAGGTCCCAATCCGAATGACAAAAGGCGAGTCCGCTTCGATTTGGCGGGCTTTTTGGATAGCTTGCTGCGAAAAAACGACCATTTGTTTGGCGTCATCGTAGTAGGACTCGCCCGCAAGTGTTAATGTTACTCCTTGGCTTGACCGTTTGACTAAAATGACGCCTAGCTCATCTTCCAACAAATTCATCTGCTTCATGACTGCTGTTGGCGAAATGAACAATTTTTCAGCTGCTTTATTAAAGCTCTTTTCTTCAACCACTTTAATAAATACCTCTGTTTGACGACTATGCATCGTAGCACCTCCGTATAAACTTTTAGTTAACACCACTTTAACTTTTCTGAGATTCTAAGTCAATATTAAAGTCAGTATACTATAAATAGAAAGGGGAGCTTTAATTGGAAAAGCAGAATTACTATGAAACTATCTAAGTCAGCCGTTGTCATTGGAGCCTCTTTATCTGGCTTATTGACAGCTTTAGCTTTAGCCAAAGTCGGTGTGCCTGTCACTGTCCTTGAACGTTCCAAGCCAATTCAACGTCGAGGGGCTACCTTATCTGTCGGAAATGGTATGAGAGATACTGATCCGATTGCAAATTATTTAAGGGCAGTAGCCGCTGGAAGTGAGGGTGGCGTCGAGTCCTGGCATGCCATTTACCGTCGTTTGCAAAAAGAAGCAGACCAACAGCGTTTAATTGATATTTATTATGAGACAGAGGTTGTCAGTGTGAGTCAGGATGATGGGGCTGTTTATGCTCAAACGGCATCCGGGATTGAGTTTCAAGGTGATCTTTTAGTGGGTGCTGATGGTGGTCGTAGTGTGGTACGGACTTTGGTTAATCCAGCCCATCCTTCGGCGGAGTTTGCGGGGTATTTATTATGGGTGGCTTTGGTAGAAGAAGCAGAGTTGCCTCAAGGAGTTCAATTAGCGCAAAATGTATCGGGTTTTAATATGTTTGATGGCGTGGGCGAAGACTTTTTGTTTGGTATGGTCACGGCTTCTTTGGACGGTTCGAGGCGCCCAGGGGATAGACTGTTAGGCTTGGCTTGGTATGACAATAGTTTTAATTCATTTTTGTATGCGAGTGGAGCGGTTAAAGATGGCGTGGTTCAGCGTACCTTAAATGGGAGTAGCATTAGCTCATCTGTATACGAAACGCTTTTAAAACGCTCATCCACTTTCCCTCAACCCTGGGCTTCGGCGGTTGAAATTGCGATAAAGCAACATTATTTAGTGGCTACACCGATTGCTGAATATGTTCCCACGCAATTGGTCCAAGGTAGAATGGGGCTTGTTGGCGACGCGGCGCATCTGATGACGCCGATGACCGCCGAAGGATTTAATTCGTCTTTGGATGATGCGACAATTTTGGCTCGGCAATTGGCAGAAAAGAGTTCTGTCCCAGCAGCTTTATTAGATTATCAATCACAACGCTTATCAGAGGTTAGACGTATCGTTCAATCGGGTCAGTCATTCAGTCGCAGTTTTGGAAAAAAAGAATAAAGGAGCAAAAATAATGGAATATGTAACATTAAACAACGGTGTTGAAATGCCGATTTTAGGTTTTGGTGTGTATCAAATTGAAGATGCAGCAGTCTGTGAAGAAAGTGTTTATCAAGCCTTAATGACAGGCTATCGTTCGATTGACACGGCGTCTGCTTATTTTAATGAAGAAGCGGTCGGACGTGCGATTACACGTAGCGGCATCCCGCGCGAGGAGTTATTTATTACTTCGAAGGTGTGGATTCAAGATTATGGTTATGAAGCGACGAAAAAGGCTTTTGAAACAACCTTGGAGAAACTGCAAGTGGACTATCTAGATTTATATCTTATTCACCAAGCTTTCAACGATTACTATGGGGCTTGGCGGGCGATGGAAGAATTGTATGAAGCAGGTAAAATTAGAGCCATTGGTGTTTGCAATTTCAATAGCCGCCAAATGGTTGATTTAGTGACTTACAATCGTATTGTACCGGCGGTGAACCAAATTGAACATAACCCACTCTTCCAACAAAATGAAATCAAACCTATATTGAAGAAATACAACATTCAATTGGAAGCTTGGGGACCTTTTGCGGAAGGGATGTTTGATATTTTTGACAATGAGATATTAAATCAAATCGGTCAAAAGTATGGTAAAACAGCTGCACAAGTGATTTTACGTTGGACCATCCAACTGGGTATTGTAACGATTCCTAAATCCGTCCACAAAGAACGGATTGAAGAAAACTTTGCTATTTGGGATTTTGAATTGACGCAGGCAGATATGGATCAAATTGCGACACTTGATTTAGGCAAAAGCAACATTATCGATCTTGATTCGGCGGAAACGATTGAAGCTTTAGCGAGTCTAAAAGTGCATTAAAGAAAGTGAGATGGCTATGATTACTTTGCGAGATGTTTCCGTTAATAATTTGAAAAACCTCTCAATCGATATCCCCCAAAATAAGGTTGTTGTTTTTACTGGTGTATCGGGCTCTGGCAAATCGTCTTTAGTGATGGATACGATTGGGGTAGAGGGACAAAGAGCAATGAATAAGACTTATCCGTTGTATTTACAAAATTTGATGCCACAATATGAACCCGCAAATGTTGGTGAGATAACGCATCTAACCCCGGTGATTATGATGGGGCAAGAAAGTTTAAGTCGTAATAGTCGTTCAACCGTTGGAACCATCACAGAGCTAGCTTCTATGTTTCGATTGTTATTTTCAAGAATGGGTCAGCCAAGTGCTGGTCCTTCTTCTGCCTATTCCTTTAATCATCCCATGGGCATGTGCCCTGAGTGTAGCGGTTTAGGCAATAAAATGGCCTTGGATATTGATCGGATCATCGATTGGGATTTAACCTTAAATGAAGGGGCCATAACATTTACGCCCTTTAGCAAACGCAACTGGCAATGGAAAATCTATGCCAATTCTGGAAAGTTTGATTTGGATAAGCCTTTAAAAGATTATTCACCGGAAGAGAAAGAGTTGTTGTTATATGGCAAAGGTTTTAAAGTCGAAGTGGCTAAAGAAGGGTCTTATTATACTGGGTCAGGTGTGGATTATGAAGGCATCGTCGACCGCTTTAACCGCCTTTACCTTCATCGTAATCAAGCTAAACTGAGTAAGTCTGTCCGCAAGGAAGTTGAAGAGGCCGTTTCCAGTCAAAAATGCCCTGTCTGTCATGGTAAACGGCTGAATGAGGCGGCTTTAAGTTCGCTCATTAACGAAAAAAATATCGCTGATTATTTTGACATGGATGGCGAGACCTTAATCGCTGAAGTTGAAACGATTGAAGGCACTTTAGTTAAAGGTTTGCTTAAAGAAATCAAGGCGATTTTGCAGCGAATCATCGATTTAGGGATGGGGTATTTACATTTAGGCAGAAATTCAGATACATTATCTGGCGGCGAACTACAACGTTTAAAACTCATTCAGCAATTAGGTAGCAACTTAAGTGGTTTAACCTATATCTTTGATGAACCGACACGAAGTTTACATGCTAAAGACGTTCAGAACATTCAACAACATTTATTTCAATTAAGGGATAAGGGCAATACGGTCTTGGTGGTTGAACATAATTTGCAAATGATTCAAGATGCTGATTGGATCATTGAGTTAGGACCGGCAGCTGGGGAACAAGGCGGAGAAATTATCTTTGAAGGCACTTTTGACGCCTTGTTAAATCAAGATACGCCCACGAGTCGGGCATTTAAGCAAAAGGTTACGTTAAATGGGGGTGCCAAAGAAGCGGAGACGCTTTTGACGGTTGAATCCCAGCCAGTACATAATTTAAAGGCGTTTAAGGTACACATTCCTGCGAATGCTTTGACGGCGCTTGTAGGGGTTTCGGGTTCAGGTAAATCAACCTTTATTAAAGAGATTGTGATGCAGCAATACCCAGATTTTAACTACATTGATCAACAACCGATAGGCAGTAATAGCCGTTCAACCATCGCAACCTATACAGGGGTGATGGATTCCATCAGGGATATTTATTCAAAAGTGAATAAAGTTAAAAAGGGCTGGTTTAGTTCGAATGCTGAGGGGGCTTGCCCGCATTGTCAGGGTAAGGGGGTTATCCAGCCCGATATGGCTTTTGCGGATAAAGTGACGATGGTGTGCGATAGTTGTCATGGCACGCGTTATCGTGAAGAAGTTTTACAGTATAGCTTTAAAGGCTATACCATTGTCGATGTCTTGAAGATGACGGCGAATGAGGCGATGCGTTTGTTTGCCGATTATCCTGCGATTGAGGGACGTTTGCAGTTATTAATGGATACGGGGATGGGTTATTTGCGTTTGGGTCAATCCACGGATCAATTATCTGGGGGTGAGCGTCAACGGTTAAAGTTGGCCAGTCAATTAAATAGTCGGGCGAGCGTTTTTATTTTAGATGAGCCCAGTGCCGGTTTGCATATCAGTGATTTAGAGCAATTGATGAAACTGTTCAATAAAATGCTAAGTCAAGGCCATACACTCATTTTGATCGAACACCAGTTACAGATCATTGCGCAAGCCGATTGGATCATTGAATTAGGACCCGGCGGTGGCAATCAAGGTGGCGAGTTAGTGTTCATGGGCACACCAGTGGAAATGCTTGACTTTTCGGCTTCACCGACAGGCAGTTGCCTTAAAAACTATGTAGGTATTCAAATTGAAGAAGGGCAATAATTATCATAAAACGCTTATTATTTACCTTGAAAAAAGTGGACCTCGATGATCGGGTCCACTTTTCATGTTAGGCTTTTTTCACAAATTCCGATTTCAATTTCATTGCGCCGAACCCTTCGATGTTACAATCGATATCATGCCCATCGGCGGGATCATGTATCAATTTTATGTTTTTAATCTTTGTCCCTTGCTTGATAGCTGATTTAGCGCCTTTTACTTTGAGGTCTTTGATAACCACGACACTATCGCCATCTTCTAAAGGATTACCGTTTGAATCGGTGATAGTTGCGGTGACAGACTCCTCGGATTGAGCATTTTGACTCCATTCATGTCCGCATTCGGGGCAAACATACATTTCTTGATCCATATAGGTATATACTGATTGGCATTGTGGACAGTTAGGTAATCGTTGTTCCATTTGCATTCCTCCATTCATCTACTACCTATCCTACCATACTTCTTCTGTAAAAATGAGACAAAAAAACAGACGACACAGGTGCCGTCTGTTAAGTAACCGAATTATTCTTCAGTATCGTCTGATGCAGCGTCACTTTCTGCTTCAGATTCAGTAGAGTCTGCTTCAGTTTCCGTTGTTTCTGTGTTTGATTCATCAGTCGTTTCTTCTGCGTCTGATTCCGTTTCAGCGTCTTGGGAATCCTCTGTTGCTTGGCTTTCCGTAACTTCTTCTTCATCACTAGCAGCGGGGTCTGTTTCTTCAGCTAATGCACTCAACTCGTCTTCTGTCACCCATTTGTGATTGATGACTAATTCGCCTGATTGTGTATCAACATAATCAATCATGTAGACAGTGACATCATTCACCGCTTCAATCGTAGCCATGGCGCCTTCCATGCCAGGCATATGATAGGCTTCTAAAGAAACTTCTGCTCCGACTTCAAAGGGAACCTCAGCTTCGTCACGGCTGTTCGTACCAGCGATTTCTTCGTGGACCACCCAACGATGATTTTCTACTATTTGACTACCATCAGTCGGTGTGTAGGTCACTTCATAGGCAACTGTATCAAAAGCTGCTACCACTACACCTTCAGCACCGTTCATACCGTCCATATGGTCAGCACTAACTACGACACTGTCACCGACTTTAAACGTTGGTTCGCGTTCAATCATGATGTTTGCCGGTAAACGGCCTTCATCATCATGTTCCATCATAGCGTGATCCATTTCAACACTTTCTACTGACTCGCTATCTTGAGCTATTGCTGTATGAATGGTTGGAACAGCCACTCCCAATAACAAGGCTGTCGACAAGACTAACGTTCCTTTTCCAATAAATTTTTTCATTAAATATCACTCCTTATATAACATTGTATATAATATTATGATGAAAAATCAAACGAAAACCCTCTGAATAAGTTTAAATAACCCATAAGAAATTAATTTTTATTTAAATAAATATCACTGCTTGAAGAATTTTTATAGGGCAGAGATATTTATTTGAAGTGGGTTGGTAAAATCGGTAGAATGAAAGAGAGTAAGAAAGGGTGATTTTATGGATTTAGGATTGCAAGGCAAAGTGGCGGTCGTGACAGGATCAAGTAAAGGCATCGGGCTTGCGACAGCCAAAATGTTGGTCGGTGAAGGGGCGGACGTCACTATTTGTGCGCGCAATTTAGATCGCTTAGAGGCGGCTAAGGCTGAAATATTAGCGGAAACGGGTAAAGAAGTTTTGGTGGTTGTAGCAGACATGACGATCGAAGCGGATTGTGAGCGTGTGATTGAGGAAACGGTAGAACACTTTGGACGCTTAGATATTTTAATCAATAACGCTGGGACGTCGGAGGCGCATCCCTTTGAAGAGGTAGACAATGCTTTGTGGCAAAAGGATTTGGATTTGAAATTGTTCGGTGCCATAAATACCACCCGAGCCGCTGTTCCGCATATGCGTCAGGTCGGTGGCGGTGCGGTGGTGAATTTAACGGCGGCAGCTGGTAAGACCCCAGGAGCAAAGTCGTTTCCAACGTCCATTAGTCGCGCGGCCGGTTTAGCTTTAACCAAGGGTTTGAGCAAAGAATTCGCGGCCGATAATATTCGTATCAATGCGGTCTGTATTGGTCTTATTCGCAGTGATCAAATTGAGAAGAAATGGCAGAATGAGCGGCCTGATTTGACTTGGGAAGAGTATTCGGCTTTGGATAGTCATGAGATTCCTATGGGTCGCATAGGCGATACCGTTGAAGCGGCGAAGGTAATTACCTTCTTGGCGTCATCTGGTGCATCCTATGTGACGGGAACGTCAGTGAATATAGATGGTGGGAAAGTGGCGGTGTTATAGCCAGCCTGTAAAAGGGAACCTCTTATTAGCGAAGGAGGTTCTTTTTTGCTTGAGGCAGAGGGATTTATTGGAGGGGGATATGCGGATTAAGTGGTTAGAATGGGCGCAACAGTTGCAGGCGATTGCGCAGGCGGGGTTGACGTATTCCAAGGACGTGTATGACTTGGAGCGGTTTGAGATGATTCGCGATTTGAGTGTGGAAATAATGGAGGAATACACGCAGGTGGATCCGACGGTCATTCGTGAGTTGTTTGCGAGTGATACAGGCTACGCAACACCTAAGGTGGATGTGCGTGGCGTCGTTTTCCAAGACCGACGGATTTTGTTGGTGAAGGAAACGGCGGATGGCAAGTGGTCCGTGCCTGGTGGCTGGGCTGATGTTGGCTATTCTGCTAGTGAGGTGGTGGTCAAAGAGGTGCAGGAGGAGTCTGGCTTTGTTGTTGTGCCACGACGAGTGATTGCAGTGATGGATCGCGCCCGCCATCCGCATCCACCACACGCCAATTATATTTATCGGATTTTCTTTTTGTGTGAGCTTGTCGGCGGGCAGGCGAGTGAATCGATTGAAACATCCGACGTTGGCTTTTTTGAGCGTCATTCCTTACCCGAGTTATCCATCGGCCGCATAACGGAATCCCAAATTGACATCCTGTACCGCTACTTAGACGACCCAGACGCCCTGGCTTATTTTGATTGATGGTATGAGGGGGTGGGGTTTCGGTGAGCGGGACTTAATGGCGTGATAAGTGAAGAGAGTGAGAGTCGGCAAATTGGGGGATATGCTGAAAATTACTGAAATGCCGGACGTCGATATGTCGGGAAGACCGGCAAAGTTAAATGGCGGACGACGTCAAGAATCGAAGTCCGGCAAATCGTGGGATATGCTGAAAATTGCCGAAATGCCGGACGTCGATATGTCGGGAAGACCGGCAAAGTCAAATGGTGGACGTCGTCAAGAATCGAAGACCGGCAAATTGGGGAATATGCTGAAAATTGCCGAAATGCCGGACGTCGATTTATCGGGAAGACCGGCAAAGTCAAATGGCGGACGTCGTCAAGAATCGAAGTCCGGCAAATCGTTGGAAATGCTGAAAATTGCCGAAATGCCGGATGTCGATATGTCGGGAAGACCGGCAAAGTTCATTGGCGGACGTCGTCAAGAATCGAAGTCCGGCAAATTGGGGGATATGCTGGAAATCGCTGAAATGCCGGACGTCGATTTATCGGGAAGACCGGCAACGTTAATTGCCGGACGTCGTCAAGAAACGAAGTCCGGCAAATCGTTGGATATGCTGAAAATTGCCGAAATGGCGGACGTCGATTTGTTGGGAAGACCGTCTAACCGTCGGATTTTAGCAGCACTTACACGACATCCCCATTCCCTACACCATATGTTTAAAATAATAAATCGCCAATTGTGTCCGGTCACGCAACTCCAATTTTTCCAACACCGCCGACAAATAATTGCGAATCGTCCCCTCGGTGAAATGCATCTTCTCAGCAATCTCCTTGTTGTTCAACCCTTCAGCCACCCACTGGATCAACTCAACTTCTTTTGTCGACAAGTCAACCGCATCCAATCCCTGTCTGGCAACATTCCCTTGAACGTGATGTTCCTGGGACAAATACGCAGGCACCTTGGCAATAATTTCATCCCCGTAAACATGTTGCCCATTAGCGACCGCTTCAATCGCCGGAATCAAACTTTCATAGTCTGTTTTCAATAAATACCCCTTAGCCCCTAATTTTAAAGCTTCCACAATATAATCATCTTCCAAAAAAGTTGTTAAGTAGATAATCCTTACCTCAGGATACAAACTAAGTAAGGCTTTCCCGGCTTCAATCCCATCCATTTCTGGCATACGAATATCCATTAAGATGACATCAGGCCTTGTTTCAGGATACAGCCTTAAGGCGTCTTGGCCATTATGCCCCACGCCAACTACCTTGAAAGGTTCGGCAAGCCCTTTGGTGGCCATTTCAATAATCGTCTTGATACCCGCGGTTACCATAGCGTCATCGTCAATTACCAATACTTTCATCTAATCCACGTCCTCCGTTTTAGGTATTGTAATAAATATCCGGAATCCTCTTTCATGATTGATATGTATATTTCCATCGAGTTGATGAACACGTTCTTCAATATTTAATAAACCAATCCCTCTATGGGGATTGCCCGCAGCCGATTCACTAAGCGTCGAACCATTATCCGAAATTAACAAAGACCATTGGGTAGGTAATTCAAGAAAGCGAATCGTTACATGCGTCGCGTTGGAGTGCTTATTGATGTTGGTTAAAGCTTCTTTCACGATATTAACCATTGAATGTGCCGTCTGTGTGTCAAGCGGGCTTTCGTTACTATAAGTATAATGAACAGGCGCTTTTGTAAAACCGTCAATTAAATGTTGGATTTCACTTTCTAAATCAATAGTTGATTCACGCTCCGTATGAATGACCGCACGCACATTCGTCATTGACGTATTGAGAACCTCCTTAATTTCCCGCAAAGACAGCTTTAGCTGCTCATCTTCGACCACATACTCCAATGCCCCCAGTTGAATAATAACCGAACTCAATTGATGGCCCAATATATCATGAATCTCACCAACAATCCGTCGACGTTCATTATTAATCGACGATTGAATCCGATCATCTTGTAAGGCCACTAAATGTTGCTGTTCTTGTTTAAAGCGCTCATTAACATGCCGCAAGCTATTTAGTTCAGAAAAATAAGCTGTTTGTTGTTGCGAGGCCGATAGCATTAACGCATGCAAAAACGCACAAATCAACGACAAACCCCCAATGAAAAACAAAATAAATACCTCTATATTCAAAAAGAGACCCAAAACGGAAAAGAGGATGACTAATGTTACACGATTCAATGCTTTTATTGGAATATCATAGAATAAAACAGGCAAAAAGACATAAAAATAAGGTAAAAAGTAACAAATAATAGCAAAAAGAACCACATAAATCCATGTAAATATCGCTTCGTTGCGATTGGATACTTCGCTTTCCCAATGTTTATCGCTTTGACCATATAAGCGCAAGTAATAGATGGCGGAAATAACAACAATAAGGGCTAATTCAACCACCGGAAAAGCAGAGGTATTTATTGAAAGAAGATAAAAAAACAGGCTGATAACGAGGGTTAAGCGAATGATGAGTTCTGACCACTGATTCATTTTTCCCGCCTCCTTAAGGATATAGTAGCATTTTTTGATGACGAATGTCATCGACTTCATTGACATTTTGCAATGGGATTGGAAAGTTTAGCATGGGATAATATAACTATAAAACAAATGGAGGGCTGCGTCATGATTGTTCAATTAGATAATATTGTAAAACGCTATAATGATTTGGTAGCTTTAGATCACTTTTCGATGAATGTTCAAGAAGGCGAGATTTATGGATTGCTGGGACCCAACGGAAGTGGGAAGACAACTGCGATTAATTGTATGTTGGCGCTCCTGCGTTATGATGAAGGTAGTGTGCATATTTTTGGGGAAAAAATGCATCCAACCAATTACAATGTGAAAAAACGCATTGGTTTAGTGATGCAAAACATTGGTGTCTATGATGAATTATCGGTGGTTGAAAATTTAGATTATTTTTGTGGTTTGTATATTAGCGATAAACAAACCCGTAAACAGTATGTGGATGAAGCCATTGAATTTGTTGGTTTAGAAGATTTCCGCAAATTTCGGCCTAAAAAACTATCAGGTGGGTTACTGAGACGTTTGAATTTAGCCTGTGGGATTGTGCATAAGCCAGATTTAATTGTGCTGGACGAACCTACGGTTGCCGTTGACCCGCAGTCGCGTAACCGGATTTTAGATGGGATAAAGGATTTAGCCGCTCAAGGGAAGACGATTATTTATACGACACATTATATGGAAGAAGTGGAGTACTTATGTGATCGTTTGACAATTCTTGATCGGGGTAAGGAAATCGTGACGGGAACTAGTAGTCAAATTAAAGAAATGTCGAGTCATGGTGAGGTGGTGACCTTGGAAGTTGCGCACTTAACCGAAGCAACACAAGTTAAGATTAAAGCGATCCCGCAAGTGTCGCAATTTATTTATGAACCGGGTAATGCGGTGGTGCATTTTGAAAAAGGTCAAAGTCATCTAACTAAATTACTAACGGTTTTAGATGAGGAAGCCGTCAATATTATTAATTTAAGTGTTCAAAAACCTACATTAAATGATGTCTTTCTGGAAATTACAGGTAAGGAGTTGAGGGACAATGTTTAGCCATTTATTACGTTATACTCCGCGCTTAATGTATCGTGATCGCCAAGGGGTCTTGTTTGGCATTTTATTTCCCTTTGCTTTTGGCTTAATTTATTTATTGGTTTTTACGGGTTTGTTATCAGGTGGAACAACTTTGGATGTCATTCCCATCGCCATGGTGTTTAATGGGAGTGCTGAAGAAGTGACGAGTATACAAGCGAATTTAACAGCTATCGCCGTGGAAGGTGAAAAAAGCGATGGAAAGATTGTTTTAAAGGACGATGTCGAAGAGGAACCGCTGATGGCTTATGTGGTTGTGGATGATTTGGCAGCCGGTCAACAATTAGCTCAAGATGGTGTCGTTGATGCAACCGTGATTGCTGATGCCACCCAAGACGGGGTGTCTTTTAGTTTAGAAGTCGCTCCAGCTGCTATTAACGATTTCACTTCTTCAATTATCTATTCTGCCTTTAACTCGTATACGTCTATCACCGCGGGTTATACGACCGCTTTTACCAATATTGCTAATTCAGAGGATCCGGTTAATTCACTCGTTCAAGTGACCAACCGGGCGGAAGCATTTCAAGCCAATCCGGAATTAATTGTCAACGCCAGGTCTGAAAGTGGTACTACCAGTACGTCAATTTACTTTTATTCTGCGATTGCTTATTTGTGTATTTTCTTTATGTCAATCGGGGTTAATATGATTACGGAAAATGAAGCGATTCATTCGACGCAAGCATTAAGAGCAACGGTATCACCTGTTCCTAAAATTAAACGCTTTTTAGCCACCTTTATTTCATGGGGATTGCCATCGTTAGCGATTGTTTATGCCGTGATTGCCATCTATTACTTTAATGGTGTGCCATTAGGCTATCATTGGGGAAGAATCATTGCGATTGTTACCTTAGGTGTCCTAGTTGGTTTATTAATGGGGACGGCTATCGCTGGTGTGTTTAAACGGCACAGTGGAGTCACCGTAGCTATTTCAATTGGTTTACCGCTGATGTTTGGTGCCTTTACCGGTATGATGTCCAACGCACTAAAGATATTTATTAATGATAATGCGCCGTGGTTTAATAAAATAAATCCTGTTGCTTTGATCAATGACGGGATTTTTTATCTCAATACCTATCCGACATTTAAGCAGTATAACGAAAATTTACTCATTCTAGCTATCATGGCCGTTGTGTTGTTTGTTATTACAATTGTTAGCTTAAGGAGGACGGATTATGCAAGTCTTTAAACTGTTTTATAAGTTGTTGCGCGCCAACCAGGCTGCTATCATCTCTTACTTCGTCCTGTTAATGGCGATAACCATACCGATTAATCGTGTCTACGAAAGTGAATTAAATACCGAATTTGTTGTGGAAGAAAGTCGGATAGTGATATTTAATCACGATGAAGGGAATGTCTTTTCACAACATTTAGTGGATTATTTAGACAGTCATGCTGAACTTGTGGATATTGAAGAGAGCCGTGAGGCGATTGCCGATGCTTTCTTTGATGAAAAAATTCAATATGTTTTGACGATTCCTGAAGGTTTCGGTGATAGTTTAACCTTTGGAACGGAGTATACGATTCCATTGGAAAAAGAAGTGACGAACTCACAAGCGGATGAAGCGTTTGTGGATACGATGTTGACGTCCTATATAAATAACGCCCGTGTTAATGCAGGTAATCTAGCGACAAATCCTTCCGATGAACAAATCGCTGAGTATTTCAGTATTTTGGATGAAACCTTGGATACTTCCATTGATATTATGCAAGCAGAGGTTGATGGTGATTTGGCACGACTAAGCGCTTTTGGAGGTTTTTATACGCATTATGCGAGTTATATTTTCATCACTACTTTCATTACGACCTTTGGCTATGCGATTATCGCCATGCGCAATCCTGAAATTGTCAAACGTGATCGAATGGGGCGTTTATCGGAGGGGAACCGCTTATTCCAATCTATTTTAGGGAGTCTATCTTTCGCCTTGCTTTACTGGTTCTTTTTAATGTTAGTTGCTTACTTCATGTACGGACCAAACACGCTCTTTTCAAGACAAGGCTTGCTTATTCTCTTGTCGAGTTTCTTATCCTGTTTTGGTATTCAGGCGATGTCCTACTTTATTGTGACGATATCGCCAAATAAAGGGATTATTAATTTTATGTCTACCTTTATTGGCTTGTTCGTGGCGTTTGCGAGTGGCTTGTTTGTCCCTCGTCAGTTTGTTTCACCCATTATGCAACAAATTGCCATGTTAGCATCGCCGTTTTGGCAAGTGCGAGCCGATGAGATTATTTTAAGCAATCCAGCGTTGTCGAATGGTGGCGCGCAAGATTTGCTGACTTTCTTTGGCATTCAGATTTTGTTGATTGCCGCTTATTACGCCTTAAGTTTCATGGTGCAAAGTTATCGCAGACGGCAGAATATTTATTTGGCTTAGTGGTTGACGGAGGTATAGTGGGCAGAGTGAATGGTTGGGAAATGGAAGATTGTCACGCTTACTTTGTTATTTGATGGAGCGCTCGACAAGTTGATAGAAAAATGTCGCGCGCTCACAGTCCACGCGACAAATTGGCGAGGAGTTGTCGCGCGCTGGGTAATTACCCTGCAATTTAACCGATAAATTAAGAAATAAAAATGAATTTAGTGAAAAGCCGGACGACATTTCCGACTGATGTCCGCCAACCGCCTTTGCCGGACGACAACGAGAAACGACGACCGGCAACAGGGAAAAACTCGTTGAATTCATAGAAAAGCCGGACGACATTTCCGACTGACGTCCGCCAACCCCCTTTGCCGGACGACGTCAAGAACTGACGACCGTCAACAGGGAAAAACTCGTTGAACTCATGGAAAAGCCGGACGACATTTCCGACTGACGTCCGCCAACCCCCCTTGCCGGACGACATCAAGAACTGACGACCGGCAACAGGGAAAAACTCGTTGAACTCATAGAAAAGGCGGACGACATTTCCGACAGACGTCCGCCAACTGCCTTTTCCGGACGACATCAAGAACTGACGACCGGCAACAGGGAAAAAACCGTTGAACTCATGGAAATGGCGGACGACATTTCCGACTGACGTCCACCAACCGCCTTTTGCCGGACGACATCAAGAACTGACGACCGGCAACTGAGTAAAAATATAGGAAATTGTAAGCATGAAGGAAAATCCTAGCTACTATTAACTGTCAGCATTTCAACATGAACGGGAGATAACCTTCCATCACCACTCCACAGCTTAAAAAGGCTGAGATTCCTCTCGCGATAAGCATTACCCCGATTCCACCCACTCAACATGAAAATTCACAACAAAAAAGAGTGCTAGGAGCACTCTTTTTCAATTAATACTTAAAATTGTGAACTAAACACAGGCATATCGCGATCTTCGCCATAATCCTCAATCATTGGAATTTGGTTTAAGGTTTCCATATCAGCATCAGAAATCGTGAAGTCTAATTCTGCATTATCTTTAATGTGATCTTTGTTGGTAGATTTTGGTAAAGCAACCATACCTAATTGGATAACATAACGGATACTTAATTGGGCAGGCGAAACATCATATTTAGCAGCCGTCTCTTGGACGGTTGGATGATGTAAAATCGCACCATGGGCAATTGGGGAGTAGGCTTCAACAACGATGTTATTTTCTTGTGAAAAAGCGACTAACTCATTAGGAACATTGGAAATATGCGCTAGGATTTGGTTAACCATTGGTTTAACCTTAGCGTTCTTTAATAAGTTATCTAAATCAACTTCCTCAAAATTAGAAACACCAATCGCCCGCAATTTACCAGCTTCTAAAGCTTCTTCTAAAGCTCGCCACGCCTCTAAATTCCCTTCGAAATAATGGTCGTCACCTCTAAAATCGGCCCAAGGTTGTGGACTGTGAATGATCATTAAATCAATGTAATCCATATCCAAACGAACTAAGGCTTTATCAATCGCCACTTTAGCACTTTCATAGTCCTTCTTTTCAGCGGCTAATTTAGTCGTAATAAATAATTCTTCTCTAGGCACACCGGATGCTTTAACGGCTTTGCCTACACCCACTTCATTGTGATAAGCAGCCGCCGTATCAATATGACGATAGCCCAGTTCGATAGCGTCTTTGACAGGTTGCACCACCGCGTCGTCGTCGATCATCCAAGTACCAAAACCAAGCATAGGCATCACGACACCATTTGCTAACGTGACCGTTTCTGTAAATACCATAATAAATTTCCCCTTTCAGTATTTACTTTAATTATAAACTACACACCACCAACAATAAATATCATTGCTTCAAATCTTAATGGTTATTTCGCATAAGTATTATTCCAAATAGCTATAAAATGCATGCAGAAAAACCATTTGAGCAGAAAATTAATCGTTATTGCAAGCAAGGTAACAGTGATATTTATTAGAAGGAAAAAGGGTTTTCTTAAGGAATTCGTATAAAAAAGTTAGCAAAAAGTTTGTAAAAAAAAGGCGCTTTGGGGTTGACATGTAAGCGGTTAACTAGTATACTGTAGTTAGTAAAGAGAGAGATGCACTGTAGTAAAGATTAGCGTTTCACTCTTTACACAGAACCTCTTAGGTTCGATAGCAACAAAAGAAGTTTGTTGCTAAGCGCAAAAGGCTCCTATCGTTGATATCAGAATAATCATAAACGGATTCTGCGAAAACCAAGCAGATTAATGATTATCGTTAGAATAACGCTGATATAGAGGGAAGCGTTATAATCGAAAAATTATAACCCAACGATATAGAAGAGTGCGCAAGAGTAGTGTGATTCGAAAAAACGAAAAAAGCCAATGCTTATAAGAATAGGAAAACGGCTTGAAGACCCGTTTATCCTAATAATTTCCAAAAATAGAATCACACTACTAGTTTTATTAGGGAAGGACGAAATGTCCTTCCTTTTTTTGTGGCTTTAGAATAAGGCGAATGGTTTTATATTGAGTCGACAACGTGTTAACCTATATGATGACGATGTTGTTAAATTGACAGAAAGGATAAAGGTGACTAGGTGACTGAAAGAAAAGTGAAAATCAGTGAAGCAGCCTTGGATGTTTTGATTGGGTGGGGGGTTGATACCATTTACGGTATTCCATCAGGAACACTCAGTTCTTTAATGGATGCACTCGATGCTAAACAAGATAACATTCAATTTATTCAGGTGCGACATGAAGAAACGGGTGCATTAGCTGCCTCGATGCAAGGAAAATTCGGAGGAAGTTTAGCCGTTTGTATTGGATCAGGTGGACCAGGTGCGACGCATTTGATTAACGGGTTATATGATGCTTCGATGGATCGTATTCCAGTAGTAGCCATTTTAGGTGCACGTCCTGAAACTGAATTAAATTTAGATGCCTTCCAAGAATTAAATCAAAATCCAATGTATGAAAACATTGCCGTTTATAACAAACGGGTAGCCTATCCAGAGCAATTGCCTAAATTAGTTGATGAAGCAGCCCGCCATGCAATTGCTGATCGTGGGGTAGCCGTTTTAGAAGTCCCTTCAGATTTTGGTTTTGAAGAAATAGCTGCTGATGCTGTGTATTCTTCAGGATCAAGTCGTCGCCAGTTGCGCTTAGCGGATGCAAATGAAGCAGATATTGATGCCGCGGTTGCATTACTTAACCAGTCGCGTCGCAGTGTTATTTATGCCGGCATTGGAACGATGGGGCATGGCGATAAAGTGGTCGCTTTGTCACAAAAAATAAAAGCGCCAGTTATTACAACGGGCAAAAACTTTGAAACTTTTGAGTGGGATTACGAAGCGTTATTAGGTTCAACCTATCGCGTAGGCTGGAAGCCAGCGAATGAAGCAATCCTTGAGACGGATACCGTCTTATTTATAGGCTCGAACTTTCCCTTTGCAGAAGTGCAAGGGACCTTTAAAAATGTTAAGCATTTTATTCAAGTGGACATCGATCCAGCAATGTTAGGCAAACGCCACAAAGCCGATGTTGCCATTTTGGGCGATGCGGGTCAGGTATTGACGCGTTTAATTGAAAAAGTGGATGCGCGTGAGGCAGATGGTTGGTGGCGTGCGAATCTGGCGAATGTTAAAAATTGGCGGGAGTTTATGAATAAATTGGAGCAAAAGGAATCCGGTCCTTTGCAATTTTACCAAGTCTACCATGCAATCAATAACCATGCAGATGAGGATGCGATTTATTCGATTGATGTGGGGAATTCAACACAAACATCAGTGCGGCATTTACATATGACACCTAAAAATATGTGGCGGACGTCGCCCTTGTTTGCAACGATGGGCATTGCTTTGCCAGGGGGAATTGCCGCTAAACGGACATATCCAGACCGCCAAGTTTGGAATTTGATTGGCGATGGCGCCTTTAATATGAGCTATCCAGATGTTGCGACGAACGTGCAATACAATTTACCCGTCATTAATATTGTCTTTTCAAATACTGAGTATGCTTTTATCAAAAATAAATACGAGGATACGAATGAAACGTTATTTGGGACGGACTTTATGGATGTCGATTACGCTATGGTTGCGGAAGCGCAAGGTGCGGTGGGTTATACTGTTGATCGTATTGAAGATATTGATGGTGTGATAAAGCAAGCTGTGGCAGATAATAAAAAGGGTCGTACGGTGGTGGTGAATTGTCGGATTACCAAGGAACGGCCGATTCCAGTTGAAACGTTGAAATTAGATCCTAAGTTTTATAGTGAGGAAGAGATTCAAGCTTACCAGGAGCGGTATGAAGCGGAAGATTTAGTGCCGTTTAGATTGTTTTTAGAGGCTGAGGGGTTGGGGTCGAAGGTGGAATAGGACTTGCAAAACGCGTTAGGGTAAATGAAAATACCCTAACGCGTTTTTACTCTTTATTCCACGATCATCGCTTTGAATTGCTGAATTTCATCCGCTGAATAACCTAATGCCACAAAATATGCTTCAAAGGAAAGATATTTATTTAAAATATATTCATAAGCCATGATAATGTTTTGTGGATGCGATTGAATCATATTCATCGTGTACTTTGTATCTAGATGTTTAAAGTCTGACATAATATTGGTGTAAGTAACTTCATAGTTAGTAACGATATCTTGTAAACTAACCCCAGCAATACCTAAGATTAATAACGCAACGACACCTGTCCGGTCTTTGCCTGCACTACAATGGAATAGTAAGGTGCCTTCTTTATGATTTAAAACAATATCCATGATGGACTTAACAGCCTCATGATGACTAAGTAAATAGGTATACATTTTACCTAAGGCAAATTCTTCATTAGCCAATTGAGGCATTGAATTTATATCTTTAATGGATTCTTTCTGCATGAAATTTTGATGATAATAAGCGACATTATCATCATCGCTAAATGGATTAGGTTGTTTGTTAATTTCTTCTGTTGTGCGTAAGTCGATAATTGTTTTCAAACCATAGTCTATGAGGAATTGAATATCATCTGCAGTACTATTGGACAACTGACTTGATCGCAAGAAATTATGCCAACGCGTCACCTTTCCATCTGCTGTCGCATAGCCACCCATTTCACGGCAGTTATTGACGGCTTGCAAAGGTAAACGTACATAATTAGTTGTTATCATTTAATTTCTCCCTTATTGTTGTTGTGATTAGTTCAAGTAAATACATCAAAATAAATATAAACACGACAATCGTCGTAATGTCTTTGTATTGATACGTTCGTTGTGCATTCGAAAGCAGCAAGCCAATTCCAGCGATACCAATGGTACCCATGGAAATCGATAAATTAACAGCTTGTTCAATTTCTAAGGTCGTCCATGAGATAAAACCCGAAAAAACAGTGGGTAACAAACCGTGTATAACGATACCAAACCAAGAAGATCCTGTTGAACGGATTGCTTCAATAACGTTATTTCCGGAGCTTTCAATAACTGAACTAAACGTTTTGGTTAAAAAGCTGACGCCAGCGATAATAATAGAAATCAAACCACTGGTATTTCCGAATCCGATAGATGCAATAACAATAATCGTTAAGATTAATGAAGGAATCGATCGAATGATAGCAACAATTCCTTTTATCAAACCGCTCAAAATCTTTGAAGGCGCAATATTATCGGCAGCTAGAAAGGCTAATACAAATGAAATCAAGACCGAAACAAATACACCAATAACAACTAGAAAAAAGGTGGTTGCGAAACCTTTCATTAAGTCAACTAATAGGTTGAAATTAAAGCCCATCATCCTAGCTATTACTTTAGGGGTATTCTCAAGACGTGAAAAAAAGCGATTAAAATCTAGATCTAGAAAATACAAACTGATAAAGAAAGAACCAATTATTAGAAAGCTCCATAAAAACAGTTTAAATTTGTTGCCATTTTTCGATAAAGGTATTTTTTTCATGATAGCTCCTTTTTCCCTTATTTGAGTTTCGTTCTTAGTTTGTTAGTTGCATATTCTGTAATTAAGACGAGAATAATGATATAGATAACCATGGCCATGGCTTCTTGATATTTAAATAAGTTAATCCGTGTCTGAATTAGAATACCTATACCCCCAGCACCCACCAAACCTAGTATGGATGAAGCTCTGACATTGATTTCAAAGGCAAAGAGGGTCCAATTAATCCAATCGGGTAAGAACATCGGAACGATAGCATGATAGATAATTTGTGATTTAGATGCACCGTTAGCAATCATCGGTTCGAGTTTACCTTGCGGAATATCGTCAATGGAATCTGCATAAGATTTACTAAGAAAACCAATGGTGTTAATGACTAAAGCGATAATCGCAACTAATGATCCAATACCGAATATATATACGAGGGTAGACGCCCAAATAATAACCGGGACATTTCTTAGGAATGAGACAATACCTCGAACGATAAGTCGAATAGGTTGAATCGGATTTAAGCGTTTAGACATTAATATGCCAAATATTAAAGCAACAATAGATGAAATGATAGTAGCTACATAGGCGTATAAGATGGTGTCAATTAAATCAGGTAAAATTAAAAAGAACTCTGAGAAATTCGGCGGGAAGAAACGTGTAAAGAAAAACACCAAAAAATCAGGAATAACCGTGACTAAATCAATCAAAGAAATATCTAAATAGACCATCCCGCTTATGACTAGGAAGAGAAGAATGCCAATAAAGACGAAAACTTTCGTCGAATTCTTGCTCTTCATTGTTTGCGTTTGGGCTTGAATTTGGTTCATTAAACGATTCACCTCCTAAGCCATTTGACTAGCAAACGTTCCAAAAACAGACTCATTGATTTTATCGCCATAAATCTCTTCAGTAATATCATCAGTCAAATAATCAGGATGATCGTCAAAGACAACCTCACCTTTTTTAATACCGATAATCCGTGTAGCGAACTCTTTGGCAATCGCTACTTGATGAAGATTGACGATGGATGTCACACCATATTGGTTAGACAAATTAAATAAATATTCCATTATCAACCGTGAAGTAGCTGGATCTAATGATGCGATGGGTTCATCTGCTAAAAGTAATTTAGGTGATTGCATTAAAGCTCGACAAATCCCTACCCGTTGCATTTGACCACCTGAAAGTTCGTCCGCTCGTTTATATATGTGTTCACCTAATCCGACTTCTTCTAATAAATTAACGGCTCTTTGTTTATCTTCTTCAGTGAAACGACCGAATATGGAATCAAAGGCTGATATCTTCCCGAGTTGGCCGTTTAAAACGTTTTTTAAGACGTTGGAGCGTTCAATTAAATTATAATCTTGAAAGATCATACCGATGTTGGAACGTGCAGCCTTTAGTTGATTGGTATTTGCTTGCAGTAAGTCGTCACCATCAAAAATAATTTCTCCGCCAGTAGGCTTAACCAACAAATTGATGAAACGAATAAAAGTTGATTTACCAGCACCCGAAGGCCCAATGACAACGACAAATTCATTTTTATTAAACGTTAAGTTAATATCTTTTAAAACATTCACCTTACCATCATAGGACATGGTAAGGTGACGAATATCGAGTAATGAATTATTCAATAGCCTTCCTCCGCTTAGTTTCCTTCATTGACTAAATCTAGAATTTCTAAAGTTGGAGCATAGTATGTTTCGTCAATGGCTACAAAACGTGTTTCAGCATCACCGTATAAAGCTTCAAAGTATTCTCCATTGTCAAAAGAAAGGAATGCATCTTGTACAGCTTGTTTAAAATCTTCCGGTAAATCACCACGGATAACAAAAGATGGATTTGGAATATCTACAGAACGACCAATGACTTTGATGGAATCTTCTTCGATGACACCTGCTTCGGTAAGACCAGCGATGATTTGAGCAGCAACTGCAGCGGCATCATAATCTCCCATCGAAACGCCTACTACCGAATTATCGTGACCACCCGAAAAGACAACATTTTCAAAAAAGTAACCTGATTGTTCGATCCGTTCATTTTCTAATCCTAATTCCATTAACAACGTTGCTTTAGGATAGACATAACCTGAAGAAGAAGCAGCATCTACGAACGCAAAACTTTTGCCTTCTAAATCTTCAAGAGAGTTAATTTCATCATTATCGCTTTGAGTAATAAATACCGTATAATAATCACTATCACTTGAGTTAGTTGCGAATAATTCAGCATTGGCTTTTTCTGAAGACTGAGCGTAACTTTGAGGAGAAACTAATAAAATATCAATTTGACCAGAAGCTAATGCTTCAATCCCTACAGCATAACTTGTTCCAGAAGTCACTTCATTAACTTTAATGCCTAATTCTTCCGCTAAATGTTCACGGAATTGTGTGTGTAAACTTGGTGTATTTGGATTACTTTCATCAGGAACTTGAACAATCGTAATTTCTTCTGGCCAATCAGCGTGATCTTGTGCGGCGATTTGTGCAGTGGGTGCCGTAGCTAAAGTAAAAGTAGCCAAGAATGATGCGATAATTTTTTTCATTTATAAAATCCCTCTCATTAGGTTTGTTTTTAAGTTTTTTTAATGGGCGTATAGTCATCGGCGTGTTTAAATCCTGCGTCCTCCTTCAGGCAATATAATAAATCTAATTGGATAAAATATCCATAAATTTTATGTAAAAAGAATGTAAATTCCATGTAAAGGATATAAACCTTGATAAAACAGTGTTTCTAAAAAGCGAAAAATGAATTTTTGAATAAATTTTTGAATTATTTTTGTTTGTATGGATAAAATATGCTAAAATCCATCTTAAAATAGCATTTGTTTTTCGACAAAAAAGAGGAGAACCCCAATGAATTCATCCCCCTTAAATTTGATAATGTCTTATTTACCTTATCTGAAGAAAACGGAAAAGAAAATCGCCAATTATATTATTCAGAACTATGAAGCGATTATTGATATGAAAATAACGGAATTATCTGAAAAAATTGAAGTGTCACAATCTTCAATTACACGCTTTACTCAGAAATTAGGTTACGATGGTTATAAGAACTTTATCATTGCCTGCGCTGCTGCCCCACGTAATAAAAATACAACAACCTTTGATGAAATGGTGACAGATGATTTATCCTTATCCAATATTCTTAAATCGTATGAAATAAATGTTTTAAAAAGTTTAGAAAGTAATATTACTGAATTAAATTATGACGAAATTGATAAAGTTGCGAAAGTCTTACTTGAAGCTGATTATGTCGTGATCGTTGGAGCAGTATTTTCAGGGAGTTTAGGCTACAATTTTTATCTCAAGATGAGGACCATTACGCGAAATGTTTATTATGTAGATGATACCTTTGAGACGCATTTAACAGGTAAGACTTTGACGAAGGGAGCTGTTGTCTTAGCAATATCCCAGACGGGAACGTCAGAACCTTGCTTGGAAATGATAAACTATGCTAAATCTGCTGGAGCAACGGTCGTTTCATTAACAGCTAGTTATAATAATCCTGTTTATAATCAATCCGATTATGCGATAGTTCCTATTTCTACCTTGCAACATTTCGGGGCGAAATATGTATCAACTGAGGTCATGTTCAAAATCATATTAGATAGCATGTATATTTATATCGATACATACTACGAGAAACATTCATTAAGTCATCACCCATTATTTAAAGCGACTAATTTTGAAAGTGAAGATAGAGAGAAATAGACTGTTAAAAAAGTGCTAGTTGTTATAACCTTTCGGCAATAACAACTAGCATTTTGTTCACTCTAACACTCTCAGATAATCATCCCTACCCATGCAACGCAAACCCCTTCAACATCTTATCCACATGATTCTTCTTGCCACGCATACCAATCCCCACCAAATTCAACTCGTCAGTTTCAAATTCAGCAATCGAAGCACGGTTATCTTCATCATTATACGTTTTAAAGATTTCTTCCGTAAAAATCGTCAAAACCACATCCTTCGTCAAAGCTTTAGTCAACAAAGCCTTCAAGCTTTCTTTATCTGCCGTATGAATCATAATCGGTTGACGTGACATGGGCAAATACTCAACCCCACTTTTATCTACATAAGGCTGACCCACAACGGGCTGTGTTCCCGCAATCCCGCTCATTAAAAATGCGGTCACATTTAATTCTTGCCAACTTTCCAAATCATCTCTTAAAACAATGGCTAATTTTGTATCAAATTTCATCAATAATTCCTCCTAAATTGTCAAGCAACGATATTTATTTTGGGTTTTATGGTAAAATTATCCCACAAATAGTCTGTTTAGTGAAATTGAATTAATCGATAGACCGATTCAAAATTATTGAATCCAAGGAGGAACCATGGAACTTAAATATCTTTATACTGTCAAGAAAATCATTGAAACCGGCAATTACCAAAAAGCGGCTCAAGCCCTGAATTACGCGCAGTCAACCATTACCTTTCAAATTAAGCAACTTGAAAAGGAGCTGGCGATTAAGTTATTTGAAAAAGAAAAGCAGCAGATGGTGTTGACGCCAGAGGGGCAAGAGGTTTTGCCTTTAATCAACCAAGTCATTGAGGCGTCGGAAGCGTTGATTAATTTTCAAACCCAAGATAGTGGGCTAAAGGGTAGTTTAACTCTTGCGGTGCCTGAAACGCTGTTAACCTATAAACTTCAGCCTATTTTTAAAGCGTTCAAAGCCCAAGCGCCGCATGTTAAACTCAGTATTCGGGTGATGAATTGTTACGCCATTTTTGATGAAATGGTCAATGGGCAAATTGATGCGGCGTTTCATTACGATGTCCGCAATTACCCCAATCGCATTCAAACCCATCCTATTGGCACGTTTCCTTTGGTTTTAGTGGCATCTCCGGAGTTGGCTGTAGACCAACGCGATTTTGTGACCGCTCACCAAACGAAATCCGTCTGCCACATTCAAAACGACCGTGATGCTTTTTACCTTAAAATTTTTAATAAATATCTCCACAACCAAGACATTCATTTAGAAACGCCCTCAGAATTGTGGAGCATTGAAACGATTAAGCAAAGTGTCATGAGTAATCTTGGGGTGGCTTACCTACCACGCTTTACAGTTGAAGCTGAACTACTACAAGGAAAGTTGATTGAACTGGAAACGGCTATTCAAGACAATCACATGCATGCTTCCTTTGGTTATCATCAAAATAAAGCAGACACACCAACGATTAGGCTCTTAAATGATCTGATTAAACAACAACTAAAATAGATACGTACATCTTCGACTAAACGATTGTCATTGTCTATGATAAACCATGCAAAATAACCATTTTTAATCGTCTCCGCTACCCTTTACAATTAAATGGGGGTGAAAAATGACATGCTTATCCAAAAAATAGTGTTATTGTATACTGTTTTAACTACTATAATGAGCTGCCCATTGACCAATGGAGATCCTGTTATACCAATACAGCCAAGAGAAATAGCACAAATAGAGAGGGAGGAATCTAACACCATGCAAATGACCATTGAAGGGGTAACCTTTACATTAAACCTAATTGAAAACCCAGCTTCGCAAACTTTATTAGCAAATCTACCACTTACGCTGACCATGGATGATTTACATCGTAATGAAAAATATGCCAGTCTCGACCAGTCGTATCCGATTCAACCTCAATCCGTTGGTCAAATTAATGCCGGAGATGTAATGCTATTCGGTTCAAACACTTTAGTTATTTTCTATGACAGCTTTTCTACTAGTTACGCCTATACACCGATTGGACAAATTAGCGAAGTGGATCAATTAATTTCGTTACTCAACCACAATCAAGCGGTTGAAATCCCTTTTACTTTAGAATAAATCCAGGTGTAATGGAAGTTTTCGCTTTTATTTATAGTCTGGATTTTAAAGGAATAAAAATAGTGTTCTAATCTTCTTTCCTAACACCCAGTGTTTATAATTCAAGTCTTGCGACGCTTTCCCCTGCATCTTCCGCAAACTCGATAAAACCAAATTGAGCATACAAGTTCTTGGCTACATGATTATCTGGTTCATAGGATGTATAAATGGCTGTGGCAGGTCCATGGGGCAAAGTTTTCAGATAGTTCAAAGCTTCTGCGAAGGCTTTTCTTCCTAACCCTTTGTTTTGAAAAGCTTCACCCATCATAAAGCGATCAATGCTATAAATGGCTTCATCAGCGAATTCGTTGTCTTCTGCAGCTGTATAAACCATCATGATAAAACCGACCAAGGTATCCTCTTCGTAAATACCGAAACTCATAGGTGGAACGGGGTCATTTAAAAGCGCGACATACGATTGGGCTAGACTAAACAAATTGGTTGCGACAAATTCTTCTTGCTCCGGCGCAACTTTCAAATGAATAATAGCCTTGAAATTATCCCGGGTGACGGTTTTAAATTGTATCATGCAACATTCCTCCTTCTACTTGATTACTTCCATTGTACCATAAGCGATATAACGATTTATTTAATAAATATACATACAATAAATATCAAAAATATAACTTTAATAAACCTAAATTGATAACAAACAAACTTTGTTTTAACAATGTTTATTTATTGACTTAATGGTATAAAAATAATATTATTTAATATTGTAAAGCAGATAAAATCTAAAATAAATATTGGTGTAAAAGCAGAGATATTTATTTGTTTTATACAAAAGATGAAGGAGAGAGACAGGATGAGAAAATATATCTTAGATGGAATGAATGAAAAAGCGGGGAACAATATTTCATGGCGCTCCATTTTTGCGGGGGTTGTGACGTTTGTGGCCTTAAGCATTTTGTTTTCACTCATTGGGACAGCGATTGGTTTTGGTGTGCCGGACTTTACCTCTAGCAATCCGTTAGATGGGGTAGGTACGGGCTTAATTATTTGGCTAATAGTTGCTTTAATCATTTCGTTAGCGGCAGCTGGCTATATTGCTGGTTTAACAGCCAATCGTGCCGGTTTCATTCATGGTTTCTTAACATGGGCCGTCAGTATCGTAGTGATGTTTTGGTTAATGACTTCTGCTTTAAGTATGGCGTTTGGTGCTTTAGGCAATGTCTTAGGGTTCACAGGTCAAGTGGTTGGTGATACGGTTGGGGTTACCGTTGATACCGTTGCTTCATTATCGCAAGATGCCTTTGATGCCATTGCGAATCAAGTCAATGTGGATACCGACGAATTACAACAATCGGTAACTGACGTTTTAGAAGAGACAGATATTGAACAGTTGCAACCTGATTACTTAGAAAATCAAATGCAAGCCACGGTGGATGATATTACGAATGCGGGTTACGCAGTGGTTGTTGAAGGACAAGATCCACAACAAGCCATTGATGAAGTGGTTAGTAATATCCAAGGCCGGATTGATGAAATTGGGCAAGAATTAGATGAAGAGGCTTTGACTGAAGCCGTAGCTGCTAATACCGACTTAACTGAAGCGGAAGCTCAAGCGGCTGTGGAAAATATCCAACAAGCTTATGCAGATGCGACAGAACAAGCGACGCAAGTCATGGAAGAAGCTCAAACAGCGATTGCTGACTTACAAGTTCAAGCGCAACAAGCAGTGGATGAGGCAGCCGTTGTTGCAGAAGATGTATCCAATGAAACGTCTAAATATTCATTGTATATTTTTATTGGTTTACTCCTAGCCATGTTCATTACAGCTTTTGCAGGCTATGCTGGAACGAAAACAGCTGTTGAAACACATAACAATGCGGTTTAATAGGTTAGATATTAGCTAGATGCCTATGGGTGTCTAGCTTTTTTGGGCTTGTAGCCGTAAGAGAGAGACAAGTTTATAATGATAATTTTCATCATATTTTCTAATTTGCCGGACGTGGATTTCTGATGTGTTCCGGCAAGTTGGTTTGCCGGATGTCGCTCAGAAATGAGTTCCGGCAAATGCGTTTTAGCGGGAAGTAAAAAGACGTTAAATAAAGCTAATCAGTCACCAAATACTTAATTTCATAACCAAATAGCCAAATTGATAGATTATTAAATGGTCACACATTTCCCGCTTATTATTGCTGGGAAGGCACGCGGGATTAAAGCGCGAGACTTCATTTTGTTGGGAAGGCACGCGTTCCTGGAGCGCGGGACATCATTTTGTTGGGAAGGCACGCGGGATGAGAGCGCGTGCCTTCGAAAAGTTGGGATGGCCCGCGCTGCACCAGCGCACGACAATTTCGACACAATTTGTCTCTCGTTATCCAAGCGCAAGACAAATTCAATCTAATTTGTCTTGCGGTGGGTAAGTGCCTAGGTGATTCATTTCCCACTTACGTTCACGCACACAAGAACGGCTCGAATATGTGAGCGCACACGCAAGTGGATAATGACGGAAGGTATTTCACTTCCCACTTACACGCCAATTCCACGATTAACCATAATTTTCAAGAATTACATAGTCTTTCAAGTAATTACTTGCTATAATTATGAAAGAATGGAGTGGATTGAATGTCAAAAGTCCGTAAAGCAATTATCCCCGCTGCTGGATATGGGACAGGTTTTTTACCAGCTACCAAAGCTAGCCCTAAAGAACTACTACCGATAGTTGATAAACCAATTATTCAATTTATCGTTGAGGAAGCGATGGCTTCAGGGATTGAAGAAATTATTATCGTGACCGGTAAACACAAACGATCAATTGAAGATCACTTTGACTCAGCCATCGAGCTGGAATCAAATTTATTAGAAAAAGAAAAATGGGATTTGTTGGAATTAGTTAAGGATACCACAATGCCTAATTTGTTCTTTGTCCGCCAGTCTTATCCTTTAGGCTTAGGCGATGCGATTTATCAAGCCAAGGCTTTTGTATCAAATGAACCCTTCGTGGTTATGTTGGGTGACAATATTATCGATGCTGAAATCCCTGTAACGAAACAGTTGATTGATCTCTATGATGAAACCCAACAAATGAATGTTGCGGTTATCGAAACCCCTGAAAAAGACCTAAGTAAATACGGTAATGTTGATAAAGGGACCTTGTTACCGCAATTTGGTCATGGCGATGATGTAATCAAAGTAAATAATTTTATTGAAAAACCCACCAAAGAAAATATTTTGAGTTCCTATGCGATTGCTGGACGCTACGTCTTAACGCCGGAAATTTTTGATGTGTTAGCCAACCAAGAACCGGGTATCGACGACAAAATTCAATTAACGGATGCCTTGCAAAAAATCAGCCAATACCAAACCGTTTATGCGCGCATTGTTGACGCCGACCGCCATGATGTGGGAAACAAATTAGGTTACCTGCAATATAGCCTCGAATACGGCTTGGAGCACCCTGAAATTGCTGATGGCTTGCGCGACTTAATTATTAAGAAAAGCCAAGACCTTAAATAAATATCACTTCTAATATAAAAAGCCAGCTTGATTCATCTGATCAAGACTGGCTTTTTTTTTGACCACATTTCGTCCACTCCTATAGCAATCAGAGGGATATTTATTTAAAAGGAAAAAGGGAGTGGGTGAAATGTGTGAGGTCACGAGAGGTAATAGGGGGATGATGTTGGGGGTCGAAGTCATAATGATGGAAAAAATGGGTGTGCTCTGTTTGGGGGTGCGTGAGGTCGAGTTGGTGGTGGATGCGTGAAAGCAGGTGGTTGTAGTGTTGAAACCAAAGGTTCGACAGGTGGTAGGAATCTTCGATTTGTTTTAAGATGGTAGGTTTGCTGTGGATGATGGAGATGCGGATGCGTTGGTAAAGTGGGTGGTAGCAAGTGTAGTAGAAGTTTAAGGGGTTTGTGGTGCTTGCTTGGGATAAAATCAATTTGATGCAGTGGCTGACGTTAATCCAATCGGGTTGATGTTCGTCTTTATTGGGTAGGCGGTAGTAGATCAAATTGCCGTGGACGAAGGGGAAAATGGTGCGAGGTTGTTGACCGACTTTTTGTAAAAATTGCGACCATAGTTTGTAGCTATAACCAACTTGTTTAAACATTTGGTCAGCCAACCAGGTGGTTGAGCGGGTCGACACCCATAATTGACCGGCTTGATCCAGAATGAGACTGCGATAATAGTGATCCTGACCGCTTATATTTTTTAAATAAATAACTTGCATGGAGGTGAAAGATAGTTCGTTCAGAACGCAGGCGTATTGGCTTAATGTATGGAAGTCGAAGTTTTCGTGTGGTGAGAAGACGAAGGTCGTGGCGTTAGGATGTGGTGTTGAAAGCGGAGAAGTCGTAGATAGCATTCGTTGCCTCCCATCAATTAGTATATAAATAATTTTAATAGACGCTAGTATTAATATACCATACAAGTAAGCGGTTTAGCAATCTCTTTTTTGTGGAAAATAGTAGCATTGATGCAGGGATATTTATGGGTGGGGTGAAAAGGGGCAATATCAATTTTGGCAACGATTACTAAATGGCAAATTGATTGCGTTTTGCTTTACTTAAAGGGTATCTTATTCTACAATTAAAGGTACTAATAGTAAAAGGACGTGATTGAATGAAAGAACTTTTAACATTTCCAACAGATGAACTATTTCAGGAAAATCAGGTGTATTTAACGATCAGTTTAGATACCGAGCTGGCATCGATTAATTCGGATAAGAACCGGATTAAATTGGATCAGCTGATTAAAAAAGCGGAACAAATTGGCAATGAAAATTATGGAGCAGAACTGACTGCTAAATTGGTTAAACAAGCCAAAGAATTCCAAAAAGATGCTGATTTTCAAGAAATTGGCGGGAACAATCTGGTTTTATATATTACGCCAGATGAAACCTACTATTATCTTCTAACGCGCCCAATTGACAATGGGGTGACGGTGTCTGAAAGACCGAATCTGTCAGCGGTTATCGAGAATTTCCAATATGTGGCGACGTATCACTTACTGGTCTTGAGTCGTGAAAAAATGCGTCTGTTTGTCGGACAACAAGAACGTTTAACCGAAGTAGATATGTCTAGTGATGCGGATGCGCCGGTCGATGTTGCGACGGCTTTGGGTGAAGAATATACGCAAACTTCAATGAACGCTGAAGGTAGTGTTTTCCACGGACAATCCGATGCAAGTGCCGAAAAAGAAATTGATTTAGAAAATTATTTCCGGATTGTGGATAAATACATTTACGAAAACTATTCAAAAAATACCCACTACCCATTGGTCTTATTCGCTTTAACTGAAAATGTGGCCGAATTCCGTCGCATTTCTAAAAATAAATACCTCAGCGACTACCCAATCGAAGCGTCACCTGTGCAACTATCCGATAATGATATTCAAGAGCGCGCAGCTAAACAAGTTAATTATGTTGCGGAAGTTCGCCATTCCGAATTGATGGAGCGCTTCAAGGAAACCACTCCACAATTTAAATTAGAGTCCCAATACAACGACCTGGCCTTCTCCAGTTTACAAGGTCGGATCGACTATCTTTTAATTCAAAAAGGGTTAGAAGTAACGGGCACCATTGACGATGAAGGTCAATACGTCCCAAGTCCAAAAGACGACTACCTTAGCCGTTTGATTTGGAATACCCTACACGCCAAAGGCAAAGTCTACTTGCTAGACGCCGACAAAATGCCTGAAGGCATACAAATCGCAGCAGTCTTACGCTATTAATAAATATCATTGCTTATAAGCCAGCTGAGTCATGTGACTCAGCTGGTTTTTTGGGGTGGAGTGGATTGGGGAGGGGGTGCAAGTGGCTTCTGGAGCAACTCCCAAGCCACATGAGCTGATAAGTGGCCAGGCAAATTGTTCCTAGGCCACATGAGCTGATAAGTGGCCAGGCAAATTGTTCCTAGGCCACATGAGCTGATAAGTGGCCAAGCAAAGTACTCCCAGGCCACATGAGCAGATAAGTGGCCAGGCAAATAGTTCCTAGGCCACATGAGCAGATAAGTGGTCAGGCAAATTGTTCCTAGGCCACATGAGCAGATAAGTGGCCAGCCAAAGTACTCCCAGGCCACTTAAAAAATTCGCATTATTGTTTAAGCTTAACAGCATAATAACATCCATTCCCACCATTAGAAGGGGTGAATTCTATGCTTAAATATCTGCGGATTGATCTTTTTGAAATTTTGCCTCCCATTAACTCATAGATATTCTTCGTCGTTCCCATTTCTGGATAATAATAAAATAGGTAACGTAACTCAATGGCATGCCGACAAATGGTCTCTTTGTAAGATTCTTTTTTACCGCAATCCATGCATGTAATCCATAATTTATTAGCTGTCATATTATACCCACTACACTTCCCACAACGAATCCCCTTCTTCAACTCCTCAAACTGCTTGGGCTCTAAAGCAATGTCCGGCGGTCTCTCATCCGTACGATAAAAGTCCAGCTTCGTCGCCACTTTTTTCTGCAGCCAATCCGCCATCGGTTCTGCGAACTCGAGCCCATCAATAAACTGGAACAACTCGTTACGCATCACCACTTGTGCCTTCGGCACACAATCCAAATCAACTTGACAATGTTCCCCAATAAATATCATTGCTGAATCTACTTGGATGTTGCGACTAACTTCAGCAGCTATTTGGCTGGCTTTTTTCGTCTTAGTTTCCAACTCATCGAAGATATCCGTCCCCATTGTAAAGCCATTTAATAAGCAATCGCCCTTAAGGTAATTAAATTTTCCAAAGTAATTCTTCACATCGACAACAATCCAACGGTGGGTGGCCATCAGAATATCATCAATTTGCTTTCTGCCATCTTTATCAAACCAATAATCGACCTCTAATTTCCAGTAACTGTGATTATACTGATTAAACCACTTTACAAAGGCGATTTCACCTTCATAACCACTTTTTAGACGATTTAACTTTTGTTCCAACGTCTGATCCTTAATCATGCCACGCGCAGCCATATGCTCCAGAATTTTGTGTTGTTTTGTTTTATTCATAGATGCCTCCTTTATAGGTATATACGTAAAAAAACGTCAATTCCATTTTTATTTTTGAAATCTTAATAAATATTTCAGATTCTAAAATGGGAGAGGGGCAGAGATATTTATTTGAGGTGAAACACAAAGGGGCTTAGATTGTAAAAAGGGTGTCGCAATGTTGAAATATTAGAATGTTAATATTAGCATATCAAAATGAATTAGAATTTGAGGAGTGTTATTAATTGGAAAAGAAGATTATGCGTAAACGGAAAGGGAAATGGATTGCGGTTTCGACGTCGTTAATTGCCTCTCTTTCAATAATTTCTCATTCTGGACAAGCAATAATGGCACAAGAGGCTTCTGATGATAATGCTTCTAGTGATGATTCACAGTGGCATGCGCCAGCGCCAGAAGTTTCATGGCAAGATGTTCCTGAGGAAAGTGCAACGCCAGAAGTTTATGAAGAAGTTGTAGAAGAAGTTGTTTATGAAGAGCCTGTGTATGAAGAGCCTGTTTACGAATCTGTTACAGAAGTCGTAGAAGAATGGGTGGAGGAGCCCGTTGCTGAGGTTTATGTAGCAGCTGTTGAGGAAGTAGCGGCTGAAGAGGTTGCGGATGCAACTGTTGTTGAAGAGCTAGTGGCAGAAGTTCCAGTAGTTGAGGAAGTTATTGAAGCAGAAATTTCTGCAGAGGTAGTTGAAACGCCTTTGGAAGAAGTCGATGCCACTGAAGTGGTAGAAGAAGTTATCGCAACCGAAGTAGTAGAAGAGTCTACTGAAGTATTAGCTGAAGAGTCTTTTGTTGGTGAAGCGCCTCTTGAAGATGTAGTAGAAGAAGGCGAATGGGTTGAAGAAACGCCTGTTGAAAATGAATGGGTAGCAGCCGAAACAGAAATTTCTGAAGAATGGGTAGCAGAAGATGTAGTTGAGGAAGTTTTAACTGAGGAAATTGTAGAAGAAACTCCCGTGACAGAACTTCCAGTAGAAGAAGCTCCTTTAGAGGAAACGCCAGTAGAAGAAGCTCCATTAGAAGAAGCACCTTTAGAGGAAACGCCAGTAGAAGAAGCTCCATTGGAAGAAGCACCTTTAGAAGAAATACCTGCTGAAGAAGTCGTTGAAGTGGAAGTTCCGACAGAGGAAATCACTGAAGATTTTGCCGAAGAACTACCAGTTGAGGAAGTTATCGAGGAAACGCCTGAAGAGATCGTAGAGGAAGCACCAATTGAGGAAACGCCTGAGGAAGCTTCTGAAGAAGCACCGATTGAAGAAGCACCGATTGAGGAGCCAACTGACGCAGAAGTTGAACTTCCAGTTGAAAGTATTGAAGAAACTGACGTTGAAACAGAACCAGAATTGGAGACCCCGGAAGAAACTGAACAACCAGCGACTCAACCAGAAGAAACCCAAACTGAAGCTGATAAACCAGTAACGACAACGCCAACACAAAATAATCAAACAGAAACGACAACTAGCCAACAGACACCAACCGCACAGCGTACCACAGCCCAACAAACACAAGCTGAGGTAACAAAACATCAAGTGATGCGTGGTGACACCTTGTGGTCATTAGCTCAACGCAACAATACAACCGTTGAGAACCTTAGAAAATGGAATAATTTAGCTGATAATACAATTGTCATTAATCATTCTTTATATGTTTCTGATCCAGCTGCAACAACGCAAACAAACGATCGACGTCGTCAAGCGGAAGTGAAAAATTATACGATCAATAGTGGCGATACTTTGTATTCAATCGCGCGTCGCAATAACGTTACAATAAATGATTTGAAACAATGGAATAATTTAACCAGTGATACAATTTACACCAACGTCAATCTTATTATTTCAAATCCTAATGCGACAGCCGAAGACGATAATGTTGCTAGTGAAATACCAATAAATAATTCTGCGTCAACTAAAAACTATACCGTTCAAAGTGGCGATACCTTATTTGCTATTGCCCGCCGTAATAATGTATCGGTGGATCAATTACGTGAATGGAATAATATTTCTGGTTCTTTGATTTACGCAAACCGTCCAATCATTGTGTCCAATCCAAACGGTACTAGTAACAATACAAACAATACAAACAATAACTCGCAAGCAACGGAAACACCTGCTACCAACAATCAAACACATACCGTTAAACGCGGTGAATACTTGTATTCGATTGCTACCCAATATGGTGTGACAGTCAACCAATTGCGTGAGTGGAATCAATTATCAAATGATATGCTTTATTCAAATAGCCAATTAATTGTTTCAAATCCAAATGCCAGCAGCACAAACCCAAGCAACCCAACTAACCCAAGCAACCCAACTAACTCAAGCAACCCAACTAACCCAACTAACCCGACTAATCCATCTACCCCAACCACGCCTGTAACCAGCAACCCTGATTTATCGGATGCAAGCGATCGCGCTCAGCAAGTGGTACAATGGTTCCAAGAACGTGAAGGACAAACAACTTATTCGATGGCTTATCGTAATGGTCCTGATAGCTATGACTGCTCAAGTGCGGTATTTAGTGCATTGATTTCCGCAGGCTATTTAAGTGAAGGCACGTGGTTAGGAACAACTGAAACCCTTTATGGGTATGAAGGGTCGTTATTAATACCAATTGCACGTGAGGATGTTCAATCAGGCGATATTTTCGTTTCAGGAATTAAAGGTCAATCGCTTGGTTCTGGTGGACACACAGGTGTTGCCGTAAGTAATAGTCAAATTATTCATTCAAATTATAGCGATAACGGAATTTCGACTACTGCCATTGAAGGATATACAGCTAGTCGTGGAATGCCAACCTATTGGTATCGCCTAAATGATGCTTTTATTGCTAATTAAGATAAACCTTTGCTGTTTTAGAGATCAAGCCTTTCTTGGTCTCTTTTTACTAGTTTAGGAAACAGTTAGCAATTAACTAATTAGTACACAACTACTCAATAAATATAAATAAGATATATTAATACACATCGTGTTATTTTTAGTTTTTGAATGGTTAATCATGGAGTGCTATAAGGTTAAATGCTACAATATAGTCATACAGAAAATAAAATTCTAATGGAAATTAGGAGTGGCAACTATGAAAAATAAATCTTATAGAAAATTAATCGGAACATCTGCATTAACGATTGCAGCATCTGCCTTCCTTGGCTTAGCTCCGATTGATGCGTCAGCTCAATCAGCAACCCATACAGTGCAAGCGGGAGAATATTTACTTTCTATCGCCAATCAATATGGTGTGACGGTTGAAGAACTGCGCGTTTGGAATGGTTTAACAAATGATATGATTGATGTTGGCGATGTCCTAGCCTTATATGGTACATCAACTGGCAATACAGGTAGTAGTGATTCAACCAATTCAACAGGAGTACATACCGTTCAAGCAGGTCAAACATTATACGATATTGCTGGACGTTATGGGATTACTGTATCCGAATTAATGGCTTGGAATGGCTTAACCAGTTCAATGATTGATGTTGGCGACCAATTGGTTCTATACAGTGGTGCAACTGTCAACCCAACACCAACCACGCCAACCGATGCAACAGGTGTGCATACGGTCCAAGCAGGGCAAACCCTTTATGGAATTGCGGCTAATTATGGCGTGACCGTTAGTCAATTAATGTCATGGAACGGTTTATCTACAACTTTAATCGATGTTGGCGACCAATTAGTCTTATACGGAGGTGACGGAACGGTTGATGAAACTCCCGCACCAAGTGGCGTCCACGTTGTCCAATCTGGTGAATATTTATATTTAATCGCGAATAACTACGGTGTGACAGTTGCCCAATTAAGAGCATGGAATAATTTAGCCAGCGATATGATTTATCCGGGTGATCAATTAGTGTTGTCAGGTTCAAACGTCGTTACCCCTGACCCAACAAGCCCAAATAACGTTCATACGGTTGTAGCAGGTGATACGCTTTATAGTCTGGCTAATCGGTATGGTGTAACAGTTTCAGAATTAATGGCTTGGAACGGACTTAGTACAACCTTCCTAAATATTGGCGATCAAATCGCATATTACGGCGAAAGTTCTGGTGAAGTTGTAACCCCTCCAACGGATGACACAACAGTGGAAACCCCAACAACACCAGAAGAATCACAAGATTCACAAACATCTGAAGACGATACAGAAACAAATACAACAGACGATGAAACACAAATTCATGTGGTTGCTGAAGGCGAAAACCTATGGCGTATTGCCAACCAATATAATGTAACGGTTCATAATCTACGCATCTGGAACGAATTGGACAGTGACATTTTAACGGTTGGACAAGAACTCGTTATCTTAAACCCAGCCTTAGAACCGCGCGTCCATATTGTCGTTTCCGGCGATAACCTTTACCGCATCGCTGTTGATAATCATACCTCTGAGGCAAATATCATGACATGGAACGATTTAGTATCAAGCGTCCTAGCGGTTGGTCAAAGACTCTTTGTTTCTGATCCAGATCCTGTGCTGCATGAAGCCGTGCAAGGTGAAACCCTCGAGCAAATTGCCGAGCAATACAACGTTACCCAAGAAGACCTCCGCGAATGGAACCTTCTCCCTGAAAACACCACGGTTGTCAACGGCACCCTGGTTGTCTCAGACCCAACCGGTATGCGTTAACCAAATAAATACCACTGCATCGACCTCGGTCGGTGCTTTTTTTATGCCTTAATTAGCTATTTGAAGACGGTTTTAACACCTAGCTTTTTGTAAGTTAGAGTATAAGCGAAATACCAATCCCACTTACTACACTTAGATAAAAACTTCACAAACAAAAATTGGTTACCGCTTTGTTTCAATTGTAAAATTTGTGTAAATTTAGCACTATGTGCAAATGTAACAAACATGAACAATTCAATTGATGAACCGCTTCCAAGGATAGTAGAGGCAGTGATATTTATTTGAATTGAAAAGGTAAGCCTTTTTAATAAAAAATGAATCTGTTATAATCGGTTTAGAAATAATATATTTGGAGGAAATCAAATGAAAAAGTTTTTAGCTTTACTAGGTTTAACAAGTTTATTAGTTTCAAACACTGCTTTATCAACAGTTTCTGCGCAAGAACCAACGGAAATTGATCAATTAACCGTAGCTTTCGTTCCATCGCGTGATCCTGAAGAAATTATTACTGCCACTGAGCCACTAAAACAATTATTAATTGATGAGTTAGCGGAATTAGGTTTTAACGTTGGTAATGTTGAAATTACTGTTGGTACAAACTATGAAGCAGTTGGCGAAGCAATGGCCGCTGGTACAGCTGATGTTGGTTTAATCCCTGGGGGAACTTATGTATTATTCGATGAAGATGTTGAAGTTTTATTAACATCTACACGTGCAGGGCTTTCAAAAGACTCTGAAAATCCAGCAGACTGGAATGATGGTTTACCTACTGAAACAGGTGACCAACAAGTTACTTACTACAAAGGTTTAATTATTGCTGGTCCTTCTGAAAAAGGTCAAGAGCTTGCTGCTAAAGTAAATAACGGTGAAGAATTAACTTGGGAAGACTTAGATAGTGCTAACTGGTCAGTTATGTCATCTTCTTCATCATCAGGTTACATCTACCCATCTATTTGGTTAAGTCAACGTTATGATGGCAAGATGGTTTCTGATTTATCAACAATTGTTCAAGCAGAATCTTACGCTTCATCAATTGCACGTTTAGCGGCTGAACAAGTTGATATCGTTGTTGGTTTCGCTGACTTACGTCGTGATTACGCTGAAGATTGGGAAGGCGATATGGGACGTGAAGCTTCAATTTGGGAAGAAACAAATGTGATTGGTGTAACACCAAACGTTTATAACGATACAGTTTCAGTATCACTTAATTCAGAAGTTATGACTGATGAATTAAAAGAAGCTATTGCACAAGCCTTCATTAATATTTCTGAAACAGAAGCAGGCTTAGAAGTTATTTCTATCTATAGCCACGAAGGATATCAAAGAGCCACTTCTGAAGATTACGATAATGAGCGTGAAGCACAAAGAATTTTACGTGAACAAGCTGAATAAGGCTTTTAAATTGTAAAAGTTCGTATATAATTAAGGGGCAACTATTAGATTAGCTGTCCCTTTTTTATTGTGGTGATATTTATTTAAAAGAATTTCAACAAGGAGAAAGTATATGATTGAATTCAAAAACGTTTCGAAGGTTTATCCCAATGGGGTGACCGCACTGAAGAATATTGATTTGACGATTAATCAAGGAGAGTTCGTGGCAATTATTGGGCTTTCGGGAGCGGGGAAATCGACGTTGATCCGCACCATCAACAAAATGCATCCTATTACAGACGGTTCGCTGACGGTCAATGACATCGATGTGAGTCAACTGAAAGGGAAGGAATTACGTCGTTTCCGCCGTGATATCGGGATGATTTTCCAATCCTTCAACTTAGTCAATCGGGCCAAAGTAATCACCAATGTGTTAAATGCTTTAGTCCCGGATTTACCTGCTTGGCGCAATCTCATTGGTTACTTTACTAAAGAAGAGGAAATCTTTGCTTTAGAGCAATTAGACCGTGTTGGGATTTTGGATAAAGCTTATACGCGGGTCGACCAACTTTCTGGGGGTCAACAACAACGGGTGGCGCTGGCGCGGACTTTGGCGCAATCCCCTAAAATTATTTTGGCCGACGAACCGGTCGCTTCACTTGATCCTGTGACGGCGAATGTCGTGATGAACGACTTCAAACGGATTAACCGCGACAATAATATTTCTGTTTTAATAAATATCCACCACGTTGAGTTGGCGCTTGAGTTTTGTGATCGTATTATTGGGATTCGCGATGGTGAGATTGTTTTTGATGGGCCTTCGGACAAAGTCGACCAAGAAACACTCAATTATATTTATAAAGGGAAAACGGAAGCGATGGAAGGGGTGTCCTAATGGCAAACAAACCCAGAAAATATCTGTTACCCACTAAGACGATTACCTTATCAAACGGAAAAACAGTCGAAAAACCACGGACGTGGACACTTATTGTGTTAGTACTTATTATTATTGCCATTTATTATTCGGTAGAATTAACCGGTTTTAGTTTATCCGTATTAGTGCGTCGTGGCGGGCAGTTTTTCGTTATCTTAAAAGCGATGATTCCACCCAACTGGGACTTCATTGGACAAGTTATTACGCCTTTGATCGATACCATTAAAATGTCCGTTCTTGGAACGATTATAGGGGCGTTGTTGGCAGTGCCTTATGCTATGTTGGCGTCTACGAATTTGGTGCGGAATTCTTGGGTTTCAGGGATTTTAAAATTGTTGTTGAGTTTAATTCGGACCATCCCAACCTTAGTGACCGCTTTGATATTAACCTATATTTTTGGCTTAGGTACTTTTGCAGGAACGTTGGCCATCGCGATTTTCACCTTTTCCTTTGTCGGTAAGCAACTCTATGAAATGATTGAAACAGCTGACATGTTACCTTATGAAGCCATGGAGGCCATGGGTGCCAACCGTATTCAAAGTTTCTGGGCTGCCATCAAACCGCAGATTTTACCCTCATACTTATCTATTTCTTTATATACCTTTGAAGGTAATGTGCGTCATGCCGCTATTTTAGGGTATGTCGGTGCCGGTGGTATCGGGATTATCTTGAATGAAAATATCGCTTGGCGTGAGTATGCGAATGTCGGTATGATATTAATTTGCTTATTTGTGACGGTTACGGTCATCGAAGCGCTCAGCTCATACTTCAGACAGAAATTAACTTAGGAGGCTGAATAAATGGTTAATAAAATAAATGAAATCTATGAAAACCAAAATCGCAGCCGTTATCAACAATGGTTCTGGGGCATCCTGGTTTTGATTTTAATTATCTGGTCTGGTAGTACCGTTAATGAAGTCAACATGACAAAGATGGGCTTAAGCGTCGCGGTCAATATCTTTAAAGGTATTTTGTCGCCGGACACAGACCTTTTGTTCAATTTTACCAAACAATCTGTCCCTTATTTGTTGTTAGAAACCATGGCCATCGCTTTTCTAGGGACCTTAACAGGGGCGGTGTTCTCATTCCCTATCGCCTTTCTAGCCTCAAGTAAAATAATGCCAGTCCCGGTTGTCGTGATTGTGCGCTTGTTTGTCATTATCATCCGCACCATTCCAAGTTTCGTTTACGGTTTAATGTTTATCCGTGTAACAGGTCCCGGTGCATTTGCTGGTTTGATGACTTTGTCGGTTACTTCCATTGGAATGCTGACTAAATTGTTTAGTGAAACCATCGATGATATTGACACATCCATTCTCGAAGCTTTGGATGCCGCTGGTTTAAACACTTTCCAAAAAATCCGTTACGGAATCATTCCACAATTGAGCGCGAGCCTCTTGTCCACCTTGATTTTCCGTTTCGATATGAACCTGCGCGATGCCTCTACACTGGGTATCGTAGGTGCCGGTGGGATTGGTGCGCCTCTGATTTTCGCCATGAGCTCCTACCGCTGGAACCAAGTCGGTGCCATCCTGATTGGCTTAATCACCCTGATTCTAGTCGTCGAATACCTCTCAGGCAAAATCCGCACCCGTCTAGCGACCGGTTAAAATAAATATCGCATAAACAAAGCGACGCCTGATGTAGGTTCATCATGCGTCGCTTTATTTGCGTTGGGGATGGGGTGCTAGGGTGATGGAAGGTGGGCACTGCGCTGCATTTTAGGGGGGTGAATGAATAGCATGGATGGAAGGTGTGCCCTGCGTTTTCAGGGGGGAATGATTAGCGTGGGTGGAAATGGTTACGATTTGGCGAAAGGCTGGTATTCTGTTTTGTAAGTTAAGTGGGAAGTGAAGGAACAGGTTGATTTCGGATACAATGTCATGTTAGACAACGTATTCTCAATTGGGTGGCGAAGGCCTTATATCTTCTCGCCAGCAAATTAATTAGGTGGCGAAGCTTACATACCTCCTAGCCAGCAATTAAATTAGGTGGCGAAGCTTACATACCTTCTAGCCAGCAATTAAAATTATCCTGAGTGGAGGAACTCTCTTCCTCCATTTGTCGTGCTATCTTTAGTTAACGTGTTTTATTGTCATGAGGAAAAATCTGAGTGACAATGGGGCGCTTTATTGTCATGGGAGAAAATCTGAGTGACAATAGGACGGCTTATTGTCATGAGGGAAAATCTGAGTGACAATGGGGCGCTTTATTGTCATGAGGGAAAATCTGAGTGACAATAGGGCGCTTTATTGTCATGGGAGAAAATCTGAGTGACAATGTGACGGCTTATTGTCATGGGAGAAAATCTGAGTGACAATGGGACGTCTTATTGTCATGAGGAAAAAACTGAGTGACAATGTGACGGCTTATTGTCATGGGAGAAAATCTGAGTGACAATGGGACGTCTTATTATCATGGGAGAAAATCTGAGTGACAATAGGTCGGTCCGTCACTTCTCGCTTACCTTGAGAGGCGGATGGCAAGTCCCAACCGCCAGAGAGCGAGATGAGAGGCGGATGGCAAGTCCCAACCGCCAGAGAGCGAGATGAGAGGCGGATGGTAAGTCCCAACAGCCAGAGAGCGACTTGATAGGTGGATGGTAAAATATCAAATTCATTTGCTTTTAGCGGGTAGAGAGCTAGCAATTGAATAGATGGCGAGGGAGTGGCGATGCATCGCCAGCAAATTGATTAGGTGGCGAGGGAGTAGTCATCCTTCGCCAGTAAATTCAAGCCAAGCTTGCCCAAACCCACTCGCAATCACACCTCAGCCCCACCAAACCAACTTCCTTCTAACCCACCAAACCAACTTCCTTCTAACCCACCAAAACCCCCACCAACCCACCCCCCCTACTACCCCATCGAAGCCCAGGCGGCGTGTCGGCCGGCGATTGTTCCGGTTACAAAAGCGGCAGTAATGTTGTAGCCACCGGTATAGCCATTAATGTCCATCAACTCACCACAAAAGAACAGACCTGGCATCAACTTGGATTCCATACTGCTGGGTTCGATTTCCTTAGTATTCACACCACCACCGGTAACAAAGCCTTTTTCAATCGGTTGTGAACCTATCGAGGTAATAGCAAAGCCTTTAATACGCGACCACAAGGCAGCACGCCATTCGTGCTCTAATTGTTTGAAAGGGGTTGTGGCAGTGATATTTAGTTGAGAGAGGATGACCTCGGCCATGCGTTCGGGCATCCATTGTTTTAAAATGGTTAGGATTTGTTTGTCGCGTTGGGATTCGGCGATGGCTTCGAGGGCATCGGTCGTTAGGGACGGTTGTAAATCAATCGACAAATGGCAACGGTCGGCGCCACTTTCAAAGAGATATTGATTAACGTGGCCTGAACAACGTAAAATCGCGGGGCCAGAATAGCCGAAATGGGTGAAAATCATGTCCATAAGATGCGACACAATCGCTTTGCCCTCCGCATCCCACACCGTCACGTTGACATCGCGCAAGGAAACACCTTTCAAGGCCTGCGTCACAATCATTTCGTCGTCCGACAGCAAGGGCGCTTCCGTCGGATATAAGCGCGCAATGGTGTGACCCGCCTTTTTCGCCCAAGCGTAGCCATCGCCGGTCGCGCCTGTCCGTGGGTAAGCCCGCCCACCAACTGCCAGTACTACCGATTTAGCCTCAATAATTTCCTTAGTTGTTAGCTGCACGCCTGCGATTTTGCTTTTATCTTCACTAAATATCACTGTTTCAACGGTTGCTTCGGTTAATAAATCCACGCTTAAGTCGCGACAATTGTCGAGCAGAGTGTCTAGAATGGTGCGAGCGGAATCCGTCACTGGAAACATGCGACCGTGATCCTCTTCTTTGAGGGCTACACCTTGGCTTTCAAAGAAGTCAATGATGTCTTCTTGGTTAAACTGGTTTAAGGCACTGTAGAGGAATTTTCCATTACCGGGGATGTGTTTAATGAGTTCATCACGGGTCGTGCGATTGGTGACATTACACCGGCCGCCACCGGATAACAATAATTTGCGTCCAGGACGTTTGTTTTTCTCAATAAGTAAGACGCTGACGCCTTGTTGGGCGGCTTGAATGGCGGCCATTAAGCCACTGCTACCGGCACCGACGACAATTACATCATAGAAAGGTTTAACCATGGTTCACCTCGGCGGAAGGAATCATGGTGACTAAGCCGTTTAAGTGATAGTTAGCCCCTGATTGTCGCGCGGAATGAAACCGGGCATCCGTAAAAGTTGAAGCCGCCTCGACTTCAATATGGCTTGGATCAATGCCTGCTTCCAAAATAAGCTGATGATTGGCTTTTTGCATACTCAAATGATATTTATTGCCTTTGGGATAAAATAATTGATCGCGGTTAGGGAATGTGCTAAACGCTTCATAAACGTCAAGGCCGACTTCATAGTGGTCTTGATCAATCGTTGGACCAACATACACATAGAGATTTTCTAAAGTGCAGTCAAAATCATGTATCATTTGTTCAATGGCTAATTGACTAATGCGTTGAACCGTGCCACGCCAACCAGCATGCACAATCGCTTGAACTTTTCGAACGGGGTCAAATATAACTACCGGTGTACAATCGGCATATTTAATTAAGAGGGCAACACCGGCTTTGTCGGTAATTAAGCCATCTGCATCAGCAAATGTTTTGCCAATAACAAAAGGTTCGCCATTTTCGCCATTCGCATATGCCACATTAGCACTGTGAGTCTGCGCAACGGTATAAATTTCTTTTACGGGTGCTTTTAATTGCGTAACGGCACGTTCGATTTCCGGTTTAATTTGATCACCAATTAAGGTATAACGGAAATTATAGTCAGCACCAGCTATATAATTTAATAAGCCGTGGTCACTTAAAAGTTTACTATTCATGAAATATCCTCACTATTCATTCTAGGGTAGTTCTATTGTAAAGATTTTTGGGGAGAATGACAATGTGATTAGCCAACATTCGAAAGGTATTATATAGATCGTTGGATTAATTGCTTCACTGCTATTTTTGAAAAAAAGATAGGAATAAAGATATGCAAAAAGCAAGCCGTTGTCATTGACTCATAAGCGAAACTGACCTAACATGAACGGATGATGAGATATTTAATTGAGGGGAGTAGAGAAGTATGGCAATTAAGTTGATTGAACGTTTATCGAATGCCTTTGGGGTATCTGGCTTTGAAAAAGAGGTAGGCGAAATTGTTAAGGAGTATGCCCAGGCGTTTGCGGAAATTGAGACCGATAAGATGGGGAATATATCATTAAGGTATGAAAATCAACCAACCAAAGGTGTCAAGGTCTTATTAGATGCGCATATGGATGAGGTGGGTTTCATTGTTCAAGCTATTCGTCCCAACGGCATGATTGAATTTTTACCGCTTGGTAGCTGGGTGGTTAATAATGTTCCAGCTCACACGGTTATGATTCGCACCGCTGAAGGCAACAAAATTAAAGGGATTACGGCTTCAACACCGCCACATTTTATGACCGACGCAGAGAAAAAAGCCCCGCTCGCCATGGAAGCCTTAGTGATTGATGTCGGGACTTCAACTAAAGAGGAGACCGAGTCCCTTGGAATTCAAGTAGGTGATCCGATTGTTCCGGACGTTCAATTTGAAACGTTGCATAACGACCAAATTTTACTCGGTAAAGCGTTTGACTGTCGGATTGGTTGTGCCTGTTTGCTGGAAACCATGAAAGCATTTCAGGCTGAACAAGCACAATCAGATGTCAATCTTCAAGCGGTTCTGACAACGCAAGAAGAAGTTGGCTTACGTGGGGCGCAAGTTGTTGCTAACCAAGTAGATGCGGATTTAGCCATTGTGTTTGAAGGTTGCCCCGCTGACGATACGTTTACGCCGGACTATAAAATTCAATCGGCTTTAAAGAAAGGGCCGATGTTGCGTGATTTTGATGTGTCGATGATTACGCATCCAGGTTTTCAAAAATTTGCTTTGGACTTAGCTGAAAAGCACCAAATTAAAGCCCAACGGTCTGTTCGTAAAGGGGGCGGCACTAACGGAAGTGCCTATCATTTAGCTAACAAAGGTATTCCCACTATTGTTGTAGGTATTCCCGTAAGATATGCTCATACCCACTATGGTTATGTCGCTTATGAAGATTTTGAAAGTGCCAAAGCACTTGTATTAGCGATTTTGAGAGAAATGAACGCAGCGATATTTAGTCAAATCTAACTAAATAAGAAGCAGGGGTATTTATTCAAAAAAATATCCCTTTTTCTTGCAAGTTGCATTGACTTTTGATGAAAATAACTGTAAGATAAAGAACGGTATTGTTTGCCCCACTAGAGAGCCCCGGAAACTCAATAGTATTGTCAAACAAAAGATTTACAAATGGAGGAAAACAACGTGCGTCAAACATATATGGCAAAGAAAAACGAAGTTGAACGTAACTGGGTGCTAATCGATGCAACAGATGTGCCTTTAGGTCGTCTTTCAACCGTGGTGGCTTCAATTTTACGTGGAAAAAATAAACCAACTTACACTCCTCATGTGGATACAGGGGATTTCGTCGTGGTTATCAATGCAGACAAAGTCATTTTAACTGGAAATAAAGCTGAAGATAAAATGTATCACCGTTACACCGGTTACCGTGGAGGTTTGAAATCAATCTCTGCTGGTGAATTACGTGAGAAAAATTCACGCAAATTAATCGAATTATCTGTTAAAGGGATGTTACCAGATAATCGTTTAGGGCGTAAACAATTCACTAAATTAAATGTCTATTCAGGTGCTGAGCATAAACATGAAGCTCAACAACCAAAAACACTTGATATTAAAGAAATTATTTAAGGAGGGAACAATCATTGGCTAAAGCAGAATATTTAGGTACAGGTCGTCGTAAAAACTCAACAGCTCGTGTACGCTTAGTGCCAGGAACTGGTGTATTCAACATTAATAACAAAACACTCGAAGAATACATTCCATTCCCTCACTTACACGAAGTTATGAAACAACCTTTTGCAGTGACTGAAACATTAGGATCATATGATATCATCGTAAACGTAAGAGGTGGCGGTTTCTCAGGTCAAGCCGGTGCGATTCGTCACGGCATCTCTCGTGCATTATTAAATGTTGACCCAGACTTCCGTCCAGCATTAAAATCAGCAGGCTTATTAACGCGTGACCCACGTATGGTTGAGCGTAAGAAGCCAGGACTCAAAAAAGCGAGAAAAGCCTCACAATTCTCAAAACGTTAATCTTTATATATTGGGCACCTTCTCTTGGAGAGGGTGTTTTTTTGTTGTAAAATAAATATCACTGCAGAAAGGGGAGTGTGCCATGTATAATGAACAACATTTAAAAAATATTTTTATCCAGGGTGATTTGAAAAAAGCGATGGATTATATTGAAAGGTATCATGAGGACCCGTCAGCGATTGAAAAGTACCACGCGCTCTTTAAAAGAAAAGAATTTATCCAATTATCAGAAGATCCAGCCATGGATAACTTATTAATGCCTTATCAATTATATTTTCATGACGTGTTTTATGATGGTGTGGAAACTAAAATAGCAGAGGAATATTTACGCGAAAGGTTATCAACATTATTAGGCTCAAAGAATCTGCCAATGGAAGTTTTAGAAGAACAATTGAAAGTCATCATTGAAGCACAGGACTATTATTTCCTAGGTGGAAAATCAAATGGCTATTACGGACCTTATGTTTGGAAAAGTAAAGAAGTTGTTACATATTCGGTTGAATTACCTGACACAACGGAAGATTTTGAAATATTTATTTTAGATGGTTTTATTACTCGGAGCTGGATGGATTATATTTCGTTTGGTTTGGCTGGGACAGGTGGTTGGGCCCAAGCGAATGGCGCGATTTGTTGTATTCGTGATCGCTATGATTTCGAAAGTGAGTCTTTTAAGGTTAGCTTACTGAAACATGAAGCGCAACATAGCCTAGATTTGAGAAAGTATGAGGGTATCACGAATGCGGAACTGGAATACCGAGCTAAGTTGGTTGAACTGATTTATTCGAATGAACTAAGTATATTAGGTAATTTTTATGAGCGAGCCAAGAGCACGCAAATAAATGAGGGGCATGTGCAAGCGTCAGTGAAGATAAAAGAAGCTTTTAATCACCGCTTCTTTGAGGAAGAAATAAATGATATTGATGGCGTTTATGACTTAAATGGCATTCAGGTTTTTGCACGGCAATTGTTTCAGGAAAGTAATGAAGTTTTGGATTTTAAATAAATATCACTACCATGATAGGGCGTGTATTTCTCGATTTGGTAGTGTGTGTTTGTTTTTATATTAGGCCATACCTAGCCATTAGTCTTCATAATAATTTCTTTTAACCGCACCAAAGCAATTGACATGCCAGTACACATTTCCAACCTATTTGCGGTAGTAACTACCAAAAAAAGCGTAACCCATTGAGAACTATCTCAATGAGTTACGCTTCAGATCTAGACTATCAACTTACTTGACTTCTTTTAGAATATTGTATACTTCTTCTTTAGTAGTTGCTGCTAATAGATTCTCCTTAAAAGTAGGATCCATTAATTTTCGAGCTAAGATTTGTAATATTTTTAGATGCATATCACCTTGATGTTTTTGTGGGACTAATATAAGGAATGCTACATTAACAGGTTGACCATCAATACTTTCCCATTCAATACCTTGCTCCGAACGACCAAAGACAACCGTTGGAACGATTATTTTATCAGACTTAGCATGAGGTATGGCAATTCCTTCTCCCATTCCAGTAGAACCTTCAGATTCTCGCTTATTAATAGCTGCTAGAACGGCTTCTTGGTCTGAGATTCGTTCACCCACAACGGGCAAGCTAATAAACTCTTTGAAAGCATCTGCTTTGTTTGTGCTTTGAACATTCATGATAATTAATTCTTCAGTCATTAAATCGGTTAATGATATTTCATTGGCTTCAACTTGCGTTTCATTCACGACGACTGCTTCAGAAGTGTTCCCTTGATCTAAATCATTCGTTAATGCGGCATTATCTATCACAGCTAATTCTGGCTCCATATCAGGAACTAATACAGCCAGTAAAGCGATAGTAACAGCCACACCCACAATCACTGCGACAAAGTACATGAACACATTATCAATAGCGCCTAAGAGTGCAACAATTGGTCCGCCGTGAGCCACATGCCCACCTACACCTGATAACATTGCGATTATTGATCCTACAATTGAACCGCCCATTATAGCTGGTATAATGCGGGTAGGATTTTTAGCAGCGAAAGGTATAGCCCCTTCAGTAATTCCAAAGAATCCCATAATAATTGCTGCGGTTCCGGCTTGACGATCAGCTTCACTGAATTTTTTCTTGAACATATGTGATGCAATCCCTACCGCAATCGGTGGAATACATACAGCAACGGCAACAGCACCCATGACATTAAAGACACCTTCAGCAATTAAGCCTGAACCAAATAGAAAAGCGGTTTTATTGAAAGGTCCCCCCATATCCACTGCAATCATTGCCCCGATAATCGTTGCCAGGATGACTGAGTTTGCGCCTTGCATACCAGCTAACCAGTCCGTCATGATTGAGAAGAGAGAAGCGACAGGTTGTCCAATTAAATAGATAAATACCAAACCTACAATTAAGGTCGAAAAGACGGGGATGATAATTATAGGAATGATGGAATTAAAGGCTTTCGGGAAAGGGATTTTCTTAATTGCCTTTGCTACATACCCGGCTAGGAAGCCCGCAATGATACCACCGATGAAGCCAGTATTAGCTTCTGATCCATAGAATGAACCATTCGCTGCAATATACCCACCAACAACACCGGGTACAAGACCTGGACGGTCTGCAATAGCATAAGCGATATATCCAGCAAGTATCGGCACCATGAAGCTCATAGCAGCTCCACCAATCGCGTTCACATTTGCCCAGAATGTACCTTCTGGTATGACAAACCCTGCTTCAGTTGGGGTTCCACCAATTGATAAGGCTACGGCAATGAGTAGTCCCCCTGTGACCACAAAGGGAACCATGTAAGAAACGCCGTTCATTAAAGCCTTGTAGACAGTGTTTCCAGCCTTTTCACTCGCTTCAGATTGTTTGACAGCCGCCTGTCCCCCTTGAATTTTCCCTTTACCATCTAAAATATCTTGGATTAGTTTCTCAGGATTATCTATACCTTGTCTTACCGGAACTTCAATAATTCGTTTACCATTGAAACGTGATTTATCAATATCTTTATCTGAGGCGATAATTAATCCTTCGGCTTCGTTGATATCTTCTTGAGTTAATTGGTTTTCAATACCAATTGAACCATGCGTTTCAACTTTAATATCAATCCCCATCTCTTTGCCTTTACGTTCTAAGTTTTCGGCAGCCATATACGTATGTGCAACACCAACTGGACAAGCTGTAATTGCTATAACTTTTTTACTCATTACTCTCATTCCTTTCATTTTTGAATAAGTTTATTAAGTGTTCTCTATTTTCTGTGTTGATTAATTGATTAACCCATTTTTCATTTGAAATTAAATGATTAAAATCTTTATAGACATCGTTTATTTGAATTTGATCATCCGGTTGGATTGCGAAGAAGAAGACAACATTTATTCTTTGCTTACCCCATTGAATACCGTTAGGATTTACATACACACTAATGGTTGATTGCTTAATATATTTAACATCTCCGTGAGGCATGGAGAAAAATTCCATTGCTGTTGATGACAATCGTTCTCGACTATAAACACTCTCTAACAAACCTACCTCTGCATAACCTTTCATTATCAGTTGGCTGACAATAATTTCAATGACCGTCTTCCAATTCTCATTCATACCTTTTGACAGGAAAATTAAATCTGAATTGACTAACTCTAAGAAAGAATTTGACTGGAATATATTCTGTCGTGATATACGATGACTGATATTTTGAATATCCTGCTCCGTCAGTAGTGGACTTACACTTATGACATTGTCTTGATGCGTGTTAATTGGTATTGTACTGATAATTAATTTGTTAGCGAAATCCAAGGTGTTCAATTTATCCAACCCAATGGTATCCGTAATATTAATTGAATTACTAAAATGATTTTTTAAGCGTTGTTCCAAGAGTTTGACTGTACCATAACCGCTTGCACATACGAGTACAACATCCAACTTTTCTGTCTTTTGTCTTTCGAAAAAAGCTTGTAAATATATCGCAATATAGGTCATCTCGTCGATGTTAAAAAGAATTTCAAAGTGAGAAGATAATTCCACTGCTAACTCAACAGCGATATTAAATGCCGCAGAATATTTGCTTCGAATCTCATCTTTATAGGGGTTTCTAACGGTAATATTTTGTTTTAAGCGTTTGACACTTGTATTTAGATGGACGGACAAGTCTGTTAACAACATTTGGTCAGGATTAAGATAGGATAGCTGTTGTTCTAGAATAGTTATAATTTCTAACCCATAGTCCAATTTTTCAATGAGTGTTTTATCGTCATCGCTTCTTACTTGATTGACCATTCCCTGAATATGGAGATTCAGATAATGTTGTTCCAGTAAGGGAATATCAATATCGAATGTTTCTTCAATATCAGCAACAAGTTCTGTTGTTAAATCATTTAATTCTTGATGTGTTTCTAGATTTTGAATGTAGAAATCCTTGTTAATCCGATCGATGGCTATTGCGATATGGATAATGAAGGACTGATATTGATATTCTGTGATATTTAAACTATGTTGAATGACGAATTGATTAACTAGCACTTGAACAGCTTCAATTAATTCTTGATCAATCATTGGCATAAGCTGATTATTCAACGAGATATTGAGAGGTAGAGTCTCATCCTCGTCAACGTTAACGACAATTCCGTGCCAATACTGACTAATTAGCTCAGAAAGAATTTTGCGCTTTTGTTTTTCATTGGCTTTAATCGTAAGTCCCTTATTGGTTCCTTTGATTTCTATATTAAAGTCACGCAAAAATTCGCGAGCATCTGTTATAGATTTTTCAACTGTAGAACGAGCAATATGCATCGTTTCAGACAAGTATTGAATGGTAATAGGGACTTCTGAATTAATAATTGTATTTATTATAAAAAACAAACGGTCCTTTTCTTCATTGACTGAAAGTTGATTTAATTTCTGAATAACTAGTGCAAAGCTGTTAAAGTCTCCCGATAATTTAACGCCTTTATTGGGATGAATAATTAACTCTAAATCAATCGATAGATGTTCGATAATCTCAAGAATATCTGTAAGATATCGCTGAATGGTTTTGGTAGACACTCCCATTTTCTTGGCTAATTCTGTAGTCGTTGTTTCAGGGGTCTCGAAAAGAATAGACAATAAGCGGATTGAACTATGTTCTATTCTCATATACATTTTCCTTTCTTAGACAGAATCAATAATTAGGGCTTGATATAATAAGACTGAAATTTCCTTTTAGTGTCATTGATTCTGTGCCGTAAGGTAATATAAATGATTCCGCCAAAGGTAAGTCATAACTTTTCTCATCAACTACTAGTAAACCTTCACCATCAATGACAGTTGCTAAGTAGTAATTTAATTCAAGTGGGACATCAACTTGACTATCTACTTCAACTTTGTATACATTAAAATACTCATTAGACATTAACTTAACCAATTGATTCTTTTCAAGAATAAGGGCTTGATTTGTATATGGACTATCACGATGTGGGAATAGGGTAACATCTTCCACTTGATTCAAATGTAATTCTCGCAGTTTACCTTCATCATCAATACGATCAAAGTCATAAACACGGTAAGTCGTATCCGAACTTTGTTGAGTTTCCAAGATGGTAATCCCTCCACCGATAGCGTGAATCGTTCCTGCCGGAACATCAAAAAAATCGCCGGCTTTTACAGGGATTTCTCGAAAAACGTTAGTTAGATTTCCTGTATGGATATACTCTTTAAATTCTTCAACGGTTTTAGCATGATGGCCATATACAATACTTGCCCCTTCATCCGCAGAAATGACGTACCAACACTCAGTCTTTCCAAGTTCTTCAGGACCCTCATGTTCTTTAGCATAATCATCATTTGGGTGGACTTGAATAGATAAATCTTCTCTTGCATCAAGTATCTTTACGAGTAAAGGAAATGGCTCTGGATGATGAGGGCCAAATATTTGCGGTACCTCTTCATACAAACGGCTTAGCGATTGACCTTGATATTTTGCTGGACTTTTGACATAGGATAAGCCGTTGGGATGGGCACTGATGACCCAAGCTTCACCCGTATGTTCACTTGGAATGTCCAAGTGGAACTCTGTGCTTAACTTATTACCTCCCCATATTTTCTCTTGAAATGCAGGCTTTAAAAAAATAGGTTCCATAAAATAACCTCGCTTTCTAATCTTATATTAACAAAGCCCTTGGATTTAATCATCTTGATTAATTACTTTAATATGCGGACAAAATAAAGGTTGTGGGAGATAACTTTATTAATTAGAACTTTTTTTCAATCTATAAATTGAATAAATATCGCAAAAAAACTATCTCCGCCAAAATCTGGTGAATGGCAGGGAAAAGAAGTGAGTGTGGGGAAGAAAGCTGACTGACACTTTTTTTAGAATCCTAATTCAAATAATTGGGATTATTCAAAATAAAACCCAATTATTTGAAAAGATAGCAATCCGAATAACACGCATCCACTGCCTACATACAGTCGTTTCTCTGACATCTACGCAAAATTAAAACCTACCTAATAATTCCCGCAGAATTCATTAGGTAGGTTTAGTTTAGTTTACGTAAAATTAAGCGATTAATTGCCCATTTCTTCGATGTCTTTTTCGACTTCTTTAATTCCTTCGTAATCCCCGATATTTTCAAGTTCTTCAATCAATTCTTCCACTTCAATCGTGAATTGTTGACCATTACCTTCATCGATACGGATTTCTTCTTTATTCGAATCAACACTTAATTTTTTGTCCATGCCTTTAACCTCTTTTAACAATATATTTTAAATAAATATATCATCAGATAAGAAAATTTGATAGGGGAACAAACGTTCTTTTTTAATAATATTTACTTAAATTTTTTATAAATATTACATTTACTAAAAACTACTTTTGCAAATCCAATAGCATCTCAATCGTTTTCAAAACGCCGTTTTCATCATTTGACTTGGTGACAAAAGCAGCAGCGGCTTTCGTTTCTTCGAAGGCATTACTCATTGCAAAGCTATATTTTGCACTTGCCATCAGCTCCACATCATTCATGCCATCTCCAAAAGCCATCGTTTCATCAGCCGTTACCTTAAGTATTTTTTGTAGTTCACTCACCGTCGTACCTTTGTGCACACCATAATTTGATATATCGATTCAGGCAGCCTCTGAAGCAACGATGTAAGCTCGCTCTTTAAAAGGCTGCAATTCTTTGACCGTTTCGAAGCATCGTAAATGCGGATCAAATACAGTAATTTTAACAAAATCTTCTTCAATCGCTTGTAATTGATCGATGGTTTTAACGACCGCATAGGAACCACGGACTTTTTTCGCTTCTGCTTCTGCCACGGAAGATTTGATAAAAGCCGCTGTTGGTGTACAAGCGATGATGACATGGTCGGTTGCAATAGCTTCTAATTGGTCAATAATTTCCAATCCAATGGCATTAGGTAACAAGGACTCATAAACATATACACCCTTGTGTTTAATCCGCGTCGCACTGTCACCCATAATCCATAAATCTTTGGCAAATTCCTCACCAAATAATTCCTCAACCCGCTCACATTGTTTGCCTGTGCAAGCCGCAAAAATTACATCTTGTTCGTCCATTAATGCTTTGACTTTGCGGTAATAATCGCGGTCAAAGTCACTGTGGCTATTTAAAAATGTCCCATCTAAATCTGAAATAATTAATTTTATCATCATCTGACCTCCAGTGATATTTAGTTTAGGTTGTTTGATTTGTCTTTTCAACGGTTTTTAACTCTTCATCATCAATTAAGCGGTCACGGTAATAATAACGCATATCATCGGCATTAATCTCACGAACCACGCGGCACGGATTGCCAACGGCCACACTATTTGCAGGAATGTCCCGCGTCACAACACTGCCTGACCCAATTACCGAATTTTCCCCAATCGTCACCCCGGGATTAATCATCACCCCAGCCCCAATCCAACAATTATCCTCAATGACAACGGCATCAGTATACATAAATTTTCGATAACGCGGATTAATCGGATGCCCAACTGTCGCAATCGTCACATTCGCCCCAAACAAAACGCCGTCCCCAATCGTAATCTTCCCATCATCAATAAAATTACAATTGTAATTAATATAAGTCCCCTTGCCAACCGTAATGTTACGCCCATAAGTAAAATAAAAAGGCTGCTCAATAAAAACATCCGTTTCTTGACCAAATATCTCTGCTTTCATCGCACGAATTTGGTCATAATCATCCGGACTCAGTCGATTAAACGCCGCCATCCGCTTCTTCGCCGCCATCCGCTCCCCATCCAACCCCTGACAATTATCCAAAAACAACTTCCCATCCAACATTCGTTCCCTCATATCCAAAATAAATATCTCCTTTAATCAATTTATAGTGCCCGATAGCCAAGCGCAGGCGTCGGAAGGCACGCGCTCGTGTGCCACGGGCCATCCCGAGTATTCGAAGACACGCGCTCTTGTCCCGCAGGCCATCTCGAACTTCCGAAGGCACGCGCTAGCCAAGCGCGCGACAATTTCGAATCAACTTGTCTGGCGCTCCCGATGCGCGCGACAACTTCTGGTCAATTTGTCTCGCGCTCCTAAGGCGCACGACAACTTTAGATAAATTTGTCTCGCGCATAACTGGCGCGCGACAATTTCATATCAACTTGTCTGGCGCTCATTAGCAAATCAGCAAGAGGGTGGCTATTGAATCGTTTCACTAGGTCTTACGTTCGATTTTCTCGCAATATTTTGGGCGGAACTTAATATAGTCACCATAAAAATTTGATGCAGGTAAGGAAAGTGGAACAAACCTAGCCGTAATATTCCACTTCTGCCTTGCGACAACTGAAAGAACACAACTAACGCCTAGCACTGCGAGGCCGGTAAATGGCTAATAAAACCAAGCCAACCCATAAGGCGCTAAAGCCGACAATCATCAAGGTCAGACTGGCTTGGTCTCCAGCGCCTACCCATTCACTAATGGGATTCCAAACAAAAGGGGCGACAAATGAACTGAGGATAGTAGCCGTCGTTACCATCGAGTTGGCTTGTGTGAGCTGATGATCCAACGCGTGCTGATTCACCTTCAAGACAATCGTTGGACCCGTAAATGAAAAAATGAAATTATAGCAATTCACAACGATCAAAAGACTGACAAAGCCATCCAAATAGACCATACTGAAAATAAATACCGCTGCGCCGATAAAACCAATCGGCAACAACAGGGTTTGCACTTTGCGGTAACAAGAGCCAAAAGCAAAACCTGCTAACATCCCGGCGATATTCATGGTGCCTAAAATAAGGCCTGAAGCTTCGCTAGCGACAATTCCTTTTTCTACTAGTAGGGAAGGCAATTTTAATTGCACCCCCCAAAATATCAGAAAAGTGATGAAGCAAAGCAGACTATACGTTAAAACGGGGATATTTATTGGGGTGGATGGTGTGTTCTTACGGGCGATGGGCAGGTCTACTTCGGGAACGAAACGAAAAACGAGTAAAGCAACGCAGGCGATTAATAAGTAGACGAAAAAGGTTGTTTGCCAGGTAATGGCGGCTAGAATGCCGGCGGCGAACAGGAAAATGGCGTTGCCTAAACCGCTGATGCCCATCTGCATGCCAAGTAGCGTAGTTCGTTCTTGGCCGGAATAAGATAACGAAATCAGGGAAATGGCATGTGGCGAATAGAGTCCAATGGCTAAGCCCAAGAGGATGCGACTGGCCAGAATGGCATAAAAATCCGTCAAAAAGTAGGGCATAATCCCGAATATAATAGCACCGATTAAGCCTAACAAAATGGTTTTCTTTACACCCAACCGTCGTGTAAAGCAGTCGTTGAACACAATTGTCACTAAGGCACTTAAACTCGCGATGGTTACCAAGGATTCGACGGCGGCTTGGCTCTGGTTAGGAAAAGCGATGACCATTAAGGGAATGATGGTTGTGATGGCTGTGGCTGCACCGGTCACGGTTGATAGGGATAAAATGCTTATTTTTTTCATAGACATAAAAGGTGATCCAGCTCCTTTGGAAAACTTTCTAGTATAGTTATAACATATTTATTCAAATTAATAAACAACCTTACTTAAGTTAATTAAATAAATATCCGATTTACTTTTCCGACGGGATAGACTATATTTAATATGAGTTTATTAATCGATTTAATTAAAGAGGGGAGCCGAAATGACACAAAATCAAAATTTGATCCGCCAACAGAACCTCAATCGCCTAGAAACCTTTATGTTTGAAAAAGGGACAGCCATAAAAGCGGAAATGGCTAAAGAAACGGGCTTAAGTGTGGTTACGATTAATGCCTTAGTTAAACAATTGGTGGAAGCAAATATTTTATTAGAAGGGGAAGCGGTCCAGCAACCATTAGGCAGACCGGCCTTGAACTATGCTTTCAATTACGATCTGCAACATGATTTATTGCTGAGTATTCAAGAAGAAAAAACGGCCGATGACCGCAAATTGATTCTTTTTGGTCAAATCGTTAACCTAAAAGGGACCGTTAAGTATGAAGCCAAAAGGCCATTTAACCAGGTTGATTTAAATGAATTGCTGACGCATGTCCAGCATTTTTTAAAACAAGTAGAGAACTTAGCGCAAATTGGTCTGTCGCTACCTGGGAAAATTTACCAAGGGGTGGTGGTGTCCAGCTGGGGCGATTTGTTTGATGGCTGGAATATTGAGGCAGCTCTAGCGACCCTTACTGATATCCCTGTTCGGATTCAAAACGATGCGCATTTAATGACGATTGGCTACAGTCGTTTGCATCATTTAAGTCTTGATAATACCGTGGTGGGGATTTTTTATCCGGAAAACAGTATGCCGGGCATTAGTATTTTTTCTCAGGGGACACTCGTTGAAGGCCGTCACAATCTGGCCGGTGAAGCGAAATACCTCCCGCATTTAATTGATGCGCAGCCACCGGCCGATGAACAGGCCATGACCGAAAGTGTACTGGAAATCTTAGCCATTTATAATGCCGTGATAGCTCCGGGCGCTTTCGTGGTCAGAGCCGGCCCGCTCAGCCGACTTCCCATTGAAAACTCCCTCTTACCCAACCAAATAAATATCCCTGCCATATACTTTGTGGAAGATTTTCAGGCGTCTGTTACCATGGGGTTAAGGTGGTTAGTCATGCAAGAAAGCCCCTGGAAGATGATATTATAAGGAGTGAATCCAATGGAAAATGTTTCAACGGTCGCATTAAGTATGATTCGAGAATTTGGTGTGAGTATTGATAAAGTCTTTGATGCCTGGACTAAGCCAGAGATGATGCGTCAATGGTTGTTTACCTTGAAAGCGACCAATAAAGTAGCTGTCAATGAGCCGGTGGTGGGAGGACAGTGGGAAATTGTCGACCATCGCCAAGGCAAGGATTATCGGGCGGTGGGTGAATATTTGTTGGTCGACGCCCCTCATAAGTTGGTTTTAACTTTTATGATGCCCGAACTCAGTCCGGTCGGTTATGAGGATTTGTTTGATACTTTGACGGTTGAATTAAAGGCTAACGATGAAGGCACATCAATGATTTTTACGCAAGAAATCCATGTTATTCATGAGCCAGAATGGACGGCCGTGGATATTGAAAAAGCAGAAGGTGAATGGTTAACCAGCACGGAACAAGGCTGGCATTACATGTTTTTGGGACTCAAGGAATTGTTGGAAACAGGCTCAATTAGCTATACGGGTTAAGATAGGCGTCAATTTCTCATAGCCGTAAGGATAGAAGTAACGTATAATATTCTTGTAGTTAAAGTATAGGTGGCTAACAGTGACGGATTTGCAGTGGTATTTATTATAAAAAAGGGGTTATTCATCATGAAGAAGATCTATTTTTTATGCACGGGGAATTCTTGTCGGAGTCAAATGGCGGAAGGTTATGCTAAAAAGCTGTTGAGTTCAAGGGATTATATCATTCAAAGTGCTGGAATTGAGTCGCATGGTTTGAATCCGAAGGCGGTTCAGGTAATGTTGGAGGACGGGGTGGATATTCACATGCAAACGTCGGATGTGATTGACCCGGTGTATTTTGCGGCAGCCGATTTAATCATTACCTTATGTGGCGATGCGCGGGACAATTGTCCGGTGATTCCACCGACGTCGACGCATGTTCATTGGGACTTGGAAGATCCAGCGCGGGCGACCGGTACGGCTGAAGAAGTGATGAACAAGTTTCGTGAGGTTAGAGATACCATTAAAGTAAATATCCTTGCCTTAGCGGAGGCTGAATAGGGTAAACAGAAACATGTAGCCATTTGCTGCATGTTTTTAAATGAAAAAAATTCATGAGGAGCGCGACAACATGGCATTTGCATTGGAATTAAATGATTTGAAAAAAGTTTATGCAACCGGGGTGGAAGCCTTAAAAGGTTTAGATTTAGCGGTTGAAGAAGGGGATTTTTATGCCTTGCTTGGTCCAAATGGAGCGGGCAAATCCACGACTATCGGGATTGTGAGCTCTCTAGTTAATAAAACGTCGGGGAGTGTGCGTGTGTTTGGTTATGATCTAGATACCGATTTAGAAAAAGCCAAACAACAAATCGGCTTAGTGCCACAGGAATTTAACTTTAACCCCTTTGAAACAGTTGAACAAATTGTGGTAAATCAAGCGGGTTATTATGGTGTTCCGCGTAAAGAAGCCTTGGTGCGGAGTGAAAAATATTTAAAACAATCCGATTTATGGGAGAAACGTCATGTGCGTGCGCGGATGCTTTCGGGAGGGATGAAACGCCGTTTGATGATTGCACGGGCCTTAATGCATGAGCCTAGGTTATTGATTTTGGATGAACCCACCGCAGGGGTTGATATTGAATTGCGTCGTGAAATGTGGCAGTCTTTGCGCCAATTGAATGAAGCGGGGACGACGATTATTTTAACCACCCACTATTTAGAAGAAGCAGAGATGCTGTGTCGTAATATTGGCATTATCCAAGCGGGGGAATTGATTGAAAACACCAGTATGAAGGCTTTACTGGCTAAACTACAATATGAGACCTTTATTTTTGATTTAGATCCTTATGAAAAAGCGCCGGTGATTGATGGTTATATTTATTCGTTTGAAGATCCGCAAACGTTAGTGGTTGACGTGCAGCGCGAACAAGGCATCAATGGGATTTTTGAGCAGTTAAGTCAACAACAGATTAAAGTGGTGTCTATGCGCAATCGTTCCAACCGTTTAGAAGAATTATTCTTAAAAATCACTGAAGAAAAACGACAAGGAGACCGCCAAGATGTATAAAGTTTATTTCACTGCTTTAAAAAGTTTAGCTATTAAAGAAACCAATCGCTATTTAAGAATTTGGGTCCAAACATTGGTTCCGCCGGTTATTTCCACCTCTTTGTACTTTCTAATTTTTGGGAAAATGATTGGTGGACGCATTGGTCAAATTGATGGCTTTTCTTATATTGAATTTATTGTGCCGGGCTTAATTATGATGTCAGCCATCAATTCGTCCTATTCCAATGTCTCATCTTCTTTCTTTTCGCAAAAACTCCAAAAAAATATCGAAGAATTACTGGTAGCGCCTGTTCCAACCCACGCGATTATTTGGGGCTTTGTTATAGGGGGCTTGGGACGTAGCTTAATTGTTAGTGCCTTAGTGACCATCGTTTCATTATTTTTTGTTCCGCTTAAGGTCTATTCATGGCCAATTGTCATTGGCGTCTTGTTGTTAACCGTCATTGTCTTTTCTTTAGCGGGTCTGATTAACGGTGTTTACGCGCAATCCTACGATGACATTCAAATCGTTCCCATGTTCATCATCCAACCGTTGACCTATTTAGGGGGCGTCTTCTATGCGATTTCGATGTTGCCCCCATTTTGGCAAGGCGTCTCTAAAATAAATCCCATTGCCTATATGATTTCTGCTTTCCGCTATGGTTTCCTCGGTTCTACCGATATTCCATTAACGACTTCGTTGGTGATTTTACTGGTCTTTACACTCGCTTTATATGGCTTGGCTTATTATCTAGTCGATACCGGGAAAGGCTTGCGGAGTTAGGGGGATAATTGGTAAGTGGGAGGTCTGGCCACTGCTAAGGTAAGCGGGAAGTGATAGGCCGACTTTCAATGCTCATCTAAGTTATTGTCACATGGAAATATCTGAGTGACAATAACGTTTTCTCATTTGCCATTTACTTTTTTATTGGATTTTGGACAGAATCAAATTATTCTGTCTTTTGCTACTTGAGCAGATGACAGATTAAGGCTATTCTGTCTTTTGCTACTTGAGCAGATGACAGATTAGCTTTATTCAGTCACGAAATCAGTCATTTGATGACCGAATAGCCTAATTTGTAGTTTATTTATGGTCACATATTCCTGCTTAGGTTCACGCACACAACAACTGCTCCAATATGTGTGCGCTCCCCATCACGCACACAACAACTGCCCGAATATGTGTGCGCCTACGCAAGTGAGAAATGACGGTTCTTCACTTCCCCCTTACTACCCACTGAAAGCCAAAAAAATCCGACCGTTTTTAATGATAGCATTAGCAACGAGGCCCAGAACGGTCCCCCTATCATTAAAAACGGTCGAATTTTTGTAGCGCCTTACGGTCGAATTTATGCAACACCCCTATTCAAACTCAATCAACAAATCATTGCCTTTAACCTGATCGGCTTCATTGACATAAAGCTTCTTCACAACCCCAGCACGCGGCGCTTGAATAGCCGCCTCCATCTTCATCGCCTCAGTAACCATTAACGTTTGATTCTGGCTCACACGCTCGCCTTCACTCACCATCACCTTCACCACCGTACCCGGCATAGAAGCACCAATATGTTTAGGATTCGTCTTGTCCGCTTTTTTGCGTACCATCACCGTACCCTCAACATTGCGATCCTGAACTTCTACTTCATAAGGTAAACCATTTAAATCGAAATAGACCGTCCGTAAGCCACCACCACGTAAAGGCCCCACGCTCGTTAACTCAATTAATAGAGACTTACCAGGCTCCAAATCCACCACCACCTGCTCATTAGGCTCCAAACCATAAAAGAAGGTGGCTGTATCAATCACTTGAATCTTGTTGTATTCCTCAAAGAAACGTAAATAATCCGTATAAACCTTAGGATACAAAGCATAACTCAACAAGCCCTCATCACTAATCTCACGCTCAGGCATTAAGACACACAATTCGTCACGCGCCGCATCAAAATCATAAGGCTCAATATATTTACCCGGCCGATCCGTAATATAATCGCGCCCTTTCAACACAACATCCCGCAGCGCCACATTCATGCCACCAACTGGCTGCCCAATCTGTCCTTGGAAGAAAGAAATAACCGATTCAGGGAAATCGACCTCATTCCCACGCTCATACACATTCACTTCATCCAAATCATTTTGCACCATAAACAAAGCCATATCGCCAACCACTTTCGAAGAAGGCGTCACCTTCACTATATCACCTAATAGCTTGTTGACCGTTTTGTACATGTCCATCACTTCACCAAAACGCCCACCCAAGCCTAAGGAATTAGCTTGCGCCCGCAAATTACTGTACTGACCACCCGGCACTTCATAGTCATAAACTTGCGTAAAGGCTGTCTTCAAATCAGACTCAAAGGGCGCATAATACGAACGCGTCACCTTCCAATACTCAGCCATCTGATCATTGGCATCCAAATTAACCACCACATTACGCTCTTTACCTTGGCGACTGTAATACAAAGCATTCGCATCCGGTTGCGAATTTTGACCCGCCAGACCGGCGTTAGCCGTATCAACCACATCCACGCCCGCATCAATCGCCCGCGAATAGGTCGCTAAACCATTGCTGCTCGTATCATGCGTATGCAAATGAATCGGAATATCAATCTCTTCCTTCAGTGCTTTCACCAGCATATAGGCCGCCTCAGGTTTCAAAATCCCCGACATATCCTTGATGCCCAAGAAATGCACGCCCTGCGCCTGAATTTCTTTAGCTAACTTCACATAATAATCCAAAGTAAATATCTCTGAACGCTGCGGATTGAGAATATCTCCGGTATAGCACAAAGCCCCTTCGACAATTTTACCGGTTTTAAGTGCTTCTTCTATAGGTAACTTCATGGTTTCCATCCAGTTCAAAGAATCAAAGATTCGGAAAACATCAATCCCAGCTTCTGCACTCGTTTGAATAAACTGACTCAACACATTATCCGCATAATTTTTATAGCCAACCGCATTCGATGCCCGCAACAACATTTGGAAAGGAATATCCGGAATCAAGGCACGCAATTCCCTTAAACGATGCCAAGGACTTTCACGTAAAAAATTGTAAGCCACATCAAAGGTGGCGCCACCCCACATTTCCAGTGAGAAATAATCACGCAACGTCCGATTCATATAAGGCGCAATCCGAACCATATCATCCGTCCGCAAACGTGTCGTTAACAAGGATTGATGGGCATCGCGTAAGGTTGTATCTGTTAATAAGGTATGGTCACTATTTAAGACGGCTTGAACAACCGCTTCAGGACCTTCCGCATCTAATAAATGTTTAAAGGTTGGCTTTTCAACCCCCAACACAGCTTGGGTGATATTTATTTTAGGGGTTGTACGGCTTTCGAATTTAGGTTTTTCTTTCACATCAATCCCAGGAAAACCATTAACCGTCACGTCGGCGATGTAGCGCAAGATTTTCGTACCGCGATTGCGAGGGGGCACAAAGTCGAACAGTTCAGGGAAATCCTGGATAAAGGTGGTGTCATAATCCCCCGTATAAAACATCGGATGTAAAATGATATTTTTTAAAAAAGAAATATTGGTGGTCACACCCACCACACGGATTTCGTCCAAAGCTCGTGACATTTTCGAAATTGTTTCGTCAATCGTAGTGCCGCTAGCAGTAATTTTCACTAACAAAGAGTCGTAATAAGGCGAAATCACCGAGCCACGGAAGGCATCGCCGGCGTCTAAACGAATACCAGGACCTCCGGGAGATTGGTAACCACTAATCTTGCCCGTATCGGGTGCAAAATCATTCATCGGATCCTCGGTTGTAATCCGCGACTGTATCGCAAAACCTTGAACCTCAATCGCGTCTTGTGCCGGCATATGAATGGCTTCGCCAAACAACGATTCGCCATCGGCAATGAGAATTTGCGTTTTAACAATATCAATTCCCGTAATGGCTTCCGTGATAGTATGTTCCACTTGAACCCGCGGATTGACTTCAATAAAGTAAAAGTCATCGCCCGAAACCAGAAACTCAACCGTTCCAGCATTCACATAGCCCACATGATTCATCAATTGCAGGGCTGCTGCACTCAAACGGTCACGCATAGTTTGCGACAAATGATAGGCCGGTGCTACTTCGACCACTTTTTGATGGCGCCGTTGCACCGAACAATCCCGCTCATGCAAATGTACAATGTTGCCAAATTGGTCACCCAAAATTTGCACCTCAATATGTTTAGGGTGGTCAATGTATTTTTCAAGGTATAAATGATCATTCCCAAACGAGTTCATGGCCTCCGATTTGGTCCGGTCATAGGCATCTTGCGCTTGAGATTCATCATGGACAATCCGCATTCCTTTCCCGCCACCGCCACTCACGGCTTTCACAATCAGCGGGTAACCATGTTCTTGTCCAAAAGCATACACCTCATCAACCGAGTCAATCACACCTTCACTACCCGGGATGACCTTTAAACCCGCACTAATAGCCGTTTCACGAGCACGCGTTTTATTACCAAACATGCCTAAATGTTGCAGTTCCGGCCCAATAAAAATAATCCCTTCTTCAGCACAACGCTGCGCAAAGGTTTCATTTTCACTTAAAAAACCATAGCCAGGGTGAATCGCATCAACATCTTTATCCTTAGCTAACGCCAGAATTTCTTCGATGTCTAAATAAGCCTGCGTCGGGCTCTTGTCCTCCCCAACCAAATAAGATTCGTTCGCCTTTTGACGGTGCAACGTACCAATATCTTCTTTTGAATAAATACCGACAGTTTTAATTCCGAGCTCATGGCACGCGCGCATGATGCGAATGGCAATTTCCCCGCGGTTAGCGACTAGGACTTTGTTAATCTTATTCACACTCTCAACTCCCATTCCGTGTACATAAACCTATTATATAGGAAAACCCTTTTGAAAAACACATTCATTTTTAATAAATATCACTGCTAGGGCAGAAAGCGCAACCAGCCGACATAGTGAAATATTTATTTAAAGGGGGATGTTTATATATTAGGAAGAATCGATTAATTTAAAACGATTACACCAAAAATATGTGAAATAAAACACAAAAACTATTGAAAGTCGAATAAAAATCATTTATGATTAGTTTATGAGATATTTCACAAGGAGGAGATTGAATGTGTAAAACGATTGGCAAGACGCTAAAAGTTTTGATGCTGTTTGTCATGGTTTTAGGACTATTTGTACCCACACTTTCCAAGGTCGCAGCCCAAGAGTATATGGCTGGAACGTATGAAGCAACGAGCGGGGGTTATGGTGGGGATGTAACGGTGACCGTTACGGTAACGGACGATCGGATTGTATCCATCGAAGCCGATGCAGCCGATGAAACCCCAGGTATTGGTGATGAAGCCATCACAACCTTAATTGATCGAGTCATTCAAGGACAAACCTTAAATGTTGATGTGGTTTCGGGTGCAACAGGCTCTTCAAGCGGCTTTTTAGCAGCTTTAGCCCTAGCGTTAGAAGCCGCTGGTGCCGATGTTGATGCTTTAAAGGAAAAAGAAGCAGAGACAGTTGAAGAAGTTGAGACCATCCAAAGCCAAACAACCGATGTCATTGTTATTGGTGGCGGTGGATCTGGGTTAGCCGCTGCCGTTAGTGCCCATCAAAATGGGGCTAAAGTTATCTTAGTTGAGAAAATGCCACGTTTAGGTGGTAACACCATTCTTTCAGGTGCCGCTTATAATGCTGCCGACCCAGGTCGCCAAGAATCAATCGAAATGACGGACCTTGAGCGTGAAACCGTCGAAACCATTATTGCTGAGGAACAAGCCGACGAACTCGTTCAATCTTGGCAAGCAACCTTAGCCGAAGAATGGGAAGCCTACAAAGCTTCTGGAGCAACCTATTTATTTGATTCACCCTCTTTACATAAGTTACAAACATACAATGGTGGGGATAAAACCGCTGACCCTGTTTTAGTCGACCAATTAGGTGACCAAGCCTATGAAGGGATTGAATGGATGGAATCTTTAGGGATGGAATTCAACGACTATATGTTTACCGTTTTAGGTGGCTTATGGACCCGTGCCCATCAACCATCAGAACCGCTAGGAACAGGATATATTAATGCCTTTAGCAACTATTTCGATGAAAATGCGGATGACATGCAATATTTCTTAAATACCAAAGCGACTGACCTGATAGTTGAAGACGGAAAAGTAGTCGGCGTTATCGTTGAAAGCAACGGGGAAAAGGTTGAATTAAGAGCCAGTGCCGTTGTTATTGCGACCGGTGGTTTTGCCGCCAATGAAGAAATGCGCGAAGAATTCAATGAAAACTGGCCGTCCTTAGCTGACATTAAAACAACCAATCATACCGGCGCAACAGGTGATGGGATTGAATTGGGACAACAAGTCAATGCCTCTTTAGTCGGCATGAGCGATATCCAATTATTACCCATGGGTGACCCTGAAACGGGTAGTTTATCCGGTAATATTGAACAAGGCGTTCAAGACCGTATTTTTGTGAATTCTGACGGTCTACGCTTCGTCAACGAAGGCGAACGCCGTGACGTCATGACCAAAGCGTTATTTGAACAAGAAGATGCCTTGATGTGGACCATCGTCGACCAACATTCATACCCAACAGGGGATACACGCAACAATTTCAATGAAACCATTGACGAGTTAGTAGCCGCTGGTCGCGCTTATGAAGCTGACACCCTAGAAGAATTGGCAGAATTAATAGGGGTCGATCCGGCTAACTTAGTGGCAACAGTGGATGAATTCAACCAAGCCGTTGACGGCACCATCGAAGATCCCTTTGGCCGTACCTTATTTGACAACAAAATAGATATCGCACCATTTTACGCGGCTGCCCGCAAACCGACCGTTCACCACACCATGGGTGGCCTCCAAATAAATGCCGCTGCCCAAGTCTTAAATGAAGACGGCGAAGTCATCGAAGGTCTCTTCGCTGCCGGCGAAGTCACCGGAGGCATTCACGGAACCAACCGTCTAGGCGGAAATGCTTTAGCCGACATCGTTGTCTACGGACGCATTGCCGGCGCTAACGCCGCCACCTCTTTAACCGCCGAATAAATACCTCCCTAACAAAGCCTATTAAACTAACTGTCACAGCTCCCCAAACAAGCTGTGACGGTTTTTTTGTGTTGTTTTTCATCAGTTATGTCGAAAAGGCGGACGACGTTGCGAAGAGAGAACCGGCAAGGGTGCGAATATGGTTGTTTTCTATAAAAAAGTCGAAAAGGCGGACGACATTTTCATCTGACGTCCGGCAAGTGGGTTTGGCGGACGTCGTTGCGAAAAGAGATCCGGCAATGGGAAGAATTAGTTTGTTTTCTATAAAAAAGTCGAAAAGGCGGACGACATTTTCATCTGACGTCCGGCAAGTGGGTTTGGCGGACGTCGTTGCGGAAAGAAATCCGGCAAGGTGGTGAATTAGGTAGTTTTCTATAAAACAGGTTAAAAAGGCGGACGACATTTTCATCTGACGTCCGGCAAGTAGGTTTGGCGGACGTCGTTGCGGAATGAGATCCGGCAATGGGATGAATTAGTTTGTTTTCTATAAAAAAGTCGAAAAGGCGGACGACATTTTTATCTGACGTCCGGCAAGTGGGTTTGGCGGACGTCGTTGCGAAAAGAACTCCGGCAATGGGATGAATTAGGTAGTTTTCTATAAAACAAGTTAAAAAGGCGGACGACATTTTCAACTGACGTCCGGCAAGTAGGTTTGGCGGACGTCGTTGCGGAATGAGATCCGGCAAGGGTGCGAATATGGTTGTTTTCTATAAAAAAGTCGAAAAAGGCGGACGACATTTTCAACTGACGTCCGGCAAGTGGGTTTGGCGGACGTCGTTGCGGAATGAGATCCGGCAATGGAATGAATTAGTTTGTTTTCTATAAAACAAGTTAAAAAGGCGGACGACATTTTCATCTGACGTCCGGCAAGTGGGTTTGGCGGACATCGTTGCGAAAAGAACTCCGGCAATGGGATGAATTAGTTTGTTTTCTATAAAACAAGTTAAAAAGGCGGACGACATTTTCAGCTGACGTCCGGCAAGTAGGTTTGGCGGACGTCGATGTGAAATGAGATCCGGCAATGGGATGAATTAGGTAGTTTTCTATAAAACAAGTTAAAAAGGCGGACGACATTTTCAACAGACGTCCGGCAAGTGGGTTTGGCGGACGTCGTTGCGGAATGAGATCCGGCAATGGGATGAATTAGTTTGTTTTCTATAAAACAAGTTAAAAAGGCGGACGACATTTTCAACAGACGTCCGGTAAATGGGTTTGGCGGACGTCGTTGCGGAATGAGATCCGGCAAATGGGTTTGTCCGACTTTCGCGCTTATTTCCTTATGGCAATAGATGCACCCAATGTCACTCAGAATTTTCCTCATGACAATAACCGCGCCAAATGTCACTCAGAGTTTTCCCTATGATATTAAACACAAATGAGTAAAAATAGATAGGTTGGATTAATCTGTCCAAAAATGAGCAAAAAAAGGATAGAATAGAGTTATTCTGTCCAAAATAAGTAGAAAATAGGCCGGAATAGCTTTAATCCTCATTTAGCAAGCCATCTTAAGCTGTCGGTCTGTCGCTTCCCACTTCCCACTCCCCAATTAATACTTCCCTCCACCACCAAATCTACTCATTGGATTTATGGTTTTTTTGTGGTAATCTAGATAAATCAAGTATAAGGAGTTGCGAGCGATGGATTTTATCAGGTTTTATCCGCTAGCCACCTTCAAATTAATGTGTTTATGTGCCTAAAATAGTATCCAAACTAACAATATAAGGAGATATTTTATGGGACAAACACTATTAACGGCGATAGGTGTGTTCATATCGACGTCTATCGATTATTTATTTATTTTAATTATTTTATTTGCACAGGCGAAACAACCAGATACGAAGAGACATGTCTACCTTGGGCAATTTATTGGAACGGGAATTTTAGTGGCGGTAAGTCTATTAGCTGCCTATGTTGTCAATTTTGTGCCGGAAGACTGGATGATAGGCTTTCTTGGTTTGATTCCGATTTATTTAGGAATCAGAGTCTTATTAGTCGATGAAGATGCGGATGAGGATGAAATTTTGGAAAAAGTCGATCAGGGCGGGGCCAATCGCATGTATTGGACCGTTGCGCTATTAACGATAGCTGCGGGTGGCGACAATTTGGGGATTTACATTCCTTATTTTGCAGGATTATCTTGGACTGACATCCTCATTGTTATTGGGGTATTTATTATAGGGATTGTGCTTTTGTGTGAGTTGAGCGATCGCTTGTCATCGATACCAATGATTAACGCAACCATCGAAAAATATGAACGCATCATTGTACCGCTTGTATTTATTCCGCTGGGAATTTATATTATGGTTGAAAATGGCACCTTGCAATATTTGTGGAGTTTGATTGTAGGTTAAAATCAAAGAGGCTGTACGCATTAAAAAGCGGCAGCCTCTTTTTTTGCCATTATACATAAGCCAACGCATCCAAGCAGTCTTTGGCGATATGCGTCGGTTGCGCATCTTGCCAGTTTTCGCGTGCCACCATCAGACTGTTCACACCTTCACCCGTTAAAACGAGAATGCTATTTAAGCCTGTATTTTTAGCTAACACCATATCGTTCGCCCAAGAATCACCGATGACATAGGAAAATTGCCGCTTCAGTTGATACGTATTAATGGCTTGCTCGATAAAATAAGGCTGCGGTTTTTTACAAATACAATTATCCTCGGTTCGATGCGGGCACACATAAACGCCAGTTATCATCACACCTTGTGCATGCAAAAAGTTTAGTAATTTAAAAAAAGCGGCGTTAAAATCCTCGAGGGACATCAAACCATGAGCAATTTGGCTTTGATTACTTACGATTATATTCAGATAACCTTTTTGCGTCGCCGCTCTCAACGCCGGTATCGCTTGTTTAAACAATTGAAAGTCCTCCGTCAATAAACTTCGACTCGCCCCACCCAGCGTTCCTAACAAATCCCAAAAGATTGCTTTATTCAATTTCGTTTCAAACCCCTTCAAATAAATATCTCTGCGATAATCCTACTTTATTACAAGGAAAGAGTAGCATACAAAAACAGCTTGTTCAATAAAAATAAGCCAATATTGAAGCGTTTTAGTAACATTTAAATCTAATGTATAATATAATTGAATCAATAAGTAATTAACAAAAGAAAGGAAGTTGAATTATGGCAAGGAAATATGTTTATGGAATTTACCCAACGGTGATAGAAGCAGAAGAAGCTGTGGCCTATATTTTAAATCAAGGGGTCCCGCGTAATAGTGTTGCAGTGGTTGGAAATGTCGAACATGCTTACCATGGTGAAGCAGACTTTATCGTTTATGAAGCGTTATTAGATGATCAAGCAGATAATCGCGGCTTTTTTGCACGTATATTTGATTGGAGTAATGATGCCAATGACAGCGATGAATTTGTGGATGTTGATTTTAAACAATACAAAGATTCATTGGACCGTGACGAATTACTTGTTTTAATTGATCAAGTCTATGAAGAACGCATCCCTTTATTTAATTCGGCAGCGGTTAACGATAACGATGATACAGAAACTATAGAAAAGCCCAAAATGAAGGAACGTGACATTGAAGTCACACCAGAGGAAATGGCTTACTCAGACGAAGAGTTAATGAACGTTGGCCTTGATGCAGAAACCACTTCAAGTCCATTTGCCGATGCTGATTTTCCGTATTCCGATGAAGAACTAATGAATGAAGGCACACTCGATTCATTGGATTCCGAAACAGCTTATGATGAACGCACCTTTCTGAGACACGATGAAACGATTGAACCCAATGACATGGACGATGCACTTTAAATTCAAATAAACCCAAACAATAATCCGTCCTTTTCAAATAAATGCCAACCATTTGGCAAATGAAAAGGACGGATTATTTTACGCATTTAGCTCTTGCTTACGGAAAAATTGGAAACCGATGCAACCTAAACCGGTATGGGCACTTACCGTTGGGACTAAATCGATAAGTTCTGTACTGGCTTTAGGAAAGCTTTGTTGGATTTTATCGAGGACCTTCTGACCAAGGTCTAAAGCATCCACATGGGCAACAACTACATGCCAATCAAACTCGGTTTGTTTTAAAGCGGACATTTGTTCTTCAATCACATATTGCAAAGATTTATTAAACGTACGCACGGTCTTAACGACTTCATTTTTTCCGCCTGTAGCTTTATTTATTTGCAAAATAGGTTTCATTTTAATTAAGTTACCAACGATTGCATTCGTTTTAGACAAGCGACCGCCACGCGATAGATGCATCAAGTCGTCAGGTATCAAAATGGTATTCGACCCTTCTAACGCTTGTTCCAAACGTTCGAGAATTTCCTTGACCGCCAAACCTTTTTCCGACAAAGCTTTCGCCAATTTCAACATATAACGTTGAATTAAAGCGGTTGTCCCCGTATCAAAAAAAGTAAAAGGGATATCCATATTTTGAGCGGTCGTATGCATCGCGCTAGCCGTTCCGCTTAAGCCCGGACAAATGGGTACAGCGAAAATTTCAGTATAGCCTTCATCTTTAATTCGTTTAAATAAGTCTTCAATGTCGCCCAAATTCGGCAAAGACGTTTTAACCACTTGTTGATTATGTAATTGTTTGTAAACCTCAGGGTAGCTCACTTCCTCAAATTCCCGATAGCTTTTATCGCCAAACGCAATTTGCAAAGACACGCTAAAGAAACCATTAGCTGCATTTTCAGCGACCGAAAGACCCGTCCCACTATCCGTTACAAATGCAATTTTACTCATGTCATCACCTTTTCTAAAAAAAATCACTTGTGTTCTATTAGTTTAACATAAGCCTGTAAAAAGATTAAGTTTACATGTTATACTTATAATAAATATCGCTGCTAAAGGACTGAGCAAATGAATATTTCACAAGTAAGCAAAAAGTATCAATTATCTGCCGATACTCTCAGGTATTATGAAAAAATAGGGATTATTCCAACTGTCACGCGCGATAGTAATGGCAATCGTATGTATTCAGAACAAGATCTTAACTGGGTTTATTTTGCTAAAATTATGCGCAAAGCAGGGGTGAGTGTGAATGCACTGGTCGAATATATTGCACTATTCCAAACAGGTCGCGAACAAAGCATGGCACAAAGACAAGCCATTCTACTGGAAGAAAAAAGAAAATTAGAAGAACAAATCGATAACCTTAACGAGGCACTCAGCTTTCTCAATACCAAAATTGACGATAATGCAGAACATTTAGCCAAATTTGAAGAACGACTCGATGAAAAAAATCATAAAACGGTATAACAAGGTTTACCAGGATAAAATAATAGGAGTAAAAATTTACGAGGAGGAAAATACATGGCCAAAAAATATATTGTTGAAGAATTCGAACCTAATATGGGCTTATTCAAATCCAATACTACCAAAATCTATAAACAAATCGCCGATTATGCCAATAAGAAAAATTTAACGATTATTAAAGTCAGTGATATCGATGAAAAAGGTAATTGTACGGCTATTTTTGAAGAGAATTAGCGATATTTATTAAAAAGGAGGAATTTGGATGTCAGAAGTTCAAAGGTTGTTGGAGCAGTTAAAGGGGTACCGTTGGGTGAATTTGACGCATGAAGTGGATGCGACGATTCCGATTTATCATACTTTTAATCCTTTGCAGGAAAAGATTATTTCGACGATTGCTGATTCGGGTGCGGATTCGCGTGAGTATACGATTGGAACCTCGCACGGAACGCATATTGATGCGCCTAAACATTTTGCCGAAGGTAAACGTGGGATGGAAGAAATTGGCTTGAAAGAACGGGTGTTGCCTTTATATGTCATTCATTTGGAGGACAAGGTCAAAGAAACGCCAGGCTATGCGGTAACGGTCGAGGATATTCAAGCATTTGAAGCTGAGCATGGGGTGTTGCCGGAAGGTTGCTTTGTTGCTTTTTCAAGTGGTTGGTATAAACGATTCTACGATAGCGATGTGTTTAAAAATACCGATGAAAATGATGTCGAGCACACACCTGGTTGGTCAATTCCAGCCTTGGAATATTTGAGTCGGACGCGCCATGTGACGGCCATTGGCCATGAAACGCTGAATACCGATAGCGGAGTTGAAGCGGCTGAAGCGGGCTTTCTTGAAGCTGAGCTTTATTGGTTAGCCGAAGATAAATATCAAGTGGAATTGATGGCGAATTTAGATCAACTGCCTGCGGTTGGTAGTGTGATTTTTGTGACCATGCCACACATTAAAGATGCACCAGGCTTCCCAGTCGAAGTTTTTGCCATAGTGCCCGAAGCCGATGTTAATTAGGCTAGCGACTTTTGCAGATATAGATGGATTGGTGTTGATGGGAACCAAAGTGTTTCTTGGTTCTGATACGGATGAGTTAAGCGGGGAATTTAAAGAATTGTTGTTGAATCCTGAAAAGGCCGTTTTCTATGTGGCTGAAGCTGAAGGTGTTCTAGTAGGTTTTGCTCAATGCCAAATTCGCAATGACTGGGTGGAAGGCTCAAGTTCTAGTCCGGTTGGCTACTTAGAAGGTATCTACGTCGAAGCGACTTATCGTAAACAAGGAGTGGCTTCACGGTTAATCGCAGCGTGTGAAGCGTGGAGTCGTGAAAGAGCGTGCGTGGAGTTTGCGAGTGATTGTGAGTTAGAAAATGCGGATAGCTTGGCGTTTCACTTGGCATATGGTTTTACAGAAGTTGAGCGCACGATACATTTTATTAAGCGGTTGGATGAATGAATAGACTAGACTTGTTGATCTCATTTTTAGGTCAGCAAGTTTTTTTTGTGGCTGGTGGGGGGTGCGAGCAAAAATTAAACAGTTTAACTTCTGAGTAGTTAGAAGTACAAGTGAACTGGGAACACTTTAACTTCTGGCTAGCCAGAAGTATAAGTGAACTCAAATCATTTTAACTTCTGACCAACCAGAAGTACAAGTGAACTCAAAACACTTTAACTTCTGACCAGTTAGAAGTACAAGTGAACTGGGAACACTTTAACTTCTGAGCAACCAGAAGTACAAGTGAACTGGGAACGCATTAACTTCTGAGCAGTTAGAAGTACAAGTGAACTGGGAACACTTTAACTTCTGAGCAACCAGAAGTACAAGTGAACCTGAAACACTTTAACTTCTGAGCAACCAGAAGTACAAGTGAACCTAAAACACTTTAACTTCTGACTAGCCAGAAGTACAAGTGAACCTAAAACACTTTAACTTCTGAGCAGTTAGAAGTTAAAGTGAACCTAAAACACTTTAACTTCTGAGCAGTTAGAAGTACAAGTGAACTCAAAACACTTTAACTTCTGAGCAGTTAGAAGTACAAGTGAACTGGGAACACTTTAACTTCTGAGCAGTTAGAAGTACAAGTGAACTGGGAACACTTTAACTTCTGAGCGGTTAGAAGTACAAGTGAACTTAAAACACTTTAACTTCTGACCAACCAGAAGTACAAGTGAACCTAAAACACTTTAACTTCTAAGCAACCAGAAGTACAAGTGAACCTAAACCACTTTAACTTCTGAGCAGTTAGAAGTACAAGTGAACCTAAAACACATTAACTTCTGAGCAGTTAGAAGTACAAGTGAACAGGGAACACTTTAACTTCTGAGCAGTTAGAAGTACAAGTGAACTGGGAACACTTTAACTTCTGAGCAACCAGAAGTACAAGTGGACTGGAAATGCATTAACTTCTGAGCAGTTAGAAGTACAAGTGAACAGGGAACACTTTAACTTCTGAGCATCCAGAAGTATAAGTAAACTTAAAACACTTTAACTTCTAAGCAACCAGAAGTACACCCAAAGCCAAACCACTTTAACTTCTCCTCACCCAGAAGTACACCTAAGCCTGAAACCTCCCCGTCTCAAGCATTAAAACCCTCCTCCACACCAAATTTTTCAATAGCTCAAATCCTTAATTTGAGTTATGATTGAATTAGCGAGGTGAATCCCAATGATGTTATTAAACCGAATTAAAAGTAAGCAGAACTTTTCGGATTCTGAACTAAAAATAGCGAATTATGTGAATGAATTTCCGCAAAAAGTGATTTCAATGACTATCCAAGAATTAGCGGATGTGACCTATACCAGTACCTCAAGTGTGACCCGTTTTTGTCGTAAAGTAGATACAGAAGGCTTTAGTGAACTCAAACTACAACTAGCCAAGGAAATTAATAACTTTAATCTGACTGATAAGCGGATTGAACATGATATTCCCTTTCAAAAAGAAGCCAATCAACAAGAAATAGCCCATAATATATTGAACTTAAATATTCAAGCTATCTTGGATACATTTAGTGTCTTGGATCTCAATCAACTAGAAAGAGTCGCACAACAAATCGTTGAAGCCAGAGGTATTTATTTTTATGGAAAAGGTCAATCACTTATTTTATGTGAAGATTTCCAATATAAATTGTATCGTGTGGGTATTAATGCGCTTTTAACGCCTGCTTCCGATTATCAAATTATGCAAAGTATGACGCAGCCGGAGGGTTCTTTAGCGATTGTGATTTCGTATTTTGGGATTGGGCAAACCAACCAATCCGTTGTCAAAATTCTCAATAACAAATAAATCCCCTATATATTAATCACTGGACCGCAAGATAACCCCTTGTGTCAATATGCTGATCAGGTGATTCATGTGCCACCACAAGAAGAGCTCATGAAGAAAATGGCGTCATTTTCGTCCAGAGCGGCGATTCAGTTAGTGATTGATTTGATTTTTGCCTATGTGTTTTCAATGAACTATGACCAAAATAATGAAAATTTAGATTATAAACGCTGGGATACATAACAAAAAGGCAGCCATCACCTGGGTGAAAGCTGCCTTTTTTGACTGAATTATTGAGGGATGTAAGTAACGCCTTCTTGTTCTAGCTTGGCGATTGTTTCTTTGAATTGTGGTAAATAATCCTTATTAGCGACTAACATTTCGTTTAACATATCCATCATGTGTGAGCCACTATTTATTAATGGATTGACGGTGAATGCTTCAATCGCTTTACCATAATCACCTTTAACGGCCGCTTCAATGACCAACTCTTCCATGGACTTCATTAATTGTAGCTGACCACGAGCACCCGCTGGGAAACTACCCCAATTAAATGGCTCTGCTCCATGCGCAGTAATAACGCTTGAAACTTCTACGATTGAATCATATGGCAGGTCAGTTATCGTCCCGTTATTTTGTGTAGAAACTACCATTACGGTTCTAGAATCATTAACAATCGAAGCGATCACTTCACAAGCTGCATCAGAATAATGTGCGCCACCACGTAAGGCTAATTGTTCAGGTTTATAATCTAAATGCGGATCTTTGTATAATTCAAATAACTCTGCTTCCGTTCGTTTCACAACTTCGGCTCGGGTTTCACCTTTTTCATAATCAGCTAAGGTGCCTTCTAGCATATCTTCAGACATATAGTAGTAGCGATGATAAGCACAGGGGATGATCCCTAAACTTTTCAGTTGTTCATAATTGTAGCCGACAAGCATGATATTTTTTACTTCGTGATCCTTTAAAAAGTCGCTTTCTGGGTTATAAATGGTTTCAATCAATTTATTTGTCACTTCACTACCATCTTTATCCCAAACTCGGTGCCAATGGAAGTGGTTCAAACCGGCATATTTATGGAATAAGACATCTTGCCCATCATAACCCATGGCGGTGTTATTCATTCGAGTAGAACCAATCGGTACATTACATAAACCAATCGTTTTCTTCCAGCCACCAACCTTAATTGCTGCTTCTGTCACCATACCTGCTGGATTAGTGAAATTAATTAACCAAGCGTCAGGACACAATTCTTTCATGTCATTAATAATATCTAAAATAACCGGGATGGTTCTAAATGCTTTGAAAATACCGCCAGCACCATTTGTCTCTTGCCCTAAAGAGTGATATTTACTTGGGATACGTTCGTCACGAATTCTTGCATCAAGTTGTCCTACACGGAATTGGGTGGTAACAAAGTCAGCATCTTTCAACGCTAATGTACGATCGGTTGTTAAGTGAACTTCCCAATCTAGACCGGCTGCTTTCACTTGTCGACGTGCCATTTCACCAACAATTTCAAGTTTTTCTTTACCAGCATCAATGTCTACGAGCCACCACTCTTTAATATCTAAGCGATCTTGACGTAAAATTAATCCTTCAGCCAATTCGGGTGTATAACTACTCCCGCCACCAATTGTTACAATTTTAAGTTTTTTACTCATTTGAAATCCCTCCTTAAGACTAAGTTTATGGATTTAAACAGGCGTTGACAAGTGATTTTGAGATGTTGTAAGCGATTTTCAGGATTTGTTGAAAAGGGGATGAAGTTGTGAAAATTTGTACCACGCGATAGTGGTTTATACACTATATACATTTGCTATGACTGTTAGATTAATGTTTTATCTCTAGTGTATATTTTAGGGAAGTTCGTTAGAAAAGTTAAAAGTCACTTTAAGATTTTTCGTCTATAGTGTATGATTGTTTTGGAGGCGATTTCATGTCACTTAAAAAAATAGATGAACTCTACGATTTTATACAAAAGAAAACCTACTCAGCCAATAAAGATTTTGAAGGCGTAAGCACGAATGAAATCGTTGAAGCTTTTGATATGCAACGATCTAATGTATCTGCATTACTCAACCAGTTAGTGAAAGATAATAAGTTAAAAAAGACTAATACACGACCCGTTTTATATCAATTAAAAGATACGAATTATGATGAAATGGAAGCCACATTATTTAGTGATTTAGTCGGTTTAAATGGGAGTTTACGTCATGCAGTTCAATTGGCCAAGGCGGCTATTTTCTATCCTAACCGGCGGTTAAATATATTGTTACAAGGCAATAAAGGGGTTGGCACCAGTTCTTTCGCGCATTTAATCTATCAATTTGCTAAATCACGAGCTGTCGTAGAGAATGATGCGCCATTTATCAAGGTGAGTTCGCGTCACTATAAATCGAATTTAGATGCTTTAAATGACGTTTTATTCGGAAAAAATATGGCGATGGAAGATAGTGCGTTCGCTCAAGCTCGAGGCGGCGTCCTGTTTATTGATAATTTCGAGCTCTTAAAACCTGAACAACAAAATGAAATTAGCAAAATCTTAGAAAGGCACAGTCAATTTACCTTTGCTGAAGCAGATGAAACAAATTTTAGTGATGTAATAATCATTATTGCATGCAAACCAAATTCAAATACTTCAATTCAGGATAAAATTTCATTTACGATTGAATTACCTGATTTAAACAAACGACCTTTGGAAGAGAAATTTGCTTTAATCAATAAATTTTTTACAATAGAAGCGTCGAATTCAATGCATGATATTCAAGTGAGTTCTGAAGCCATTAATGGTCTATTGTTAGCCGATTTTGCTGGCAATATAAAAGCCTTGGAGAGAGAAATTACGGTAGCTTCAGCCAAAGCTTATGTAAGAGTAATCGGTCAACAAGATAAAGTCATCAAGGTATTTGTTAATGATTTTTCTGTTAATATCAAACAAGCACAGATCAAGATAAAAAGTTTTTATCATGAAGTCCATGAGCTAATTGGTTCAAATGATTATATTTATTTTGACAAAAAACAAGGTTTTGTTAAGAATGACGCTAAAGATGAGTCGATGTATCAAGATATTGAATCGAAATATAATGATTTAATTAGTCGAGGCATCAATCAACAAAATATAGAGAGTGTAATAAATACTCATTTACAACAGCTATTTAACATCTACAGGTACGAAGAAACCAAAAGTGATGAAAAAAATTTAGAGCAACTATCAAAGCTCGTTGATAAACGCATTATTGAGATTGTTGATGATTGGATAGAAATCTGTTCGCGCGAATTAAATCGCAGCTTTAGTTCTAATGTTTTTTATGGCTTGTGTTTACATATCAATGCCTTGATGACGGCGTCGTTTACGCGTCAAAGGGTCGATAATGAACAAATTCTTTCCATCATTCAAAACTATCCGCAAGAATACGGCTTAAGCAATCAACTTAGCCTAACTTTAAAAGAGAAACTGAATTTAGAAGTGCCATTCGACGAAGTCGTTATTATAACCATGTTTTTATTGAAATCAGATAATACGCCATCCGAAGAGCATCCGGTACTTTTATATGCGATGCATGGGCATTCGACCGCAAAGTCACTCATGGAAGTAACGAATAGTTTGACTAAATCAAATGTTTGTTACAGTTATGACTTGGATTTAGAAAAAGATATTGAAGAAGCGATGCAAGAGTTTAAAGAATTAATCATTAAAATTGATCAAGGGAAAGGTGTTATTGTGATTTATGACATGGGATCAATTAAAACCATGATTGAAACCGTCTCAGATGAAACACACATTAAAATTAGAGGCATTAATATTCCAGTGACATTAGTCGGTATTGATTTAGCTAGAAGGTGTTTTATGGGAGATGATATTGAAGATATTTATCATAAAGCGACCAAGGAATTAAAGGCGTATACCAATGAAAGTGAAAAACTCGATAAATTGATTATCACTTTATGTCATACCGGTGAAGGGGGAGCCTATCAGCTTAAAAACTATATCGATGAGTTTTCAAATTTGGATTATAATATCGTAGCTCTAGCGATTAGTGATCGTCAGCAACTATTAAAAGAAGTCATTGAATTAAAACGCACCAATCAAATTCATGCCTTCGTTGGAACTTATGATCCTAAATTATTAGGCATTCCATTTATTCCCATTTCAAAAATATTTGAAAATAAGAAAGAAAATCTCGATAAAATTCTAAAATTTGAACCCATTGTAGAACAGGAAATTGATTTTGATCCTATTTATGACTTTTTAGATGAGCAACTAAAATATACGTCAATGGCTAAAGTGAAGATGATTTTGCCAGAACTCCTTGATCAACTCACAGTCATTTTTGACTTAGATAAAGAGCAACAAATTGGCTTATTTATGCACTTGGTTAGTTTAATTGAAAAGAAACTATCTTTGGAGACAGTGGCCGAAAATAAATTTAGAGATAAGATTTTAATTGCTTTCCAAGATGATTATCGCCAATTGCGAAACATGTTCAAAGTACTGGAAAAATCCTTTAATATCATTATCAACGATGGCGATATTGCAACCATCATCATGATCCTACGCAAAGTGTAATTTCCCCTAAATAAGAATGACAAATGCGAACTTTTCAATGATAGTGTTATAGAATGAACTGGCTGACTGCCATTCCGCTATCATTGAAAAGTTCGCATTTTTGTCGCGACATTATTTATTTTAATAAATTTCCATCTACTTTTGCCGCTCCATTTCTTTAAGGACTTGTTCTTGGATAGCGTATAAACTATTGGACATCCGACTTAAATAAATGGCAGAACTAAAACCCCGAAAGAAACGAAGCCCTTTCTTCTTATCGAAAGCACTCATTTCCTGCTTAAAAGTGACCTCTAAGCCTTTTGGCGACTGACGCGTTTCATAATTAAACTCGATCGAATCCGTATGATGAGTCGTTTTCACAACTAACTGTTTTCCGGGCTGATAGTCTAAGACTTCTGTTGTACTAACAATCGATGTATGTTGCATGTTCCGATGAAATTTAAATCCTTTCTTAATATGGTTTCGATTGTAGTTCATCTCAGGCACAGCATTTGCTTCGGATAATAATTGATTCACAAGATAATCATAAAACGCATCGCTACTAATACTCAATGTTCTTATTATCTTCATAATTGAATCATATCACAAATTGTTTTATGCAAGTTGCTTCTTGGAGTTAATTAATGAAATCTCTCAAAACCTAACTAAATATCCCTGAAAATATACAGTGCGGTATTTCTTAGCTTTTTTGGTATACACTAGAAGTCTTTGATGTGTATTTTGTTGCATCTAGATTAGCCCTGCCAGTTTTTAGCTTATACGCTGTATTTTTACTGTATATAAATGCTTAAAAAAGCGTTTTAAGTAGCTTTGACACTAGGGTTTAACTTTTTTAGAATGTGCTTGTAAGTATAAAAAGTAGAGGAAGGAAATGCCGATGGATACGCAGTTAGAATTAATTTCGATGAATCTCATAGCAAACGCAGGTGACGCAAGGTCTTATGGTTTTAGAGCATTAGAAGCAGCCAAGCAAGGTAATTTTAAGGAAGCTGATGATTTTTTACAAAAAGCATCAGAAGCATCCAATCAAGCCCATCAGTATCAAACCGATTTATTAACCAATGAGGCCAATGGTGAACAGTTAGATATCAATGTATTACTGATTCATGCACAAGATCATTTAATGACAAGTATGTTGGCGGTAGAATTAATTAAAGAGTTAGTCGATATTTATCGAACAAGAGGAGAAGAATAGAAATGAAAATATTATTGGTGTGTGCTGGCGGTATGTCAACAAGTATTTTAATGAAAAAAATGGAAAAATATTGGGAAGAACAAGGGATTGATTTAGATATCCGCGCCGTAGGTTTAGGTAATTATGCTGAATATGCTAAAGAATATGAAATTATTCTTGTTGGACCGCAAGTAAGTTATAAACTTCAACAAATTAAAGAGGATACAGGATTACCTACGGAAGCTATTCCGTCGTATGATTATGCGATTGCTAACACACAAAATATTTTAAAACTTGCTCAAAAACTGTATGCACAAAAATAAGAAAGGAATGAGTTCCTATGGAAAATATTTTTAATAGTCCTTTCTTTGTGAAATTACAAAATTTTGGACAAAAATTAGGCTCTAATAAATTTTTAAGCGCATTACAAGCTGCGATGATGTCAACCATGGGGGTAATTATGGTTGGTGCTATTTCAACGATTATTGCATCTTTGGGTAGCCAGTTTGGTTGGTTTGAAGTTGGTAGTGATATTTACAATATTATTTATGCTCCTTACAAATTTACGATGGATATGTTATCAGCTTGGGTTGTTTTACTCTTTGCCTATAATTATGCAAAAAAATTAGATTTAGAATCACCCATTTTGAAAGCGATTAATGCGATTATTGTCTTTTTCTTAGTTGCTGCCCCTTTAAGTACCAATGAAGCAGGAACGTACTTTATCGATATTACTTACTTAAGCGCACAAGGTATGTTCGTTGGTTTCTTGATCGTATTTGTGGTCATTCAAATTGAAAAATTTGTAGTCGATCGTGATATTCGTATTAAAATGCCAGATGTAGTACCCCAATTTTTAACGGACAGTTTATCATCGATTATTCCTCTAACAATTGATGTGTTAATCTTTTCGATTCTTGGCATTGTGGTATCAGCCTTAACAAATGGGGTCCATACCGTACCATCAGGTTTTATGGCTCTACTTTCAGCACCACTTGCAGCTTTAACATCCGTGCCTGGTATCCTAATTTTAATCACGTTTGCTGCGGTATTATGGATATTTGGTATCCACGGAACCATGATTATTGTACCTGTTGTCATGCCTTTAATGTTTCAAGCTGCCCAAGTCAATGCGGCGGCCTATCAAGCTGGTGAGCCCTTAACCTTCTTCCCAGTAGCTATATTTAGTGCCGTTTCCTTTGTCGGAGGAACAGGTAATACCTTGCCATTAGTTTTAATGGGGTTACGTTCAAAATCAGAACAAATTCGTGCAGTATCAAAAGTGGCCTTAGTTCCAGGATGGTTTAATATTAATGAACCCGTAACTTTTGGAATGCCAATTATGTACAACCCTATTTTAGCCATTCCATTTGTACTCAATGTACCAATCATGGGTATATTACTGTATTTTGGCTATATGTCAGGCTTTTTAACGATGACGGTTGTACCTATCTTCTCATTACTACCAATGGGTGTGGCTGAATTTTTAACAACCCTAAATTGGCGTAATGCTCTATGGACCTATTTAATGATTATACCAGTTGGGCTTATATACTACCCATTCTTTAAAGCTTATGAAAAACAATTAGTAGCTAAAGAACAAGAAGCGGCTCAATTAGAAGCAGACGCAGTGGTTTAAGCGTGATATTTATTTTAGTGAGACAAGGTAACATGCCTTATCTTGCTTTAGAATAGAGGAGAATAAAATGAGTGAAACAAACAAAGGCTTTCCGAAAGATTTTCTTTGGGGAGCAAGTTCATCAGCCGCACAAGTCGAAGGTGGTTTTGATCAAGGTGGGCGTGGCTTGTCGATTTGGGATGTTAAGACGTTAAATCCCAACACAGCTTCTTTTCACTATGCCAGTGATTTCTATTCGCATTATAAAGAAGATATTGCCTTAATGGCTGAAATGGGTTTTAAAGCGTATCGTTTTTCGATTTCTTGGAGTCGAATTTTACCTGAGGGAGAAGGCGAAGTCAGTCAAGCTGGGATTCAATTTTATCGTAATGTGTTAGATGAGTTGCATAAATACAACATTGAGCCGGTTGTCACCATTTATCATTTTGATTTACCTTTAGCTTTACAAGAAAAATATGGGGGTTGGATTAATCGTCAAATGATTGATGCCTATGTTAATTATTGTCGGATATTATTTAAAAATTATCCTGAAGTAAAATATTGGTTAACCTACAATGAACAAAATATGCTGACCTTCTTTGGTGCTTTTGACATGTTAGGGTCAGGAAATCCCAAATCAAATAATGATTTATATAATGAAGCTCATGTTGGTTTAGTGGCTCAAGCTAAAGCCATTCATTTGTGCCATGAATTATTACCAGATGCATGGATTGGACCAGCGCCTAATTTAACTACATCATATCCAGCATCGGCTGATCCAAAAGATTACATAGCAGCCCAAAATATGGATGACTTACGCAATAACTTTTATACCGATGCGTTGGTGTTTGGTCGCTATCCACAGTCTGTGTATGCATATTTTGAAATGAATGACGTGGTGTTGGATGTTCATGAAGATGACTTTGAGATAATGCGCACCTGCAAACCGGATTTTATCGGCTTTAATTGCTATGGGAATGATACAACTGAACATTTAGATTATTACGAATTAGATTTTTCCGACGTTGATATGTCAGATAACACCAATAAGAGTTATTTGATGAAATTAATGGAGAAACCGGGTGTAGGTAAATCTGTGGTGAACCCGTATTTTGCTGAAAATTCGGTGGATGGCAACCGCTATGATCCGTATGCGATTCGTGTAACGGCTAGACGTTTGACGGAACGATACCATTTACCTGTGTTGTTAACGGAAAATGGCTATGGTAGACCGGATACCTTAACTGAAGACGGCCAGATTCATGATGACTATCGTATTGAACATTTACGCGAAACCATTAAACAAATGAAAATTGGGATTGAAGAGGGTGCGCAATTAATCGGCTATTGTCCGTGGAGTGCCATGGATTTAGTTTCTACCCGCGAAGGAATCAGTAAACGCTATGGCTTTATTTATGTTGACCGCGATGAAGACGATGTAAAAGCCCAAACCGCAGAGATGAAACGTTATCGTAAAGATTCATTCCATTGGTACAAAAAAGTCATTGCATCGAATGGCGAAATTTTAGATTAGAAAGAAAAGGTGACAAATGAAATTTCCAGAAAATTTTTTATGGGGCGGCGCTACCGCGGCTAATCAATGCGAAGGTGGTTACAATCTAGATGGCAAGCTCCCGAGTGTAGCTGACCATATTTCCAAAGGTGACGTAAATACCCCAAGAACATTCACTTATGATATTGATACCGATAATTTTGAGTATCCTTCACATGAAGCCATTGATTTTTATCATCGCTACAAAGAAGATATTAAATTATTTGCTGAGATGGGTTTTAAAGTATTTCGTTTGTCCATTAACTGGACGCGGATTTTCCCTAAAGGTGATGAAAGTGAGCCCAACCAAGCTGGCTTAGATTTCTATCGCAGTGTTTTTGAAGAATGTAAAAAATATGGTATCGAGCCTTTGGTAACTTTATCACACTACGAAACACCGATCCACTTAGCCAAAACATATGGCGGTTGGACGAACCGTCAAGTCATTGACTTCTTTGGACATTATGCACGGACCGTATTCAACGAATACAAAGATTTAGTTAAATACTGGTTGACCTTCAATGAAATAAATATCCTTGCTTCTCAATTTGGCGCGATTATGGGCGGAGGTATTATTCCTGAAGCAGGAAATTCTCCTATTTTCAACTCTGATGAAGAATCGGTGGCCTCTAAAAACCAACGATTTCAAGCCTTGCACCATCAATTTTTAGCCAGTGCAAATGCAGTTTTAGATGCTAAAAAGATTAATCCCGAAATGCAAGTAGGTTGTATGATCGCGGGTAATGAAACCTATCCTTTAACCTGTCATCCAAATGATGTCTTAAAAGCTCAGCAATCAATCTATGAAGCTAACTTTTACTGTGGTGATGTTCAAGTTCGAGGCGAATACCCTCCATTTGCTAAAAGAATGTGGCAAGAAAATGATATTGAGTTGGATATCCATGCAGGTGACTTAGAATTATTAAAAGCTGGTACAGTTTCGTTTTATACATTTAGTTACTATATGTCGTCTACAGCGTCTACTGATCCGAGTCAGTCAGCTTCAGCAGGCAATATGATGTTCGGTATCAAAAACCCTTATTTAGAATCATCTGACTGGGGTTGGCAAATTGATCCGGTTGGGTTAAGAGTCTACTTAAATGAAGTCTATAATCGTTATCGCGTACCTTTAATGATTGTCGAAAATGGTTTAGGTGCTCATGATGAATTCGCTGAAGATGGTAAGATACATGATAGTTATCGCATTGATTACATGAAACAACATATTGAACAAATGAAATTAGCCATTGCAGATGGCGTTGATTTAATAGGCTATACCTCATGGGGTTGTATTGACTTAGTCAGTGCTTCTACCGGAGAAATGAAAAAACGCTACGGCTTTATTTATGTCGATAAGGATAATGAAGGATATGGGACGCTTGACCGGAGCAAAAAAGATTCTTTCGATTGGTATAAAGAAGTCATCGCTTCAAATGGAGAAAAGCTATAAACATATCAGCGATTAAAGTGCTGAAAATTTCGAACTTTTAATCATAAATGAGCTAATCTTAAGTCTATGATTGAAAGTTCGATTTTTAGTTGGCTTGGTTAAAAAGCAAATAGGTAACGCATACACCTCTGGCGTTTTATACCTTCATACCAGAAGTGATATGAAGTTATATTTAGTTAATAGGCGTTTTATAACTTCATACCGGAAGTGATACGAAGTTATATTTAGTTAGTAGGTGATTATAACTTCATACCGGAAGTGATACGAAGTTATATTTAGTTAATAAGCGAGGTATAACTTCATACCAGAAGTCATATGAAGTTATGTTTAGTTAATAGGTGATTATAACTTCATACTAGAAGTGATATGAAGTTATATTTGGTTAATAGGTGATTATACCTTCATACCGGAAATGATACGAAGTTATATTTAGTTAATAGGTGATTATACCTTCATACCAGAAGTGATACGAAGTTATGTGTAGTTATAAACGAGTTTGAAGTACATAAACTTCAAATGCATGCACCTTTAAACTCGGTAACCAAAAGTATCCATGAATCATTACATACATCCTCACATAATTTTGCTGATAATGTTTTAACTCACTGTCGTTGAAACTTTGTTTGGCTTACGCTATAGTTTCCTTAATAAGTAATTTTAATAAATCAGAGGTGATTTGATGAAAATGTTTGTAAGTGATTTAGATGGTACCTTACTCAATGGATTTCATAGCCTAGATAGCCGAATTCTTAAAAGTATTGATTTAGCGTTAAATAATAACGACAGATTTGTCGTTGCTACTGGACGAACTTATCAAGAAAGTGCCATAATGCTCGACTTACAAGAAAGACCTATTTTCTTTATCAATAATAATGGCGCTCTGATTACGAATTCCCAAGGTAAAATCCTTTTTGAACAACAAATTCCTAGTGAAATTATTGAGGATTTATTGACACAATTTCCAGAACTAGCCTTTGATTTTATTACTAAGGACGAAAACTATATTAATGTCACAAAAGAACAATATATGGGATCATTTCATTCGGTGACGGGCATACGAAGATTTATCGCAAAGAATCTTGGAAAAAAGGTGATTAATCAATTTCTTGCCGCACGCAAATTTGACCAAACCAATGAAACAATATTAGCTCAATCCATTATAAAAGTGAATTGTCGGATGACAGATCCTCAGTTAACGACTAAATTTAATGATTATCTTGCTCAACTCCCTATGATTGAAAATCATCCTTTCGCCCCTGGTGTGTATGAATTAACCTATAAAGGGGTATCCAAAGGGAATGCTGTGGAAAAATTAAGGCAACAATGGCAAATCGACACTGAAAAAGTCTATGTATTTGGCGATGGAGGCAATGATATTGATATGTTAGCTAAGTATCAAAACTCCTATGCAACCCGCAACGGAAGTGAAGAAGCTAAAGCAGCAGCTAATTATACCATTGGCTATAATTGGAATTATGCTGTTCCAAGAGAAATTGAAAAAATAATTAGGAGGAGTAGCCTAAGTGAATAAAGCGGTATTTATTGATGTGGATGGTACGATTGTGTCGTATGAAGGGGAGCTTCCTCAAAGTGCGGTAACGGCCATTCAAAAGGCGCGCGCTAATGGGCATTTTGTGTATATGTGCACTGGCCGTTCGAAGGCGGAAATTTATGATGATTTGTGGGAAATTGGTTTTGATGGTCTAATAGGTGGAAACGGATCTTACATTGAACATCATGATGAGGTGGTGTTTGAGCAAACGTTGACGGAAGAAGAATGCCGTAGCATTGTGGACTGGTGTCACGCAAGAGGGTTGGAATTTTATGTGGAGAGTAACAACGGTTTGTTTGCTAGTGAACACTTTGAAGAACAAGGGCAATCGGTGATGGTGGAATATTCTAAACGTAAACATCTTCCCGATGCGGAAGAAATGTCAGTTAGAAAGGCTTTTCCTGAGATGATTTTTGGTGGCGAGCTCGTACGTTCTGATGTAAATAAAATTAGTTTTATTTTAAGTTCTTACCAAGATTATCTAGATGCCAAAGAAGAATTTGCGCATCTGATGGTCAACACTTGGGGTGGCGAAGGTGAAATAGCCTTGTTTGGCGATGTCGGTGTTGCACAAATCAATAAAGGTAAATCGGTACAGATTTTGTTGGATCATATTCAAATTAACCGTGAAAATACGCTAGCTTTTGGTGATGCGAAAATCGACATTCCCATGTTGGAATATTGTGAAATTGGCGTTGCCATGGGAAATGGGGGACCTGAAATTAAAGAGATGGCAGATTACATTACCGATGCGGTGATGGATGATGGGTTGTATAATGCGTTTGAGCATTTTGGGTTGATATGAGGGATTATAACGAATCTAAATAAAATCTCCTTGTAAAATGTGTTTCAATCAATTATGATAAAAAGGCAGAACTTGTCCGAACAAGTTGAAACATAAATAGGAGTAAACTAATGAATAAAACCAAATATCAAGTCATAGCTGATGATTTACGTAATAAGATATTACTGAAAGAATACTTACCCGATGAAGTAATTCCTTCAGAGTTACAACTGCAAGAAATATATGATGTAAGTCGTCATACCGTCCGTGAAGCGATAAATTTACTGGTCAACGAGGGCTATTTAAGAAAGAAAAAAGGCTCAGGAACTTATGTGGATTCTAACAAGCCGTCAAACCAAATGAACCATACAACTTCAAAAACAATCGGTGTTATCATCACCTACATGTCTGATTATATTTTCCCAGACATCGTAAGAGGGATTGAACGTACTTTACGCAAACATGGCTATTCCATGATGTTAGCTAGTACTGGAAATGATTACGCCCAAGAAAAGTTGTGTTTAGAGCAAATGATTAAACAAGGTGTTCAAGGGTTGATTGTAGAGCCAACTAAAAGTAATCAATTTAACCCAAACATTGCTCTATATACGAGTATTCGTAACAATGGCATCCCAGTCGTTATGATTAACGCTAATTACGAGGAATTGGATATTCCATCAATTGCTTTAAATGATGTGAAAAGTGGTTTTGTGGCGGCAGAAGCGGTCATGGAAGCTGGCCACAAAGAAATTCTTCTTGTGAGTAAAATCGATGACTTGCAAGGTAAATTGCGCATGAAAGGTTTCTTTAAAGCCTGTGAAAAATATAAAATTGATTTCAATCCGGATAATATTTTAACGTATACGACTGAAACGCGTTTAGATGTCGCGGAAAAAGTATTTGATAAGCTTAAGCACAATCCTAACATCACAGCAATTGTTGGCTATAATGATCAAATTGTTTACCAAATCATTTCGTTATTGAATCAGTATGACATACGTATTCCTGAAGATATTTCTATAGTCGGGAATGACCATTATATCGCACAGACCATTAATTTAATTGATCTAACCACCATTGAGCATCCAAAAGAACAACTAGGCATGGATGCCGCCGAATGGGTGGTTGAAGCTGTTCAAACTGGCAAACAAAATGACAGCATTTTTTACCAACCAAAACTCATCCCAGGTTCAACGGTTAAATCGTTGAATAGCTAGGATAGATTAGAAAATAAAACAGAAAAAACTGAAACTTTTATTACAGTATTAAGCGCGGACTGGCATACATCTCTCTTTAAGGAGAAAGTAGCCACTTCCCTTATAATTAAAAGTTTCGGTTTTTTTTGTGGTTTTTTGTATAAAACCTCCAAATAAATATCGCTGCCTGAAAATTTTATTAAATAAAATAATGGAAATCGTCTTTTTTTACGTATTTATAATATGAGGAGGTTTTTATTGTGAAAATAAATTATGAATTACAGCAGTTGGAAATTCTCAAGCAACGTCACCTGTCCTTAACCACAGTCCAAAGCAACCGACTTTTTACTTTACGCCAAGGGGATGAAGGAGAATATGAAGTCAGTAAATATCTAAATCATTTCGCTAGCCCTCACTGGCATATTATTGCAGATTATTGGTTTGATAAAGGCAAGCTCATGCAAGTAGACTTTATTATCATTATCGATTATCGTTGGCTTATTTTAGAAGTTAAAAACTATGACGGTTTTTTTCGTTACGAAAACCGTCAATGTACTATTAACGGATCTTCCATGGACAATGATATCGTCTATCAAATGCACACGCGCCTTAATTACCTGAAAGAAATTGCCGCAACAGTTGATTCGCAAATCGAAGTGGCTGGCGCAATGATATTTATTGGAGAAACAAGCGAAGTAGCTATAAAAGATGGCGTGAATTTTGAAATTGTATTACGGCATCAGCTACGGAGCTATTTGCGCCGAGAACGGCAGGTGAGTGATTATCCTATGACTTCTTGGTACATTGACGAGTGCTTAAAAGCTTTAGAATCTTTTCGTGTTCCCAATCCCTTTATGCCAAAGTCTATTTCAGATAACCAATACTCAAGTTTACAAAAAGGCGTACCGTGTAAAAAATGTGGGGAATTTCATCTTCACAATGCCAAGAAATCATTTGTTTGCAACGCATGTGGAACACGCGAAAACAAAGCCGATACCATCTTACGTATGACACATCAACTTCGACTACTTTTTTTCGATCACCCAGAGAAAATAACCGTCGCCAATGTGCATAAGTTGGTTAGAGGAGAGATTAATAAACTCACTATTCAACGTACGTTGGATAAAGCATACGTTAGATTAGGAAAAAGACGAAGTTATTACTACGATATTCCTTTAGATGATCCAAATCAACTTCCGCTAATTTAAATTTGCGGTGGTTGGACGCTATAACTTCGTACCAGAAGGCATACGAAGTTATAGCTAATATATAACTTCATACCAGAACGCATACGAAGTTATAGCTAGTTTATAACATCTTACCAAAACTCATATGAAGTTATAGCTAATTTATAACTTCATACCAGACTTCATACGAAGTTATATCTGATTTATAACTTCATACCAGGTTTCATACGAAGTTATAGTTAATTTATAACTTCATACCGGACCTCATATGAAGTTATATCTGATTTATAACTTCGTACCAGCTGTCATATGAAGTTATAGCTAATTTATAACTTCTTACCAGAAGTCATACGAAGTTATAGCTAGTTTATAACATCTTACCAGAAGTCATACGAAGTTATACCTAATATATAACTTCGTACCAACTCTCATAAGAAGTTTTAAAATAAAAATTTCTTCTGAATCCTCTACCCATCAACTAAAACCCTTACAAAGATGTACGAACAGTTAGAAATAAATGTTGATATATACGGACAAGAAAGTATAATTAGGGTGAAAAGTAAAGGAGGGGTAGTTTGGTGGTCGAGCAAATTGAGCAGACAGAATGGATTCAAGATCAAATCCGCAACAAGCAAACATATTTAGGAATTGAGCTAGGATCCACACGTATAAAGACGGTGTTGGTAACAAATGATTTTCTTCCAATAGCTAGTGGAGAACATGAATGGGAGAATAAGTTAGTAGAAGGTGTATGGACATATTCGCTTGAAGAAATTTGGCAAGGCTTACAGCAAAGCTATCGTTTAATGGCCAATCAAGTCCAAAATAAATATCACATTGAACTATCAGAAGTTGGCGCTATGGGCTTTAGCGCAATGATGCACGGATATTTAACTTTTGATAAAGAAAATAATTTATTAGTGCCATTTAGAACATGGCGTAATGCGATGACAGCCCAAGCTGAGGAACGACTAACAGAAGCATTTCAATTTAATATTCCGCAACGTTGGAGCATCGCACACCTGTACCAAGCGATGTTAAACAAAGAAGAGCACGTTGGGGATATAAGTTTTTTTACTACCTTAGCTGGTTATGTTCATTGGCAACTTACTGGTGAGAAAGTCCTAGGTATCGGCGATGCATCAGGCATGTTCCCTGTTGATAGTCAAATTAATGATTACGACAAAAAACACTTAGAGCATTTTAACCAACTGGCTCAACAAGAAGGCTACTCCATTAACTTAGAAGACTTATTACCTCGAGTTAAAGTTGCTGGTCAAACTTCAGGGATTTTGACTCAAGAAGGAGCCTACCTTTTAGATCCATCAGGCAAACTAAAAGCAGGTATTCCCTTATGTCCACCTGAAGGTGATGCTGGAACAGGCATGGTCGCAACTAATAGTGTTCTACCTAGAACAGGAAATGTTTCAGCAGGTACCTCTGTCTTTGCCATGATTGTCCTTGAACAACCATTGAAAACAGTCCATCCAGAAATTGATATTGTTACAACTCCATCTGGAGAACTAGTCGCAATGGTTCATGCTAACAATTGTTCGACAGAAATTGATGCATGGGTCAAACTCTTCAAAGAATTTACTCAAAAATTAGGCTTAGAAATCGACACACCGACCATTTACAAAACTTTGTTTAATTCGACGCGTGAAGCCGATTTAGATGGTGGCGGCATACTCGTTTATGGGTATCATTCAGGAGAAAATATCACTAAAACACCTGTTGGTAGACCACTTATCGTAAGAACACCAGATTCAAAACTAACTCTAGGTAATTTTATGCGAACCCAATTAATGACTGCTTTTGGCGCACTAAGAATTGGCATGACTATCTTAGAACAAGAAGGTGTGCATGTTGATCAACTTGTGGGACATGGAGGGATTTTCAAAACACCCGAAATCGCTCAGGAAATTCTAGCAGCAGCCATGAAATCACCTGTGACAGTGATGGAAACAGCCGGTGAAGGTGGTGCATGGGGAATGGCCGTTTTAGCAGCCTTCCAAGCCTTCAAACAAGAAAATCCTCAAAAAACACTGGCTGACTTTTTATCTAACCAAGTCTTCCAGTCAGATAAAGGGCAAACAATTAAGCCAACAGCAGCAACCATCCACGGTTACGATTTATTTATTCAAAGGTATGAAAAAGGTTTGCCGATTGAGCAACTAGCTGGCGAATTATTATAAACAAAAAAGGAGTTGCACATGTTAGAAGAATTAAAAGAAGCCGTCTTTAAAGCCAATCTTGAATTGCCAGAACGCGGCTTGATTAAATACACTTGGGGAAATGTGAGTGCTTTTGATCCCCAATCAGGCTACTTTGTAATCAAACCAAGCGGTGTGGATTACGACACTATGACAGCGGATGATATGGTGGTTGTTGACTTAAACAATAATATTATCGAAGGTTCACTCAAACCATCATCAGATACACCGACACATGCGGTTCTGTACAAGAATTTCCCAGAAATCAGAAGCATTGTCCATACGCATTCTCCTTGGGCAACCATTTGGGCTCAAGCTGGGCAAGATGTGCCAGCTATGGGGACGACCCATGCGGATACCTTCTATGGCACTGTACCTTGCGCCCGCTTTTTAACGACTGAAGAAGCCCAAAATGCTTATGAGCACAACACCGGTGAACTTATCGTCAATACTTTTAAAGAACGCGGCATCGACCCTCAGGCAATTCCAGCCGTTCTTCTTCACGGACACGGGCCATTTACTTGGGGTAAAAGTCCTGAGGCGGCTGTAATGAATAGCGTTGTACTTGAAGAAGTTTGCAAGATGAACTTTTATACCCGCCAACTCAATGTCTTTGCTGAACCTCTACCTCAAGCCATTTTAGACGTTCACTATTTAAGAAAACACGGAAAAAACGCTTATTACGGTCAATCAAATAAATAACTTCTTAGGAGACAAATTTATGCTAGAAAACTTAGAAAAAGAATTTTGGTTTGTTGTTGGTTCACAAGATTTATACGGTGAAGATGCTTTAAAACAAGTACACATCAATGCAAAAAATATCACTCATGCTCTTAATGAACAGGCTAATTTACCATACCCCATTGTTTTACAAGAAACAGCTTTAACTGCTGATGGTATTACTAAAATCATGAAAGAAGTTAACTACAATGATAAAGTAGCCGGTGTTATCACCTGGATGCATACCTTTTCACCAGCCAAACTATGGATTAGAGGCACACAATTATTACAAAAACCATTGCTACATCTTTCAACTCAAGTCAACCAAGCCATACCTTGGGATACGATTGACATGGACTATATGAACTTACACCAATCAGCACATGGTGATCGTGAATATGGACATATCAATGCCCGCTTAAACAAGGGCAACAAAGTTGTCATTGGCTACTATGAAGACCCACACGTTCAAGCGCAAATTCGAGATTGGATGGATGCAGCCGTTGCTTACGGAGAGGGCTTTAACATCAAAGTAGCCCGTTTTGGCGATAACATGCGTGATGTAGCTGTGACCGATGGGGATAAAATTGAAGCGCAAATCAAGTTAGGCTGGACGGTGGATTACTACGGGATTGGTGATTTAGTTGACGTCGTTAATCATGTTTCAGAGGAAGCTGTTGCAGAGTTATTTAATCAATATAAAGATCTTTATGATTTTGATTATGGTGATTATGATACGCGAGTTTGGGAAGATGCTGTGAAAGTTCAGGCACGTTATGAAATTGCACTGAAGGAATTTCTAGACAGCCGCGGCTATACCGCTTTCACGACTAATTTTCAAGATTTACATGGTATGAAACAATTGCCTGGTTTAGCTGTGCAACGTCTGATGGGACAAGGATACGGATTTGCTGGAGAAGGGGACTGGAAAACAGCGGCTTTATCTCGCCAATTAAAAATCATGTCACATAACCAAACTACAGGTTTCATGGAAGACTACACTTATGAATTAACACCTGGTCAAGAAGCCATTCTGCAATCACATATGTTAGAAGTTGACCCAACACTCGCAAGCAACAAGCCCAAAATCGTCGTTAAACCTTTATCTATCGGAGACCGCGAAGATCCAGCTCGTCTGGTTTTTGACGGTAAAGCAGGTGACGGGGTTGTCGTTTCACTGGCTGACTTTGGAACCCACTTCAAACTATTAGTGAATGAAGTAGAAGCTTTTGAACCAAGTGTGGCTGCACCAAACTTACCGGTTGCCCGCGTACTATGGAAAGTGAAACCAAACTTCCATGACGGCGTGAAAGCTTGGATTGAAGCAGGTGGCGGCCATCATACCGCTGTTTCACTAAGTCTGACAACTGACCAAATTTTAAGTTGGGCTAGGATGGTTGATTTGGAAGTCGCTTTGATTAAATAAATACCACTATAACAACACATTGATGGGAGTATTTCGATGAATTGGATACCCACAAATCAAATTACCTTAACTGATCCGCATTTAGTCAATGCGCAAAATAAATTAATAGACTATTTACTCAGTTTTGACGAAAACAAATTACTTTATGAATTTTATCAAGTAGCCAAGCTTCAAGCACCGGCAGAATCAGGTTACCAAGGTTGGGAACGTAGTGACCTCATCAATTTTAGAGGTCACTTCCCAGGTCATTACCTTTCAGCCAGTGCCCTAGCTTTTCAAGCGACTAAAGACCCAGAAAGACAAAACAACTTATACCATAAAATAAAACAAATGGTGACACAGCTAGCAGTCATCCAAGAAGCCTACGCTCAGCAACACCCTGACAGTGCCGGTTATCTTTCAGCTTTTAGAGAAGTTTCCTTAGATGAAGTGGAAGGCAAGCCCGTAGCAGAAAATCAAAAAGAAAATAACTTGGTCCCTTGGTATATTTTGCACAAAATGCTTGTAGGCCTTTTAGATGTATACGACGCATATCTTGAAAAAGATGATGAACTCAGTCAAGTTGCGATAGAAACAGCCAGTCGTTTCGGTGATTATATTTATCAAAGACTAAGCCGTCTCAATGACAAAGAACTGATCTTGCGGATTGAATATGGTGGCATGAATGATGCTTTATATCGTTTGTTCACCCTCACGCAAAATCCTAACCACCACCAAGCAGCTAGCTACTTTGACGAGCTGACTTTATTCCACCAACTAGCTCAAGGTCAAGACGTTTTGTCAGGTAAACATGCAAATACGACCATTCCTAAATTGCTCGGTGCACTTAGCCATTACGAGACAACTGAAAATGCCTCTCGTATGTATTTAGATGCGGCCATTAATTTTTGGGATATTGTGATTGACAGCCATACCTATGCTACAGGTGGCAATAGTCAAAGTGAACATTTTCATGCCCCTCATCAACTGCATCATGATGCAGCTGAACGTGTCGGTGACTGTACGTGCGAAACTTGCAACACCTACAACATGTTGAAATTATCCAGACGCTTATATACATTGACACATCAGCCAAAATATCTAGACTATTATGAACGCACCTATATCAATGCCATCTTAGGATCGCAAAACCCTGAAACCGGCATGATGATGTATTTTCAGCCCATGGATGCTGGCTACAACAAGGTTTTCAATCGTCCATACGACGAATTTTGGTGTTGTACCGGGACCGGCATCGAAAGTTTCGCCAAATTGGCCGACACTTTCTACTTTACCCAAGACGACACACTCTATATTAATAGCTATTTTTCCAACCAGCTCAGCTTACCGCAATACAATTTACACCTTGACATCCAATCAAAACCCAACTTCTCCCAAATAAATATCACTGCAAAAGCGCTGGATGATGTTTCACCAATAAGCCTAAAGCAAATCGCAGTGCGGCTACCACAATGGTCAGAAGCGACGGTGATAAAAGTAGATGGCATTAAGCGAGAAGTAGAGCAAGAAAACGGCTTTGGATTTCTAGTAGCGGATGTACAAACGATTGAAGTAAGCATGCAAGCAAGGGTGACAAAAGAGCCAACGACGGACAATCCAGATTATGCTGCTTTAGTATACGGTCCATTTGTTTTAGCAAGTCGCCTTGGTCAGGAAGCCATTGATGATTACAATCCAAACGGTATTTTAGTAAGAGTTGGAACTAAGCTTGATATATTGCATACAACCATTCAAGTTGAATCCAATGATTGGATCAATCAAATAAAACCCATTGATTCAGACAAGTATGCTTTCGCTTTTGAATTTAAAGGAAAAAGTCAAAATTGGGAATTTGTACCTTATTATCAAATTTATGATGAACGCTATGGGATTTATCATGAATATAAAACAGAATTAACCGATAAAGAACAAGCAAGGGCCATTGTCGACTCATTAACCAATTTTGATCACAATAACAGCGAATATGCTAAACGCCTACAGTTTGAAGCATCACATGTTGCAAGTAAAGACGGTAAAAACTATCGCATAGCTACCGAAAATGGTTGGTTTGCATATGAATTTAACTATTTAAAGCAGGCAGTCAACACATTACGCTTAGTTTTCCACCGCGATGATAGTGGGAAAACAGCAACATTAACTGTAAATGGCATCCAACAGGAGGTTCAAGTGCCTTTGGCTGATGCAGAGATATTTATTGAAAAAGAGATTTCATTGGAAGATAGTAATCGTGTCGCGGTGCGGTTTGAAGAAGGAACGGCTATTTTTGGGATTTATCTATTAAAAGAGACAGGAGAAAATGAATGACATATCAAAATCCGATTGTGATTGAACGGGCGGATCCGTGGGTGTATAAGCATACAGATGGTTATTACTATTTCACGGGTTCAGTACCAGGTTATCAATCGATTGAAGTAAGACGAGCCAAGCATTTAAATGATTTGGATACCAAAGCGGAAGTTGTGACCGTTTGGCATGCGCATGAAAGTGGCTTGCAGAGTGAGCTGATATGGGCACCTGAAATTCATCATATTGACGGTGTTTGGTATATCTATTTTGCAGCCAGTGATGATGCGGTAGTCCGTGACCAATATAAGCATCACCGGATGTTTGTGATTGCGAATCCTTCGGCCAATCCATTAGAAGGGGATTGGGAAGAAAAAGGACAAGTGGTAACACAGTTTGAAAGTTTTTCATTGGATGCGACTGTCTTTGGGTTAAAGGAACAGTTGTATTATGTGTGGGCTCAGTTAGACCCTCGTATTCCAGGAAATTCGAATTTATATATTTCAGAAATGGAAAATCCATGGACGTTGAAAGGTAAGCAGACCTTACTTTCTATTCCTGAATATGACTGGGAAAAGCAAATCTTTTGGGTAAACGAAGGACCGGCAGTCATTATCGCTAATGGAAAAGTGTTTATTTCATATTCTGCTAGTGCAACGGATGAAAATTATTGTATGGGATTGTTGTGGGCGGATATTGATAGTGACTTATTAGATGGTTATTCATGGCAAAAGAGTGAAGTGCCGGTTTTTAAAACATCTGAGAAAAATCATTCTTATGGACCCGGGCATAATTCTTTTACGCGGTCAGAGGATGATTCGCAAGATGTATTGATTTATCATGCACGACCAGAAATGAATCAGACGGGGGATCCTTTGGAAAATCCTAACCGTCATGCCTTTGCCAAGGTATTTAATTGGGATGAAAAAGGTTTTCCTGTATTTGGCGAAGCTGGAGAATAGAAAATAGAAGATAAATGGAGGCTTTCAATGAGTAATGTAGTGGATTTAACAAAAAAGGGACCTGTTATTAGCAAATATATTTATGGTCATTTCTCAGAACATTTAGGTAAGTGTATTTATGAAGGCTACTGGGTTGGAGAAGAGTCTGATATTGAGCATGTCAATGGGATTCGCCAAGACGTCGTTAGAGCCTTAAAGGAAATTGATATTCCAGTTTTACGTTGGCCAGGTGGCTGTTTTGCGGATGAATACCATTGGAAAGATGGGGTTGGACCACGTGAAAATCGTCAAGCCATTGTCAATACCCATTGGGGTGGTGTGACCGAAACGAATCATTTTGGTACGCATGAGTTTTTTGAATTAGTCCGTCAATTAGGGACAGAAGCTTATATTAATGGAAATGTTGGTAGCGGTAGTGTTTCTGAAATGCAAGAGTGGGTTGAATATATGACGATGAGCGGCGAGTCTCCAATGGCTAATTGGCGTCGTGAAAATGGTCAAGATGAACCTTGGAAAGTGAAATTTTTCGGGGTAAGTAATGAAAGTTGGGGTTGCGGGGGGAACATGCGACCTGAATATTACTCTGACTTGTACAATCGCTATCAAACTTATGTGCGTCAATACAGTGATGACCGTTTGTATAAAATTGCATGTGGTCCAAATATTGATGACTATAATTGGATGGAAATTTTAATGCGTTATTCGACGCGTTTTATGGATGGCATCAGCTTACACCATTATGCCTTGACAGGTCCATGGGAAGACAAAGGACCAGCTACTAATTTTCCTGTCGAACATTGGGACACCTTAATTACTTCTGCTTATAAAATGGATGAATTTATTACCAATCACAGTGCCATTATGGATAAATACGATCCAGACCGCCGTGTAGGCCTAATTGTTGATGAGTGGGGTTCTTGGTTAGCGGTTGAACCTGACACCAATCCTGGCTTTTTATATCAACAAAATACCATTCGTGATGCCATGGTGGCTGCTATTACCTTGAATATTTTCCAAAAACATGCCGGTCGCGTGCATATGGCTAATATCGCCCAAACAGTCAATGTTTTACAAGCTATGATTTTAACTGAAAGCCAAGAAATGATTAAAACACCAAGTTTTTATGTCTTCTACTTGTACAAACACCATCAAGATGCGGTTGAAATTGCGACACATGTTGATCGCCAAGACCCATTAACGTACACTTTATCAACTAAAGATGATTTATTAACCTTATCTTTATGTAATTATTCAATGGATGAAGCGCAAGAACTTACTTTAGACATTGAAAACTTAGCTGATATCATTTCATCAGAATATATTGTAGGTCAACATAATGATGACCATAACACCTTTGAACAACCAGACAATATCTCTTTACTCGATTTTGACCAATACAGTTTGGGTAACGGTCAATTGACCGTTACAGCTCCTCCAATGTCAGTGATTACCATTAGAGCAACCGTTAAATAAATACCTCTGCGACCATTGCAATGATATTTATTAGAAGGAGATAGAGAATGAAGGAACATTTAAACTACGCTCCGACACCTCCCATGGGATGGAACTCATGGGATTGCTACGGGGCAACAGTAAGAGAAGATGAAGTGAAGGCGCATGCGGATTTTATGGCAGACCATTTGTTGAAGTTTGGCTGGGAATATGTGGTCGTTGATATTCAGTGGAGTGAGCCAGAAGCGGTATCGACACGCTATAATGATTTTTTTCCATTACATATGGATGAGTATTCGCGCTTGATACCTGCTGAGAATCGCTTTCCATCAGCTGTTGATGGAGTTGGTTTTAAAGCTTTGGGGGATTACATTCATGCTAAAGGGTTGAAGTTTGGGATTCATATCATGCGTGGGATTCCCCGGCAGGCGGTTCATCAAAATACAGCTATAAAAGGAACAGAAAAAAGAGCACGCGATATTGCTTTGAACAATATTTGTCCATGGAATTCAGATATGTATGGTGTCAATGTTGATGTACCGGAAGGCCAACTTTACTATGATTCCTTGATTGAATTGTATGCTTCTTGGGGTGTGGATTTTATCAAAGTGGATGATATCGCGGATTCTAAATTATATCATGATGCGCATAAAAAAGAGATTGTTGCAATTAGCCAGGCTATTCAAAAAGTTGGTCGACCTATGATTTTATCTTTATCACCAGGACCAGCACATTTAAAAAACGGGACATTCTTCCAAGATCATGCCAATATGTGGCGTTTAACCGATGATTTTTGGGATCATTGGGATGCTTTATATAACATGTTTGATCGTACCGCTGAGTGGGCATCCTTTGTTAGACCTGGTAATTGGCCAGACTGTGACATGTTGCCATTAGGGCACATTGGTTTACGGGCAGTTGATGGTGGGGGTGGCGATAATTGGACTCGTTTTACCAAAGATGAACAATACCTATTGATGAGTTTATGGACCATTTTTGGTTCGCCATTAATGTTTGGTGGGACTTTGCCGGATATAGATGACTTTACTTTGAGCCTGTTAACAAATGAATCCGTTCTCCAGATGTATCGTGAAGTAGTGGAAAGACGCCAAGTTTATCGGGATGATGAGTGGGTGGTTTGGCAAGGGTATTCTGAAAATGATGAGTATGTGGCTATTTTCAATGTGAGTGATAAAGATAGTGTAGTGCCGGAAGAAGTGAAAAAACTCGTCGAGGGTACAGCTTTATTGGATTTATGGCATGGAAAAATGTTTGAATTAGAAGATGAATGGGAAGTTGCTAGTCATGGAGTATTGTTAGGAAAATTATAAGGTATTAAGTGATAAAGCCATTGACGAATGCATTGCAATTATATTTTATTGGTTTATTTCAATGTTCTTGACTAGTTGTTTGGTTTTTAATTAATTTATGGAGGATTATTCTATGAGAAAAACAAGAAAAGGATATTTAACAGCACTACTATTAGCTAATACAACACTATTATCAGCATGTGGAAATGCAAATACGATTACCTTTTGGAATCCACTAACTGGTGATGATGGGGCATATATGGAAGCGTTGGTTGAATCTTATAATGAAACTGATCCAGAATTTCCTGTGGAAAGTGTTATTACATCGGATATGTATACTAAAATTTATACTGTGATGAATACTGGAAAAGATATTCCTGATTTAACACTGATTCATGCAGATAGAGTTCCACAATTTGCAGACTTAAATATGCTAGAGTCAGTCGATATGTTGACAGCTGCAGAGCCAGATTTAAATGCTGACAATTATTTAGAAACGGCTTGGAACGCTGGAAATTACGAAGATGTTCAATATACAATTCCTTTAGATATTCATGGAAACGTGATGTACTACAATATAGATTTATTAGAGAAGTATGATGCTACTGGCTTCTTAGATGACAACGTTGTCACAATAGATGAGATGAATTCGCTAGCTGGTCAGTTAGAAGAAGGAGATTATGTAGTAAATAATGCATTGATAGAATGGGTAGCATTAGGAAATGTGGTGAATTTAGGTGGAGATATTTCAGATGCTGATGGCAACCCAACATTAAATACACCAGAAATGAAAGAGGTAGTTGAGAACTTAAAGAGTTTAGCTGATAACGGTTTATTAACACCATATGGAGAAGATGGATATGCAATATTCCAAGCTGGTAATGTTCTATTTTCTACCGATGGCACTTGGACGGTTACTGCACATGCTTCTGTAGAAGGATTAAACTTTGGGTTAACAAATATATATTCTGTAACAGAAGATAAATTTACAAACCGCTCATCATCTCATATGTTTGCGTTATTAAACAATGAAGAACGGACAGATGAAAAAGAAGTAGGAATCGCTGCCTTCTTGGATTGGATGAGAGTTAACTCATTAGAGTGGGCAGAAGCAGGACAAATAGTTGCTTCAAGTGAAGTTTTTGAAAGTGAGGCATATCAAGAATACCCTCAATCATTTTTCACTAGCTCAGAAGAAGAAAAAGAAGCTTCATACATCTTTGAGTACAAATACTATAGTTACATCGAACAAGCTTTAGGAACAGTTTTAAATGATATGATCTATGGAAATATTGATATTGATGAAGGTTTACAACAAGCTCAAAAACAAGTAGAGGACTTAATAGCAGAAAGTGCAAGCTAAGATAAACATACATAATTGATGTGCTTCCTATGGTATTAAGGTTTTAAAATTAATACCATAGGTTACATATGAAGGGATGGTTAATTTGGAAGCTAGCAAATTAAACGAAGAAGCAATACAAAAGAAAGAAAAACAAAAAAAATCATATTCACACTTAGCGTTTATAGGGCCACACTTGATTATTTTCATAATTTTTTCATTAATTCCAATAATTTATGGTATATATTCATCTTTTACAAGATGGAATTTAGTAACTGATCAAACATTTGTTGGATTAGATAATTATAAAACTATTCTTTTTAATAAAGATTCGACATTTTACTTTCAATTTAGAAATGGTTTAAAAAATACCTTGATATTTGTCGTAATGACTGTGCCTTTTCAAATTTTATTTCCACTAATTGTAGCCACTGTTATGCAACACAAAGGAATAAAATTTAAAGGATTATTTCAAGCGATTTTTTATGTGCCAGGACTTGTTTCTGCTTCAGCAGGTGCGATTATTTGGTTATTAATTTTTAATCCTAGGCTAGGACCGATTAACAATTTATTTAATTCTGATGTTGTTTGGACTGCCAACCAACCATATGCATGGATAGTGATTTTTGTTATGTCCATGTGGGGAGCAATAGGAGGACATTTAGTAATTTATCGTTCAGCAATGGCAGGTGTATCAGAAGATTTATATGAAGCAGCGGATATAGATGGTGCTGGTTCAATTCGAAAATTTTTTAGTATAACATTACCATCTATACGTTTCCCATTGTTTTACACTTTTATAATGTCGACTGCTGGAGCGTTTAATGTATATGTTCAACCGTTAATGGCTACAAACGGTGGTCCAGAGCAATCAACAACAGTTTTAATGATGTATATACGTAATCTAGCATTTGGGTCAGGAGAGTCCATAGCAGGGATTGCTTCTGCCATGGCCGTATTATTAGGATTGGTTATTTTGATTTTCTCATTTTTCCAATTTATCGTTATGACAAGAAGAGGTGAAAGATAATGACGAAAAAAAGAATAGATATTTCTAAGTATTTAGCTTATTTTTTCCTAATTATTTTGGCTTTAATCTGGTTATTTCCAGCTGTTTTTGGTTTGCTTACATCATTTAAATCTCAAGGAGACATAATGAATGTAGGGTTTAGAATGTTACCAGCTAATTGGGTTATGCAGAATTATGTGAAGTTATTACAGAATGGGTCAAGTGCACCAATCGTCACATGGTTTTTTAACTCATTATTTGTATCTACTACCCATTCACTACTAGTTGTTCTGATTGTGTCCTTAACAGCATTCGGTTACACGAGAATAAATTTTAAAGGTAGAGATTTTCTATTTTATTCAATTTTAGCAATTTCAATGTTTCCTAGTGCTGTAAACATCATCCCTTCATACAAAATTGTAGATTCTTTTGGTTGGACGAATAATTTTTTAGTATTAATTGTTCCTGGTTTAGGTGGAGTAAGTAATGTTTTCCTTGTCCGTCAGTTTATGCAAGGAATTCCACTAGAGTATGATGAGTCGGCAAAAATGGATGGAGCAACAGATTTTACTATTTATTCAAAAATTATTATTCCATTAGTTAAACCAATATTAATTGTAACAGGAATGTTTTCATTCGTAGGATCTTGGAATGACTTCTTATGGCCTACCATTGTAATGAATAACGTTAAAATGCTTACTATAACAGCAGGGTTACAGTTACTACAAGATTTGTATGGGAATTATGTAATGATTGGTCAATTAATGGCAGCAGCTGTTATTGCAATGATTCCAACAGTTTTACTGTTTGTTTTCGCTCAAAAGTATTTTATAGATTCATTAAACCTGAATGTCGGATTGAAATAGAGGTGTTAGATAGTGACTAGAACATTAGAACGAAATATACTTCGATTTGGAGCAGTTTGGAATTTAGTCAATGGACTAATTACTATAATTGGATTTGGAAGTCAAATAAGAGTAGATGGTATACAAGGCTTATCAGATGCCACAATGGCTAACAAAGATTTAGTTGGTTCTTTAATAGATTCAGTTTTTATGGTTGTCATGGCATATGGTTTACTTCAAATAGCTATTGGAGTTTTAAATTTTGTTGTCGTTCGTAATATGAGAGATAACAAAATTCAAAAAGGATTTATTATTTGGCTAGCAATATTAATGATTCTATCTCTAATTACCATGGATATAATCGGAACCTTGATTTATGTTGTGTTATTCGTTTTATATCTTTCAAGAAACAAAGCAATTAGGCTACAAAAGCAATTACAATATCAAAATCAGATTTAATTAAAGTTTGCTATGATAGGATTTTTCAAATGCGATTGAAATAATTGAACAAACTTATTATTTTTTTTCAAATAAAAAAGGCAGGTAAAAATATTGATGAAAGCAAATATGCAAGTTTCAAAGAATTTTCAAATATCAAAAATTGAAGATCGCTTATACGGTTCGTTTATCGAGCATATGGGACGTGCTGTATACGAAGGTATTTATGAACCAACTCATCCGACAGCAGATGATAATGGATTCCGTAATGATGTGAAAGAACTCGTAAAAGAATTAAATATCCCATTAGTTCGCTATCCAGGAGGGAACTTTTTATCAGGCTATAACTGGGAAGATGGAATTGGGCCTCGAGAAAATAGACCAAAGCGCTTAGATTTAGCTTGGAGAACAATCGAAACGAATGAAGTGGGAATGCATGAGTTCTTTGATTGGTCAAAGGAAGTGAATGCTGAGGTTAATATGGCGGTAAACCTAGGAACACGTGGTGTAGATGATGCACGTCGCATTGTTGAATATTGTAACTTCCCTGGTGGAACAGAATTATCTGACTTACGACGTCAAAATGGGCATGAAGAACCATTCGCGATTAAAACTTGGTGTTTAGGAAATGAAATGGATGGCCCATGGCAAATTGGTCAAAAAGCTGCGGTTGATTACGGAAAATTAGCGGCTCAAGCCGGTAAAGCAATGAAATTAGTTGATGATTCCATTGAGTTAGTACTATGTGGTAGCTCAAGTTCAGAAATGCCAACCTTTGCTTCTTGGGAAGCGGAAGTGTTAGACGAGGCTTATGAATACGTAGATTACCTCTCTCTACATCGATACTATGGTAACCAAGAAAATGATTTAGAAAATTATTTAGCTAAATCCATTGATATGGATAATTTCATTAAATCGGTTGTAGCGGTTTGTGATTATGTTAAAGCTAAAAAGAAAAGCAATAAAACCATTAACTTATCCTTTGATGAGTGGAATGTTTGGTATCACTCGAATGAACAAGATTCTAAAAATGAACCATGGCAAATTGCACCTCCACTATTAGAAGATATCTATAATTTTGAAGATGCTTTATTGATTGGTTGCTTATTGATTACCTTAATGAAGAATAGTGATCGTGTTAAGATTGCCTGCCTAGCACAATTGGTGAATGTTATTGCTCCGATTATGACTGAAAAAGATGGACGTACTTGGAGGCAAACCATTTTCTATCCATTTATGCAAGCATCATTATATGGTCGTGGCATAGCTTTAACTCCTAATATTCAAGTAGATAGCTATAATTCTAGGGATTTTGATAATGTACCTTATTTAGAATCTATTGCAGTTTTAAACGAAGAAGAAAATGAAGTAGTTATCTTTGCAGTGAATCGCTCAAAAGATGATGCGATTGATTTTGAATGTGATTTTTACGATATCTCTTTAGGTGATGTGATTGATTTTTCTGAGATGGCTGGGTTTGATATAAAAGCCATTAATACCAGTGCAGAAGAAGTCGTTAAACCATCTCCGAGTGAAGAAATTAGAGTTGAAAACAATGTGGTTTCTGCTAAATTGAAGCCATTGTCTTGGAATGTAATTAGGGTAGCTTTAAATCAATAAATTTAATAGTTTGGTATACAATTCATTTTTAAAGTAAGAGTGTTTTAGGATAACTTTATTGTTGATTACAAAAGGAGTGAGGAAAGTCTGTGAATATGCTTTTTAAAGCTTTAACATCAGCATGGTTGGTTTTACAATCGACCACTCTCCCAACAAGTTTAAATATTGAGGTGGAACCGATGGAGACAAAACCATGGGAAACAAGCGAACATCGAGAAATATCCGTGCATGATCCTTCCATCTATTCGTTTATTGATGACAGTGGAGAAGAGACATTTTATGTGTTTGGGACACATATTGCACAAGCTAAATCACATGATTTAGTCACCTGGGAAGTGCCAAATGAAACTGAATATGAAAATATGGAAGACAATCTCATTTTTGGTAATACGGCTGAAAACTTAGCTGAGACCTTTGAATGGTCTGGACATGATGATGCGGATTCAGCGGGTGGATTTAATCTGTGGGCACCCGATATCATTTGGAATCCAGATTTTAAATGGGCAAATGGCGATACAGGTGCGTTTCAAATGTACTATTCTGCAAGTTCGACTTGGAGACGCTCTTCCATTGCAACACTGGTTGCGCCACACATTGAAGGTCCCTACACCTACGTAGACACCATTATTTATTCAGGGTTTTCTCAAGAAGATGGACGTGACGGGAGTGACCGCAATATCAATTATCATGGAACAAATATTGCAGAATTGATTGATCAAGGCATTGTTGAGGAGTTTAATCCTAAATGGACTAAAACATTAGGTCGTGAATACAATACAGATTATGCGCCAAACGCCATTGATCCAACTGTATTTTTAGACGAAAATGAAGACCTTTGGTTAGTGTACGGATCTTGGTCTGGGGGTATTTATTTACTGCCTTTAAATCCAGATACCGGGACACCAATTTATCCAGGAACAGATGGTGAAACAGCGGATGGTCGTATAATCGATCGCTATTTCGGGACTAAACTTTCAGGTGGTCACCACCAATCGGGTGAGGGACCATACATTCATTACAATGCAGATACAGGTTACTACTATTTGTGGGTCACTTACGGTGGTTTGAACCGTGATGGTGGTTATAATATGCGTCTGTTCCGGTCAGAAAATGTCGATGGATCTTATCTTGATTTTAATGGCAATGACGGCATAATTGACTGGGGCGATGTGAATGATAGCTTTGGAATCAAATTAATGGGAAATTACATTATTGATGGCCTTAAAGGCATAGGTTACAAAGCGCCAGGACATAATTCAGTCTTAGTGGATAGTAATAATAATTGGTTTAATGTCTTCCATGTTCGTTTTAACACTAATAATGAAATGCATCGTTTACGTGTTCACCAAATGTATTATACCGATTCAGGTTGGCCAATTACTTTGCCATATCGCTATAGCGGTGTGCTGGTAGAACCGATTGAACAAGCATCAAATGAAGTAGCGGGAACCTACCAATGGGTTGATCACGGCAATACCACTACAGGTGATATGATTGTGAATCAAAAAATTATCTTAAGTGAAGATGGTCAGATTACAGGTGACTATTCAGGTAACTATGAGTTAACGGCTGATGGTCAAATACAATTAATTATAGAAGATGAGCCATTTGATGGGGTAATAGTTAAACAAGTCGATGAATTTGAACAACCTCGCATCGTTATCGCTGCTATCGGACAAAACAATCAAACCGTTTGGGGAATTCAACTAAAAAATGAGTAGTAAGAGTAATGAACTCTCGCTACTCAATTTCCAAAGTGAATTAGTCGATAATTTAATCGTTATTAAAATCATTGGTATGATAGGTTTTTTCAGATTGATTGACGTAATAAAGATTAAGTGCAATGTTTTGTTCATGATTTCCGAACCCTTTTCCAAAAATAGTTAAACCACCTTTGTGGACAGCGTTTTTATCTATTGCTAGTTTCAATCGAATAAATGACTCTGCATTTAAATTTAAATGGTTGAGAGAAATCTCTGATTTATATATTCCATTAAAAGCCGTATCGAAACGATTAATGCGTATATGTAAGATTTCACCATACTGACTAAATTGCTCATGCCACCAATCAGGATTTAAACGACCTCGAATGTCCGAATAGTTACCTTGGACGGTGTGTATACCAATTAAGTGATCATTTATATAAACAGAAATATCGCTTGGCCATTTATTATTGGATAAAGGAAATTCACTAGCAATTTCTAAATTGATATCTAAGAGTTTAGGTTCTTGACCATTAACGAGTGGATTAGGGATTTTGTATTCAACGAATCCGTCTTTGAACCATAATAGTTCAGCTTGACTACGTTCCTCATGCATAAATGTTCGCTCATCATCTACATCACCGATTATGTGGGTAGTCGTGGCTAAACCACAAGTAGGAGAAACAGCAAAATCAATATACTGACCTAGCTTTACATCTAATGTATGAACATCATAAGGGTAATAGATTCGAAACGGGAAAACTATTCGTGCTTGATCGATATTCATGCTGACTAATTTTTTATTCCGATTTTCTCTTCTACCACGAATAGAAGACACAATCCCAGCGTCTTCTAATTGTTGTACATGACGAGAAATAATCGCATTGCTTAGACTTAAAAACTCTGAAATTTCTGAAATACTTTTTTCTTCAGGCCCAATAAAATTTAAAATATCTAACCGCGTTTGACTGGCTAAAGCTTCATAAACTTTGAGCGAGTGAGTAGATAAATCGAGTTCCATAAGACACCTCATTTAACTTTTTAGTTAATTGCTAATATTAAATAAATCGTTTTCAAACCATCGTTTAACCAATAAGTAGTTAATGCTAAAATTAAGATGATTGCATTGACACCGCTTTCTTGTGATGCTATTTTGATTACGTAAACATAAATATAAATCAAAAGAGAAGGAGGGCAGATTTCTTAAATTCTAGTATACATGAGCAATTAACTAAAAAGCTAGTGGAAAACTTTTTAGTGGAGGTGTAATTTAAGAATGAAGTATCTATTTATTGCTGTTAGTATATTGGTGTTAAATTTTAGCTTTGGAGGTGTTAATCCAGTGGATGCAGAAGAATTGACCTATCAAAATCCACTAGGGAATATCAAAGATATAGGCGATCCATTTATTATGAAAACAGATAGTGGCTATTACATGTATGCCACATCTGCACCAAACTATGGCTTTAAAGCATGGCATAGTGATAATTTAGTTGTTTGGCGCGATATGGGACTTGTATATGACAATAGACGTCAAGAACATCCATGGGGAACCGGAGACTTTTGGGCACCAGAAGTTATCGAACATAATGGTGAATTTTACATGACATTTAGTGCTAGAACAGAAAGTGGCAGTTTACGGATTGCTATTGCTAAATCTGAGTCAGAAATAGGACCTTTTATTGATTTAAACGCAGATTTAGTCAATGAAGCTGGATCGTACATAGATGGACATATTTTGGAAGATGAGGGCACTTTTTATTTCTATTATGTCAAAGATGTCCACGAAAATGTTATTAATAGTCGTCGATTAAGTCAAATACTTGTTCAAGAAATGTCTGAAGGATTGGATTATTTAGTTGGCCGACCACAACTCGTCTTAACGCCTGACCAAGATTGGGAACATCCTTTACGCCAAGAAGCGTGGAACGAAGGACCATTTGTTTTAAAGCATGACAACAAATATTACTTGATGTATTCAGCTAATATGTTCGCTGATCCAGACTATGGGGTTGGTTACGCCGTGAGTGATCATCCGATAGGACCTTTTGTTAAATATGAAAATAATCCAATCTTACAAAAAGATTTAGAGATTGGTGTTTCTGGTCCAGGTCACAATAGTGTGACTAAAGGATTAGATGATGAAACCCTCTATATGGTTTACCATATTCACACAGATCCAAATCACCCTTCAGGAAACCGCCAAATGTCAATTGACCACTTGTATTTTGAAAATGGTGTTTTAAAACTTGATGGTCCGACCATGTCTGAACAAAAACTTTATTAAAATATTCTTTGAGGAGACCTTATGAACGATAAAAGACGGAATTATCCACGCCCACAATTGATGCGAGATGAATGGATTGACTTAGATGGCCAATGGAATTTTAAATTTGATGATGTTAACCAAGGTGAGAAAGAACGTTGGTTTGAATCAACCTTAGAAGAAACGCAAGTCATTAATGTACCATTCACTTATGAAACTATCGCAAGTGGTATTCATGATGAAATACAACATCCTATTGTATGGTATCAAAATACGGTGCAATTAGACGATTTAGACTATGTTTTAAACTTTGAAGCTAGTGATTATATCACCTCTGTTTGGTTAAATGGTTTCAAATTAGGCGATCATATCGGAGGTTACACACGTTTCTCATTTGATTTACATGATTATGCCGTTATCGGAGATAACGTTATTACTGTAAAAGTCACAGATTCCTTATCAACGAATCAACCACGAGGAAAACAACGATGGTTAAAAGATAACTTTGGATGCTGGTATGTTCAAACAACAGGAATTTGGAAATCTGTCTGGATTGAAAAAGCCAAACAAACACGTGTTAATCAAGTTAAACTTGTTGCTGATTTACCAAAAGATCAAATAAATATCACTTTAGACCTGAATCAAAATCTCCTTAATTTATTGGAAAAAGAAGAACTAACTGTCAAATTAGAGGCATCGATTGAAAATCAAATAGCAGATTCAGTAAAACTACCGTTAACTCGAGAAATGAAAACGTATGTATTAGATACTAAAGTCGGTATTGATGATACCTGGGGAACTAGAGTATGGCATCCTTATCATCCGAATTTATACGACTTAACCGTGACTATTACCGATGAACAAGATGAAGTTATTGATCATTTTGTTTCGTGTTTTGGAATGCGAACCATTGAAGTCCAAGGAGATCAAGTCATAATAAATAAACGCGGTTTGTACCAACGGTTAGTTCTCGATCAAGGCTACTGGCCTGAAAGTGGTCTAACACCACCTAGTGTGGAGGCACTCGAGTTAGATATTCAAAGAACTAAAGAGTTGGGATACAACGGTTTAAGAAAACATCAAAAAATCGAAGATGAACGCTTCTTATATTTATGCGATAAAAATGGGATGTTAGTTTGGTCAGAAATGCCATCGCATTATTCATTCTCAGATAAAAGTGTGGAAGCTGTAACCGATGAATGGATAAGAATCATTCGTCAATTCCAAAACCATCCAAGCATCATTACTTGGGTACCCTTTAATGAATCATGGGGGATTAAAAACATCCAGGATGATAAAGAACAACAAGCCTTTGTTAATGGTATTTATTACTTAACTAAAGCCATTGATCCAACAAGATTAGTGGTAACCAATGATGGTTGGGAACATACAATATCGGATGTCATTACTTTACATGATTATGACGCAGTCGGTGAAGAGTTACTCGCTCGTTATAGTAATAAAGATGCCATTGTAAATAATCAAGTGCAATTCAACAAAGATTGGTATGCATTCGCTAAAGGTTACAATTACCAAGGTCAACCTGTTATTATTTCCGAATTTGGTGGTATCGCCTTTGAAGATGGTAGTGGTTGGGGCTATGGTGAAAAAATGTCCGATGAAGAAAGTTTTATGGAAAGGTTCGATGCTATTCATCTAGCTATACAAAAAATCCCATACGTTAGCGGCTATTGTTATACACAATTAACCGATGTTGAACAAGAAGTTAATGGACTATTATTTACTAATCGCGAATTTAAATTACCTGTTGAACCAATTAAAAAGATCAACGAAAGAAGAACTAGATAATTTTAGCTCCTTGAGTAAGTTTTAAAACATTACGAGAGGTTTATCAAAACTTACTGAAGGTGGATTGGATTAATTCTTATAATCCTTAAACCTAAGGAAACAGAATTTATCTAAGAATGGAGATAAGAAATGAGAGTGTTTAATGCGATTAAAATAACGATGATACTAGTCATCGTTACTATCCTAGCTGCATCAACTATGGTTACTCCGTTGATTGTCAGTGCTCAAATTAACGCCAATACACTACCACTCTACAATGCCTATTTAGAAGAAGCTATGCAAAACAATGTGGAAATTTATGATGGCGAGAGTATTACAATTGAATTAGCTGAGTTAGATGATATATCCGTAGATGCTCTTCAAGGGGAATACCTTGAATTAGACAACCTAGGTGAGCTGCAATTTGATTTTGAAGCTCCTGAAGATGGGCTGTATTACTTTGTCTTAGAATACCTAGATGATAAAGAAAGTATCTTACCAACAACGGTCATGATGGAAGTTAATGGCGAATCACAGTACCAAGAAATGCAAAATATAGCATTTAGTGGTTTATGGTCACGTGTTGGTGACATTGTTGTCGATCGCTATGGCAATGAAATTGCGCCGGAAGTAAAAAAAGTAGTTGCTGATCAAATTGGATACCTAACAGCAAGAAATGGCTACTATGATCATCCCTTCGTTATTCAATTAAATAGAGGTAGTAATACCATTAAGTTTACGAGTACCGAAGGTGCTTTAAAATTCAAGCGGATACATCTATTAAATGAAGCTGAAATTCCTTCAATGAACTTAGCGAGTGATAGTACCCAAACACCAGAAGGTAATGCGAATATAATTATTCAAGGTGAGAGCATAGTTTCTCAAAGCGACTCATCCATCCGACCAGCAGCGGCTTTTAATGATGCTTTAACACCCTATAATGCAACTTCAAGAGTTTTGAATTATTTAGATGGTGCGTCATTTAAACAAGCAGGTGACACGGTAACTTATCACGTTGATGTTCCTGAAAATGGTTATTATTATATCAGTTTACATTATCAACAAGACGTTAAACCTGATTTTCCTGTCTATTTAAATGTAACAATCAATGGACAGTATCCATCAGAAAGTTTTTTAAATCAACAAATTCCATATAGTTCATCTTATCAAATTTACACGATGCAACATCCAGAGACCCATCAAGCTGTGCCAGTATATTTAGAAGCTGGAACGCAAGAAATTAGTCTGTCAATTACCATGAGTCCATTACAAAATGTTATGCAACGATTGGAGGAAATGGTATTGGAAATCCAAGGATTATCCTTAAATATTGAAAATCTGTTAGGAGCCAATATCGATTTACGTCGCGACATTGATTTAGACAATTATTTACCAGGAATTCCAGAAATGATTTTAGGCTGGTCATCTGAACTTGAAGGAATGATTGAAACGGTTAAAGAACTTGGTCAAACAGATGTCGTACCCGGTGCTTTTCAACAATTAGACATTGCTCGTAAGCAATTAGAAAATTTAGGTAATGAACCACGACGTATTCCAAATCGTTGGAATGAATTAGCCAAGGGTGGCTCATCTGTCACGGCTCAGCTCGCTACCTTAATTCAAACGTCAAATAATAATGGCGTATCAATTGATCAAATTATTTTACATCAAGCGCAAGCACCAAGAATAGATCATTTGAATTTTATGCAAAGAGCGGGGAATTCTGTTTCACGCTTTTTACAAACTTTCGGTGAACAAGACTATGAAGTAAAAGTTAACTCTGACAACTTACAAGTGTGGGTTAATCGACCAAGACAATATATTGAAATTATGCAACAAATGATTGATCAAAGCTTTACTGCTCAAACAGGTATTGCAGTCGATTTATCGATTATGCCAGATCAAAATAAATTAATCCTTGCCAACAGTGCTGGAAATGAGCCCGATGTAGCTTTAGGAGTGGGTTATGCTGTGCCGTTTGATTTAGCTATCAGAGGGGCATTGGAAGAACTTTCAAGTTATGAAGGATATGATGAAGTTGTTGCTGATTACGCACCAAATTTATTGATACCAGCATCAATTGGAGAGGAAAGCTATGCCTTACCAGAAACGATGAACTTTTACGTTTTATTTTATCGTAGGGATGTTCTGGAATCACTCGCCTTACCTGTGCCAGAAACGATGGAAGATGTTGTTAATATGTTGCCAGCCTTAAATCAACGAGGAATGAACATGTTCTACCCAACGGCAACGCTAGGAACTGCCTTTAAAATATTCCCGTGGACTATGCCTTTGGTTTATCAAAGTGGAGGGAATTTCTTCACTGAAGATATCTTAAGAACGGGTTTAGCAACAGAAGAAACGTTATCAGGTGTTCGTGATTTAACTGATTTGTTTACCATTTACAGTATGCCAGTGGATGTTCCAAGTTTTTATCAACAATTTAGAGATGGAACAATTCCAATTGGTATTTCAGATTATGGAAACTACAATTTACTACTTAATGCAGCACCTGAGATTGCAAATTTATGGGAAATTGCTCTGACACCTGGAGTCGAAAATGAAGATGGGGTAGTAGAACGATGGACATCAGGTGGAGCAGAAAGTTCCATCATGTTCTCTAATAGTGAAATGAAGGATGAAGCATGGGAGTTTTTAAAATGGTGGCATTCAGCTGAGATTCAAGTTCAATTTGGAAATACCTTACAAACAACTTTTGGACAAGAGTATATGTGGAATACCGCTAACTTAACTGCCTTTGAACAATTACCTTGGTCAACTAAACATAAGCAAGTCATTTTAGAACAATCTGAATGGATTGCTGAAGTTCCACGTGTTTTAGGAGGCTACATGATTGAACGTGAAGTTAGTCGTTTATATACCTCTGTGGTTGTAGATGGAGAAAACTTAAGACGTTCAGCCGATTTGTCCATTAAACGGATAAATCGTGAAATCTTAAGAAAATTGGAAGAATTTGGCTATATCCAAGATGGTCAGTGGGCAGAACCTTATCCATTACCAGAAATAGATCCAGCAGCTGCAATTAGGGAGGAGGACAATTAATGGAACGTACAGTTTCGCTTGAAAAAAGACAAGAACGGACTGCCTATAAGTTTATTTTACCTTATGCCATCTTGTTCTCAATCTTTATTATCGTACCGATTATTTTAGCTATTACTTTATCGTTTACCAACTTTAACTCGATTGAATTTCCTGGTTTTGTGGGCTTTTTAAACTATATTAATTTACTCACTCAAGATGAAATATTTATGCAATATGTCTTACCAAACACGATTATATTCTCACTTATTGTTGGTCCTGGAGGATATGTATTAGGCTTCTTATTAGCTTGGATTTTGGCACAATTAACACGAGTACCAAGAACTATATTAGCCTTAATATTTTACTCACCATCAATGACTGCCGGCGTTGCTATGACAGTTGTCTGGCGAATCATCTTTAGTGGTAATGAATCGGGATACCTCAATGGAATACTCATGCAGTTTGGTTTCATTAATGAACCAATCATTTGGACCACTGATTCACGTTTTATTTTACCTATCATGATTATTGTTGCCTTGTGGGGAAGTATGGGGGTAGGATTCTTAGCTATGATGGCTGGCGTTTTAAACGGTGATCGTGAACTATACGAAGCCGCTGCTATTGATGGTGTAAGCAATAGATTTCAAGAGTTAATTTACATCACTATCCCATCTATGAAACCACAAATGTTATTTGGAGCTGTAATGTCCATTGTAGGTGCCTTCTCTAACGGTCTTATTGGAGTTCAATTGACTGGGTCAAACCCCGTAACAGGGTCTTATGCAGGACAGCTAATTGTTAACCATATCGATGATTATGGTTTCCAACGCTATGAAATGGGATATGCCGCAGCCGTTTCGGTTATTCTTTTGATAATTATTTATCTATTTAGTTATATCGCTAAACGTCTATTCTCAGAGTCTGATTAAGAAAGGAGACTATTATGGCTTATAGAAAAGTAGGGATTAACCCGAAAAAATTTGATCGTAGTCAAATTAAATTTTATATCATATTAGCTCCCTTCGTTGCTTTTATGATTTTACCGTTGATATTTATTTTTAATCACGCCTTTAAACCGATTGGAGAGCTCTTTGCCTTTCCGCCGACATTTATTGTAAAAAATCCAAGTTTAGATAACTTCCGGAACTTACTCAAAGTATCGCAAATATCCAATATTCCAATTAGCCGATATTTGTTTAATAGTTTATTAGTGACGATTATCGTTGTGGTAGTTTCAATTTTACTATCATCAATGGCAGCTTATGCCCTTTCTAAAAAGAAATTCCGTGGGAAAAAGATTGGTCTTGAAATAAATAACGCTGCTTTAATGTTTGTGCCTACTGCGGTAACCATACCGCGCTACATCATCATTACAGTACTGGGAATTGAAAATTCGTATTTAGCGCATATCTTGCCAGTATTAGCTATGCCAATTGGGTTATTTTTAATCAAACAATTTATCGATCAAGTCCCTGATGAGTTGATTGAAGCCAGTGTCATTGATGGCGCCAGTGAATGGACCGTCTATTGGAAAGTAATTATGCCACTAATCAAACCGGCTATCGCAACGGCAGCTTTGTTAGTATTCCAAGCAGTTTGGAATAATTTAGAAACGTCTCAATTGTTTATAACAAGTGATTCAATGAGAACTTTAGCCTTTTATCTAAGTACTTTTGCTTCACAAACTAATATGGTTGTTGGCCAAGGGATTGCCGCAGCATCATCGTTAATAATGTTCATTCCTAACTTAGTCCTATTCATCATTCTTCAAAGTAATGTTATGAATACGATGAGTCATTCTGGAATTAAGTAGGTGAGTCAATGAAGCATACTAAAGGTCAACCGTTTAAAAATTTAAGTATCATTATTATCGCTGTATTAACATTAGTTAATTTGATTCTACCAACCTTAGTGCGTGCCGAAACTGCCTATCGAACTTATACCCAAAATGGTTATAACGATTACGTTGAAACACAAACGGGTTATGAGCCAGTTGATTCGTTTACGATTACTGAGGGTGTTGGTTTTCGGAATCCCTCAGACTTAAAAATTGGTCCAGATGAAATGCTATACATAGCCGATACTAATAATCGACGGATTGTTGTCTTGGATTTCCAAGGGGATTTTGTTAGTGAAATTACACATGATCAGTTTGCTACACCGGTTGGTATTTTTGTTACGGATGAAGGCAAATTGTTTGTAGCAGATGATACCGCTGGGAAGATTTTTGTTTTCGATGCACAGGGTAATGAGGAACATATCTTTGAACGACCTGATGCTCCATCTTACGGGATTAATACACCGTTCTATCCGCTAAAAATTGCAGTCGATGATCGTGAAAATGTTTATGTAATTTCTAGAGGTAATAATAATGGGATTATTATGTTGAATGCCCAAACAGAAGGCGAGTTTCTTGGTTACTTTGCACCGAATTCAACTGTCGAATCATTAATGACGCGTTTTAGAAAAATCATTTTTACGGATGAACAATTGGATAGAATGTTAGATTCGGCACCTAATACTGCAACTAATTTATCAATTGATGACCGTGGATTGCTCTATACCGTAACAGCAAATGAAAGTATCAATGATGTGTTAAAAAAATTGAATATGGGAGGATTGAACTTACTCGATCCCAACTATATTCCTTATCCAAGCAGTGTTGCTATAGGTAATTATGAGAATATCTACGTCTTAGCTGAAAATGGTTATATTTATGAATATACTTCTGAGGGTGAGTTCTTATTCCTCTTTTCAGGACCAGATGTTGGATACCAACGAGCTGGTTTAATCAGCCGAGGGGTAGGCATTGATGTGGATGATAATGGAAGAATTTATACATTGGATCAACTCAATAACAAAATTGAAGTCTTTCAACCCACAGAATTTACCAACACCTTACATCATGCTTTAGATTTGTATCAAAATGGACGTTATACAGAAAGTAAAGCATATTGGGATGAAATCATCAAGATGAATGCTCAATTTGACTTTGCTTACTTAGGGCTTGGCGAAGCTTATTTTAGAGATGAAGATTTTGAAAATGCTATGACCTCTTTTAGAAGTGCTAAAAATACAAGAGGTTATTCAGATGCTTATTGGGAAGTTAGAAATGTTTGGTTACGTGAAAACATTATTTTGATGATATTTATTATCATTATGTTGTTTGTTTTATATCGTGTCTATCGCTGGATCTACGAAAAGTATTTGAAGGATACAGCCTTTGGACGTGGTTATCGTAAGTTTAGGGGATTGAAGTTAATCCAACAACTAAGCTATGTCTTTTATTTTATGAGACATCCGATTGATGGAGCTTATGGCATTCAATATGAGAAAAAGACAAGTAATTGGTCGACACTCATCATTTATCTGTTTGCGATTTTCACATTTATTGTTAATAAATATTTCACAGGGTTTATTTTTACTACCGTACAAGATGGACAGTATAGTCTTCCGCAAGATATTTTGATTTTTGTGGTGGTGAGTTTCTTCGTTGTCGTATTCACTTATTTGATTACGACCATTACTGAAGGGGAAGCAACCTTTAGACAAACAGTACATGCCTTTGTCTATAGTTTAGGACCTTATATAACCATTCAGTGGGTCTTATTGCTACTAAGTAATGTCATTACGCTTAATGAACAGTTTTTACTGCAGTTTGGAACGGTCATTATGATTACTTGGGTAATTGTCCTGGTGGTCGCTTCATTATGCGAGTTAAATGGGTACAATATTCGAGAATTCATTCGGACATTCTTCCTAACAGTCTTTGCGATTTTCATTGCTGCAGTGGTTATATTCATTCTATATGTTCTCTTTAATCAATTGTGGAATTTCATTGAGTCATTATATTCAGAGGTGGTGAGACGTCTTGGATTTTCGTAATTTTATAAAAAATAATCTGCGATTAGTGATATTTGTCCTGTTTGTTGCTGGCTTAACCCTGTATTTATTTATAGATACACGAGGAAGCTCGACTACAACGGTTTTACCGCCTGATCCAACCGAACTTCCTGTGACGGAAGAAGAGTTGGCAGAAACCGAAGAAGTGACTGAAGGGACCGAAGATTTGGCCGTCCTTGATGGGGAAGAAATACCAATGCCCCCTATCACAAATGAAGCAGTTGAAGATTTCACTTCTGAAAATGAGCAATTAGAAAATCGTCCAAGCATTATAGAAGATGACGAGAATATCATTGATAATCATGAAAAAATTGCAGAGAACGATCAATTAGCACTCTATTTAAAAGAAGAAAATCTTTCAATTATTATGAGGGATAAAGAAAGTGGCGCAGTGATGTATTCTACTGTAGAAAATCCTGTGCAAAGTAATGAAAAATGGCAAAACTTTGTTCGTTCAGGTGTTGTCATTGAGTATTTAATCAATACCAATATCGTTTATTCACAAGCTGATATGTACTCTGGTGAGCCGACAAAAGAAATTAGAATTACAGCTAATGGTTTTGAAGCAGATGTAGATTATCCCGATTTTGAGTTTGGTTATACCTTAGTAGTATCACTTGATGGAAATAAATTAAGTGTTGAAATTCCAAAAGACACTATCTATGAAAATTCTGATACTTACAAAGTGGGAAATGTCTATGTTTATCCTTATTTAGGATATTCCAAACTTGATGAAGAATCAGGTTTTATGTTAATCCCTGACGGCTCAGGGGCTATCATCAATCTAGAAGATAATCAAGGGCAATTCAAACAGCCCTACTCAGAGATGATTTATGGACAAAATATTGGGATTGATGAACCCTATGTCTTATCGCGATTGTTCAATATGGTAACTACTAACCCACCGCATCAAATCATGGCACCGTATTACGGAATGATTCATGAAGAAAAAGGCTTTGGATTCTTGGCAACTGTAGAAGAAGGGGATTATCATGCTTGGGTAGAAGCTTATCCAAATGGTGCAATCCTTCCCTATAACTGGATTACGAGTAAATTTGTTTTACGTCAATTTTACAATCAGTCGACGAGTCGAACGAGTGGAACAATTACCATCCGTCAACGGACTAGGAATGATATTGATATAAAAACAAATTACTACTTTGTTTCCCAAGACCAAGCTGACTTAATGGGCTTAGTAGATCAATTTAGAACTTTCTTAGATGAAACAGATACACTCGTTTTAAATGAAACGCAACCAGTTATTGATTTTGGGATGCGATTAGACTTTATGGGTACTGAATTAGAACAAGGTTTGATTAATAATTCTTCGGTTCAAATGACTACATTTGAACAAGCAGATGAAATGCTTGAAGCGTTAGTGGCTTCAGGAGTTGAACAACTTATGATTATATATCAAGGTTGGGAAACAAATGGTTACTCTGGTGCATTAGGTCAAACAAGCTATTCAGTCGATGGTGTCCTTGGAGGCAATGAGGGGATCAATTCATTAATCGATAAGTATAGTGAGAATTTCCCAATCTATCTAGCAGATGATGGTTTAAGATTTAATCCACATCTATCGTTAGAAGTTGGATCTAACTTAGTAAAAAAATACAATCGTCGGGTGTATAATGAAGCTGTTTTTGGAAAAGTATTTGAATCTTTCAACTTTTTGGAGCCTGAAGAAGCCGTTAGCCGTTTAAATAGTCGTGTAAGTTCATTTGAAATTGAGAACATGGCCTTAACTGGTTTTCCCAATAATCTATTCTCATATTTAAAAAATAATTCGGAATTAGATCGGGTACATACTGCCAAAATCTTTGAAGATTCAATTGCTAACTTGAGCGAAAGTAAGCAATTAATTTTGGATGAACCATTTATGCCTTATTGGAAATATGCGGATGCCTTGTACAATATCCCATTAAACTCATCGTCGTATATTTTTGAGGATCAACAAGTACCATTTATGTCTTTAGCCTTAAATGGACGGATTCCATTGTATGCCAGCTATTCAAACTTTGAACCAAATTCAAGAGATTTCTTCTTGCGATTAGTGGAAACCGGCGTTAGTCCATCCTATTTGTTAACGTATGAAAATTCAAGTGAATTACATCAAACAAACTTATCTTGGGTTTATTCGTCACAATATGAACTATATTTTGAAGAAATCGTTCAAAATTATAAAGAGTTAGAAGCTGCCCACCAAGCTATTGGTGAAGGGATGATTACAGATTATCAATCCAATGACGGAGTTTCAGTGGTTACATATGATAACGGTAGTGTCGTTTATGTCAACTTTAATGACTTTGATACAGAAATTGACGAAATCGAATTAACGAGTCAATCCTATAAGGTGGTGAAATAATGAAGAAAAAAGTAAGAAAAAATAAAATTAATCGACGTAAAGCCATTACTGGTCTGCTGTTTCTTCTACCTTGGTTGATTGGGTTCTTCATTTTTGTATTGTGGCCATTAGTTCAATCATTTTATTTTAGTCTAAATACCATTCGGTTAAGGCCAACAGGTCGTGTGTATCGCTTTGATGGACTGGATAATTACCGTGATATTTTTCTAAAAGATATGTTCTTTGTTCAAGAACTTTTAGGTTATTTTATAAGTGTGTTACTCAGAGTTCCAGTCATCGTAATCTTTTCACTATTAATCGCCATGATGCTAAACTCGAAAATTAAGTTTAAGGGAGTTTTTCGTTCCATCTTTTTTTTACCTGTAATAATTGTTTCAGGTCCTGTAATGAATCAATTAATGTCACAAGGTGCAGCGCAAATCCCTATGTTAGATATGTCAACAATCAATATGATTTTGCAGAGTTTTTTGCCGATGTGGTTAGCGGCACCTATAGCCACTTTATTTTCCGAAATGATTCTAATCTTATGGAATTCAGGGGTTCAAATCTTAATTTTCCTAGCTGGGTTACAGAAGATTGATAAAAGTTTATATGAGGCTGCAAAAATTGATGGGGGTTCAGCCTGGGAGTGCTTCTGGAAAATCACGCTACCTGTATTAAAACCAATGATTTTTTTAAATGCGTTATACACCTTGATTACCTTATCTAATAGTGACCAAAACAGTGTCATTAACTTAATATACAACAATATGTTTGCTGCTACACGAGGGTATGGGTTTGCTTCAGCTATGGCATGGATGTATGCGGTTATTGTCTTAGGTCTAGTTGGTGTTATCTTCTTCTTATTCCGAGATACCAATAAAAAGAGTAACCAAAGCCAAATCGTAAAACGTAGAAAAACACCAAGCTATAAAGGAGGAATTCATTATGCAAAACCAGTTGACCAACAAGCAACGCCTCCAACAAAATAAAACCTCATTTAGAGTAAAATGGGAGAATTTTACGTCAAAATACTGGATTCCAGTTCGTAAACGATTATTTGGTACTAATGACCGGAATGGTTGGTTAATTCAAGCTGGTATTTATTTGCTATTAATAACGATAGGATTTGTTTACCTCTATCCACTGCTCTTTATGGTAACAACTAGCTTTAAATCATTAAGTGATTTGTTGGATACATCTATACGTTGGATCCCATCAGAATTATATTTTGATAACTATCGTCAAGCAATCTCTGCTTTAAATTTTAAAGAATCACTCTTAGGAAGTATTGTCATCTCATTATTTCCAACTTTATTTCAAGTTGTAGTTACGGCTCTTGTAGGTTATGGATTTGCTCGATTCGAGTTTCCGTTTAAACGCACCCTACTATTTTTGATGATATTTAGTTTTATTGTTCCTCCACAAGTATTAATGATGCCAACTTATGTTTTATATAGTGATTTAGGTTTACTTGGTTCTATAAAGGCTTTCTTAATACCAGCAGCACTAGGACAAGGGATTAAAAGCACGATATTTATTTTGATCTATTATCAATTCTTTAGACAAACGCCGAAATCGCTGTATGAAGCCGCTGAAGTTGATGGGGCGAGTGAATGGACGAACTTCTTTAGAATTGGGATTCCAATGGCAACACCAGCCATTATTATCGTTTTCCTATTTTCGTTTGTTTGGTACTGGAATGAAACGTATTTAGTCAATCTCTACTTAACGGGTGGGGCTTCAACAGAAAGTCGTAATTGGGTCACCTTACAGATGTCCTTAGCCTCATTTAGATCTACATACGAAAGAATGTACCCGGCTGCAGACACAGGAACAATGAACATTAATGAAGGAATTACCATGGCTGGAACTATGTTGACCTTAATCCCTTTATTAATTACTTACTTCTTCTTACAAAAGTATTTCACTGAAAGTGTTGATAATTCAGGGATTACTGGTGAGTAAAAAAACCAAAGTTGATTCTAACAAAGGGGGAATGACTCAGGTTATTTTAAGTAAAACGTTGCCATGTCGCTAAGAAGTCACTGTTTTCTTTCTGTTTAATACATATAGCAATAACAAATATATTTTCAAAGGAGAAAATACATGAAAAAACTATTAAAAACAATTACAAGTGTTGTTTTAGCTTCTTCTATTTTAAGTGGTTTTTCACCATTAGCAGCAGTTGAAGCTCAAGATGGATTACCAGAAATGACGACTGATGAAATTACTTTAACCTTTGCAGGTTGGGAATACATTGGTGTTAAAGAATTACAAGCTCAACGTTTTATGGAAAAATATCCTAACATCACTGTTGAAATCGTAGAAATTCAACAAGATGGTTATATGGATCAATTGGTTAACATGGCAGCAGCAGGTAACTTACCTGACGCCTTCTGGTATATGGGTAATGTCGATATCGCTATTGTTAATGGCTGGTTTGGCGATATGACAGAGTATTGGGAAAATGATCCAGATAATGAACTTGTTTTAGAAACGCTTAAAGATAAAGGATATTTAGATGGCGAACGAAAATTATCTGCAGCTGTTTCTTATCAACCAATGACCGTTTTCTTAGATGAAGCAGTATTCGAACGTTTAAATCAACCAATGCCAAGTGTAGACTGGACATATGATGAAATGATTGAATTAATGCAGACAATGACTGTTCCGGAACAAGGTATCTATGGATACAATGATTTCTCTCAAATTATGACTTATGCACCCATCGTTAATACTGATGCTGATGGAGAATTTGGTTGGGATGGTGAAACATTTGACTTAACAGGTGAATGGGCAGACTCAATGCAACAACAAGCCGAATACGTAAGAACAGGTGTACATGCACCATACTTTGATACTGATGAGGCAGAAGCTGCTTTTGGTGACCGTTTATTATGGGCAGCACGTTCAGGACGCATTGCTATGCAACTAGATGCATGGTGGACAAAGGATCTATTTAATTCGCAAGAATACATCGATAGCGGTATCCGATTCAAGCCATACCCAGTACCTCGTGGGGTAAACGCTGAAACATTACATAAGCCAGCATATGTTGATTTTGGCGGTATATCTTCAGCCACTGAATATCCAAGAGAAGCATACGAATTACTTAAATTTATGGGATGGGGAGCTGAAGGATGGGCAGTTCGTTTAGATGCTCGTGAGGTATTAATGGATGATAATGGTAACATGATTTTCCCTTATCCAAATGGTTTACCTTTAGTAAATGATGAGGCACTTTGGGATCGTGTAGCAGCTGAATTACCACAAGAAGACTACTACACTAACATGTTAGAAGTAGTTAGAGAGCCAATTCCTTTATCTGGTGCAGTTATTCCAGGATTTGCCACCTGGATTGATGAGATTTACTTTAATGGTGAGTATGGAAACATTGAGCATGCAGCATACAATGGTGAAGTTAACCCTGCCGACGTAGCTCAAGAATTAACCGACTTATTAAATGAATACCATCAAGAAGCATTAGATGAATTATTCTTTAACTAGAATTACTCTAGCTAGAAAGACAAAAAATTAAAATTTTGTGTCTTTCTAGCTTTATTTTCAATTTAAAAAAACCACTCAATTCTATTTAATGCTGATGATCTAAGTGGACAACTATGAAAATAGAAAATACCTTACGAAAGCTGTCTGTATAGCGTTTCGAAGGTGTTTTGTCTTTTTAAACGGCTAAGGTCTGAAAAAAATCATGAGAATTTTCATGAATCCTCTTTTAACGCTGACTCTAAAGCTTTCAAAATATGTGGGTGCGTGCGTTTTAATGACGTTGGGCGACCTGATTCACTTAAGAGAAAGCAATGCTCAGATGATCCGGTTGTTGTTAATTCAGCTGTTGCTGTATTGTAAATTTCGTACGACAAATTCATACGCATCGGAGTAAACTTATCTATCATCACTCGAACCTCGGCTGTATCGCCAAATCGCAGGGATTTCTTGTAGCGGCAATCGACGGCTAAAACAGGAACGCTAAGGCCTTCATCTTCCATTTTTTTATAACTATAGCCTAACTCACTCAAAAAACTAATACGGGCTTCTTCAAACCAACGAATATAATTTGAATGATGGACAATCTGCATTGCATCCGTTTCGTAAAACTGTACCTCATGAATATAACGATAAAACACTAAAAAACCTCCTAAAATAAATATCACAAAGTCATTTTTGTTGCAATTCACTACCAATTACTACTAGAAAATATAGATATATATCGTAATCTATCTAGCACGACGTCTTAGTTTGTTTGGAAAATAAATTGACAAGCGTTATTTAATTATAACGTATTTCCACATTTGATTAACCTTTTTACGTAAATGTTAGCAAAAAAACTAAAATAACCAGCCAGTATCGAAGCTAATACTAGCTAGTTGAGTAAGGGGATTTCTTTAACCTGGTTAGAAGATATCGGGAGCATTTGTCTTATGTAATTTGCGGTACTTTCCAGGTGTAGTACCGACCATAGTTCTGAAGAAACGATGGAAATTTTGTGGCTGGGTATAACCGATTTGTTCTGAAATTTCATGTATTTTCAGATCAGTGTTTGTTAATAGATACTTACACTTTTCAATACGGACTTTATTGATGAAATCAGAAAAAGTAATACCCATTTGACTACTGAATACAAAACTCAAATAATTAGGACTATAATTTAATTCTTTAGCAACCCAGTCCAATGTAATCTCTAATCCACAATCCTTCTGTAGCAATCTAACAACGGCTTCAGAGATTTGTAAGGCTTCTTGTTGGGTTTTATTTAGGTTAAACTCGCATAGGGGATTAAGTAGCTGATGGATTATCAAAGGTTTAATAAAAGTAGGTTTAGGGTAATCCAAAATCTGTTTTAACAAATTTTCACGTTCAATAATAATAGCATCATTCAACTCAGAATGGATAGATTCATAAGCTAGTAATAGTAATTCGTTAACTAATTGATTAACACAGGTTTCAAACATATCAATAGATACGAAATTTTGTTGAATTTGACTAAAGAAAACATCTAAATCAATTATGGCATGATCAAGCTCACCATTACAAACTGATTGTATCAGTTTGAGTTCAGTATCTTTTGGATAGGTAAATATACTACTATTTGTATTGTCAAGTGTTAAATTATCGTACAAGATGATAACGGGATGATTAGATTTTATATGCTGTCTTAGTGCTAGAAATGCCTCTTCAAACGCTAGCTGACTATTTATCAAGTTGTCAAATTCCCTACTTATTCCAAAACTTACATCAAGTTTTAAGTAAAATTTGATGTTGGCTTGTAGTGTTTCGGCTAACTGTAATACGGTCGCTTCGATTTCAGCATTATTGAGATGATTATAGGCTAAGATTGTTACTTGCCTATGACCATCAATGATTATAGGTTTCAATTGGCAATCAATCGGTAGGAGTTCACTAATTAATTGACTCACTCCAAATGACCAGAAATAATTATCGTCCCCTTCGAAGCGTTCAATTTGCGAAATTAGTATAACAAAGCGTGTACAATGAGTAATACTTTGCTTTAATTGTAAATGCGTTAAGTAAGCCTGGACTTCACTATTTATCATATTACCTTCTAATAGTGAGTGGACAAATTGTTGGTGGATGACAGGCTCGTAGTGCGATAAACTTTTTTCATTTGTTTCATTTTGTTTTTTTAATTCTATAATTGATTGATAGACTTCGGTTAAATCGTGAGAGTCATTATCAAAAATCATGGTTAACTGTTCAATCGGCTTAAAGATAATCAAGGCAAAAAAATAGGCACAAAATATAAGACCAATCAGCGTAGCACATAGGATAGAAAGAATAAAAAGACAGTTTTCATTGAGATAATGTGTGAGAGATTGTTTTGGAAGAATCGAGGCAATAGTCAAATTGGTTGAAGGAATCTTTTGATAAATAATATCATCTATTACAGTTGGTTGACTAGGTGTTGTATCAGCAAAAATGATTTGATTAGTGAACGCGACTTCGGATAGACCCATGTTGAATAATGGCGCGCCACGATTATCAAGGATAGCTAAATTAGTTAAATCAAACGCTTGGATTGTATCTGAAAGGCTTTCTTTGCGAATGGAACCACGGATGATTGAAGTTTTGATCGGATTTTTAAGAGGTAAATAATTTAAAAAATAAATTTCATCTGTTGAATGTGTCCACTCTGGATTAGAATTCATTTTTGCATCAATGTGTAACAAGTATTGATCATAGTCTGCTTTAGATAAGGGGAGTAGTTGCTTGTTTTGATAAGTCCAACGATTAGTTAAACTAATAAAGGAATAGTCTACTTGAGCGGGGAGATTAAGACTTTTCAGATTTTGGACATCTTGATTCAAATTATGTAGGTGATGTGAGTCAGATTGATCGATTGATGTTTGCATCAAGTTATTGTACTGTGGACTTGTACAGTATGCATCGACAATACGGTACATTTGATTAAATTGAGTATCGATTAAATGAGTTACTTGAGTCAAGCGTTCGGTATATGCTAAAGCTTGAATGTGACTACTATTGTTTAATGTGTCACGTAAAAATAACCATGAGAAAATGATAGCTACAATAAATCCATATATAATTAGAGGAAAAAATATTTTTTTAAAACCTCTCTGATATTTCAATCCATAACCTCCTAATCAATGAAGATAACGCTACCATTATATCATAGAATTAATTTATAGATAGATAGAAATAAAATAGCAAAAAATTTAAAATTAATAAAAATATGCTTTAGTAGACAAAGCATTTTTCTGAAATCGTAACATTATCAATACCACATACAGTCGAAACAGCACTTAAACAATATATTGATTATTAAATATTCTTTGGTATCTTTTTATATCTTTATTATCTTTGATTAAGAATTTAGCTTTTCACTTAGATTAAGGCTGAAAAAAACAAATAAATAATAGTGATTCTAAATTACTTGTCGTGATTGCGAAAAATTAGCCTGTGAACTATCTAATTAATTGTATCGAAATTTTGCTTAAAGTATACTAAGATATATCATGGGGAATATGTATTTTAATGAAATTGAGGTTGATAAAATGGTAGAATATCGCGACGCATTAGTCCAAGAGCGGACTGAAATTCTTCAGTTAGCCGATTCTGTATTTAATATGAATGCAGCGCAGTTGTTGCCAAAAACGTATGGTGGTCGCTATCCATTCGAAAAAATAACGAAAGTGGCGGTTAATCATACAGGGTTGATTATTGCTCAAGTAGCTGTGTTGCCGCAATTACTTCATGTGGGAGACAATGTTCTAAAGGCGAATTATGTCGGCACGGTATCGGTTCATCCCGATTTTCGTGGGCAAGGGCATATGCAGCAACTAATGAATGCATCGCTAGATGAAATGTCTGGAGTCTACGATTTGAGCGTTTTAAGTGGTCAACGACAACGTTATGAATATTATGGTTATACCGTTGGTGGCATCGAGTATCAATTTCATTTTGAAGCACCGAATGTGCGGCATGGGTTGAAGGATGTTGAAACACAGGCTTTTTCAATCCTTCCAATAGTAGAAAATGATACGTATTTAGAGGATATATATACCCTTATTTCGCAGAAAAATGTGTATATTGACAGAGAAAAAGACTATTTATTTGAGATATTACATACGTTTAACTTAAAACCATTTAACATATTACTCAAAGATGAATGGGTTGGGTATTTTTTAAGTGTTGAAGATCAATCCGCGTTGATTGAATTGGGTTTAAAAGATGAAAAATACCTAAAACCGTTCTTAAAGTATTTTCTTGATGGGAAAGATGAACTGCAGATTTCCACCGCAGCGTACGATCTGGAAAGAAATCAAATCTTGTCTGAATTAGCAGAGAGGTATTCGATACACCCAGTTTTAAACATCAATATCCTGAACTTCCAATCCGTTATTGAGGCATTTCTAAGGCTTAAACAGGATCAGGTGGGTTTATCTGAAGGATCTTTTTCAGCTTATTTTGATGGTCAACCAATTACAATTACGGTTTCACAAAAGCAAGTGAATGTTGATGGCAAAGCAGAAGCGAACGCGCCTCAATTAACTAAACTCCAAGCGCAAGCCTTATTGTTAAGCCCTTTTGGAAACCCCAATAAATACCCCATCCCTAACGATTGGTTTCCTTTACCCATTTTTTGGCATGGGACTGACAAATTTTAACGTTATAAGTGAAGGATGAATGTTATCAAGAAAAAAGTAATCAATTCAAAAGATCTATATCAATTATTGTTAGAAATGAATGGTGCGAGCGGTAAGTGGGCAGCCGAAACAAGTTGGGAAATCATGTTAGGCGCCTTTTTAGTCCAAAATACCACTTGGCATAATACGCAACTATCCATTAATCAACTCCGCACGGTGACAGCATTAGAACCGGCACGCATCAGTGAATTATCCACAGATGACTTGGTTCCCTTAATTTATTCAAGTGGTTTTCATTCTAGTAAATCACAACTCATCTACGAATGGTTTCAATGGATGAAAAGCTACGATTTTGATGAATTCGCTGTCTTAAAAGACTATCCAGATCAAGACGTCCTCCGCAGACGATTATTACAGTTTAAAGGTATCGGCAATGAAACGGCGGATGTTTTGTTGCTTTATATTTTCAATCAAGGCGTATTTATCGCGGATAATTATGCACGTAAATTATATGCTGGTTTAGGGGTGGCAGAAGCTTCAGGCTACATGCCATTAAAAGGTTTTGTGGAGGCTGATACGGTTTTATCAGTTTTAGAATGGCAAGACTTTCATGGGCAAATTTTGAACTTTGGTAAATCAAATCTTAAAGGGAAAGGACCCCATGCGCATGCGTTGTTTGAGGAGTTTGTAGTGCAATGAAATTTATATAATAAAAGAGAAGCCAGTGATCGAAGAGGCTTCTCTTTTTTATACACTAAACTAATTAATATCTACATCTTAATACCACCAGCAGTGACACCACCAATAATTCTCTTAGAAAGGAATATATAAGCCAGGATTAATGGAATAACAGATAAAGAAACACCTAAATATAAACTTCCGTATTCAGTAGTATAAGTGTCTGTTGTTAATAATTGAACTAGCATAGGTAATGTGTACTTCGACCGATCATTGATTAAAATTAATGGCATTAAGAAGTTGTTCCATGATTGAACAAAACTAAAAATAGACATGGTAGCAATTGCAGGTGCCATTTGTGGCAATATGATACGATGAAATATTTTAAACTCTCCTGCACCATCTATTCTTGCTGAGTCGACGTATGACGGGTGATAAACAGTTTCTAAATATTGTTTCATAAAGAAAACGGTTGGAGCAGACGCTATTGATGGAACTATTAGGGGAATATAACTATCAAGCAGACCAACTGATGCCATAAACCGATAAAAACCAATCATATTTACTTGAGGTGGTAGCATAATTAACAATAAAATAATTGTAAATAAGAAATTTTTTCCTTTAAATTCATATACGGTAAATCCATATGCTGTTAAACTAGAAAAATACATACTTAAAATAGTTGAACCACCGGCTATGATTAAACTGTTTTTATAACCATCAAATATATTAAAACCACGATCCATTAATATATTCCAGTTATCAATAAAACTTCCGCCAGGTACTAAAGACATACCTTGTTGTATTTGCTCAGCTGATCGAGTTGAGTTAACAATAACAATCCAAAAGGGTATAATACTTAGGATAGTTAACAATCCAAAGAAAATATAAATGAGCATTCGTTGAGCTTTTAATTTTTTTAAGTCATTCATCATATCATGCCTTCTTTGCCTTTCTATCACGTATAACATAAAAAATAACTAAACTTAAGACAGAAGTTATTATTAATAAGTAAATAGATGCAGCAGCTGCAATACTTATATTCCTTCCACCTTGAAATGCTTGTTTATATATATATGTCATAACAGTCTCTACACTACCATTAGGTCCACCATTGGTTAGCAACAATGGTATATCAAACATTTGTAATCCGCCTACTAGCGATGTTATTAAAACATATACAGTAATTGGTTTTAGTAATGGTAAGGTTATTTTCCTAAATGATTGCCAAGGCGTTGCGCCATCAACCTCTGCTGCCTCATATAAAGAACGATCGATACTTAGTATCCCAGAAATTAGTACGATTGCTGTCTGACCATACCACATCCAGAATTGAATAAAAGCTACTAAACCTCTAGTAAAGGTAACATTTCGGAAAAAGTCATAAGGACTATCTAAAATATTCAATCTTATCAGGAGTAAATTTATTGGCCCTCGAGGATAACTAAAAAGTGCATAAAAAATTACTGCAACAGAAGCTGCGGTGATAATGTTAGGTAAATAAAAAATACTTTTGAAAAATGTTTGCCCTTTAAGTTTTAAACGAGAATTTGTAAACCAATATGCAAGAAGCATTGCTATGACAATCTGTGGAATAAAATTTAAAGTCCATAAGATTAGTGTGTTTTTTATAGATTGAATAAAAAGATTATTTTTAAGCAAATTAATATAATTAGTTAAACCTATGAATATTCCTTCAGTTTGAAAGCCAGCAATATTTTGAAAAGATAAATATATAGTGTTAAGTGTAGGGTAAAAATTAAAAATTGCAAACACAATAAAAAAAGGCGCAATAAATATATAACCATACTTATTGGTGTTTTTAATTTTTGCATATTTTATTACTTGTTTTTTTTCATTTTCCATTTTTTAAGCTCCTTTAATAAATAGAAGAATAATAGTCTATTGCTATTACTCTTCTATAAAAAAGCACTTTAATTTTAATCAATAACTAAATTAGGGAAAGAGTTTTGAACTTGTGCTTTGAAGTTGTTTAGTGCGGTTTCTTTATCGATTTCACCCTTAGAATATGGTGTTAATGCGTGATCAACAAAGAGTACATTAATTGCTTGATCATATTCAGTAATTATCTCACCGTTAATATTTCCAATTAAATCTGCAAAAGCTGCATAGTGATTTTGTCCGCCTAAAAACTCATCACTGTATTCACCTTTAATTTCTTCAACTACATTGACATCAGATACAATATCTCCTGTATCTAAAGCCCATTTAGTTAAGAAATCAGGATTGGTTGTAATGTATGTAATAACCTCTGATGCTTCTTCTAACATGTCAGAATTACTTAACGCACCTAACCAAGTTCCTCCACGGAAATATGCACTAGGTCCTTCAATCATTCTCCAGTCACCTGCCGTTGCATCTCCTCCATTTGGTTTTAACCAGAAATGTAATCCCCAACTTGGTAAGCTATAACCAAATATTTCATCTTGAGACATTCCACCAAAGTACGCTTCGGATTCAGGTGGAGCATCTAACATTAATCCTTCTTCATTCATTAATAAAGCAGTATCTAATAATTTATCCATTTGAGGATCAATCACTAGGTGTCCATCTACTACCCAACCTTGTTCTCTTGTCCCTAAATATGCAAAACGCAAATCATCGATACCAGAAATCATGTATACCTCACCATTTGATGCTTCTTTTACTTCTCGGGCTACTTCAACAAATCCATCCCAATCAGATAATCTACTTTGTAACTCTTCTGGCTCCGTAATTCCTAGAAGTTCCTCTGCTAAGCTTGCTCTATAGAAGAAAGCTCCTGGTGCAGATTGCCAAGAATTAGCATAAAAAGTACCATCTGCACTTGTACCAATACCCTTAACATAGTCATAAGTGTTCTCCGAACCAGACATAACATTTTCAAATTGTGATAGATCTGCCATTAACCCAGACTCTACATATTTTTTCACGAAATTTTGTTCAAGGAGAATTAAATCTGGAGCAGCATCAGTTCCTACGATAGGATCAAGTTTCGCTTCAAATTCTGCTGTTGGAATATTAACAATTTCTATTGAAAAATCAATATCTGGATTATCTACTAGGAAATAATCTTCAATCATCGTATTAATTTCATTAGTAAAAGACCAAATTTCTAATACTTTATCCCCTGAACCGTATGTTTCAACATCCTCATCTTGAGCGTACGCAATTGGATTAACTAGTGCACTTAAAGTTAATGTACTAAAAACTATTTTGTTGAAAGTATTTATTATTTTTTTCATTTTAAGCTCCTTAATTTTAGTGATTAATCTAATTCTTCATAACGGAAATAGTCAAAATCAGCAACAAGAGTTCTACTAGCAGTATCAATACAACTTAAACCAATAAATGCTCCTGTAAAAAAGCCTCCTTCCTGGACATATTCATCAGATAATTTTCGAGAATCAAATATTATATCTATTTTTTTCCATTCTTTGCCATTAAATGAATAGCTATAAAAATACTTATCTCGATTAACATTGATTTTAAAATAGACATAATTAATATTCTCGGGAACTTTTATTGAGTTTTTCAGAGGTTGTAGTAAAGTTCGTCTGTCACACTCTAATAAATCAACTACTTTCCCTTGGTCCGGATCCCAAGTTAAATGTATACTTGTCCAATTATTAGTATTATAGTAAGCAACTAATCCTGCTTGTTGTTGAAAAGTTGTCGGATTGGATATGACTTTAGTTTCAGCCTCAAAATTTAGTGATTGCCATCTTCTTGCTACGAAAGAGTTGGCAAAATGATTGTGGAAACTACCCTGACCATATAATCTTAAATGACTTGGGTTAACTGATAAGCTTCCCATTTTTTCATCAAATGGATTTCTCACAGTGTTCCATTGATGGTTTAATGTTGTTTCATTAAAATCATCAATAATGGGGAAGTCATCTGGCCAAATGGTTTCTTCAACTATGGGCATTTCTACTTCATCTTGTGGGAAATTGCCACCTACTATATAAGGCCAGTCATTCTTCCATGTAACTTTTTGAATGGCAGTTTCTCGACCTAAGGGACTATAACCACGATTATCTAGAATACTTTCAGTATCAGTTGGAAGGGGTCTTGAAGTCAGATGAGCAAAATACCATTCATGATCTGGTGTCTCAACTAATGAACCGTGTCCAGCTCTTTGCAATGTTATATTTGGTCTATAAAAAGATGAAATAAAAGGGTTGTCAGGATGGACTTCGTATGGCCCTTCGATACATTTTGATCGTGCTACTGTTTCTTGATGATTAAATAAAGTCCCACCTTCTGCAGTAAATAAATAATAATAATCATTGATTCTATACAAATGAGGAGCTTCAACTAACTTAATATCAGTTCCTTTAAAAATATTTCTAGGTTCATCAATTAGCTTTTTTTGTACTGGATCATATTCCTGTAAAGCAATACCGTTAAAATTGTGACGATTAACACGATGATCCCAAATCATATTTAAAAACCATTTTCTACCATCAATATCATGAAATAATGAGGCATCAAAACCGGAGTAATTTAATGCAATCGGCTCACTCCATTCACCATCAATTTCATCAGCTGTTATAAGATAGTTAGTAACATCTTTCCAAGGTCCATTCACTACTTTTACATCAGAGTAGACCAACCAGAATTTTCCATCAGAATAAGATAAATCAGGCGCCCAAACACCACCAGAATCGGGATTACCTTTCATATCTATGAAATATGTTGAATTTAGTGGTCTAGCTATTTGATGCCAATTTTTTAAATCTTTTGAATGATGGATAACAACACCTGGCGACCATTCGAAGGTAGAGACAGCAATATAATAGTCATCGTCAACTCTAAGAATACTTGGATCAGGATTAAATCCTTTAAGAATCGGATTTTTTATATACATTTTTTTCTCCTTTGTTGATTTTTATACAAACATAAAGACTACAATTCAATAGGTTAGTTAGTTAGGTTACCTAACTAACTTATATGTTAACGTTTACAAATCGATTTGTCAATAGTTATTTATTAATCTTTTTAGATAATAAAAATTTTGTATGCTATTTATTAGGATATTAAGATGAAATAAAAATCAATATTATTTAATATAATCAATGATTTCTCCCATTTGTTTAAATTTAATTTGTATGCTAAACTAACTTAAAATAATCTAGCAATCAAATGTGGATGTGAGGAGCATAGCCATGGTAACCGATAAATTTCTAATCAGAGAGCAGAATGTATCACTGGTTTTAAACACAATTATTCGAGAAAGCGAAATATCCAGAGCGAAGATTTCACAAATTTCTGGTTTGAATAAAGCATCTGTGTCAACAATCACTAAAGATTTAATTGATAATGATTTAGTTTTTGAAATAGGTGAGGGTGAAGCGAATAAAGTTGGTGGACGTAAACCAATCATTCTGACATTTAACCACAAAGCTGGATTAGTTTTGTCCATGGATCTTGGTCCAGATTATATTTCGGGTATGTTAACGTATTTAAATGGTGAGATAATTAATTACGAAAATTTCGAAGATATCCATTTAACATCGAATAATGTATTTACTTATATTGTTGCGCTATACACACAACTTACATCACAAGAATATCCTGATACACCTTATGGTATCGTGGGTTTAAGTTTAGCGATTCACGGTACGGTTAAAGATAATCAAATCATGTTAACACCCAATTATACTATCGGAAATGAATTTATTGAGCAATTAGCGCAATACTTATCGATGCCAATTTATTTAGAAAATGAGGCTAACTTAGCCGCTTTAGGGGAGTATTGCTTTGCGGGTGAATACAATCATTTGGTCAGTTTGAATATCCATACAGGGATTGGTGCTGGTTTTGTTCAAAACGGCATCATCTATCAAGGCTTTAGAGGCAATAGTGGAGAAATTGGGCATAGTATAATTGTTCCAAATGGAAAAGCTTGTCCTTGTGGCAACCATGGCTGTTTAGAACAATATGCCTCGCTCGCCTCACTAACAGGAGCGATCAAAAAAGAATTGAAGCTTGATCATGTTAGTACCCAAGATATTGCGCAGCTATACAATAAAAATGAACCTGTGACTCAACTCGTTAATGAAAATGCAACTTACCTGAGCATTGCAATTAATAACTTAGGCGTTCTATTTGATCCGGAAGTAATCATTATTAATCATCCACTTTATCAAGCTTTGCCACATTTAATCGATGAAGTTCGAGCCAACTTAAATAGTTCGCTGACGACTGAACTTATCGTACACACAAGCACTCTATACAATCTGGCTACTTTATACGGCGGTGTTGCCAATGTTGTTAAGCAATACTTAAACATTGAAGACCTAAAGTTTTTGAAAACCAAATAAATATCACTGCATATGCTAATCTCAATGATTGGCTTTTTTTTGAAGAAAAATTGAAAGCGGTTGACAGCCGAATGAGAATGACCTATAATTTCAATATAGGTTAGTTAGTATAACAAACAAACTCGAATAAAGTTAGAAGGTTCCAACTTTACACTTAGTTCCATAGATATTTATTAAAAAGAAAAAGGAGTTCTACCATGACATATTTTCCAAATTTTGACAAAGTCGTTTTTGAAGGGAATAAAACCAAAAATCAATTTGCATTCCGTCACTATAACCCTGAAGAAGAAATTTTAGGCAAACCAATGAAAGAACATTTACGATTCGCTTTAGCTTATTGGCATACCATTACGCAAGACGGAGGCGATCCATTCGGAGATGGGACCTATATCCGTACTTGGGATGGCGAGACACCAATGGAAACAGCTAAGAATCGCGTCGATGCATTCTTTGAACTCTTAGTGAAATTACAAGTGGAATACTTCTGTTTCCATGATGTGGATATTGCACCGCAAGGGGATTCCTTAGAAGAATTTTTCCAAAATCTTGATGAAGTAACTGACTACATCAAAGAAAAAATGGATGAAACGGGCGTTAAGTTATTGTGGAATACAGCGAACATGTTTACCCACCCACGCTATATGAATGGAGCGGCTTCATCTAATAACGCTGACGTATTTGCTTATGCAGCGGCACAGGTGAAAAAAGGATTAGACTTGAGTAAAAAACTTGGTGGACAAAACTATGTCTTCTGGGGTGGTCGTGAAGGGTATGAATCGCTCTTAAATACTGATATCGCTTTTGAGCAAGACAATATGGCTCGTTTTTATAAAATGGCGATTGCTTATTCAGAAAAAATCGAACACAAAATTCCCTTCTTAATTGAACCAAAACCAAAAGAGCCAAGCACGCATCAATATGATTACGATGCAGCTACAACGATGGCCTTTTTATTCAAATATGATTTGCAGGATCATTTTAAATTAAACTTAGAAGGTAACCATGCAACGTTGGCAGGTCATACATTCGAACATGAACTACATGTAGCTAGAACGTTTAATGCGTTGGGATCAATGGATGCTAACCATGCAGAAACGATGTTAGGTTGGGATACGGATGAATTTCCTTATAATATTTATGATACAACGTTTGCTATGTACGAAGTGTTAGAAAACGACGGTATCGCACCAGGTGGTATCAACTTCGACTCTAAATTACGTCGGACATCGATTGATATGGATGACTTAGCACTGGGTCACATTGCAGGGATGGATGTTTTTGCTCGTGGCTTGAAATCGGCAGCTAAATTGAAAGAAGACCGCTTCTTCGATGATTTGAAAGCAAAACGCTATGCTTCTTACCAAACAGGTGTCGGTAAAGAAATTCTAGATAATGCCACCGATTTTGAAGCCTTAACGGAATATGCTCTACAACACGATGAAATCCAATTAGAATCTAGTCATTTAGAATATGTTAAATCATTAATTAATGATTATTTAGTTTAGGAGTCAGCTCATGAGTTATGTATTAGGAATTGATTTAGGCACAAGTTCACTTAAAGGCTTGTTGATGAATCAGCAAGGTGAAATTGTCGCAACAGCTAGTTCTAACTACGATTTACATCATCCAGCCCCAGGCTTTTCTGAGCAAAATCCTGAAGACTGGTATACAGCTTGCGTAGCTGTCATGGAAAAATTAAATATCACTGTGACAGATTTTAAGGAGCAATTGGAAGGAATTAGTTTTTCCGGTCAAATGCATAGTTTGGTATTGCTTGACGAAGATTTAAATGTTCTTCGTCCTGCCATCCTATGGAATGATGTTCGAACAACGGCTGAGTGTGAATTTATCATGTCAACCTACTCTAATGAACTGTATGCCATCACGAAAAATCGTGCCCTTGAAGGGTTCACGCTACCTAAAGTTTTATGGGTGCAAAAACATGAACCAGACATTTGGCAAAAAGTCGCTCATTTATTATTACCCAAAGACTACTTAAGACTCAAATTGACTGGTCAACTCAACATGGATTACGCTGACGCAGCTGGCACACTTTTATTCGATATTAATGCCAAACAATGGTCGCAAAGTATTTTAGACCAATTCCAAATCCCAATCAATATCTTACCAACAGCCGTGGAATCCATTGCCTACGTTGGTGATCTTTTAGCTGATTCAGTTCCTAATATAACTTTTGAGAAAACCGTAAAAGTTTTTGCGGGTGGTGCAGATAACGCCTGTGCCGCTCTTGGAGCAGGCGTCATGGATGAAACCGTTGGTATGAGTAGTATCGGAACCTCTGGCGTATTTTTAGCTTACGAACAAAATGGACAAAGTGACTATCAAGGGAAATTGCATTTGTTTAACCATACCATTCCTAATAGCTATTACTCGATGGGGGTAACCTTGGCAGCAGGCCATAGTTTGAGTTGGTTCAAAGAGACCTTTGCTGCAGATTTATCTTTTGATGAATTGTTAGAAGACATTGCTGACGTCCCAATTGGTTCAAAGGGTTTACTGTTTACGCCCTATATCAGTGGCGAACGGACGCCACATATCGACAGCACCATAAGAGGGAGTTTTATCGGGATAGATGCTTCGCATAGCTTGAAACATTTTACCCGCTCGGTCATTGAAGGGATCACTTTCTCATTGAAAGACGTGCAAATGTTGATGACTGAAGCAGCCAATAAAAGCTTTGAAAAAATCATTTCGGTCGGAGGAGGCGCACAAAACCCAACATGGCTTCAAATCCAGGCAGATGTCTTTAATGCACCAGTCGTTGCCCTCAAATCAGAACAAGGCCCCGGCTTAGGTGCCGCCATGATTGCCACGCTCGGTCTTGGTTGGTTCCCCTCAGTGGAAGCTTGTGTCACTCAATGTGTGACTTATAAGAACCCTGTGAACCCCATCCCTGAAAATGTTAATAAATATCAACAAATCTATGCTGTATATAAAACCGTTTATACTAACACAAAAGAATTATCACGCCAACTAAGCCATCTATAATTACACCCATCTAAGCGCGGAGAAAGCCGAAGGTTTTACTTATAGTGTAAAGGACGGACCGGCACACATCGCTCCCTTAGCGGCTTGGCCGGTTAGGGAGCGAGTAGCCGGCCGAGTCTGGAGCCACTCGAAGAGGGCGAAAGACGGTCTCACTATAAGTAAAACCTTCGGCTGTCGTAGCGCTCACAACCAGTGTCGCAGAGATATTTATTAAAAAGATTTATTTAAATGAGAAAAAAGCTTGATTTATTAGAAAAATAGGTGTATATTTTAATCATATTAGAACGAGTGAGCGAGGAAACAACTTATGTCATCATTTAAAACACTAACTAAATCAATTATTATTATTATTTAGATGGACTTGATTCTGTAAAGAAATTTATACAGAGTGAAGTCCTATTCGTGTTTGATTGATGAATGGGACCTCACTTAAGGGGCTACCTATTCATTTTAGAATAGGTAGCCCTTTTTGTTTTAATGTAAGTGGTGGAAAAAAATTTAAAATTTGGAGGAAAAGAAGATGAATTTCAAGAAGTTAGGGTTAGGTTTAGTTGCAGGGGTCATGTTATGGTCAAATAGTGGAGCGGTATTGGCACAAGAATCAGTTGTTTTAGGTGGTAACTTTGAATTATCCGGCCAATATGCAGCCTACGGAACACCGATGCGTGAAGGGTTTGACTTGGCGATCAAACATATGAACGAAAATGGTGGTTTATTAGATGGCTTAACCGTTGAGGCTGTTGTTTATGACAATACTTCTGATATGACTGAGTCAGCTGCTGTAACCACACGTTTAGCAAATGAAGGCGTCGTCGGTGTAGTCGGACCTGCAACCACAGGTGACGTATTAGCTCAAGTTCCCGTTTTACAAGAAAATCAATTACCAGGTGTTGTACCGGCCGCAACAGGTGACGGCTTAACCTTAGATGATAATGGCGAATTATTAGAATATTTATTCCGAGTATGTTTTGAAGATAGCTACCAGGGATATGTAGGTGCCAACTATATGTTTGATACACTAGGTGTCACCCGTGTTGCAGTGGTATCTGATCAAACGTTAGATTATTCAGTTGGTTTACGGGATGCCTTTGTGGCACAATTTACCGCTTTAGGTGGAACAGTTGTGACTGAAGAAACCTTAACGACAGGCGATACGGACTTCTCAGCTGCTTTAACTAACCTTTTAACCCAAGATGTTGAAGCTTTATACGTGCCGGTTTATTACACGGAAGCTGGCTTATTCATCAAACAAGCGCGTGAATTTGGCTTAGATTTACCAGTAATGGGTGCGGATGGTTACCATAATGATACTTTAGTTGAATTAGCTGGCGATGCTAATGCAACAGACGTTTACTACACGTCTCACTTCTCATTACTTTCAGAAAATGAAAAAACCGTTGAATTCGTAGCAGCCTTTGAAGAAGAATATGGTAAACAACCAGATACCTTCTCAGCTTTAGCTTATGATGCGACGTTATTATTAATGAATGCTATCGATACAGCTGGATCAACTGATCGTGATGCTGTCCGTGATGCCATTTCTGCAACGACCGATTTTGAAGGCGTAACAGGTACGTTCTCAATGGACGAAAACAATAACCCAGTTAAATCCGTTGTTGTTCTTGGTCTTGAAAATGGTGTTGAAACCTCCGTTGTTGAAGTTGCTCCTGAATAATTAAAACCCTTCTAATAAATATCACTGCTAAAACGCTGCTGTAATGCTATTTCCGGCGTTTGGCAGTGATATTTATTAAAAAAATAAGAAAAAAGGGTTGATTTATGAGAGGAATAGGTTTATATTTTAATCATGTTAGAACAAGTTAGCGAGGAAAATTTTATGTATTCATTCACCATGCAAACTAAATATGTGGTCGTTATCGTCATATAATTGGACTTGATTCTGTAATTTTTTAATACAGAGCGAAGTCCTATTCGTGTTTGCATGATGAATGGGACCTTGCTAGGGGAGACTTCCTATTCATTATTGAGTAGGGAGTCTTTTTTGTTTTAATAAATATCTATTTTTCCAGGAGGAAATGTCAATGAATTTCAAAAAAATTGGATTAGGTTTAGTTGCTGGTGTCATGTTATGGTCAAATAGTGGAGCCGTCTTAGCACAAGAATCTGTCCTTTTAGGTGGTAACTTTGAATTATCTGGTTCACAGGCCTCCTATGGATCACCGGTAAGTGAAGGCTTCGATCTAGCGATTAAGCAGATGAATGAAGCGGGTGGTTTACTTGATGGTTTGATGATTGAAGGATTGGTTTATGATAATACATCCGATATGACGGAATCAGCAGCAATCACGACGCGTTTAGCTAATGAAGGGGTAGTGGGTATTATTGGGCCAACGACTACCGGTAATGTTTTGGCGCAAGTGCCTGCTTTAGAAGATGGCCAACTGCCGGGGATTGTGCCGGCTGCAACAGGTGATGGGTTGACGTTAGATGAGTCGGGGACGGTTTTGGATTATTTATTTAGGGTTTGTTTTGAAGATAGTTACCAAGGGTATGTAGCTGCCAACTATTTGTATGACACCTTAGGTGTGACGCAAGTGGCGGTAGTTTACGATCAGGCATTAGATTATTCGGTAGGTTTACGTGATGCCTTTGTTGAGCAGTTTACTGCGATTGGTGGAACCATAGTGACGCAAGAAACAATGGCGACTGGCGATACGGACTTCTCATCCGTGTTAACGAACTTGTTGACGCAAAATGTGGAGGCTTTGTATGTACCCGTTTATTATACCGAAGGCGGCCTATTCATAAAACAAGCGCGTGAGTTTGGTTTGGAAATTCCAGTTGTTGGAGCGGACGGGTATCATAATGATACTTTGATTGAGTTAGCGGGGACAGAGAATGCTAACAATGTCTACTATACCTCGCACTTCTCATTAATGTCTGACAATGAGAAAACGGCGGCCTTTGTTGCGGCTTTCGAGGAAGAGTATGGTAAGCAACCAGATACATTCTCGGCCTTGGCGTATGATGCGACTCAATTAATGATGTTTGCGATTGAAGAAGCAGGATCAACCGACCGTAACGCCATTCGTGATGCCTTAGAAAATATTGATTATTTTGAAGGGGTAACCGGATCGTTTTCAATTGACGAAAACCACAACCCTGTTAAATCGGTAGTGGTGATTGGCTTGGAAAACGGCGAGGAAACATCAGTTATAGAAGTTGCACCGGAATAGGTTAATAGGTTGGTGGGCGGGGAAACGCGCACATGAGGCGGAAGTGATGAGGAACTCACTGCCGCCTTTTCTTTCAGTCCGCGTGCCTTCCCGAACTTTGGATGGCCTGCGCTGTTAGCCCGCGTGCCTTCCCGATTAATCGATGTCCCGCGCTCCCAGCCCGCGTGCCTTCCCAAATATTCGATGTCCCGCGCTATCTATAAAAGCACAAACTACATGCCAATCTCGTGGATACCCGCCAACTTTCTAACGACGAAGTCTGCCTCACAGCACATCAACTAAGCAATCTGTGGCATTTAGTGGTATATTACTAAAATAGAATACCATCGGGAGAGGATGTCAGGATGAATCAGATTTCAAAAGAAAGTTTATTTGAGCTTAAGAGTATTAACCAATTAGCGCAGTGCTATTACCGCACTTATTTTACGCAAACTGAGTTGAATCAAGAAGAAAATCGTTATGAAACGTCGATGAACAGCATTGCTTTGAAAACCAAAGAAATTCGTCAATGGTTTCCTAAAACGAGCACACTGCACAGCATCACAGTGGCGCCCAACTTAGGCAAACTGATATTTATTGCGAGTTTGACCTTCAAAGATAAACCGCAGATTTTCACGATGCCGTTGGATGGCGGGAGCCCGGTGCCACTTACCGAGGAGGCTGATGGCGTCAGCTCTTACTATTGGTTGCCAGGCAGCGACGTGCTTTACTACCAAACGTCTGAAAAGGAAAAGGCGGATGAAGAAACGAAACGACCCCAGCCGTTAACGGTGACACATCTGACTTATAAAGCCGATGGCAGCGGATTTATCGATTTTGAAAAGCAACACCTTATCCGTAAAATAACTATCACCGATTCTCAGTCTGAAACGATTATGACATCAAGCGATGCTTTTAGTTTAAGCTATGTGGCGAAAGATGAATCTTATTTGCTGTTCAATTCGGCTAAGGATCCTGAGGATGATTGGGCTTATGGGCAAAAAGTTTACCGCTATGACCTAGCCACCAAAGAAAAGGCGCCTTTTTTCGCTGAACAATATACGGGCTATTATTACTTTGCTAAAGCCAATGAAGCGGAAGATAGCTTGCTCTTTTTTGGCAATGAATTTACCTATCAATTTGTGACGCTCACAGATATTTATTTGTATGATGTGAAAACGGCTGAGTTGAAGTGTTTAACAGTGGATTTGGATGTTGAAATTGGCGATGCCTTCGTCGGGGATTTTCAGCAAAATGCTAAGGGTGTGGGCGTGTTGTGGTTGGACGATAATCGGTTTGTTTTTGATACTTCCGAGCACGGGCAGTCTAAATTATATATCGGGGATCGCCAAGGGAACATCGAATGGCTGTTTGACGCGCCCATGCATTTGACGAGCGCCGCCCTCAACGTGGCGAAAGACCAACTAACGGTGACTTACTCAACCCCAACCCAGCCCAGCGCCATGGCGCAAATCTCAATAAATACCGCTGCTTTTACTGAGTTTTACAATCCTAACGCCGCTTTTATGGAAGCTCATCAAGTGGTTGACCCCGAGCGTTTTTGGTTCAAGGGTTATGCTGATTGGGATATTCAAGGCTGGTATTTACCACCTGTGGAAAAAGCTGACAAGCATGCAGCTATTTTGTATATTCATGGGGGTCCGCAAGTGGCTTATGGCGAAACATTCTTTCATGAAATGCAGTGGTTGGCCGCTCAAGGTTATGGGGTCATTATGTTAAATCCACGTGGAGGAAATTCTTATGGGCAAGCGTTTGTGGCATCTATTTTAGGGGATTATGGTAACCATGATTTTGATGATTTGATGTTAGGGGTGGATGCTGTTTTAGCCAATCATCCGGAAATTGATACCGACCACTTGTATGTAGCGGGTGGCAGTTATGGTGGCTTTATGACCAATTGGATTGTGACGCATACGGATCGTTTTAAGGCTGCGGTTAGTCAACGATCCATTTCGAATTGGCTTAGCTTTTATGGGACCAGTGATATTGGTGCGTTCTTTGTCGAGTTCCAATTACAAAATGACTTGTCTAATATGCAGCGTTTGTGGGACATGTCGCCATTAGCTTACGCTGACCAAGCTAAGACACCTTTGTTATTGATGCATGGTGAAAATGATTTGCGGTGTCCGCAAGAACAAGCGGAACAAATGTATGTGGCGATGAAGAAACAAGGGGTACCAACTAAAATGATGCTATTTCCAATGTCTAGCCATGGGCTGTCACGTGAAGGCTTGCCCAACTTAAGGTTAGAACGTCTCCAAGCGATAGTGGATTGGTTTAAGACATATCAATAATCAGGGGTATTTAGTTGAGGGAGGTTTTAAAAATGTCAGAAGCAAAATTCCAGCCGACCGGGGAAAGTGTGGCGGCGTTTATCGTGTCGATTGGGCATGCGAAGAAGGAAGCGGATGCCTGGGTGTTGGTGGATTTGTTTAAAGAGGTGACGGGGCACGAGCCGAAGATGTGGTACCCGAGTATCATTGGGTTTGGGGATTATCATTGGGTGTATGAGTCTGGTCGTGAGGGGGATTCTGCGCTGTTGGCTTTTTCGCCGCGCAAGGCAAAGATTAGTTTGTATTTAGAGCCGGCGTTTCCGGAGCGTGAGGAACTGTTGACGCGGTTGGGTAAGCATACGACCGGCAAGTCTTGTGTGTATGTGAATAAGTTGGCCGATGTGGACATGGATGTGTTGAAGGCGATGCTGGAAGCGTCCTTGCGTTATACCTTGGAGCAGCATCCGGAGGTTGAGGTCAAGGGTAGTTAGGTTGAGGTGAGTTGGTGAGTTGGGTGAGTTGGGTGGCGAGTTGTCGCATTAATTGAGAAATAGGTGTAAAAATGTAGAAAAGGCGGACGTCGATTTTGTTGGAAGTCCGGCAAATTGTGTTGGCGGACGTCGTTGGAAAATGAAGTCCAGCAAGTTGCTTGGAAAGTGGGAAAGTGATGTAATGCCGGACGTCGATTTAGCGGGAAGTCCGGCAAGTTGGTTTGGCGGATGTCGTTGGAAAATGAAGTCCGGCAAGTTGCTTGGAAAGCGGGAAAAGGTCGAAAAGCCGGACGTCGATTTAGTTGGAAGTCCGGCAAATTGTTTTGGCGGACGTCGTTGGAAAATGAAGTCCGGCAAGTTGCTTGGAAAGCGAGAAAATGCTGAAAAGCCGGACGTCGATTTAGCGGGAAGTCCGGCAAGTTGCATGGGAAGCGGGAAATCACTGGGTCATCATAGTCAATTTCTTATCTAAATCCGCAATGGGTACAAAACGTGCCATTGAATCCATGCGCTTGCCGTCTTCAAACAAGATGACGACCGGCACCGTGAAAATCAAAAATTCACCGGCTAACTCGGGAATATCTTCGATATAAGCAATTGCTGTTTGAACATCGGGGTAGTTAGTCAAAAGACGATCGACTTGCGGTTCGAGGGCGTGACATACTGAACAGGTATGACCTGCCACAAATAATAAGGCATATTTTTCTGAATTAATAAAGTTACGAACTTCTTCTAAGGTATTAAGTTGTTTTTCCATTTTAACCTCCTCGTATAAAGTCATATTTATTATACTACATTCAATTGAATATTATAATGTTTTTTGCTCGAGATAACAAATCAAAATACGCTAGGGTCGTTTAACTTATGTTAAAAGATTTTATGAAGGGAAGATCACATTGAAAACAATTGGTTTAATTGGCGGGATGAGTTGGGAAAGTACCGTCACGTATTATCAAATAATCAACGAGACCATAAAGAACGAACTCGGTGGCTTACACTCAGCGAAAATAATCCTATACAGTGTTGATTTTGCAGAAATTGAAGCCTTTCAAGCCAGTGGCGAATGGGATAAAAGTGCCGCTGTTTTAACTGACGCAGCCCAGAAATTAGAAACGGCTGGGGCCGATTTTATTGTTGTCTGTACCAATACCATGCATAAAGTCGCTCCGCAAATTCAGGCGCAAATTGGTATTCCAATTATTCATATTGCCGACGCAACCGCCAAAGAACTCGAAAAGCAAAACATAAAAAAAGTCGCTTTACTTGGGACTAAATATACCATGACGCAAACGTTTTACACAGAAAGAATCACACAAAAAGGGATTGAGGTTATCATTCCCAACGAAAAAGATGCAGCCTTAATCAATCAAGTGATTTATGACGAGCTATGCTTAGGTATCATTAAAGATGAATCAAGAAATCAAGTGATACAAATGATCGAGCAACTCAAAAACCGAGGTGCAGAAGGTGTCATTCTTGGTTGCACCGAAATTGGTTTACTAATCAAACAAAATGATACTACTTTACCCGTTTTTGATACCACACAAATCCACGCACAAGCAGCAGCCTTACAAGCCCTGTAAATTAACATCAAAAAAAACACCTTCGAAGAGCTTTTTTCGCAAGGTGTTATTTATTTTAATAAATACCGCTGTTTTACGACAAGAATGCTCTTAACGGTTCATCAACTTATCCATAAAGCGTTTCTCATCAACTACAAAACGTTTGTGGGTTGCTGTAGCAACCAGGAGCTCCCCATCAAAGGCTTCCAACTCAAACGCATAAGAACGTCCATCGTTCTCAACCATCTTTGAAACAATTCTAACTGTTACGCCTAGCTCAGAAGCCGCCAAGTGTTTTAAGTTAAACTCAACGCCGACACTGGTTTGATCTTCATCTAATAAAGGAAGCATCCAAGTCATTGAAGTAATTTCCATTAATGCCACTAACGACGGGCTCGATAAAACAGGCACGCTACCAGACCCGATTTTTGCGGCACTCATATCATCTGTAACTAAAAAGCGCTTTTCTAAAACCTTTTCCATGCTCTTTCCCCCTAATCAAATTCTTCATAAGTATTGGGATGTTGACCTTCCACACGACCCTCTTCACCGCGATCCAATTGATTAATTAAAGCTATATCGCCTTCTAATAACTCAAAATCAAACACATCTAAATTAGCTACTTGATTTTTATAGGAAGCAGCCTTCACGATTGGAATAACACCATTTTGGATATTCCAACGCAGAACAATTTGTGAAACAGCCTTCCCATATTTTTCAGCGATAGGCTGCAAAGCCTTTTCTCCTAAAATATCTAACTTATCACGACCAAATGGACTCCACGCTTGCGTCACAATCCCTAATTGATTATTATAATCCACCAAGGCTTGATTGTTAAAATAAGGATGACGCTCAATTTGATTCACCGCAGGCGTTACACCTGTCGCATCAATCACACGATCCAAATGTTCCGGCAGAAAATTAGACACTCCAATCGAACGAATCAAACCAAACTTTTGCGCATCGACCAATGCTTGCCAAGCTTCAACATATTTATCTTGCTTAGGCAACGGCCAGTGAATCAAATATTGATCAAAATAATCCAAGCCTAAACGATACAAAGACTCCTGAATCCACTCAATCGCCTGGTCATACGCATGCGCCGCACCCGGCAACTTACTCGTCACCAAAATCTCATTACGCGGAACGACCGACCGCCGAATCGCCTCACCCACAGCCCCTTCATTATTATAATTCGTTGACGTATCAATCATCCGATACCCCGCATTCAAAGCCGACAAAATCGCATTAACTCCGCTGGCCCCTTTCAAAGCCACCGTCCCAAACCCAACCGCCGGCAATTGATTCCCATCATTTAAAGTAAATATCTCCATCAAACCCATCCTTTCCTTCGTTAATTTAATTATACTATCCCAACCAATAAATATCTAAAAACATGCTATAATTTAGCAGAGATATTTATTTGAAAGGAGAAAAGAAATGTTGGGATTGTGTTCAGTGACGTTTAGTGACAAACGTGTCAGTGAAGTGGTTGCCATCGCAAAAGAAGCGGGGCTAGATGGAATTGAATGGTCGGCCAAAGCCCATGTGAAGCCCGGCGACTGGCGTTTAGCATTCGAAACTTTGCGAGAATGCAGAGCAGCGGGGTTAACCATCCCGTCCTACGGCACTTACTACACCGTTGGAAGTTACGAAGATTTTGACGTCATTTTACAGACAGCGGAGATTTTGGAAGCAAGCGCAATCAGGGTCTGGGCAGGCGAAGAAGGTTCAGTGGAAACTAGCGATGAGAAACGGCAGGCTATCGTCGCGGATGCTCAACGAATCGCAAAATTAGCTGCAAAAAATAAGCAATCGATTCATTTTGAATACCATCGCCACAGCTTAACCGATACGCCGGAAAGTGCGTTGCAGTTGATGAAAGAAGTTGACCAACCCAATGTGTTTTTATACTGGCAACCCGCAGAAAGTTTGACTGTCGTTGAGCGTGTCAACAGCTTTCGCCAACTCGCCCCCATGGTCTCAACTTTACACGTTTTTCACTGGAAAGACTACAACCATCGTTTTCCGTTAGAAGATGGCAAAACCGAATGGCAGCAATACATCCAAATAGCCCAATCTCAAACACCAATGCCTAATTACTTGTTCGAATTTGTCAAAGATAATGATCCCGCACAACTAATCACCGACGTCGCAGCGTTTAAGGCCTGGTTAATAGCGGAAAGTAAATGATTGGTATTTTAGGCAGCTGTTTATGATGAGACAATCATTTGATTCGGTCTGGTCGCTTACTTCTGTTAGTGAAATTGGTGAAAAGGCGGACGTCGTTTGAGCGGGAAGTCCAGCAAGTTGATTTGGCGGACGTCGTTGAGAAATGAAGTCCGGCAAGTTGGATGAGCAGAGGGAAAAAAGCGAAAAGGCGGACGTCGATTGAGTGGGAAGTCCGGCAAGCTGATTTGGCGGACGTCGTTGAGAAATGAAGTCCGGCAAGTTGGATGAGCAGAGGGAAAAAAGCGAAAAGGCGGACGTCGATTGATTGGGAAGTCCGGCAAGCTGATTTTGGCGGACGTCGTTGAGAAATGAAGTCCGGCAAGTTGGATGAGCAGAGGGAAAAAAGCGAAAAGGCGGACGTCGATTGAGTGGGAAGTCCGGCAAGCTGATTTGGCGGACGTCGTTGGGAAATGAAGTCCGGCAAGTTGGATGAGCAGAGGGAAAAAAGCGAAAAGGCGGACGTCGTTTGAGCGGGAAGTCCGGCAAGTTGATTTGGCGGACGTCGATTGAGTGGGAAGTCCGGCAAGCTGATTTTGGCGGACGTCGTTGAGAAATGAAGTCCGGCAAGTGTAGGCGGAAAATGTACAGCCACCAAATCAACTACAAAAAAGTCTATTCAATCACGAAATCAATCAAGCGTTTGGTGATCGATTAACCCTTTTAACCGTCCTTTCACTTCGAGCGTACAAATCATATAGCAATAAACCCCCACGCACTCCGCACTCCTTACTCCAAACACCCCACATAACACAAACAGGGGACCCATAACGGTCCCCCTTCCTATTTCTTATCCAAAGTACTGCTGATACATGCCACGGATGGCGGCTTCTTGGTCTTTGATTTTAATACCAATGAACAAACTAATTTGTGAGCCGCCTTGGTTAATCATTAAGATATTAATGTCTTCTAAAGCCAAGGCAGTCATGGCTTTGTGGGCGATGCCTGTGACTTCACGCATGCCTTCGCCAACGATGACCAAAATGGCCAAATCGTCTTCGACACTAATCCACTCTGGCGATAAGGTTTCTTCGATTTCATGAATAATCGCATTTAATTGATTAGGTCGGGTTAATTGACGGGTGCGGAACACAACGGTGATATTATCGATACCGGTTGGTACATGCTCGATTGAAATCTTTTGGTCTTCGAAAATTTGTAGCAAGCGGCTAGTATAACCCAACTCGCGGTTCAAGAGATATTTACGTAAAGTAATAGAAGTAAAGCCTTCGTCACTTGAAATACCAATGACCGGGTATTCTTTGATATTGTCGCGGGAAGCAACAATTTTGGTGCCTTCAATCTCCGGATGGTTAGTATCCCGAATCATCACAGGGATATTTACTTGATAGAGGGGTTCAAGGGCTTCATCGTGAAAAATGCTGAAACCGGCGTAGGACAGCTCCCGCATTTCGCGATAGGTAATCTCGGCGATGGGGTGGGGGTTGTCAATCATTTTCGGATGGGCTGAATAAATGTAGCTCATGTCCGTGAAATTTTCATAAATATCGGCTTGAACGCCACGGGTAATAATGGCACCGGTGATGTCCGAACCTCCGCGCGGGAAAGTCACGATATTGCCTGACTTAGAATAACCGAAAAAGCCTGGGATTACGAGGAGTTCGTCTTGGTTGCGCCATTCCCGAATCAAATCATAAGATTCAGGTAAAAGTTGTGCATTGGCCGGTTCGTCGGTCACGATGATGCCGATTTCTAAAGGTGATATGTAACGGGCATTAATCCCGAGTTGATTAAAATAAGCAGTAATTAGTTGGGCGTTAAAGTCCTCACCACATGATTTCAGGGCATCCAATAGGCGCGGGTAATTTCCCTTAAGGGTTTCCAGATATTTATTAAGGGTTAGTTTAAATGAAGTGATTATCGCTTGATCCAAGCCTAAGTCATCGACCATTGACTGGTAGCGACCAATAATATCCGCCTGAATCGCTTCCATATCCAAACCGTTTTTCTGGGCAATCGCCAAATCGATTAAGCGGTCGGTCACCTTATAATCGTCATTATGGCGTTTGCCGGGGGCACTTACGACAACAAAACGAATAGCGGGGTCATGTTTAATAATATTGCCTACTTTAACTAACTGTTGGGCAGAGCTTAACGAACTACCACCAAATTTTGCTACTTTCATCTCTAACACCTCTAAAAATAAATTCATGCCTAATCATATCGCATTTGCAGCCAAAAAGGTAGTCTTATTCGCCTAATTGCCAATTAATTCCTTCAAATAAGGGGACATTTTGGTAGTTTAAGCCGTAAACAAACGGGCGTTCTACCCGCATTTCAATCGGATCTTCAACGATGGGCGCTGACGTCACCTCAATATCAATCTCGGTCACCGCAGCCGCCTCTGTCCCATCCTCATCCAACTTGAAAACGACGGATTGCAAAATCTTGCTAACAGCCAATTCTTGGTCATCTTGGAAAAATTGGGTTGCCCCTAAACTATCGGTAAACTCTAATCCATACACGGCGAGGGTCTCAGTCAAATCATACGCGTCTTCCATTTCCCACTTCGGCAAGGATAAATCGATATTCCGACGCTCCCAATCCTCACTGGCAAGCGCTTCTTGATAGAACACCCACATCGCCTCATTGCTCGTCGCTTTCGCCGGCAAAACCACCACCAACTCCGCCTGATTCTCATACGGCAACTTCACCGCCTGAAAATCCGCCGTTTCGACATAGTCAAAATATTCCGTCTGGTGCATCATATCGACGGTCGTTTCACTTTCAACCCCATAATAAATATCACTGCTAGTCCATCCGGCATAAAATTCATTCCGCCAGTTGGATTTAAAGTAAAGCAAATTCATCAAAATGAGTTGCAAGTCTTCGTTAGCCGCTAGGTCCGCTATGCGGTCTTGCGAAAAGTAGGGATCAATTAATCCACGGGTGAAGTCAGCGATAGTATCGTTGAGTTCTTGGTAACTATGGGTGTTGGAAAAATCAATTATTTCGGCTTGACCTTGCAAAGCTTCAACGGCTTCTTGATAAGCTGGTTGCCAGGTTTTCCCTTCGCGCCCTAGTGCGAGTTGCATCGTATCAAAAGGTTGTTGCTCGGCGGTAACTGAGGTCTCTAAGAAATCTGCCAATTCATTAAAGTAATCTTGCCGGCTGTAGTCTGGGTGAACCAATATGTCATCCAATTGGGTCTGTTGTTCATTGGTTAAGCCAGCTTCTAAAAGTGTGAGCGCTAAATAATAGGAAAAAGGTGAATAGACAAAATTTTCGGTTGCGTCAAAGTTATTTCGTAAAGGTCCAGCAAATTCTTGCGTCTGTTCAGCTAAGTCTGTGACGAATTCTTCTTGTGCCGTCACGGTTGACAATCCTGTGGGGAATAATAAGATAGCCGTCGTAAGTTTAATTAACCAATTCTTCTTCATAATCTGCTCCTTTTATAATAAGTTCTTAAATTTGTCTTCATTATAACATGCAGACTAACCGTATAAAAAAATATCGGGCTAAAAACGCCATTTGTAACTCAGCTGTCATCTAATGAATAGAGGAATTTGTGCTTTTATTGAGTAGAATGGTGGCTGCGTCATACTTTCGGAGTAAGAAAGTTAGCTTCGAATCAGAAACGGAGTAAGAAAGTTAGCTCCGAATTGGAAATGAAGTAAGAAAGTTAGCTTCGAAATGGAAACGAACTACAAAAATGTAGTTCGTTTTCTCAACGAACTATAAAAATGTAGTTCGTTTTCTCAACGAACTATAAAAATGTAGTTCGTTCACTCGACGAACTACAAAAATGTAGTTCGTTTCCTCAACGAACTGTAAAAATGTAGTTCGTTTCCTCGACGACCTATAAAAATGTAGTTCGTTTCCTCAACGACCTATAAAAATGTAGTTCGTTTCCTCAACGACCTATAAAAATGTAGTTCGTTTCCTCGACGAACTACAAAAATGTAGTTCGTTTTCTCGACGACCTATAAAAATGTAGTTCGTATCCTCGACGACCTATAAAAATGTAGTTCGTTTTACCGACGAACTACAAAAATGTAGTTCGTATCCTCGACGACCTATAAAAATGTAGTTCGTTCACTCGACGAACTACAAAAATGTAGTTCGTTCACTCAACGAACTGTAAAAATGTAGTTCGTTTCCTCAACGACCTATAAAAATGTAGTTCGTTTCCTCGACGAACTATAAAAATGTAGTTCGTTTCCTCGACGAACTACAAAAATGTAGTTCGTTTCCCCGACGACCTACAAAAATGTAGTTCGTTTCATCGACGAACTACAAAAATGTAGTTTGTTTCCTCAACGACCTACAAAAATGTAGTTCGTTTCCTCAACGACCTATAAAAATGTAGTTCGTTCACTCGACTTTCGAAGCAACAAAAAAAGACTAGTGAACTAGTCTTTTGGGTGTTTTAAGCGATTTTGCCGCGTTTAGCGGCTTTGATGGTTTTTAAAGCGCGGCGGGCTGTTTTTTTGTTGGGGCTTTTCATTTCGCGGTAGGCGCGGGATTTAGCTTGTTTGTGTGTGGACATATTTAAAACTCCTTTTAAATAGTAATGATTACATCTTACAAGTATACACCTTGATAAGCAATTTGTCAAAAGGATTAGCAGTGATATTTATTTAGAGGGCATTAAACTAGAAAAATCGTTGAACTAGGCTAAAATGGAGGGGAGAAGAAATTTGAGGAGTGATTGGATGGAGTTAGCGGTACATGATTTGGTGACGTTGAATCAGGGGGAGTCGGTGGAGGAGGGGTATGCGCGGACGAAACATTTCGTCAAGGAAATTGAGCAATTGAATTACCATCGTTACTGGTTTGCAGAACATCACAATTCCAGTGATAACGCCAGCTCGTCGCCGGAATTAATGGTGGCTTACATGGCGGCGATTACGGACAAGATTCGGCTGGGAACGGGCGGGACGATGATTATGCATTATTCGCCTTTGAAAATTGCGGAAAATTTCAAGACGTTGACGACTTTGGCGCCGGGACGGATTGACTTAGGTTTGGGGCGGGCGCCGGGGAGCGGGCATCACGAGATTATTGCGTTAGCACAAGGCAAGCCTGATTCTTTTTCGGATATGTATGATAAAATTGAGGTGATTCTCGACTATTTAAAGGATGAAAAAGCAGCCAGCTTTTACGGCAATACCACAGCGGTTCCTTATGGAACGCAGACTTTGCCGCAACCATGGATGTTGGGTTCATCCGGTCAATCGGCCACGAAAGCGGCCGAAATGGGCTTGGGTTACAGCTTCGCCAAGTTTTTTGGCTTGAAAACCGATCCAGCCGTATTCAAAGCTTACCGTGACCAATTTGTGGCCAGCCGCTTTTTCGACAAGCCATCGGTCATCGTGAGTTATATGATTGTCGTGGCTGACACCCAAGAGGAAGCCGACTACTACGCCAAGCCGCTGGAATTGTCGCGTGTGGCTTTGAATAAAGGACAAATCATTGCTAATATGGACCCGGAAGAGGTCAAAGATTTCACTTTTTCGCCGTCGGATCAAGCTTACCTGGATGGTTATTACAATAACCGTTTTATTATTAAGGGCACGCCGGGCCCAGTCCAAGCCATTTTGGAAGACGAAATCGCGACTTTGGGCATCGACGAGTTGATGGTGTATGCCCCTATTTTCGACCACGACGCTCGCCTAAATTCCTATCGTCATTTAGCCAAAATGTTTGGTAAAATTTAAGAAAGAAGGGCTTTTATGTCAAATAAATATCACCGCTTATTTGAAGCGCCTGCCTTTCCCAATGGGGTGACGCTCGACTCGCGGTTTGTGATGTCGCCGATGGTTATTGATGGATCGTCTTACGAGGGTGACGTTCAAGCGGATGACTTGCGCTTTTTTGAACGTCGTGCCCAAACGGCCGCTATGTTGATTACTGGGGCGACCACGGTTAGTGAATACGGTAATGCTTTTGGTTATGGCTTGGGCAATTACCGCGATGACCAGCTTGAGGGCTTGACGCGTTTAGCGGAGGCCATGAAAAGTAAGGGGGGCGAAAGCGATGATACAGCTCTTTCATCCTGGTCGCCAAGCGGCTTATACGTATAAGGATTATGGGGTGGCTTATGGACCTAGTGACCAAGACTTTCCCTTTTTGGATTATCCGGTAACGGGTATGACTGAGGAGCAAGTTGACAACTTGATAGCCGATTTTGCCGCCGCTACGCGACGGGCGATTTTAGCGGGCTTCGATGGGGTGGAAATTCATGGTGCCAACCATTATTTATTGCAGCAATTCTTTTCTGCTTATTCCAACCATCGTGAGGATGCTTGGGGTGGGGATTTAGAGCGGCGGATGGCTTTGCCACTGGCGGTCTTGCGGGCAGTTAAAGGGGCTGCCCAGGAAATGGGCGCAGAGGTATTTATTATAGGGTATCGTTTGAGTCCGGAAGAAATTCATGGGGAGAACGTGGGTTACCAGCTGGAGGAGACTTTAGCGTTGGTGGAGGCGCTGGCTGACGTGGGGTTGGATTATGTGCATACGTCGGGGGCGCGCGGTTTTGCTAATCAGGCGACGCGCGGGACTTACGCGGGGGAGGCGATTAACCCGTTGATTCGGGATGCCTTGGCTGGTCGCGCTTTACTGGTAGGTGCCGGCGATGTGACTTCTGCCGACAAGGCTTTGGAGGCTTTAGATTACGTCGATTTGGTCGCCCGGAAGAGATTTCGCTGGACGTCACGGGTCGTGTGGCTGACCTGGCCTTGCCGCGCGAGTTTTACCGCATGGCGCGAACTTTAAGCCGCAGCGGTTCCCTGCCGGAAACCACCCTTCAACAGCTTTTGAATAAATAACGTTGCTAGAATCGGTTCTTTTGAACCGAGTTCTTAAGCAGGTAAGGAGTATTATCACATGGATAAAGAAAATAAAACAGCTTTAGAGGATTTAAGTCGGGCTGAGATTTTACGCAAACTGTTCACTTCAACTTTGACCTTAAGTGCCTTCACTTTTGGGGGCGGTTATGTCATCGTCAGCTTGATGAAGAAAACGTTTGTGGATGAGTTGGGCTGGATTGACAATGACGAAATGCTTGACTTAGTGGCCATTGCTCAATCGGCACCGGGGGCGATTGCCGTTAATGGCGCTATTGTCATTGGTTATAAATTAGCGGGTTTGTTAGGTGTTTTGGTAGCAATTGTGGCGACTGTAATCCCGCCTTTTGTGGTTATTTCCTTGATTTCTGTTTTTTATGAAGCCTTCCGCCAAAACACCTGGATTGCCTTGATTTTGGAGGGAATGCAGGCCGGGGTCGGGGCCGTGATTGCCTCGGTTGTCTTCGATATGGGCGCGCAAGTCTTTCATTCGAAAAACCGCTTGATGATTGCGGTGATGTTTTTGGCGTTTTTTGCCAATTACTTCTTAGAAATAAATGTCGTTGTTATTATCGGCGTCGCTGCTTTACTGGGCATTGTCTTGTTCTTTGTCGACAAACACCGTAGAAAGGAGCTTTCTGAATGATCTATTGGCAGTTATTTATTAGTTTTTTGAAAATTGGGGCTTTTAGTTTCGGTGGTGGTTATGCGGCCATGCCTTTGATTCAAGAGGAAGTGGTGGATTTACATGGTTGGCTGACGATGCAGGAATTTACGGATTTGATTACGATTTCGCAAATGACGCCTGGTCCAATTGCGATTAATTCCGCTACCTTTGTCGGGATTCAAATCGGTGGTGTGCTGGGCGCGGTGGTAGCCACGGTCGGTTCGGTCTTGCCCTCAGCGATTTTAGTGACGTTAATTGCGTATTTGTATACTCGTTATAAAAATATTTTGATTTTGCAATATGTGCTGAATGCCTTGCGTCCTGCTGTTGTTGCCATGATAGCCACCGCTGGTGTCAGTATCTTAGTCACCGCTTTTTGGGGTGATCAAGTGATAGGGATTGCTACCTTGGATGTGGTGATGGTTGTGATTTTTGCCATTAGTCTGTTTTTGTTATTGCGGACCAAGTTGAACCCGATTTTGGTGATGGCACTAGCAGGGGTGTTGAATCTGGTGGCGAATTTGGTGGTTTAGTGTAGCGGGGGTGGTCGAACGTATGAAGTTATACGTTATAGTTGGGTTACCCCTGGCTTATAACTTCATACCAACTCTCATACGAAGTTATAGCTGGGATATCCCACCTTATACCTTCATACCACCTCTCATACGAAGTTATATCTGAGAAATCTCGCTTTATACCTTCATACCAACTTTCATATGAAGTTATAGCTAGGTTATTCCACCTTATACCTTCATACCACCTCTCATACGAAGTTATATCTGAGAAATCTCACATTGTAACTTCATACCAAATCCCATACGAAGTTATAGCTGAGTAATCCCACCTTATAACTTCATACCAACTCTCATATGAAGTTATATCTAGGTTATCCCACTTTATAACTTCATACCACCCCTCATACGAAGTTATATCTGAGAAATCCTGGTCCTATACCTTCATACCACGACTTATACGAAGTTATATCTGAGTAATCCCACCTTATACCTTCATACCAACTCTCATACGAAGTTATATCTGAGAAATCTCACTTTATACCTTCATACCACGACTCATATGAAGTTATAGCTAGGTTATCCCACCTTATAACTTCATACCATCTCTCATACGAAGTTATAGCTGGGAAATCTCACTTTATACCTTCATACCACGACTCATATGAAGTTATAGCTAGGTTATCACACCTTATAACTTCATACCAAATCCCATACGAAGTTATAGCTAGGTTATCCCACCTTATAACTTCATACCACCTCTCATACGAAGTTATATCTGAGAAATCTCACTTTATACCTTCATACCACCTCTCGTATAAAGTTATATCTGAGAAATCTCACCATATACCTTCATACCACGACTCATATGAAGTTATAGCTAGGTTATCCCACCTTATAACTTCATACCACCTCTCATACGATGTTATAGCTGAGAAATCTCACTTTCTAACTTCATACCACCTCTCATACGAAGTTATAGCTGAGTTATCTCACTTTCTAACTTCATACCACGACTCATACGAAGTTATATCTGAGAAATCCCACCTAATACCTTCATACCAACTCTCATACGAAGTTATCTCTAACCCACCACCCCCATTTTTAGCACTTCCTCCTCCTCTCTCATCAAGTTTCCTAAATTTTCACCCCAACGCTTGCTTTCCTTTACCTTCAGTTTATCTTTTTGGTTTATAATATGTCATAAAGAGGTGATTAGATGAATGATATCTTAGTAGTAGATGATAACAAACACACACAACAGTTAATGACAGCTATCTTAGAAGCGGAGCAATTTAATGTAGTAATTGCTAACGACGGCCAAGAAGCACTCGATATCCTTGAGACGCAACATATTGATTTAGCCATTATTGATATTATGATGCCAAATATGGATGGCTATGAGTTGACGCAAACCTTACGTGAAGCACAAAATACCTTACCCATTTTGATGATTTCGGCCAAACAATTGCCAGCTGATAAAAAACAAGGATTTTTAGTTGGTATCGATGACTACATGACCAAGCCAGTCAATGATGAGGAAATGATTCTGCGCATCAGAGCTTTATTAAGACGGGCAAAAATTGCGTCCGACCGCCAACTGACGATTGGGAATGTTGTGTTAGATTTGGATACCTTATCGGTGACTAAAGGTGACGAAGTCCAAGTGTTACCCCAAAAAGAATTTCAGCTACTTTTCAAACTGCTTTCCTATCCTGGCAAGATATTTACCCGCATCCAACTGATGGATGAAATTTGGGGGATGGACAGTGAAACGGGTTGGGAGACGGTGACGGTGCATATCGCACGGCTGCGCAAACGCTTTGAAGATTGGGATGAAATTGAGATTGAGTCGGTCCGTGGGTTGGGCTATCGTGCGGTGAAAAAACAATGAAACGACCGCAAGCCCAGCGCCCCAACCAAGCCCAACACCCCAACCAAGCCCAGCAACAAAACCCGCCCAATGTCATCCGCCGCCTAATACAGACGTTTAAAAGTTGGCTATTCAAACCCAGAATCTTATTATCGTTGATATTTACTTTGTTGGTTTTCGCGATTTTGGTCATCACGGTGTTTATTGTGATGACGCTCCTTGCCATCGGCTTGCATTTTGGCTGGCTGCAACCGGAGCATGGGCCATCGGTTTTTGTGCCGATTCTCACGTTTGGGATTGCCGCGATCATTACGGGAACGCTGGTGGCCACGCTGATTTCGGGCATTCCCATCCGGCCGATTAACAAACTGGTCAGCAGCATGGACAAGCTGGCGGAAGGCGACTATAGTACTCAAATCGACCTTGGCAAATCCAAAATTGGGCAACGCGTTTCCAAAAGTTTTAACGCTTTGGCTAACGAACTCAGTCAAACCGAGATGTTGCGGTCGGATTTTGTGAATAATATTTCCCATGAATATAAAACACCCATGGTGTCCATCAGCGGTTTTGCTAAACTCATTCGCAAAGGCAACTTGACCAAAGAAAAGGAAAATGAGTACCTCGATATCATTATCGATGAGATTAACCGCTTGTCGTCACTGTCCACCAATATTCTTTACCTAACCAAGGTCGAGAACCAAAAAATCCTGACAGACATTGATTATTTCAACCTTTCCGAACAGATTCGTAGCTCCATCCTCCTGCTCGAGGAAAAATGGACGCGCAAAAATCTGGAGTTTGACCTGGAATTCCCAGAAATCACGGTTCTAGCTAATGAAGAAATGCTCAAGCAAGTGTGGATTAACCTCATCGACAATGCCATCAAATTTTCGCCAACCGACAGTGTCATCCACATTAAAATTCAGCAAGACAACGCCCACACCTTGACCCAAATTACCAACCACGGTGATCCCATCCCGCCTGAAGACCTCCAGCGCATTTATGGCAAGTTCTGGCAGGGCGACAGTTCGCGTGCTAAAGAGGGTTCCGGTATCGGCCTTTCGATTGTTAAATCTATCGTCACACTTCACGCCGGTGAAGTGCGCGTTTCAAGCGACGAACAAGCCACGATCTTTTCCGTTCAAATCCCTTTAAACCCCACCCCAAATAAATATCCCTACGACTCGGCGAGGGTTTAGACTGAGTTAATGTTTCTAGCCTATCATAATCGTAGAGATAAATTAATGACCATATTTGTCTCAACTTTTTTCATCTCTTTCTTGATAGAAAGACACTTACCTAAATAAGGGCTAACGGAACGACCAAGGGGTTAGCTCTTATTTGGTCTTATTTTTTTGCACTATTTTAAAATGAATGGAGGCGTCTTAGTGTTAAAACTTTTTAAACAATTGTCCAAAATGGATTTCTTTTTGGCATTTATCAGTTTGCTCTTAATTATCCTACAAGTTTGGCTGGACCTACGCTTGCCGGACTACATGAGTGAAATTACCATGCTCGTACAAACGGAAGGCAGTCAAATGTCTGATATATATGCGGCTGGTGGCTCAATGATTGCCGTCGCATTTGCTAGTTTATTGACGGCCGTTGTGATTGCTGTCATTGCAGCGAAAATTTCAGCCAATTTCAGTGCGAATACACGTGAACGCTTATATGATAAGGTTCAATCCTTTTCCTTGGAAGAAATTAAACGTTTCTCTACCTCGAGTTTAATTACACGGACAACCAATGATGTGACGCAAGTACAAATGTTAATTGTCATGGGTCTACAAGTGATGATAAAAGCACCGATTATGGGTGTCTGGGCGATTACCAAAATCGCTGGTAAAAACTGGGAATGGTCGGCAGCTACCGCTGTGGCAGTTATTTTCCTCATGCTGGTGGTTGGCACAGCTATTGCGCTCGCAACCCCTAAATTCAAAATTTTACAAAAGCTAACGGACCGCTTGAATGCAGTCACCCGTGAAAATATCACTGGTTTACGCGTTATTCGTGCCTATAATGCCGAAGATTACCAACAAGAGAAATTTGAAAATGTAAATGAGGAACTGACAAATACCAACTTATTTACCAGTCGTATTATGTCACTCTTGAGCCCAACCATCCAACTAACCATGAATGGCTTATCCTTAGCGATTTATTGGATTGGGGCGTATTTAATTAATCAAGCGGGCTTGATGGAACGTGTGACGTTGTTTTCGGATATGATTGTCTTTTCTTCCTATGCAATGCAAGTCGTGATGTCCTTTATGATGTTAATCATGATCTTTATTATGGTGCCACGGGCCAATGTTTCGGCGGAACGGATTTTAGAAGTACTCGAAACAGAACCGACGATTATCGACGGCACTTTAACGACAGCACCGAATGATCTAAAAGGGCAAGTGGAATTTAAACATGTTAGTTTTAAATACCCCGATGCTGAGGAATATGTCATTCAAGATGTTAGTTTTAAAGCGAATCAAGGTGAAACAGTTGCATTTATTGGGTCGACAGGATCGGGTAAAAGTACACTGGTGAACCTAGTGCCGCGTTTATATGAAGCGACTGAAGGGGAAGTATTGGTTAACGATGTGAATGTTAAAGACTACACCCAAGAAGGACTTAGAAATATCATGTCCTACGTTTCGCAAAAAGCGGTTTTGTTTTCGGGAAAGATTAAAGATAATATCGCTTATGGTGAAAATGGCCGTGGTCCTGTTTCTGAAAATGATTTAGTTGAAGCGGTCTATACGGCGCAAGCAAGTGATTTTGTTGAAAAACTGCCGGATGGTTATGATAGTCATGTCGCTCAAGGAGGCACCAACTTTTCGGGCGGGCAAAAACAACGGCTTTCCATTGCACGTGCGATCGCCCGAAGACCAGAGATATTTATTTTCGATGATAGTTTTTCGGCTTTGGACTATAAAACGGATCGGGCTTTAAGAGAGGCGCTGGCTAAGGATTGTCCGGATGCGACGAAGTTAATTGTGGCGCAACGGATTGGGACGATTCAGGATGCGGATAAAATTATTGTGATGGATCAGGGGCGGATTGTCGGTGACGGGACGCATGAGGAGTTGTTGGCGTCCAATGAGGTTTACCGGGAAATTGCCTATTCACAACTTTCAGAAGAGGAGTTGGCCTAATGAGTGAGACAAGAAATAATCAAAACCGTGGACCGCAAGGACAAGGCAGAGGCCCTATGGGGGGCGGACCTAGAGGTGGCGGCTTTGAAAAACCTAAAAACTTCAAAGATAGCTGGATAAAATTACTCCAATATATTCGTGAGTACTGGCTGGCTATAATGGTGGCTTTAGTCGGCGCCATTATCGGAACCATTCTGACTTTAATCGGTCCGGATAAGCTGTCTGAGTTGACGGATACCATTACCGCTGGGATTATGGGTCAAATCGATATGGATCATGTGGCGCAAATCGGCTTTACTTTGGTTGGCTATTACCTGATTGCGTCTGCGTTGACCTTGATGCAAGGCTTAATTATGGCGCAAGTGACGCAAGGTATTTCTAAAAAATTACGGACAAATATTTCTGAGAAAATAAATACCTTGCCGATTGCGTATTTTGACAAAACGTCGACCGGGGATATTTTGTCGCGGGTGACCAATGACGTGGATACGATGGCCCAATCGATGAACCAAAGTGTCAGCACCATGGTAACATCTGTGACTTTGCTGTTTGGGTCTTTATTTATGATGTTAAAGACGAATTTAATTTTGACGTTAACAGCTGTGTTATCGACCTTTGTAGGTTTTGGTTTAATGTTGGTAATTATGAGCCGGTCGCAAAAGTATTTTAAGGCGCAACAAAAAGACCTTGGGTTGATTAACGGTCATATCGAAGAAATCTATACGGGCCATTCGACCGTCAAAGTGTATAACAATGAACGGGCAACCAAAGCGGAATTTGATGCGATTAATAATAGCTTGCGGACCAGTGGTTTTAGAGCTCAAAGTCTATCCGGTTTGATGATGCCGATTATGCAATTTATTGGGAACTTTGGCTATGTAGCGGTCTGTGTGGTCGGTGCTGCTTTGGCGATTGAAGGACGGATTACTTTTGGTGTGATTGTGGCTTTCATTATGTATGTGCGTTACTTTACCCAACCTTTGAGCCAAATTGCCCAAGCCATGCAATCCTTGCAATCAACCGCAGCCGCCAGTGAACGTGTGTTTGAAATGTTAAATGAAGAAGACATGGCTGACGAATCCCATAAAACTGAAAAATTGGATGATATTGAAGGGAAAGTTGAATTTGACCATGTGCGCTTTTCATATAGTGACGACGCCGACGCTGAACCAGTCATTAAGGACTTTTCAGCGGTTGCCCAGTCAGGTCAAAAGGTAGCTATCGTTGGTCCAACCGGTGCAGGTAAAACCACAATGGTAAACTTGCTGATGCGATTCCACGAAATCGATGGCGGCGCCATTCGTATTGATAACCGCTCGACCATGGACTTTACCCGTGAAAATATTCACGACCAATTTTGTATGGTCTTGCAAGATACCTGGATCTTTGAAGGCACGATTCGCGAAAACTTAGTGTATGCGGAAGAAAACGTGAGTGACGATACCATGCGTCAAGCCAGCCGCGCCGTTGGTTTGGACCACTTCGTGCAAACCTTGCCTAAGGGCTACGACACCGTCTTGAATGACCAAGTCAGTCTGTCCGAAGGTCAAAAACAACAAATCACCATTGCGCGTGCCATGATTGCTGATCGCCCAATGCTGATTCTCGACGAAGCGACTTCATCTGTCGATACGCGGACAGAAATTCATATTCAAAACGCGATGGATGAGCTGATGAAAGGGCGCACCTCCTTCATCATTGCCCACCGCTTGTCGACCATTCGCAATTCCGACTTGATTCTCGTGATGAAAGACGGCGACATCGTCGAAAGTGGCAAACACGACGAACTCTTGGCTGCCGACGGCTTCTACGCCGAACTCTACAACAGCCAATTCTCCGAAGAAGCCGCCTAATAAATATCACTGCTACACTATGTGCTGCCCCAGCTCTGGCTGGGGTTTTTTGGTTTTTAGATTTGTTTGTGCTGGGGTGTGGGGGGTGAGCCCCCTTTTTTGTGGAATCGATTTTTTTGGTGTGGTAGAATGTTAGAGCGACTTAGGAAGTAAGAAAGTGGAGTTTGAAATGACGGCGAAGTAAGAAAGTTAGCTTCGGATGGGAAACGAAGTAAGAAAGTTAGCTCCGAAATGGAAAACGAACTATAAAAATGTAGTTCGTTGACTCGACGAACTATAAAAATGTAGTTCGTTTTATCGACGAACTATAAAAATGTAGTTCGTTTTACCGACGAACTATAAAAATGTAGTTCGTTTTACCAACGAACTATAAAAATGTAGTTCGTTTTACCGACGAACTATAAAAATGTAGTTCGTTGACTCAACGAACTATAAAAATGTAGTTCGTTTTACCAACGAACTATAAAAATGTAGTTCGTTGACTCGACGAACTATAAAAATGTAGTTCGTTTTACCAACGAACTATAAAAATGTAGTTCGTTTTACCGACGAACTATAAAAATGTAGTTCGTTTTACCAACGAACTATAAAAATGTAGTTCGTTGACTCAACGAACTGTAAAAATGTAGTTCGTTCACTCGACGAACTATAAAAATGTAGTTCGTTAACCAGACGAACTACAAAATAGCGTTCGAAATGACTGTCAACTAAAATTGAAGTTAGCAGCGAGAATCTCTCATGGTAATAAAGTCACTGTTGCTTGTAAGAAACTGGATTACAACCCTAAGCAAAGTCAACCTAATAATAAAAACTTTCTAAAATGACGATCAAAGACTTAAAACTTACTAAATGATTGAAATGTCAATCTGTCATTTTTGATAAAATAAATCCGCGTGCCTACGTAACCTTTCGATGGCCCGCGTTAGCTACCCGCGTGCCTTCGCAAATTTCCAAACGCCCGCGCTAGCGGTCCACGTAACAAAACTGAGCGGGGATAAACCCCTCAGAGCGAAGAAACTAGAGCGGCGAAATAATTTTCATTTTAGGGCTAGGTTGACTAGTACTTTGTCACAATTTTGTGCTATAGTTTTACTTGCAAAGGAGGCCACTTCATATGAATCATAAAGGGACACAAACACTGCAAACGCAACGACTGATTTTACGGCCATTCGCCTACGCGGACGCAGCATCGATGTTTAATAATTGGGCCAGCGACCCGATTGTGACGCAATTTTTGACCTGGCCACCGCATGCCAATCTTGAGGTCACACAACATATAGTGACGGATTGGATGGCAAACTATGACTTTCCTGATACCTATCAGTGGGCCATCACGCTTATCCATAACCCGGCCGAGGTTTTTGGCTCCATCGGGGTCGTCAACCAAGACGAGCTCAAGCAAGAAGCAGAAATTGGTTATGTCTTGAGTCGCCAACTGTGGAACCAAGGTTACATAACGGAAGCCTTCGAAGAGGTGCTGCGATATTTATTTGAAGTGGTAGGGTTTAATCGGGTGGAGGCTTTGCATGATGTGGCGAACGGGGCGTCAGGCAGGGTGATGCAAAAGGTCGGGCTGCGATTCGAGGGCATCAGCCGGCAAGGCGGATTCAATAATCGTGGGATTGTCGACCAGGCAACCTATGCTATAATAAAAGCGGATTTAGAACGATCCGAATAAATATCCCATAAGGAGTTCATTATGTTATTAGATATTTTGAAACAAATTTTAAGATTTTTCATCCTCTTTTTTACATTAGGCATTTTTGTGCCAACGGTGGGTGCTTATGAATTACTTGATCCAACATTGATTGAACCGCTCTATTCGGATTTGACGACGGAAGAATTGGTGGCAGCTTTACCGGAAACGGCTGACTTGGAAGATCCTTTTTTGATGTTAATCAATCGTGATAATCGTATTGAGTACGATGTGCAGATGGAATTTGCGCAAACGGGGTCGGGGCATTATTATGATGCGCGGATTCGTGATGCCTTTAATAACTTGATTACAGCAGCGGAAGCCGAAGGCCATTATTATCAAACCATTTCGGCTTATCGCACCATGGCCTATCAAGCCAACAATTTTGATGCGCGCTATTATTCTTATATTAATGCGGGTTACAGCGAAGACGACGCCTTCTACATGACGGATATGTTCATTGCGCCGCCTGATGCGACTGAGCATTCCACCGGTTTGGCCTTCGATTTGTTGGGTTACGACTGGAATGAGTATGGCCGTGACTTGCATCAAGACTATCAATATTATCCTTCGGCCATTTGGTTGGCGGAAAATGGCCACAACTATGGTTTTGTGATTCGCTATTTGTATGGCAAAACGCCGATAACCGGTTATGAGTACGAACCGTGGCACGTGCGCTATGTGGGCGTTGATAATGCCACTTTTATGTATGAACACGGGCTGACCTTGGAAGAGTATTTGACCTTGATAAATCTTAGGGACAACCTTTAAAATAAATATCACTGCTAAAAGCCAAGTCTTGCGACTTGGCTTTTTTAGGAGGGCAGCGGTATTTATTTTTATTAGAGGGTTAAAGATTTTCCTCCGGTAATAGCAATGATTTCGGCGGTGATGTAGCTGGAGTCCGTCGATGTCAGGAAGACGTAAAGGGGGGCGAGTTCGGCGGGTTGGCCGGCGCGACCGATGAGGGTGTCTTGGCCGAAAGTGGCGTAGGAATCGGCTTGGCCGTCGTCGAGTTGGAGGGCGGTCCAAATCGGGCCAGGTGCCACAGCATTCACGCGGACGCCTTTGTCGGCGAAGTAACGGGCCAAGTTGACCGTCAAGTTAGAAACTGCACTGTTGGCGGCGGCGTAATCCATTAACTGCGGGCCAGGTTCAAAGGCTTGGGTTGAGGTGGTGGTTACAATCGTGCTGCCTGGCTCGAGATGGTTTTCAGCGGCTTTGACAATTTCGAACATGCTGAAAACTTTGACATCAAAGGTGTCCTTGACTTGTTGCAAGGTCAATTCTTGCATGCTGTCACGGGCAAATTGTTGGGCTGCGTTTAGGACAAGGGCATCAACGGATCCAAAGCTTTCAAGGACTTGTTCAAAGGCTTTCGTCGCAGCTCCTTCTTGGCGAAAATCAGCCGAAATGATGAGGGCTTGACGTCCTTCGGCTTCGATAAGTTGTCTGACGTCTTCCGCGTCGACTTCCTCACCTGGAAGATATTGAATGGCGACATTGGCGCCTTCGCGGGCAAATGCAATGGCAACCGCCCGGCCGATGCCTGAATCGCCACCTGTAATAAAGGCGTTGCGCCCCTCGAGGCGGTTATGGCCAGTGTAAGATGTTTCGCCACAATCCGGTTTCGGGTTCATTATTTGTTCGATTTGCGGACTTGTTTCCTCTTGTTTTGGAAATTTCCCTGTGTAGTACATGGTTCTCGGATCCACTAAATGTTCATTTGACATAATAAATAACCTCCACAATTTGATGGGTAGAGTATAGCATATTTTAGGGTTGGAGTAAAAATATATTGACTTAATTTTGTTATATTATTATGATGGTGGGTGTGAAGGGTTTGTGGTGCGGGGGCGTGTTAGTGTTAAGGGGATGGTGGTGCTAAGGTGCGCGCCAAATGGGTCGTGGTTTGGCGGTGAGTTTGGGAGTGCGCGCCAAATGGGTCGTGGTTTGGCGGTGAAGTTGGGAGGTACACGCCATTTCATTATTTTTCTACTGCTTAACTATAACTTGCCGGCTTTCCTTTCACAACGACGTCCGGCAAATCCACTTGGTGGACGTCCCGTAAAAACGACGTCGTAAGCGGGAAGTGAAGCACCGTCTTTATTAAGCAAAGATATTTAGGTATACTGTGTTTAAATAAAACATAGGGAGGAATTGGATGATAGTTGACTTCAAACGAGCTTCAAATATTTACCTCATTCAGGGAACACACCATTTTAAACGTCATTTTGATTCACTTGTTGCGATGGTTGAATATGAGTATAAAATGAAACTGGATGAAGATTCTGTCTTTTTAGTTTGTGGGTCAGATAATTCTGAATTTTGTGCTTTCTATTTTGATGGAGAAGGTATCGTATCTATTGTTAAAAGGTTTGACCAGGGTTCATTATTCTGGCCGCGTTCATCGCAAGGAATTATCAAAATTACCGAACAACAATTAGATCTTTTATTGTCTGGGTATCCGATTGAACCAAAAGTAAAACCTTCCCCAAGAAAGGCATAAAACAAGCTTTTTTCCTTTTTAAATCAAGGAAAAAAGCTTGTTTTTTTAAGGTTTTAATGGTATAATATTGACATCAATAAACGCATACGAATAGAGGTGAGCACATGAGCGGATATACTGATATATCAAGGGAATTAACTTATTCTGAACTTTTAGAAAAATGTCAAAATATTGAAAATAAGTATACTGTTTTAGAAAATGAATATGACATCCTTAAAGAAAATTATGAAAATCTTTTAGAAGTCACTAAAGAACAAGAGGCAGCCAATCAAGCCCTCATCGATCAAAATACACAACTACAAAAAGATTTTAACACCCTTGATGCCGCTCACCAGGAGATTCTTCGTCAACTGAGTCAAGCCAATCGGACTCTCTATGGAACTTCCAGTGAAAAACTTCCTCTAGATCAAGATGATTTGTTTGATATGGAGCCTATTAAGGTTGTCCTTAAGAAAAAATCCAAAGCTTCTTCAACATCCCCTCGAGGTAAAAAAACAAGGGGGTTTAAAGAGCGAGCAGTCACTAATGTACCCATTGAAGTGCATGAACATACCCTTGATTGTAATAATGCCACCTGCCCTATTTGTGAGGGGGGACTCCAAAAATTCGGGAAAAAATTAGCGTTTGAGACGCTTATTTATGTGCCTGCAAAAATAATTAAAGAACAACATTATCGCTGGTCATATAAATGTCATGAGTGTGACAAACACGATGTCACAACAATTGTTCAAGCTAAAGCACCAAAACCGATTATCGAAAAAAGTTTAGTAAGTGCCAGCCTACTAGCTGCCGTTATTTATCAAAAATACGGCCTACATTTACCCTATGCACGACAAGAAAAAGAATGGGAAAAACTTGGGGCTAATTTCTCACGCCGAACGTTAGCGAATTGGCCTATTTTGGCATGCGAGAAATATCTCAATGTCGTTTACGAGAGATTGGTTAGCCATCTTCTCGACTCACCGCACATCCATGCCGATGAGACCCCTTATCAAATTCTCCGCAGAAGTGATGGGCGATCCGCTCGATCAGATAGTTGGATTTGGATATACGCCACAGGTTATTTAGACGATTATCTGATTACGTTGTATCAATCCACCTTAACCCGGAGTTATAGTCACCCTGAAAAATTTTTAGAAGATTATCAGGGTTCTTTGACATGCGATGGTTTTGGTGGTTATGAAGGACTTAATCCATCCATTACACTTCAACATTGTTGGTCGCATGTACGTCGGTATTTTTATAATCTTCCTGATGACGTTCCAATCAAATCAAAAGCCATGAAATATATTGGAAAGATATTTTCTTATGAGTCAACCTATTCTGAGGAAAAACTATTACCTGAAGAACGTCAAAAACGACGAAAAAAACAAAGCAGTAAAGTTGTTCGAGAATTTTTCAGTTGGTTAGAAACCTTACCTTTTCACTCAAAAGCTACAACAAAAGCGATTAACTATACTTTAACTCGACGGGAAACGCTAGTAAGTTATATTAGTGATGGTTCATTAGAGATTACGAATAATCGGGCTGAACGGTTAGTGCGACCTGTCAAATTAATCAAGAATAATGCGAATTTTTCAGTCAGTGAAGATGGAGCTAAATCTTTAGCAGTCAGTATGACGATTATTCAAACGGCTAAGTTAAACGGTCTAGATCCAGAGGGTTACCTAACCTATCTCTTTGAAGGATTATCACAAATGGATTTAGAGACAGTAGATACTCAAACGATAGATGAATATTTACCTTGGTCAGATAGAACCCAACAAAATTGTCCAAAATTAATAGTGAGAAAGTAGATATGTATGAGTATACTACTTCCTCACTATTTTTATTAGCCGGTCCGTCACTTCCCACTTACCGACGTCCGGCAAAAGAAGCATCCACCCCTATTCCAACCATTTGCCGGCTTTCTTTTCGCAACGACGTCCGGGAAATCCGCTTGGCGGACGTCCCGCAAAAACGACGTCCGGCAACTGAAGCATCAGCCCCTATCCCATCCGTTTGCCGGCTTTCCTTTCGTAACGACGTCCGGCAAATCCACTTGGCGGACTTCCTGCAAAAACGACGTCCGGCAAGTGAATCATCCACCCCTATCCCAACCATTTGCCGGCTTTCCTTTCACCACGACGTCCGGCAAATCCACTTGGCGGACTTCCTGCAAAAACGACGTCCGGCAACTGAATCATCCACCCCTATCCCAACCATTTGCCGGCTTTCCTTTCGTAATGACGTCCGGCAAATCCACTTGGCGGACGTCCTGTAAAAACGACGTTCGGCAAAAGAAGCATCAGCCCTTATCCCAACTATTTGCCGGCTTTATTTTCGCAACGACGTCCGGCTATCCACTTGGCGGACGTCCAGCAAAAACGACATCCGGCAAAAGAAGCATCAGCCCTTATCCCAACCATTTGCCGGCTTTCCTTTCGTAACGACGTCCGGCAAATCCACTTGGCGGACTTCCTGCAAAAACGACGTCCGGCAACTGAAGCATCAGCCCTTACCCCAATAACTTGCCGGCTTTCCTTTCGCAACGACGTCCGGCAAATCCACTTGGTGGACGTCCCGCAAAAACGACGTCCGGCAACTGAAGCATCAGCCCCTATCCCATCCGTTTGCCGGCTTTCCTTTCGTAATGACGTCCGGCAAATCCACTTGGCGGACTTCCTGTAAAAACGACGTCCGGCAAATCCACTTGGTGGACGTCCCGCAAAAACGACGTCCGGCAACTGAAGCATCAGCCCCTATCCCATCCGTTTGCCGGCTTTCCTTTCACCACGACGTCCGGCAAATCCACTTGGCGGACGTCCCGTAAAAACGACGTCCGGCAAGTGAAGCATCAGCCCCTATCCCATCCACTTGCCGGCTTTCCTTTCACCACGACGTCCGGCAAATCCACTTGGCGGACGTCCCGTAAAAACGACGTCCGGCAAGTGAAGCATCCACCCCTATTCCAACCATTTGCCGGCTTTCTTTTCGCAACGACGTCCGGGAAATCCGCTTGGCGGACGTCCCGTAAAAACGACGTCCGTCAACTGAATCATCCACCCCTATCCCAACCATTTGCCGGCTTTCCTTTCACCACGACGTCCGGCAAGTGAAGCATCCACCCCTATCCCAACCATTTGCCGGCTTTCCTTTCACCACGACGTCCGGCAAATCACCCAATTGATACTTCGCCACCAGCAAAACCAGCGGCTTTCTCGCTCGCCACCAATGTTAAAATTTTAGCCTTTCTTTAACATAATCTTATTTGTATTTGAGTTATTTATGTTATGATAGATAGGATATCTACCAAGAAAAGCTAATATAAGGAGACATTTTATATATGAAGAGTTCTGTTGAATACTATCCCGATTATGAAACCATCGCATTGCCCGACCAATACCTCACCATTGAAATTCCTTCGTGGGATGCGGTCGCCCAGCCCACTTTAGAGACGGTCCTTGAACAGTACAAATCAATTGCCCATGTTAATACCGATGTCTTAACCGATGATATGGTGGCAGCCCTCGAAATTCCTAATATTAACAGTGTTAGCCAGCTTACCCAATATGCGATTGACTATTTTCAAAAAAATAGTCGCCAAAGAAAATTTTATAATGAAATATTGCCGTTTTTAATGGCTTATTATGCTGAAGCTGCGGAAGTGGTTATTAATAGTGAAGAAAAAGAAGCTTACTTTGATCAATATTATGACCAACTGAATCAATTTGCTGAAGAAGAGGAAATGGATTTAGAAACCTATGGGGCACAAATTTTAAATTTGGCAGAGCCGGTGATGCAAGGCATTGAAGAGCGAGCTGAAGAGGATTTTATTTTTCATTTGATTGCCCGTAAACGTTATGATGAACAAGGTCTTAAACTGGATGAGGAAGCTTATGAAAACTTTATTCATCAAAATGTGTTGCACCAACATGCCGATGAAATCGAAATTCGTGACCGCTTACCTTATGTGAAATTTAAACAAATGATGCCTGAAATGTTATTTACGCAAAACTTGTATGATTTTTTCACTGAAAAAATCCGTTTTGTTAAACAAGGTGAGGCATAAAGCTGAACCCATCGAATTAGCGCTTGAATCATTAGAAGCACATTGCTAGAATAAAAGCAGAGATATTTATTAAAGGAGAGGTGCGATTGAAAAATAGCAAAAAAGTTGCGATGATTGTTGGAATCGGCATTGTTATCGGAATTATTTTTTATTTCATCGTTGGAAGTCTGTTGCAACCGCAACTAAATCAATCGATTTCAAATTTATCATCCAATAGTTTTCGGTCCCTTTTCGCTTCGGAGGACGCCAAAGTTGTTGAGGAAGCGATCGTTCATCGTGATCCGCCTCGCCTTAATTTGAAAAGTGAGCACAGTATTTTGATTGAGGACCTTAAAACCACCGGAATAAATATCGCTGTGGAACAATATGATGAAGAAACCGGCTTAATGGAAGAAGTGGCGACGGAAACACAAACGTATGTCGAGCCGGATATTATTGGTAACCTGCCATGGTTTTATTTTAGCCCCTATGTGGAAGTGACGTCGCCTTATTCGACGGCGCAACAGTATCGTTTGGTTGAAGATGAGAGCCTCAATGGCTTTAAGCGCGTGATCTATCAAGGGGAGGAATTGCTTTTCCAAAATGAGTTACCTTACACGGGTTGGTACAACACGCCGTTTGACGGTTGGTACTATTATAGTGATGGGCGTATGCAAGCGAATGTGCGTTTATCGAGCACGGATGTGGGGGAATTGTTGGCGGAACGAGATTTGTTAAATTTCTTAGTCCCTGCTGTGCGGAAAGAATTTTTCTTTGTCGAGGATACGATGAAGTATAGTGGTTTGATGGAGCGGACGCCAACCAATTATAGTATTTTGTTTAAAAATCCTGATAGCATGGTTTTAACCAATCCGCCTGGAGCGATTGATTCGGCTTTATTGACCACCACGGAAAATTTTGTCGACATGCCGATGGAAGTTCTGGAAGAAGTGAAAACGTTTAATGGCGATTGGCTGTTGGTTGCGATTGGTTACGATGAAGTCGGTTGGATTCAAAAGGACGAGACGTTCACGGATTATGTCTACACCTATTACAGTGAACGCGAATTAATTGACACGATTGAAGCGGTGTTGATTGAGGAATTGGATCAAATCGGTGCGCGCGCCGGGGCTTCCTTTGTAAATACCGAAACCATGAGTCAAGTCAGTGCTTATGACCAACCTTTTTTCCCAGCCAGCACGCAAAAAATCTATGTGCTCGGCGAGCTCTATCGTCAATACTCGGAAGGAATTTTAGATCCTTACGATACCGTGGTTTTATATGACTATGATAAAGTTCCCGGCGCCGGGATTATCCAAGGTTATCCTGACGGCAGTGTCTTTACCATTGATGAGTTGGTCAATCTGATTGTTGTTTATAGTGACAACACGGCGGCTAACTTGTTAATCGATACGGTTGGAGGCGGTCCAGCCATTAACCCCAACATTCATGCTTTAGGTCTGTATAACACTTATGTCGATGGAAAATATTATCAGGACAGCAGTGGTTTTGTCACCACACCCAGTGACGCCGCCCGTTTCTTCGCCTTGTTGTACAACAACCAAGTCAACGGCGAGCCTTGGGATGAACTGTTGATTGAGAAATTTGGCTACAACACCCACAATTTCCTGACCAATTACATTCCCTACAGCACGGTTTATTGGAACAAATCCGGTCTGGGTGGCACCGAGCAAAACGACGTCGCCAGCTTTGTCACCGACTACGGCAGCTACACCTTAGCCGTTTACACCGCGGACCCCTACAATTACGACATCATCGGCGAGCAACTCGGCATGCTGTCGCTGCGCGTCCACGACGTCTACAACGAAATTCGCAGCCAGCTCTGGGTCACCGTCGAAGACACCGAAACCTTCGAAGAAAATTCCTACTAAACTAAATATCACTGCGACAATGCAACCCCCGGCTTTCTGAAAAAAGCCGGGGGTTGCATTGTTTGTTGGTTTGTTGGTTTGTTAGTTTGTGCTGGGTGGGGAAGTGGGTGGATAAGTGGAAATTGGCTGAAATGGCGGACGTCGTTTTGGCGGGAAGTCCGGCAAGTAGGTTTGGCGGACGTCGATGGGAAAAGAAGTCCGGCAAGTTGGTTGAGCAGTGGAAATTGGCTGAAATGGCGGACGTCGTTTTGTCGGGAAGTCCGGCAAGTAAGTTTGGCGGATGTCGATGGGAAAAGAAGTCCGGCAATTGTGTGGGAAAGGGGCATCTGATTGAAATGGCGGACGTCATTTTAGCGGGAAGTCCGGCAAGTAGGTTTGGCGGATGTCGATGGGAAAAGAAGTCCGGCAAGTTGGTTGAGCAGTGGAAATTGGCTGAAATGGCGGACGTCATTTTGTCGGGAAGTCCGGCAAGTAGGTTTGGCGGACGTCGATGGGAAAAGAAGTCCGGCAAATGGGTGGAGAAGTAGGAATATTGAAATGACGAGCCCCCAATTCTCCGAATCCCCCGCCAAACGTCAGCCCATTTGGCGTTCGCCCGTGAACCTCCCGCCAAACGGCGACTCATTTGGCGTTCACTCACAAACTGACCGCCAAACGACGCCTCATTTGGCGGTCACTCCCGAACCCCCCGCCAAATGGCGCTTCATTTGGCGGGAAGTCCGGCAAGTTAGTTTGGCGGACGTCGATGGGAAAAGAAGTCCGGCAAATGGGTGGAGAAGTAGGAATATTGAAATGACGAGCCCCCAATTCTCCGAATCCCCCGCCAAATGGCAGTTCATTTGGCGGGCTAACATAAATTTTAACAGGCAATCGCTCCTTTCGGCTTTCCTTCTCTTTCAATTCATCCCCGTCACCCCGTCATCCCCTCAATCCCCCCACCCCTCCAACCACTATATTTACACTTAAATAAGCAGCAAAACTAACGCCAAAACGAACGTCCTACCAACCCCCGCCTCATCTTCAGAAATATTTATTAAAAAGAAATGAGAAAGTAAACACTTTCTCATTTAAATCTGATATAATAGCGAATAAATACATTGAAAGAAGGATGCTTATGGGGATAAAAGAGCAAATACTTCAATTATTAGAAAATGATAGTCGTTTGACGCATAAAGAAATTGCGATGATGCTGGATTTAGAGGAGTCTGCGGTTGATGATTATGTCCGTGAAATGGAAGAAGACCGAATCATATGTGGGTATCATACCATTGTGAATTGGGAAAAAACCAATGACTCGGATGTGTCGGCCATTGTCGAAGTGCGGGTTAATCCACAACGGGGACAGGGGTTTGATCGGATTGCAGAGAAAATCTATCAGTTTCCGGAAGTGCAGGCGATTTATTTGATTTCAGGGTCGTATGATTTTTCCATTGAATTAAAGAAAGCGCCGATGCGCGATATCGCTAACTTTGTATCGTCACGGTTATCGATTATTGAAGAAGTACAATCGACGTCGACCAATATTATATTGAAAAAATATAAGGACCATGGCACGCTTTTTGTGCAAGAAGAGGGCGAACAACGATTGGCGGTTAGCCCATGAGAAATTTTATTAACGAAAAAGTTCAGAATTTACAAGAATCTGGGATTCGGCGTTTTTTCGAGTTGGCTAATGCTTATGATGATATTATTTCGTTGGGGGTAGGCGAACCGGATTTTCCGACACCTTGGCATGTGCGTGATGAAGGGATTTATGCGATTCAGCAAGGGAAAACCTACTACACCTCGAATGCTGGTATGCTTGAACTTCGCCAAGCCATCGCGGATGAAATTAAGAAGAAAACGGATATTTATTATGATCCAAATACGGAAGTGTTAGTAACCAGTGGGGGGTCTGAGGCGATTGATGTGGCTTTGCGGTCGACGGTCAGCCCGGGGGATGAAGTGATTTATTGCATTCCGGCTTATGTGACCTATTTGTCTTGCATTCAGTTGGCCGACGGGGTGCCGGTGCCGATTCATTTAAAAGAGGAAGATAATTTTCGTTTGACGCCAGAAGCGCTACGGGCCGCCATTACGCCTAAGAGCAAAATTTTGGTGTTGAATTATCCGAACAATCCGACCGGGGCGATTATGGAACGCGAAGACCTTGAAGCCATTGCGGACATTATTATCGAGCACGACCTCTTGGTGATTACTGATGAAATTTATTCGGAATTGACTTATTTGGATAAACCGCACGCCAGCATTATTTCGGTGCCTGGCATGCGCGAGCGGACGATTTATATGAACGGCTTTTCGAAGGCTTATGCCATGACCGGTTGGCGCTTAGGTTATTTATGCGCGCCAGATTATATCACATCGCAAATGGCTAAAGTGCATCAAGCCTCAATTATGGCGGCGAGTACAATTAGTCAATTTGCTGGCATTGAGGCGATTAAAAATGGCCAAGCGGACATTGATCATATGCGCGACGCCTATAACCAACGCCGTCGCTATCTGGTTTTGAGCCTGCGCGAAATGGGCTTGCCTTGTTTTGAGCCGCAAGGTGCCTTTTACGTTTTTCCGAATATTTCGCAGTTTGGCATGACGTCTGAGGCATTTTCGATGCGTCTTATCGAAGACCAGCACCTGGCGGTCGTTCCTGGCACCGCATTTGGCGTTTCTGGCGAGGGCTTCGTCCGCATTTCGTACGCCTATTCGATTAACCAACTCAGAACCGCCATGGGTCGCCTGGCCGATTTTATCGAAAAACTCCGCCTGGAGGCCGTCGAGCCCAATCAAACCACTAAAACCCTTTCAAATAAATAACGCTGCTACTCGCCCAAGCATGCATGCCTGTTAAAAGAGGTGTGCGTGCTTTTTTAACGCAAAAAATCGCTAGCCTCAGTGAGCGGCCAGCGATTTTGAAAATTTGCTTCGGAATTGAGCAGAGATATTTAGTTAAAGGTTACCCAAGGGTTTCAATCACTTTAATCGCCATTGGGTCTACTAATGAATAATAGAGTTTTGTGCCTTCCCGACGCGAGGCAACAATGCCCGCCTCACGCATTTTACTGATATGCTGCGAAACAGTTGATTGGGATAAATTGAGACTTTTTTGAATCGTACCAACATTTTGTACTCCGTGTTTATAGAGGATAAGCGCAATTGAATAGCGAATGGGGTGCGATAAAATGCGAATGACACTGACCTTATCATTCAACTCCTTGGTTCCAATATCAATCTCCATCAGATAAACCTCCTTTAAAATAATTTAATATAACGATTCATTAATACACCTTCAGTGTAGCATATCCCAGCCATAAAATAAAGATTAGATTAAAAAACGAATAGAAAAATCTAATAAATTAAAAATAAATGTTTTCTTGTGGATAAGTATCTCATTGAAAACTCATGGTGGGCGGTTTGTTGATGGGTGGGGGTTAGTTTCTGCGAGAATTGAAGGATGGATATGGATAGGTTGGGAAGTGCGCCTTCCATTTACATTTGATGATGGTTGATGTGGCCTGCGAAGGAAATTTCTGGCCACTTAAGTGGCTATGTGGCCAGGGTGTCCCGTTGCGTGGCCACTTAAGCTTTGAAGTGGCCAGGGAGTACATTTCGTGGCCACTTAAGTGGCTATGTGGCCAGGTGTCCCGTTGTGCGGCCACTTAAGCTTTGAAGTGGCCAGGGAGTACATTGCGTGGCCACTTAAATGTCTATGTGGTCTAGGCCACCCTTTGGTAGGCCACTTAGCTCAAAATTTCTGTATATACTCAGCAACCTACGCGATTCACTAGACGAAGCTGCGGGATTTCGATATGATAGACACATAATTTATAGATTGAGGGTGTTTGAATGAGTCAAGCGTTACCGTTACGGAGTGAATTACCAGAAGAATTGACTTGGGACTTGAGTTTGCTGTTTAAATCACAAGCGGATTTTGAAGCAGCACTGGGTCAATTGAAAGAATTGGTGAATGCATTTGCAGAGAAATACAGAGATATTTATTTTGAAAAGGGTTCGCTTTTGCAGGCTTTAAAGGATTATGAAGCGATTCAGGAATTGGCGTATCCGGTGTTCGGCTATGCAAATTTGGGTTACGAAGTGGATAAGCTGAATGAAACTTACGAGCAAAATGAGACGACTTTGATGACGGTAAGCGAGTGGATGGGGCAAAAACTGGCGTTTTTCTTACCGGCACTGGCTAAGGTTGATGCAGAGATATTTAGTGAGGTGGTTGACGATCCGGAAGGGGTTCGCTATCAATATTTCTTGCGGGAAGTTCGGCGGGTCGAAGGGCAGATGCTGGATGAGCAAGTGGAGTCGGTGTTGAGCGGGCTGGATGGGTCGATTTTCAATCAGTCGCGGTTGTATGGGGCGATGAAGTTTCAGGATTTGGCCTTTGACGATTTTGAAGTGGATGGGGTGACCTATGCCAATTCGTTCCCGGCCTTTGAGGGGGATTGGGAGTCGCATTTGAACCCGGGCGTGCGGCATGGGGCGTGGAAGTCGTTCCATGATGGTTTGCGGAAATTTGAAAACACGGCGGCGGCTAATTACATTAATCATGTGCAAACAGAAAAGAAAATTGCGACTTTGCGTGGTTATGAGTCGGTCTTTGATTATTTGTTGTTTGACCAACAGGTGACGCAAGAGGCTTACCACCGTCAAATCGATGTGATTATGGAAAAATTTGCGCCGGTGATGCAACGTTATGCGCGTTTGTTACAAAAAGAACATAAACTTGAAAAAATATCACTGGCAGACATCAAGATGCCGTTTTCGCCTGAAGAGTCGGCGAAAATTTCGGTGGCTGATAGTCGGACGATGATTGAGGATGCCTTCCAAGTCATGGGCGAGGAGTATTCGGCGGTGGTGACGCGGGCGTTTGACGAGCGTTGGATCGATTATCCGATGAATAAAACGAAGTCAACGGGTGGTTTTTGTTCAACGATTTATGGCGGTCCGTCGTATATTTTGTTGAACTGGACAGGTTTGTTAAGTGAAGTGTTGGTGTTGGCGCATGAATTAGGTCATGCGGGGCATTTCCAATTAACGCATAAAAATCAATCCGTCTTGACGCCAGATGTAAGTACGTATTTTGTTGAGGCGCCATCGACGGCGAACGAAGTGATTATGTGCCAATATTTATTGAATCAACCGATTGAGGCTAAGCAAAAACAAATTTTGATTGCGGAATTTATTTCGCGGACGTATTACCACAATATGGTGACGCATTTGTTGGAAGCTGATTTCCAACGGAAGGTTTACCGCGCGATTGATGCGGGAGAATTGCTGAATGCCGCGAGTTTGAATCGTTTCTTTAAGGAAACCTTGGAGCAATTCTGGGGCGATGCGGTTGAAATTAATGAGGGAGCGGAGTTGACTTGGATGCGTCAACCGCATTATTTCATGGGCTTGTATTCCTATACCTATTCTGCCGGTTTGACGATTGGGACCTCCATCGGCCAACGCATCGCGCTCAAAGAGGATGCGGCGGTGTCTGCTTGGTTGGATGTTTTGAAAGCCGGTGGTACCAAAACACCTTTGGAGTTGGCCGACATGGCGGGCGTTTCCATGCACGATGAGCAAACCTTGTTGTCCGCCATCGGCTACGTGGACCAATTGCTCGACCAAATCGAAGCGTTGGGTTAATATTTCTGCTTTGTTACAAATGTTTCATTTTATTTAAATAAATCTCTCTGCGTATCATTTGTGTGACGAGATGAAACAAGTGAGTTAAGGCTAGTTAACATCTAGCCTAACTCGCTTTTTTTTAGGCGAAAATGGTGTATCATTACTTAGCAAACAAAAATTGACAGTGTTTTTGTCAACTAAGGAGAGTTTTTACCTATGAGAAAAAGTTTGAAAATAGCCGTTGCTGCAATGACATTATCTGTAGCGACCTTGAATATGCCATTTGCTTCGGCAGCTAACTGGACCCGTCGTTCAGACGATGAAGTGGCAGCCTCAGTAAATAACGCCATTCAGTCAAATGATTCTTTATATATCATCCAATGGGGTGACACATTAAGTTCAATCAGCCGTGCGACAGGCTTGGATGTTGCTGAATTAGCAAACGTTAACCAAATTGCCAACCCTGACCTAATTTTAGCCGGTGCTGTGTTATTCTTTGATAACACCAACCATACCGTAACATATGTGGACCAAACAGGTGCACAAGACACTTATTCAGTGGAAGAAGCTGTTGAAGTGGCTTGGGAAGAGCCGGTGGTTGAGGAAGTTGTTACTGAAGAAGTTGTAGTAGAGGAAGTGCCTGTGGCCGAAGAAGTCGTGACTGAAGACCCTGCTTTCGTTGTAGAAGACACAACCGAATGGGTGCCTGAAACAGAAGTTCCTGTTGAGGAAGTAGTTGTAGAAGAGCCAGTTGCTGAAGAATCTATCGTTTGGGAAGATCCTGCAGTTGAAGAAGTTCCTGTTGAAGAAGAACCAACTTGGGAAGAACCAGTAGTTGAAGAAGAGCTTCCTGTTGTAGAAGAACCAGCCGAAGAAGTCGACGTTCCCGCTGAAGAAGTTGACGTTCCAGTTGTAGAAGAACCCGCTGAAGAAATCGACGTTCCCGCTGAAGAAGTAGAAGTTCCCGTTGTGGAAGAACCAGTTGTAGAAGAGCCAGTTGTAGAAGAGCCAGTTGTGGAAGAGCCAGTTGTGGAAACACCAGCTGACGATCCAACGTCATACGGCCGTGCTATCACCGTTGAAGCGACAGCATACTCGCGTAACCAACCAGAATTAAGCAACTTCACCGCTAACGGAACGGACCTACGCGTGAACGGCGCCGTTATCGCCGTTGACCCATCAGTAATCCCATTAGGTTCAACTGTTTACGTGCCTGGCTATGGCTACTTGACCGCAGCCGACACCGGTGGCGCCATCCAAGGCAACCGCATCGACATCCACATGGAAAACCTATCAGCTGCCTACGCTTTCGGCCGCCAAACAATCACCATCTACGTTGTCGATTAACCCAATAAATAACACTGCTAAAAAGACTCCTCAGGGAGTCTTTTTATTTTTGCTTTTTTCTGATGAAAGCCCTATTCTGTCCAAAATCCCGTTAAATCTGGACAGCAAAGCATTATTCTGTCCAAAATCTCGTTAAATTTGGACAGCAAAGCACTATTCTGTCCAAAATTAACTTAAAAAAGGACAGAATAAATTAGTCGAAAATGAAACGCCTATTTTTTATGACCGCCTAACTAGTTTTAACCTCTAAAGACGGTTAGAGAGAACTAAGTTGTAAATGTCCCTAAAAAAATTATAGACCTATCCGGCCACTGCTAAAGGAGTAATGACCGGATAAGCTCTAAATCAGCTCGCTACAAAAAAATATTGAACTGATTAGCTAATCTGGTAAGTGGGAAGTGACGGACCGCCCCATTGTCACTCAGATTTTCTCTCATGACAATAAGCCGTCCCATTGTCACTCAGATTTTTTCTCATGACAATAAGCTGTCCCATTGTCACTCAGATTTTCTCCCATGACAATAAGCTACTATTTGGAATCAAAATAGTCATGAATCATCCTTCCAACCGCCAATGAAAAAGCTGAGAGTTGGAAGAAAGCTCCAAACCGTTAGAGAGGGATGGAGATTTCGCCATCTAATTAAATCAACCCGTTCTTATACTTCCTACTTACCTAATCTGTCATCTGCTCCATGAGCAAAAGACAGATTAACCCTATTCAGTCACGAACACGATGCCTTAATATCCAAATAAATCCCCTTGCTTCCTCCCACCTTGACTCCACCCAAATCTTTTAATTCTTCCCGCCCAACAAATCTGTTATACTACTAAATGACAGTATTTCAATAAGAGGTGATTCCCATCCGTTCCAACCAACCGAACAACCCCAACCAACCAACCCCAAACCCAACCGATAAACAACACATGACGACTTACCAAGTCGAGCAAGACGCAGAACTGCTCGCGTTTTTACTCGAAACCTTTCAACCCCAACAATCCCGCTCGGCGATCAAGCGCATGCTGACGCACAAACAGGTTTATATCGACGGCGCCCCCGTCACCCAGCACAACCATCCACTCAAAAAAGGGCAGACCATCGGTATCATCAACCAGAAGCGCGCCAAGCAAAAAACGGTCTTGCGCCAAACCAATATCCCGGTTCTTTACGAAGACGACGCCATCCTTGTCATTGACAAGCCCGCCGGCATGCTTACCATCGCCGCGGACGACCCTAAAGCGGACACGGCCTACAAACAACTGACGGAATATGTGAAAGTTCAAGACCGCAACAACCGCATTTATATCGTGCACCGCCTCGACCGCGACACATCCGGCGTCATGGTTTTCGCCAAAACACCGGAAGTCAAAGAAGCCCTACAAACCAACTGGCAACAAAGCGTAACGGACCGCCAATACACCGCTGTCGTCATCGGCCAAGTCGCCAAACCCCAGGACACCATCACGAGCTGGTTGTCCCAAAACAAAGCCATGCAAATTTACTCGACGCCATACGACAACGGCGGCAAACACGCCGTCACCCACTACAAATTGATCCAACAAAACAAGCAATACTCACTGCTGGAAGTCGACCTTGAGACCGGCCGCAAAAATCAAATCCGCGTCCACATGCAATCCATCGGCCACCCGGTCGTTGGCGACAGCAAGTACGGTGGCAAGGACAACGCCCTCAAACGCTTGGGCCTCCACGCCACAACCCTGGCCTTTGCCCATCCCGTCACCCAGCAGCCGCTCAGCTTTACGTCCAAAGTTCCAAAAGCCTTTTTAAACCTAACCAAATAAATACCACTGCTACACTACAAGGGGGAATCCATACATGCAACAAGAAAAAACAAACTTACAATTTTGGGGTGGCTTAGACACCATCGGTGGCAATATTATTAGTATCCAACACGGAAATTATCGCATCATCACCGATTTTGGTGCATTAGCGGGGGTTAACAGTGAACGACTCACAGCCGAGGCTGACTTAGCAGAACTGATTGATAACCAAAAAGTGGCTGCCATCCCTGGTTTATATAGTCGCAAGCGTTTGGGGAATCATCCCATCACCAGTGTTGAAGAGACTGAAGTCCAAACCATCATTTGTTTATCCCATTTGCACCTTGATCACCTTGGAAGTTTTGCACAATTGCCTCCTGAAACACCGGTATTAGCTACCCAAGAATCAGTAGCCTTTTATCACCAACTTGAAACGCAACAATTGTTGCCAAGTTACCTAGTCAATTGGCAAGGTGTCGAACCGCTAAAGCCCATCCAGTTTGGGCCTTTTACTATCACTTTTCACGCCAGTGACCATGATACCTTGGGAATAGCAGCGATATTTATTGAAACGCCCGAAATGACGATTGTCTATTCGGGGGATTTGCGGGTGTCGGGTTTTCATCCGGATCGGGTGTATGCGTGGGCGTTGGCGGCGCGGGCGTGGGAGCCGGACGTTTTGCTGTTGGAGGGGACGTCGTTTTCAAGGCTGGGGCAGGCGAAAAGTTCGGTGGACGAGGCTTTGGAAGCTTTGATTCAGCATCTGAATGCGCCGACGGAAGTCAAATTGTTGCAAGATATTGAGGCTTTATTGCAACAATATCCTGACAAACTATTCGCTTTCAATGGCTATCCGCAAAATATTGAACGGATACATTATTTGGCCGAGCTAGCTGCAAAATCGCAACGGCAGTTAATTATGGACACGCGATATTATGCCCTTTATGTTGCTAATTATGGTGAACAGCCTGGGGTGCAACCTTTTGAGGATGCAGCTACAATCAATCAAAATCCTGCAGGCTATATTTTACAAGTAGACTTTGAAGACCATCAGGCGTTATTTGAAGTAGACGCCGGGGTGTATTTACATTCCAACGGCATGCCTTTAGGTAGTTATGATTCCAATTATGAGCCTTTTGTCAAAGCGGTTCATCAAGCGGGCTGGTTGTTTGTGGACGCCAACGTTTCGGGGCATGCTTATCCAGAAGATTTGGTCAACTTGGCTTACTTGATTCAACCAGGCCATGTGGTGCCGTGGCATTCCTATCAACCGGAAGTGATGGGCGAGGCTTTACAAAACTTTGGCTTAAAGGTTTGGTTACCAAAATACGGTGAAAGTTACGGGGGGTAAAGCCAAGATGAAAACAATCAGTATCCTGATGACGAGCGATACCCACGGGTATTGGCTGGGCGGGGAGACGAATAATTTGCTGCAAACTGCCCAAGGTTTGAAGCAATTGAAATTGACGAAAGACCATCCGACGTTAATGATTGACCTTGGGGACTTTATCCAAGGGTCTTCCTTTGCGACTTATATGTATAAAATCCAAGGGTCTGGGCAATTTTTTGCTAAAGCCATGAACGCCATCGGCTATGATTATCAAATCATTGGGAATCATGAGTTTAACTATGGGGCCGATTATCGCCAGGCGGTCTTTGCGGACTTAAAAGCGCCTATCCTTAATAGCAATATGGTAAACACGTCAGATGGGCAGCCATTTGTAGGCCAACCCTATGCCATTCACGAAATCGACGGCATCAAAATTGGGATTATTGGCGCCACCACCCACTATATTCCTAATTGGGAGCTGCCCGAACACTACCAAGGCATTACCTTTAAGGACGCCTTCCAAACCGTGAAAGAGTATGCTGAGCTGCTTCGCCCTCAAGTCGATGTCTTAATCGTCGCTTACCATGGCGGTTTTGAGTCGGACTTAACCGACTTTAGTCCTTTGGAGCGCCACACCGGTGAAAACCAGGGGGCACGGATGTTGCAGGAAATTGAGGGCATTGACCTGTTGTTAACCGGCCACCAACACCGTCACATCAACCAAAAAGTTGGCAACACCTGGGTCGTCCAAGCGGGTTATGGGGGCGAATATATTGCAGATATTACGCTGACGCTGGATGACGACCACCCAGTCGACACGGTGGGTCAACTGCACGCCACCGCTGATTTTCCAGAAGACGCATCGCTGAAAGCCTATTTGGCAGCTGACCTTGATGCCGGCAACAGCTGGCTCCAGACCGTTATCGGCCACGCGCCACTTAAGCCGGTCACTAGCAACACTTTTGAAGCACGCGTCGGCGGCCATCCGTTCATTGAAATGCTCAATCAAATCCAACTCATTGAAACCGGCGCCCAATTCAGCGCCATCGCCCTCATCAACGACAACTTCGCCGCCTTCACGGGTGACATCACCAACGAAACCCTCTTGCTCAGCTACCCCTACTACAATCGAATCGCTCGAGTAAATATCACTGGTAACGCCTTGCGTGAAGTGATTGAATATGATTTGGAGTATTTAGTGTTGAATGAACACGATCTAATAACCGTTAATCCTAAGTATATTGAACCCAAGCCACGGCATTATAATTTTGATATTTATTCGGGTTTACAAGTGACAGTTGATTTACGTCAGGCGTTTGGACAGCGCATTGTGGCGCTAGTTGATGAAGCGACCGGCAACGACATTGTGGATGGGGATATGTACTCAATCGCTCTGTCGCAATATCGCGCAGCGGGTGGCGGGGATTTCAAGCAGTTCAACGTGGATAAAATCGCTTATTTATCGGACAATGATGTCGCTAGTTTGTTGGGTGATGCGGTGGCGGGCACGTTGGCCTTGAATTGGGAAGCCATCAATGCCAACTACCAGCATTGGGTTTACCAGCCGCCATTCAAACCGACACTTGACTAAATTTGACTAATAGGGTATACTAGAGAAGTTGTAGTAACAGGGATATTTAATTAAAAAAGAGGAAGTGAAAGCAATGCACATGGAATTAATTTTAGATGGCATTAATTATTTTGCACAAAAAGAGAAGTTTTACGGCTTGGACGACAGAGAGAAAGAATTACGCGCCGAATTACGTGAAGAATACTTGCGCCTATTCCGCATGGCTTTTTCTGATCAAATCGAACACGTCAAAGTCGTCGACCCAGAAGGCACCGACGTCACCCCCGCTAAAATGAAAGCCATCCAACGTGGCAAACAAATCCACGGCCGCCATTTGGAAGCAAAAGAAAGCTCCATCGTGAGTGCTGACCCGTCTGTCGTGGACTTGGTGGCGAAGGCACAAGCATTTTTGGATGCTTGTGATGAGCAGGCTGATGTTGAGGCTGAGGTTGAGAAACTTGATGTTGAGGCTGACGAAGATTGCTAAAATTTGAGATGATACACCCCTGAATCGTATGATTTGGGGGTGTTTTTTTATTGAGACGTTGTTAGGTGGCGAGGAAGTAATGATTCTTCGCCGGCAAATTCAATAGGTGGCGAAGAAGTAGTGATTCTTCGCCGGCAAATTCAATAGGTGGCGAGGAAGTAGTGATTCTTCGCCGGCAATCTCAATAGGTGGCGAAGAAGATAGTGGTGCTCGCCGGCAAATTAAATTGCCGGCGAAGTTGAAGGTCACCTTCGCCACCAAATACAATAGGTGGCGAAGTGATACAGACACCTCGCCACCAAAACAGACACCCCTTGTCATCTATCGTTAAATTATTTTAAACGGCATAGAAAATGCAATCATTCGTCACTTACAGAACTAATAACTGATACACAAGCGTTCATTTATTGGATAACTTAAAACAAATCAATCACATCATTCAATTACAAACCACTTTCAATGCACCTCCAATTTTGTCCACAGTGCACAAAAGACTAAACTTTTTTATTACTATTACATTTTGACACTTAATTCTAACGATAGGTACAATAGGTGTACAAATTAATACTATGAAAAGGTTGTGATACACATGGGATATAAGAATAATCAAACTGGATACCGTAATGGATTATTAGAGTCAAGATCTATTATAAAAAAAGGGATTTACGCACTAATAGAACATGATGGATTAGTAAAAAATAGCATACCTGGTTTTGAAAACGTCAACATTACAATTATGTCCACACCTGCGATAGGAGCATCTTTTGTTGATTATATTGTAGAGTTTTTAGAAGGTGGAAAAAATGAGCGAGGCTTTGGTGGTGAAGGCGTTGAAACATTTGCCTATGTAATTTCAGGGAAACTACGTGTTAGTGATGGTAAAGAAACTTATGAATTAACTGAAGGTGGCTATGCATTTTTCCCAGCTAGTCAATTAATGTATTTTGAAAATGGCCAAGAAGAAATGACGGAAGTTTTCTTATATAAACGTGAATACGAAGCCGTTGAAGGATATGAAGCATATCAAATAGTTGGGAATAAAAAAGATTTAACACCTATTGAATATGAAGGAATGAAAGATGTTCTACTATGGGACTTCCTTCCAACAAATGACCATGGATTTGACATGAATATACATATTTTAGAATTTCAACCGGGAGCTAGCCACGGTTATATCGAAACCCATTACCAAGAACATGGAGCGTATTTATTATCTGGTCAAGGAATGTATAACTTAGACAATAACTGGTATCCGGTTGAAAAAGGTGACTATATATTTATGGGGCGTTATGTTCCTCAAGCTGCTTATGCCGTAGGTCGTGATGAGCCTCTAGCATATATTTATTCTAAAGATGCTAATCGCGATCCTAAAGTATAAGAAGTGAAAGGAGTAAAGTGATTTTGACAGAAGAAACAAAAGTAAATATTACTGCTGAGCGTTTACATAAATTGATAAAAGATAAACTTGTTCTAGCCGGTTTACCCGAAGAACAAGCCGAAGAAACAAGTAATCATTTAGTTTATGCAGATATGATTGGTGTTCATTCACATGGAGCAGTACGAGTTGAATACTATTCTGAACGTATAAGTAAAGGTGGAATCAACACGAATCCACAATTAGAATTTGAACAAACTGGACCAAGTACTGCCATCTATCACGGTGACAATGGCCAAGGCCACTTTGTAGTAAATAAATCCTTAGAAGATGTGATTAGGCTAGCCAAAGAAAGTGGTGTAGCCGTAGTTGGAATATCTCGTGTCGGACATACTGGGACGTTGTCTTATTATTTACGAAAAATAGCCAAACAAGATTTAATTGGAATTGCTGTGACTCAGTCTGATCCAATGGTAGTTCCATACGGAGGAGCGGAAGTGTACTATGGTACAAATCCCATTGCGTTTTCGGCACCTACAGCTGGAAATGATCCGATAGTGTTTGATATGGCAACCACTGTACAAGCGTGGGGTAAAATTTTAGATGCACGATCAAAAGGAAATGAAATTCCAGACACTTGGGCTGTAGATGCTTCCGGGACACCTACTACTGATCCTCATAATGTTGCTGGTTTGGTACCAATAGCGGGACCTAAGGGCTATGGATTAATGATGATGGTAGATATTTTAGCTGGAGTTCTTCTTGGTTTACCATTTGGTAGCAGCGTATCGTCCATGTACCATGATTTATCTGAAAAACGGAATCTTGGACAGACTTTTATTGTGATAGATCCTAGTCGCTTTAGAGATATTGAAGCATTCAAAAATGATATAACACAAACTATTGATGAATTACATAATATTCCAACCGCTCCTGGTTTTGATCAAGTTTATTATCCAGGTGAACTTAGTTTGATAGCAATGGAAAAATCACAAAATGAAGGTATTGATATTCCAAAATCAATTATCGACTATTTAGAATCTAATGAAATTTTTATTAATTCTTCAGACCATAAAGGGATTTTTGCAGATTAAAAAAACGCTAAATCATTAAATTTACAAAAATGATTTAGCGTTTTTTCTAGGGTTGGTTGCTTAATTCAAGAGCCAAGCGAATATCTAAAGAAGCCTCAGGGTCATTTACAGAAGTACCGAGAATTTCTTCACAACGATTAATTCGATATTTGACTGTATTACGATGAATGAACAAATCGCTGGCAGTCTGTGTAATTTCACATTGATTTTTTAAATAAATATCTAAAGTCTTGCGTAAATCAATCAAGGATTCTTCTTCAGGATAAGCCAGTTCTTTTAACACAGATTTGCAGTAATAAATTAGGGTGTTTTGATTTAAATCACTAAATAATTGTAGCATGCCTTTTTCTTTATAAAAAATAATTGCGTCTTGATTAGAATTTTTTATTCTATCATTATAAGCTAATTTTGCTTGAGCATATGATTGTTCGATTTGCTCGGATTTGGTTACCGAATAACCAACGTGAAATAAAAGTTTGCTATCAATTAAGTTTAGAATGTTATTAGAAATAGATTCAAGTTTATTCGAGATTTCTGAATCTGTTTCTTGTAAAATTAGTACAATTTCCGGAATTTCAGATCTATAAATGACGACGGCGTTACTAAAGTATTTATTAATATTATTTCGTAACCACACGTAAGATAAAAAGAATTTCTCACTTTCTTTAACGGTATATGCTCTTTTAGTTTCCCCAACCATCTCTTGGCTAATTATATGAATGACTTTATAAAAATTGGATTGGATATAACCATAGCCACGAGTCCCTTGAAACCAACTAATGTCATTAAATGATGTTGGGACTTGCGGATCTAATAAATCACTAAATAAATGTGCCTCTGTAGCATATAATGATTCATCTACTTTCTGATTTTTATACAAATTGAATTGAAAGACTAATGCAGCTTGTTCGATAGCGAAAATTGAAGTGGGAAATGGAATTTTTTCGGAATCTACTATAATTAAATAATGTGAAAAATAAGTATGAACTCTTATTTCATGTACAGAAACATTACGCAATTTACCATCTAGATCCGTAATTAAAAAAGAACCATGTATACGGTTGGTTACTTTCCTTTCATTTAATATACTTGTTACACAGTGTTCAGCTCGATCTTGATGATTTTTAAAATATTCTGATTGAGCAATAATTTGATTAAATGGATCAAGTAAAATAATTGAAGTTTTTATAATGCGACTCAGTTCACTAACTAGTAAATCATTTGAAGCATCTTGTACGAGCAAATTTGAGAAACTTTTTTGAATGTCTAACGCAAAATCAATTTCTTCACGACGGTTTTCTAAGACTAGATTCATAATTTGGTGTAACAATGAACCAAGGGGATAATGGTCAGGGATAATAATTAAGGGAAAACTAACTTTATTTGCATAAGCAATGACATCTGAATCAATTTCATTTAAAAAGCGATTTACTTTTATGCACAAGCCAATTGATTCAGCACGTATTAGAGAATCAATAAATGGAATTAGGTTTTCTTGTTTATTTTTAAAAACCATACCTGTTGATAAAATTAAAACATTTTTTGGTATAAATTTTTCGACATCAGGTGTTTCAGTAATCTCGACAGATTCAATAATACGATCATTTATTGAACTTTCATCTGTTATGAGCTTTAAATCAGAAAACCTAGGCGTATCTAACAAGGTTTTTAAGGAAATCATGCAATGCTCCTTTTTATAGTTTTATAATATGAAATGCAATAGTATAACAATTATACAATAAAGAAAATCAAAAATGAAATTCTTTAAATCCTTATATGAAAGGATTTTGAACAAGGTCCACATTATCCCACCAAATATCGTTGTTCATAATGAATAAAGGACAGAGATAAAATGGTAGAATCAAACAATGATTCTGTAAACGGTTTAAATTAAAGTTAACATAAAGGATTTTTAATATTTAATCAAGGAGGAGTAAAATAAATGGTAGATATTCAATCTAATGAAATAGAAGAATTAGTTGAATGGCTTTCAAATATTTCTGAAGATGGGGAAGGAGTAACTCGCTTATTATATAGTCAAGAGTGGATTGAAGCGCAGAGTCAATTAAAAGAAAAATTTGAAGAATTAGGAATGGATGTTGAATTTGACGCGGTAGGTAATTTGTTTGGAACAATCAAAGGAACTGATGAACCAGAAAAAATTATTGCGACAGGATCACATATTGATACAGTTGTCAATGGCGGTCGTTTAGATGGACAATTAGGTATTTTAGGTGGCTATTTGGCTATCAAACATTTAATTGAAAAAAATGGCGCACCTAAAAAATCTCTGCAAATTATTTCAATGGCAGAAGAAGAAGGTTCACGTTTTCCTTATGCTTTCTGGGGATCAAAAAATATTTTTGGTATAGCAAACAAAGAGGATGTCGCTAATATTGCGGATAAAGATGGTGTTAAATTTGTCGATGCTATGCATAATGCTGGATTTGATTTTTTAGAAACAGCACCAAAACATAATGACTTAGAAGCCTTCATTGAACTACATATCGAACAAGGTAACTTTCTTGAGGAAGAAGGAGCATCAGTTGGTATTGTAAATAGTATCGTTGGACAAAAACGCTATGATGTAGTTTTAAAAGGTCAAGCAAATCATGCTGGGACTACCTTAATGTCATATCGAAAAGACACAGTTGAAGCCTTTTCTAGAATTGCAGTTAATGGAATTGACAAAGCTAAAGCGATTGGGAATCCTTTAGTACTTACCTTTGGTCGGGTTAATCCATTACCAAATACAGTGAATGTCGTTCCAGGAGAAGTTTCATTTTCAATTGATTGTCGTCACACGGATCAAAATGCCTTAAATGAGTTCACTGCTGAATTAGAAGAAGATATGAAACGCATTGCAACCGAAATGGGTATCAGTATAGATATTAATTTATGGATGGATGAAGCCCCTGTACCAATGGACGAAAATATTATTCAAACGATTGAACAGGTTTGTGTAGAAAACAAATTAAACTATAAAGTTATGCATTCAGGGGCAGGACATGATGCACAAATTTATGCACCTCGTGTTTCTACAGGAATGATTTTTGTTCCATCAATTAAAGGGATAAGTCATAATCCGGCTGAACATACTGAAACTTCAGATATTATTCAAGGAATTGAAGCACTAAAAAACAGCTTAGAAAAATTAGCGTATTAGATTAATAAGGAGTATTGATAAATATGACAGAAGAAACACAAAAAAGCATTTATCCACCAAATTATTGGAAACGTATCGTATTTACCTTTTTTATGGGATGGCTAGTTATTTGGATTTATCGTTCCATGTTATCACCAGTATATGATGAAATTCAATTAACAATAGGACCACAATCAAATACCGCAATGGGATCTATTGCATCAATGTATTTCTTTGGATATACCGCCATGCAAATTCCATCAGGTTTTTTGGTTGATAAATTTGGACAAAAGAAAGTATTAATTCCAGGATTTATTGTTTTCGCTATAGGTGTAGCGTCAATTGGTTTTGCGACTAATATTACGATGATTTACATTGGTTCAGTTTTAGCTGGACTTGGTTGTGGATGTTATTATGGTTCAGCTTTCTCATTAACAACGCAACATGTTCCTCAAGATAAAAAAGGTGTAGGAACAGCCATTGTAAACTCTGGTTCTGCTGTAGGTATGATCATTGGTATGATTGGATCATCATTTCTTGTTAAATCTTTAGGAATGCCATGGCAAGTTTTACCAGTAATTTCAGCAAGTTTAATTGTTCTGTTAATAATTTGGTTTGCTACTAAATTGATTAGTCCAAAAGCAGAAGAAGCTACTTTAAAAACTGAAACAGGTTCGAATATCCAAGAAGAAATTAAAGAAGTGCAAGCGTCTAAAGGTAGTTTATTTAGACCAGAACTTTTAACCGTTTATTTACTATACTTTACAACTTGTTATGCATACTATTTAATTGTGACTTGGTTACCAGACTTTTTAGCTTCAGAACGTGGAATTGAAGGAACAATGATTGGTTTCATTACTTCAATGATTGCAGTAACAGCCATTCCAGGAGCCTTGTACTTCTCACGTAAATCTGATCAAAGAAGAGACTCAAAAAAACAAATAATTATCTTCTTATCACTAGTATCGTTTGTCTTAATTGCGTTGTCTATGTTTGCACCAGGAGAAATTTCATTATCTATCATTCTTTTACTTTACGGATTTTTCGGTAAGATGGCTGTTGATCCAGTTCTAATTTCTTATTTATCAGATATGGCTGATGAAGGAAAAGTAGCTTCTACATTAGGCATTTTCAATTTCTTCGGAATGGCGTCATCAGTAGTTGCACCTGCATTAACAGGGTATATTATGGATAAGACTGGTTCTGGAGAATGGGGCTTCTACATTGGAGCATTTTTCTTAATTTTAGGAACAGTTGTGTTTTATCTAGGAAATCGCAAAACAACGACCGCATAATTAAATAAATATCCAAAACGCGTTTTGTAATTAAATCATACAAAGCGCGTTTAGTTGTTTGCATAGTTAATTCAGTTGTGAAATCCAAACAATAATTTCATTATACAATTCAATGCCGATTGTTTCTTCATGAGTACGATCAAAATCATGTTCATTAAGATCATAAAGTTTTAAAGTTGCATTTGGGTGTATGTTTGCAAGTTGTCGCGATTGTCTAGTTGGCACATCAGGATCATTAGTCGCAGCTGCCAAAAATAAGGGTGGTAAGCTTTTGATTGATTTTTTACTAATTGAAAATTCACGTTTTTCATCCATAGAACCCAACCAATCTCCATTTTGTCTTGCTGATAGATAAATTAAGTAACGATTAGGGTCTTGATTAATACTTATAGATTTATTATCTATCATTGGAGCAATTATTGATTGTTCTACTAATGGATATTGTAAATAATGTTGACTTGGAAACGAAAAACTAGCATCTAATAAATTATAGTATCCATATAATGATATTATTCCTAGTGGTTGGTTGGGTAAGTTGTTAGAGTATTCACCAGCAGAAAATGCAAGATAGCCACCAGCAGAACGCCCCATTATGACATATTTTTTACAATCTATAGTTGCTAGATAGTTATGGGTGAACCATTCTAGAATATTATTAACAGCTCCAACGATTGTTGACAGACTACTTTCAGGTGAAAGCGGATAATCAACAGCTAATAACGAAAATCCAGACTCGGAAAAGAGTTGGTGATATTTATTAGGAAGGTCTTGACGGTTCCCAAAGATTAAACCGCCACCATGAAAATAAAGTATGGTTGTTTTAATTTGATTGTTGTTTGGAGTGTAAAGGGTAGCTTGTAAATCAACACCTTTAAGATTGAACATATTTAATGTTTGTTGACTATAGGTTGTCATTTAATCACTTCTTCCAAAGGTAATTTATCGTTATTTTAAGATTTGAAATAGGAGAAATCAAGCATAAGAAGGCAGCAAACCAAATTTTTAGACAGTATGAATAATAGCTCAGATATGTTTAGTAAAATTGAACATTGGGTTATGCTTGGAAGCGCTGTAATATAGTGGTAATAAGGAGGAGTCATCTATATGTTATATTCAGTAATTAAAAATAGTTATCAAGATTCAATAAACTTAATGTTATTGACAAACGAAGTCAATGCACTTGAAGGGGTCAACCAAGGTCAAGTGATGATGGCGACGGATGCCAATAAAACAATGATGAAAACAGCAGGTTTGTATACCGATGAAGTGGAAGCAGCAGGTCCCAATGAAATGGCAATTGTAATAGATGCCAACGATGAATCCATCATCGATGAGGTGTTGACCACAGTTGATCAATTCTTAGAAGATTTATCATCAAAAAGTGAAAAGAGCACTTATGAAGAAGTGGATAATTGGGCGGATGCACTAGAAACTTTACCGGACGCAAATTTAGCCGTTATTTCAATTCCAGGAGAATATGCAGCTGATGAAATTGAGCGTGGTTTAAATAATGGCTTAAATGTCTTTTCTTTTAGCGACAATGTTTCGCTTGAAGATGAAATTAGATTAAAGAAAAAAGCGCATGAAAAAGGCTTGTTATTAATGGGACCTGATTGTGGGACAGGTGTTATTTCTGGTGTTCCAATCGCTTTTACCAACGTTACGACACCAGGTAACATCGGTATTGTTGGTGCTTCCGGTACGGGTATACAAGAAGCGGCTACCATTATTAATGAATTAGGTGGTGGCTTGGTTCACGCCATCGGGACAGGCGGTCGTGACTTACATGAAGAAGTTGGAGCGATTACGATGCTTGATGCCATTGCGGCATTGGATGAGCATGATCCAACGGATGTTATTTTAGTTATTTCAAAACCACCTGCAGAATCAGTACGGAATAAAGTGCTACAAACCTTACAATCCATCAGTAAGCCAGTGGTTGCAATCTTTTTAGGTGAGAAACCAACCGAACATGTTGGAAATGTTGCATTAGCTTATACTTTAGAAGAAGCTGCCCGTATGGCCGTTGATTTAGCGAACGGGGAAGAAATCAAAGCGAATTATGCGCAACCACTTGATTTTGACGTAGATACCATTTTACCCGAAGGTAAAACCTTAAAAGGCTTATACTCTGGCGGAACCCTAGCGAATGAGGCGGCTACATTAATTGCTGATGCCTTAGATTTAGGCGGTATTCAATCTGAGCATGGCTATATTTTAAACACTAAAGGTTTTCAAGTAATGGATCTTGGTGATGATATCTATACCCAAGGTAAACCACATCCAATGATTGACCCTGAAGTACGCGTTAATAAATTAAAAGAAGTTATGCAAGATGAAACAACAGGTGTTGTCCTGATTGATGTCGTATTAGGTTATGGTTCGCATTCTGATATGGCTGGTGCATTAGCGCCATCAATCAAAACAGCTCTAGAAGAAGCTAAAGCGGCCGGTAGAGATTTTTATGTGATTGGCTCGATTGTTGGGACACCTCAAGATCCACAAGATTATCAAGCAACACTTAATACATTAGAAGAAGCGGGTGTCATTGTTGCACCTTCCAATGAACAAGCTGTGCGTTATGCCCTAAAATTAATGGGGAAAGAAGTGGTGTTTCCTGATAAACAATTTGTCGCATATACTGGCGAAAAAGTTGCTTTAGAAACAGTCAGTGAATCAACACATGATTTATTTAATACAGCACCTCGCGTCATCAATATCGGATTAAAAAGCTTTACTGAACCAATTTTAGAATTCGGAGGACAAGCCTTACAATTTACTTGGAGACCTCGTGCGGGTGGCAACAAGAAGTTAATCCGGATCTTAAATGAATTAGAAAATCGTAAAGAAGAAATTGATGAGGCGAATAAAAAAGTTGTCCAACGACTCATCAATTCACAACCAATTTTAACCGACGTCCGTCCAGCTTATGAACTTATTCCGGAACTAGATACCGATAAAAAAATAATTTTACACGCTGGTCCGCCAATTAAATGGGAAAATATGACTGGACCGATGCAAGGTTCTTGTGTAGGTGCTATGTTATTTGAAGGTTGGGCTGAAAATGAAAGTGATGCTATGTCTCAGCTTGAAAATGGCGAAGTTGAATTTATTCCTTGTCACCATGTAGGTGCTGTTGGACCGATGGGTGGAATTACAACTAATAACTTCCCAATGCTATTAGTGGAAAATCAAGCAGATGAATCCGAAGAGGGTTCACGTGGTATGTGTATCATGAATGAAGGTATTGGAGAAGTGCTTCGTTTTGGTGCATACTCAGAGGCTGTCGTTAATCGCTTAAAATGGATGCGCGATGTCTTAGGTCCAGTACTAGGGAAAGCGATTCGTTCACTTGAAAATGGTATAAATATCAATGTTATTATCGCTCGTGCAATTGGTATGGGAGATGAATTCCATCAAAGAAATATCGCTGCTTCTCTTGTTTTCTTGAAAGAAATTACACCTTCCATTATTGCCCTAGAAGATGTTGACGCTAAAGAAAAAGAAGAAGTTATTCAATTTTTAGCAGACACCGATCAATTCTTCTTGAATATTGCTATGGCAGCTGGAAAAGCCATCGTCGAATATGCACGGAAAATTAAAGAAGGTACCATTGTTACAACCATGGCACGTAATGGTGAAAACTTTGGCGTACGTATCGCAGAAACGGGAGACACATGGTACACCGCCCCTGTCAATACACCCGATGGTTTATACTTTACAGGTTACTCTGCCGAAGATGCGAATAAAGATATTGGTGATAGCGCGATTACAGAAACCATTGGACTCGGTGGGATGGCAATGATAGCCGCACCTGGAGTAACGCGTTTCATTGGTTTAAGCGGTCTTGATGATGCGCGTCGTATTTCGGAAGAAATGGAAAAAATTACAGTTGCCAATAACTCTACTTGGGCGATTCCTAACTGGGACTTTAAAGGTAGCGTTGTGGGTATAGATATCCGCAAAGTGGTTGAAACAGGGATTACACCCATTATTAACACAGGAATGGCTCATAAAAAAGCCGGTGTTGGTCAAGTAGGTGCCGGGACTGTTCGTGCTTCATTAGGTAGCTTTGAGGCTGCTCTGATTGGTTACGCAAAAGCAGTGGGCATCAATGTGGATTAGGTCAAGCTGTACTTATAGCACACTAACCCAACGAATACTGTTACAAAAAAGTAGTTCACATACACGAATCCATTCGGTTTTCCCGAATGGATTTAATTTAAATGTTAACGGAACCCTCGTTTACGTCAGCTCATTTCAAGAGGGGATGCAATCTGCCATCGGATTAGCCCTCGATTCTAAAACCTTTAAAACAATAAAACCTCTAATAAATATCCCTACTATAGTCCGAATAAGAAACCATCAAATGGTGTTCTATACGCGACCAGAAATCATAACGCTAGAATTAACTGCGTGTGAGGAAAAAGATCTATCCATTATATCAATAGCCAAAGAAAAACTGTTAAAGAGTGGCTTATTAGAGCGACTTAAAGATATGAACGTATATTCTCGCTCAGGTTTTTCAAAAAACGACAGGTTAGATTTATCATTGAAAGAGCTTCTTAAAAATCCGGTATGGGACGTGAATGCTTTACAAAATCTCATTGGTGCTGGTCCAGGGCTAACGCCTTCAGGTGATGATTTTTTACAGGGAATGATATTTATTGAGAAGGTTTTAGGGGTTGAAAATAAGCTTCATTCGTTAGTGGAGGAAGGACTGAAGGTACGATTGACGACGGATGTGAGTTTATCTTACTATCAGGCAATTTTCGAAGGTTATGCAAATGAGCCGCTAATTAATCTGTTGCAGAGCATTCAAATGGGCTCTGAGATAGGGATACAAAAGGCATTGAATCATTTGCAAAATTATGGCGAAACGTCAGGTTATGATTTATTACTGGGCATATTAGTCTATTTACAAAAATTAAAGGATGGGATGATGTTATGAACAAACGAATTGTGGTGGCACTTGGAGGAAATGCTATTTTAACTGAGGATCCAACGGCTGAAGGTCAACAAGAAGCCCTACGTTTCACGTGTGAAAAGCTAGTTGGATTAATTAAACAGGATTATCAATTAATTATTTCTCACGGGAATGGCCCGCAAGTTGGGAATTTGTTATTGCAACAATTAGCAGCTGATTCAGAGAAGAATCCTGCACTACCCTTGGATACTTTAGTGGCGATGACACAAGGGAGTATTGGGTATTGGATTCAAAACACCTTAAAAAAGGCCCTTACATCAATCAATATCAACAAACACGTCGCTTCGGTAATCACACAGGTTGTAGTAGATGAAAATGACCCTGCTTTTTCAGAACCGTCCAAACCAGTAGGCCCTTTTTTCACAGAAGAAGAAGCAAGTCGTGCCAGCATAGAAACCGGTGATGTTTATGTGGAGGATTCAGGGAGAGGTTATCGTAAAGTTGTCGCTTCACCTAAACCCATTTCGATTGTCGAATATCCCGTGATTAAACAAATGATTGATAATGATATTGTGACGATTTCAGCTGGCGGTGGCGGTATTCCTGTTATTGAAACGGAACATGGGTATCAAGGTGTTGAAGCAGTCATTGATAAAGATTTTGCTTCGGCCAAATTAGCGGAACTAGTAGAAGCCGATTATTTATTGATTTTAACGGGTGTGGACAATGTTTATGTCAACTTTAACCAACCGAATCAAGAGAAATTAGAAGAAGTTACGGTGACCCAATTAAAACAATGGATCGATGAAGAGCAATTTGCCAAAGGTTCCATGTTACCAAAAGTGGAGGCGGCTATCAATTTTGTTGAAAATCGTCCTGGTGCAAAAGCCGTGATTACTTCATTGGAAAATGTGAACAACTTCTTTGAAGGTGGTTCAGCGACGGTCGTAAGTAATGACTAAAACAAAAAAATCCGCTAAGTGATTAGCGGTTTTTTATTTTATACGGGGGTATTTATTTGACTTGAGGTTCAAAGGTTTTTACTTCGTTATAAATATCTCGGTCAATGGCATCCACGCTATTAGCGACGAGTAAGGAGACAAGAACATCATTATTTACATTGAGGAAAGTTCGGAACATGCCGGCGAACCAATCTACACCAATGATGAGAGCGATGGATTCGACGGGTAATCCAAGAGAAGAAGCCAGAAATGTCGCAACTACTGCAGAACCACCGGGAACGGTAATTGTCCCAAGGGTTAACATGATGGCTAAGAATATTCCAACGACTAGTTGGATCCAAGTTAAACTAACATCAGAAGCTTGTTGCATAAAAAGAATCATAATAACATAACTCATAGCAGCACCAGCACTTCCTGAAGTCATACCAATACTCATTGTGAAGTTTGCGACGTCTTCACGAATACCGAATTTTTCTTTACTGTCTTTAAGTGCAGTTGGGAAAGCAATAGCGGAACTTGTTGTCGTTAAAGCAATTAGGGACATATCTACGAATTTTTTAGGCATTAGTCTTGGATTAAGTTTGCAAATTGCACTGGTAAAGAAAATCATAAAGACCATAAAAATTACGACACCTATAAATAAGGTCCCTAAATATTTCATCATGGGTATCACTACACTAAAACCAATGGTTCCAGCAACATCTGCTAGTAATGCAAATATACCGATAGGGGCTAATTTCATGACCATTTGGATAATATTTAATGTCACAGAGTTTGTGTGTTGTAAAACTTTAAGGAGGGTATTATCTTTGGAGGATTTGGTCCATTGATTTAATCCAACGCCAAAAAGAACTGAAAAAACAATGATTTGAATCATATTACCTTCTGACATGGATGCAAAAATATTAGTTGAAACAAAATTAGTTATAGTTTCTTGGAAGCCGATAGTCACCGTTTCTTCAGCTGAGTATGCTTGTTCAATAACCATGCCTTCGCCTGGTCGTATCCATGTTGCTAACAGGAATCCAAGTAGTGCTGCCAGTAAGGTACAAAAGATTATCCATCCAAAAGTCCGAATTCCGATTTTTAAGCCAATAGCTTCATCTTCATTTTCAGTCCCCATATTCCCGATTGCGGTAATGACTGAGGTCATAACTAACAGTACAACTGACATTTGGATCAAACGAATAAAGATTGTTCCAATAAATTGTAAGTTATGAGCCCATTCTCCGACTAACGCACCAAATAAGATACCAGCGATGGTAGCAATAATGATTTGTGTCGTGAGAGATAATTTATATTTCTTCATAATCGTCTCCTATCTTATTGTAAATTATGTAATAGATATATCTACTAAAATCTCCTTTCATTAAGTAACTATTCTCAAACCTAAATATTTACTTAATTATACAAATCATAATAAGCGGTTACATTGTTGATGATATACAATGATTTAAGTATTATTATTCATAATGTATAAAATGAATAGCGTGGAATTTATTAGAAGATAGAAGTGAATATGGTTGAGGATGAAGGCGGGAAGAAGGTAATGATGCGGTGAAGTAGGAAGCGATAGAGTTTTGGTAGGTGGCGAAGAAGTAGTGAGGCTTCGCCAGCAAATAGGTTAGGTGGCGAAGAAGTAGTGAGGCTTCGCCAGCAAATAGGTTAGGTGGCGAGGAAGTAGTGAGGCTTCGCCAGCAAATATGTTAGGTGGCGAGGAAGATAGTGTTGCTCGCCGGCAAATTAAATAGATGGCGAAGCGATGTAGCCGCCTCGCCACCAAACTTATAAATGGTAAAAAATTATTTAATTAATTATTTATTTATACTGACGTAACTGTTCTATGGCCTATTTACTACAAAATACGTACTAACACTTTTATAGATTGGTTTAAAGTACGAACTAAGATAAGTTCTAATCGTTCGCTTACTGATTTTCTCATCTATCAACTCATAAATATTTTTAGTTGACACCATTTCTGGATGTTTATAGAATAAATAACTGAGCTCAATTGCATGACGATAAATAATCTCACCATTTTTTTCAGTTGTCCCACAATTACGACATTTCACATAATCATGCCTAAATTCCATGTCATACTCATGACACTTCGGACAATAAATCCCTTTCCGCAACTGCCCAAAATCCTCCGGTGCCATTGCCTCAAACGGAATCCCATAGCTCGTCTTATGCGTATTCAACACCTGTATCACATCCCCCAGCTCCCAATCCGGCATCGGCGCCACCCGCGGTAACCCCTGAAGATATCGCTTCAACTGATCCCGCTTCACCACCTTTGCTTGTACTGGCACTTCAATAAAAACCTCATTATGCTGATTAATAAATATCATTGCGGACGTCACTTGGATGTGGGGATCAATCCCTTGCGCAATGTTACGTATACTATTTGTTCGATTGCTGAGCGTAAGGAAATTATCACCATTTAATTTTAAATCATTTAACCAACCTTCACCGTGACCATTATAGCGATAAATCCCATCATAATTTTTCACATCTATCACTATCCACTGATACGATGACAGCAAGATAAAATCAGCCTGCATCGTATAGTCGTCTTTAAACCAATAGTTGATTACTAACACCCAATTACCAGGTTGGTATTCATTAAACCATTTAATAAATTCTAACTCACCTTCATAACCCTTAGATAAATATTTTCGTCTTTTTTCCATTTTTTTATTAGGAAGCGCCTGACGCTTTTCCATGAACTCCAACACTATCAGCTCATCACTTTTCTCCAATTTTTGCATGTTCTCACCTCCTTTTTTTAACCTTACATATATAAATACACAAAAAATGCCTAATTCCACTTTTTTATTTTTAAATATTTATATTTTCAAATGGAAAATGAAAAAGCTGGCGGAGGAGTACTTGACTTTCGCCACCTAATCAAATAGGTGGCGAGGGAGATAGAGGTGCTCGCCGGCAAATAAGATAGGTGGCGAAGACAAAGGTGACCTTCGCCACCCAATCAAATAGCTGGCGAAGAGCCAACATGCCTTCGCCACCTCAGCAACCATACCGACCTATCCCCACAAAAAAACAGCCCCGTAAACGGGGCTGCAAGGGCTGCTAAGCGAAAACTTACTAAATCATCGCCATTATCACAAAATTCAACACAAACAAGGCAATCGAGACCCAAATAATCCAGTGCACGTCACGTGCTTTGCCTTGGACGGTTTTGACTAAACCATAAACGATAAAACCGGCGGCAATCCCGTAAGAAATCGAGTAGGCCAATCCCATAAAAATAGAAGCAAAGAAAGCGGGGGCGGCTTCGGCGAAGTCGTTCCAATTAATGTCTCCAAATGAGGCGACCATCAAAATCCCCACGATGATTAAAGCCGGTGCTGTCGCAGCAGATGGCACCACGCTAATGATGGGGGCCGCGAAAGCAGACAATAAGAAACATATAGCGGTCACGACGGACGTTAACCCTGTCCGTCCACCTGCACCAATACCAGCTGCAGATTCGACGAAGGTTGTGGTGTTTGATGTTCCGAATAAGGCGCCGATAATCGTTCCGATAGAGTCAGCGAACAGCGCTTTGTCCATCTTGGACGAAAAGCCGGATGAATTTTCTAATGCGCGCTCATCTTCGGCTGAGAAAATGCCTGAACGACGACCTGTACCGATAAAGGTTCCGATGGTGTCAAAAATATCGGATAAAGAGAAGGAGAAAATGGTCATCAAGACTAAGGGCATGCGCGACATATCGCCAAACAAGGATGGTAAACCTTCGGGTTTGAAAATCACTAAGAATGTTTGGCTTAATTCACTAAAGGCGTTACTTAAAGAATTACCGGCAAAGTCAATGGCACTTAAATCAACCACGCCGACTAGAATGGCTAACAATGTAGTCGCAACAATCCCAATTAAAATATCGCCTTTCACTTTTTTCAGCATCAAAGCAATGGTTAAAGCCAAACCAAACAAAGCAATCAGCACGCTAGGATCAGTAAAATCCACTAAAGCTGGCAGCGTGCCTGAATTGGCGACAATCGTGTCAATCCCATTAGAAAGATCAGCCACGTCAGGCGCAGCGTTATTTATTGAAATGATTTGATTGCCTTCAATCGTAAAGCTCAACAAACCGGCATTTTTAATCCCAACATATCCGATAAAGACCCCGATACCCGCGGAAATGGCGTGTTGCAATGAGTCGGGTATGGCGGTAATTAAGAGTTTACGGATTTTGGTTACCGTCAGCAAAACGTTTAAAATCCCACATAGAAACACCATGGATAAAGCTTCTTGCCATGTAAAACCGAGGCTGAACACGACGGTGTAAGTGAAGAAGGCGTTGAGTCCCATGCCGGGTGCTAAGGCGTAGGGAACATTGGCGAACAAACCGATGATTAAGGTTGAAACAGCTGCTGCGAAAATCGTGGCTAAGAAGACTGCTTGGCTAGGCATGCCGGATAAAGATAAAATGGCTGGGTTGACGAAAATGATGTAAGACATGGCCAAAAAGGTTGTAATCCCCGCTGTTACCTCGGTTGCGACGGTTGTGTTGTTTTCCTTCAATTTAAAAAAGTTTTCCACTAGGAACCTCCTAAGAATTAATAAAGGAATTATAACAAAACCTTAAAGAAATACAATCCTTTCTCAAACCTTTTTAAATAAATATCTCCGAACGTTCGTGTTTTTTGCTAAAACAGCTCACGGGATGTATGATATAATAAAGCGTAACAATTAGCGAAGGAGGTACCGTTATGGGAAAAGAACAAGCCTTTATTATTGGCGACATTCACGGCATGGATCAAGCCTTAGACGACATACTCAAAAAATGGGATAAAGCCAGTCAGCAATTGGTTTTTGTGGGCGATTATATCGACCGTGGTCATAATTCAGCTGCGACCCTCCAAAAAGTTTATGCCTTGAACCAAGAAGAGGGCGCCATTTGTTTGCGCGGCAACCATGAACAATTATTGTTGGATTTCTTGGATCATCCCATGATGAATTGGAATCTTTACAAACGCAATGGCGGAACGACGACCATCAGCAATATCCTAGAAATTCCAGAACTTCAAATAAATACCTTCAGTGCCAAGCGGATTGCCAAAGAAGTCATGCAAACTTTGCCGTGGTTAAGAGATTGGCTCAGTCATTTGCCTTATTATTATACGTTTGGTGAATTTATCGTTGTGCATGCGGGGGTTGATTTAAGCCTGACCGATTGGCGTCAAACCAAGCCCTTTGATTTTATTTGGATTCGCGAACCTTTCCATTATAAGGATAATCACACAGGGCATACCATTATTTTTGGGCATACCCCAACCATGATGCTGCATCAAAATTTCAATGATTTTTCTATTTGGCAAGAGGATCGCAAAATTGGCATTGATACGGGAGCTGTTTACGGCGGCCGTCTAACCGCTATCGTTATTGATGCCCATACTGTATTAGAAACGTATCAAATTGAGACACATAAGGAGAATTAGTAGATGTCGGAAGTTATTGTAAAACAAATTAGTCAAGAAGTGAACATTAGTCCTAAGCAAGTGGAGGTCGTGCTTGATCTTTTAGCTGAAGGCAAAACCATCCCATTCATCGCCCGTTACCGCAAGGAATTAACGGGTTCTTTGGATGAGGTCCAAATCCACACCATCCAACAACGCCACCACTATGTCGTGCAACTGACCGAACGGAAAGAAGAGGTCCACCGCCTAATCGACGAGCAAGGCAAACTGACGGAAGACCTAACCGAACAAATAAATATCGCTACGACCCTCCAACAGTTGGAGGATATCTATCGTCCTTACAAGCAGAAACGCCGTACCAAAGCCATGGTTGCCATTGAAAATGGCTTGCAGCCATTAGCGGATTGGTTGTTGGATCCTGAAGATGTCGCACAAACCATTGAGGAAAAAGCAGCGGTATTTATTAACGAAGAGGTTGTGGGGGTTGAGGAGGCTCTAGCGGGTGCTCACGAAATTTTGGCGCAAGAGGTGTCGGATAAGGCGGAGTATCGGGAGTTTATGCGGAAGTTTTTCCGTTACAATGCGGAATTGGTGACGAGCGAGAAGGATGCGACCTTGGATGCGCAGGGCGTTTACCAAATGTATTACGATTATCGCGAGCAAATCCAGAAAATTCCGGAGCATCGGACGTTGGCGATTAATCGGGCGGAAAAAGAAGGGGTTATTTCGGTGAAAATCGAGGTGGATCCTGTGGGGGCGCAAAATTATATGGAGAAGCGCCATGTTCCGGCAGGCTTGCGGGCGGATAAGGCGGACTTAGTGCGGGCGGCGATTGCGGATGCCTACAAGCGGTTTATCAAGCCGGCGGTGGAGCGTGAGATTCGCAATGAGTTAAATGAAAAAGCGGATAAGCAGGCGATTTCGGTCTTTAGCGAAAACTTGCGGAATTTGTTGTTGCAACCACCGTTGAAGGGTTATGTGGTCTTGGGTTTTGACCCGGCATACCGGACGGGTTGCAAGTTGGCGATTATTAATCCGACCGGACGTGTGTTGGATAAGGCGATTATTTATCCGCACAATGGGGAAGGGGCTCGGGTTAGGGCCAAGGCTGAGTTGAAGGATTTGATTGCGCGTTATGATGTTGATGTGATTGCGATTGGAAATGGGACGGCGAGCCGTGAGTCCGAACAATTTGTCAGCGAAGTGGTTGGCGAAATTGAGCGGGAAGTGCGTTTTATCGTGGTCAGCGAGGCAGGCGCTTCGGTGTATTCGGCTTCGCAAATTGCGCGGGATGAGTTTCCTGATTTCCAAGTGGAGGAGCGGAGTGCAGTCTCGATTGCGCGGCGTTTGCAGGATCCTTTGGCGGAGTTGATTAAGATTGATCCCAAGTCCATGGGCGTGGGGCAATACCAACATGACGTGGCGCAAAATATGTTGAACGACGAGTTGGATTTTGTGATTAACATGACCGTGAACCAGGTCGGCGTGGATATTAATACGGCGTCGGTGCCTTTGTTGCAGCATGTGTCGGGTTTGACGGCTTCGACGGCAAAAAATATTGTGGCCATGCGAGATGCTGAAGGGCGTTTTGTGAATCGTTCGCAAATTAAGTCGGTGAAACGTTTGGGGCCGAAGTCTTATGAGCAGGCGGTTGGTTTCTTGCGGATATTGAATGGCGACAATCCTTTGGATCAAACGTCGATTCACCCAGAGTCTTATGGGGTGGCTGAAGCTGTTTTGGGTTCGTTAGGTTTGTCGGTGGATGCTATTGGCAGTGACGAGGCGGTTGCGGCTTTGGACGGCTTTGATATGAAGGGCTTTGTGGCCGAGCATGATGGCGTAGGGATGGAAACCTTGCGTGATATTGTCGATGGCTTGAAAAATCCTTTGCACGATATTCGTGACCAACAAGATGCGCCGATTTTGCGCAGTGATGTGCTGACCATTGATGACTTGGAAATTGGGATGCAGTTGCAAGGTGTGGTTCGAAATGTGGTCGATTTTGGGGCTTTTGTTGATATTGGCGTGAAGGAAGACGGTTTGATTCATATTTCTAAGTTGTCGGGCAAGTTTATCAAGCATCCCTCGCAAGCTGTTGCGGTGGGCGACATCGTGGATGTCGAAGTCTTGTCAGTGGATAAGAAGAAGCAACGGATTGGGTTGAAGCGGGTGTTTTCTAAATAAATATCACTGCTTCAAAAATCTGGCGTTTGCCGATGGTCGTGGAACCGTCGGGAGCCTTGGTTTCCCGACTCGGCTGGCTACTCTCTCCCTAAGGGGCTAAACGCTCCTAAAGGAGAGAGGTGCGCCAGTCCGTTCTTCACCCGACTATCGGCCAACGCCGGATTTTTTGCACTTACTCCTGTTTGGGGTGCGGTGAGGGTTGGTGGATTCTGAGGGTTTCTGCTAGTTTCGGCTATTCTGTCCAAAAATGCGAGGAAAAAGGACAGAATAGAGCTTATCTGTCCAAAATAGATAAGAAAAAGGACAGAGTAGGGCTATTCTGTCCAAAATAGATAAGGAAAAGGACAGAATAGAGCTTATCGGGTCACTGCTTAAAGGGGAATGTAGCAGAGATATTTATTGGGGGGATTGGATGAAGAAGGCGCGGGCGTTGCGAAAAGGGGATAAGGTGGCGATTGTGAGTTTGTCGCGGGGGGTGTTGGGCGAGGATTTTGCGCGGCATCAGCTGGCGTTAGGGCAGGAGCGGTTGCGGGCGATGGGGCTTGAACCGGTTGTGATGCCGAATGCTTTGAAGGGCATTGATTTTTTGAATAAATATCCCCAGAAACGGGCGGAGGATTTGAAGCAGGCGTTTTTGGATGATGCGATAAAAGGGATTATTTGTAGTATCGGCGGGGATGATACGTTTCGATTGGCGCCGTATTTGTTGGATGATGCGGAATTTGTTGAGGCGGTAGCGCGACAGCCTAAGCTTTTTACGGGGTATTCGGATACGACGGTGAATCATATGATGTTTTATCAGTTGGGCATGGTTAGTTTTTATGGGTTGAATTTTATGAATGATTTGGCGGAATTGGGTCCGGAGATGTTGCCGTATACGCGGGAGGCGTTTGAGCGTTATTTTGGTGGGGATGCGCCTTATGTGATTGAGTCGAGTCCGGTTTGGTATGAGGAGCGTCGTGATTTTTCTGAGGCAGCGCTTGGGACTTGGCGGGTTGCGCATGAGGAGACTCATGGTTATGAAGTTTTGCGTGGCTCGGGTCGGGTACAGGGAGCGTTGTTAGGTGGTTGCTTGGAGAGTTTGTATGAGTTGTTAGTGGGTGGGCGTTTTGAGGATCAGTTGGAAATTAGTGAGTGCTATGGTTTGTTTCCTGGGGTTGATCAATGGAAGGATAAGTTATTCTTTTTTGAGACCAGTGAGGAAAAGCCGGAGCCTGAACGATTTGGTATGATGTTGAGGAAGCTGAAAGAAGTAGGCGTCTTTGAGCAGGTGCGAGGCTTGATTGTGGGCAAGCCTCAGGATGAAGCTTTTTATGAGGCATATAAATCAGTATTGCTTGAGGTGACGGCTGATGAAGATTTGCCGATTTTGTATAATGTGAATTTTGGGCATGCGTATCCGCATGCGATGCTGCCGTATGGGGTGCAAGCTGTGATGGATTTGGAAGAGAAGCGGATTGAGGTTGTTGAGGGGATGTTTGAGGAGAGGTAAAGGGATGGTCGGTTTGGGATGCGGTCGGTTGTGATGGTTGAGAAGATATTTAGGAGGAAGTTTGGTGAGTGGGGATAGGTTGATTGGTAATTGGTCATTGCTAGCGCGTGCCATCAAATGTATAGTCTGGTCATTGCTCTGTGCGCAGATGACAGATTAGGTGTATTCTGTCTTTTGCTCAGTGCGCAGATGACAGATTAGGTGTATTCTGTCTTTTGCTCAATTAGCAGATGACAGATTAGGTGTATTCTGTCTTTTGCTCAGTAGGCAGTGTCTTGATTGATCATTTAATCTAGAGATTTCTGCAAAAATATCATATTGAGATGATTTATCAAAGAGAACCAACCTATAAACACTTTGATTTATCGCAAGCAACCAGTTTATTCTCTTCCTACTTACGACTTGTAGGGAAGACGTGCTAGCGCGCGACAACTCCTGATAAATTTGTCTTGCGGTCAGATAGCGCGCGACAACTCCAGACAAATTTGTCTCGCGGTCAGACAGCGCGCGACAACTTCAGATAAATTTGTCTAGCGGTCAGACAGCGCGCGACAACTCCAGAAAAATTTGTCTCGCGGTCAGAAAATGCGTACCTCTAATAATAACTACCTAACCTCATTGACAACCCCCCTCCAAATAAAGTACAATTATGGTTGTGCTTATTTAATTTGCGGTCGTGGCGGAATGGCAGACGCGCTATCTTGAGGGGGTAGTGAACAATGTTCGTGTGGGTTCAAGTCCCATCGACCGCATAAATTGTATTCAACAATTATAAAAGTAAATATCAATGATTTCACTTGGCAGTAAAATAAAACATGAATTTTACGCTCCACAGTAAATAGAAAAAGCTCAAGACACATTTATTTGTGTCTTTTTTACTGTTAACTATCGTCACTCTCATCATATGTCTTATTGTTTTTGGAATCAAAATACCAAATCGATAAAGGCATTCCTATGAAAAATGCTACAAAAGTCGCCCAATTAACGTCATAGCCAAAAAGCTTGCCTAATCCATAGAAACCAATGGCAGCAACTATACTAATCACCATACTCTTCATAAACTTTTTCATATTATCCACCCCTACTGTTTGGTTTTATCATTACCAGATATAGACAAATACATACCGAATAAAAAAATTAAGTATCCTAATAAGCTTTGATTTAACCACTTAAATTCCGGAAAGTATTCTGGGATGAACGTTAACATGATGGCTATCATGAGACCCATATAAAAACGTGGCTTGAATTTTCTGAACATACCTTCACACCTCCTATTACCTCATGAAAAAACATAAAATTGATGTCAATATTATTTTATCAACAAAATATATTTTTTCCAAGCAAATCCCTCCCATATGCGGTATAATTCAAATAAATATCCCACTACAAAAGAAAGGAGCTGCCTGACACCCAACATGTTACTCAAACGCATCAGTTACCAACCACCAACCGACGCCAGCACCCAGTCACAGTTTCCTTTCAACTTAGCTTGGCTTAACCAACTCGAAAACCTTGAATTCAAACGACCAGTAACGATATTTATTGGGGAAAATGGAGCTGGGAAGTCAACGCTTTTGGAGACGATTGCTTATGAAGCGCAGGCCATCACCCTTAGTAATCGCGGTTTTGACCAACTGACAGAATATAAATGGATTGACGCCTTCGCGCAAAGTTTTAAACTCATTTGGACCAACAAACGCAACTCCGGCTTCTTTTTTCGCGCCGATGACTTTATCACTTTTGTTCGTGAGACCAAAGAACGTCAGCAGGAGGCCATCGATGCGCTGGCAGAAATTGACCGTCGCGATCCGCAAGGCCATTCGCTGGAACGCATGCCTTATGCCAATGCCCTTTACGAAATGAAACAACTCTACCCAACCGATTTATCCGACTTATCCCACGGCCAATCATTTATGTCCCTATTCCAAGCGCGCCTGCGTCCTAACGCCTTGTACATTCTTGATGAGCCCGAAACGCCGCTGAGTCCGCAAAACCAGCTGTCGCTGCTCTACCTGATTGACGACTACGCCAAGCAGGGTAGCCAGTTCATCATCAGCACCCACTCACCGATTCTGATGGCCTATCCTGAAGCCGACCTTTACGAAATTTCCGTTCAGGGCATTACCCCAACTAAATATCACGACATAGAGCATGTTCAATTTATGCAAAATTTTATGCAAGACCCCCAACGTTTTATGTACCACATGTTCAAATAAATATCACGGAGACGACACATGAAAATAAAAAATATTTTATTAAGTTTTGCACTACTTTTCAACCTAACGACCACAACCATTGCTGCTGAAGAAGTACCCGCGTCACTCCAACATTTACCTACTAAAGAAGTCGTTGAACCTTGGCAAGGCAAAGAGGGTGAAATTCGTTTGCGTTCCTTTGGGGACTTTCTGATTCACGACAGAGTCAGTTGGATGGCCGATCGGTCGTCTTGGTTGTACCAAGGCGCAGTTGAACAATTGGAAGCCGAAGGCATATGGAATAATGGCACCGTCATTGGCGCCGAAGAAGTGCCTAATATAATAGAAGGTTCGCAAGACTACGATTTCCTACCGATGGTTGCACGCATGGCACCTTATACGAGTTATGCCGACGTGACTGTGGCAAACATGGAAATTATTGCTGCTTATCCCGATTTACCTATTTCAGGTTATCCACAATTTAATGCGCCTGGATCGGTTTTGGAAGCCATGAAAGCCATCGGCGTGGACTTGGTTAGTAATACGACCAACCACACCTTGGATTGGTTTGCTGAAGGGGCTATTAGTTCGATCAACAATCTAGACACGGTTGGAATTATGTATTCCGGCAGCTACAAAGACATGGACGATTTTCAAACCCCGCGAATTATCGACAAAAACGGCATCAAACTGGGCTTTCTGTCTTACACCTACGGCACGAATGGCATCCCCGTTCCCGAGGGGCAGGGATATTTAGTTAGTTTGTTGGACTTAGAAGTTATCTTGAGTGAGGTGGAATGGTTGAAGCCACAGGTGGATGCGGTGGTCGTGACGCTGCACATGGGGCCGGAATACGGCGAATGGCCGGACGAACAGCAGGAATACTACTTCCAAGCGTTGAGCGACGCCGGCGTTAAACTAATTTTAGGCGGGCACCCACACGTCTTGCAGCCGATGGCCTGGTTCAACGAGGACGAAACATTCGCCATCTACTCGCAAGCTAGCTTTTTGACCGGCCAACGCGAGTTGGAAAACAAACAGGGTGGCATCACCGAAGTCACCTTCAAACGGGGCGACGACGGCGAAGTTTTTGTGACCGACCCCAAGTTCATGCCGACCTTCGTGCTGGGCATCGAAGCTGAAAAAATGTACGAAACCGTGCCGCTAGCCGACTACGAAGCCTTTGCTGTGCCCGAGGGCGCGTGGCGCTGGGACTATTTGGCCGACCACATGGCTGGCCTGACCGACAACTTCGAATTCGTCGGGCATTTGGAAACCGCCTGGACCGAACAATCTGAATAAATATCTGTGGAACCCCTCGGTGACGAGGGTTTTTTTGTAGGGTGGTGCGGTTTAGTGGGGTGGTGCGACGCAATGCGGTTTAGGTGGGTAATTTAATCACAAATTTGTGCTTCAGATGGAGGGGGCTGCGTTTTAGCCTGCCTATTGTCACTCAAAATTTTCCTCGTGACAATAAAGCCTCTCATTGTCACTCAGATATTTTCTCATGACAATAAAGCCTCTCATTGTCACTCAGATTTTCCCTCGTGACAATAAAGGCTCCCATTGTCACTCAGAATTTTTCTCATGACAATAAAGCCTCTCATTGTCACTCAGACAATTCCCTCATGACAATAAAGCTAATCGGTCACCAAATGCCTAATTTCATGACCGAATAGCCTAATTTGTAGTTTATTTAATGGTCACACATTTTTCTCTTAGGTTCACGCACACAACAACTGCCCGGATATGTGTGCGCCCCCCATCACGCACACAACAAATGCTCCAATATGTGTGCGCTGGTGCAGCGTAAGTGAGAAAAGACGGTCCTTCACTTCCCACTTACCGGATGGCAAATCCCAACCGCCAGAGAGGAACGTGAGAGGCGGATGGCAAGTCCCAACCGCCAGAGAGGAACGTGAGAGGCGGATGGCAGCTCCCAACCGCCAGAGAGGAACGTGAGAGGCGGATGGCAAGTCCCAACCGCCAGAGAGCAACATGAGAGGCGGATGGCCGCCCATTTACCCGGCTTAGTGTCACTTAGCTTTCACCTCAGAATATTAAACCACAATTCCCCCTCCCTTTAGTACTTTCATTCGCTTATCCACTAAGTAAGAAATTCCGATATTTATTTGGTATTAAGTTTTTTAATCATTAAAAAGGGAGATATTCACGTGGTTCCAGTGAAAGCTGGGCTTTCCTATGCACAATAAAAATTTTTAGCTCATAATTGAAAGCGCAACCAAAATAAGGTATGATATAGGCAATAGAAGTTGCTAGTCACTTTCATGATATTTCACGTGTGTTTACCACCCATCTCAACCACCACACCCACCACACCCTCTCAATCAACCCATCCCGCCCATTAATTTTCCTTATCATTAAAATAATGCAAAAATTCTCAAAAAAAGTTCAATTTAGCCTAGCGGCAATATGTTAAATTAATAGCAGTTGATTGAGACGTGTTTATAATCAAAATGAAAGGGGTTGCGAATGATTGAAAAGAACCGCAGTAACCGTTTTGAATTGATTACATCAAAAGGAGGCACAATATGCAAGTGAATGTTACCAGTCCATCACCGGGTGGACTAACCGATAAACAGCGCAAGCAAAATTTGAAACGCAGAAATTTCAAAAAAAATATCCCGTTTCTCATTATGATGATTATCCCACTCGCGCTATTACTCGTTTTTAGTTATGGACCTATGTATGGGGTTTTAATCGCTTTTAAAGATTACTCACCAGGAAAAGGAATTCTTGGCAGTCCGTGGAATAATTTTGATCATTTCAAACGGATGTTTTCAGACTTTACTTTTACAAGAGCTTTAAGAAACACCATTTGGATTTCTTTCTTGAAAATTATCTTTGGATTTCCGGCACCGATTATTTTAGCCCTTATGTTGAATGAACTCCGTTTTGTTCGTTTTAAAAAGATAACCCAAACGATTTCTTACTTACCTTATTTCCTATCGTGGGTAATTATTGCCGCCATGATGATTGAGATTTTTTCACCTCAACGGGGAATTGTTAACTATATTGTCACTTTGTTTGGTGGACAACCGATTCACTTCTTAGCCAGTCGACAATGGTTCGTACCGATTATTGTGGTGACAGATATCTGGCAAGGGATTGGCTATGGCTCCATTATTTATTTAGCGGCGATTACGGGGGTTGACCCGGCTTTATACGAAGCCGCTGAACTGGACGGTGCCACACGTTTTGAAAAAATGCGCTACATTACGATTCCATCCATTATGCCAATTATATTGGTTATGTTAATCTTGCGTGTCGGTGGTATCTTGAGTGCTGGTTTCGACCAAATCTTAAATATGTACAACCCATCGGTTTACGAAGTAGCCGACATCATTGATACTTACGTCTACCGGATAGGTTTGATTGACTTTAACTTTGACTACTCAACCGCTGTTGGTTTGTTCCAAAACTTGGTGGGACTCTTTATGGTTGGTACCTCTAACTATATCGTTAGACGCACCACTGGCCAACGAATCTTATAGAAAGGAAACGCGACATGAAAAAGAAAATCACTTTATTCGATATACTAAATATCACTTTTTTAGTCCTGCTGTGTATCTCAATTTTATACCCAGTGTGGAACCAAATTGTCCTTTCCTTCTCAGATTCATCCAATACCGGAGGATTAGGCATTTCACTTTGGCCTGAAAAATGGTCGACAGAAGCTTATTCATACATCTTTAATTATGGAAATGTTGGTCGTGCCTACACCAACACCATTATTCGTACCATCCTAGGTACGATTACCATTGTGACGGTAACAATTTTAGCCGCTTATCCATTATCACGTGACGATTTGCCGTTTAGAAACTTTTTCGTTGCTTTATTCATTATTGCCATGTATGTTAACGGCGGGATGATTCCGCGGTATTTATTAGTAAGGGACTTAGGCATGTTAGATACACGTGCCGCGCTTATTATTCCCGTAGCCTTAAACACGTCGTATATTATTATCCTAAGAAACTTCTTCAAAAGTATCAGCTCAGAAATTGAAGAGTCGGCGATTATGGACGGGGCTAGCCCATTCACCATTTTGGTTCGTATCGTGCTGCCACTGAGTGTGCCGATTTTAGTAACCATCGCCTTGTGGGCGGCTATTTACCACTGGAACGAATGGTTCAATGCCACCATTTATATCCGTAATAGTTCGTTGGATGTTTTACAAACACTGGTGCGTGACATGTTGGTCGACGTCGATCCGTCGCGGATGGACTATCAAGTGTCCGGAACTGGGGCAGACGCCGCGCAGCTACTACTCGCCAACGTGCGGGCAGCGACCGTTGTGGTTTCCATCGGGCCAATCATTGCCGTTTACCCGTTTGCCCAACGCTACTTTATTGAAGGGCTTCAACTCGGAGCGGTTAAAGGCTAAACTAAATATCGCTGCGACACTGTTGCTTTATGAAAGAAATAGAAAGGAATATGACGATGAATTTCAGTGCAGATAGTTTGTTAATGCGTGTGATGACCTGGTTAGCTGAAATGGTTAAGTTGCAACTGTTCTTCTGGATGGGCGTCCTCCGTGGTTTGATCGTGGGAGGTATCTTCCCAAGCTTAATTGCTATCTTTGGAACGAGTCGTGATATGATCCGCAATGAAGACATTAATGCCCGCAAGGAAAAATTTTGGGAAGTCTACCAACAAGAATTTAAAAGGGCGAATCTAGTGGGTTACGGCTCATTGGTCTTTGCGGCCTTGTTAGTGATTTACTTTCGCTTAACCACCCAAATTACGACGGGGGTAGCTACCTTATTTGTTTTTGCTGGCTATGGTTTTATTATCTTATTTGCTTTACTTTGTTTGTATATCCCAACGATCATGGTGCATTTGGACCTTAGTCTGTTTCAAACGATTAAGCATGCGGTGATTATCATGCTTGCGTGTCCTGTGCATACCGTCATTATGGGGCTAATGTTACTCTTGTTTGCTTATGTTGTCGTCCGTTGGTTTATCTTAGTCCCCTTTATAGCCATTGCCATGTTGGCCTTTGGGTTAACCTATGTTGGACTTGACGCGATAAACCGCTTAACGGTACGTTTAGAAAAAACAAGTAAATAAGGCAGTGATATTTATTAAAAGAAGTAGTGGTTGCAATGTTGCTTAGGTTTGAAAAGGAGAGAGAAAATGAAAAAAGGATTTTTTGTTAAATCTAGTTTATTGTTTGCATCCATGCTTGTTTTAGCAGCATGCGGCGACAGTGGCTCAAATGATGCGGCTTCATCTGAAGAAGTAGCCGAAACGACGGAAGTTGTGGAAGAATCCGTTGCGGAAACGGAAGAGGCGGCTGACTCAGAAGAAACATCAGAAGGCGATGACACAGCGGCTTTAATCGATGGTTTACCGGCGCCGGGTGACTTCTCTGAACCTGTTGCGATGCAATTATCAGGGGTGGTTACCAAAGGGAATGCGGTGGATGATAGCTGGGTGGAATTACGTTTAGAAGAAATGTTCAATATTGATATTTCAAATGTGTTCACGGATACATGGAACTCGCAAGAAACGTCAATTTTAGTCGCTTCAAATGAATTGCCAGATACGTTTGCCTTTACATCAGGTGGTATGACGCCATTGGAATTTTTCCAAGATGGGTTAACCCGTTCTATTCCGCGTGATATGATAGAATTATATGCACCAAATTATGCAGCCATGTTAGACGAAGTGGATGATGGTTTAGGTTGGCGTATGAACACGGATCCGGATGATCCAAATGCTTACTTGTCATTAATTGGTTATCAAGGCCATACGGAAGGAATCATTTGGGCGCCAACGTTACGGATGGACTGGATGGAAAACTTGGGGATTGAAATTCCAGAAGATGCTGAGCCAATTGGGGATTCTGATGGTTATGAACGTATTTACATGACCGAACATTCTTATACGATAGACGAATTAGAAGAAATTTTAACAGCTTTCACTTTTGACGATCCAGATGGCAATGGTCAAGATGACACTTACGGTTTGTTACCAGCGAACAATAACTTAAACTGGGGTCAAACATTATTTGGTGCTTTCGGTCTTGCACCAGGTTATAACTTAGAAGAAGATGGCGAATTAACGTTACCTTTAGTATCCAATGCTTACAAAGAAGCGTTATTAACCTTTGCTGATTGGTATGACAAAGGTTTAATTGACCCTGAGTGGACCACCTTAGATGAAAGAACAGGTTGGGAAAAATACTCAGCAGGTTCAATTGGTTACTATATCGCTCAAAGAACTTACTTAGCGCAAGAAGCTTGGACTGACGGACGTGCTCCTCAAAACATTTTAGCCGCTAACCCTGATGCTAAATTATTAGTGACCAACCATGAAATTGGACCTAATGGCGATGCGGGTCAAGCTTCATATATGCCAGTGACTTTATTAGGTGACAATATGTATGTAAATGCTTCTGTTACGGATGAAGAATTAGCTCGTTTCTTACAAATGTTTGACTTCATGCACTATGGAGAAGAAGGCGTTTGGACGAAATACGGTATCCCTGGTGAGCACTCTGACTGGATGGGCGAAGAAGGAAACTCTACCTTAATCGTACGTCCTGAATACGATGCTGAAGAAGGCGAAATGGGCTTCTGGGATTATTCACATAGAACGTACTACAAAGAACATTTAATTTGGTTAACACACGTGAAAACATTAGAGTTAATGGACAAATTCTTTGCTAGACCAGACGTGGTTGAACAATATGCTATCCGTCCAGTACGTTGGGATCTATTCAACGAAACCAACTTAGCTGAAGTAACGACTCGTTACGGTTCACAAATGGATACCTTAACACAAGAATTCCGTATGAACGGTATTACCGGCGTTATCGATATCGAAGCAGATTGGGATAGCTACGTGGAACAATACATGAACAACGGTGGACGCGAAACGCTTGAAGAATACCTGAAAGCGCCGCTTGTAAGCGACTTGATTGGTACACCAACTGAGGAAGCTACCGAAGAAAGTGAAGAAGAATCTGCGGAAGATGCAGAATCAGCGGAAGATGCCGATGCGGATTCCGAAGAAGCGTCAGAAGAAGAATCCGAATAAGTCGAATAAATACTATGTTTTAGAAAATTGTCGATGGTTTTTATTTACAAAGATCGCCGCAATCACGCCAATATCAGGCAGGAGATCACTATGACCTCCTGCCTTTTGTGATTTATGGGGTGGTGGAGTGGTAGGGTGGTGATATAGGCGGAGTTTGTTATTTGTTGGTTAGTTAATTCTGCTTGGTATGGGGTTAAGTGGAATATATGCGCATAGAATATTCCACATATGGGATTAAGTAGAACATACTTAAACTTGCCTAGGATATAAGCGGGAAGTAAACGAACGGTTGTTTGCGATCCATCAACGTGATAGAAGTCTAATTCTTTTCGATGAATCATCTCAATTTGAGATTTTTTCAGAAATCTTTAGTGTAAAATGATTTATCTGGTCACTGCTAACAGTAGCAATGACCAGAACAAGGATTTGCCTAATAATTTTTATGAAATACCTCCATTTCAAAGATGGTCTATCATAAACTGACAGTAACTTACTTCCCAGTTACGGCAAATTGTGGGATATGCTGTAAATTGCTAAAATGCCGGACGTCGATTTATGTTGAAGACCGTCAAAGTCAATTGCCGGACGTCGTCTAGAAATGAAAGCCGGCAAATTGTGGGATATGCTGAAAGTTGCCGAAATGCCGGACGTCGATTTATGTTGAAGACCGTCAAAGTCAATTGCCGGACGTCGTCAAGAAATGAAAGCCGGCAAATTGTGGGATATGCTGAAAGTTGCCGAAATGCCGGACGTCGATTTATGTTGAAGACCGTCAAAGTCAATTGCCGGACGTCGTCAAGAAATGAAAGCCGGCAAATTGTGGGATATGCTGAAAGTTGCCGAAATGCCGGACGTCGATTTATGTTGAAGACCGTCAAAGTCAATTGCCGGACGTCGTCAAGAAATGAAAGCCGGCAAATTGTGGGATATGCTGAAAGTTGCCGAAATGCCGGACGTCGATTTATGTTGAAGACCGTCAAAGTCAATTGCCGGACGTCGTCAAGAAATGAAAGCCGGCAAATTGTGGGATATGCTGTAAATTGCTAAAATGCCGGACGTCGATTTATGTTGAAGACCGTCAAAGTCAATTGCCGGACGTCGTCAAGAATCGAAAGCCGGCAAATTGTGGGATATGCTGTAAATTGCTAAAATGCCGGACGTCGATTTATGTTGAAGACCGGCAAAGTCAATTGCCGGACGTCGTCAAGAATCGAAAGCCGGCAAATCGTGGGATATGCTGTAAATTGCTAAAATGCCGGACGTCGATTTATGTTGAAGACCGGCAAAGTCAATTGCCGGATGTCGTCAAGAATCGAAAGCCGGCAAATGTAAGTAGAATCGAACGAGTGGTTGTTTGCGATGCATCAACGTGATAAAAGGCTGATTCTTTTCGATGAATCATCTCAATTTGAGATTTTTTCAGAAATCTTTAGTTTAAAATGATTAATCTGGTCACTGCTAACAAAGCAATGACCTGAACAAGTATTTGCCTAATAATTTTTATGAAATTCCTCCATACAAAGGTAGTCTATTATAAACTGACGGTAACACATACGTAGAATATTCCACTTATAGGGTAACGTGTAGGTGGAAAGTAAAACACTGAGCTATATTGCTCAATTTGCCGGCTTTCACCAACAATAAAAAGCCAGCCAATAAGGAAATACTTAACAAAACGGTAGTTCATACTGCATGAAAAACAGATATAACTTACAGAGGGGGCCTGATAGGCTTATGAACGGAACGCAACATACGAACAATAGGAGTCAAGCAGAGATATTTAGTTGGCAAAATAATTACTCGAGTGTGCTGAATCAAGCATTGATTCAGGATTTGCTGGATGACAGACAAGTCAACTCGTGGCTTTTTCTCGGTGGCAAAGCCACGCAAGGCGATTACGCTACCCTGCAGTTGGCGCGGAATTATGTGGGGCATTTTGAGGAGGCTTATCGTTGGCAGTATTTGACTGAAAACGAAAGTAGCCGTGAGCGCTTTGTTATCAACGGTAGCCGCCCGGGTCAAGCGCTTAATGAGACCCTCCAACAATGGTCGACTTACACTCAAGCCTACCAGCACAAAACGACCGCCTATTTATTTGACGAAGAAGACGCTGCCTATTACCAGCAGAAAGACATGACAAAAGACCTTGATCAGCTGATCCATTTAGCTCACGCTCAAATAAATAACACGGGTATTCTCGTTGTACAACTGCCTTATTACATCGCAAACCCTTATGGCCAAGAAGACGACCCAAGACAAGCGTTACGTTACAAGGTTTTAAGCTATATTCACACCTTGCCAGAAGCAACAAGGAAGCGTCTGTTAGTTGTTGACCACTTCCACCTCAGCCATACAGAAAATTGGACAGAGGGGCTGACGCGTGATGGACAACTCAATCCTTTAGGCCACTTAAGGCTAGCGAAGCAACTGATCACCACTGTCTTTGGCTACACCAAAGATATCCTGCCATACAGTAGGCTCAAGGCTGTGCCCACCAAAAATAACACCATCGATACGGTGCAACCAGTCTATCAAACACAAGCGGCGCCTAACAGCGAAAAAATTCAAGCACTCATTGCTCAAGACAAACCGTTGCGTTGGTTGTTTATGGGGGACTCCATCACTCATGGCGCCCTCCACACGGATGGCTATGAAAGTGTGGCGCAGATATTTGAAAAATATGTTCATCATGATCTTAAGCGCCCACACGATTTGGTTTTCAATACGGGCGTGAGTGGGGCGACCACGCAGTCGACGCTCGCTGCCATTGATCACCGGCTCCATGATTTTCAAGCCGATGTTGCGATTATCATGCTGGGCACCAATGATTTGAAAATGCTAAGTACCCAGGAATTTGAGAGCCATTATCGCCAACTGTTGGATCAGCTAAGTCGTCGCGATATTCCACTTGTTTTGCGTAGCTTGCCGCCGGCTTTCAAGGAGGATTGGCAGGACGTCACCGACAAGCATGGGGCATACCACCAAATCACCGCTCAGCTTGCGCACGACTACCAAGCCGCGTTCGTAGACCAGCTGTATTTATTTGAAGATCTTTTAAATAAATATCCCTACTTACGCCTACCGGAATTCGGCGTGTTCAATGATAGCGGCATCCATCCATCATACCGCGGGCAAATGATAATGGCCAAACAGTTGGTGCGGGCTTTAGGCTTGCCAACCGTGGGAACGGAATTGATGAAACATGACTTTGCGATTGAATTTGAAGATATTTATTTAGAAGGAGACGTCGAAGTAGCGATTGGCGATGTTGTTTATGTTATGGAAACAGATGATGCGCGTTTTGAAACGAGGCAGCTTGTTGAAATCGAAGAGGCACACTGGTTGACGGAGTACGCGTATGCGCGCAATAAGGCGCAACGATTTATAAGGAGGAAACGATGTTAATCCCAAATTTTTTTGAAGATCCAACGGTATTTGAAGTGAATAATTTACCACGACGCAATTACTATGTGCCCTATGCATCCGTTGAGGAAGCTAAGCGAGCGAGCAACCGTCGTCAGTCTAGCCGTTACCAAGATTTAAATGGGCAGTGGCAATTTCGTTATTTTGAGAATGTGCGCGCTATTGACCAAGCTTATTGGTTAGATGGTGACACTCAGGGGATGGTGGATATGACCGTGCCATCTTGCTGGCAAATGGCAGGTTATGATCAAATTCAGTACACTAATTTTGAATATCCTATTCCTTACAACCCGCCTTATGTACCCTTTGCGAATCCTGCGGGTTTGTACAAACGGGTTATAAAAGTGGACAAATTATTAGAAGCACAGGATTATCATTTGCATTTTGAAGGGATCGATGCCGCTTTTTATGTCTGGCTCAATGGGACGTTTGTGGGTTATAGTCAAATTTCGCATTCGAATACGGAGTTTGATTTGACGGGCTTCTTACAAGAAGGTGACAACTATTTATCTGTTTTAGTACTGAAATGGTGTCATGGAACCTACCTAGAAGATCAAGATAAGTATCGATTTTCAGGTATATTTAGAGATGTGTACTTATTAGTTCGACCTAAAAATCGCCTTAATAAGTATAAAATAGAAACGACAGTGAAAGAAGATTTAAGCCAAGCCACCATTCAAGTGGATTTTCTAGATTTACAGCTACAAGAAAATATTTATGTTTCAGTCTTTGATCCTAAACAAAACTTAGTTGCGCAAATACAAACAAGGGGAGAAGCAGCGGTATGGATTGACGTGGAAGAGCCTTTACTTTGGAATGCGGAGACGCCGAATGTGTATGTGATGCTGCTAGAGACGGGTGGGGAGGTGATCCGGCAAGAGCTGGGGCTGCGGCAGATTGAGATTCGTGGAACGGCGTTTTATGTCAATCATCGGTCGATTAAGCTGATTGGGGTCAATCATCATGATACGCATCCGGATACGGGGGCGACGGTGAGCTTGGCTGACCAGGAAGCTGACTTACGTTTGATGAAGTCGTTGAATATGAATGCGGTGCGGACGGCGCATTATCCGAAGTCGCCGGAGTTTTACGAATTGTGCGATCGGCTTGGTTTGTATGTGATGAGCGAGGCGGATATTGAGGCGCATGGGGTAGTGGCGCTGACAGGTTCGTATGATGTGGAGATTTACAATACGATTGCGGATGATCCGGCTTACATTGCGGCTTTCATTGACCGAATGGATGCCAGTATCGTGCCATTTATGAATTTTTCGTCGATTGTGATGTGGTCGGGTGGCAATGAGTCGGGTTATGGCGTGGCGACGGAAAAAATGTTGGCGCATGCCCGTGATTTGGATGAGACGCGGCCGTTGCATCAGGAAACCTATTTTTATCGCGACCGTTCGAAGGGCTTTGATGATAAGTATATTGATGTGTGGAGCCGGATGTATCCAAGTATTGCGCAAATGGATGCTTTGTATTTTGAGCCGGATTCCGCTGAGGCTCAAGAGCTTGCACGTACTAACCGCGATGATTTGCCTGTAGAATTAGGTGAAACCTTAGACCGGCCATTTCTGTTGTGCGAATATGCTCATGCCATGGGGAATGGGCCGGGCGATTTGGCTGACTATTACGATTATATGATGAAACACCCGGCATTTGTTGGTTTATTCCTATGGGAATGGGCGGACCATGCGGTGAATGTGAAGCGTGCGGAAGAGGGTGCCGAGCCTATTTATCGCTATGGGGGCGACTTCGGCGAATACCCACACATGGGTAATTTCTGTGTGGACGGTATCGTTGATCCTGACCGTCGCTTGCATTCAGGCGCTTATGAGCACCGCCAAGTTTTCCGCCGCGTGCGTTTGGTTGATTTTGATGCGGGGCAGATTTCGTTAGTTAATGGGTATGATTTTAGCTACTTGACTGATCGTGTCCGTGTGGCGATTGAGTTGTACGGGCTAGATGGAAAGTTGGTGGATACGGTTGATTTGGTTGACGTCCCTAATGTGGGTCCAGGCGAAACGGCTGTGTTTGATTGGGGTATCGATTTAGCAGACATAGCGAGTTTCAGAGTTATTTATTTGGATGTTGAAAATGGGGAAGAGCTGGGATTTGATGCGGTTGAGTTAGAGGAATTTGTTGTGGGGCAAGCGCCGGTGGCTAGTGGTGATTTGGCCATTACGGAGTCGGCCGTTGAGCTGACTGTGAAGGTGGGTGACACTGAATTCGTCTTTAGCCAAGGCACTGCGGCTTTGAATCAAATTTCCTATAAGGGCGAGGCGCTGTTGGACCAGCCGAGTCACTGGACCATTTGGCGTGCGCCGATGGACAATGACCGATTTGTCGCTAATTCGTGGCGTCAATTCAACTTTGACCGCACGCAAATTTACGTTAATGATTTTGAGGTAGAAGAGAAGAGTGACGTAGTTGTTGTCACTTACAAGGCGGTTCTAGCCACCGTTGCGCGGCCAAATATTTTGAATCTGGTGGTTCGCTATACCATTACTACGGGCGGCGAATTGCAGGTGGCTGTCGAGGCGCAGCGGAATACGGCGATGCCGTTCCTACCGCGTTTCGGTTTGGAATTACCGTTGGTGAAGCCTTTTGATTTTGCTGACTACATTGGCAATGGCCCGCACGAAAGTTATATCGACAAGCACCACGCTAACTATCGTGGCCGTTTCCATGGCGCCATCACCGATTTCTACGAGCCTTACATCAAGCCTCAGGAAAACGGTGCACGTAATCGGACAAGTTATCTGAATATTTTGGGCGATGGGAGCCAACTGGTTATAACCAGTCCGGTTGAAACGGACGGCTTGTCCTTCAACTTCACCCCGTTTTCCGCCGCCCAACTCACCCAGGTCCAGCACCGCGACTTGTTACAGCCCGAGGCCAGCCATTACCTTTACCTCGACGCCCGCCACAACGGCGTCGGCAGCAATTCCAACGGCCCAGACCTTTTAAATAAATATCAATTTAACGACGCCGCGTTTAGCTACGCATTTAACTTGCGCGTCACTGATTGGATGAGCGAATAGGGATATACTGTCCAAAATTAGAGTAAAAAAGGACAGAATAGGGTTATTCTGTCCAAAATTCAAGTAAAAAAGGACAGAATAGTCGATTCGGCCCCAACTTTCCTTGTCGATTCTCACTCAACTTATTTGTCGATGATTAACAAACAACTAAGGTTATAATGAAAGTCTTAAAAATTAGCGCTTAAGTGGCTGGTTTACAGAATATTTCGGAAGAATAGCCCTAATCTGTCATCTGCACCGTGAGCAAAAGACAGAATAGCCCTAATCTGTCATCTGCACCGTGAGCAAAAGACAGAATAGCCCTAATCTGTCATCTGCGCTATGAGCAAAAGACAGAATAGCTTTAATCTGTCATCTACGCCGTGAGCGTAAGCGGGAAGTGAAAGACCGTCAAATTAACAATTAGGCTAATCGGTCACCAAATGCCTAATTTCATGACCGAATAGCCTAATTGGTAGTTTATATAAAGGTCACACATTTCCCGCCTAGTTTCACGCTCACAACAACTGCTCCAATATGTGTGCGCTCAACTTCACGCTCACATATTCGGATGCTTGTTGTGTGCGCGAACGTAAGCGGATGTTAAGTAAAGCTAATCGGTCATCAAATGACTGATTTCGTGACTAAATAAAGCTAATCGGTCACCAAATGCCTAATTTCATGACCGAATAACCTAATTGGTAGTTTATTTAATGGTCAGACATTACCCGCTTAGTTTCACGCTCACAACAAATGCTCGAATATGTGTGCGCTCCCCTTCACGCTCACAACAAATGCTCCAATATGTGTGCGCCCATGTAAGTGAGAAATGACGGTTCTTCACTTCCCACTTACCGAGAGCAAAAGACAGAATAGCCCTAATCTGTCATCTGCGCCGTGAGCGTAAGCGGGAAGTGAAAGACCGTCAAATTAACAAGTCCCCTTTTTTTATCCCATCCGCCTCTCAGGCTTCCCTCTGGCGGTTTGGAAGGGCTATCCGCCTCTCAGACTTCTCTCTGGCGGTTGGGAGGTAAGCGGGAAGTGAGCGAACGTTAAATAAAGTTAATCGGTCACCAAATGCCTAATTTCATGACTGAATAGCCTAATTGGTAGTTTATATAATGGTCACACATTTCCCGCTCACAACAACTGCTCCAATATGTGTGCGCCCACGAAAGTGAGAAATGACGGTTCTTCACTTCCCACTTACTATGAGCAAAAGACAGAATAGCCCTAATCTGTCATCTGCGCCATGAGCAAAAGACAGAATAGCCCAAATCTGTCATCTGAACCGTGAGAGTAAGCGGGAAGTGAAAGACCGTCAAATTAATAAGTCGCTTTTTTTTCTCCCAACCGCCTTTCAGACTTCTCTCTGGCGGTTGGGAGGTAAGCTGGAAGTGAGCGAACGGTAAATAAAGCTAATCGGTTACCAAATGCCTAATTTCATGACCGAATAACCTAATTGGTAGTTTATATAATGGTCACACATTTCCCGCCTAGTTTCACGCTCACAACAACTGCTCCAATATGTGTGCGCTCAACTTCACGCTCACATATTCGGATGCTTGTTGTGTGCGCGAACCAGAGCGCTCACATATACAGGCGGTAGTTGTGTGCGCGAACGTAAGCGGATGTTAAGTAAAGCTAATCGGTCATCAAATAACTGATTTCGTGACTAAATAAAGCTAATCGGTCACCAAATGCCTAATTTCATGACCGAATAACCTAATTGGTAGTTTATTTAATGGTCAGACATTACCCGCTTAGTTTCCCGCTCACAACAAATGCTCCAATATGTGTGCGCCCACGTAAGTGAGAAATGACGGTTCTTCACTTCCCACTTACCGAGAGCAAAAGAAAAAATAGCTCTAATCTGTCATCTGCGCCGTGAGCGTAAGCGGGAAGTGAAAGACCGTCAAATTAACAAGTCGCCTTTTTTTATCCCATCCGCCTCTCAGGCTTCCCTCTGGCGGTTTGGAAGGGCCATCCGCCTCTCAGACTTCTCTCTGGCGGTTGGGAGGTAAGCGGGAAGTGAGCGAACGTTAAATAAAGTTAATCGGTCACCAAATGCCTAATTTCATGACTGAATAGCCTAATTGGTAGTTTATATAATGGTCACACATTTCCCGCTCACAACAAATGCTCCAATATGTGTGCGCTCACGAAAGTGAGAAATGACGGTTCTTCACTTCCCACTTACTATGAGCAAAAGACCGAATAGCCTTAATCTGTCATCTGCTCCATGAGCAAATGACAGATTAAGCTTAATAAGCTGGAATGAACCGCATAAGAAAATAAGCGGCTGAATTAATTGTAAATTTTGAAACGTCGAGAGGAGCATGTACTTTGTCAAAATGGAAGACGCTACCGAATAATGCGGGGAATAGCTCGCAGAAAATTATTAGTAACAAAACGTATCAGGTTTTGGGGTCGACTTTTTCAAATAATAACCGTGAGAATGCGGCGCTGTTTGAAAACGCTGATGTCAAGGCTTCCACCAGTGGGAGCACCAGCCTGAGTTTTAATTTGATTGATTTATCTGCTACCACTCACCGCCAATTTGGGGTTTTATTGCACTACGGCGGGCCGCAGCGGTATTTATTTGTGGGGTTTAACGCGGAGGGGTGGTTTTGGGAAATTCCGAATCAAACCACGCCAATAAATACCGCTGCGCCACGCCTGAATGAGGCGTTTAAGCTGAGTGTGAATTTGAAGGCGGATGGGCAGTTGAATGTGCTGGTTGACGAGGTCAGTGTGTTGGACAATGCGAATATTCCGACCGATGTGATGCAGGCGTTGCAACAATCGTCGGCGGTGTATTTGACGTTGGGGACGACGGGCTTGGACCGGACGACGATGGGGGTTTTTGAAAAGGCCGAGGCGATTGATTGGTCGAAGGAGCCATTGCAAACGGGGCCGGCTATCGATGACGCGGCTACTATTTATGACCAGCTTTCGAATGGGCAATTGTCGGCGACGATTGATACGCAGTTTCCGCGAGTGAAGGCTTATCAGTACAAGGGGGAAGTGATTTTTGGGCAGGTTAAGCCATTGACGAGCTTGGAAATTAATCAGATTCCTGTCACGCCGCAGGTGACTTATAAAAAACTGAACGCAGCAACGGCGGAATACACCCTGCGTGCGCAAGACGGGGCACATCAGATTGATGCTGAGTTGACGGTGGAGCTGGCGTTGGTCAATAGCGGGTTGCAATTTACGGTTACACGTATTGAAAATAAGCATCAAATCCAACCCGGTCAACGCATAGACGACCCATCGCTATTAATTCAGCAGATTCATTTTCCGGATAATTTCTTGGTTTCGGTGGCGAGTGACCAAGCGCAGGCGCAATTTGCGGGGGCGACGATGTCGAATGATACCCACCACAGTGGGGATCAATTTATCAGGGTGGCGAACCCGATGCCAGCGCTGAATGAAGGCTTTATGTACGCTTTTGTCTCGTATGAACAATTGGCGGCCGGGGTTTGGTCGAATTCGCAGTATAGTCATGGGGGGAAAACCGAGGACTACACACGGTTGACGGCGAAAAAGCAAACCATCGCGTCCACCAACTATATTGGGATTCAAAGTTCGCCTTGGATTTACCAAACGGCTTATCAAACGGCTGACGGGACTTACAAGGTCAACCCAGCCCACACGCTGGAACTGCCACAAGCCAAAGTGGTAATTACCACCGACCGCAACCAAGATGGGAAAACTGACTGGCAGGATGCGGCGATTGCTTATCGTGAGATTATGCACACCCCTTATGGGGCTGGACAAACGCCGGACCTGGTAGGTTACCGGATTGCGATGAACTTTGGTTCACAAGCACAAAATCCTTTCCTGATGACCCTGGACGAAATCAAAAAAGTTTACCTCAACACAGATGGCTTGCAGCAAGCGGTGATGTTGAAAGGTTATGGCAATGAAGGCCACGATTCGGGGCACCTCAACTACAAAGATATCGGCCAACGCATGGGTGGCCAAGAGGATTTCAGATATTTATTAAAAGAAGGAAAAAAACTGGGGGCGCACATCGGACTCCATGTGAACGCATCAGAAACGTATCCGGAGTCGCCGTACTTTGAGCCGAACCGCTTGCGCAAGGATTCGCAGGGGCAGTATCATTACGGTTGGAATTGGTTGGATCAGGCAATCAACATTGTTTCGGCCTACGATTTGGCCCACGGCCGTTTGACGCGTTTCGAGGATCTCAAGGCGGTGGCGGGGGACGACCTCAATTACCTCTACGTCGATGTGTGGGGCAACCACCAGTCTGGCGACGAGCGTGCGTGGGCGACCCACCAGCTGGCCAAGGAAATCAACGGCCTGGGTTGGCGCGTGGCGTTCGAGTGGGGGCACACCGGCGAGTATGATGCGACCTTTCATCATTGGGCGGTCGACCAGCCTTACGGCGGTTACGCCTTCAAGGGCATCAACTCGACCATCGCCCGTTTTATCCGCAACCACCAGAAAGACGCTTGGGTCGCCGACTATCCGCAATACGGCGGGGCGGCGGTTGCACCATTGCTGGGCGGCTATGTCTTGAACGACTTTGAGGGCTGGCAGGGCCGCAGCAATTACCAGTCCTACTTGGACACCCTGTTCGCCGTCAACCTCCCAACTAAATATCTCCAACACTACGTGGTGGTGGAAGTTCTGATGGGGGAGTCGGTCGAGATGAGTGACAATGGTGAGCGCTATGCGTGGACGCCGGAGATGCGGATGGTACTGACCAATGATGCCGGCGACCACTTGGAAATTCGCCGCCTGTCTGGTGATCCTGCTGATCCGGGTTATAGTCAGCGTGAGATTCGGTTGAATGGGGAGTTGGTTTTGTTGGGAGATACGTATTTGATACCTTGGGGGTGGGGTGAAGGTGAAGGTGAAGGTGGCGGTGAAGGTGGCGCGACTGAACGCGTGACAAATAAATATTACTACTATTCAGGAATAGCACGCCCCGTCGAAGCTGACGAGCGCCTAGCAGGCAACGGAATCAAGGAAGATCCAGTTGCTGACGATGCGGCGACGCCAACTTCGTCAAGTACTGGCAACACCGCTAACCCAACGGAGGCTCCAACCCCCTGGCCACTACCCAAAGCCCTAATCGGCCAAACCCTGTACATTTACGAGTTGACCCCGCAAGGTAAAGCCAACGAGCAAATCGTCGTGCCGGCAGACGAAGCCGCGACCGCAACAACGCTCAACGCCGACCTTGCCCGCAACACCCCATACGTCATTTATACCCAACCGCAAACCCAAGCCGACCCCGACCTTGAGTGGAGCAGCAAGGCCCACCTGATCGACACCGGCTTCAACAGCGGCACCCTAGACCATTGGACCATCACTGGCGACCGCGATGCCGTTAGTATCGCGCAAACCCAAGGCGCTAATCCGGTTCTGCGCATCGACGCGCCGGCAACCACGACCACGCTGACCCAAACCGTGACCGGCCTAGCGCCCAACACCGACTACGTTGCCTATATCGCTGTCGACAACCGTTCCGATGCCCAAGCCAGCCTGACCATCAACGCTACCACCAATAGCCTGACCCGCTCGCTCGCGCAAAATTACGTCAAAGCAGATCCCCACAACACCCTGCGCCTCAACGCAACCGTGGACGACTGCTCCTATTTCCAAAACCTGTTCGTCTTTTTCACCACCGCCGCCGACCCGACCGCCACTCAGCTCACCCTGACCCGCGACCCAGGCACCGGCGCCACCTATTGGGACAACGTGCGCATTGTCGAAAACCATTCAAAACACTTCGACAATCAACACCCCTCTAATAAATATCCCTGCACCTTCTACCAAGATTTCGAATCCGTGCCCCAAGGCATCTTCCCATTCGTCATCGCAGAAGGCGAGGGCGTCGAAGACAACCGCATCCACTTGGCACAAAAAAATGCCCCTTACACCCAACGCGGTTGGCATGACAAAAAAATCAGCGACGTCATTGCAGGCGACTGGTCACTCAAAACCAACGGCTTGGTCGGTCTAAATAAATTACTCTACCGCACCATCCCACAAAATATCGCCTTTAAACCCGGTGCCCGCTACCGCGTCAGCTTCGACTACGAAGCCGGCCTCGACGACCACTACGCCTTCGTCATCGGTGACGCCAGTTCGACCGCTTGGCAAATTGAACGACTAAAAAACACTTGGCAAACTAGCGCCAGCTTCGGCCACGCTACCTACGAGTTCACTGCCGCCCCCGATGGCACCAGCTGGATAGGCATCCTATCCACTGACAAAAAAGTCGCATCCGCCGAAGCTTCTACCGACCGCGACTACAATTTCAAATCCTACAAAGACCTCATCCTCGATAACCTCCTTATCGAACGATTAAACTAAATATCTCCACCAAAAAGACGCCGGAAGGCGTCTTTTTATTTAGTAGTAACAAAAGAATCCTATCGCGCACACAACAAGCGCCCGAATATGTGAGCGCCTATCGTCGCGCACACAACAAGCGTCCGAATATGTGAGCGCCTATCGTCGCGCACACAACAAGCGCCCGAATATGTGAGCGCCTATCGTCGCGCGCACAACAAGCGTCCGAATATGTGAGCGCTCCAGCTCGCGATAAGTGAGAAATGACAGTTCTTCACTTCCCGCTTACTCCCAACCGCCAGAGAGAAGTCTGAGAGGCGGATTGGCCCTCCCAACCGCCAGAGAGAAGTCTGAGAGGCGGATTGGCCCTCCCAACCGCCAGAGAGAAGTCTGAGAGGCGGATGGGAGAAAAAAGGTGCCTTGTCAACTTGATGGTCATTCACTTCCCGCTTACGTTCGCACACACAACAAGCACCCGAATATGTGAGCGCTCCGGTTCGCGCACACAATAACAGTCCGAATATGTGAGCGCTCCGGTTCGCGCACACAACAAGCGTTCGAATATGTGAGCGCCCCAGTTCACGCACACAACAACCACCCGAATATGTGAGCGCCCCAGTTCGCGCACACAACAACAGTCCGAATATGTGAGCGCTCCCCGCCGCTCCCGCCACCTCCAAAAAAAATCCCCCAAATCCAAACTAAAAAAGTGGAATCCTCAATTTTTTACGTATATATATAGTAGGAGCACAAAATTCCCCCAACGACTGTACGCCTCTACCTACTACCCAGCCGTCTCACCGCCACCCATCAACCCAAATCACCCCCCGAAAGGAGCCCCACCCATATGCAAAAAAACGAACACCTCCTCTACCTCGAAGCCCTCAACCGCCGCGACATGCTCAACACCCCAGAACTCAACACCGAATTCAACAACCTGACCAAAGGCCACGAAGGCGAAGAACTTTTTTCCAATTACTTCCAAACCTACGCCCACCAAAACTGGGTCCTCTTCGAAGACTACTGGTTCAACATCGAAGGCCCTGGCCAAGCCGATAAACTCATCCTCTCCGACAACCTCTGGTACCTCATCGACACCAAACACTACACGGGTCACCTTGTATACCAAAACCGCACCGTCACCATCAACAACAAAAGATACCGTAACATCTTCAACGACATGGAAACCCGCACCAGCAAAATCCAACAAATCGCCGCCCAAATCAGCACCAACATCACTATCAAACCCGTCATCGTCTTCACTGGCAACGACTTCACCTACACCCTCCACGACCCCGTCCACATGGACATCGTCATCCGCACCGCTATCCGCCAATTCATCCAAACCCTGCCCTACACCCACCCCCTAACCAACCACACTCAAACCCTTAAAACCCTTAATAAATATCGCACCCCCTACAATAAACATTACGACCGCCTCACTCCAGAAGCCTTCCCCCAACTCAAAAAAGGCATCTACTGCCCCAACTGCCACAAATACAACACCCGCAAACACAAATCGGCTATTTACTGTCCAAACTGCCAAATCGAAGAACACTTACCAGCACTCATAAACCGCCACGCCACCGAACTCCTCTACCTATTCCCAAACCACCCCCAAATCCTCACAGCCACTAACTTATACGAGCTCATGGGAAAGCAATTCAGCAGAAACACCATCCTCAATCACCTCAAAAACAACTTTGAATCAATCAAAAAAAGCCAATACACATACTACCAACCAACCCCCAAATAAATATCACTGCATAAACCATAACCCCCCGTCACGCACACAACAACCACCCAAATGTAAGTGGGAAGTGAACGAGCGTAAGCAGGAAATGTATTACCGTAAAATAGGCTACGATAAAGCTAATCGGTCATGAAATCAGATATTTCGTGACCGATTAGCTTTATTCAGTCACGAAATCAGTCATTTGATGACCGATTAGCTTTATTCGGTCACGAAATCAGGTGCTTGATGACCAATGTAAGCGGGAAGTGAAGCACCGTCTTTATTAAGCAAAGATATTTAGGTATACTGTGTTTAAATAAAACATAGGGAGGAATTGGATGATAGTTGACTTCAAACGAGCTTCAAATATTTACCTCATTCAGGGAACACACCATTTTAAACGTCATTTTGATTCACTTGTTGCGATGGTTGAATATGAGTATAAAATGAAACTGGATGAAGATTCTGTCTTTTTAGTTTGTGGGTCAGATAATTCTGAATTTTGTGCTTTCTATTTTGATGGAGAAGGTATCGTATCTATTGTTAAAAGGTTTGACCAGGGTTCATTATTCTGGCCGCGTTCATCGCAAGGAATTATCAAAATTACCGAACAACAATTAGATCTTTTATTGTCTGGGTATCCGATTGAACCAAAAGTAAAACCTTCCCCAAGAAAGGCATAAAACAAGCTTTTTTCCTTTTTAAATCAAGGAAAAAAGCTTGTTTTTTTAAGGTTTTAATGGTATAATATTGACATCAATAAACGCATACGAATAGAGGTGAGCACATGAGCGGATATACTGATATATCAAGGGAATTAACTTATTCTGAACTTTTAGAAAAATGTCAAAATATTGAAAATAAGTATACTGTTTTAGAAAATGAATATGACATCCTTAAAGAAAATTATGAAAATCTTTTAGAAGTCACTAAAGAACAAGAGGCAGCCAATCAAGCCCTCATCGATCAAAATACACAACTACAAAAAGATTTTAACACCCTTGATGCCGCTCACCAGGAGATTCTTCGTCAACTGAGTCAAGCCAATCGGACTCTCTATGGAACTTCCAGTGAAAAACTTCCTCTAGATCAAGATGATTTGTTTGATATGGAGCCTATTAAGGTTGTCCTTAAGAAAAAATCCAAAGCTTCTTCAACATCCCCTCGAGGTAAAAAAACAAGGGGGTTTAAAGAGCGAGCAGTCACTAATGTACCCATTGAAGTGCATGAACATACCCTTGATTGTAATAATGCCACCTGCCCTATTTGTGAGGGGGGACTCCAAAAATTCGGGAAAAAATTAGCGTTTGAGACGCTTATTTATGTGCCTGCAAAAATAATTAAAGAACAACATTATCGCTGGTCATATAAATGTCATGAGTGTGACAAACACGATGTCACAACAATTGTTCAAGCTAAAGCACCAAAACCGATTATCGAAAAAAGTTTAGTAAGTGCCAGCCTACTAGCTGCCGTTATTTATCAAAAATACGGCCTACATTTACCCTATGCACGACAAGAAAAAGAATGGGAAAAACTTGGGGCTAATTTCTCACGCCGAACGTTAGCGAATTGGCCTATTTTGGCATGCGAGAAATATCTCAATGTCGTTTACGAGAGATTGGTTAGCCATCTTCTCGACTCACCGCACATCCATGCCGATGAGACCCCTTATCAAATTCTCCGCAGAAGTGATGGGCGATCCGCTCGATCAGATAGTTGGATTTGGATATACGCCACAGGTTATTTAGACGATTATCTGATTACGTTGTATCAATCCACCTTAACCCGGAGTTATAGTCACCCTGAAAAATTTTTAGAAGATTATCAGGGTTCTTTGACATGCGATGGTTTTGGTGGTTATGAAGGACTTAATCCATCCATTACACTTCAACATTGTTGGTCGCATGTACGTCGGTATTTTTATAATCTTCCTGATGACGTTCCAATCAAATCAAAAGCCATGAAATATATTGGAAAGATATTTTCTTATGAGTCAACCTATTCTGAGGAAAAACTATTACCTGAAGAACGTCAAAAACGACGAAAAAAACAAAGCAGTAAAGTTGTTCGAGAATTTTTCAGTTGGTTAGAAACCTTACCTTTTCACTCAAAAGCTACAACAAAAGCGATTAACTATACTTTAACTCGACGGGAAACGCTAGTAAGTTATATTAGTGATGGTTCATTAGAGATTACGAATAATCGGGCTGAACGGTTAGTGCGACCTGTCAAATTAATCAAGAATAATGCGAATTTTTCAGTCAGTGAAGATGGAGCTAAATCTTTAGCAGTCAGTATGACGATTATTCAAACGGCTAAGTTAAACGGTCTAGATCCAGAGGGTTACCTAACCTATCTCTTTGAAGGATTATCACAAATGGATTTAGAGACAGTAGATACTCAAACGATAGATGAATATTTACCTTGGTCAGATAGAACCCAACAAAATTGTCCAAAATTAATAGTGAGAAAGTAGATATGTATGAGTATACTACTTCCTCACTATTTTTATTAGCCGGTCCGTCACTTCCCACTTACGACCAATTAGCTTTACTTAACATCCACTCACTTCCCGCTCACGTTCGCGCACACAACTACCGCCTGAATATGTGAGCGCCCCGGTTCGCGCACACAACAAGTGCCTGAATATGTGAGCGGCCCAGTTCGCGCACACAACAAGCACTCGAATATGTGAGCGCCCCAGTTCACGGTAAGCAAGAAGTGATAGGCCGTCTATCAATGCTCAACTAAGTTATTGTCACATGGAAATATCTGAGTGATAATAACATTTTCTGATTTACCACTTACTTTTTTATCCAGATTTTGGATAGAATAGGCTATTCAGTCTTTTGCTTCCTGAGCAGATGACCGATTAGCTTTACTTAACATCCGCTCACTTCTCATTTATGTTCGCGCACACAACAAGCACTCGAATATGTGAGCGCTCTGGTTCGCGCACACAACAAGCGCTCGAATATGTGAGCGCTCCGGTTCGCGCACACAACAAGCACTCGAATATGTGAGCGCCTCGGTTCGCGCACACAACAAGCACCCGAATATGTGAGCGCCCCCCGTCAACCGCCAACCAGTCCACCACTAACCAACTAACCAACCACCCCCAATCTCCCCACTTGTTAATTCCCGCATTTCTCCCTATAATAATAGGATAGACCCAGCCCGTTGGCTGGAAATAGGAAACAGCACCAAGGAGGCAGCAAGATGTTTAAGAGCATCATCGTAGACGACGAAAAAAATATCCGTGAACGCATGGCGCGCCACTTTCCGTGGGGCGACTTTCAATTTGAAGTGGTAGGGACGGCCGCCAACGGACTCGAAGCCCTCAAACTCATCGACGACGAACAACCCGACCTCGTGATAACCGATATCAAAATGCCTAAAATGGGCGGACTCGAACTGGTAGAAATCCTTCATGAAAAATACCCACATATTGTGGTCATTATTCTTACAGCATACCGCGACTTCGACCTCGCCCAAAAAGCCATCAATTTCAACGTCAAAGGCTTTCTAGTCAAACCCATCATGAAAAGCGATTTCCGCCAAATGATGACCCGGATTATGGACGAGCCCAATCTCAACCAATCCCAACCAGCACCTCAACAAACCCAACTAACTGCCGACCAAACCCAACCATCCCAACCAACCCAGCCTAACCAACAAACCCAACCAACCGACGCCGCACCAACCCAACCCGAAAACAAAATCACGCCGACCCCTTTAGCTCGGCCCGAACAAACCCTGAAAATCCGCAAATCCAACAACCGTTATGTCAATTATGCCATCAACTATGTTCAGGAACACTACACGGAAAACATCACCCTCAAAGACATCGCCGAAAAACTCTTCATCCACGAAGCCTATTTCAGCAAGCTATTCAACGAGGAAACCGAAGTCGGCTTCAACGCCTACGTCAACTACATCCGCATCGAAAACGCTAAACGCCTGATTATCTATTCCGACCAACAGCTCAAGGAAATATCCACCACCGTCGGCTTTTCCAGCCACTCCTACTTCAACCGCGTGTTCAAGCAGGTCGTCGGCGACAGCCCGCTAAGCTACAGAAAGAAGTACTTTGAAGACCATGACCATTAAAATAAATACCCCTGCTTCTAAGACAGGCGACCGCACGGTCGCCGCCTTTTCCAGTCAAACCCCCAGTTCCCGCTTCGCACAGCCGTCAGCGCGACACGCCCAACCGAACACCGGTTCCACGGAACCGGCATTTCAGGAGCCGAAAAGCTCGCATTTCAAACCGAATTCGCAGCCGCCGCAAAAGCAGGAGCGGCAGTCGTTGCGGTCGTTTTTGACACGGACATCGATTATTCTGAGTTTGGTGACGGGTTTTGTCATTATTTTCTTTTTTAATTATCAGTTTACCAACTTTACGCAGCAGGAAAATGAGGATAATACTCGTGAAACCTTTAACCAAGCGACTAATTTGATTCAACGGGGGTTGGATCAAGCGGCGGGTATTACGAGTACTTTGGAAAACAGCGAGTTTATTACGACGACCCTGGAGACTTTGCAAGATTCGGCTTACATTGGGGCAGAGCACTACCATGCGTCACAGCAGTTAATTAATTATTTATTTGTGATGGCTCAAGAGAGTCAGTTTATCGAAGATATTTTATTAATTACGGATACCAATCAGTTTTCAGCCAGCTTGCAGGTGCCGGGATTTCGGCTTAATGGGATTGAAAAGAATCCAACGGTTAGCACGGATTATTTATTTTATGAGGATGAATTTTACACTAATGATATTTATTATCAAAACGTGCCCGAAATAACCCAACCCTTGCCGTATTTCCAAAACCGCCTGTATTTTGTAACGAATATTACGAATTCAAACAGCAACCAACATGTCGCGACCGCGATTGTGACGTTGAATGCGGATGCTATTTTGACGTCGTTTCTAACGCCGGAGTATTACCAAATCCGTTACAATAACCAGTTGCTTTTTAAAGGGGACGCCTATAAACCCACCAACCAGGATATTATTCTCACCCGGGAGATTCAGCCATACGACTTAGAAATTAAAATTCAGTCGGCCAATTATCGTAATCCCGGCATCCAATCGTCACTGATATTTATTATTATGATGTTGGGTTTGGTTTTGATTTTGTCATGGCCGATTTCGGATTATATGGCCAAAAACGCGCTGACGTCGATTTACGAGTTGCTGGATTGGATGGCCATGCAGCAGCCGGACCGGCGGGTGAAGCTGAACAAAAAGTATTCGTTCAATATGCATAATCGGATTTTTCTGTATCTGATTGTCACGACGGTGCTGCCGTTTACCTTTATTATGGTCTTGTATGTCGGGCAATTTTACGGTAATTATGTGCAGGACGTGCAACAAATGCAGGAAGCGCGGGTTGAAAGTAAAGTGCAGATGGTGAATGATGAAATCAATAAACTACAAAATGTGCTGGCGTCGCTGTCGCTGAACACTTTGCCAGTGCAAGAGGAGATTAACACGCCCAACAACATTCAGCGTTACCTCAGCAATTACCAGTCGACGTTAAACGTGCGCTCGATTAGCCTGCTGAACAACCAGCAGGAGGAGCTGTACCGCACCACGACTAATCCGCACGCCATTCAGCCGCTGATCAATGAGTCGAATAGCGTGCGCACCAACAACGGCGACTACGAATTCATTTTCCAGCCCCAGACCAGCGACCCGTACGGCATCATCAAACTGCCGATTCGCAACCCTAGCCCGACCCTGTCCAACGTCGACACCGTCCAAATCGAATTCGACCAAAGCTATTTCGGCGATTTGCCGCTCCTCGAGGAGGCCATGTCCGAAAGCCTGCTCGTCGACCAACAACCGATTTTCGAATTCCAAACCAGCAACATCGTTTCCAACCAACCGCCGACAGCCCGGAATTTACACCAGGTCAACCTCCCACTAAATATCGCTGGTTGGACCTATCAAGTTACATTCGATCAAACCAATATCACCAGTGAAATTGGTCTGATTCTCAGTCAGTATTTCTCAATCTTTTTTGTGCTGTTACTTATTTTGTTAGCGGTGGCTTACTTTATTGCGACCAATGTGCTGAAGCCTTTTTCCCGCATTGTTAGCCAACGTGATGGCTTGATTAATCTCGATCGCCCATCCAATTTCTTAGATGGCATCGATGAAGTCACTCAAATCCAACAAAACTTTAACGATATTTTAGACGAGTTGTACCAATTGGTTGACGAGAAAATTGCTATTCAGGAAAATTTAATTAAAGAAAACTATGAAAAGCGTGAAATTCAACTATTTGCCTTGCAAAATCAAATTAACCCACACTTTTTGTACAACGCCCTCGATAACTTACTCTTCCTAGTCGAAGATGAACAAACCGAGGCCGCTGTTGAGATGGTGCATTCGTTGTCCAATTATTTTCAATATATCAACAACCGCAAGGACCTGGTCGTCCCGCTCTGGAAAGAAATTGAATTCACCCGCCATTACCTCAACATCATGAACGCCCGTTTCGATAATTTTGAAGTTCGCTGGGACGTCGACCCCGGCATTGCCAACCGTCCGATTGTCAAGTTGATTTTACAACCCCTGGTTGAAAATGTCGTTCACCACGGGGTCCGCAATGTTGACCGCATGATTCATCTGGACATTTTCATTCGCAATCTCGACCAACAACTTGAAATCATTGTCCAAGACGATGCCGACGGCATCCCCGAAGAAAAACTGCAACAAATCCAGTCCTACCTGACCAACCCAACCTACAACCGCTCAGGCTTGCTCAATGTCTACGACCGCCTGACCTTGTACTACAACCAAGATTTGACTTTTGAAATCACCAGTGAAAACGGGGACGGCACCCGCGTGCGGATTGTGATTCCGTCGTTTGTAAAGGGGTAGGGTGAGGTGTTGTGGAGGTGCGGCGGTGTGGCGGTGTGGCGTGAGATGTGGTGGCGTTAAAATTTAATGAGCCATAAGACGCAGCAGCCCCGTTTGGGGCTGTTTTTTGATGGGGTGAGTTGGTTTTGGCACGGGTTGCTGAGGCTGAATCGTGTTGTTCTGTCCTTTTTTGACTCGATTTTGGACAGAATACCGTGATTCTGTCCTTTTTGACTGGAATTTTGGACAGAATAACGCGATTCTGTCCTTTTTGACTGGAATTTTGGACAGAATAGAATTTTGTGTGCGGTTATGATACTGAGTAATTCAGCGGCTTGATTTGTTATACCGCCAGAATATTAAGTCATTCAATCGATGGCCTCGTTACATACCAAGCTATCCACTGAGATGAGCGTTATATTAGCACAAACTCATGTTTTGTTCGATGGGTGAATTCAATCTTCGATTGAATTCAAACCGCAAGGATTGAGAAAATACGAGCTTTGCTCGGATTTTATCTGCTTTTGGTTTGGGATTTAGTGGCGAAATTCGATGTTAATCGAATTTGGTCTGCTTGTAGTGGGGGTTTGAATGGAGAATTCGATTAAAATCGAATTCTTACTGTAAGAGGGGTTTGGGGTGTAGCAGTGACTGCGCTAGACCGTCGATTTAACAGAGGAGGATTAGTGGAAAGGCTGTGATTCCCTAATTGCTCGCAAAAGTGGAATATTCGATCCGAGTTAGTTCCACTTCTTCATCCGAATACCTACTTACTGCTCACCGGCTAATTTAGCTAGCTTGACTTTCACCCCTCCACTCCCCAACCACCCCCTCCACCCCAACAGCTAAAAATAGTGCAAATATATCTAAAAAAAGCACAATTTAATTGGGGGTCGTTTTGTTATAATGGGGGTGCAAACGGATACAGAATACACACTATTGGAGGTTGATTCCCATTACATACCAAGCATCGCAGCGCCCACTGCTGCACGTCACCGCCGTTTCCAGCCAGCAAGCCTTTACGCAAGCGGATTACGGCCGCCTCATCGCAGCGCGCCCGCAAGCCGTCATCACCGAATCTGTCTGGCGCAACGACCAGCTCGACGTCCAATTCGCCATCCTTACGCGCGACAGCTCCGTCGACCGCATCCAGGTCAGCCTAAAAGCCCTCTCTTTTAACCCTCAAATAAATACCACTGCTACTCCCGATGATAAGGAAGCAATCCCCGTGGACAGGGTGCAAGAGTGGTTCAAGATTTACATGGTGAAAGAAGTGGATGCCTACGCAGGTTTTCCGGGGCATGGCTCACCGACGAGACCTCTGCCAATCGGTAACCGGCGAAAGGCAGCGGAAGTGTTAGTTGAAAGTGACACCATGCAACATTTACCGGCTAAGCACCTGCAAGCGGTTTGGCTGCAAGCGCATATTCCGGAGGAAGTCCCTGCTGGGCAGTACCAAGCCACCCTAGCCGTCGTAGCAGAAACTCAAGCAACCCAGGAAACCCAAACCATCACAATCAACTTTGAGGTGCTCGACGCAGTCCTTGCGGACCCGCGCACCTTCAAAAACACCTTTGACATCGAATTGTGGCAGAATCCGTATGCGGTGGCTGAATATTATGAGGTGGAGCCTTTTTCAGAGGAACATTTCGCTATTCTTAAACCACATATGCAGAAGTATCAGTCCATTGGTGGTAATGCTATTACAACGACGATTGTTGAAGAAGCGTGGAATGGGCAAACTTACAGCAAGCATGAAACCAAGTTTCCGTCCATGGTCAAGTGGACCAAGACAACTGATAACACTTACCAATTTGACTATACCGATTTTGACAAGTGGGTCAGTTTTAACCGCAATTTAGGCCTCGGTCAAAAGATAGTCTGCTACACCATGGCACCTTGGACCAACCAAGTGGTCTATTACGACCAAGCAACCCAGCAACAACAAGCCTACACCATTGATGTCAATGACGACCACTACGCAACCATTTGGACCGCCTTCCTGGAAGACTTTATGGCACACACACTACAAAAAGGCTGGAAGGACGCAATTCAAATTGGGATTGATGAACGGGGTTTTGATCCGAAAATTTTTGAAGTGGTTGAGGCGGTCACCGACTCTGAAGGCAAACCTTTCAAGGTCGCGGGAGCGATGGATTCCATCGTTAGCAAACGCCATTTTAACAAACACATCACGGACTTAAGCGTCGGCACTATTCCAATCAAGGAATCAACCGACATTTTTAAGGACATTATCGAGGAGCGCAAGCAACTCAACCTGAAAACCAGCGTTTATTCTTGTACCGGACATAGCCCGGGCAATTTTTCACTCAATGCACCGGCTGAAAGCTATTGGACCATTATTTTCGCTTATGCCGCCGGCGCGCAGGGCTTCCTGAGATGGGCTTATGATTCTTGGGTGGAAGATCCGCTCAGAGATACCACCCACAATGCGTTTGAAGCTGGGGACACTTTTCTAATTTTCCCATCGGAAAAGGGCACGCCTAATCCGCAACCGCAGTCGAGCTTGCGACTTGAAAAGCTCGCCCAGGGGGTGCGGGATGTCAATAAACTCCTGCAATTAGCACAATCCAACCCGGCCACGGAAGTGGCTGTGGGATATTTATTAGAAGGGGTTAAAAGGGATTATCCGTCGGAGGGCTATTATTTAACTGCGACCAGCAAGCAGGCCATCATTTCCGACATGGAAACCTTCCGAATAAATATCCACGCGCTGACCAAGCAGGCGCTGAGTGAGGGGAATGTGATTGATCCGCGGCAAGACGCCAGCCAATGGGAGGAGGCGCCGCTGGCGATTCCGGATTATTTGTTGCCGGACGCGTATGTGTCGACGATTGACAAGCCGACGGATCCCGACCACAGCTATTTGGGGCAGCCGGATATGATTGCCTTGCCGGATGAACAGCAGTTGCTGGTGACTTATCCGATTGGGCACGGGGCAGGACCGATTGTCTTGCAGAAATCGTTGGATGGTGGGGAAAGCTGGGAGCGGCAAAAAACGCCGGCATCATGGGCTATTTCCTATGAAACGCCCACCCTATATCGCTTGGATTTCACTGATGGAAGTTGTAAACTGGTATTGATTAGTGGTCGTCCGAATTGGAAGGGCAATACGGTGGGCGGCTGGCAAATGTCGGTTTCGGATGACTTGGGTGAGAGTTGGACGGAGTTTGAAACTTATCATCCGCTTTACAAGGGTCAAGATCACTGGACCATCGTTCCGATGGCATCGCTGGTGCAAGTGCTGGACGCCGACCAAGCGCCGACTGATCGTTGGCTAGGGGTCTATCATGATTATAACTTTGTCAATTATGCCACTTACCTGACCTTTGATGCTGCTACCGGCCAACCGCAATGGAGTGAACCTGTGCCGTACTTACAAGACTACCGTCAATTGGAAGCGGAGTATCAAATTTGTGAAGTTGGTTTGTTTCGGTCGCCGGACCAGAAGACGATTTCCGCTTTAGGTCGCACGCAAAGTCACCGCCACTCGTCTGTTGTTTTCCATTCGCATGATGAAGGGGTTAGCTGGAGCGAGCCGCAAGAACTGCCGTTGGAGTTGTGGGGCGAGCGCCATAAAGCCAAGTATGACCCTGTCAGTGGGCGTTTGTTAATTACCTTCCGCCAAATGATTCAACTCAAACATACCGATCCGGCTATTATTGAAACCGACTGGTTGGCCGGCGATTGGATGTTGTGGGTGGGCACTTATCAAGACATTTTAGCCCTGACCCCTGGCGAATATCGCATCACTTTAATCGAGGACTGGACCATGTCCCGTCGCGCGGGCGACACCGGCTATGCAGGTTTCGTCACCCAATCCGACGGCACTTTGATTCTGGCATCCTACGGCCATTGGGATAAAACCGTGTCGCAAGCCCACGTCAATGATACGTTAGGCGACTTGTGCTACATCAAACAAGTCAAATTCAAGTTAGCAGATATCGAAAGAAATTTTAATAAAGGAGAATAACATGCACCCAATTATTGAATCGCTCAAAGGTAACCTGGTTGTCTCTTGCCAAGCGCTCCCTGGCGAACCCCTTTACAAAGAAGAAGGGGGCGTCATGGTCCTGATGGCCAAAGCCGCCATCGAAGCCGGCGCCGTCGCTATCCGCGCCCAGGGCATCACCGACATCGAGCAAATCAAAGCCGCCTTTGACATCCCAGTCATCGGCATCATCAAGAAGAATTACGAAGGTTACGACTCATACATCACCGCCACCATGGACGAAGTGGACGCCTTAGTCGCCGCCGGCAGCGAAATTATCGCCCTCGATGCCACTATGCGAGTGCGTGGCGACGGCACGACTGTCAATGAATTTGTACAAGCCATTAAAGCCAAATACCCTGACCAACTTTTGATGGCGGACATCGATTCGCTGGAAGCCGGTCTTAACGCTGCTGAACTGGGCTTTGACTTGATCGGCACTACTATGAACGGCTACACCGAAGCGACCGCTAGCCAAACCGAGCCCAACTTTGCTTTGATGCGCGACTTGGTTGAACAAACGGGTGTCCCGATTGTGGCTGAAGGCAAACTGCACTCCCCACAAGACCTAGCCAAAGCCTATGAAACCGGCATTCACACTGCCGTTATCGGCGGCGCTATCACTCGTCCCTTGGAAATCGCCAAACGCTTTATCGCCGTAACCCCTGAAGCAAACAAATAAACATCTCTGAAACAATTAAATAAATAAGAAAAGAAGGAAACCAACATGACTAAATTAGACAAATACAAAGGTGTTATCCCTGCATTTTACGCTTGCTACGACGACGAAGGCAACATCAGCCCTGAACGCATCCAAATGCTCGCCAAACATTACTTAGAAGTTGGCGTTAAAGGCCTTTACGTAGGCGGCTCTTCCGGCGAATGTATTTACCAAACCGTTGAAGAACGCAAACTTGTTTTAGAAAACGTCATGGAGGCCGTTGGTGGTAAAATGACTATCATCGCCCACGTAGCTGCTCCTTCGACCCAACAATCGATCGAGTTAGCGCAACATGCTGAAAGCCTTGGTGTAGACGCCTTAGCGGCCATCCCACCGATCTATTTCCGCCTGCCTGAAGCCGCCATCGCCGCTTACTGGAATGACATCATGGATTCTACGGATTTGGATTTCATCGTCTACAACATCCCAGGCACTACTGGCTATGCCTTGACACCAACCTTATTGAAACAACTGGTTAAAAATGATAAAGTCATTGGCGTGAAAAACTCATCCATGCCCGTGCAAGATATTTATTTGTTCAAAAACAACATCAAAGATGATTTCATCGTCTTCAACGGACCCGACGAACAATTTGTCGGTGGTCGCGTGATGGGCGCTGACGGCGGTATCGGCGGCACTTACGGCGCTATGCCCGAACTATTTTTGGCTGCTGACCACGCCATCCGCCACAACAACATGGACCTAGCCCGCGAAATCCAATACCGCATCAACGACATCATCTTCTCCTTCTTCGAATGTGAAGGCAACATGTACGATGTCATCAAGTTGATCCTGGCTAAACGCGATTTGAACATCGGCCGCGCCCGCAAACCGTTGCAACCCGCCACCGAAGCCGACCGCGCCAAAATTGACGCCATCGCCGCCAACATCAACGCCGCCGTCGCCCAATACAAACCCGTTTACGCCTAATAAATATCATTGCTAGTGAGTTGCCACGGCCTAAAGAGGCCGTGGCAACTCTTAAAAAGAGCGAGAAAGCGCTTGAGGAGAGTGGGTTTCGGAGTTGGGATGGGGGAGGGAGCGGCAGGAGCGGAGGGAGCAGCAGGAGCGGAGCGCACACATCTAGCAAGGTTTGTTGTGAGCGCTGTGTGTCACGCACACATCTAGCAAGACTTGTTGTGAGCGCACGAGGTCGCGCACACATCTAGCAAGGTTTGTTGTGAGCGCACGAGGTCGCGCACACATTTAGCGAGGTTTGTTGTGAGCGCTGTATGTCACGCACACATCTAGCAAGACTTGTTGTGAGCGCTGTGTGTCACGCACACATCTAGCAAGGTTTGTTGTGAGCGCACGAGGTCGCGCACACATCTAACGAGGCTTGTTGTGAGCGCTATGGCTCACGCAACCCTAGTAGTTGTAAGTGGGAAGTGAAGAACCGTTGAAACTAACTAAATTATCCTGCCAAATGAATTATGGTTTGGCGTTCTCTCACTTCACGCATACTCAGATACTCAAGAATCTGACGCTAAACGCCTAATTTCCCGTCAGATACTCAAGAATCTGACGCCAAACGCCTAATTTCCCGTCAGATACTCAAGAATCTGACGCCAAACGCCTAATTTCCCGTCAGATACTCAAGAATCTGTACGCGCCTAATAGTGAGGTATCTATGAATAAAAAAGTGGACATGCTAAACTAACCCAGACAGATAAACAATCTGGGTTAGGTGGTTTGATATCAGGCTGCTTTGTTATAACCAGCATCACCAATTACCTTTTTAAGCCCACACGCTTCTTGGATCTCATCGGTCCAAGGCAGATAGCGGCTTAAATCTGCGTTTGTTATATCGATGATGTTCGGTAGATGGGTAAGTAAGTATTCAATATATTGCTTCCCATCCACGCGATGCAGCTTAGCCGTTTCAATCAGTGAGAGAAGAACAGCCCCCGCTTGGGCACCATCAAAAGTCGCCGCAAATGGATAGTTCTTTCTCCCCATGACCACAGTTCGTATGGCGCGTTCAGCAGCGTTATTACTTAACTCTAGACGTCCATCGTTTAGAACCGTATAGAATCGTGTCCGATGATTTTGGGCATAGACAAGCGCTTCACTAAATTTACCAATGGGATTACCATTAGCGGCACATTGGTCGATAAAAGTGAATAGCTCATTAAATAATTTTTTGAGAATCCTCTGTCTCTTTTTAAGTCGATCCACAATCGATAATGACGCCCATTCACGCTCTTTTTCAAAGATTTTATTAATCATTTCCATGATTTCGCTAACCGGCGTCTCCCCTTGTCCCTTGATAACCACATTGGCTTCGTGAAATTTTCGCCGTAAATGTGCCCAACAAGCAGCGAGTTCGAGGTCGTCAGAGGAGTCACTCGCATTTCGATAGACCACATACATATCACAGTGGATGGTCCCGTGGAAATTGCCAATGACATCTTTAAACAAGTTGCCACTACGCCCATCGTGATGTGAAAAACAAATGACTTTATTTTCCACGTGTTTTGAACTGTGAAGCACCCAGTAATACGTTCGGCTCTTCTTGCTTTCAAGGACACGATAAGTAGTTTCATCCGCATGAACAATATCTTGTTTTTGAAGTTCCGCATGAAAGGCTTGGAAAATAAACCCTAAATAATATTTGCTGGCATCAATATGCCACCGACAAATAGATGTGCGGGATAAAGGGAACCCTAATTTACGCCAGTGTTGTTCTTGGCGGTGAGCGGGTACCTTAAGTTCATATTTTTGATAAACAGTTTCGGCAATCATCGAAGCAGAACCAAAACTATTCTTAAAGGGTTGCGCGGGTAATTTCGATTTAACAAATTGATCGGTATCTTTTTGAGACGAGCAGTGGTCGCATTTATAGCTGTGTTGACGATGATTAATACATTCTAAAGTAGCTGGGATAAATTTGAGTTCACGCGTGATACTCGCTAACCCGACGTACGATAGAGAATGATGACAATCACGACACACCTGTTCCTCTTCAGATAAATAATAATTGATATCCTTTTGAGGATATTGATCTAGAATCTCAGTTTTTCTTCCGACGGATTTTTTTCGGCGGGTGTAGCCTTTTACTTTTGTTTTTTTTTCATCATCTGACTCGTTAGAACTCGTGTCACCTGATGATCCGTTCGTTGCCTCACCCGTGTCAGCAGCGGCCTGTCCATTAGGAACATGTGTTTCTTTCTTACGGCCAAACAATAATTTTTGGAAGTGTAACATTTTTTGTGTCATTTCTTCTAATTGAAGGGCTAACGCATCGGTCTTATCATTGGCTACTTTTAAGTCTTGTTGGAGATGTTTAATTTCCAAGGCTTGTTCTTCAATAATTTTATTTTTTTCTAAGATTTCTAATTCTTCTTTTGTCATGAATATCACCTCTTTTCACTAAGTTTATTGTACCATATTCATGGTATATTTACTAGTAAATATAGCGATTAATCGTTGAAAATAAAAGAAGATTTTAGCGGTGGATTCAAGCTATCTCCACGTAATAATCGTTCGATTTGAAAGAGAGAAATTTCCATAAATTTTGGTTCTGTCGTTGGCCATTGGAAGACGCCGCCATCTATACGATAAATCAGCTCAATAAAACGCTGACCATCCCAATAGATAATTCGTAAGACCTTTTTCTTACTATTACAAAATAGATAAGCAGCTGACTTATCGCGTACAAAAACGGCACTCGATTGAATCAAGGCTAAGAGTCGTTGAAGTGCTTGGTTTCCTGGAGAGAATTGAGGCATCAAGTAAAGTGTTTCTGGTACAGTAAAATCGATCATTATCATCGCTCCTTATTGTTGATGATTTCATCATACTAAACTAGGATAATTTTAAGAAGATACCTCATTATTAGGCGCGTACAAGAATCTGACGCCAAACACCTAATTTCCCGTCAGATACTCAAGAATCTGACGCCAAACAACTAATTCTCGTAAATGGGTAATGGAAGTCCGTTGAAACTAGCTAAAAGTGCCCGCCGAATAAGCTGAGGTTTGACGGTTCCTCACTTCCCACTTACAGTAGTTTACAAATACCCAGTCTAGCACTAAGTGTGCAAGTCCTTATAGTCCGCTTAAGCAGACTATCGCAGACACTGCTGTACCACAAACCCTTATCAAGCAGAACAAATTCGATTACCATCGAATTTCCCAATCCAAACCCAAGACCCAGGCAGAACAAATTCGATTACCATCGAATTTCCCAACTCAAACCCAAACCCAAACCCATAAAGATAAAATCCGAGCAAAGCTCGCCTTTTCTCAATCCTAACGGATTGAATTCTTCCAACCAAACCAAATCCAACCCAAAAAGGAGGCTGCAACCCCATGACAACCATTGCACTCATCGATATCGGGGGCACCCAAATCAAATTCGGCATCATGAATGCCGACACCAACCATGCCACCACACTCGGTAGCATCGACACACGCACCGACCTGCCAGACTTCAACATGCTAACCCGCATCGATTTAGTTATCCATCAAATTCAGCAACACACGCCAACCATCCAAGGCATTGCCATCTCAACCGCGGGCGTTGTCAACCCGGACACGGGCAAAATCGTCCATGCCAACCCTAACATACCCAACTACGCGGGCAAGCCCCTCAGAGAGGAGCTCGAGCAAGCCTACGGACTGCCCGTCTCGGTAGAAAACGACGTTAACGCCGCCCTCCTGGGGGAAATCTACCATGGCAACCACCACCCGGTGAGCTCAGCCCTCATGCTGACCATCGGCACCGGCGTCGGCGGCGCGCTTTTCTTGAACCATCAGATTTACCACGGCTACGCATTTTCGGCCGGCGAAGTTGGCTACAGCTTCCTCAACGACCAAAATATTGAGGACGTCGTCTCAGCCCGTGCGCTCGTCAACCGCGTCCAACAAACCCGACCTGATGAAAAAGTCGACGGCTTCTACATTTTCAAGCAACTCGAAGCCCAAGACCCAGTCATCACAGACATCCTCGACGATTATTGCCAGCAACTCGCCAAAGCCATTATCAACCAGGTCAGCTTGATCAACCCCGAAATCGTCATTCTCGGCGGGGGCATTATGGAACAAACCGACTACTTCCAACCCAAACTGACCCACTATTTTGAACAATTTTACACCAACCAATACGCCGCTCAGCGCACCCACATCGCCTTCGCCTCCCTAGGCAACAAGGCCGGCCTGCTCGGCGCCTACCAACATTACAAAAACCAACACCTTTAATAAATATCACTGCTACAATCTAAATGGAACACCCTGAGAAAAAATACCAACCACACAAACATAAGCGAGCATAGCGCTCAATGTGCTACGCCCGCAATTACAAAAACGAGCATAGCGCCCAAAGTGCTATGCGCGATGTCACAAAACCAAGTTAAACAAAGGAGCCTGTATGATGACGCAAATTACGCCGAATATAACTGAACCACAGATTTTGTTTGAAAGCCGTTTGTTGGCGGACAAGGATCCCAACAAAGTGGCTAGTTACCGCATTCCGTCGCTACTTAAAACGAAGAAGGGAACGCTGATTGCAGGGGTTGACCAGCGTCACGACCACCATTGGGACTGGGGCAATATCGACATGGTTGTGCGCCGTTCCGAAGATAACGGCCAAACGTGGGGACCGATAATTCCGATTGTGGACCTACCAACCAACCCGCAAGCCAAGCACCCAGAATATAATTCAGCGATGAATATTGACATGACGCTATTGCAAGACCCGACGACGGAACGTATTTTTTCGATTTTTGGGATGTTTCCTGAAATTCAAGGGTCTTATGGCATTTTAGAAGATAATAAACAACGGCACGAAAATAACCAACCACTGCAGAAAGAAGCGCAACACCTTGCGGTAGGCAGTGATATTTATTTGGCGGTTTATAAGGGGTCGGAGGTTTACACGGTGCGCGAAGAGGGGTACATCTATACGCCGGACCACCAAAAGACGGCCTACCGGGTGATTACGGAGTCGGCGCGGGCGCCGTACCACGATTTAGGGGACTTGTACGAAAACGACACAAAAATTGGGAATGTGTACTTTATGGATGCGCCGTTCCGGATTGCCAAGGCGATGTTCTTGTGGTTGTCGTATTCTGACGACGAGGGGCAAAGTTGGTCGTCGCCGCGAGATATTACGCCGCAAGTCAAAGAACCATGGATGGCTTTTTTTGGCATTGGGCCAGGCGTGAGTTTGACGCTCGACAATGGTCGTCTTGTAGCGCCGACCTATTCGACCAACCACCCTTATGAATTGAACGGCTCCCAGTCTTCCAGAGTTATCTATTCGGATGATCATGGGGAGACGTGGCAGGCGGGGGCCGCGGTCAACGACGACCGGACGTTGGCGGACGGCACGCGCATCCACTCGGCGACCATGGACGCGGTGGCGGAGCAAAATACCGAGGCGTCGGCGGTGCAATTGAACAGCGGCACCGTCTTGCTGTTTATGCGCAATTTGTCGGGCTATGTCCAGTCGGCTAAATCGATTGACGGCGGGCAAACGTGGGAAGACGGCATCACGACGCATACGGGTGTGACCGACGTCTATTGCCAGCTGGCCGCCATTCAGACCGTTCAAGAAGGCCAGGAATATGTCTTGTTGGTGAACGCCGACGGACCGCAACGCACCAACGGCGTGGTCCGCGTGGCCAAGGTCAACCCGGACGATTCGCTCACCTGGCTGGCCAAAAAGCCGATTCAGGCCGGCAAATACGCCTACAACGCCATTCAGCAAATCGACGCTGATCTGTTTGGTGTCCTCTACGAGCACACCACCGAAGACCGCACCGAATACAGCATTCTGTTTAAAACCTTTGATTGGGCGTATCTGACTGAAGAATAACCGAATAAATATCGCCGGTGGATGATGGGGGATGCTGCGGGAACTGTGGTGCAGACGATGAATAAAGCTAATCGGTCATCAAATGACTGATTTCGTGACCGAATAAAGCTAATCTGTCATCTGCGCAGGAAGCAAAGGACAGAATAGTGTTAATTTGGTTCTGTCCAAAATTCAGGTGAAAAAGGACAGAATAAGTCTATTCTGTCCAAAATTCAGGTAAAAAAGGACAGAATAAGTCTATTCTGTCCAAAATCCGAGTAAAAAAGGACAGATTAGCATTAATCTGTCATCTGCTCAAGTAGCAAAAGACAGAATAGCGTTAATCTGTCATCTGCTCAAGTAGCAAAAGACAGAATAGTGTTAATTTGGTTCTGTCCAAAATTCAGGTGAAAAAGGACAGAATAGCATTAATCTGTCATCTGCTCAAGTAGCAAAAGACCGAATAGCGTTAATCTGTCATCTGCTCAAGTAGCAAAAGACAGAATAGTCTTAATTTGCTTCTGTCCAAAATTTGGGTAAAAAAGGACAGAATAGCGTTATTCTGTCATCTGCTCAAGTAGCAAAAGACCGAATAGCGTTAATCTGTCATCTGCTCAAGTAGCAAAAGACAGAATAGTCTTAATTTGGTTCTGTCCAAAATTCAGGTGAAAGAGGACAGAATAGCCTGATTCTGTCCAAAATCCAGGTGAAAAAGGACAGAATAAGTCTATTCTGTCCAAAATCCGAGTAAAAAAGGACAGATTAGCATTAATCTGTCATCTGCTCAAGTAGCAAAAGACAGAATAGCGTTAATCTGTCATCTGCTCAAGTAGCAAAAGACAGAATAGTCTTAATTTGGTTCTGTCCAAAATTCAGGTGAAAGAGGACAGAATAGCCTGATTCTGTCCAAAATTCAGGTAAAAAAGGACAGAATAGCTTTATTCTGTCCAAAATCCGAGTAAAAAAGGACAGAATAAGCTGATTCTGTCTAGAATCTGGGTAAAACAGTATGAGGGAAATGAGTGACCGTTATTACTCCTCAGAATATTTGATATGACAATTTGGGGCATAGAGCGAATGGGGCTGTGCCTTCTATCTAGCAGAGTAAGGACAAATGCAACATTACATTAAAGGAGCATGACATGATAAACAAATTAACACAAGCGACGATGGTTTTTGAAAGCCGTTTAATTGACGATGCATCGACTGATCAAGTTGCTAGCTATCGTATCCCTTCGCTATTGAAAACTAAGAAGGGGACTTTAATTGCTGGGATTGACCAACGCCATGACCATCATTTTGACTGGGGTAACATTGATATGGTGGTGCGTCGTTCGGAAGATAATGGGGATACGTGGGGTGATAACATTACGATTGTTGACTTAGCGACGAATCCTCATGCTGAACATCCTGATTTTGGGACACCTGTAAATATCGATATGACTTTGATTCAAGATCCGACGACGGAACGTATTTTTTCTATTTTTGGAATGTATCCGGAAATCCGTGGCTTGTTTGGGATGTTGGAGGATAATCGTGACTTGGTGGAGCAAGGTAAAGAACCGTTGGATGAAAAGCAATTTGTTGATGGTTACTTAGCTTTGTATAAAGAGGGTGAAGCCTATACGGCGCGCGAAGGCGGTCAGGTTTTTACGCCTCAAGGAGAAGCAACGGACTATCGCGTAGTTTTAGAATCGACGCAAGCGCCTTATAGTGACTTAGGTGACCTTTATGAAAATGACACTAAGATTGGGAATGTCTTTTTTGTGACTCATTCGGCGTCGCCATTTCGGATTGCGAAAAGTATGTATTTATGGGAGTCGCATTCGGATGATGAAGGGAAAACGTGGTCGTGTCCAAAGGATATTACGACGCAAGTAAAAGCCGATTGGATGAAATTTTACGGTATTGGGCCTGGGGTGAGTTTGACCTTACACACTGGGCCACACAAAGGAAGGCTGATTGCACCGACTTATTCGACTAACCATCCGTATATTTTAGATGGATCCCAGTCTTCCAGAGTTATTTATTCGGATGATCATGGGGTGTCGTGGCAGTCAGGTGAAGCAGTGAATGACGACCGGACGTTGGCGGACGGGACGCGGATTCATTCGGCGACCATGGATGACCGTGAGGAGCAAAATACCGAGGCGGTGGCGGTGCAGTTGAATTCGGGGACGGTGATGCTGTTTATGCGGAATTTGTCTGGTAGCGTGCAATCGGCGGTTAGTTTAGATGGCGGGGCGACATGGGAAGAAGGGATTACGACGCATGAAGGTGTCAATGATGTCTACTGTCAACTATCGGCGGTGCAAACGGTGCAAGATGGGCAAGAATATGTTTTGCTGGTTAATGCCGATGGACCGAAGCGGACGAATGGTGTCGTGCGCGTGGCGAAGGTGAATGCTGATGATACGCTGACTTGGGTGGCTAAGAAGCCGTTACAGGAAGGCAAATTTGCATACAGTGCGATTCAGCAAATTGGGGATGATGCGTTTGGCGTGTTGTATGAGCACGCGGATGAGGCGCATAATGAATATTGTATTTTGTTTAAGCGTTTTGATTGGGCATATTTGGTGGAGGAGTAGAAGGTTAGTTTTAAATTGATAAAACCGCAGAAATCTCGAAGTGAGGGGATTTCTGCGGTTTTTTGATTTTAGTGGTTCTTGATTTTTTAGTGTTGGTAAGTTGTAGGCCAGCGTGACGCAGTCACGCCTGGCCGTTTTTTTTAGTCACAATTTTTTTAAGCAATTCTTTTTTTATTACTTATTTCATCTTTAAATAATAATGGCCGGATTTCTTTGTCCTTTTTGATGAGATTTTGTGTGATTAATATACGATATCTTAAGTTTGAAAAATTACGATAGCCATAACCACTTCGTTTAATATTTTTTATCTTATTATTAGTCCCTTCGATAATACCATTAGATAACGTATAATTTAAACTGTTTTTAATTGCTGGTAAATAACGATGTAAGGTTTGAATCGTTGTTCTTACCTTTCGAGGTAATTGATACTTTCGTGTTTCATATAAATCATGTTCAAATGCCGTGTAATTATGTTGTGCAATGTCTGACTTAAGGTCGTTCATTAAATGATAAACTTGTTCAAATCGTTTATCAAGACTGAGTAAATAGTTTACCATGCTTTTTTCAGTGACTAGTCCATCATATAACCGATGGGTTTGGTAGGCGGTGAAATCTAAATCCTCTCGATTCATTAGAATGAGTTTCCATTGTTGTTTAAGCTTCGTATAGTCTCTGGGTCTACTATACCTTAGCTCATTCATCACTCGTACGCGTTCTCTATTTAGTGTTCGATTGAGTAATTGAACCAAATGGAATCGATCGATGATAATCTTCGCTTTCGGAAAAATCTGTTGTAAGAATTGATAATATGGCGCATACATGTCCATTGTGACCGTCTTTACCTTTTGTCGACTTTCGTATGAGAAACGCATAAAGTAATCCCGTAAGGCATTTTGCGTTCGATCCGGTAGAATATCCAATAAAGTATGAGAATGGGTGTCCATTAAGATACAGCTCATGGATTGGGTAACACTATTCACTGATTTGAACTCATCGATTCCTAGGTGCTCTGGTAGATAATGTTTTTGAGCAGCGAGTGAACTCCCAGCTCGTTTCAGTTGAGTAGACACAGTATGTCGTGAGACAAATAGATGTTGGGCTATTAATTTCATAGATTGTACTTGAGTTAATTCCATGGCGATTGTACGCTTAATATCGTTTGAAATAAAGCAACCTTTATCCACCAAGGAAGTTGTTACAGTGGATGTTGTTAAGCAATGTTTACAGCGATAGCGTTGTTTCTTTAGTCTAAGGAGTAACGGTTGGAAATTAATATGAGTTAAGGTAATGGTTGATGTATCAAACCCATATTTAATCATATCATCTGTGGATTGGTTGATAGCACCACAATTTAAACAAGCTTTTAATGGATATGACAATCGACCTTCAATCACTTTACAACAGACATTCCGTTTCATTTCTTGGGTGATTGTATCAGAAAATTCGATTCTTTCGTCTGTAATATTAAGTAAATTTGCGATATAATGAGTGTTAGCCAAGTGAATTCTCCTATCTATGATTTTGAGTAGTGACTTAATTATATAGGAATTCACTGGCTTTTTCATATATTTACATATAAAAAGGTGTCAGTGAGATTTCTCTCACCAACACCAAAAATTCTTGAGCCATTTTAGTTGATGAGTGGAGTGGGCGTCGAATTCGGCTAATCTGTCATTTGCTCGGGTGGCAGAAGACAGAATAGCCTTTTTTATGGTATCCACACAGAAAGGTCGTCTAACTGATAGCGCAAACTTGTTGATGATAGGTGACAGGATTATTTAAAAGTAAGTGAATCATGCCCAATACTGAATACATCCGAATTGGTAATTAAAGTAATGACATGAGTACAGATGGTTGTCTTTATTACCGAGGAGCTCTCATCAACGAGAGTCTACCATAGCAATAACGAATGATGAGAAGTCATTGGGCATTATGGTACTACCTTTTAGCTAAAATTACAGAACAATAATAATTTTGAAAATCATAAGGTAGATATATCACCGATAACTAATATAACATCATGATTAAGTTCGAATAGATGGTTGTTTAGTGAAAGTTAAGCAGATTGTAAAAGGATTTGTAGGCGTGCAGAACTGTTATAACACAAATATGAATAAAAAAAATGATATATAATAGATTGACCAAGTAGTTAGTCCAGCGAGCATGGAAAGGGCTATCACTAAAGTTCTTACCTGACTATGACAAATTAAAAGACAAAACACCTTCGAAACGCTATATAGACAGCTTTCGTAAGGTGTTTTTTTATGTTATCCATTTATACAATTATGGATTAATCTGATTGAATGGTTTTTAAAAATGATTCAGTTATAAACTAATCAATAAAGGAGCACTACATTAGGTTTATGAAATAAAGATATCTGATGAATTTTCGAGCTGTTTTGCTGTATTTTTCTTGGCTACTATCATCAGTTTATCTATAATATCATGTCCCTAAGTAAATGATTAAATGATACAAGTTATACTAAAAAAAATTTTTAAGACATATTATTAATGTAATTCTGGCCAAAAATCTCCATTTGCTTCAATGAAATCATCAAGAATTTGTTTGGCAACTGTAGCGTTTGGTACTGTTTGATTTAGAGTAAAAGCTTCTAATGCTTTTTGGTAAGAATTTTCAAAAAAAGCATCGACTAATAACTTCTCAGATGCAACTTGAGCTTCCATTAATCCTTTATGGAAATCTGGGATGTCAAAACGTAGTGATATCGGTTCAACACCATTTGCATTAACATAACAAGGAACTTCAACAACAGCATCTTCTCTTAAATTAGGAATAGCACCTTTATTAGGAACGATTAAATTAAATCTACCGTTTTTATTATGCAAAAGGGAAGCTGCTATATCTACAATATATTGACCATGTTCAGAGCTCTTATAATTAATGCTATCCAAGTCTGTGTTAGTTTGAATTTTTTTAACAGTATCTTTAATTTCTTTGTAACGTCCATCCATAATTTGGTTGGCACGCGTGTATTCTGGGTTTGTTTGATTGAGAATAATATTAGGGTATAAATAATATTCTAAATAATTATTAGGTAAATTTGTAGGGAAATTTTCTACTAACATTTTCATATTTGTGTAAGTTTGAGCCCAGTTAGGTTCCTCGTTTGAAACATCTAATCCTTCAGATTTTATTTTTTCAATTATTTCAGGCATGATATCACGTTTAAGACTAACATCATAAATTGAATTATACCACCCAAAGTGGTTTAGACCATAATATACAGGTATCCAATTATCTCTATCATATCCAAAAGAATTAGCCACAATTTCTTCTATTGCAATAGTCATATCACATGCGTTAATAATCTTAGCATCAGGATAAGCTCTTCTAACTGATTCAGCAATAATTGTTTCTGGATTGGTATAATTTAATATCCAGACATCGGGAGCATATTGTTGGATGTCTTTAACTAAATTCAAAAATCCTTTCATAGATCTTAATCCATAAGAGAACCCACCTAAACCACAAGTTTCTTGCCCAACCACACCATATTTTAAAGGTATTTTTTCATCTTTTTCTCTCATTTCAATTTGTCCAACTCTGATTTGTGAGAAAACAAAGTCAACATTCGTAAATGCTACTTTTGGGTTTTCAGTTCTGACTAAGTTTATATCTAAATTATCTCTTTTTAGAATGAAATTAATAATTAACTCCATATCTTTGTTTCTTTGTGCATCATCATCGTAAAGTCTAATTTCTTTGACGCTTAATTCTTCATGATTCATTATCGTTAAAATAATACCTGGTGTATATCCACTCCCAGCTCCAGCTATAGTAATTATTAAATCTTTACTCATGTTTTGTCCCCCTACTCAATTTGTTATACTTTTAATGATAATATTATACATATATTTTTTGAGTTTATGGACTTATAATGAAGTAAAGATTACTTTTTCAATTATTGAAAGATTTTTAGTCAACAGAACTAGATGGGTATTAGACAGTTAACATAAATCGGAAAAACGAACATTAGACTCCATTATCAAATTATTCACCTTTGCAGAGTATATTTAATTATTAGGCAAACCTAGTGGGTTATAATTTTAAAATGTATTTCATAATTCCATGTTTTTTAAAGAGTCATTATTAATGTGTGTTTTTACTACAATAATAAAACTAGATAATATTAATTTTAAACCTTAATAAATCAACTCTCTTTAGGTGTACAAATAGGAAACTTTCTATATAATTAAGTTAAAGACAACTTACTAAATATAAGGAGGTCCATAGACATATTTTACTTTCCCTTACAATTCAATCAAAAAATTGTCGTTTAAAATGATGGTGTAATGATTCTGATTTACGAATAAATATCCTAAACGCTCATAGCATTAACTGTTACTGCAAATCATTAGGAAATTATTTTCTGTATATTTATATTACCTAGTTACAACATTAACCTGAGTTATCATTGTTGCTAGGTCAAGAAAAATTTTGTAATCAGGTAATCTCAGCAATTAAGTTCTTGTTGACTTAACTTGAACGATTCGAGACTATAGTGGTTTTATTGCACCTGATGTTTGTATATTCTGTGTATAGAAAGTTTTCATTTTATCATCTGTTGAAGTCTAATAATCTTCTTTTAAAAATTAAGATTTATTTAATGGTACAGTTTACTCATATAGCAATATCTTAACTAAAATATCTCAATGAAAGAATCATTAAGTATGATATGTTTTTGTACAAATAAAATGGATTAAATAGATATTTATTGTTGAGATATGAACTAATTTAAGTTTTCAAGAATAATTAAGGTAATAAAACAGATAATTTTATAATAATTAATTTGATAAGCTTGAAAGCTAGGATAAAAAAAAAATTTATGATTTGATTATTCATTTGATATATAGTTTATATAAAGTATATGCTATTGGATTTAACAAAGGGAGAAATTTAATGAGCTTAGAAGAAATAATTAACTCGGTAAAACACTTCACTGAAGCTGAAAAAGAGATTCTTAAATATATTCTAAATAATAAGAAAAAAATTACAACTATGTCTTCCACTACACTTGCCGAAATTACTTATACCTCGCCAGCTACTATTACAAGGCTGAGTAAAAAATTAGGCTGTAATGGTTTTAATGAATTAAAGTACTTAATAAGCGATGACATTGAGGATACAAATCGTTCTCTAAATTATTCCAATAGTTTAGAATTATTAAAAAACGATATCAATAGTACGCTTGATTTTGTAGACAAGAATGATTTATTAAAAGTTATAGATTTAATAAATCAATCTAGTAAAGTTTATGTTTATGGAACAAGTTGGGGAGAACGTAATTCATTAGAGATGTTTTCTCGAAATTTTTTAGCACTTAACATACATTTTTTAAATATTCCATCTATGACGGAATTTCAGTGGATTTCTAATAGCATTACTGATCAGGATTTAGTTTTTATTGTTTCATATAGTGGAGAGAATGAAGAAGTTTTAAACTTGGCTAAAAAGTTTACGTATAAGAATATTTCAGTAATTTCAATAACTCCGAAACATGAAAATAGCTTAGCAAAAATTAGCTATATAAGTCTTTATTATAAAGTCACTGAATTAGTTGAAACCCAAAGCACACGAAATTCAGAACATAACCTATTCACGACTCTTCACATATTACTTGATTTAATTTATAGATGTTTCCTTGATTATAACCATAATAATAAGTGATACTTGATTTTAACAACTCTTCTAACCTTAGGAATTGATGATTTAAAACTTACGGAATAGAGGATTCGGTTCCAACGACTAAAGGTTTGTATTCGTAATTTAGAGGATGTTTTATATATTCAGGTATTGTCTAAAAAAATCAAAAATGTGTATCGACTAAGCTAATTATGTCGCTATTTCAGAAATTTAAAATGTTGCAAACTTAAATATAACAATCAATATCATTAACTTGGAAGTTTTATTGGTTTGAGAAACAATATATTTTTAGTTTAATCTTAAAAAGTGTGACTCCCTGCGATTATAAACATTGGAATCTGACTAACTGAGAATGCCAATAAGTTAGCAGGCAAAAACAAGTATGAAAGTAAGTAAAAAGCAATATAGTCACACTGATATAAATGATGTGTAGATTTTTATTTTTTGTTTTTCCATAAAGACGGAAAATAGACAAACAAAAATATGGAAGACATCTCTATTAACTAATTACTCTTCCAGTAAACCATTTGAAATGGAAGTGGGTATAATTTTATTTCAATTACTCAATGCGATTATAATTAAAATGATTAAAAACAAAATTATAATTCATTAGTATTTATTTTAAAGTTTTTATTATTTGAAATGATAATATAATGGAATGTTTCAAAAAGTGAAAAACCTTCCAACGTCTAATGAGTCAAATAGAAAGCGATTAACTTTATGCTATAATATTTTTAATTTATGCTTGGTCATAAATTCTACTAAAAGTTATTATCTTATGAAAGAGGGTGTATATTTGACAGTATTAGATTTAATTGATACTAGGCAAGGAACAAATAATGATAGGTCCTTTAGTCATGGGAATACTCTTCCTAGCACTACAACACCATTTGGGATGAATGCGTTTGTTCCTCAAACTAGACTAGGAGATGTTAGATTTTTTAACTCTAATGATAAAGTTATTTATGGTATAAGACTTTCTCACCAACCTAGTCCTTGGATGGGAGACTTTGCTTTTATTATATTTAACTTTTTGGGGTTAAATGATAAGGAAGAGGTTGAGTTTTTAAAAAGTGAAGACTCAGAACTTGTTGAAAAATACAATAAAAGTAGTTTTAATCCTGATCACACAGTCTTTAAGCCACATAATTTTTCATACAGGAGACTAAGAGATCGTTTAGAAGTTGAATTAATACCAACAGATTATGGAGCATCTTTAAGAGCTGGAAGCTTATCAAAGAAAATCTACTTTACACTAGGTATTGCTGAAGATGGTAATCTTACAGTTAGCGATGATGGTAAGGAATTAAGAGGATATACTAACCAATTATCAGGATCAAAATATGGCAAGTTTGGCATGTATTTTATTGTTAAATCAAAAGATTGTAAATTTGAATTAGTAAAAAAATCAAATTATGTAGAAGATGAACATCCAATGGAAATGTATTGGTTAAAGGTAAAAGGTAATGAAACTATAGATTATATAGAGTTAGATGTTACCACTTCTTACATTGACTTGGAGCAAGCGGACATTAATTACTCATCTGATATCTTCTTTACTTATGATTGGGAAAGTAAAGAACAAAATTCAAGTGAAAAATGGCTTGAATATTTAGACAAAATAACGGTAAAACATTCAAATTTAAGCACACTAAAAACTTTTTATTCGTGTTTATATAGAACGGCTACGTTCCCTCAGAGAGCGTATGAAATTAAAGATGAGAATATAATCCATTATTCACCTTATACAGCGAAAATTGAAAAAGGCTATTTTTACCTTAATAATGGCTATTGGGATACATTTCGAACAAATTATCCTCTCTATTCGATAATAATACCTGATAGTATTCCTAAGTTCATCGAAGGTATATTAAATATTTCTAGAGAAGATAAGTATTTGCCTAAATGGGTTTCACCGGATGAAAGGGGATTGATGCCAGGTACACTTGTCGATGCTGTAATTGCTGATGCTACTGTCAAAGGGTTATTAGATAGGGAGATAGTTGAGGAGTTGTTAGAGGCAATGATTTTTAATGCCACTACACCTTCGGATAACGAACTAGAAGGTCGAGAAAATGCTGAATTTTATTTTGACAACGGATACATTCCTTCGGAAAACTCGGAGTCTGTTAATTTGACATTAGATTATTCTTATAGTGATTTTTGTATAGGACAAGTAGCAAATTATTTAGACCGAGGGGATATTGCAGAAAAATACTATAAATATAGTTTAAATTATAGAAATCTCTTTGATAGTAAAAGCAATCTTATGAAACCGAGAAATTTAAATGGTGAACATTTGACAGATATTTCTAATTATGAATGGGGGGGAAGCTATACAGAGGGAAGTTCTTGGCAAAGCAGTTTTTCGGTATTCCATAATATTGAAGATTTGATTAAGCTACATGGTGGAGATGAACCTTTTTATCAACATGTATTAGAGCTAATAAATTCTGATCCAATATTTGAAGTAGGTGATTATGGACAAGAAATCCATGAAATGTCAGAAATGGCTGCTTTACAGTTTGGACAATTGGCAATTTCTAATCAACCAAGTTTTCATATACCACATTTGTTCATATATGCTGGGTACCCTCAAATTTCACATTTGATTTTGAAACAATTGATGATGAATACTTTCAAATACACTGCTGATGGTTTTCCAGGAGATGATGATAATGGAAGTATGTCAGCTTGGTATGTGTTAAATTCCCTAGGATTATATCAAGTTACTCCTGGGACTGATGAATTTGTATTGGGAATTTCAATATGGGATGAGGCAGTTGTTAAACTACATAATAATAATTCCATTGTAATTAAATCTGATCCCCAGGAACCATACTTAAATGTTGTCGAAAGTAGAATGGTAAATAATATTAAATATGACCTAGAATATATCAAATATGAAAAATTAATGTCAGGTGTAATCATTGAACAAAAACTCGGAGTAATACCAAATTTATCTCAAGTCAGTGAATCAAAACGACCTTTTTCGTTAAATAAAATAATATAAAATATTGGAGGAAAATATGTTGAAGATTAACATGAAGAAAACTTTAAAACGACTTACAGTAGGGGCTTTGCTGCTGTCACTTAGTGTTAGCGGTGCAACCTCAATCCAAGCAAATTCAGAACCCGTTGATTTACGTATTATGTACTATCATGGTGCTTTGTCAGAAACTACAATTCAAAATGCAATTGAACAGTTTCCTGATTATAATCTAGATTTCCAACAGGTACCTGCAGATGATAATTATGATATGCAATTAAGAACAAGTTTAAATTCGGATTCAGCAGCTGATATTGTTGCTGTTAACGACAATATTCAAGATTTTAAACCTTATTATGATCGATTTGTAAATCTATTGGATTATGGGACAGGTGAATTGGAATCAACGCAAGTTGAATGGAAATGGGATTCAACATTAGCAGATGATGGTAATTATCAGATGGCTCTTCCATTAGATATCGGTCCAACTGCAATGTTTTATCATGTTGGAAACTTTGAACAAGCTGGCTTACCAACAGACCCTGATGAAGTAACAGAATTAATTAATAGTCCAGAAGCCTATATGGAAGCTGCAAAACAAATGAAAGAACAAGCTGATATCCCAATGTTCCAATCAGGCGTTGCGGTATTCTCAGAACAATATCAACAAATGACTGAACGTATTTATGATGAAGAAGGCAACTTAACATTTGCTAATGGACAATTAAGAGAAGTATGGGATTTCACAGTTGAAGCAATACAAAATGAATACACACTCGGAGTAGTTGCTAACAGTGCAGATGGTGTTAACACTACTGCAATGGGTTTATTTGGTAGCAAAATTCAGGCTTCTTGGGGAATTGCTGATTTAACAGATTCAGGAGCAAATCAAGGAGAATGGCAAGTTGCTGGAAATCCAGGTAATGCCGCAAACCAAGGAGGATCATATCTAGCAGTTTTAAATACTACAAATCATCCTGCTGAGGCAACTGAAGTAATTATGTACTTAACTGGTGAAGAAAGCCAAAGAATTAATTATGTTGAACAAGGATTATTTCCAACTATTACTACTATTTTAGAAGATGAAACGTTTGCTGATTCAACTAGTGAAATATTTGGTGAACAAAAATATAATAAATACTTCATAGAGTCAGCCAACAGTCTAGAATATATTGAACTAGATCCAAGAGAAACTGGAGCTAGAAGATATTTTGAAGATCAAATTAAATTGATAGAAGAACAAGGTAAAGATCCAGAACAAGCATGGAATGATGCTGTAAATCAAGTTGAAATTTATAGTGAAGGTTAGTAGATTACACATAAGTGAGAAGTCTTAGTGACTTCTCACTTATGATTTCATTATAAGGAAGGAGAAAATGTATTTATGGAAAATAATTTGAAAAAAGATGATAAGTTTCAATCTAAAAAAACTTTTACAGAGAAAATTAAAAATGGTTTTGAAAAATCTACACCATATTTATACATATCACCGTTTTATATTTTATTTATAATGTTCAGTCTATTCCCTTTAATTTTTTCGGTTGTACTAGCGTTAGGAAAATGGGATGGGATTGGGGAGATCACTTATGTTGGATTGGCAAATTTTCGACGGCTTGTACAAGATCTCAACTTTTGGAGGTCATTGAAAAACACTATTATAATTTGGTTCCTAGGAACATTTCCAATGCTGTTTTTATCGTTAATATATGCTTTCTTAATTAATCAAAAATTTGTGAAATTTAAGAACGCATTAAGAACGATTCTTTTTTTACCAAATGTTACTTCTGTAGTAGCTATTACAATCCTATTTGGAATTATATTTGCTAATTTTGGAGGTCTAGCCAATGGCCTTTTGGAATTTTTTGGGTTTGATTCAATAAATTGGTTACAGTCCCCTTTTTGGGTAAGAATAATTATAGCGTTAATAAATATTTGGATGTATATGGGATATAATATGATTATTTATTTAACGGGAATCATTAATATTCCAGATGAACTATATGAAGCGGCTTCGTTAGATGGAGCTTCAAGTTGGCAGATGTTTAGAAACATTACAATTCCACAGTTGAAACCTATCATATTTTTTACAGTGATTATGTCTACTATAGGCGGTTTACAAGTGTTTACCGAAGCGCAAGTATTAGTACCTACTGGTGCAACACCAGAAGGTGGAGCAGTTACTGTTATGTACTATATGTATCAAAACGCTTTCACAAATAATCAATACGGATATGGATCAGCAATTGCCTGGGCAATGGCTTTGGTTATTGTAATTATTTCAGCAATCAATTCATATCTAACTAGTAGGATGGAGGGTAATAAATAATGGGAAAAAATAGTAGTAAGAGTTTTAAATTTATTACATATTTAATTCTATTTATCGGCGTGGTAGTTTCATTGTTTCCATTTTATTGGATGGTTGTTCTTTCCAGCAAAGAGAATAGGGAAGTGTTTCAAACACCACCGAGCTTCACCTTAGGAAATGAATTAATTAACAATATAATGACTGTTTTTCAGGAAACTAATTTTGTAAATGCATTTTTTAATACATTATATGTTGCAACAGTTCAAACCGTTTTAATATTAATTTTTGCAACATTAGCGGGATTTTCATTTGCGAAACTTAAATTCAAAGGTAAAAAACTATTTTTTAATATACTTATGGCTACTATGATGATTCCAGGTCAACTAAATATTATTCCACAATTTTTTTTGATGGATCGTTTAGGTTGGGTTGGATCGTATAAAGCTTTAATTATTCCTGGAATGGTAAATGCTTTTGGAATATTTTGGATCAAGCAGTATTGTGAAGAAGGAATCCATGATAGTTTGATTGAAAGTGCAAGAATAGATGGCGCAACAACATTTCAAATTTTAAATAAAATAGTAGTGCCTATTATTAGACCAGCACTATCGTTTTTGGCTTTATATTCCTTCATGGGAGCTTGGAACGATTATATGTGGCCATTAATTATTCTTAATGATGAATCGAAGTATACTCTACAATTAGCTTTAACTCAACTTCAAGGATTATATACAACAAATTATCCATTAGTAATAACGGGTTCATTATTGTCAGTATTACCTATAGTTATAATATTTGTAATATTTAGCAAGCAATTAATTGCTGGTATTTCTGATGGTGCAATAAAAGGATAATCTATGAGAAAATACTTAGAATTAATTCTAAATCAAATTATGGATATTATTGCACTTAGTTTAATACTTATTTGTGGATTAATCACAATAGTTTTTTTCCCATATTCTGCGATTTTAGCAATTGAATATGATATAGAAGGTGAATTTAAATTAATTGACAAGAAGAAAATTTTAGTCTCTTTAGTTATTGGAGTATTCTTGATATTAGTTTTGTCAATCATCTTGTTAAATTTATATTTACTACCAACATATCCTGATTTAATAAAAGGTATAACGATAGGTCTTCTTTTAATAATTGCAATAGTAGTGGTAGGATTGTCTAACTCAATTTTATACTTGACAGCAACAAGCGATAATTTTGAGTTTAAAGAAATTATAAAAAAAGGCTTAGTATTATTCTATACTAGTCCATTGAAGTGGGCAGGTTACTTTGTATTTTTTTTACTTACTTTGTTTATTACATATTTGGCACCTGCTTCAATTATAATTTCGTTAGGAATTAATATTAAATTAATTGTTATTATATGTAATAATGCAAAAATAAAATTAATTCATAATTAATTTTATATATATTATCGAAAGGACAAATACATGAAGCCATACTTTACAAATGTATTAGACGTAATTTTAAAAAATGGGCCTATCAATAATAATAGTAAAACTGTTCCAGAGTATATTTTGCAAGGTGAAGAATTAAATTTACAAATTGTAATACCACCAATTGAAACAGATTTAGATAGTTATGAAATTATGTATGAATTGAACAGTGAAATTAAAAATTATACTAATTTGTATTTGGTGGAATTTGTGAAACCTAAAAATATTATTGATGAGCAAATTGATGAGGATCATATAATTAATTCTGATAATTTATATCCAGATAGACTGAAAAAGATAAACTTGTCTGGGTCAATAGAAATTAAAAAAAATGAATGGACAACCTTTTGGCTATCAATTAAATCTTTAGATTTTTATACAAAACAAGATATAAAAATAATTTTTAACCTTACTTCGTTCTCGAAAAAAGAAGAAATAACATTTAAAACTAAGGTTATCGACAAAATATTACCGAAAAGTAATATTTATCATACAGAATGGTTACACACTGACTCTTTATGTCAATATTACAATATTAATCCTTTTTCAGAAGAATATTGGTATGTGGTAGAAAACTATATTAAATTAGCATATGATCATTCGCAAAATATGGTTCTAACACCAATTTTCACACCTGCTCTGGATACTGAGGAAAATGAGGAACGACAAACTATTCAATTAATCAATGTTAAAAAAATTAAGGGAGAATATTTTTTTGATTTTTCTAATTTAACAAAATGGTCAAATATGCTTAAAAGAATTGGTATAGAGAATATAGAATTTCCTCCATTCTTTACACAATGGGGTGCAAAATTTACTCCTAAAATTATTGTTTCAGAGAATGGTAAGGATGTAAAAGAGTTTGGATGGCATGTACCCTATGATTCAGATAGTTATAGAGTGTTTTTAAGGAAATTTTTGCCAGAATTAGATAAATGGATTGTAGAAAATGGTTGGATAAATCATGCTTTTATACATATTTCTGATGAACCAAATAATGATTCAGTAACTAATTATCAATCTGGCAAAAAAATAATTTCAGAAAATTTACATAACGTAAAATATATTGATGCACTTTCTGAATTTATTTATTATGAACAAAATTTAGTTGATATCCCTATTGTTGGTACTCCTTCAATTGATAAATTTATTTCAGAAGATGTAAAGAATATTTGGTGCTATTATTGTGGGGTTCATAATAATAAAGTAAGTAATCGTTACGTTGACCAATACCCGCGAAGAACACAAATAATTGGATTACAGATGTATAGATATGATATTAAAGGATTCTTACATTGGGGGTATAATTACTGGTTTACTGAATTGTCAAAAAAATTCATAGATAGTTTCGAAAATTTTGGTGGAGAAGATGAGCTTCCAGCTGGAGATGCTTTCGTAGTCTACCCAGGCCCAGATTACACAGTATATCCTTCTATTAGATTGAAATTAATATTTGAGGCATTTCAAGATATTAGAATTTGTACATTATCAGAGAAGTATATCGGAAAAGATAGTGTTTTGAGAGTAATCAATGGAAAGTTACCGGATTTGGATTTTAATACTCATGGTAAGATCTTAGAAAATCTTACAGACATTCGAAATGAATTAAAATTAATGCTAGTAGACGAATGAAAAGATAAATATTTCAAGAGAGAAGATTAGTAATAAAAATATTTGAAGTAAATAAGGAGTCTAAAATGCAACACAATATGGTATTAGAAGCACAAACAATTGTATCTAAAAATTTTGAAGATACAAAAATAAAAGAATTATTCAATAATGTCTATGATGATGCACTAGTAAACACTATCAAAATTTTAGATGATGATTCTGTGTTTGTTTTAACAGGTGATATTCCAGCAATGTGGTTAAGAGATTCTGCCTGCCAAATAAGACCATATTTACCTTTCATAAATAAATATGCAGACATCAAAGAACTAGTTTTTAAATTAATTAAAAAACAATTTTATTATATTTCGATTGATCCTTATGCTAATGCTTTTAATGAAGCGCCAAACTCAAATAGATGGGATGAAGATCTACCACAACAAAAACCAATAGTTTGGGAAAGAAAATTTGAACTAGATTCACATTGTTTTCCAATTCTACTTTCTTATCAGTATTGGAAAATAACTGATGATAATTCAGTTTTTTCGGGTGAGTATTGGAAAACAATAGATTTAATTTTGGATATATGGGAAATTGAACAAAAACATGAAAGCAAATCGGAGTATTATTTTTATCGACCTGAAACAGATTATTTGTCAAATAAGGGTAAAGGTTCAAAAACGGAAGATACCGAAATGATATGGAGTGGTTTTAGACCGAGTGATGATCCATGTGAGTATCACTTTAATATACCAGGGAATCTTTTTGCTTTACGGTGTTTAACAATATTAAAAGAAATAATCAGTCATAATAATATGGATAGTAGTTTATTGTTAAAGATAGAAAGATTATATCAAAGTATAAAACAAGGAATTAATTCTTTTGGAATAGCCGTATTACCAAATGGAGAAAAAATTTTTGCTTATGAAGTTGATGGTTTAGGAAATCAATTATTAATGGATGATAGTAATATGCCAAGTTTATTGTCTATTCCTTTGTTATCTGATTTAGATGAAAATAATGAGATCTATTTGAATACTCGTTCCTTTATTCTAAGTAAAAGTAATCCATATTTTTTTGAAGGTAGTAAGGCATCAGGAGTTGGAAGTCCCCATACACCTGATAATCATATTTGGCCATTATCAATAGCAGTAGAAGGGCTTACTACCAGTGATAGAGATTTTAAATTAAATCAAATTAAAAAAATAGCATCTAATGATAATGATACATTGCAAGTTCACGAATCTTTTCATAAAGATGACGCGAGCCAATATACCAGAGAATGGTTTTCATGGGGAAATTCAATGTTTTGTGAACTAGTTTTAGATTATTGTGGATTACAAATATAATTTAAAGTAAGAAGTCTATAAACTTTGGAGGTAATAATGGATATCAATAAAGTAGATACAAGACATGGCACATTTAATAGAGAAGAACTGTCAAACGGAAACACTTTACCTTATACGGGTGTGCCATTTGGGATGAATTATTTTGCAGTACAAAATCAAAACGATTCTAATTGGTTTTTTGATCCAACACTTCCTCTATTTCAGGGTATACGACTTACCCATCAACCGAGTCCATGGATGGGTGATTATTGTAAAGTTTTATTTTCACCAATTACTAAAGAACCTAAAGTGTCAGACCTAGAAATTAACCAAAGTTCATACGATATAGATGATGCTATTTTTAAACCACACTTTATGTCTATGTTTCTTTACAGATATCGCCTAAGGTTTTCTTTAGTACCATCTAAGCGAGGAGCAAAGTTCAATTTAACAAATTATAGTGATGATGAATTAGGGTTAATAATACAAACAGAAAATGGTGCCGAAGTAATCTGTGATGAATTTGATAATAAATTATTTATAAAATTAACACATACTGTAAATAAGGATAAATCAATTTTGAATTTCTTTTTAGCATTAGATTTTGGCGATATTAATTTTGATGTTTTTCAATTTAATTCTGAAAATAAATTATCCGATTCATTGTCTAAAGGTTTAACAACCACTTGTAAGTCTCTATATATAAAATTTGATACTAAAATGAAAGACATTGAATTTTCATTAGGAACTTCTTTCATTTCGCAAGAATTAGCAATACGTAATTTAGAAACAGAAGTATTAAATAAAAACAGCGACCAATTAATAAATGATAATGAATCTGAATGGAACGAATTACTTAATAAAATTCAGGTATATGATAATAATAATCAAAAAGTTGATGATTTTAATTATTATTTATACAGGATTTTCTTGTTCCCGCAAACTTTCTATGAGATTGATAAAAATGAATCCCCAATTCATTTTGATATATACAACCAAATTGTAAAAAAAGGAAAATATTTCACAAACATTGGTTTTTGGGATGCTTATAGAACTACTTTTCCGTTGTATTCAATTATTTTGCCTGATCTCTATAGAGATGTTTTGGAAGGTATTCAAAATTTTTATGAATCTACTACGCATTTACCTAAATGGTTAAGCCCAGATGAGCGTGGATTAATGCCTGGAACGCATGTAAGTGCGGTTATTGCCGATGCAGCAGTAAAAGGGCTAATTGACGAAGAGCAAATTAAGTTTTTTATGAATGCATTGATTAAAGAAGCGGAGATTGAATCTGAAGATATTCATTTTGGTAGGAGAGGAGTTTCCGATACTAAAAAATATGGATATGTATCGATAAATGAGGAAGGTAGTGTAAACCAGACCTTAGATAATTCTTACAGTGATTTTTCTATTAGTCAATTAGCAAAATTGATTGGTGATAAAGAAACTCAAATGCTCTATAGAGAAAAGTCTTTAAATTATCGAAACCTGTTTGATAAGGATAGTGGTTTTTTTAGAGGAAAAGATGAAAATGGTAATTTTATTGAGCCTTTTTCTCCGGATGATTGGTCAAGAGAATATGTGGAAGCAAGTCCTTGGGTATCGAGTCTTGCGGTGTTTCATAATTTTGCTGATTTAATTACTTTGTTTGAAGGCAAAGACAACTTTAAAAATCATCTACTTGATCTAGCCAATAGCGAGCCAACTTATACATTAAGTAAAGACGGCAAGGAATATAATGAAATATCAGAGCTTGCAATAAATGGATTTGGACAAATAGGAATTTCTAATCAGCCAGGATTTCATCTCCCGTATTTATATGTATATGTAGGAAAACCCGAATATACTCAACTAATAGTAAGACAAATTTGTGAACAATTATTTTCTTCAAGTATAGATGGCTATCCTGGTGATGAAGATAATGGCAGTTTATCGGGTTGGTATATTTTTAGCACAATTGGTTTTTATCCTGTAACACCTGGAACGAATCAATATGTAATTGGGATCCCACAATTTGATAAAATTTGTTTGAATTTACCAAATGGTAATGTATTTACCATTAGGACTACAAACCATAAAGTACAAAATCAGTTTATTAAAAATATGAAGTTAAATGGTGAAGATTATAGTCGATTGTATTTAACTCATGATACCATTTTGAATGGTGGAGATTTTCATGTTGATTTGAGCTTGTTACCTAACGAGAAAGATTATAGTGAAAATCAATTACCATATTCTCTTAATACGGATAATAATGGGATTGATTAATGGAAGTTAAAGACTAGTTGTTAATTTACTATTAATAATAATACTTATTTTTAGGAGGGTATATGGCTTTATTAGTTTTTGATATTGGTGGCACATTTATAAAATTTGGAGTTTGGGATAACGACACAATAAAGAATGGTGGGAAATTTGAAACTCCTGATAATTGGCAGACTTTGAAAGAAAAAATGCTAGAAACAAAAATTTCTTTCGAAAAAAAATATTCGCTTGAAGGAGTGGCCTTCTCAGTACCTGGTTCACCAAATTCTGAGAAGGGTGTTATTGAAGGTGAGAGTTTAGTTGATTACTTACATAATTTTCCTATTTATCAGGAGCTAACAGAGATGTTTCATTTACCAGTTGAGTTTGAAAATGATGCAAATTGTGCTGCTCTTGCTGAAATATCACAAAAAAGTGATGAAGATAAAAGTAATATTTTATTTATTGTACTTGGCACAGGCATAGGTGGTTCACTAATTATTAATAATGAAATTATTAATGGTTTTAACAATTATGCTGGTGAATTTGGTTTCATGCTTATTGATGGAGAAGAGTTTAATTTTGGAGAATTAGCTACTGCTGTGGCAATGGAAAAAAGATATGCTGATAGAAAGCAACTTTTACATAATCAAGTAAGAGCTGAAGAAATTTTTGAGTTAGCATTAGATGGTGATGAGGATGCTAAAATAGAAGTGGATAAATTCTACTATTACTTAACTATTGGACTTTATAACCTTACAACCATTTTGAATCCCAATAAAATTATTATTGGTGGGGGAGTATCAAGTCTGGAAGGTTTTAAAGAGAGAATAGAAGACGAATTTTATAATTTATATCAGCGAATAAATCATTTTCCTTATTTTCCAACTATTGAAGTTTCTTCATTTAAAAATGAAGCAAACTTAATTGGTGCGGTTATTAATTTTAATAATAAAAAATAAACTAGTTTTGTTATAAAAGATAATATCCTAATTATTCAGGTTAAAAGATACTTTAATATTCATTATTAATACCTCCAGGGACAAACGTTCGTGGAGGTGTTTTATAGAGGTGGAATTATGCGATTAAATTACCGTAAAGATGGTATTTTTAAAATATTACAAATGACGGACACACATATTGGCAATATGCCATTTCATGCCGATGATGAAAAAACATTTGATTTAGTCAGACGTGCAATTCACAAACTAGATGTGGATTTGATTATTCATACCGGCGATATTATATGGTCGGAAGGGGTTAAGGACGCCGATATTGTTTTTAAGAAATTTATTGAGATTTTTAATGAAAGTGATATTCCTGTAGCTATTACCTTTGGGAATCATGATACCGAAGAAATCATTACACGCTCGGATTTACGCCAGTTATTTGATCAAACGGTTAAAAATAAAGCCGAAAAAGTTGATATTGCCATCTTTGATGATCGTGAAAATTATGTGATTCCTATTTATGATGCTTCAAATACTGAGATTCAAAATGCGCTCTTTGTTTTAGATTCAGGTGCCGCCTCCCCACTGCCTTTGAGTGAATATGATTGGAATCAACCAGAACAAGTTGAATGGTTTAGAAAAACAGCCCATACCTATTTAAAAGGTGACCATGTCAAGCGGCATTTAGTTTTTCAACATATCCCACTACCAGAGTATTGGCAGGCAACAGATAAAATTTTAGCAGGTGTCAATAAAGAAACCAACGAACGCATCTCTTCGCCCACAATCAATACAGGTTTATTTGCGAATATGCTCCTTAATACAGAGATTTGGGGGATGTTTGTGGGGCATGATCACGACAATAATTTTGATGGTTTATTTAACGATATCCATTTAGTGTACGGAAATGTCAGTGGCTATCAAACCTATGGTGAATTGACTAGAGGGGTTCGGATTATCGAATTAAATCAGCATACGCAAGACATTAAAACGTATACGGTAACTAATGATGAATTATGAGGTAAAGTCAACGTATCAACGTTTCATTAGATTTTTTTCGTTTATGGCTGAATATATTTTTCGTTTTATGCCTTTTAATTATTTATTTACTTATTAGAAGATTATGATTTAAATGAAATCTATTCTAGAACAAAAACATTAAATCGACTAAGCAAATTAATATGCTCATAAAATCTAGACTAAAATTTGAAGCTGAACGAGCGCTGCAAACATTTTAGTTAGATAGATAAAACCGCAGGAATCTCGAAGTGAGGGGGATTTCTGTGGTTTTTATATTTTAACATTTTGCGAGAAAATTAAAATATAAGTGCATTTTATTTAAAAAATCACTTGTATTTTGATAAAATGGGGTAAATATCAAAATAGGGGGTGGGATTGTGCATAAAAGACTTAGAATTATTAGTTATGAAGATTATGGCAATTTTGATGATATTTATTTGGAAAGATTTCATTCACCGTCTTCCTATATTACCGAACTAACCATGTATCTCTTTTCGACAAAAACAGAGGCTAGGATAACGGATAAGGAATTCAATATTTTTTTTGTAACTATTGCGGATATGCTTCCTTTAATTGAACAGATATTCATTAACAGTAAGGAACTGGTTGAGATTGGTGATGATTTACCTGTCAGTGCACATAGCAAGATAATCATGAATTTGTTAATTTCTGAAATAAAGAGTACCAATGATATTGAAGGGGTAAAATCGACTAGGAAAGAAATTAATAAAGCGGTCATGTCGGATAAAAAAATTAGATTTAGTGGGATTGTTAATCTTTATAAAGCTATTATTGAAGGGAAAATTATCAAAATAAATACCTTAAATGATTTTAGGGCCATTTTCGATGAACTTGTGTTAGATGAAATTGATGATACAGCAAAACCTGATGGGGAGCTTTTTAGAAAAGAAGCTGTTTATATCACGAGCGATTTAGGTACTAAAAAGATCCATCAAGGTGAACCAACCGAAGATAGAATCCATCAAAAACTGTTAATATTAATTGAGTTTATGAATTTGGATGATATTTCATTCCTATTTAAAGCGATAATAACGCATTATTATTTTGAATATATTCATCCTTTTTATGATGGCAATGGGAGAATGGGTAGATTTTTACTTTCCATTTATTTATCAAGAAAACTGGACGTTTATACGGGATTATCCGTATCGTAAGCAGTATACGAGAATAAATCACGCTATGAAAAAGCCTTTTCTGAAATGTCGCATCCCAAAAATAATGGTGAGATAACTCATTTTATTATCGATTTAATGAGGATAATCATCGATGGGCAAAAAATAATTAAAAGGCAATTAGAATTATTGAAAATGCAGTTAGATAAGGCCGAATCATTTATTGAGTCTCAACAATTAAGTGAAGAAGAATCAGGGATTTTATTTTATTTTTTCCAAAATCAGTTATTTGAAGATGAACAAGAATTGCTATCGAACATAAGGTTATCGGAAATCATGGAAGGAAGGAAAATTTCTAGAAGTAAGATTGACAAAGTGACCAAGCAATTAGAAACATTAGGTTATTTAGTTTTAGTAAAAAAGAAGCCCTTGGTTTATCAATTGTCGGAAGAAATGTTGCTGGTGATAGAATAACAGCGTCGTATGTTAATTATAGTACCGCAGGAATCTCGAAGTGAGTGAGATTTCTGCGGTTTTTTGATTTTAGTTGATGAGTGGAGTGGGCGTCGAATTCGGTTAATCTGTCATTTGCTCGGGTAGCAGAAGACAGAATAGCCTTAATCTGTCATTTACTCAGGTAGCAGAAGACAGAATAGCCTTAATCTGTCATTTGCTCGGGTAGTAGAAGACAGAATAGCCTTATTTATGGTATCCACACAGAAACGTCGTCTAACTGATAGCGCAAACTTGTTGATGATAGGTGACAGGATTATTTAGAAGTAAGTGAATCTTGCCGACCTGTCAGCGCGGATCAAAACTACTTCTTAAAGTGGAATAACCATCCCCTATTTATTCCACTTCCACTTTCCTCAATCACTCACTCCTAAAAAAATCTCAAAAAATTCCAAATAAATCTCTAAAAATAATAAAATAAATATTTCGTAAAGGAATTTGTGTTTACAACAAAAAAGATATACAATAAAATGACATGAAAATGTCATAAAGAGTTAAAAAACCGCATAATAAAGGCTAAAACAACAATTTCACCAAACGGAACAATTCAGATATATTGAAAATATAAAGTTTTAAAAGTATCATAGATTTATCTTTATTAGATTAATTTAGTATAAGTTTATGCAGTGATATTTAATCTATAAAAGATAAAACTAGGCTATATGATTGTGTTAAATAAGATTATATAAGTACAATTCGGGGGTTTATGGTAATGGAGAGAATTTTTTTAGCCACGCCGCATATGAGCGAAGAGAATTATGAGCAGGAATTTATCCAACAAGCGTTTGATACGAACTGGATAGCGCCGTTAGGGGAGAATGTTGATAATTTTGAAAAAGAAGTGACGGAATTAGTAGGGGTCAAGCATGCATGTGCGTTGGCTTCGGGAACGGCGGCGATTCATTTAGCGCTGAAAGCGGTGGGCGTAACCAAGGATGACATTGTGTTTGTGCAGTCATTGACGTTTTCGGCGACGGTTAACCCGATTGTTTATGAGGAAGCTATTCCGGTATTTATTGATTCAGAGCCGGGGCAATGGAATATGGATCCCGAGCAATTACGGCAGGCGTTTAGAAAATATCAGCCTAAAGCGGTGATTGCGGTGCATTTATATGGCTTGTCGGCGAAGATTGATGAAATTAAAGCAATTTGTGAGGAATATCAGGTGCCGTTGATTGAGGATGCGGCTGAAAGCCTCGGGACGCTTTACAAGGATAAGTGGACAGGCGCTTATGGGGATTATGGGATTTTTTCGTTTAATGGGAATAAGATTATTACGACTTCTGGCGGCGGTATGTTGGTGTCCGACAACAAAGAAGGTATTGACAAGGTGCGGTTTTGGGCAACACAGGCGCGTGAGAAGGCGCCGTATTATCAACATGAGGAAATTGGCTATAACTACCGTTTGAGTAATATTTTAGCGGGCATTGGGCGTGGGCAATTGAAAGTGTTGGATGACCGGATTGAAAAGAAACGTCAAATTTTTGATCGCTACATGGAAGGCCTCAAAGACATTGAAGACATATCTTTTATTAAAGAAAGTGAACATGAACGTTCGAATTATTGGTTGAGTGCGATTTTATTGGATTCCGATAAAGTGACACCTAAACAAATTAGAGAAACTTTGGAGGAAAACAATATAGAATCGCGGCCGGTGTGGAAACCGATGCATTTGCAGCCAGTGTTCATTGAATACAAAGTTTTTGGCGGCCAAGTGTCTGAGGATTTATTTAATCGCGGTTTGTGCCTCCCGAGTGATACGAAGATGACGGTCGAAGAACAAGACCGCGTTATCGACATCATCAAATCGTTATGGAGCTAACAATATGCGGATTTATCAGCGATTTTTCAAACGCCTATTGGATGTTTTGTTGTCGGGTCTGGCGCTCATCGTCCTGTCGCCCATCATCCTCATCCTATACCTACTGGTCAGACAAAAATTAGGCCAACCCGCCTTTTTCGTCCAAGAACGGCCAGGCAAAGACCATCAAATATTCAAAATGTATAAATTTCGAACGATGACGAACGCCACCGACGCCAATAACAATTTGCTCCCTGACAGCCAAAGGCTCACACCCTTCGGCAAGATGTTGCGGTCAACCTCTTTGGATGAGTTGCCCGAGCTGTGGAATATCTTAATCGGCGATATGAGCCTTGTGGGTCCCAGGCCGCTCTTGACTAGCTATCTGCCCCTGTACAACAAATTCCAGGCGCAGCGACATTTAGTTAGGCCGGGCTTAACAGGGTTGGCGCAGGTCAAAGGGCGCAACGCACTGACTTGGGACGAAAAATTTCAGCTGGATGTGGACTATGTGCATAATATTAGTTTCGTGAACGACCTGAAAATCATCCTTTTAACGATGGTGACGGTGTTCAAGCGCGACGGCATTTCACACGCCGAATCGGCGACAATGGAACCTTTTAAAGGCGACGGGAAGCAGGTGGAGCCATAAATGGAACAGCAACGAACCTTATACATCCTAGGCGCCGGCGGCCACGGCAAGGTGGTGGCAGACGCAGCCAAACGCATGCAGCGGTGGCAGGCCATTTATTTCCTAGATGACAAGCTGATTAACCAAACCGTCTTAGGCATCCCGGTGATTGCCGGCATACACGACCTGTCGCTAAGCCTGCCCGATCACCAACAAGCCGAGTTCATCGTTGCCATCGGCGACAACGCAAGCCGTTGCCACCACCTGACGCGGCTCAAACAGCAGAACCTGACAATAGCCACCATCATCCATCCGACGGCCACCATCGCCGCCGATGTCACCGTCGGCGTTGGTACCGTGATTTTTGCCCAGGTGGTCATCAACGCCTCGACCAAAATCGGTAACGGCTGTATTCTAAACACCGCCTGTTCCGTGGATCACGATTGCACCATCGAGGACGGCACCCACCTTTCCCCCGGCGCGCGACTGGCCGGCGGCGTCCACCTGCACCCGCAAACCTGGATTGGCACCAACAGCACCCTAATCAACAACGTCGAAGTCGCCGCCCACAGCATTATCGGCGCCCACAGCCTGGTGCTGGACGACCTGAAGACGAGCGGCACTTACGTCGGCAACCCCGTTCGTAAAATCAAATAAATATCACTGCCCCTCGCCGTTGGCAGGGAGTAGGGAAATATGATGCGAATCGTTGGAAAGCCGGACGTCGATTTAGCGGGAAAGCCGGCAAGTGGATTTGCCGGCCGTCGTTTGGAAAGGAAAGCCGGCAAGTTGGGTGGGAAGTGTAGGCACGAGTTGATTTAATTAGGTAGTGAAACTCCATCCCTTTCCAGCGGTTTGGAGCTTTCTTCCAACTCTCAGCTTGTTCATTGGCGGTCGGAAGGATGATTCATAGCTATTTTGATTCCAAATAGTAGCTTATTGTCATGAGGGAAAATCTGAGTGACAATGAGGCGGTTTATTGTCATGAGGGAAAATCTGAGTGACAATAGGACGGTTTATTGTCATGAGAAAAAACTGAGTGACAATAGGACGGTCCGTCACTTCCCGCTTACCGGCAAGTTGGATGAACTATGGGGGAAAAGCGAAAAGCCGGACGTCGATTTAGCGGGAAAGCCGGCAAGTGGATTTGCCGGACGTCGTTAGGAAATGAGATCCGGCAAGTTAGTTAAACTGTGGAGAAAAAGCGAAATGCCGGACGTCGATTTAGTGGGAAATCCGGCAAGTGGATTTGCCGGACGTCGTTAGGAAATGAGATCCGGCAAGTTAAGTGGGAAGCGAGTTATCGTCAGATTATGATAGACCACCTTTGGAATGGAAGAAATCCACAAAAATTATTAGGCAAATGCTTGATTGGGTCATTACTCTGTTAGCAGTGGCCAGAATAATCGTTTTAAACTGACGATTTCTGAAAAAATCTCAAATTGAGATGATTCAATGAAGAATATCAGCCTTTTATCACGTTGGTGCATCGCAAACAACCGTTCGTTCACTTCTCGCTTACTCCCAACCGCCAGAGAAAATCTTGAGAGGCGGATTGGCACCCCCAACCGCCAGAGAGAAGTCTGAGAGGCGGATTGGCCCTCCTAACCGCCAGAGAGAAGTCTGAGAGGCGGATTGGCCCTCCCAACCGCCAGAGGAAAGTCTGAAAGGCGGATGGGAGAAAAAAGGTGCCTTATCAATTAAACGGTCTTTCCCTTCCCGCTAACCGGCAAGTTGGATGAACTATGGGGAAAAAGCAAAATGCCGGACGTCGTTTTAGCGGGAAATCCGGCAAGTTCGTTTGCCGGCCGTCGTTTGGAAAAGAAATCCGGCAAGTTGGTTGACCTGTGGAGAAAAAGCAAAATGCCGGACGTCGATTTAGCGGGAAATCCGGCAAGTGGATTTGCCGGACGTCGTTGGAAAATGAAATCCGGCAAGTTGGATGAACTATGGGGAAAAAGCAAAATGCCGGACGTCAATTTAACGGGAAAGCCGCCAAGCTCGTTTGCCGGCCGTCGTTAGGAAATGAAATCCGGCAATTCAGGATATAAGCTGAGTTGGGCTGTCGCGACCCACGACCTATGCCCTACGTCGAGCCTATGCCTGCGTCCCGCGGACCCACGTCCCACATCCCACCCACCAACCGCAACCGTCACTCCCGCCGATATGTTTATTTCTTAACCGCTGAATAATCCCACACCACTCGGATCATCAAGCGTTTAAAGTAAGGAGGTTAAAATGTATAAAATTTTGTTTTCTCGTTCTGAAAAGGCCATGCGGCCGGGTATCGAGGCTTACATCGAATATTTTAATCAATCTGAAGAATTTGAAGTTGTTGTCAACCATGAGGGGGATTTCGTTCCTGACTACAGCATTTTTGATGTGGTGTGGGAATGCAAGGGGATTGGTGGCGTGAAGAAGGGCGACTATGTCCTAGTACATGAGTACAATTCCTTATCGACCGCGCCATTTCCTAAAACAAAAAATATCCTCAAAGTACGACTCAACACTAAACCGGATATGCGCGTCTTCCTCAACAAGTTTGTTGCCAAACAATTTCATTTTAAGGATGATGTGCCGACCTTTTATCGGGATATCGGAATTGACCCACAGACCCTAACACTATCGCAACACAAAAACAACACCAAAGAATACGATTTTGTTTACCTGGGCGCCATATCCAAAGCGCGCGAAATTGACCAGCTGCTGAAAGGTTTCATTACTAGTAACACCAACAAAAGCTTTCTCCTCATCGGGGATACCAACAATGAAATATACAACGAATTTAAAAACGAACCGAACATCGTCTTTACGGGTCGGGTGCCCTTTAAAGAAGTGGCGAAAATAGCTGTGAAAGCAAAATACGGAATCAACTACATTCCAGATCGCTACCCCTTTAACATTCAGACCTCGACCAAGTTACTGGAATATATGGCCATGGACTTAAAAATAATTACGACGGATTATCAATGGGTGCGGGATTTCGAGAAAACCACTCAGAGTCAATTTTTCTACATTGATGACAAACATCCGACCTTTGAAATGAAAAACATTGAAGGCTTTGCGTTCAAAAATAATGCGCAATTTGAAGATTTGTATTGGGACAATATTATCGATAAATCGGGCATCAAGCATGAATTATTGCGCCAACTAGAAGCAAAAGCAACCACTAAACGAGACAAGAGGTATTAAATGAGAAAAACAGCCATTATCATCATGCTTATCACCCTTTTTTCAAAAGGTTTTGGCTTTGCGCGCGATATCACCTTATCGTATTTTTACGGTGCCTCTTCAGTCAGCGATGCGTATTTGATATCACAAACCCTACCGGAAGTGGTCTTTGGTTTTATCGTTGCGGGCATTTCGACAGGTTACATCCCTATCTATAGTAGCATCCACAATCAAGCGGGTAAGAAAAGCGCCTTAAAGTTCACTAACAATTTGATTAATGTCTTATTTGTTCTGTGTCTTATCTTTTTCGCGGTAGCCTTTGTTTTCGCGCCGCAATTAGTCACGCTCTTTGCCTCAGGCTTTGATGACGCAACCTTTGACTTAGCCGTCAACTTAACGCGCATCGGCCTCACTGGTATTTATTTCACGGCGGTTTTGTCGGTTTTCACGGGCTACTTACAAATGAATGGGGATTACATTACCCCTTCTGCCACCGGCTTCCCACTAAATATCATTACGATTCTAGCCATTATCGTCAGTGCTTATGTGAACAATCCGCTGATTCTAGCTGTCGGCACGGTCCTAGCTACAGCCAGCCAAGTAGTCATGCTACTCCCTTCAGCCATTAAACGGGGTTACCGCTATGAATGGCGGATGGATTGGCGCGACAGTTTCCTGATTCAAATGTTTAAAACTTCGATACCCGTCATGTTTGGCGTTTCGGTCAATCAAATAAATGTCCTTGTTGATCGGACGCTGGCGTCAACGATCGTCGAAGGCGGGATTTCCGTTCTTAATTATTCGCACATGATTACCTTCTTCATTAAAGGGGTTTTCGTGGTTTCCATCGTGTCGGTGATGTATCCGACCGTCGCCCGTTTAGCGGCTGAAGGTCAGATGGAGGGCGTTAAGCGAGCCTTAAAAGAAGTCGTCACCGCTATTAGCCTCATTGTGATACCGGCTACCGTTGGCTTAATCGTCTTTGCAGAACCCATTGTTAACCTACTCTTTGTCCGCGGGGAATTTACCGTTAGTGATGGCTTACTGACCGCCAATGTCTTAATTTTCTATAGTCTCGGCATGATTGGGGATGGATTGAGAGAAGTGGTTAGTCGTGTCTTTTATTCCTTGAATGATACGCGGACGCCAACCATCAATGCCGTCATCGGTGTCGTTATTAATGTCATTTTAAATATTCTATTATCCCGCTATATGGGCGTCAGTGGTTTAGCTTTTGCGACCAGTATTTCAGCTATCGTGACAACCTTGCTCTTATTTTATCATTTACGTAAAAAAATGGGTCCTTTACAGATCCACGCGATTTTACGTTCGCTAGCTAAAATACTTATCGCCTCTATCCTTATGGGCGTCGCAGCCGTAGTCGCTTATCGCTACTTAATCAATCACCTTAACCCAACCCTAGTTTTATTTATAGCAATTGCCATTGGAATCATCGTTTATACCGTAGGTATTTATTGGTTGAAAATAGATGATGTGGAGAACTTAAGGCTTTTAGTGAAACAACAAGTGTCTAAATTCCGTAACAAAGCAGAATGATCGTATAGGAGAACGCATGAATAATAAAAAAATACCAGATCAAGCAACGGTAAATGATGCAAACAAGGAAAAAAATAAGAAACGTGGGGTTTTATTGATTGTGGTGAGTATACTCATTGTTTTAATTATCATCAGCCTTTTTTCATATGATGCGATTTACTTAGCCAATCGTTTTGTTGAACCTCGAACGCAAGCCGTTGAAACGACCCAAGTGGAGAGCTTGCAGGGTATTAAAGAAGTTAACCTTGTCGAAGATTTAGGGGCGACACCTAACGATAACCAAGATGACTCCAAAGCCTTTCAAGAAGCCCTTAATTTGGCTAAAGAGGAGCCCATCAAACTGGTTATTCCCGCAGGGGAGTATTTAAGTACGGGACCATCCAATGTCGAAGCGACAGAAATTAAGGGCCTACACATTCAAGGGGACAATGCGGTCATTAAACCGGAAAACCCCATGATTAATCCGCCGGAATATTATTTTATGAAACTGTATTTAGCCGAAGATAATGTCGGTGTCGAAATTGAAGGGATTACCATTGATGGGTCCTTAAACCCGCAAGACTTATATTTTACCCTGGAAGAACCTGAAGATATTTACGACCTGCAACTACAACGAGGCATCCAAATCGATGGTGCCCATGAGGTTTATGTGCATGATGTGACTTTCCAACATATGTACGGCGGCTATGCCCTTTCCATTTACAATTACAGCCAAGTCGATATTCAAAACGTCACCATCGATGATGTCGGTGGCGACGATATTACCGATAGTTTTGGGATGGCGCTGAACTTTGGCGGCCACTCTGGCGATGCCGTCATCAACATTGACAATGTCCAAGCCCAAGGCAAGGTTTCAGATCGCGATCCCAGTTATACCGCTTGGATTGGGGTGGTCCTACAAAACGGATCCATTCAATCCGCGGATTATGACCAACATGACCTCGACCAAAATACCACCGTCAATATTACCAACTCGTCCTTTATGGATTATGAAACCACCTTCCATGTGGAAAGTATGGCGGGCAATGTCTATTGGAACTCTGACAACATTACCACCCGCGCCAAAGACTATTTCATTGCGGCGGGGATTAACGGCGAGATAAAGGAGCGCACCAACAATTTGACCATGGAAATGACGCCTTGGGGGCGCAACGGCATTGTCCACGGCCTCTATTACACCGAGAAGGAAAAAGAGAAGAATTTAAACCGAACTCATGAGTTCTCGATGTACAATTCCACCATTGACTATCTGACGCTCGATGGCGTCGACCCTATCACGGTGGGGGCGAGTTATGGCGATTCGGTGATTGGCAATTATTATAACGTCACCTTTAACAACCTGCCCCACTACCTAGTCGTCAACGGCAGTGCCAATCTGGTTGATTCTCAAATAAATCTCGCTGCTTCTAATCCTTTTGACAGCGACACCCTTGCCCAAGGCCCCTTTAACGATGAACGCCAATTTGTCCGCTATCAAGGGTCGACAGCCGTGAATCCAGCGGGGCAACATCAATCCGCTGAAACCACCGATATCCCTGACTGGTATGTCAATTATGGCAATGTGCCTGAACCACTGACTGAACCGATTGGTCCAGCCGAATTAAGTGGAGAATAACCAGCCTTAAATTTGATGGGGGATATTGAGTTTGGTCAATATCCGATTAAATAAATGAATCAAGGGACGGTGGATGTACTTTTCCGTTAAGGGATATAACAAAATGGATCCGATGATACAAATCATCACCATCGGAAGCACGATGAATAACGGATTGAGTGCGTTAACCCCCGGGAAAAATCCTCTAACCGTATTAAATATCCCTGTAAATATAATGTGCAATAGGTAGATGCCTAACGAATAATGCGAAAAGCGCGACAACCATGACGGCTGACCCGGAAATTCTTTAGCAATAATCAAGATTTGAAAAACCACAACAGCCAGTAGTGACTCATATAAGATGAGGCTCGAGGTGTTGCTTCCGATGACCACTAAAACGACTAAAGATAAAAGTAACAATAGCACTTTGTGGGGATATCTAATCGTGTAGGTCGCTATCAAATAGCCCATGGACACATAAAAGAATCCTTTAACAAAGCCGCCGTACAACAAAAGATTACCCAACAAAAAATTAAAGGGTGGTAGAAACATCAGGATAAAGGCGGCAAAACCCAATAGAAAAATCGTTAGAGGTGTGAACTTGCGGTTGAGCAAAAAAATCAAAATCCAGCTGGCGTAAAACAAACCGGATAAATACCACAAGTGTTCACTGCCGACAATACCCGTTAAAACCATCCACCAAGTAATCGGTTGGAAATAATGACTGACTAACGCCCAACCTCTTAAGCCGTTGATATAACTACTCATCATGTCAATCGGCCATTTAATCAATAAATACACTAAATTGTAGGCAATAATCATGACAAAAATCTTGTTGGTGTATTGAGGAATTTGAAATATATTTTTTCGTTTTAAAAAATATCCTGCAAAAACAAAAAATAAGGGGACCGCTAAATCGAGGATAGGAAAATACCAATCATAGGTCCAATAATTAGCAAAAGTTGTGGTGGGTAAATAATTAACCACATGCATAAACACTACCGCAAAACTCGCTAAAATCTTTAATTTATCAATGGAATAATTCCGTTCCATAACAACAACCACCTTTATTTTTAAATAACAACCTATCTATCATATTTCATGTTTTATATCATACCACTTATGAAAATGAATAGATAATTATTACAACCTATTTATAAAATGTTAAATTATATATTCAATAATACTTACAAAATATAACATTAAATTGAAATTGTCTTTATTAATTTAATGTTATTTGATAAAATGGTTTTACTTAAATATTTTAAAAAATTTCGATGACGGATAAAACATTGGAATCAAACAACTATTTAATACAAATTTTGTGGAGGGTGACATGGAAGAATTAAATGCATGGGAATTGTTAAATCGTTTTAGGAAGTACATCTTTTCAATTTTGGTGTTTGCCATACTAGGGGCGATTGTGTTCGCGGTAGGAGTCAATGTCTTAGTTGAGAAGGAGTACCAATCGGAATCACAGTTATTGGTTAATCAGCGGACCACACAGGAAGATGTGCAAGTGGGCGATATCCAAACCAATGTTATGTTGGTTAATACGTATCGCGATATCTTTTTAGCCGATTCGGTCCTAATGACCGTGAGTGAACGTTTAGATAATCAGTTTTCAGTGGCTGAACTGAAGGATTCAATCCGTGTCGACCAATCCGAAAATTCGCAAGCCTTTTATTTAACGGTGACAACCAATTCACCTAACACTGCACAAGCCGTCAACGATACCTTGATTGATGTCTTTATTGAGATGGTTAATGAAGTGTATGAAGGGGAGTTATCAGGTATTTATGTGTTATCGCCGGCTACTTACAATCCAAATGCTGTTTCACCGAGTGTGCCGCGCTTTGCTTTTGTTGGGTTTGTTGTGGGTGCTTTTATCGGAATTATCATTGCTTTAATTAGAGAGTTGTCTGACACGACGGTAAAAGACGATGAGATTTTCATTCGCATGGGCTTAAACAAATTGGGTGAAGTTTATGAACTAAGTTCCAAAGATATCACTTCAGCGCGTAGAAAAATGGGAACCGACAACAAGAAACGAACAGAGGCTGACAATCAAGTTCAAGTTAGAGAAGAAACGCGTTTAAGTCGCCTCCATGGCGTCAAAGAAGAGCCTAATACCGTAGAAAATAAAGAAGAAGTGACGAATTTAAGAAGGAATAAGGTGTAGACATGTTTAATATGAATAGAAATAGAAAAGATGATGATCGTGGAAATCCACTAGTGAGTTTTAGTGAACCACAATCCATTTATGCAGAACAGTTTAGGAATTTACGGACCAACATTGATTTTGTTTTATTCGACACTGATTTAAGTTCGCTTCTAGTAACGTCAAGCATTCCATCCGAAGGCAAATCAACGGTTGCAGCCAACTTAGCCTATGTCATCGGTCAAACAGACCGCAATGTTTTAATTGTTGATGCGGACTTACGTAAACCGACTCTACACAAAACCTACCGCTTGAGCAATGAAACAGGCTTATCCACATTGCTGTCTAAACCTGACCTCAGATTTAATCAAATTGTTCAACGGAGTCGTGAATTAGGCCTTTACTTTTTACCATCAGGACCTGTGCCACCCAATCCAGCCGAACTCTTAGGCTCCAATCGTATGAATGCTTTGATGGCGGAATTAGAGAAAAACTTTGACGTTATCATTTACGATGCACCACCCGTTAATTCAGTGACTGATCCTTTAATCTTAGCCAATAAAGTCGATGGCGTCCTCTTAGTGGCTAGACAAGGTTATGTTAAACGCGATGAAGTTAGAAAATCTGTCGAATCGCTCAGAAAATTAGACAGTAATATTTTAGGCTTTGTTTTAAATGGCGTGCCAGCTGAAAAAGAAAATAGTTACTATGCTTATAATTAGCAAAGTGAGTGTTATAGCAACTTTTCCAACTAGAACAAATCCTTCATGAGGTGCGAAATGAAATACCTATATGTCACTACAATTTCAGAAACAGTCAATATGTTTTTGATTCCGCATATAAAAATGTTAATTGAACAAGGAAATACAGTTGATATTGCCTGTCATGTGGAACGATCAATTGATGACGAACTTGTCGAGTTAGGCTGTCAGGTTTATGATTTGCCTTTCAGCCGTTCAATTACGGGAAATAACTATTTCCAACTCAATAAAACCATCCGCACCTTGGTTGAAGAAAAGGCTTATGATATCATTCATACGCACACACCCTTGGCATCCGCAATTACCCGTTTTGCGGTCCGGAAAAACCCAGGTGTCAAAATAGTTTATACTGCCCATGGCTTTCACTTTTTCAAAGGTGCTTCACTCCAAAGTTGGCTGATTTACTATCCGATTGAACGGTATCTGACGCGCTATACCGATGTGCTTATTACCATCAATCAGGAAGACTACCAACGTGCGCAAAATTTTAGCCACTGTGCTGTTGAACTCCTTCCTGGCGTTGGTTTTAACCTTAAAAAAGACAAAGACCCTACCAATAAATATCACCCATACCGTGACAAATTCAATCTTAAAGAGGACCAAATCGCTTTACTTTCGGTCGGCGAACTTAATGACAATAAAAACCATTTAACCGTTATCCAAGCCTTGGCCAAATTTAAAGAAGGAAATTTTAAATACTTTATTTGCGGTGATGGCGATAAAAAAGAGAGTTTGCAACAACTTATCGAAGAACAATCGCTTGAAGACAAGGTGGTCTTAGTCGGCTATCGTAAAGACATTGCTCAAATGATGGATATGAGTGATATTTTCATCTTTCCTTCTTTTAGAGAGGGACTGTCAGTGGCTTTAATGGAAGCCATGGCATCTGGTCTGCCCGTTATTTGTAGTGATATTCGCGGTAACAGAGATTTGATTGATGAAAGCCAAGGTGGGATCCTGTTTGATCCCCACAACAGTGAAAATCTGAAAGACGCTATCAAAGAATTAGTGTCCGACGCACAAAAACGCAAAGACTATGGTCAGTACAATCGTCAAAAAGTTCAAAATTATTCCTTAGACATTGTTTTGGAAAAATTAGCAAACATTTATAAAAAGATTGCATTTTAAAGGGAGGTGAAAGTAATAAATGTCCATAAAGCAAGATAGATACCTACTGGTTTTATATATCACTTTGTTAGCTGGTTTTCTAATTACAACTGCCTTTTATTACCTTTCACTTATGACGGGTAGTGAAGGCATTGCGTTAGATTTGTTTGGTGGGGGTATCGATGGAATTTTCTATTGGGAACAAGCTTTAAATGTTGCCAATGATCGTCCGTGGGTGAATACCTCAATTTACCCTTGGTTAATTGGGCAAGTAGTTAAGTTAACCAATATTGAAGATGTGTTTGTTATTCGTATGTTTAATTATTTGGGCTATATCGTGTTGGTCTTTTTCTCGACTAAATTAATGGACAAATTAATACAAATCGACAACCTTAACCAATTACTGACTAACTATAAATATGAAATGAAAACCATCGTAGCCATTATTTTATTAATTTATCCGAGTCTGTTGATGAATGCTCATTCGTCAATCATTCGGGACGTATGGATTTATGCCTTGTATGTCATTGCAACATATTTATCCCTTAAAATCTTTTTCGCTAAAGAAAATATTTTAGGATCCACTTTATTACTTTTGCCAACTTTATGGTTGTTATGGGAATTTAGAAATTATATCTTCTTATCGTTCGTTTTAACCATGGCTGCCTATTTCTTTTACCGAAAAGTATTAATTAAAGGCAATTTCCGTCGTCTCATCTTATGGGCAATTATCCTATTTGGTATCTACTATACCTTTTTTAGAACGTTGAGAATCCCTTTTGTAAATATGTCGCTAGTAGACGCCTTACAATATAGGGTAGTAGATGAATATGAAACGGCTGGGGGTAGTCAGATGTGGATTAATCTTAATCAATCCAACTTTCTTCTGTTTATACTTAATTACATCTACAGTTATATTGGTAATATGATTGGTCCATTACCTTGGCAAATTTCTGGTGTCAGTACACTGATTATCTTTGTGGTCGAAGCTATCCCAATGACTCTTATACTTTTTTATATTTATCGAAAAAGGAAATTGCTAACGGCTTCAACCCAATTCGTACTCCTACACGGCTTTGTCTGGTTTGGGATGATTGCGATAACAAATGACAATGTGGGAACAGCCACCCGTTTGCGGGTTTCAGGATGGCTGATGATTGTATTTGTCTTTATTATTGTTTGGTTCAAATCTTTATGTTTGAAAAAGGAAGAAAAAGATCATGTACAAAATATTATTTATTAGAAACCCCAAAGCCTATCTGCCCGAGATAAGTGCTTATTGTAACTATTTTAATCAGCATGCTCAATTTCAAGCCTTTGACTCAAAAGATTTACCCGCAAATGTTGATTTGGCTCAATTTGATATCATTTGGGAATTCATGGGGCGTGGAGGGACACCCATTCAAGACCATCAACTAAACGTGCATGAGTATGTTTCCTTATCAACCGGACGCTTTCCGCGGACGAAAAATATGATTAAATCCCTCTTTAATGCCAAACCTGATTTACGGGTTTTTCTTAACCCCGATGTCAAAAAAGATTTTAAATTTCGCGATAATACCCCTTTTGTTTACCGTGATATGGGCATTGATCCTGCTTTTATTCATCAAGGCAAGCAAACGGTTGCTAAAGAATATGATTTTGTATACACTGGCGTTATTAATTCAACACGCGGAATGGACACCTTCATTCGTGATTTCTGTGATAACCCTCCTGGGCAATTGTTGTTAATCGGTGAAGTGAGTGAAGAAATTGCTAAAGATTATGGTGACCATCCAAACCTGACTTTTACTGGCGTTCTGCCTTATAAGAAAGTACCCTATTATGCATCAAAAGCGCGTTATGGTATTAATTATATGCCAAACAAATATCCCTACAACATCCAAACTTCAACCAAACTTATTGAGTATTTAGCCTTAGGTTTAGATATCATAACTACCGATTATCAATGGGTGAGGGAATTTGAAGCCAAATACCAATTAAAGTTTCACTATTTTGATCAAGATAACAAAATTAATCTTGCAAAAATTCATGAAGAAACCTTTGCAAATATCTTTGAAGCCCAAAATTTCTTATGGGATGAATTAATTGAAGAATCAAACGTAGCTGAAAGATTATTACATTTACTAGAACCATAAAAAAATAGATTAGGCGGAATGAATGAAAACAAAAATTATGTTAGTCATTGTTACTCTTATCTTGTTGCTTGGTCTCTCATTCCTGTTTATCTACTTTAATTTAGACATTGGAGAGGAACCAGTTGAAGCAGACATTATTATCGTGAATGAAGGTCTAAATAGAGAGCGTTCAGAAAAAGTAGCGGAGTTATTAGAAGCAGGCTATGCCAATCAAGTGATTATTTCGCCTTCATTAGACCATATTTTGCAATGGTACTATGATTTAGGCATCGAAGAGAATCAAATTGTCCACGAAGATTATGCGACTAGTACATGGACCAATGCTTTGAATTCTTTAGCAATTATGGAAGAGCATGGCTGGGATTCGGCCTTAGTCGTGTCCTCTGATTATCATATGCAACGTGTGCGCTTATCTTACGAACGTGCTATGGATCAACTGGAAGTTGATTATGATTTAACCTATGTATCTGCCTATCCTGAGGTTAATGGGGAACAAGTTAAATATACTCAAAATACTGAGCATCAACGCTTCGCAATCGTAGAAGTCTTTAAGTATATCGGCTATGGGTTAGGTTTGTATGAATTTGTTGATTTGTAAGTTTAGAGAAAAATTCCGCATAATGCTGTTAATATAATGAACAAACATTTTGTTGTTTTAAACTGTTGGATTATAAAATTAAAATAAAACTAATATTTGCTTAAATTGATGTTTAAGCCGATTATTCACATATAAATTACACAAAACTATAACTATATTCACAAATAATATGATATAATATTGTTAATCTGAATGAGATAAATTATTTTATTTAATTCAGACAAACTATCAAGAGGAGTGACTTAATGAAATCTAAATTTTTGAAATTTTTACTTGTTTTGTCAGCTGGTTCATTCTTTGTAGCTCAAACCCCCGTTTATGCAACGAGACGCAGTGCCCCTCAAATTACTTCAGTCACCGAATTAGAAGAGGATGTAGACAAAGAAGAAATTGATTTAAACGATTTGGAAGTTAATAGTAGTGCTGAAATGACGATTGAAAATGATGAGGTAATTCTTGATGTTATTAATGAAAATGGAGCCTTAGTTATACCAAACTTAGAATTAGACACGGAAACACGTTATGCACTACACTATTCATATCAAAAGCTTGATGGTGATTTGAACACTTTTGGTGGTCATACAGATGGCCTTTACATTAATAATATTGTTTCAGTTGATGGTGATGTGACTTCTCAATATGAAGAAAATGATTCTGCTTATGCAGCCGACGACAAAGAAGAACACCAAGTGGTTGTTGAATTCGTTACTCCAAGAGATAAAGCCAATGCAAACTTCTATATTCAACCGAACCGTGGTGACTTTGATTTTGTCACTTTAAGAATATTTGATGTTTATCTTGTTGAAATTCCAGAATAAGATTAATTAATTTAAATCAAAATAAATACCACAGCTCTACTAAGCGCACATTAAAATGCACTTAGTAGAGCTGTTTTTGTTTTAAAGACCACTCTGTGTGGTTTTATTGGCAAATGCAATAATCTTATTTTTTAGATCCTTTTGTGGTGTACTATCTAACTCAGCAATAAAAGCTTGGATTTCAGCAAGGGGTAGTGTTAGAACTTTACCGACAATAATCTTCTCATTTACTCGTCGTTCAGTCGTTTCATTAGACGAAATTAATTCTTCGTACAACTTTTCACCTGGTCTTTTACCGATTTCTACGATACCAATTTCTTCAATGGAGTAGCCAGATAATAGAATCATTTTTTTGGCTAAATCGAGGATTTTCACGGGTTCACTCATATCTAAAACAAACACTTCGCCACCTTTAGCAAATGTTCCAGCATGTATCACTAAACGACTAGCTTCTGGAATGGTCATAAAATAGCGTGTCATTTCAAAATCGGTAACCGTAACAGGTCCACCATTGGCAATCTGTTTCTTAAACAATGGAATAACACTGCCACGACTTCCAAGGACATTGCCAAAACGAACCGCACAATAAGTTGAGTGACTAATTTGATCAAAGCCCGTAACGATTAATTCCGCAATCCGTTTACTAGCCCCCATAACGTTGGGAGGATTGACCGCTTTATCGGTAGAAATCATCACCATCTTACCGACTTTTGCTGCGTTAACCGCTTTAGCCACATTGTAGGTTCCGTAAATATTGTTCTTAAGTGCTTCAGTAGGATTGAGTTCCATAAGTGGAACGTGTTTATGTGCTGCGGCGTGATATACAATATCCGGTTGCTCTTGTTGGAATATATTTAAAATTCTATCGTAGTCTTGGATATCAGCAATAAGGGGTACATATTGAATCTGACTTAAGCGGTTGTTTATTAGTTCCCCATGGATTAAGTAGATTGAATTTTCTCCATGCCCAATTAAAATAACTTTTTTGGGGTTAAAGCGACTTACTTGACGTGCGATTTCAGAACCAATTGATCCGCCAGCACCCGTAATCGCTATGACTTTGCCTTCTAATTCCTCCTTTAATGGCTTTTCATCTAATATAATTTCTTCCCGACCTAATAAATCGGCTATTTCAATTTCCTTTATAGGCAATGTTCCTTGATGTACACCAAGCAAAACATTTTCAACTTCGGGCATTTTATAAACATCAATATTTTCCTCATTACAGAGTTGAATAATCCGTTCATATTTTTCCGGTTCCAGTGAAGGGATAGCAATCACAACTCTATCCGCTTCATAGTCGGTAATCACTTGATGTAATTTTGAGAGATCCCCTAATACCGCAACACCACCAATTTTCTGATGGTGTTTAGCAGGATTATCATCAAGAATAGCTACAACATTCAAAGTGCCTGAACCTCTCCGATAATTTTGCATGAAAAGTGATCCGCCGTCGCCAGCGCCGATTAATATTACACGATGGTTTTCTCTATTTGTATAATGAAGCTGACTTCTAGTATAAATAATGTACCAAAGAATACGACAAGCCACAATAAGAACACTTGTCGTAATGGCAGCCAGCAAAATAAATCGATAGGAAATGATATCAAAAATAAAATAAGTACTTAATCCAGCTATAAACCATGACAAGCTAGTCATCAAAAATAATTTGACAAAATCAACAATCCCATTGTATCGATGTATAGTCGAACTGGTCGTATAAAAAATATTACAAACCAAATAAATACAATAAGCAATCAACATTGAAATAAAAAGTTGTCTAATAGACAAATCGACAATTGGCACGTAAAGTAAGTATGCAATAATCGTTCCGATTGAGAAAAGGGTTAAATCAATAAAAAACCAAATGATTGATTTTTGCCTAGGGGTAAGTTTTTCAATAAATTCTACGAATAGATTTGGTGTACTAGGGTATTTTCCCATGATAATCCTCCTAATCAAAAGTATAGTTAGCATATATGGTTGATTTGTTATAAGTTATTTCAAGAAATGATTAAATAAAATTTAAACTATTTTATTATATATTATACAATAAAATTGAATAATTAAAAATGGTATTTCAATATTTTTCTATTTTTTCGAAAATTTTGTAAAAAGTAATGATTAATTTCAAATTAAACAAGGATTTAATATAAGCCCTTACATAACTAATTAGACATATTTGATATACAAAAATATGAAAGGCTGTGTTATGATATAAACAAACTTGATTCTTAAAAAAGTAGAAAATTAAAGAACATTTTTGCTACTAATTAAAATTTAATGCTAAAATACGATTATTCTGGTATTTTAAATAGACAAAACATGTAGCATCAAGAGAGAAGGTGACAACTTGAAAATATACTTTAATCAGCCCCAAACGGATTGGGAAGATAGTTTGGTCTTTGGGAATGGCTCGTTAGGTGGCATGACTAAAGGCTCTCTTGAAGTTGAAACGATTAACTTAAACGATGACCGCTTTTGGTCAGGGACAAAAGAAAGACCAACACAGACCTACACTAAGGCATACTTGCCGGAAATTCGCCAAGCTATTCTGGATAAAGCTTATAAGAAAGCTGAATCCTTAATTGAACAGCATATGCTTGGCTATTACACCGAAAGTTACTTGGTGCTAGGTCATTTGTCATATATACAGGACATTGACACACAGACAATCACAGACTACAAACATCAACTTGATTTAAACCAAGCCTTAATTAAAACCAACTTTAGCCAAAAGCAAAATAAATACCATCGCACTTACTTTGCTTCCTACCCAGATCAAGCCATGTATTTGGAATTTAGACAAACGCATCCATTTCATGTAGCAAAACTAATCTTTGAGACGCCGTTTAAACATAAAATAGAAGTAAAAAATCAACAACTGCATATCCAAGTAGAAGCACCTACCCATGTAGTGCCATCTTATATACAAACAGATACACCAATCGTTTATGAAGGCGAAACCGAGAAGTATCATTATGTACTAGAGTTATTACATATCGATGGTGATTATTCGATAGATGAAGCAGGTTTTCAATTAAATAACTTTACAACGGCGCAGTTTGTATTTAGAAGAAATGAAGAAAAAGCAGTGCCATCCTATTACCAAGCCTTAGAAAATCATCTTGCTGATTATCAAAAATTGTTTAAGCGAATTGAATTAAATTGGGGACCAGAAATAGACCTCCCAATCGATCAAAGAGTAGAAAGGCTTAGGAATGGTGAAAAAGATGATGATTTAATCACCTTATATTACCAATTTGGCAGATACTTAATGATAGCTTCTTCAAGACCAGGCTCATTAGCCGCTAACCTGCAAGGAATTTGGAATTGGCAAATACGACCACCATGGTCAAGTAACTATACAACCAATATTAATCTACAAATGAATTATTGGGGAGCTGACTTGGTAGAGCTCAGTGAATGTTATGAACCATATATTGACTTAGTTAAACAATTGACAGAATCAGGAAAGCAAACCGCAAAAGAACTATATGGCATTAATGGTTCGGTGATTCATCATAATGCTGATAAATGGGGTAATACTTCCCCAGTTGGAAGACAATATGGAGCAAGTGTAGGAGATGAAGGAGCTACGACTTGGGCTTACTGGCCAATGGCTGGGCTTTGGATGTCAGCGGATTTGTTCAGACATTATGAGTTTACGCAAGATAAAGACTATTTGAAAGAAACAGTGTTTCCAATTTTAAGAGAAAACATATTATTCATTAAAGACTTCCTAGTTGAAGTTGATGGTGTATATCAAACAATTCCATCCACCTCGCCTGAAAATCAATACTTTGACGAAGACAGTAATCGTGTGAGTATATCTAAATCGACAACCATGGATGTAACGTTAATCAATGAATTAATAGACAACTATCAAAAAACGATTCAGCTGTTAGGGATTGAAGATGTTGATGAACTGAAATTACTAAAGGAAGTTTTAGTTATTAAGGAAAAGCTAGCTCCAATACCGATAGATAAAAATGGTAAACTACTAGAGTATCAAGAAGCCTATCGAGAAGTAGAGCCAGGGCATCGCCACTTCTCGCACCTCTATGGTATATTTCCAAGTAACTACTTAGATGAAAGTTATTTTCCAGCAGCACTAAAAGCAATTGAAGCTAGAATGTCAGCAGGTGGCGGACATACAGGTTGGTCCAACGCATGGTTAATTAACCTCTATGTCAAATTAGGTGAGTATGATAAAGCCTATCAACAGATTATTCAGGCCATAACGGAGACATCTAGTAAAAGCCTATTAAGCTTACACCCACCTTTTCAAATTGATGGAAATTTTGGTGTGATGACGGGAATTGCAAATTTCATGAATAAACAAATTTAGCGAATAGAATGATTAAGCACTATTAATTTTACTTCAATCAAATCAAAAAAGAACAAATACGGAGGATGTCATGGAAGAAGAAATTTCGATATTAGATATATTTGGGTTTTTAAGAAAGTATAGCTTCACAATAATTGTTTCTACCTTATTAGGTGCTGTAATAATGGCTGTTATTGCTATATTTTTCATTCAACCAACATATACATCAAGAGCAGAATTGTTAGTCAACCAACGTGCACAAGATGAACAACAGATTGCACAAGCCGATATTAATACAAGTATCATGTTAATCAACACCTATAGGAATATAATTTTAGCTGATTCTACATTGAGTATAGTTAATGAAGAGTTAGGAGGTCAGTACTCAGTTGGCACCTTGAAAAATGCAATGGAAGTTAGTCAACAACAAAACTCACAAACATTCGTAATTACTGCTGAGATGGACTCTCCAAACGAAGCACAACAAGTAGTGGAGAAAACTATCGAGGTTTTTGGGCAACAGGTACAAGATGCTTATGAGGTAAGCGATCCGAACATTTTTGTTTTATCGCCAGCATCATATAATCCGAACCCAGTCTCACCTAATATTTCATTGTTAACATTATCCGGTGCTTTTTTTGGATTTATTATTAGTGTTGGAATTTTATTGATAAATAATGCTTTAGATACTCGGATTAAAAGTCCATCCTATGTTGAAGAATTAGGTTTAATTAACTTAGGCGGTATCACTGATATTCCAAATGCAAATTCAATAGAATTTAAGTTGACTTCCCCAACTAGAACAAATAAAAGTCGCAGAAAGGTTTAGTGAAGCTATGTTTAAGCGAAAAGAAGAATATACTAGTTCAAAAAAACGCGTCCCTTTAATTTCTTATGTAAAACCTCAAAGTATTCAGGCAGAAGAATTCAGAACCTTGCGAACTAATATTGAATTTGCTCAATTTAACAAAGATGTTAAATCTATTGCAGTAACTTCAAGTGTTCCAAATGAAGGAAAGTCGACTGTTGCAGCTAATTTAGCTCATGTATTTGGGGGAGTAGACAATAAGAATGTATTACTAGTAGATGGTGATTTACGAAATCCAACTATTCATCGATCTTTTGGATTGGATAATACTAAAGGCTTATCTTCTTTACTTTTTGATAATACTTTACAATTTAATGAAATTGTTCAAAAGAGCCGTGAGTTGAATATGTATTTTTTGACGAGCGGGCCTGTTCCACCTAATCCATCAGAATTACTGTCATCAGCTCGAATGACAGCTTTAATGCAAGAATTATCTGACAATTTTGATATTGTAATTTATGATACACCGCCAGTTACTTTGGTGACTGATGCAAAAATATTAGCAACGAAGGCAGATAGTGTATTATTAGTTGTCAAACAGAATTTTAGTCGTAAAGATGTATTAAAGAGAGCTATTCAAGAATTAAATAATATTAATGCAGATATACTAGGGTTTGTTATGACTAACCTAAGTAATACTGAAAAATATGGATATGGGTATAAAAACTATAGAGAACAAAAAGATAACAATTAGATATAAAATTACTAAAATGAAATAATTTTATATGAAAGGATTCAATATGTATTTTGTAATTAAAAGAATTTTAGACTTCATTGTTTCTTTAGGAGCTCTTATTGTTTTATTTCCTTTTTTCATAATTCTTTCTCTTTGGATTTTGATTGATTCACCTGGTCCAATTTTCTTTAAGCAAAAGAGAGTTGGAATCTATAAAAGTTACTTTGATATTTATAAATTTCGAACTATGCGAATGGATACCCCCAAGGATACACCTACACATATGCTTGAAAATCCAGAGAAGTTTATTACAAACTCTGGTAGATTTTTAAGGCGAACGAGTCTAGATGAATTACCACAGATTATTAATATTATTAAAGGTGAGATGTCGATTATTGGTCCACGACCAGCTCTTTGGAATCAAGATGATCTAGTAGCAGAAAGAGATAAATATCATGCAAATGATGTTTTACCCGGCTTAACTGGATGGGCGCAAATTAATGGTCGGGATGAATTGCCGATACCTGTTAAAGCACGATTAGATGGAGAGTACGTTGAAAAGATGAGTCTTGCTTTTGATCTGAAATGTTTCTTCGGTACTTTCCGAAGTGTTTTAAGTCGTGATGGTGTGGTTGAAGGTAAACAGAATAAGGATGAGGTAGATTCTTAGGATGAGGTGGTTGTGTTGAAGAAAATCTTAATTACTGGTGTTAACAGTTATGTCGGGAATGCGGTTGATAGATGGCTAAAACAATCTAACAGCGATAAATATCAAATTGACAAAATTAGTGTACGAAGTAATGACTGGAAACTACTTAATTTCTCAATCTATGATTCTATTGTTCATGTTGCTGGAATTGCGCACGTTTCAACAAATCCAAATATGGAAAAAGAGTATTATCGTGTTAATCGCGATTTAACGATTGAATTAGCTAAAAAAGCTAAACAAGATTCTGTTCGGCAATTTATTTTTTTAAGCAGTATTATTATATATGGGTCAAAAGTAGAACTGATAACTACAGATACGCAACCAAATCCAGATGATTTTTATGGTAGAAGTAAACTAGAGGCAGAAGAAAGTTTGTTGAAACTTGTAGATGAATCTTTTAAGATTGCAATTATTCGTCCTCCAATGATATATGGTAAAAACTCAAAAGGGAACTATCCTAGGTTGGCTAAATTAGCTAAATGGACACCTATTTTCCCAAATTATCCTAATGAGCGTAGTATGATTCATATTGACAATTTGACTGAATTTATTCGTTTATTAATCGATATTGAAGATTCAGGTATTTTCTTTCCTCAAAATATAGAATACGTGAATACAAGTCATTTAGTTAGGACTATTGCTGAAGTCTCTGGAAAAAGAATATGGTTGACAAAGATGTTTAATGGTATCATCCGAAAGTTAATGAATGTAACAGTCATTAATAAGATGTTTAGTGATTTGAAATATGTTAATTCTTTAAGTGAATATAAGCAGTCATATCAAGTTAATAGTTTTCGTGAATCGATAGAACTTACAGAAAAAAGTTAGTAACATTGTTAGAACAACTGGTGAAATGGTTTTAATTAAAATTCAATTCATAACTTGTTATGGATTTATTGAAATAATAATTGTACCTATAGGGGAGATTTGTTTGACAAAGCACATCTTAGTTTATTCACAATATTTTTACCCAGAGCAATTTCGAATTAATGATATTTGTATTGAATTGATTAAATTAGGATACAAGGTATCTGTAGTAACTGGTATTCCAAACTACCCGCAAGGAAAATTTTATGATGGATATAATTGGAAAAAAAATAGATTTGAGCAATGGAATGGAATTGATATTTATCGCATTCCAATAATTCCACGTGGGAAGAAATCCATTGGATTAGTTTTAAATTATGCGTCTTTTGTTTTGTTTGCTCACTTATTACGAAATAAGTTGCCAAAAAATGTGGATTTAGTTTTTACATATGAAGTTAGTCCGATGACTCAAGCTTTGCCGGCAATTTGGTATGCTCAAAAGCATAAATTGAAACATTATTTGTATGTCATGGATTTATGGCCAGAAAACATCTTAGCCGTAACAGGTATAAAAAATCAATTGATAATAAAACCAATTGATAAGATGGTTCAATATATTTATGAAAAAACATCGGTAATTTTAACTTCTTCAAAAAGCTTTGTTAAGTCAATTAATCAAAGAGGAATTTCAATAAATAAATTGAAATTTTGGCCACAATATGCTGAAGATATCTATCAAGAATATAGTCGAGATAATACGGTTGTTGATTCACCAGTTTTTACTGAATTATCGATTGCCTTTGCAGGTAATATCGGGGAAGCACAAGGGCTTGAAATTTTACCTGAGGTAGCATATCGATTAATAAAAGAAAATATTAAAGTAAAATTTGTTTTAATAGGTGATGGACGTTCGAAAGCAAACATAATAAGTTTAATTAAAAAATATGAAGTTGAGAGATATTTCTTATTAATTGATCGTCAACCAGCTGAACTAATTCCATACTACCTTGCTAAATATGATATATCCTTAATTTCTTTAGCTCCCAATGAAATTTTTGCTAAAACTATTCCAGCAAAAGTTCAATCGTCGATGGCTTGTGGTAAACCACTAATCATATCGGCAGATGGTGAAGTGCAACAATTAGTTAAAGAAGCAAAATGTGGTTTATATAGTGCTGCAGGAGATGTTGAAGGTTTGGTTAATAATATTCGAAAATTCATTGAAATGGATATTGAAGAAATAAAACAAATGGGAAGAAATTCAAAAGACTATTATATTAAAAATTTTGACAGAACAATGCTAATGAATCAATTGGTTGAGTTGATTGAGAAAGGTGCGTAATATGTTTACTAATAAAATTTTGTTAATCACAGGTGGTACGGGTTCATTTGGTAATGCTGTCTTAGAACGTTTTCTAGATAGTGAATTTAAAGAGATTCGAATTTTTTCTCGTGATGAGAAAAAACAAGATGATATGCGTAAGTTCTATAATAATCCGAAAATCAAATTTTATATTGGCGATGTTAGAGATATAAATAGTATTCGGGATGCTGTACGAGGAGTAGATTATATATTTCATGCTGCAGCATTAAAACAAGTACCTTCCTGTGAGTTTTTTCCAATGGAAGCTGTTAAAACAAATGTCATAGGGACGGATAATGTCTTGACTGCAGCTATTGATGCCGGTGTAAAGAATGTTGTTTGTTTATCTACTGACAAAGCCGCTTATCCTATTAATGCAATGGGGACTTCTAAAGCCATGATGGAAAAAGTTATAGTTGCTAAAGCACGCAATGTAGATCCTGAAAAGACAAAAATTTCAGTAACTCGATATGGGAATGTAATGGCATCACGTGGAAGTGTTATCCCTCTATTCGTTGATCAAATTAAAAATAATCAACCTATAACAGTGACTGATGCCAATATGACTCGTTTCATGATGACTCTAGAAGAAGCAGTGGATTTAGTTTTATTTGCCTTCCAACACGCAGAACAAGGCGATATTATGGTTCAAAAAGCTCCTGCTGCGACAATTGACACATTAATCAAAGCTATTAATAAGGTTTTCAATACGAATCCAGATATTAATCCTATCGGCATTCGTCATGGTGAAAAAATGTATGAATCCTTATTAACTAAAGAAGAAGCAGTTCGTGCCATAGACATGGGGAATTTCTTTAGAGTTCCCTCAGATAAACGCGATTTAAATTATGGGAAATTCTTTGATGAAGGACAACAAAATGCTGGTTTGCTTGATGAATATAATTCTGACAATACTGAGCAATTAACTGTTGATCAAATGGCAGAAAAATTGCTTGATGTTAAATATATTCAAGATGAATTAAAACATTGGGGGACACACTAAATGAAGAATATTTTAGTTACTGGAGCTAAAGGTTTTGTTGGGAAAAATTTGATTAGTATGCTTCAACAAAATGATTCATATAAGATATATCCTATCGATATCGAAAGTACCTCTGAAGAACTAGAAGAAGCAGTCATTCAAGCAGATTTTGTCTATCATTTAGCAGGTGTTAATCGCCCGAAAGACCCATCAGAATTTATGGAAGGTAATTTTGGATTTACAAGTGTGTTATTAGCTTTACTCGAAAAACATCAATCTAAAGCGCCTATTCTAATTACATCTTCAATTCAAGCTGAATTAGATAATCCCTATGGTCAGAGTAAAAAAGCTGGTGAGGATTTAATCTTTGCCTATGGTAAGAAAAACAATGTGACAACTTATGTCTATCGTTTAACTAACCTATTTGGTAAATGGTCAAAACCTAATTACAATACTGTTATTGCAACATTTTGCCATAACATTGCTCGAGGTGAATCAATCACAGTTAATGATCCAAACGTCGTTTTACAGTTAAACTATATTGATGATGTTGTAGAAGCGTTTATTCAAGCTATGGATAATGAGATTGCTAAAGAGGGTGATTTCTGTGTTGTTCCAACTGTTTACTCTGTATCTTTAGGTAGAATTGCAGAACTTATTCAATCATTTAAAGAACAACGGAGTAATTTGATTGTGCCAGATATGTCAGATCCTTTTGTTAAGAAATTATACAGTACTTATCTATATTTCCTTCCTGAAGATGATTTCTCTTATCCCCTTACTACACATGCAGATCAAAGAGGTTCATTCACTGAAATAATCAAATCACCTGAAGCTGGCCAAGTTTCTGTGAATATATCAAAACCTGGAATCACTAAAGGTAATCATTGGCATATGACTAAAAACGAGAAGTTTTTGGTCGTTAGTGGGACTGGCGTTATACGTTTTAGAGAAATTCATTCAGAAGAAGTTATTGAATATGCGGTATCTGGAGATAAATTAGAAGTTGTGGATATTCCAGTTGGATATACGCATTCAATTGTAAATACTGGAGAAACTGATATGGTGACTATTATGTGGGTAAACGAGATGTTCGATCCTAATCAACCAGATACATACTTTTTGGAGGTATAAAAATGAAAAAACTTAAAGTGATGACTGTTGTAGGGACGCGACCTGAAATTATTCGACTATCTTCCGTCATTCAAAAATTAGAAGAGTCTGAGGCTATTGAACATGTTTTAGTCCATACTGGACAAAATTACGACTATGAATTAAATGAAGTTTTCTTTGAAGATTTTGGACTAAGAAAACCAGACTATTTCCTAAATGCGGCAGGCGGATCACCTATGGAAACAATAGGGCAAATATTAGCTAATATCGACCCAATCTTAATTGATGAAGCTCCTGATTCTTTCCTAGTATTAGGTGATACAAATAGCTGTCTATGTGCCATTGCAGCTAAACGTCATCACATCCCAATTTTCCATATGGAAGCTGGTAATCGTTGCTTTGATCAACGTGTGCCAGAAGAAACTAACCGAAAGATTGTGGATCATGTAGCAGATATTAATCTAACCTACTCTGATATCGCACGTGAGTACTTATTAGCTGAAGGTTTGCCAGCAGTCCAAATCATTAAGACGGGTAGTCCGATGTTTGAAGTTTTAAATGCAAAATTAGATGACATTTCTAAAGCTAATAGCTATTCTAAGTTGGGCTTAGAAAAGGGAAAGTACTTTGTAGTTTCAGCTCATAGAGATGAAAATATTAGTTCGGAACGTAATTTCCTAAACTTAGTTGATTCATTGAATGAAATCGCAGAAGTATACCAATTACCAGTTATTGTAAGTACACATCCAAGGACACGTAAAATGATTGATGAAAAAGGAGTTAAGTTTAATAACCTCGTTCAATTGATGAAACCAATGGGATTCACCGACTATAATAACTTACAATTAAACTCAAAAGCAGTATTAAGTGATAGTGGAACAATCAGTGAAGAATCATCAATCTTGAAGTTTAAGGCACTAAACTTACGAGAAGCTCATGAACGTCCAGAAGCAATGGAAGAAGGGGCTGTTATGATGGTTGGACTTGAAAAAGAAAGAATTATGCAAGGGTTAGCAATTCTAGAGACTCAAACTGACGAAACTTTAAGATTAGTTACTGACTATAGTATGCCAAATGTCTCTGATAAAGTGTTGAGAATTATTGTTTCTTATACGGATTATATTAATCGGATTGTTTGGAGTAAATAGATTATCATGGGATGCGAAGATAGAATTCTAATAGTTAGTAATAATGTGATTAGTAAAACTAAAAATAATGGAAAAACTATAGCTTCAATTTTTGAAGAATACCCTAAAGAGAATATACGACAATTATACTTTAGTTCAGAGCTTCCAGAAGATATAAGATTAGACAGCTACTATCAAATATCAGATAAAGATGTCCTTAAATCACTTTTGAAAACAGGGTCTTCAATAGGAAAAATTCAGAGAACAAATGTAAAGAAATTGGTCAATACCAATCAAGAAAAAGGTAAAAAAATACCAAAAAATAATCTCACAAGGTTAATAAGAGAAGTAATTTGGAAATTAAATTTTAAGAAATTTGATTCATTATTTGAATGGCTAGATGATTTTCAACCTCAAAAAATATTTTTTGTTGGAGGAGACTCATTATTTGCTTATGATATAACTAAAATGATTAAAGATAAATATAAATCAAAATTATTAACTTATATTACTGATGATTATATCCTACCAAGAAAAACGGTAAATATGTTTTGGTGGATACGTAGAAATTTACTATTAAGAAAAATGAAGCCTTTAATAAAGGAGACATCAGAGTTAATAACTATTTCAGAAAAGATGAGAAACGAATATAAAAATATTTTTAATAAGGATAGTCTGCTTCTGATGAATAAGTCTGAATCTTTAAAAGATAATTCTATACAAAATATTAATAACACTAGACTTTATTTAATTTATGCAGGTGGATTGCATTATAATAGGTATCAAGTATTAAGTAAAATTGGAGAAGCAATTGCCTCTATAAATAAAAAAGAAAATACAAAAATTAAGTTGTTCATTTATACTAATGAACAACCAACTGATAAAATTATGGCAAAATTAAATATTGAAAATGGTAGTGAATATAGTGGAACTCTTAATAGAAATGAACTAAAGATTAAGTTAAATGAATGTGCTATACCAGTCCATGTTGAATCATTTAATAAAAAAAGTATTGAAGCAACTAGATTATCTGTTTCAACCAAGATTTCAGAATATATGTCTTTAGAAAAACCTATCCTAGCTGTTGGACCCAAAGAAGTAGCATCAATGGAGTATTTAGAAGGAATAGCATATTGTATTAATGAAGAAAATCTTATTGAAAAAGATTTAAAAAAGTTATTATCAGATTTCGATCTACAAAAGAAATTATCATTGAAAGCAAGAAATCAATTTGATAATAACGATTTACTTTTAAGAAAAAATATAGAATATTTATTAAATAATTGAAAGGGGGTTAAATTATTAATACAAATAGACGTTTCATTGAAAGAAACAAATTTGACTCAATATTTTTTGTGTTAGTTATAATGGATATATTATTCTTTCCTTATATCAAAGTATTTAGAATAAGTCTTTCAATGGTACTTATTCCTATTTGGTTTATACTTCATGCGAAAAGATTAAAGTTGAATAATGAATTTCTTTTAATTATTATTTTCTTAATATTTTCGTTTATAAGCGTTTTGTTTTCAGCTTTTAAATACCCTATATTCCTTAATCAAAATATATTTTCGTTGTTGATGTTATTATACGGAATGTTTCTATACATGTATATAAATATTAATCAAGAAATTTTCTATCACGATTTAAGAAAATTTTTAATAGCTTATATTTGTTTTATTTTTATATTAGCTACAATTTATTTTTTTAGCCCAGCTGCATATTTTAACATTCGATCATTTTGGACATTATCTGACAATGTTACTTTAACTGATAGCTTACTAATTAGTCGATTCACAGGGACATTGAGTGATCCGAACAATCAAGCTACAGTTATTAATGCAGTATTAATTTTTTTGTTTGTTAACTATAAGGAAAAGAATTTTATAAGCTTCATATTATTACTAATGAGTGGCTTTATATGTGTAACAACATTAAGTTTAACAGGCATACTTATATATGCAATTACAGTAATAATATATGTTATTAGTCTTTCATCTAAATTTATTAATAATTTTACCAATATAAAAGTTAATATTTTTGCATTGCTATTAGTCATAATTATTGTAATACCATCATCGTTCTTTTCGTTAGAAAAGTTAATTAATTCAAATCTATTTGAAACATTTGTTTATCGTTTTAGCATTAATTCCGCAGATTCAAGGTTTTCTAGATGGGAAATAGTTTTAGAAAATAAAAACTTTTTCGCAGCGTTGTTTTTTGGTGATGGTGGTACTATGATTATTAACGGAGGAAGTTTTAGGCCTCATAATGGTCACTTCCATTTGATTTTTAATTACGGTTTTATTGCCTATTTAATATTTATGTGGCTTTTTTTTCGTATAAGAACAAACTTTAGAAATATTAAATATTATCTTTTCATGATACCGTTTTTTATTGGATTTACTGTTAACGTTGGAATAATCGATTTTAGATTTTACACTATACTTGCTTTACTTACCGCAAATTATTATCCAACTTTTAAAAAGAAACAAAATTATTCAAGCAACGATAAATATTAATAGACTTTTGAAAGTAGGTAGTATAATGAGCAAAGATGTTATTGTTGTGATGGGATATAATAGACCAAAGTCTTTAAACAGATTATTAATGACATTAAATAATAGCTACTTTAGTGACAATGTTGATTTAATAATTAGCTTAGACAAAAGTGATATTCAAAAAGAAGTAGAAAAAGTGGCTAATTCTTTTGATTGGATTTTTGGGGAAAAAGATATAATATTGCATAAAGAAAGGCTTGGATTGAGAAATCATGTACTCTATTGTGGTGATTTAGTTGAAAATTATGAAGGTTTAATAATGTTTGAAGATGACATAGTACCTTCAGAATATTTTTATGAATACGTTAAACAAACAAAATCTAAATATTACAATAATGAAGAAATTGCAGGGATTTCACTTTATAGTCCAAGTATAAATGAGATGGTAGAAAAGCCCTTTACTCCAATCACAAGTGGATTTGATACTTTCTTTATTCAGAGTGCTTCTTCTTGGGGGCAATATTGGACAAAAAATATGTGGATAAACTTTAGAGAATGGTACTTAAAAAATAGTAATACGTTAGAGAATATTAAAGATATGCCAGATAAAATTTATTCTTGGCCACAGACATCGTGGAAAAAATATTTCATGAAATATTTAGTAGAAACTAATAAATATTTTGTTTATCCTTATATTTCTTTATCTACAAATTTTAGTGATGTTGGACAACATGTACAACAAGAAATGTCTCTTTATCAAGTACCTATCCAAATGAAAAATATAAAATATAAATTACCTACTTTTACGGAAGGAATCAAATATGATTCTTTCTTTGAAATTGAATTGGAATCACTTGAAAGTCTATATGATGGTGTTCATAAAATATGTGTAGATATATATGGAAGTAAGAAAAATTATTCTAACTATTCATTTTTACTCTCAGTTAACAAATTAAATTATGAAATAATTGAGACCTTTGGATTAAATTATAAGCCTCAAGAATTAAATTTTTTGAGAAATAATCCAGGAGATCAAATATTTTTATATGATTTATCAAAAGAAAAAAAGTTTGGATATTCTATAAATAAATCAAGAAATTTGAGTTATTATACTTCCTTAAATTGGAAGGATTCAATGAAGTTTTCATTACTAGGATTGCTGGAAGCTATAAATAAAAGATTACCTATTAGACATAATTTTTTTAAAAAGAGATAGTTATAATTTAAAATATCTATTTGAAATATATTTTTACTTTTGTGATTACATTATCATTTTGATTGATTTGCATAAAAAATTTAAATTAAAATATTTGTTAGTAATGAATCTAATAGAGAATATGTGATGTAAAATTTAAGATTTTTAAATAAACTTGAGATTTCTAAAGTTATGAAAATTAAACAAAGTTATTAAATATGTATAGATTATGCATTCAAAAATGATAATTATAGTATACTAATTAATGAATTAATTCCGGTATTTGAATGTAATTTATAAAGTATGAGAGAGTGGAAATATGAAATTAAGTGTAATAATTCCAGTATATAATGTTGAAGACTATATAGAGAAATGTGTAGACTCGGTAATAAATCAATCCTATAAAGATCTTGAAATATTATTAATTAATGATGGTTCTACTGATAATTCAGGAAAAATATGTGATGAGTTACAAAATAAATATAAAAAGGTACGAGTTTTTCATAAAGAAAATGAAGGATTATCAGAGACTAGAAATTATGGGATACGTAAATCAAAAGGAGACTACATAGCATTTCTTGATAGTGATGATTATATTTATACTGATGCGTATAAGAATTTGATGTCCGTTCTTCTAGAAACTAAGGTTGATATTGTTATAGGCTCATTAGTAAAATATATACCTGAGAATGATATTTACGTTCAAAAACAGAAAAAATTTTTTTCAAAACAAGGGAAAATAATTTCGGGACAGGAATATCTAACTATGACAATTAAAGAAAATATTTATTCTGCTGTTGCTGTTAAAGGCATTTATAAAAAGTCATTAATCAATAGTAACAATATTTTTTTTGAAAAAGGGTTATTACATGAAGATGAACTATGGTCGCCTCAAATATTAATTAAAGCTAAAAAGGTTATTGATACAGGATTTATTTTTTATGTTCATGTATCTAGGGAAGGATCAATAACTAATAAAAAAAATAAAACAAAAAATAGCAATGATTTAATTCGAATAGTTTATGAACTAGAAAAAATATATAATTCTAAATTGAACAGAGAAGATTCAAGATATTTAAGAAATTATTTAGTTAATTTATATCTGTATGCACTAAATATAGGTGGGTTTCTAACAAAGGAATCAAATTTTAATATAGATAAAAAATTTCTATACAGAAATTCCAATTCAATTAGAAATTTAATAAAAGTAACTATCCTCAGTATAAATGTTGATTTATATAAGAAATTAAGTGGCATTCACTAAAATATTTCCGACAAAAATATTCCTTTGATAAAACCAGTAATATTGACACATGGTATCCTTATTTTATCTATGAAGTATAAATTTCATTTTTTATAAGAAATAGTTTTCTAGTTTTGGTGTTCTTTAATAATGATCGTCTAGTGTTTTTATGGAAAAGTTTATTAATCTGAAAAGATAATTAAATGTGATTAAATTACATCAAAATCTTTCTCGACAATTATTCAAAATTATTTTCTTTTTTCTTTTAGATAATAGAATTGGGTAAAAATAAAGTTATGATAAATTTGATTATTATTTGGTATATAAAATATTACTATGCTAAATTAATAAAAAATGATAAGAGGCTGTGAAAATAAATTATGGGACAAATAAAAAAAATAATAAAAAATATAATACCAAATTCAGCACAAAAAAAGTTGCGCATTATTAACAGTAAATATTCAAAAGTAAAACTTAATAAAACGTTTGATCCAATTATTTCTGAATTAAAAAGTACAAAAAATCAAAAACGAATAATATTGATTGGGACAGCTATATATGGGAATATTGGTGATCATGCAATTTCAATAGCAGGAACTAAATTTATTAAAAAAGAGTTTCCTAATGTAAACCTAATAGAAATTCCGATTAGTTTATATGAATATAAGTCTGATATTATTAATAGAAATATTAATCAACATGATTTAATTATTATTAATGGTGGAGGTTATTTAGGAACTTTATGGGAAACGGGGCAAGAAATATCTAATTCAATTATTATCAATAATCCCAATAATAGAATTATAATATTTCCTCAAACAATGTATTACAAAGAAGATAGTGAGAATTTAATTAAAGAACATAAGAAAATTATTGCTGACCATCCAAATGTTAGTTTAATAGTAAGGGATAAAAAATCATATGATTTTGTATCTGAAAAAGAATTTGAATTTAAGAAGGTGATTTTGACACCTGATATTGTTACGTATATTGATGGAAATAAATATAAAAATAACAAAAATAAAATTATTTTTGTATTGAGAAAAGATCATGAAAAAGTTGATTATAAAAAAGATATAGAAGAGTTAAAAAGCCACTTTATCGAATTAGGCTATGAGGAAGACGATTTCGAATACACTGATTCAGTAGTTGAAGGTTATTACAATTTATATAATCGCGATGCTCTTGTAGAGGAATATTTAAAAATGATTGGACAAGCAAGTTTTGTGATTTCTGATCGTCTTCATGGAATGATATTAGCTGCTATTTGTGGTATACCAGTTATAGCGTTAGATAATGTTAGTAATAAGGTTTATGGTGCATATGAATGGTTCTCATCATTTGATTATGTTTTATATTTTAAAGATAAGAATATATATCAAAAAATAGATGAAATTAATGAATCAAAAAGTTCTTATAATTATGATTCAAGTAAATTTGCTAACAAGCATCAAGAAATAAAAAAATTAGTAGAACTTGAATATAATGATTTAAAAATTTAGAGAGGTGAAAAATGAGTAGGTATAAGAAATTATTAAATAACTCAATTATATTTACTATAGGGAACTTCGGGAGTAAGCTTATTAACCTGTTCATGGTTCCTCTTTATACGAATGTACTGACTACATCAGAATATGGTACTGTAGATTTAATTATCACCACAATTGGACTTTTAGTACCATTTTTCAGCTTATCTTTGGGTCATGCAGCATTAAGATTTACAATTGATGCCACATCAATAAAAGATAAACAAAGTATTTTTAATAATATATCATTGCATGGATTATTAGCATCTTTAATATTATTATTACTTTATCCTTTAATTAATAGTTTCTCAGTTTTTAGTGAGTATGGTATCTATTTTGTTTTATTAATGATTTTAAATTTGTTTAATGACCTCTATTCTCAGTTTGTCAGAGGGGTCGGCTTAGTAAAACAGTATGCAATAAATGGCATAATAATGACATTAGTCACTGTTTCAACTAATTTATTATTATTAGTAGTTTTTGATTTTGGGATCAATGGTTACATTATTTCTTTAATAATCGCCGTATTTATTTCTAATTTGTATTTATTATTTTCAATAAGTAACATCATTAATTTGATACCTAAATTTTTCGATGTTAATTTATATAAAGAAATGTTAAGTTTTTCTATTCCAATAATTCCTAATACGGTTATGTGGTGGCTTATTAATGGATCCACTAGATATTTTTTATTATATTTTGTTGGTACAGCTGCTAATGGGCTTTTTGCAGTAGCTAATAAGATTCCATCTATTATATCTATGGTTACTAATATTTTCATGCAAGCTTGGCAGTTATCTTCTTTCGAAGAGTATAATTCTAGTGATAAAGATAAATTTTATAGTACAATATTTAATGGATTCTCTACAATCCTATTTATTGTAGGATCTGGTATTCTTGTAATATTAAAACCTGCTTTGAGAATACTTGTTGAACAGACTTTTTATGAAAGTTGGACTATAGTTCCTTTTCTAATTATTGGTGTTATATATCAGAGTTTTTCTGCTTTTTTAGGAACAAATTATACTGCTTCAAAAAATACAAAAGGAACATTTACCACTTCGTTATATGGTGGAGTCGTATCCGTAGTTAGTAGTCTTGTGTTAATTCCAACAATAGGTACCATTGGAGCGGGAATTAGTACGGCATTGAGTTTTATTATAATGTTTGTTCTTAGATATGTAGATACAAAGAAATTTGTTACCATAGATTTTGATAATAGAATATTTTTAGGGAATAACCTAATCCTTTTCGTTCAAATTGTTTTATTATTTATTTTTGAAGGGATTCTTTTAATTGTATTAGAACTAATCTGTTTTATTCTATTAATCTTAATTAATAAATCTCTATTGAATACAATATATGAAATTTTTGTAAAAAGAATCATTAAAGCTAAATAATTGGTTTTAATTCCCCTGTATTAAACACTAAATTTTTAAAGAAGTTTATTATCAATCAAATTCTACATTAAATCAATACCCTTTAGGTTCACAAAAAAGAATCATAGTATATAATTAAATAAACGACAACTTAATGAATAATACGAGGTCGATTTTGCATATTTTACGTGAAGTTCACTTACAATTCAACCAAAACATTGTTGTTTCTATTGATGATGGCCTATTATCTAACAAAGTCGAATAGTGCTGGTTGAAGAAATTCTTTAACACATGCAACTTAGGTTGTTTTTGGAGAGCAACTCATTCCTTTGTAAACTATGAAAAATTTCTAATAATCAAAGTGAATATTGCGGACTAATAGCTCCACCTGTGCGGACTTTAGCTGATTATTCCGCGGCTTCAGACCCACTTATACGCTAGTTCGGAGCAATCGATAGCCATTTGAGAGCAACCTATTCGCATTTGGAGTCCACTTAAAAAGCCACGCATAAAGCGTGGCGATTGTTTTATTTTTCAACTTCTTTATTTTGACCTAATTTCTCTCGGATATTCATTGTACCTGTTTCAAACCAAATCGCTCTATTGGAAACGGCACCACGTCGGACTAATTAGAGCCACCTAAAACGCATATTATTGAACCACTTAAATCATTTTAACTTGAGCCATTTCACAATGGCTTTTTTGTTTGCTTAAAATCATGATATAAATGAAATAGCGAATGATGACATTCGCTAAAAAATTAGGAGGTGGCTATTTTGCCAAACTATTTGGAAATAATTCGTTTACACGAATTGTCTTTCAGTCAAAGGAATATTAGTAAAATGTGTCACTCAGGAAGAAATACCGTCGCAAGGACCGTCAAAATCGCAAAGGATAAACAATTATTCTATCAGGAACTATCAACGTGGGAAAATAGTCAAATCGATGCAGTCTTTTCACCCAAAAAACTAAAGAGAAAGGAAAATTCTATTGAATATGTGTTACCAGATTTCGAATACCTAGCTAAGGAATTAGTCAAGCCAGGAGTCACGATGCCATTGTTATGGGAAGAGTATGTGGTTGACTGTCGAAGAAATAATCGGGTTTATTACCGTTTAATGAATATTGCGGACGAATAGCTCCACCTGTGCGGACTTTAGCCCCACCGAGTGCGGTAAATAGATCCATCAGTGCGGAAGATAGCTCCACCCTAATCATATAGTCTTAATGTAAACCCTTTTGTATAATTATGATACACACTGTGAAATACGGTGTGAATCTAATTGTATAGGAGGGTTTATTTGTGATTAATTATCGTAAAATACTTGAACTTCACTTTAGTAAGATACCACAACGATCTATTGAAGTCGCTGTTGGGAGTTCAAGGAATACGATTCGTGAGGTCATCAAAAAAGCAAAAGAAAAGGAGCTGATAGAATTAACCGATGAAATGTCTAATAAATGGCTGGAACGGTACTTATTTCCAGAGAAACATCCACAGGCCAAAGGTTATTATCAAGAAGATTGGGATTATGTCCATAAAGAATTAAGTAAGGCGCACATGACTTTAAAATTACTACATAAAGAGTATTGTCAACGAGCAAAAGATAACCAAGCAATACCCTATGCTTATAGGACCTATTGTGAACAATATGGAGATTATGCTGGTAAGTATAAAGTGACCATGCCCTTAAAACACAAACCAGGTGCAGCTATTGAATGTGATTGGGCTGGTTCGACCTTGAAACTAAAAGATAAGCTATCAAATAATGACATTACTGTTTATATTTTTGTAGGGACACTTCCATTTAGTCAATACAGCTATGTTGAAGGTTTCTTAGATATGAAATCATCGAGTTGGTTAACCGCTCATATTCACATGTTTGATTATTTCAAGGGTGTCACACAGACAATCATACCTGATAATCTTCGTACCGGCGTGACTAAGACTGATTATGCAGAGCCGGTGATTAATGAGTCTTATAGGGAGTTAGCTGATTATTATCAAACGGTTGTTGTCCCAACTAGGGCTCTGAAACCAAAGGATAAATCTAGTGTTGAAGGGGCGGTCGGTTTAGTTTCACGTCAAATTATTGCTTCGCTAAGAAATACCCAGTGCTTTTATCTTCAAGATCTCAATCAGTTAATTTGGGAAAAGCTAGAAGAATTGAATACAGAAGCCTTTCAAAAGAAGGAAGGTTCTCGAAGAAGTGTATTTGAACAAGAAGAGCTACCTTATTTGTTGCCAGTAAGAAAACCAGCTTTTCAATTAACGGAATGGAGAATAGCTAAAGTTCAGTTAAACTACCACATTCAAGTTGAATCTAACTATTACTCCGTCCCATATGAATATGTTCAATGTGACGTTGAAGTTCGCCTCACAAAGAACTTAATTGAAGTTTACTTTAATCAGAGTAGAATTGCATCTCATAAACGCATAAAAAAGAATACTAACGAGCGTAGCACCCTTCCGGATCATATGCCGGACCATCATCGGCGTTATCATGATCATACGCCAGAAACTGTTCGTAAATGGGCAAAGGAGATAGGGCTGAATACAGTAAAGCTAGTTAATCTAATTCTTGAGCAACAAGTTGAAAAACGAGCTTTAAAAATACTTGGTGGTATTCAGAATTTAGAAAAGAATTACTCTATCCAATTAATTGAAGAAACAAGCGAGATATTGTTAAGTATTACCCAGCAACCAACGCTTGCGACTTTTAAAACGATTATCCAACGGCAATATAACTATAAAAATAAGAATCAATCGGAAAAAGCTCGAACAAACCAGGCCAATGATGGTTATGGTTATAGTCGAGGCTCTGAATATTTTAGGAGGAATAACTTATGAGAAATGAGAATACAATCAATAAATTAAAATCTATGCGTTTAAGCGGAATGGCTGAAGCTTATGAAAATCAATCTAATAATCGAGATGTTCAAGACTTGTCTTTTGTAGAGAGACTTAATTTAATGGTTGATTTTGAATACTCACGTCGTCAATCAAATAAAATACAAAACCTAGTAAAGAAAGCTACCTTTAGTGATTCTAACGCATGCATTGAAGATATTGAGTATCATCCAGATCGTCATTTAGATAAAGGGTTGCTTACACAATTATCAACTGGCAAGTATATTGAAGAGAATCAGAATATTATCTTTATGGGAGTCTCAGGGAATGGCAAAACATGGTTAGCGAACGCTTTTGGTGTTCAAGCTTGCCGACAATTTAAAACTGTTAAATATATTCGATTACCTGAATTGATTGATGAATTAAAAGTCGCCCGTTATTTAGCTGATGGAAGTTACCGTAAATTGGTTACAAAATTTCGGCAAATTAATGTGCTTATCATAGATGAGTGGTTATTAACTCCTTTGACCCAAGAGGATTCGGTACATGTTTTAGAAATCATTGAAGCGCGTTTAGGAAAGTCTTCAACCATTTTTTGTTCACAATTTGGCCCAGAAGGCTGGCATGGTAAGATTGAAAATGACCAATTAGGGGATGCCATATTAGATCGTATCGTACATAATTCTTATCATATCCTGATTGATGGTGAAGTCTCAATGCGAGAACGACATGGTTTAGGAGTGTTCTAATGATTTCAGAAGAGGTTGAAAACCGTATCGCTCGATACTATTTTCACCGTTATCTCCCAACTTCTATCATGGAAGAATTAGAATCTCTACTATTGCCTTATTTTTTGGAGAAAGATGAACCATCTGCTGATGAAATGGTTAGATTAGCCATTAGTTACATTGAAAAAGAATTAAATTAAGAAATAAGCTACTAGTTTTGTTCGGTATCTAAACTAGTAGCTTTTCTGTTGATTAGTATGTAATTTGGAATGGTTCAGAAAGGTGGAGCTATCTTCCGCACTGATGGAGTTATTCGCCGCACTGAGTGGGCTAAAGTCCGCACAGGTGGAGCTATTCGTCCGCAATATTCAGTTTAACTCAATTTAAGAAGTATTTTAAAGAGCACTTAGATACAAAGTCCTTCAGTCATATTATCCATCATAAAGCTGGATACTCTGTACAAATTGATTGGTGTGGAAAGCGACCCCAATGGATTGATCCAGACACGGGTGAAGTTATTAAAGGCTCATTATTTGTGGCCGTTTTACCTTTCAGTGGATACGCTTTCGCGTTAGCTTGTTATGACCAAAGAATGATGAATTGGATTGATTGTCATGTTCAAATGTTTCAGTATTTTTACGGAGTTCCTATCGTTATGACGCCGGACAATCTTAAGAGTGGTGTGACTAAAAATACACAGTCTGATTTAATTATTAACCGTACATACGAAGATCTTGCGAATCACTATCATACAATTGTTGTTCCAACAAGGATCGCTCGGCCTACGGATTATCTTCAAAAAAATATTATCCTCAATTATGGTATAACTCTCGTTTTTAATGATAAAAATTCAAATTTATTTGAGGATAATATTATTAAATTAAACTAGACCGCAAAATTCAATTAGATAATCTTCTTTGTCCTTCCATTTCATTGTCTGTTCAGGAATCCTTAATTCTTCCAGAGATTCTAAAGTTTTATATATAGTTTCCTCATTTGCGTGTGCATAAATGGAAGTTATCTCGACACTTTTATGACCAAGAAAATCTCGAATATAAGAAATTGGAATACCATTATTGTACATTGTCATAGCTATGCTATGTCGAAGTGTATGAGCGTGTAAATTTATAGGAAAAAAAGAATCACTTTTAATAACGATTTGGGCATACTTCTTCAAAAAGTAATTAACGGTTCCTTGTTTCATTCTAGTCTTTTTACCATCATGAATTGTAAAAAACAATGGAGTTGATTATTCTTTCACAGCGAAGCCATGATTCTGATTTTAACTGAGCCACCAATCTGCATAAAGAGAGCCATAGATTCTGGACAAAATGAGCCACTTCGATACCATCTCCGATATAATCCACTTGTAGACATCGTCTACAAAAATTATATGGAGGTGTATTTTTTATGGAAAAATACAAAGATATACTCAGGTACCACTTTGCCGGATTGTCTCAAAGTCAAATATCAAGTTTAGTTGGTGTGTCTCGGAATACAGTGTATACGTCGTCCTTAAAAAACCATAAAAACGCGATATCCTGAACCAGGTAAATCACGTTTTTTTTGAACCAATCGAATCGGATTATTCTGGACCTTTACAAAGACTTAATGATTCGCCACTGATAATAATTCTATGGGAGTTATTTGAGACTCTATCAATAATAGCCTCTGCTATAGCTCCACCACCTAATTTTTTATGCCATTCAACATCACTCATTTGAGAAGATAAAACGAGTGCCTTACCTCGACTACGTATCTCAAAGACTTCCATCAAATACTTTTGTTCAAATTCCGTAGTTGTTGTCAGTAAAAAATCATCGATGACAAGTAAATCTACTTTAGCTAGCTTTTTAAGGAGTTTATCCAGTCTACCTTCTGAGTCGGAGTCGTTTATTTCAGCTAATAATTCGATCATTCGTGTGTATAGAGCAGTATATCCTTGTGTAATCACATGTCGACACAAAGCATTCGCAATATAAGATTTACCTGTTCCTGTCGCTCCTTGAATAATCACATGGTGGTGATTTTGAATAAACTGACACGTTTTTAATTGTTCAATCAAAGATCGGTTTATCCGCCGTTCAGGAGCATAATTCATATGGTCTAAATTCGCATTGGGTTGTGATAATTGAGCAGTTTTCAAATTTCGTGCAATCGTATTTAAGCAGCGAGATTGGTATTCCTCTGTAATAATTTCCTCTAAAACATCCAGTGTCGTTTTAGATTCTATTTTAGAATCTTGTGATAGTGTCAGTAATTGATCAGCCATAATAGGTAATCGCATATGACGTAAGTAAGAGATTAACTTATCTAATCTATTGGTTTGATTTATCATAGTAATCCGCTCCTCTTAAGTAAGATTGTTCAACCGTTTCAGTCGTGTTAGAATTTGATTGGAACAAACGACTGTCAATAATTTTCTTAATTTGATGATAATTAGGGGCAGTTGAGCGTTCTAATGCATAATGGCAGGCTTTATCTAATCTTTGGTCGGAATAGGTGTCTGCCATTTTTAGTATTGCATGCGCTCAACGATGGTATTGGTGTTCGGGAATTTGTTCAAATATAATTGTGACTACTAGATGAACATTTTGTTCGATTCGTTTAACTTATGAAGAAAGCGTTCACTGTTCTGTAGTTAAAATAAAATTCTATGTTGGTTAAATAACCACTTAATTGAGATTTATGAATTACAGACTTTCAATGCAAAATATAATTGATTATTCCGCGGCTTCAAACTCACCCATACGCTAGTTCGGAGCAATCGATAGCCATTTGAGAGTAGCCTATTCGCATTTGGAGTCCACTTAAAAAGCCACGCATAAAACGTGGCGATTGTTTTATTTTTCAACTTCTTTGTTTTGACCTAATTTCTCTCGCATATTCATTGTACCTGTTTCAAACCAAATCGCTCTATGAACTATTCGGTCCATTATAGCATTGGCATGAACACTCCCGCCTAATCTTTGATGCCAATCTCCTCTACGAAATTGTGTACAATAGATAGTAGAGTGAGTGTCGTGGCGACGTTCGACCAGTTCGAAAATGAATTTCAGATCATCTTCTACAAGGTCATCGAGAAGCCATTCATCTAAGATTAGTAGTCCATAGTTCGAATATTTTCTCAATAAATTTGTTATTCCTTTGTCTTTCAAAGTCGCCTCGTCCCGCTCGATTAATAAATCTGGTAATCGAATGTACCGTGTTCGGATTTCTTTTTTACAGGCTTCTTTACCTAAAGCACACCCAAGAAATGTTTTACCTGAACCCGTAAATCCTTGCATAATTACATCTAATTGTTGATGGATAAAATTACAACGACCTAATTCTTGTAAAATTTCGCGATTAATGTCCCGTTTTTCATAATAGATAGTAGCTAAATCAGCATCAGAAAAGCGAAGTTTCGCCCGATTAATCAAACCTTGAACGCGATGGTTATATTTCTCTTGATAAAGCGAATCTGTCGCTAACTGTATTCTTTCATCAAATGTGAGTTGAAGCGCGCTTATGTTCATTTCCTGCATTTCTAAGGCATCTACAAATCCATCTAAATCTAATTGTCTTAGTTTACGTATTGTTTCAGCATTAATCATTTTGGTTCCCTCCATAATATTCTGGACCTCTTAGGTACCCTATATTTGACGGTTGTTGATTCGTTTGTTGTTCAAAGAAACCTTTATTCACTTTACTTGATAAAATTGAATTCAGTTGGCGATATCTCGGAGAATGAATTTTGTCTAAAGCAATTTGACAAGCAATCTCAAGATGTTCTTTTGAGTATTTCTTCGTCAAGTTTAAAACGGATAAACAGGATTGATAGCCTTGTTCTTTAATTTGTACACTTTCAAAGATTCGTTGAATCACTTTATAGGTGCAAGGACCAATACTATGAGCCCAGCGTAGAATTCTTTGGTCATTCCACTCCGGCTGATTAAAATAATCAGGTGTATGTTCAACTTGGGTTGAATAAGCATACTCTCTATACATTGGAAAACGAAGATGACTAGCAATGCGTTCTTGTTGATAATAAATTTCAACCATTTGATCTGTTACCTTTAAATCAACACTTTTTCTTATATATTGGTAGGGGCAAGAATAGTAGTTCTTTTGAAAAACAATATGACAATCATATCTTACTTTACGTCCATAGACCCATTCAGCAATTTCGAATGGAACGACTGGTAGAGATCTTAATTTATCTTTTTCATTATTATCAAAAATGAGCTTTCTACTACCCTCCCTTGTTTGAAATGGTTTAGCGTTATAGTCATCTAACTTTTCTCTTACGGCTATTTTTAATTCTGGAAACGAGTGGAAAACTTGGTGGCGTAAGGTAGCGATAATAGCTGTCGCTATTTTACCAACCGCCCCTTCCACAGCTGCTTTTTGTTTTGGCTTCCTAATTTTTGTCGGCATAATGGCCATGACATAGTGATTGGCAAGCATTTCATATTGATGATTCAGAACAATATCACCTTCTTTTGGATGTGTAATCACGCCCGTTTTTAAGTTGTCACAAACGAGCTTTATTGGACTACCACCTAAAAAACTAAACATATTTACATGACACTTTAACCAAGTATCACTTTTCGTGTCTAAAGTAGGCTCAACATAGGTCATTTGACTGTAAGGTAACGTACCAACAAACAGATATACAGGTGTAATTTCCCCTGTATTACTATCTATTAGCTTCAAATGAGAGCCGCTCCAATCAACTTGTACACTAACACCTGGTTTATGTACTAAGTGATTCGTTAATCGATATTGATCGATATATTTTTGATAATCTTCACAAAATTTTGTATAGCCAACAGCTATTTCGTTCGATTTTCGACAATTATCGGTATACTCTTGCCATAAAAGTTTTAAAGTGACACCAACTTTCTGTAATTCTTTATGAATCACTTCGTAATTTGGATGCGCATACATTACTTCCGATTGATAACGATCTGGGAAAAAAAGACGATAGACTTGATTCTCAGACATTGATTCGATGTCTTGAAAAGACACATTTAGTTGACTAGCCCTTTGAAACACTTGACTGACTGAATTGCGACTGATATTTTGTGACTTAGCAATCATATTTCGAGATAAACCTTGATCTCGATACAGCATGATTACCTTTACAGGTATTTTTCTGGACATAAAAATATCCTCCCTTATGTATTTTGGAAGTAATAAAACTTCCAATTTAACTATACATAAAGCAGGAACTTAAGTGGAATCAAACCATGAATCAGTTGTCCTAAAGAGCGTATTCAATTTTCGTTTTACGATTATTTGACTTATCCACAGGTGGACTCCAAATGCGAATTGAGTGCTCTGATAGCGCGAAATAATCAGGTGATTATTCCGCGGCTTCAGCCCCACCTATAAGCTAGTTCGGAGCAATCGATAGCCATTTGAGAGCAACCTATTCGCATTTGGAGTCCAATTAAAAAGCCACGCATATAGCGTGGCGAAAATTTTATTTTTCAACTTCTTTATTTTGACCTAATTTCTCTCACATATTCATTGCACCTGTTTCAAACCAAATCGCTCTATGAACAATTCGGTCTATTATAGCATCGGCATGAACACTCCCGCCTAATCTTTGATGCCAATATCCTCTACGAAATTGTGTACAATAGATAGTAGAGTGAGTGTCGTGGCGACGTTCGACAATGAATTTCAATCAAATTTTAAAAATAAAAAATTTGATTAAACGAATATAGAAAAGTAACACATTACTATGATACAATTGTAAAAGAGCTAGTTTGCATTAATAAAACAGTATAAATTGTTACCATTGCATTATGAAATGAAAGCGATTAGCACCTAACCGGTGAGGTAAATATATACAGAAATTGTATAGTTTAATTAGTGAATATTAATGCAACATAATAAAGCTAGGCACTTATATAGTAAGCTTTGATTAAATATAAGTTTAATTAAATTGAGGAGTGTATGATAATGGCAGGTGAAGTGAAAAGAAAATATACGAAAGAAAGTATTCAAATTAGAAACGGTTTTAAACGACCGTTAAATCAAATCTATCAAATATTACCAAAAGACTATACTAAATGAGTATAGAAGGTTATTTCCATTCGAATGGCAATGGCTAGTTGAACGACAAACTTTGTATCGTGAAAAAGATAATCACTTAGTTTCAATTGGAAAGAAGAAAAGATATAATCCTGAATCACCAGAAAAGTTCTTCTATTCATCACAAAAAGTTAAGAATATATTGTCTGTAGGTGTTAGAGAAAAATATAATGCAAAATACGATGAGCAAAAAGTAAAGAAAGAGAGAGCAGAATTAGAAGAATATAGATATAAAAAGAATAAAGTAATATATGACAGAATAAATAATGCCAAAATAAATGCTCAAAATGTTAATCCTTCTTATATGAGATATTATATAAAAAAATATCACACAAAAGGAATAAGCACACAAGAAAAAATGTTGATTGCTCTAGAATTATCAAAATTTGATACAAAAGAGGTGAATGAGTTTTTTTATAAATTAAATGATTCTGAAAGGAATAATCAGATTAGAGAATTTGCATTCAATCATCTACAAAAATTTGGACATTATGTAGTATTAAGAAAGAGATTTAAAGGTAAGAAAAAAAGTTATCAACTAGATAAAGTTAATTTTGATTCAATGAGACCAAAAGATTTATATGAACGCTTCCAAAGCGATGCAATAAATAACAAACAAACTTACGATTTTTTTGTTTCACATAGTTTAAAAGATCAAATAATAGTTAGAGATATAGTTTTAAAATTAAATCAAGATAACAAAACATGCTATATTGATTGGGGTATTGATGATCATTTTTTAAAACGTGAATTTGTTAACGTTTATACTGAAGAGGTTTTAAAGGTAAGAATGGAACAATCAAAGAATTTACTATTAATAAGAACTGATAATTCTGAACAATCTAAATGGGTTGAGTTTGAAATTGAATATTTTAGTAGTTTGGACAAACCACTTTATGAAGTGAAAAGTTTACCTCCAGGAGAAAGTGAGTTAAAGATTGAAAGATATTACATTAAAGATAAAGGAGAGTTATAACTATGAAAATTGAAATACTATGGGTAGTTATGATATGTATACTTACTTTTCTACTTGGAGGTAATAAGCATTTACAAGAAAGAATAAAATCTAATTCAAAAATATTTTATGGCACTTTAATATTTATTTTATTTTTTCTAATTACAATTATTCTCACTGAAATTGATTTTTTCAACAATGGTTTCATTAGTAACTATATTAATACATTGATGGAAATTTTAAAATTGATACTACTATCTTTAGGAGTTTTTGGAATTGGATTTGCTATTTATGGTTTTTGGGGAAAAAAATATTCTCTTAGAATAGATAATTTCAATATTGGAGGTCTAAATGTATTTTTTGATAAATCAAGCGAAATATTTAAAAAAGCAGTGGGTTCTTTTTTAGAATCCAAGAGATCTCTATTCTGTTTTAAACCGGATAAAGATAATATATCTGAGGTTCTTGATTCTTATTATAGTACTTATAAATTTATTCGAGAAAATCTGGAGCTATTAGATAGAGAGAAAGATGAAGCTTTATATAGTTTGTCAGTCGGAATTTTGAAAACTCTTAATACATTTCTTACTAATCATCAAAATGATTATAGAAGATGGTATGAAAAGATTTTGAAGGATGATTCAATTGTTTCCAATGATAAAAAAATTGTTGTACATGAAACTACAATTGAAATAGTACAGACTTGTTACTACAGGTATGATGAAATTGTGAGAGATTTCAAAGTACTTAATAAAGAATTATCCGATGAAAAAATACTCGAAACATTTAGATTAGATAAAGAAAAGTGGAGTGGATATTAAAATGCATAAAACATTTATTAGTTATCATCATAAAAATGAACAAGACTTGAAGGATGAGATAATCAGAAAAGGGTTAGAAGGGGGAGAGTTTATTGATAAGTCAGTATCGGACGGTGATATTGATACTAATCTAGAGGAAGATAGAATCATGAGGATAATTAGAGAAGAATTTTTGCAGGACTCTTCAGTCGTTATGGTGTTGATTGGAGAAGAAACATCTCAACGACCGTTTATTAATTCAGAAATTCAAGCTGGTTTATGGGGAAGTAATCCAACTGGTTTAATAGGAGTCGTTAGAGATGAAGTATATGAGCGTATTTATACTGAAACGACATGTACTTACTCAGGATGTAATTGTGGGTCTTCATTAAATGTTCCAACAAATGAGTTTGTTAATAAAATTCCAAATTTGATATACAGAAATTATTTTCTTTTAGAAGATAATAAAGATACAGCTCCCCATTTTAAGAATTCAGATGCATATGCAAGTGAGTATTCTGGGGCAAATTGAGCCAGCATTCTGGAGGTTGAGAGCCACCGATATAGAGTGAGTGAGCCACAAAGCATCTCATTCAATATTCTGCACTAGTGAGCCACCGTTCTGTTTAGTTCGAGCCACTAAAAAAGGGCTAAAAATAGCCCTTAAAGTCATTATATTCTTGAACGCATCGATTTTTCACCTTCTATTAGTATCTGTTGAGATTTAGATAGTGCACGGTCTAAGATCGCATCCGCCAACACTCCGCCTCCTAATCGTTCATGCCAACCATCTACTTTAAATTGAGAACAAAAGATTGTTGAATGAAGTCGATAACGACGTTCTAATACCTCTAAAATATCTTGTTGTGCTTGTTGAGGTATTGGAACAAGCAGAAATTCATCAATAATCAATAAATCAATTTTCTGACATTGTTTAACTACTTTTGGATACCGACCTTCTATACGAGCTAATTTTAAATCCGCTAATAAGTCAGGCAACCGGATATAATTCACTCTAGTTCCTGATAAACAGGCATTCTTACCTAATGCACAAGCCAGGTAACTTTTTCCTGACCCAGTAGCTCCAACAAAAATAATATTTTTGTGTTCATCTAAATATTTATTCGTTGATAGCTTTTGAAAAACATCTTTGTTCAAGTGACGGTCAGATAGATATTGGATATCTTCTAAGCGTGCATTTGAATCAGAAAAATTTGCTTGTTTTACAAGCCGTTCAATTTTACTGTTTTTTCAGCTATCAAACTCAGAATCAAGTAAATGAGCTAACCGTTCTTCAAATGACCATTCAGTTACATTCTCTAACTTATTTTGTTCTTCATAAGCTTTTACCATACCTTGAAATCTTAAAGTCACCATTTTTTCATAGTTGTGTTGATTCATCTTGAGACCCTCCATAATATTGACTTCCTCTTAAGAATGCATGAGTCGAACCATTCTCTGGAGTTTCTTTTGTTGGTTGATTTTGTTTTGTTTGATTCGTCTCTAAGATTCGTTTAATATTTTTATAGCGAGGAGCATAAATAAGCGATAAGGCTTTTTGACAAGCAGATTCTAATTCTTGCGGAGTATGTAAATCTGCCAGTTTCAATAGCGAACGACAGCCGTTATAAGCCTGTTGTTCAATACGATACGAAGCTAATAAGCGTTCAATCACTGTTTGTGTATTCTCGCCTATTTGTTTTGCCCATTTAATAAACCGAGTCCCATTCCACTCCGAAGCCTCCTGATGTGTTAGAGGCATTTGATCTTGGCGTGTTGAATATTGTCCAGGTTGTCCATATAGACGCGGATGACTACAAATGCGTTTTTGTTTGAAGAATACTTCTATCAGCCGTTTTGTTATACGAACATCTACTTTTTTCTTTATGCATTCATAAGGGACAGAATAAAACATTTTATCAACGGATACATGATAATGATATTGAACGGTCGCTACCTTCCAAACACCATATTGATAGGGATTCGTCGGTAATGGTTGAAAAAATTCTTTCTCTTCTTCAGTGAAGACACTTAAACGGGACCCTTTTCTCTTTTGAAATCCTTTATGATTGAATTCGATGAGTAATTCTTGAACTGCTTGGTTAGCTTCATACACAGAATGGAAGGTTTCGTGACGCAACTTCGCAATGATTTGGGATGATATTTTCCCAACCGTACTCTCTACACTGGCTTTGCCATTAGGGGTTCTTGGTTGAGCTGGTATCACAACCGTTCGATAGTAATCAGTTAGTTCTCGGTACTGTGCATTTAGAATAACATCCCCATTTTTCGGATGCTTTACCATACTGGTTCGTAAGTTATCGCATACGATCATTGAAGTAACACCACCAAAAAATTGAAACATACTAACATGGGCTTGGATCCAATTTTCTTGTTTCATATTTTCAGTAACTTCTACATAACTATATTGACTATAAGACAAGGTAGCGACAAAAACATACCCTTTGTTTACTGCTCCAGTTTCACGATTAATGATTGAAATCGTAGCACCTGCTCAATCTGTTTCAACTCATTCACTAGGTGAATGTTGAAAATACATCATGGCCTTTGTTAGTTCTAAATAGCTATTTAAATGGACACAAAATTTTGCATACTGAAAAGGAAATCCTTCAGATGCTTGACGTTCTTGAACATAATCTTCCCAAAGAAACTTTTTAGTAACTCCTTTTTATTAAAGCACCTGAGCCAACACTTCAAAATTAGGCATCAGATAAAACGAATCTTCGCTTAATTTTGGAAACAGTAAATCATTTAATGCTTGTTCAGTGAGAGGGATGACTTAATCAAAATCGAGCTGTACCGCTTTAGCAGCATTAATCACTTTACTCACTGTATTCCGAGATACACCAACTAAATTGATATTTGCCTTTGAGACAAATCTGCAAAGTGGTACCTGAGTATATCTTTGTATTTTTCCATAAAAAAATACACCTCCATATAATTTTTGTAGACGATGTCTACAAGTGGATTATATTGGAGATTGTATCGAAGTGGCTCATTTTGTCCAGAATCTATGGCTCTTTTTATGCAGTTTGGTGGCTCAGTTAATATCAGAATCATGGCTTCGCTGTGAAAGAATAATCAATCATCTCTTTGTTCTTTAATTGAATCTACTGAATCTTTTCTAACTCAATGATAACCTGCTTCATTGTCATAGCTTGAGTGTCTTCATGTGTCTTTACGCTATTCATAAAGACATGTCGCATAATTAAGCCCACAAAGGCCACAAACATCTTGCCTTCCGTTGTTTGCGTATAATGCGTGCGCATCCGACGATAATCCATCCCATTCTTAAATTGATCAAAACTCTTCTCAATCACATCTTTTAACGATAAATAATTAAAGCATCCTCAGATGCCAAATCTAAATCCGTTAAACTAAAGCGAAATAACCTAAGCGGTCTTTTAACGCATCAACTTTATCATAGTCCAGTTGATACTCGATGGTTTTATCACCTGATTCTGTTACCGTAAAGTATTTCTTCGTGGTTGCTTTAATTGCCTTCTGTTTGATTAACTCCTGAAGGGCTTGTTCTTTTCTTTGAATATCATCATAGAGTGCTTTCTCATCTAATACAGCTTTTTGTGGATCAAAGTACATATGTATCCGAATAGGAATACCATCCATCTCAGTGACAATTGTCCGTGCATAAATATCCTGACTGATAATCCTATCCTTAGCCGAGAATGGTTATGCGATTACTTGATTCAATGTTTCTTTGTACAACACAAAGTTTTTAGGTAATAGACTGAGTACCGTAAAACCTTTATCCACCATTAACATAAGATTATCCTTTGTCATAAAACCTTGATCCATAACAAAGCGGATATGTTTCATCTCCATGGATTCTGTCACAGCCATCATAAAGGGTAAGTAAGTTTTGTCGACTAAACTTACTGGATAGATAGCGTAGTGTAAAGGAATTCGAGAAGTTTCACCATAATACATGCTTAAATTTAATTGAGGCAGTTGTTCTTTATCTCGATAATAACCATATTCCGTTATCGACATTTCTCCACTGTAAGATGAAATGGAGGTAACATCATAAGCGATGTATTCATCTTCATTCGCTTTCTTAACTCATTCTTTTAAGAAGGCATTGCGATGCTCTTCCGCAAAATTCGCAAAGGGTGTACTGATTTGTTGAGAGGATAATACTGGAATATGCTTATGTTGTGTATCTTCTGTCAAACGTTCGTAGATCATCATCACATTCCCATGAGCCATCATATAGGCAGCTAAAGCAAAAATGGAATCAGCTTGTTCAGGAAAATTCTGTTTCAATAAAAAGGTTAAGGCGATCCTTTCTGCTAAGTGAAAGTAAATAGAAATATAACCCGTTGATTGAATGCGTTCAGGTGTATCTTCTCGTTCAATAGGAAACCCTTCGTAATAGCTTTTGTTAGGGATTAGTTTACTTGTGTGTTCATCCAATTTACCTATACTTACTTCATCGGACGTTGGGTTACCTTTTTCATTACGGTAACTTTTAACCGTATAATACACATATTTGGTTCCGTTCGATCCTTTTTTAAAGGAAATCTTTTTAGCAGGTAATTCTACAAGTTTAATTTGTGACATGCTTTCATCTACAAGTATACTTACAAGTAAAGTATATCAAGTAACAAAAAGTAAAGCTTTATAAGGATTGTATAAGATGAAATTATGTGAATTCAAGATTTAGTATGGTAATTTCCAAGAATTACTAAGAAAAAAATTAGTTAATAGTTATAGGCATTAGAAAATTAACTAACAGATTTCCTAATACCATTCCCAAATATGGATTGATTTAATGCTTTTTTAATGAAAATAAGAACAAAAGCATTAAATAATTAAAATGTATACACTGGTACTCATATGATAATTATAATTATTTTATATAATTTAATTGCGATGCTGTTATTATAAGTACAGATTACCTTGCATACTATGGTATTTTAATTGTAAAATTGAAATATACGATTATGTTAAAACAAATTTTATAAGGATTTTTACTATTAATTATCAATTTAATATTTCAACATTTTTTAAAATGAATTATCTTATTTTTTGAAAAAGCTATTTAGGGTAAGAAAGAATTGAATGATTGGTAAAGTGAAGGAATATATATTTGAAAATTCCTAATTGCGAATTATTTTGTCAAATAGATTATCTATATTTGTTATTTATGAAAGGAGTAAAATAAAATGAGTAATGTGAGTTTGGTAGAAAATAATAATGAAGAGAGTATCTCATATTCGAATGATGATTTATATAACATAAGTTCTTGGGGAGCTGATATGACTTTTAGAGAGTTAACACTAATGTATTCTGAAGGTGATCTAGTAAAGCCAGAGCTACAGCGAAAATTTGTATGGACTATAGATGAAGCAAGCCGGTTTATTGATTCAATATTGTTAGGGTTACCTGTTCCTAGTATTTTTTTGGCTGTAGACACAGATGAAAAAAGATTAATCGTTGATGGTTACCAACGAATAATGAGCGTAAATGACTTCTTTCGAGGGATATTTACGAATACTGAAAAAGTATTTAGACTATCTAATAAAAACAACATCAATAAAAAATGGAGAGGTAAGACATTTGATGAATTAACTACAGAAGAAAAAAGACGCATTAGGACAACAACTATTCACGCTATAATTTTTGAGCAAAAGCATCCCAAGGATGATACTGGAATGTATCAAATTTTTGAAAGAATTAACACTAGTGGAAAGTCTCTCAAATCACAAGAAATTAGAAATTGTGTGTATCAAGGTTCATTTAATTCGCTTTTATTTAAATTGAATCTTAATGATAATTGGAGGAAAATTTTGAGATCAGAAAAAGAAGATAGTAGAATGGGGGATATTGAACTAATTTTAAGATTTTTTGCAATGAGTGAATTTGAAAAAAGTAAAGAATTTAATGAAAAACAAATTAATTTGAATAAGTATCTTAATGAATACATGGGTAAAAATAGAAATTTAATTAAAGAAGATATTGATGAACTCGAAAATCAATTTGTTAGTACCCTAGAAATTGCCTTAAAATTTTTTGGTATCAATGTTTTTAAACGTAAAAACTCTAAACATGTTTACTTAAAAAAAATCCATCCTACTACCTTTGATGCTGTAGCAGTGTCTATTTTAAAGGCAATCGAAAAAGGTTTTGATTTTAATGAAAACATAGATTTTTCAAAGAGATATGAAAACTTACTTTTGGATAAAGAATTTCAGAATGCTACATCCTCTCGAACAACCAATGTGGTTCAAATTAAAAAAAGATTTAATATTGCATCTCGCTATTTATTCGACTTGAATTATTTTGAGAATTGAAACATATGGAGAAAATTTTATTTAAAGATGTTGATACGGAATTAGAACAAATTAAAATTTGGATAAATAAAAATAAGTTCGATAAAAAAACAAAGTACTTAATATCTTATTCAACGATAAGAGCATGTGGTGTAATAGAACAATGTTACAAAAAAATAATACATGACTACTTGTCTGAAAATGCAAAAAGCGACACAATTGGATATTTACAGAAGAAAATAATTGATAGTTCTGATAATCCGAAAACTGGAAATATCGAAAAATTATTATCAGAAGTAAATTCTCAATTTTGTGAAGATTTTAAAAGTAAAATTCAAGCACATGAAAAATCAGATTTAAATTCTTTAGTTCAAAATAGGAACGATTTTGCTCATGGCCGTGATATTAAAATTAGTATTAATACTGTAATAAAGTACTTCGAATCTTCAAAAAATATAATTAATTATTTGGAAGAGGTTTTAAGTTAAATTGACTTTCGGAAATTTCAAACTTAAGTCAGCCACTTTTAGTAAAAAGTGTACTACCCGATGACTTACTTCATTGTTCTATCTAGTCACTGCTTGATAATGAGCTGAGACATCATAGGATAAATCCATAGCTGGCCTCAGCTAGCTTTCTAGACTTACAGTCATGCCGAATGGGATTCGTTTTCAAGCACTAACGTGTCTTTCAACTTGTCTTGCTTTTTTGAAGACTTAGTAAAGACTTCATCTGACGCTTGATAGCTTATTAGTTTTCTCGGGTAAGGATTCATCCATTTTTGTGTTCTCTAACAATCACTTTGAGTTAAGTCACTAATGGTCTTCCACTTTGGATGAATATTGTGTACTAATTGCTCCACTAGTGTAGACTTTAGCTCTAATGAGAGTATTGAATAACTCCATCAGTGCTGAACTAGCTCCATCTTTCTAAATTATTCTAACCTACACACTAATCAATTAAAAAGCTACTAGTTTATATATGAGATAAAACCAGTAGCTTATTTTTTATGATAATATTTTTTCTTTATAATTGATGCCTAATCTAACCATTACATCAGCAGATGGTTTATCTAGTTTAGATTAAATATTTTCAAAAGGAATATATTGTTTATGGCCAAAGAAATAGAATACCATTGCTACCAACTTCATTTTTTAAGACATTTGAAATTTTTCTATCTAAGTCAGTTAAGTCTTCTAAAAGTTCTTGTAAATCTATAGAAATATTATCTATATACAATTCATTAGTTTGAGAAATATAAGATTTCAAAAAATACATATCTCTATTATGAATTGATAATTCTTCCAAATGATTTTTAATTAAATCCTTATATGTAAAATTAGTGTTAAATACTATTCCTTTAAATGCTTTTAATTCTTCATCTTCATTATCATACTTTAGAGATAAAGTGTCTATCCGTTCATCAAAATGTTCAATTCTGTTTCGAACTTTAATTTGTAAAAAAGACTCGTTACCAATAATTCCCAATCTTTCCCTTAAAACTTTGCCACGTTTTATACGGTTTTGAAAATGTATAGTTGATTCGCCGCTTTTTTTATATTCTATAGGGCTTAATATTTTCTTAATATTCCCAACATTTACAACAATATTATTAAAATCATAAATTAAATAAGCGTCAGAAAACATAATATCTTTATCAGGACGATAATTAATCTTTTTTAGTATTTTATCCAATCGATTAGTAACTCCTTGAGTATTAATATATAACTCGGAGTAAAACATATTCAAAAACGCTTGTTCCATCGTTCACCTCTATGAATTTTTTTATTTTTATTATACTATTAATTATTGAAATTCAAAATATTATTGCATAAAAAATAATTAATAAAAATAGATGTTTGATTTTGATAAAAATATTATAATCGAATACACCACGGTTATCATAATGTTCTTAACGAATTTTATCACGATATAATTATTTCAACATAATAAAATTTAAGGTATAATAGAAAGATAAAATTATGGTAATTTAGGTGAGAATGTAATGGATATTGTAGCAAATAAAGTTAATAGAATAATTACGTCTGTAGAAGACTCTCTAAAAGAAAAGAATTACCATGCCGTAATGACAGTTGCTTATAACTTTACCAAATATTTGTGGTAGTTTAGAAAATCCTAATAATTGAAATACTAGATTAATTTATGTTAATTGGTTAATAGATATTTAAAGAATCATTATACCTTGATTATCTTGTTTTTAATAAAAAAATTCAATATTTAACTGGAAGAGATTTTTATGCATTAAGGTGTTCATACTTACATCTTAGAAGCACTGAAACTGAGAATCAAAGTTCTAGAGAAAAATATTAACAAATTTCATTTAACAATAAAAAAGTTGTCTGATTTAAAGCTTATCAATGATGAAATAATAATTGAGTTACCAGAGCTATGTAGACAGATAGTTGAAGGAACTCGATTATGGTTATCAGAATATAAAGAAGAAGAAACTGTAAAGTCTAATGCAATAAAACTGTTAACTATTTATGATTTTTTTTGATTTTTATTCCGTTGAAGAAGTTGGGGCAGTGTCAAAAGTTCATATAAAAAATAAACGATTCAATAGTTTGATCAATTTACTCATCTATTGAATCGTTTGTTTCTCTTTGCTATTTTTTTGATCGTTCAATGATAAATTATAGAGATTACATGTCATTAAGGCAACACCAATCTATTGGTTTACTTTTCTTTTCCTCTTAGTGGTATTATTTGAACCATAAAGAACCCATGAAAAATTCAAAGATTGTTTCAATATTTATTTTTCTTCGCTAGTACACTGGTTGATATTCATGATTTTAGAGTTTTCCTCGCTGTTTAGCTGTAAGTGATTATTCTTTCACAGCGAAGCCATGATTCTGATATTAACTGAGCCACCAAACTGCATAAAAAGAGCCATAGATTCTGGACAAAATGAGCCACTTCGATACAATCTCCAATATAATCCACTTGTAGACATCGTCTACAAAAATTATATGGAGGTGTATTTTTTTATGGAAAAATACAAAGATATACTCAGGTACCACTTTGCAGATTTGTCTCAAAGGCAAATATCAATTTAGTTGGTGTATCTCGGAATACAGTGAGTAAAGTGATTAATGCTGCTAAAGCGGTACAGCTCGATTTTGATTAAGTCATCCCTCTCACTGAACAAGCATTAAATGATTTACTGTTTCCAAAATTAAGCGAAGATTCGTTTTATCTGATGCCTAATTTTGAAGTGTTGGCTCAGGTGCTTTAATAAAAAGGAGTTACTAAAAAGTTTCTTTGGGAAGATTATGTTCAAGAACGTCAAGCATCTGAAGGATTTCCTTTTCAGTATGCAAAATTTTGTGTCCATTTAAATAGCTATTTAGAACTAACAAAGGCCATGATGTATTTTCAACATTCACCTAGTGAATGAGTTGAAACAGATTGAGCAGGTGCTACGATTTCAATCATTAATCGTGAAACTGGAGCAGTAAACAAAGGGTATGTTTTTGTCGCTACCTTGTCTTATAGTCAATATAGTTATGTAGAAGTTACTGAAAATATGAAACAAGAAAATTGGATCCAAGCCCATGTTAGTATGTTTCAATTTTTTGGTGGTGTTACTTCAATGATCGTATGCGATAACTTACGAACCAGTATGGTAAAGCATCCGAAAAATGGGGATGTTATTCTAAATGCACAGTACCGAGAACTAACTGATTACTATCGAACGGTTGTGATACCAGCTCAACCAAGAACCCCTAATGGCAAAGCCAGTGTAGAGAGTACGGTTGGGAAAATATCATCCCAAATCATTGCGAAGTTGCGTCACGAAACCTTCCATTCTGTGTATGAAGCTAACCAAGCAGTTCAAGAATTACTCATCGAATTCAATCATAAAGGATTTCAAAAGAGAAAAGGGTCCCGTTTAAGTGTCTTCACTGAAGAAGAGAAAGAATTTTTTCAACCATTACCGACGAATCCCTATCAATATGGTGTTTGGAAGGTAGCGACCGTTCAATATCATTATCATGTATCCGTTGATAAAATGTTTTATTCTGTCCCTTATGAATGCATAAAGAAAAAAGTAGATGTTCGTATAACAAAACGGCTGATAGAAGTATTCTTCAAACAAAAACGCATTTGTAGTCATCCGCGTCTATATGGACAACCTGGACAATATTCAACACGCCAAGATCAAATGCCTCTAACACATCAGGAGGCTTCGGAGTGGAATGGGACTCGGTTTATTAAATGGGCAAAACAAATAGGCGAGAATACACAAACAGTGATTGAACGCTTATTAGCTTCGTATCGTATTGAACAACAGGCTTATAACGGCTGTCGTTCGCTATTGAAACTGGCAGATTTACATACTCCGCAAGAATTAGAATCTGCTTGTCAAAAAGCCTTATCGCTTATTTATGCTCCTCGCTATAAAAATATTAAACGAATCTTAGAGACGAATCAAACAAAACAAAATCAACCAACAAAAGAAACTCCAGAGAATGGTTCGACTCATGCATTCTTAAGAGGAAGTCAATATTATGGAGGGTCTCAAGATGAATCAACACAACTATGAAAAAATGGTGACTTTAAGATTTCAAGGTATGGTAAAAGCTTATGAAGAACAAAATAAGTTAGAGAATGTAACTGAATGGTCATTTGAAGAACGGTTAGCTCATTTACTTGATTCTGAGTTTGATAGCTGAAAAAACAGTAAAATTGAACGGCTTGTAAAACAAGCAAATTTTTCTGATTCAAATGCACGCTTAGAAGATATCCAATATCTATCTGACCGTCACTTGAACAAAGATGTTTTTCAAAAGCTATCAACGAATAAATATTTAGATGAACACAAAAATATTATTTTTGTTGGAGCTACTGGGTCAGGAAAAAGTTACCTGGCTTGTGCATTAGGTAAGAATGCCTGTTTATCAGGAACTAGAGTGAATTATATCCGGTTGCCTGACTTATTAGCGGATTTAAAATTAGCTCGTATAGAAGGTCGGTATCCAAAAGTAGTTAAACAATGTCAGAAAATTGATTTATTGATTATTGATGAATTTCTGCTTGTTCCAATACCTCAACAAGCACAACAAGATATTTTAGAGGTATTAGAACGTCGTTATCGACTTCATTCAACAATCTTTTGTTCTCAATTTAAAGTAGATGGTTGGCATGAACGATTAGGAGGCGGAGTGTTGGCGGATGCGATCTTAGACCGTGCACTATCTAAATCTCAACAGATACTAATAGAAGGTGAAAAATCGATGCGTTCAAGAATATAATGACTTTAAGGGCTATTTTTAGCCCTTTTTTAGTGGCTCGAACTAAACAGAACGGTGGCTCACTAGTGCAGAATATTGAATGAGATGCTTTGTGGCTCACTCACTCTATATCGGTGGCTCTCAACCTCCAGAATGCTGGCTCAATTTGCCCCAGAATAATCAGGAGCTATTCGTCCGCAATATTCAGCCACCTCCTAATTTTTTAGCGAATCTCATTCGCTAATTTATTTATACCATGATTTTAAGCAAGTAAAAAAGCCATTGTTAAATGGCTCAAGTTAAAACGATTTAAGTGGTTCAATAATATGCGTTTTTGGTGGCTCTAATTAGTCCGACGTGGTGGTCTTTAAAAAGCGTTGTTTCCACATTAAGTATACAGAAGTTTATATGGTGGTAAATACTTTGGCATTAACTGGTAAATTAGTCGGCATTAACTGGTAAGAATATTGTCATAGATGGTAAAGTTTAGTGGCGGGAATCACTATACATAAAGCAGGGATTTAAGTGGGCTCTAAGCGCCAATTGGGTGACCAAAAGTGCGTATTCAATTTTAGATTTATTGTTTTTAGACGTATCAACTGGTGAACTTCAAATGCGAATTGATTGCTCTGTTAGTGCGAAATAATCAGATAACTTATTATTACAATAGACGATATTTTTTCTTATTAGAAGTGAAAAAATCTAATAAAATCAAAGAAATTACGATACACTGAATAGCTCCGTTACTTAAATTCTATTTTTCGAGATTGATAACACAGATTTTAGGCAATCTTTCATCAGTTCTGAAATTATATTCAATATCAACTTCTATATTTATTTTTCTATATTTATTTGCGAATAAACTTAATAATTCATCTTTATTAAATCTGTATAATTGATCGCTTTCCATATCATTAAATTCATACAGTTCGTCTTTTTCATTTACAAAATTATTACTAATTACTTCATCGTCTTTTAACTTCTCAATTATAATTGATGTTTTATTAATAATAAAATTTATACTATCTGAATTTAGAAATATTACTGTTAATTTCAAAACATTAACATCTAATATTTTAATACTAGTTAAAAATTCCTCATATTTTTTCACTAATAAATCATTAAAAAATAGGAAAGAATTATGCTTACCTATCATAGAATCATAGTCTTCAACTAAGCCCATTATTTTTTCTAAAGTATCATTATCTTTATAATTAAAGGTATGCGTATTGATAATTTCTTTGAACTTGTTCAATAATTCATTTATTATTAAGCTTTCTATTGTTTTACTGATCTCGATTAACATAAAATCACTATAATCAAAAAATTCGATTGGTAATATAAAACAATCTGCAAGAATAACATTTTGCTTATTATTTAGTTCTGTATCATAATTAAAAAAATTACTTAGCTTTTGATTTATATGTTCATTTGCCAGAGTAAGTGTTTTTTGAGCTTTAGTATAGAATTTCTCTTCTTCATAATGATTTGATATAAACAATTTCTCTTTTATTTTTAAAGTATTATATGATTCTTGAATAATTTGAAACGCCTGTTCTTTATTGTGTAAAGTTATACCTATAAATTTATTAGTTATCTCCTCATAGTAAAGTTTAAAGTTTGATTCGTCCTTTATTATATAGTTTAAAATATTATTTAATTTAAAATTAAAATGTTCAAAATATATATTTAAACTTGAACTATCTCTAGACTTATTAAGAAGTACGCTAATCAAAAAAATATAAATTACTTTTTCCATAATTAATAGTTTTGCTTCTAAATGTGAGTGTTGTAAAATTTCCCAGTTATTAAGCTGGTTATTTAAGGAATTTATTAAATCATTTGAAAGTGAGCTTTCAATATTTAAATGATAGAAAAATTCATTAATATTCGATTGGTTTTTATTTAATATTTTAACTGTGGATTCTTTTAATATCGAATCATTATTTAAAGTTTCAGATTCATATAATATATAGAAAAAGAATATAAAAAGACTGAGCAAGTGTACATTAACAAATATATTAGTAGAACGAGTTTCAAAGTCAATTGTTCTTGAAATAATATTATTTATTGATTCAATATCATTATTATCAATTAATGATTTAGTAAACTCATTAATCTCTTCAAGACCTTCTCCATTGTTATTATTCTTGAGTAATTGCATAAGATAACTATAGAACCCTGATATTCTTGCTTTCCTAAAAGATGCATCCCAATCGATTATTTTAAAGACTTGAGGATAAATATTTCTTGCAATATTAACTGTTTGTTTTTTTTCTTTAAAATTACCATTATTGGTTATCTTTTCGTTTACCAAAACTAAGTTATAAATATTGATATACGGGAAATCGTATTCTTTATAATAGTATTTTTGAGGTAAAGAGGCGATGACATCGTAAATCTGATTTTGCATGTTATCTATGAAATTTATTTTATATTTTTTTGAATTTGCTATTTCTAAGATTTTAATAAATGATTTATATAAAACCTCATTTGTATATCGATCCTCTATATAAGAGACTCTAATAAACATCTCTGTGTAATTAGTTTCTATCAATTCTCGTGTTTTTTCGTTTCCATCTTCATAAAGGGTATGATAGGAATCTAAATTTTCCTGCAATTCAATTGTTTTTCGTTCAAAAGATAGCTCTTCCAAATGATTATTTAAATTTATAAATATATTGTTTATTTTTTTTATATCATTCTCTAATATAATTACATTAAAATTATTTAGAATATCTTTATAAACAGTTTCTTTATCTGAAAATAATATTAAAATATCCATTGAAAGAAAGATAATTAAAAAGGTACTTATTAAAAATACTGAAACGCTAGCATTTAACCAATTGAATAACAAAAATATATAATTTACAATTAATAGAAGAATTTCAAAAATTATTATTGCTTGGTGAGTTAATAGTTTAATGTGATTTGTCATAACGAATTTACCAATTTTAACCCCATATCTTTTTTCTTCTATACTATCTATTAAGAGTGCTAATAAAGCAATTCCCAGTGTAGAAATAGAAGCTTGAATATTAAATAGAGTATTAACTAAATCCAGAAATCGAGCGCTGCTTAATCCTATTTTAAAGATTATTATGTCGAAGACATCGCATAGTACACTAAAAAAAATAATTACTATTGCAATTGCAACTATCATCCATTCAATCCAAAATTTTCTTTTTTCCATCTTGTTCTCCTAATATTTTAATTTGTAAATTTGAAGTATAAGACTTCATATTATTTAGCAAATATAAATCATTGTAATTACTAAATTTACTATAATCTATTTTCATAATTTTTGGAAGGCTAGAGTGTTGTCCGGCACTTTCTGCTAGCACTTTAAACGCAAAAAATTTCAGCTATTTTCGACCATTTATCACTGGAGTATTTTGCTTGTTTTATTATTTTATCAAAGAACCGCGCTTAATCGTCCAGCATTTATAACTTTAAAAAAACCACACAAAACAGTGATTACAATCATCATTGTTTTGTGTGTTAGTTTAATATAACTTGTTTTGTTCATAACTGCCTCGACAATTGTTTGAGTAATCGCCCGTTGTTTAGACTGCGCCCTCATATTTAAACATTGAGTGAGATACAGGTCAAAAGCGCGTGCTATCTCCAACACTAGAAAGTATGGTCATTAAGATTGCTTCGGGAAAAATCGTTTCAGTAACACCTGCAGCCGCTAATTTTTCGGTCACATAACGCATCGCTTCCTCTTTATCCATTCCTGATACTTGGTAGTTTGTCACAATCTGAATATTGTTGATGAATAACTCCACATGTGCGGACTTTAGCTCCACTCAGTGCGGTAAATAGATCCATCAGTGCAGAAGACATTCCCCCTATCTGAACCTTTCCAAATTACATATTAATCAACAGAAAAGCTACTAGTTTAGATATAGAACAAAACTAGTAGCTTATTTCTTATTTTATTTTTTTCAATGTAACTAATGGCTAATCTAACCATTTCATAACCAGATGGTTCATCTTCCTCCAAACAAAGCAAGAGTAGGGATTCTAATTCTTCCAGGATAGAAGTTGGGAGATAACGGTGAAAATAGTATCGAGCGATACGGTTTTCAACCTCTTCTGAAATCATTAGAAGACTTCTAAACCATGTTGTTCTCGTTTTGTGACTTCACTATTAATCAGGATATGATTCAAGTAAGAGTTGGTTTGAACTTCTCCAGTAGATGGCAATGTATCTGCTGGTGTTGCATTATTAGCATATGATACTGGGTTTTTCTGCTTCGTTTGATTGAATATTAAGTTTTATTGTGTATTTTGAAGTTCATTTAGCTGTTTATGCTAGAGGAATCATTGTTGTTTTTACAAACCATTTCATTAACCACGATTCTTATAGCAATATTTTATAGTATTAAAGTAATTATATTATTAAAGGAATTTTTGAAATATGACTACTTTTGATGATTTCAAGAATGAAATTAAATTAATAAAAAAGTATGTTATTAAACGGAATTTTAGGAAATGGTTTTCCATGCTTATATGATAAGAAACAGCAGATTATGAAAATCGATATAAATTTATGCAATTAAATAGAATAAATATATTTAAATTGCAATCTAGAAACAGCAGTAAAAGTTATACATAAAAAACATTTATGATTTTAACCTAGTAATAACAGCTTTAAATTTGTATAATTGATTTATGAAACTCAAATTACTATAGAATAAGTGATATTAATTAAAAGAATATAAGTTTCGATAGAATGTATTTCAAGTGAAGTGGTGTTGGATCCAGTGTTGCCTGTGATGGAAGTTGATCCTAAGGAAGTTGAATAGGAATCGGTTGAAAAGAGTGAGGCAACTGAAAATGTAAAAGGCTGCTAAAAAGTAGAAAGAAATGAAGAACTACTGGATACTGGTGAAAAGCAATAATATGTGATTTTTGGAGTAGCTGCTTTAGCTATCGTGGCGGGATTTGGGATGGTAGTGTCTAGGAAGAGGGAAGAGTAATTGTCTGTCAGAGTTGATTGGAATTAGTTAGAAAAAAATTGGTTGGTGAGACACAGCATTAAGTATTGAATATAAGCTTTAATGCTGTATTTTTGTAAGAATTTAATTGATATTGATAATTGGTTCACTTTTAATGCCACGTTTGAATGTTTAGGTATATCAAAAAGGAGGATAACAATGTCTACAGATTCTATGAGAAAAACTGAAGAATTAGCCAGAATTATTAAAGATAGAAGATTAGAGCTAGCGTTAACTGTTCAGAAGGCTTCTAATATCGCTAGTGTTGGGGTACAGACTTGGAAAAAATATGAAGCTGGTAATCCAATAAGACAAGATAAAATCAAAGGAATACTAAAGGCTTTAGAATGGACGAAATTTCCTGATAATTTAAACTCTGATGAATCAATCCAATCTCTTTTAAACGAATATCAATCTCATGACGCTTGGTCAAAAACTGTTTTTGAATATCATGGTCTATTTGCTGCTATTTCATTTTGTGCGGGTACAGATATTCTTTCTGATTATATTGATCATGATTTAGAAGAATTATCTAGTCTTCCTAAAGGTACTCATATTGGACAATTGCAAGACTCAGAATTAAGTTTTTTCTTACCTAGTGATTATTTAATGGAATATGACTATAACTTTTTATTCTCCTTGAGGAAATCATTAAATTCCCTTATTAGTCAATATACTCATGGGAACTCTTTGGTGGCTCATAAACCTATTGATGAAATACTATTATATTTGACGGTTTCAGTATCAGATGAATATATTAAAGAAATAAGAGATAATTTATCTTTTGAAGAATCTGAAAAGTTTGAATATTCAGATGGTTGGATATTTGATGTTTTTGATGATATGGATGTTGAGACATATCTATTTTCAAACTTTGATATTGGAATACCAAATGATTATCAATTTAATAATTGGTTTAAAGAGATTTTCTATGTAAGTAGGCAAGAGTAATCCTATTATAAATATGAAATAAATTTTAAAACTTAGTTGATATTTTTCAGCATTGAAGAAAGTAGTTTTTATTCGGAATAAATTGAAAAAAACTATCTATTCTGTAGTTTACTGTGAGATAATAATGTTAAATATAATAATATTTTATGCTTAATATTAGCTAGTGTTAATGTTGTTATAAATCTCTAGAGCAATAGCTATCAAAGATGATATTTTTGAAAAACTCCATAAAATGTATGCGTTTTAGAATGAGGCCGATTACCAAAATGATTAAAAAAATTTATTAGGAGGCACTGGATGAATAATCTGTACACTATTTGTATTCAAGAACTAGAAAATCACTAAATACATTATTAAGTGATTTAGTTACTATTTATAGTTTCTCAAGTATTTCAGAGAAGTAATAAAGTTATATCTTTATATCGTACTTAAGCAAATGAAAAAATTAAATATTCCATGCAAACAATGCCGAATTGGTGACATTATAAATATAACAATATAAATAAGAAAGGTTGAGAAAAATGGTAAAAAGACAAGTTTTTTTCAGTTTTCATTTCAGTAATGACAGTACAAGAGCAGGTCAAATACGTAACATGGGGGTAGTAGATAACAGTTCAACATTTTCTGATAATGATTGGGAAGAAGTGAGAGAAAAAACAGATGACAAAATTAAGAGATGGATTGATAATCAGTTAAACAATAGATCATGCCTAGTTTTATTGATAGGTGAAGAGACGGCGAATAGAAAATGGATAAATTATGAAATTAATAAGGCAATTGAATTAAATAAAGGAATAGTTGGAATTTATATACATAATTTGAAAAATTTGAAAGGGCAACAAAGTAATAAAGGTAACAATCCTTTTGAATATGTAACAGTAAAAGGAGAAAAAAGTTCAAAATTTATTACTACATTTGATTCAAAATATAAAATCAGTACAAACGTTTATAATGATATAAAAAGTAACATACCTGGATTAATTGAGAATGCTATTCTAAATAAACCGTCAACTTGGTAATAGTGGAAGAGAAAACTCTTAAATTATCCTATTTAATTTGATTGAGGTGGAATAAATGAATGGTAGATTGAAAAAAGATGAATTAATACGTGAATATGTAAGAGCTTTAACTAATGGTAATGCAGCTTTATTTGCTGGAGCTGGATTATCAATTCCTTCTGGGGGACTTAGTTGGGCTAAACTCCTTGAAAAAGAAGCGAAAAATATCGGAATCGATGTACATAAAGAGCATGACTTAACATCTGTAGCACAATATATTTATAATGAAAGTGGGTCAAGGCAGGTTATTACAGATTTACTTAAAAACCATATTAATGAGTATGGAAAGGTGAACGAAAATCATAAGATACTATCTGCTTTGCCTATAAATAAAATTTGGACAACAAATTATGATGATTACATAGAAAAATCATTAATGGAAGCTAATAAAGCGTATGATGTGAAAAAATCTGTTGATGATATGACATCTGAATCAGATGATGCGGAAACAACTATTTATAAGATGCATGGAGATATTGGTAATTTAAATAATACTGTAATTCTCAAAGATGATTATGAGCTATATGATACTAAAAATGAAGTGTTTTTGAATGCTTTGCAGAATGATTTGATTAATCATACGTTTTTATTTTTTGGTTTTAGTTTTGACGATCCCAATCTCCAAAATATTTTGAGTAAAGTAAGAATTATGATAGGCGATTCTGGAAGAAGACACTATTGTATATTAAAAAAAGTTTCAATTGATGATCAGGAATTTATTAATCTTGAGAGTAATGAAAAAGAAGAAGCGTTTAAAAACCGAAAGAACATGCAAAGATTAAGAGTGAATGATCTAAAACGTTATAATATTAACGCTGTACTGGTTGATGATTATAAAGAAATGACAGATATTTTAACACACATTAAATATAGCTTTTTATCTAATACAGTATTTGTATCAGGTGCTTATGATAAAGTAGAAAGTTTTTTAGGTTTCGAAAATGATGAGGCAACAAGAGTTGCAGGTGAATTCACTAAAAAACTTGGGTTTAGATTATGTCAGGAGAATTATAAAGTTAAATCTGGTTTTGGTTTAGGTGTTGGAAGAAATATTGTGCAAGGTTTTTTAGATGCAGAAGCATATGCTGGTAGAAGTAAATTAAGTAAAGATTTAACAATCCACCCATTTCCTGCTGGATATAGTCAAGAGCAAAATCATACTTATAGAGAAAAAATCATGGTAGATGCGGGCATATGTATAATTGTTTTTGGAAATAAAACTGATCCAGTTAATGGAGATATTATTAAATCAAATGGTATTTTAGATGAATACAGTGTAGCTAAAGAATATGGTCAATTTATCATTCCTATTGGTTTAACTGGGTATCTTGCAAAAGATTTGTGGAAATCGGTGCAACGATATGATAGATTACCAAAAATGAATGAATTAATAAATCAATTAAATGATGAGTCTATATTTAACGGATTAGATGAGAATGATGATACCGGTAAAATCAATTTGTTACTGGATCTTATTTTTGAAATTCTAGAACTATATAAGACAAATTTAGATAAAATCTATGACAATTTAGCTGCGTCCTCCAAGTGATCATGACTATTGATAAAAGGAAAGGTGATTAAAATGGGAACTAATGTATTTATCTCATTTAGGTTTAGTGATGGTAAAGATTTAAAAGAGGAATTAGTTGAATTATTTGATGAATCAATTGATGTCTATAATAGATCTGAAGATGTAGATAGAAGCTCAATGTCTGATGAAACTATTCAATATTACTTATATGAAAAAATAAAAGACACATCAGTTACAATAGTATTATTAACTCCTGAAGCGTTACAATATCGATGGAATCTAATCTTATCGAAATATGATGATTGGTTATACGACGAATTACGATATTCATTAGAAGATAGAGATGATAATAGAACGAATGGTGTAGTAGCTATCTATACTGAAGAAAGTGAGAATCTAATTTATCAACAGTCTACACATATTTGTAATATATGCAATGAGCAGCAGTCTGTTAGATCAATTTTGGATTTTAAAAACTTAGTACGAAAAAACGTACTAAATGTAAAAGATAAGTTTAAATCTAATTCTTGTATTGGTCTCTATGATTCTGAAAAAGATTCTTATATCTCATTAATTCATATCGATGATTTTAAAAAGAATTATAGTAAATATATAGAAGATGCCAAAGATAAAAGGAATAGAAAGGAACAGTTTGAGTTAGTGAAGAAAATGTAATTACTGAGGAGTTGCATTATGTATAAAGGATATAATTTAAAAATTGAGAGTTATGAAGTTGATATTTTAAAACGGGATTTAATATCAGAACAAGATGGAGATTTTAATTTAGAAAAATCTAGAGAGAAAGTTCATAATACTTTAAATGAGCAGGTACAGAGTTTTAGTTTTAAAGAATCGATTGATGCCACAGAATTAATGGGAGATTGGTTTCCACAACAAAAATTCGATGTATTTATTTCTCATTCCCATAATGATCTCGAAAGGGCTGAAGTTCTAGCGAACTGGTTGCACGTAACTTTTGGTTTAACATCATTTATTGATTCGTTTGTTTGGAAATATGCGCCGGATTTGTTAAGAGAAATTGATAATAGATATTGTTTGAACTTGGATGGCAATTCCTATGATTATTATAAGCGGAATTTTACAACTAACCAAGTATACATAATGTTGGCAAATTCTCTAACCAGTATGATAGATAGAACAGAATGTCTTATTTTTTTGAATACCCCAAATTCAGTAAATATTGAAGATACTGTTAAAAATCAATCGAAATCACCTTGGATTTTCCATGAATTGAACACATCTCAAATTATTCAAAGAAGGTTGCCAGACAGGAAAGTAACCCATGACAGTATGGTTTTTACTAATGAGAGTAGGGACTTACCAGATTTTCTTTATAAGTTGCAGATGGAACATTTAGAATCAATTAATTTTTCATCTTTGATAGCATGGAAAAATAAATACCTTGCTAATGAAAATTTTATGGATAGTTTAGATATATTGTATAACTCATAAATGTCTGAACTTAATTCGAAATTAATTTTTTTCGTACAGTTTTATACAACTTACTAATAGAAATATTACGATTCATTTTGTGAAAATTAATCTATTTTTGAATCGGAAATACATTAGTGATTTTTCTATGTCGTTCTAGTAGCGTGATAAAAAATACTTTTTTGATTAAACATGTGAGTATATAAGCTGTGTTAATAAATAAATTTAACAATACATAAAGTTGAAACATAATAAGTAGAGCCTTAGAAGCATTTCGCCAAAGGATTGTGACAAACTACCAAGTATCACGGATGGATAAAGAGGAAGCGATGCGTTATGTGAGCGAGAAATTAGCGGCTGCAGGTGTTACTGAAACGATTTTTCCCGAAGCAATCTTAATGACCATACTTTCTAGTGTTGGAGATAGCACGCGCTTTTGACCTGTATCTCACTCAATGTTTAAATATGAGGGCGCAGTCTAAACAACGGGCGATTAGTCAAACAATTGTCGAGGCAGTTATGAACGAAACAAAGATATATTAAACTACCACACAAAACAGAGATGATTTTAATCACTGTTTTGTGTGGTTTTTAAAGCTATAAGTGCTGGACGATTAAACGCGATTCTTATATAAAAATAATAAAACAAGCAAAATACTCCAGTGATAAATGGTCGGAAACAGCTGAAATATTTTGCGTTTAAAGTGCTGGCAGAAAGTGCCGGACAACATCATAATTACGAAGTTCTTGGATTAATTGATTTACACTATAGCATCGATTAATCTCTTTTTCTAAGAGTTTAGCGAGTGTTTATAACAAAATAAAAGCCACAAAATAAAAGCAATGAATTTAGGTGATTTAACTATAAAGCTATTATGCACATAGTTAATCTAAAATCAGCGCTTATTGACCTTTTTGACTGTAATATTTATTTTGGTGGATTGTCTTTTTAAGTTTTTAAAAGATATAATGTAGACGATAAGGATTTTGACTAATATGAATATCAGTCGAAAGGAGATAAAATGTTAATTATTGAGAAGATAAAACATCATGTGAATCTGACTGATGTTGAATATGAAATTGGTAAGTTAATTATTACTTTAGGCTATGATGTAAGTGATAAAACTACACGATGGATTGCAAAGAATTCTTTTACTTCTCCCACATCAGTTGTTAGATTCTGTCAAAAATTAGGGTTTTCTGGTTTTGATGAGTTCAAAGAGCAATATGTTTACGAATTAAATTATATCGATAAGCAGTACGGTAAAGTGAATGTTAATTTTCCTTTTATGAAGGATGATTCTGATGTCGCAATAATCGATAAACTAACTTCACTGTATAAAGAAACAATTGATGATACAAAATCACTGATAAAATATTCAGATATTGAAAAAGTAAAAAAGATTCTCGTTGCTTCAGAGTCGATATATATATTTTCAGCTGGAACTGCATTAAATCAAGCGCAAGTTTTTAAAGAAAAAATGATGAAGATTGGAAAACGCGTAATAATCACAACAAATTTGAATTATCAATTGTATGAAGCTAATAGTATGGCAAAGGATGATGTGGCAATAATTGTTTCATATTCAGGTGAAACGAAAACCTCTTTATTAATAGCAGAGATATGTAAATCAAAAAAAATACCAATTATTGCTATCACTTCAATTGGAGAGAATAGTTTAAAGAAGTTATCATATGCATCTTTACAACTCACATCAAAAGAGAATATAAAAAATAACATAGCTGATTATAGTACGCATCTTTCAGTAAGTTTTATATTTGATGTCTTATATTCTGTAATATTTCGGATTGATTATGACAACAACTATAATTATAAACAAAATTATATAGATTTGTTAGAAAGTCAAAGAACATCTACTAATGAGGTGCTATGGGACGAGAACATTCAAAGTGATGAAACGCTGTAACAAAATAAATTCTATTATCTGAAGCAAAATCAAAACGTTGTTCCTAAACAATAGAAATTGATTAATTAGATCATTATTTTTGTTATATTCTTCTCAAGGAGGGAAGATATGAACATTAATAATGATTTTTTTTGGGGTGGAGCGACAGCTGCCCATCAATATGAAGGAGCATATCTAGAAGATGGAAAAGGATTAAATATTGCTGATGTTGAGAGGGGCTCAAGACATGGAGTAGAAAGAAAGATTGACAATCAGATAATTGAAAATGTGTACTATCCGAGTCACGAGGCAGTTGATTTCTATCATCGTTATAAAGAAGATATTGCTTTGTTTGCTGAAATGGGATTTAAAGCTTTTCGAATGTCAATTTCATGGGCTAGGATTTTTCCAAATGGAGATGAAAAAATACCAAATGAATCTGGTTTGGAATTTTACGACAAAGTCTTTGATGAATTGGCTAAATATAATATAGAACCAATTGTTACTCTTTCTCACTACGAAACACCCATGCATCTAGTACAGCAGTATGGATCTTGGAGAAATAGGAAACTTATTGATTTTTTCACCTATTATTGTGAAACTGTCTTTCGTAGATATAAGGATAAAGTTCGTTATTGGATTACTTTTAATGAGATAAATGAAACCATGAATAAGGCTAAACCTTATCATCAAGCTGGGATTATTTTTAAAGATAATGAAAATAAAGCGGATGTAGTCTTAAAAGCAAGTCATAATATGTTGGTTGCTAATGCTACAGTCGTCAAATTAGGCCATAGAATTAATCCTGATTTTAAAATTGGCTGTATGATTCAATATCCTATGACGTACCCTGCGTCTTCTAAACCACAAGATAATTTGGCTAAGAAATTATTTATGATGCCTGATTACTATTATGCTGATGTGATGTGCAAAGGATATTATACAAATACATGCACAGCACAATGGGAGCGAATGGGAGGTACATTTGAGCAAGAAGATGAGGATACACTGATTCTTAAAGAAGGAACAGTTGATTTTATCTCATTCAGTTATTATTTTACAACAACCGTTAAACTAAACGAAGAGCAAGAACCTGTTGTAGTCAAAAAAAATCCTTATTTAGAGTTAACCGATTGGGGTTGGAGTGTTGACCCAATAGGATTAAGATTGTCTCTAAATGAGCTTTATGATCGATATCAATTACCATTATTTATCGTTGAAAATGGACTTGGTGCGATAGATGAAATTGACGAAAACGGAGAAATCCAAGATGATTATCGGATAAATTTTTTATCTTCCCACATTAAAGAAATGATTAAAGCTATTAAGGAAGATCATGTGGAAGTACTTGGATATTTATCTTGGGGATGTATCGATATTGTGTCTGTTGGTACTGGGGAAATGCGTAAGCGATATGGGTTTATATATGTGGACAAGGATGATGAAGGCAATGGTAATCTAAGTCGTAAACCTAAAAAATCATTCTATTGGTATAAAAAAGTTATAGAATCAAATGGGAGATATTTATTAGAAGGAGAATAATATTATGAAACAAATTTTACTATTATGTGCTGCAGGAATGAGCACGAGTTTACTTGTTACTAAAATGCGTCAAGTTGCGAGTGATAAAAATTTACAAGTTGAAATCGAGGCTGATTCAGTTTCAAATTTAGATAAAAAATTAAAAGAAAAAGAAATTGATGTTATTTTATTAGGACCGCAAGTTGGCTTTATGAAGAAGGATGTCGAAAATAAAGTGAAACAGTATGATATACCGGTGGCCTTAATCAATATGCAGGACTATGGAATGATGAATGGTGAAAAAGTATTACTCGATGGAATCAAAAATATAAAGGAGTAGCGTGACTAAATGGAAGAATATATTCAGATTGCATTTCAAATAATTGGAACAGTTGGACAAGCAAAGAGTCTAGTCATGGAAGGTATCCACGCTGCGCGAGAAGGTAATTACATTTTAGCAGAAGAAAAAATTAGTGAATCTAATTCATTTTACTCAGAAGCACATCACTTTCATCAAGATTTAGTAACTAGAGAAGCGAATGGCGAAGAGTTAAAGTATTCAATTATATTTATGCATGCAGAAGATCAACTTATGAGTGTTGAAACTATTACTCTGTTAGCAAAAGAAATAATTAATTTATATAAGTTAAGCAAGGGGAGTGAAATATTTGGATAGATTAACCACATTTTTACAAGAGAAAGTAATGCCGACAGCCAATAAAATTGCTAATCAAAGACACCTTGCTGCCTTACGTGATGCCATGGTATTAACTATACCTTTTATTATTATTGGTTCATTATTTCTTATTTTAGCAAGTTTTCCAATTCCAGCTTATACTGAATTTTTGGCAAATCATGGCTGGTTAAGGGAAGCTTTCATGTTTGCATTTAATGCTACTTTTAATATTGTTGCTTTAATAGCAACCATTGGATTGGGCTATCGCTTAGGTGAAAGTTATTCAGTTGATCCAATAAGTACAGCAACTATTTCACTTGCATCATTTTTTGTTGTGACTCCGAACTTTACTGCAACTGTTGCAGATGCTACGTTAACTGGAATCTCTACCAGTTACTTTAGTAGTCAAGGTATGTTTGTCGGTTTAGTATGTGCGATCATTTCGACTGAAATCTATCGTTTTATCATTCAAAAAGATCTTACTATTAAAATGCCTGATGGCGTTCCACCTACCGTTTCAAAATCATTCACATCAATTGTACCTGGATTTTTTGTTATTGTAGTAATGGTTATAACGCGGATGGTAATTGAGAATTTTACCGGGTTTGACAGTGTCTACCATTTAATCCAAGTTATTTTAGAATTACCATTGCGAAATTTAGGTACAAGTTTAATAGGTACAATTTTTGTCTTTTTAATAATTAACTTATTATGGTGTATTGGTTTGCATGGTTCTGTCATTGCTAATTCTGTTATGTTACCGGTCTGGTTACAGTTGACTAGTGAAAATGCGGCAGCTCATGCAGCAGGGGAAGCTATTCCTAATATTGTCTCCGCAGAGTTTAGATATTTAATTTTTGTTGGAGGATCTGGTGCAACACTGGGATTAGTAATAGCGATGTTATTTTTTGCAAAAAGTGACCAATTAAAACAATTAGGTAAACTAGGTATCTTACCAGGAATCTTTGGAATTAATGAACCAGTGTTATTTGGATTTCCTATCGTTTTTAATCCAATTATGTGGATTCCATTTTTAATCATGCCAGTTGTTACTGTTCTACTAACGTACTTATCGATGCAATTTGGATTAGTTCATATGCCTATTGGAGTCCTTCCCCCAGGTACAACTCCTCCATTAATTGGAGGATACTTGATGACAGGAAGTCTTAGTGGTTCTGTTTTGCAGTTAGTAATTCTTATTGTTTCATTCTTAGTATATTTTCCTTTCTTTAAAATGGTGGATCGTCAAAAATATAATGAGGAACAAGGTGTTAAAGTTTAAGTTAATTAATAATCAATTGGATTTTTAAAATGCTAAGTATTATTTGGTTTTACCTTTTAGGTCGTTGCTATTTTTAGTAGCGACTTTTTTATAGCGTAAGTATAGTAGGAGTTAAAATTAATGATTAGAAGTTTTTTACATTCGATAGAATTATTAGTTTCTATTAAAACTTATTTAAAAACGTTTTTCCGTGTTTAAATCATATTTATTATGTTATAATATGAAATAAATACTAAAGAAGGTGAAAAAATGCTTGTTGAATTCAATGTTAAGAATTTTTTATCTTTTAGAGATCAAGTAACTTTTTCAATGGAAACTGGGGAGAGACTTAGAAAATACAAGGATACTAATACACGTACGGTTGCTGGAAGGGATTTGCTAAAGAATGCAGTTATATTTGGTCCAAATGGATCTGGAAAATCGAATTTACTAAATGCCATTGATATGATGCGGAGAATTATACTTTTCCCAACAACGGACATTACACAAACTTTATTTTATCAACCGTTTGCTTTAGATGACTACTCAAAGAATGAATCTACTTTATTTGAGATGAAATTTATTGTTGAAGACAAATTAATTAGTTATCAATTTGAGTATACTTTAGAAGAAATTGTTTCTGAGAAATTGTCTAAAATTAATAAGAATGGCTCTGAGAAACTTTATTTTTCTCGTACGGACAATGAAGTAAGCGCTTCTAATAAAATGAAAACAATTTTCAAAAAAACTCGAAAAAATAAATTATTACTATTTGATGGACAAGATAATAACGATGAATTATGTATAAAGGTATATGAATGGTTCGCTAATAATTTAGTGTTCTTTAAGAGCATGAGAAATGAAAGATTCCATGTTTTAAAAAATGAAAAGATTAAAGAGACATTTCTTAAATTTATGAAATTAGCTGATTTTAATATAGTAGATATTGAAGTAGTCGAATCAGCGCAAACATACTCAGAAGATTTAATGAAGGCTCTATCACTTATAAGCGAAGAACCTACAAAAAAAACTGAAATTTATACGCTGTATAAAAAATATGATGTTAATGGAAAAGTTGTTGGCTTTGATAGAATCGCCTATTCCATGGAATCAAATGGAACTAAAAAAATGATGGCATTGGCTTTAGTAATGATCTTAAATCATAATAAAAATATCACTTTGTTAGTTGATGAATTTGATGATTCATTTCATTTGTCTTTATCGAAAGCAATTTTACAACTGATTAACTCTATTCAAAATAGTAATCAGTTTATTTTTACTTCACATAATACTAACTTATTAGATTGTAATTTAAGAGTCGATCAGATTTATCTTGCTGAAAAGAGTTTTGATGGGAAAAGCGATATTTATTCGTTATTTGATTTTAGTGGACTTGGATCTTCAAGAGTAGATATTACATTTGCTAAACGGTATTTAGAAGGTCAATTTGGGGCTATGCCGGATATAGATTTTGATAGTATGTTTGATTTATTAGGTGAAATTGATGGGTAGAAAATCGAAAGGCAGAAAATTAAAAAAGAATATCAGAATCTATTGTGAAGGTAAAACGGAAAAATTATATTTTGATATGTTGAGTAGAAAATACAATACTTCTGTAAGTATCAAAACGTTTCATGTTGCTAAGTCAGGGCATAAATTAATTGAACATGCAATTCGAGATTGTGCACTTTTTGATAAATCAAGCATAGAGAAAAAAGCAATTATTTTCGACAAAGACGAATTAGATAATGAAGTCATAGATAGTGTCGTAAGAATGGCTATAAATAATGATTTTTTAGTTGGTTTTTCAAATATTAATTTTGAAGTTTGGTTATTAATGCACTTTCAAGATGTGCAACATGGTTATGAAAAAAGTGTCTTGAACCAAAAACTAGAACAGTATACAGGGGTTCAGAACTATCATGCAACTAAAGGAAGTTTAGAAGTTGTTAATCAATTTGAGGATTATGTCAACGATGCTATGCTTAGAGGCTTGCGATCGGGATCCCTAGAAAGAAATAATTACACTCAGAATCCATATACGAATCTCACAGGGATCATAGAAACTATATATCATCAAAGGATTTATTAGGTAAGTTTGCTCTGTCTTTAAACAATTTAACAGCCGTAAAATTTCAATAAATATAGGCTCTAAAATTTTTGTGTTTTACAGGGATATGAAAGTTTATGCAACACTAGTGGAATGCGCTATATTATTCTTAACATATTTGATATACTATTTGTAGTATAGTAACGACATTGGAAATCGATATCTTTAGACGAATGTTGGTTACAGATGTTATACTATTAAAAGGATTTGATTAAAAGCGAGGGAATTTTTTGAATTTGGTTAATGATTTCAAACATCTTAATAACACTATTTCGGAAGAATTGATTCCTCATTTGTATGTAAACAGTTATCCGAAGAATAAAGATTTTCAACGAATGCTTTTACAAATAATTACTACTTTAAGTGTACTCTATGTAAATAAAGATATTTTATATAAAGAAAATGATCCAATTCCAATTAAATCAATTGAAGTACCAATTAAAGATAATGTTTCTGGATTATATAAAAGTTATGAGATAATCAAACGATTTGTTAGTCAAGAAAATATTTATGAAGGTAGAGATAAATTAGGTAGTACAGTTCATCCTAGGTGGATTTTTTTCCCGCTAGATGATGAAGAGACCAGTATTATTTTCACTTTTTTCTTTGAAAAAGAATTACAAAAGTTAAAAACAGACAACACTCAGGTGTTTATTGTAGAATCGCAAAAAGTTCATGACCATTTAGTCGATAAGATGATCTCAAAAAGTATATTAACAGATGGTTTATAGCTGAATTTTAGGAGGATTTGTCATGAAAAAAGTTAAATTTGATCTAGTGGGGAATTTTCCTGAGTTTGAAGAATTACTGACTAGTAAACAATATGAGTTAGCCCAAGAATTGATTCGAAAGAGAATAAAATTAGGATTATCTTTTGAAGAAATTTCAAATCTTGTAGGTTATAGTCCGCAAGAATACATTGACTTTGAATACGCAGATAAAAATATTGAAATAAGTAAGTTTGAAGAAGTCATATATAAATTAAATAAATACGAAGAACATAATTTTTCAGTTGGATTTGAAAAAAATACAGACTATATTACGTTGAATGAAAAAAAGTATTCTTATAAGCCAAAAGAGATGTCTAAAAAATTTAAAATAAATGAAATGGATTTGGTGGCTTAATGGCAGTAATAACTTTTGAAAATTATGAAGTTTTAGAAATGCAATATTCAGAAAATACACATTATAATGAAGAAATAAACAATGGTAATGTGAGTCTTGAGAACAAATTCCAATTTGAATTTTCTCTTAATGATGAAGAGAATAAGGCGCTGGTTACTATTATCGCTTCAATTGGAGATGTGACTTCTGAAACTCAACCTTTTTATGTAGCTGTTACTTTGCAAGGAAAATTTTCATATGATGTTGAGGAAGATACGAATGGTGAAGGATTTATTGCTTATCTAAAAAGCAATGCGGTAGCCATTATGTTCCCGTATCTCAGACAGATTATTTCAACTTTAACGAGTATGGCAAACAATTATCCTGCATATATTATGCCTACTATCAATATCGCAAAATTTTTAGAAACAGAAAATCACTAGTGTTACATAAATTTTATCAAAAGAATACAATGATTGTTTTGTTGTTGAACGAACTAAGGTTCTGACTTCAATTAAAAAATTCTTCATGACTTTCCCAATTTCAAAAGTTAAAACACCTCCGAAATGCTATAACAATAGCTTTCGCAAGGTGTTTTTATCTTTTAATTGTGTCCAATTACATTATTGAATACCGCCACCGATTTTTACCAACCTATTTCAATAACAAAAAAGCAGATTTATCCATCAAACATCTGCCGAAGCGTTGGATTAATCTGCTTTATATTTACGTATAATAATTCATCAAAAAAGACAAAGAAATCCGACCATTATTATTTAAAGATGAAATAAGTAATAAAAAAAGAATTGCTTAAAAAAATTGTGACTTAAAAAAACGGACAAGCGTGACTACGTCACGCTGGCCTACACTTACCAACACTAAAAAATCAAGAACCAACTTATTCCAACTATCGATTGAGTTTAAACAGGTGAAGTTTTAGATATATTCTTTTAAAAAAGAATAAAGCTCCTAAACACTGATCTGTTAGCGTTGACAAACTTTATTGTCTTATTAAAGTGTAAAAGTCAGGAAAAAGAGTCTGGTCATAAAAACTAGACTCTTTCGAAACCTTTAATTTATTCATTTGTCGCACTATGCCAACCATTAACCACTTCGATTAAAGTTGCAAAATATGCTTGAGAGGCTTCTAAATTAGCTTCTTCAGTCCCACCTACTAACATAGTCCCAAATTCTGGTAACTCCATCTCACCATTTCCGAAGAATACATGTCCTGCACCTTGATAGATATTCACGTTAGCTTCGTTTGTAGCATGTTCTGCAATGACTTCAGCCATTAACGCTGATGGCCACAACTGATCATCATTACCTGCGAAAATTAATAACTCACCATCAAAATCTTCCACTTTAATTCGCTTTTCTTCCAGTTCATCTTCTTCTGTATTAGTAATGGCACTTTCATAAACATCGACATAAGCAATTGGCTTACCAGATTGCATGGTGTTTAAAAACTCTTGGCGAACTTCTTCCGTCGCATTGGTCACACTTAGGAATGGTAAGGGTTGCCCCTCATAAGTCCATGAACTTAAGTCTTCTTGCGCCATATTCAAGCCAAAGTAATTATAAGCACTAGGAGCCATTAGTACTAAGTTGTCAATCTCTTCATACAATGTTCCTAAGTTTAGCGCTAATTCTGCTCCTTTGGATGCTCCATATACTGTAATTGGCTCATCCAAACTTCCACCATTTTCTTGATAGTAATCTAAGATTTCTTGGAAGAATTCAAGTGGAACTTCTGCTAATTCCGGCTGTTGGTTTTCCATGCCAAAGAAAAACATTGAGAACACTTCATAACCAGCACTCGCAAACCCTACACCCAAATCAAATTGTGGTGTTCCTTCAGACCCTCCAAAAATAATAATTGTCCCTTCATATAATTTTTCATCAGGAATCATGTGGAAGCCATTCATGTAATCACCTTCAATATGTTCAATCGTTCCACCCTCGAATTCGGTCGGATATAAAGAAAGGTCCCGTGGATTTAATACATAGGGGGCTGGCTGATAATCTTGTTCTTCATCAGTTGTTACTTGAGATTCACTTTCTGATTCTACTTCTGAAGCATAGACAGGGGCAACTGACATGAAAGCAATATTAAGTATCAGTAATAAAATAGATATAGCTGCTAGTGACAGAACATTACTACTCTTTTTCATTAGAACATTCCTCTCTTTTAAATGCTTAGTGATTTGTCTGGGACAAGTATACATTGTATCAAAGTTGATTGCAATTATTTGACATTAAATATATTAACTATACAATATAAATTCATTAGTCAGATGGTTTTATTGTTTCGGTCAACTTAGAAATTGATTGGAAGCAGCGACAATCAATGATTCTCTTAATCGGATAATAATTAGGATTTATTGAATATTCTAATGGCTGTAACCAGCCTTTGGTCGGAATAGGTGTCTGCCATTTTTTCTCCATATCCAATTTATACAAACTACCTTGCAGCATTAGCTGAAAAGGGGTGTTTTGTTTTGAGTATAATTATTAAGAATTGTATAATAAAATTAATCAGTTTAGTTATAGAAAGGTTGGTTCATATGAAACATAAATGGGTAAAGATATTGATATTGTTCTTATTGGTTGGTTGGGTCTCTCCAATTGTTTACGGTCAAGAAGCTAATCCAGAAGTAACTACTATACGGTTGAGGATTTATGAACCTGAGGATATTTATGAAGAAGATTATCCCGAAGATGAGATTGTTTTAACGGGCTCTGCCTGGATTAATCGGGCGATTCATGAATTAAGAAGCAATATTGTTGGTATTATTCCGGTTATCCCTTTAGATGAGCCATTAGTGAAAACCGATTTTTATGATGCAAGCCAGTTGGGTGAAGGTATATTTAGGATACAAACAAGGGATGACCATATTTTAACTTTGATAGCCAGTGAAACAGAGGAGAAAATAACATTTCGCATGGAATTAGAACTGATTGATGATTTGGATGATGAGGAAGAGTTTTTTAGTTTGTTGGGGTATTTAGTTCGAACGTTGGATGCTTCGATCGATAGTGAAAAAATTTATGACGCTTATCACAATCATTTTGGGTCTGGTGAAGATTTTATGGTTGACAGTGTGAAGGTTATTCAAGCCGGTGTCAAAGAAAATATTATTGTGGTTGAACGGGATTTAACGACAGAGGTTGAATCAGGTAGGTACCCTAATTATGTAGTATCTGTTCCAGCTGAAGATGAGGCAGATATTCGTTTGAGTGCTGACATTTTTGCGAATCATGCGGAGGAAACTGCTAGGCAAGAAGCAGCGGTATTTACTCAGGCGAATACTTATTTGGTGGATTTACTAGAGGGTAATGCTGTAGAAGATAGATTCAGTATTTCGGGAAAGCGCGAGTTAGAGGAGATTGGGGATATTTATTCGGAGGATTATCCTGTTATTGAACAAGCGATCGTCAATCGGGAGTGGTTGAATCGGATTTTGGTGGAGTTGACGTTGAGTTTTTCCAATGAGTTGAGTCAACCGGGTTTGTATAGTTATGGTGGGGACGCGCATACGACTTACTATTATCCCAATCATCGGATTGAGGTCTATTTGTTTTCGGGTGCGTTTGATGGGCGTCAGCTGGTGGAGGTTCGCAAATCGAAGTATGAGTATGCGGATTGGTTGAGAAAAGCGAAGGCAGACGAGGAAAGTGATTTGTTTTATGAGTTTGCGACGTTAGGTAAAATTTTGGACCCTCAGTTGACGGAGGAAGATTTAAGGGCAGGTTTTGCGCAGTTTGTGGAACATAATGAGGATTTTACGTTGGGGGATTTAACGGTTTATCAAAAGGGATTGCGTGAGGATATTATTTATTTGAGTCGTGATGTGACGGATGAGGTTGATGGGGGTATTTATTTAGATTATTCAGAGGGGTTAGCGGATGCTGCGGAGGAGGCGCTGATTACGGATGAAAGGCGGGAAGTTGGGTCGATTGCGAACGGGCATGCGATTGTGGGGGAAGACTTGCCTGAGGATGCGTCGTTAAATGCGGCCTTGAAGTATTCGAATTATTATTATAATCAGTATAGGGAGAATGTTGAGGTTTATACGCCTTTGTTGGATGCGGGGGTTATTGAAGGGGACATATTAGCGGTGGAAGAGGATGAAGGGTCTTGGTATTTGATGGTGGACTCGAACTACCAGAAGACGGTTTTGATGGAGTTGCCTAAGGCGTTGGCTGGGGAAGCGGTTGAGGTTGGGCAGTTTATCCGTGCGCGGGTTCGCAATGTGGGCTTGCGGTTTGATGTGTTTGATCAATTGATGGAGCATTACTATGTTGAAGGTGTAGAGTTGCTTGAGATTACTGGGAACTAAAGGGGGACTTAGGGTGAAGAAATTTAGTTTTGTTTTTTTTGCTGGGGATTGTTTTAGTGATGGTGGGGGCGTGGGTTTTTGCTTATTGGCCGGTGGTTGAGATTAATGATCGGTATGAGCCTTTGAATGCGTTTGTGGTGGAGGAGAGTCGGGCGTATCAGGCGGTTGTGGAAAGTGATGTGGGGAGTGTGCCGGAACATGTGCGGTTGCGTGCGGTGACGCCGACGGTGCAGGGATATGTGGTTAATCGTGTGGTGACGAATGAGCAGTTAAATAATGTGAGTGGGCGGATTAATTTTTTGACGGGTGAGTTTTCGAATGATTATATGAGTGTTGCGTTTAAGGTTGAGGATGGGCAGGCGGTGCCTGTAGATTCTGGGGATGGTGAGTTGGCTGGTTTTATCGATTTTGTGTATGCGAGTGGGAAGGAGGGGCAGGAGCAAATTAGGGCGTTTAATCGCATGTTGCTACCTATGTTTCTTTTCGTGTTGGTTTTAGTGGGGATTGGTTTGTTGGTGGTTCGGTTTGGTGAGGGGCTCGCTAGGTTGTCGGTGCGGTTGATGATTAAGGATGCGGAACCGAGTGGGTTTATGGTGTTTATGACGCGGTTTGGTGGCGTGGTGTTAGTTGGTGTGGGGGTTATGGTGTTGATGCGAGTTGTGGGGGTGATGGTGGGGTAGGATTGAGATGGGTGTGGAGGAGTGGTGATTGGGGGCGTGGGAATTTTTTGATTTGGCGGACTTGGATTTGTGATGAGAGCCGGCAAGTTTGATTGTCGGACTTCCCGAGGAAACGACGACCGGCAAGTTGGGGGGATAAGGTGTATATGTCAAAATGCCGGACGTCGATTGTTGATGAAGGCCGGCAAGTTCGTTTGGCGGACTTGCCGAGGAAAAGACGACCGGCAAGTTGGGGGATAAGGCGTATATGGTAATATGCCGGACGTCGATTGTTGATGAAGGCCGGCAAGTTCGTTTGGCGGACTTCCCGAGGAAAAGACGACCGACAAACTGGGGTAATAAGGCGTATATGGTAATATGCCGGACGTCGATTGTTGAGGGGGTGTTAGAATTGTTTGCTGGGATTGGTGGTGTATAAAGCAGGGGTATTTATTGGGTTAAGGAGGGGTTTCGGTTAAATGCAATACCTACTGTTAGTTCAGAATGCCTTGCGGGATATTAACAAGTAGGCGGTGGGGCGTATCCAACTGATCAGTTGCCGACTAATTTAGTTAAAGTAACACATAGGGACTATTCTGCCAGTGAACTTGAAGCGAAGCTTCGATTAAGCGATAGTCATATTATTAGTCGTGTTAGTCATGATAGCATGCAGTTGGATGTTAGAACGCTGAGTCAAAGTGATGTGGATAAGATTGTTAAGGAGATTGAGGGGCTTGCATAGGGTGGAGTGTGGATTGTGGATGAACTCATTATTAGGTAGAGCCGACGTGAAAATTGTGGATTCTTTCGTTTGGATGGTTTTGCTGTTGGATAGTAACTAGGGAAATGCTTGTTGATTAATTTTATAATGGACAGGTGGTTTTTTATTAGGGGATGTGAATGTATTTAGAGGGTTGGAAATGTTTTTCCAAGAAAAATTTAGGAAATAGCAAATTTTTGATTGAATTACATGTAAAGTATGTCATAATAGATATGCATGGAATGAATGCGGTTACATTGATTGATTGATAAGTATTATTATTTTTTAAAATTATAAAAAGCTACAAAGTAAAGCACTAATTTCAAAATTATGTTATGCTATTTATTCATTTAAGAAAGGAAGGTGTATTAATGAATAGCAATAATTATAATTTAAACAAGTTATTTACTAAACAAACATTAAATGATTTGGTTAATCATTCATCAAATGATTTTTTTAAAGCTATAATACATCAATACCTTGATGACTACGATAATTTTAGCTATAAAGAAATTTTTTCGAATATTTATAAATATATGTCTAAGCATTATAGAAATGAGTATTTTTATCAAAACACCTTATTAAATAAATTATTATTAGGCAGACATAATATCAATACAACTACTGCATTGACACAATTGCCGATTGAAAAATCTAAAGCAGATTTTATTTTAATCAATGGTAAGGCGGTTGTCTATGAGATTAAGACAGAACTAGATAATTTCGATAGACTTTATTCACAAATTAATGATTATTATAAAGCTTTTGATTATGTCTGTGTAGTAACATCTGAAGACAATTTTGATAAAGTATCCAATTTACTTGTTGATTCAACTGTTGGAATATGTATTTTATCAAATAAAAATACGCTGCAATTTAAAAAAGAGCCAGAACAGTTTAGAGATTTCATTAACCATCGATCATTATATAAAATTTTAAGAAAAAAAGAGATTGAAAATATTATTTTAAAATATAATGCTTCATTACCGTCGACGAAACCTGTTTTCTATTATGAAGAATGTTTTAATGTTTTTAAGTCTATTCCAATTGACTTGTTATATAAAGATTTTTTACTTGAGTTAAAAAATAGAAAACAAACTATTTCTAATGAAGCAATTCGTGAAATTCCATACGAATTAAAATCTGTTTATTATTTTTCGAGTCATTCACGAAACGATTCATATAAGTTAAATGATTTTTTAAATTCTAAATACGAGGAGGAGTGTTAATGTATTTTCCGTATATCAGAGGAAGACAATTTGAATTATTAGCTTTAAGGGAATTAGTGGAAAAGGATAGCTTAAGCAGCCAAATCATTCCTATAATAGAACCAGTTAAATTAACTTCGACGCTAATTACAACGATGGAGAGATTTATTGATAATGACAGAAAGCTATGTGTTATAGTTAATCCAACTGTAGGTTCTTTTTTAGATGATATGGAGCCTAATGCAGGTATCAACCAACAAAAATTTATAGATTTGATGTCTAATAATAAAATAATCAAATCGTATATAGTAAATGATGAGGTTCAAGAAAGTATTGATAACTTCCGAGATAGATTCAATATGAATGAATCGTTTATCATTAATACAAATAGAGATAACCTAAGTACATGTATAAAGTTACTTGAGTATTATCAGCCCTCTATGACTTTTATACCTGATGATCGGCAGTTTAAAAGAAAAGTTCGAATTCAAAGAGCATTGATTGCTGATAGGTTCAATAAACGTAGTCGTAATTCAGATTATGCTGACAGACCAGATGAGTTCTTCTCAGACGATCATTTATATTATAAAGATGAAAATTTTATTGGATTTTCTGATTACTCTGTTATAGGAAGTGACTTCTTAGAATCTGGTTTTGCTCCTTATGCTGTAGCAATCCACATTGTATATTTTGATGAAGATTATTCACTAAGAATTCGTCATTTTGTTTCAGACTCTAATGATGACATTCAAAATCCGGCTGGAAAATTCTATGAAGCAGTTACGAAAATTCAAACATGGGTTAATGACAAAAGTATCAATCCAACTGACAGTTTACAAGTATTCCTCAACCATTATGAAAATGGAACATATCCTGGTTTAGGAAGTGTGAAAAAAATCTCGCTGATGCATCATTTAGAATTAATTGGAACCTATTTAGATGAGGTGAGCGAGTGAAATGTTGTGTAAATTGTTTTAAAGATTCTGAAATAATCGGAATTGTAAGCGGAGTCAAAACGGAAGGGGATTGTGATTTTTGTGGAAGTACTAACGTAGCAATCTGTAATTTGGATTATCCAGAACTAAAAAATAATTTTGAAAGATTATTAGATGTTTATGCCCCTGTTTCTGAGTTCAAAGGTGAAATTCCGCGCCATAAAACAGACATGATAAAAAATATTTTAAGTAGAGATTGGAGTATATTTAATCTTGAGCCAGAGAAAATAGATAGATTTCTAATGGAACTACTTCAAGAACAATACCAAGCTAATCCAGAATTATTTGACGGTCCAGTATTACTGAAAGGTACTAATCAAGAGGATTATTTGAAGCAATTTTCTATTTTAGGAGTACATACATGGGAAGATTTTACTACAGAAATTAAAACGAAGAATAGATTTCATACAGAGATTATTAATAAAGATCTACTCAGAAGAATAGTTAATTTTTGTAATGATACCTATCAGGAAGGACAAGTTTTCTATCGGGCAAGAATCATGACAGCTGGAGAGAATTTTACTAAAGAAGAGATGGGGCCTCCCCCACCTGGAAAAGCTAGTGCAGGTAGGGCTAATCCAGAAGGTATTAGTTGTTTATATTTATCTGACTCCAGAGATACTACTCTTCATGAAACGAGATCTGGTATGCATGATGCCGTTACAGTTGGGACATTTATTCTTAGAAATGATATTGAAGTAGTTGATTTAACAGCGATTGATAAAATAAGTCCCTTTCTAATGCAAGATATTGATTTAATTGCTGCTAATATAGATCATCTCCGTAAGATAGGTAATGAAATTTCTAAACCGTTAAGAAGACATGAAAGTACATTGAACTATTTACCAACACAATTCATAAGTGATTACATTAAAAGTATAGGTTTAGCTGGTATAAAATACGAAAGTACCATGCGTAATAATGGGATTAATTTAGCAATTTTTGACGAAAATCTATTCGAATGTACAGAAGTTGAAAATTATAATATCAGTGCTATCTCCTATAGTTTTAAAACTTTTAAATAATAAAAACACCAATCTCATTCAATTTCCATAAAGTAAAAAATTTTTAAAGCTAGTATAATAATACTTTCAACTAGAATAATGATAAACGAGCTTGAAACCATCTCCCTTTAAATCAAAAATCTACTTTTTGAACATCTCATCTCATTATATTTTCAGCCAATTCAAACCTTCAAACTAAATTCATTTCTTTGGAATCCATGCGAAAAGTCTTCATTCTTGAAATGATGACTTTTTTGTTGGGAAAATTAATGTTGTGAGCAGAGCAGTTGAAAATAGACTCATTTATATAGTTAAAAAGGAGTCTATTTTTATTTATTATGCAAAAGCTTATTATTAGTCAATCAAGTTGGTGAATGCGGTCAGAAAATGTTCAATTTTCGGCTTTTTTTATTGGTCAAGATTATGTGAATTTCCATAAAAACGATATTAGTAGGTACCTACTTCATTCTTATCATCTAGGCTATATCGTTTAAGCTGTAATATGGGATTGAAATATTTTTGCGATTTTATCGAGGGACATTGCACAAAATAGATTGCATATCATTGGTTCTGTTTAATATATTTACGAATTGTTCTAGGGGGGATTTGGTGGTTCATCAAGTCATAGAGGTTTTTGGTTTTGAGCATTTTAGGGTGTTGGTGGAAAAGGACTTTTAGTTCATTAACATGGCGGAGAACAGTGGCTGCCTTCGTTTCGGTGGCTTCGCAGTCCTTGCATTGGATATAGGAACGACGTACCTCGGTGTTAAAACTTAAGCAGTGAGGGCAGTAAATGCCTTTTTGTAAGGAATCAAAGTCACTTGGCTGTAGCGATTCGAATTTTTCTGGATTTTCGACATGGTACTTGTTTAATTTGTCAGTAAAGATGGCTAATAAATCTTCTGATAGTGGAGTTACGGGCGCTAGATTTTCAATGAAATGTTTTACACCATTCCGTTGAATGATTTCGATATCGTAGCTTGTATTAATATCAGTAAAACTATGTTCATTAATAAATATCATTAAAGAAGTGACTTTGATATCTGGGTTAATTAGATGTGTGATGTAATCAATTTTGTAAGTGCGGTTATACATGTAATAAAAACTACTATCAAAAAATTCTTTTCCATCTAACTTACTTGTAATACCTTGATCATGCTCGTAGTGACCTGGGTAATTTTTGATAGCGATGACAATCCAATGATCGGCTGAAATTAGAATAAATTCCGCATTCATAGTAGCACCGGCTCTAAACCAATAGTCTTCTACAAGGCACCAGTAGGAGTTGAGGTATTTATTGAAAAAGGATTTGAAGGTCTTTTCGCCTTAAAAACGGCTTTTTAGGTAGTAAAGGCGCTGGAGTTGGGCGGGGGTGATGGCTTGGCGGGTGTTCATAAGATTCAGAGCAGTGAGTTCGTGATTATTTTGCATGGAAATGCCTCCTTTATATATAAATTGAGCTTCCTCAGAAACTCTTTCTGTGTATTCTAAACACATTCGTTGACAACTGAATTTATCACTTCCCTCCAACTTTTTGTATCATGTTGCTACAAAATAGTTGGAGTTTCCCTTCTCTTTTCGAGACAATTTGCTTGACTTTTCAAAAATGACCTTATAATCCGCAAGAACCACCCCAATTTATGGTTCAGAAAGGATTTGTTCATTATGTTAAGTCACTTACAAACACACGCGGAATATGTTCAGCTCTCTCAAGCCGCTTGGAAAGCTATCCCCATAGATTTCCAAAGACCTTATCAGACAACGTTTGACCTATTCCAATACCTCAATTTCGATCCCATCCATTCGCTCATTCAACCCTTGTATGCCACTACTGGTCGACCAGCCCTGTATCAAATCGAATCACTGCGTGCCTTAATTCTATCTGTCTCTTTGAAAATTCCATTCCCACAACTTTCTCAACAACTCAAACTGCATCGACCGTTCTGGACGATTGCCGGCTTTCCAGATGCCTCAAGTGTCCCGAGTCTCGGTTCTTTCTATCATCTAATGCAGCGTTACTGTCCAGTGAAAGAATCAAAGGTCATCGTCTCACCGCCCAAAAAATTAAACGTTAAACTGGGGACAGATAAGAAGCTTCCCTCTCGCAAAAAACAAGCGACTCAACAGGTCATCGACCATCTTAAACGGCATTCAGATAAACCACACTTTGTATCAGGTCCTGAGAAAACCTTACAGCGTCTGTTCGATATCCTCGCTGTTCAACAATCCAAAGCGATTGGTTTACTCGCAAATCAACTCATCGCCTCAGGCGATGGGACGTGTATTCCTTCTCATGCGACACCATACGTTCGTAAGTCGTGTCATTGCTCAAATCCGAACAAAAAATCATGTCCCCATGAAGGTATATTAACCGATCCAAATGCACGATGGGGTTACGATAGTTCAAAAGGCACCTATTTCTATGGTTATACAGGCTACTTTTAAGCCACCTATCAAGCAGACGTCAAGTGTGACTTACCCCTTTATTTCCGTCTAGTTGAAGCGCAACGCCATGATTCTGTGAGTGCCGTCATCGCTTTGCACGAATTCAACTATCTAAGCCCTCACACCTCATTAACCCACTTTCTAGGTGATTCCGCTCATGATAACTATGCTTTTTATCAATGGTTAGATACCAAAGATATTCTGCCAATCATTAAGCTAAACCAAAAGAAGAAAGGGAGACGAGAGCTAGGGAAAGTAGAAATCACCTATGCACCAGATGGAACACCGATTTGTTTAGGTGAACCCATGGTTTACAACGGCTATTCAAACAATCGCTGTCGGCATAAGTGGCGCTGTGCCATCTGTTATTCCAAGAAACGCCGCCTTGAGAACCCTAACCATTACTGTTCAGATTCGCCTTACGGGAGAGTGGTTTATACCAAGTGTCACGATGACCTTCGGTTATACCCCAAGGTCGCCCGTCAAAGTAATTCGTGGACCCGGTTATACTCTCAACGACCAGCGGTTGAACGAATCAATAAAACCTTAATGATTGATGACGCATTGGAAACGACTCGTCTGCGGAGTCAGTCACGCATTTATTGGCATATTTTTGCCAGTTTTGTTCTCATCCATCTCAAAGCACAAGTCGCATTTACAGCTCGCTAAAAGCTTTCATTCACCTAACTATATTCGAAAAAACGAATATATCATAGGTTTATTTGTCATGCACTTCAATCATTTAAGACGGTTTAATTAGGATATAGTAGTGAGGAAAGTGACAAATTCAGTTATCAACGAACAAGTTTAAAAAAATTTAGTCTTAGTTTCTGAGGTTACTCTATAAATACGTAAAAATATAGGGATTTCCACTTTTTAAAATGGTTAAGTTTTTGTTAAGGGGGGTATCATTGAATTTGTGGTTTATCGAATGAGGTGATAAAGCATGGCTGATGTGATAATTGTAAATTAATCTAGAAATTTATAAGTCCATAACTTATCTTTAATGCAATTTCTAAATAAGTGTCATTCAATATTGTTAATAAAGTCTTTGAAAAAAATGATTGACATTTTATTTGTAAGTGATATCATGTATTCAACATAAGAAAAAGTAATAGGATTGTAACTCTTCGGGAGGCTTAATCTAAATAGTGCTGTAAGCATTTATTTGGTTCTTGATTTTTTAGTGTTGGTAAGTTGTAGGCCAGCGTGACGCAGTCACGCCTGGCCGTTTTTTTTAGTCACAATTTTTTTAAGCAATTCTTTTTTTATTACTTATTTCATCTTTAAATAATAATGGCCGGATTTCTTTGTCCTTTTTGATGAGATTTTGTGTGATTAATATACGATATCTTAAGTTTGAAAAATTACGATAGCCATAACCACTTCGTTTAATATTTTTTATCTTATTATTAGTCCCTTCGATAATACCATTAGATAACGTATAATTTAAACTGTTTTTAATTGCTGGTAAATAACGATGTAAGGTTTGAATCGTTGTTCTTACCTTTCGAGGTAATTGATACTTTCGTGTTTCATATAAATCATGTTCAAATGCCGTGTAATTATGTTGTGCAATGTCTGACTTAAGGTCGTTCATTAAATGATAAACTTGTTCAAATCGTTTATCAAGACTGAGTAAATAGTTTACCATGCTTTTTTCAGTGACTAGTCCATCATATAACCGATGGGTTTGGTAGGCGGTGAAATCTAAATCCTCTCGATTCATTAGAATGAGTTTCCATTGTTGTTTAAGCTTCGTATAGTCTCTGGGTCTACTATACCTTAGCTCATTCATCACTCGTACGCGTTCTCTATTTAGTGTTCGATTGAGTAATTGAACCAAATGGAATCGATCGATGATAATCTTCGCTTTCGGAAAAATCTGTTGTAAGAATTGATAATATGGCGCATACATGTCCATTGTGACCGTCTTTACCTTTTGTCGACTTTCGTATGAGAAACGCATAAAGTAATCCCGTAAGGCATTTTGCGTTCGATCCGGTAGAATATCCAATAAAGTATGAGAATGGGTGTCCATTAAGATACAGCTCATGGATTGGGTAACACTATTCACTGATTTGAACTCATCGATTCCTAGGTGCTCTGGTAGATAATGTTTTTGAGCAGCGAGTGAACTCCCAGCTCGTTTCAGTTGAGTAGACACAGTATGTCGTGAGACAAATAGATGTTGGGCTATTAATTTCATAGATTGTACTTGAGTTAATTCCATGGCGATTGTACGCTTAATATCGTTTGAAATAAAGCAACCTTTATCCACCAAGGAAGTTGTTACAGTGGATGTTGTTAAGCAATGTTTACAGCGATAGCGTTGTTTCTTTAGTCTAAGGAGTAACGGTTGGAAATTAATATGAGTTAAGGTAATGGTTGATGTATCAAACCCATATTTAATCATATCATCTGTGGATTGGTTGATAGCACCACAATTTAAACAAGCTTTTAATGGATATGACAATCGACCTTCAATCACTTTACAACAGACATTCCGTTTCATTTCTTGGGTGATTGTATCAGAAAATTCGATTCTTTCGTCTGTAATATTAAGTAAATTTGCGATATAATGAGTGTTAGCCAAGTGAATTCTCCTATCTATGATTTTGAGTAGTGACTTAATTATATAGGAATTCACTGGCTTTTTCATATATTTACATATAAAAAGGTGTCAGTGAGATTTCTCTCACCAACACCAAAAATTCTTGAGCCATTTATTTAGTGTGCCCACCGAAGAGTTTTTTTGCTTATAAGCCGTAAACTGTTATGCATAGTTAGGAGTTAGCATAATGAAAGTAATTAAAAATATAAATAATAATGTTGCTATTTGTATTGATAACGATGGTAATGAAGTAGTTGCATTCGGAAAGGGTATTGGATTTAAAACACCTCCTTATGTATTAACGGATTTAAATAAAATCACCAAAACATATTATAATATAGATCAGCGGTATTTTGGTCTGTTAAATGTTATCTCAGAAGAAATTTTTGAGATTACTGGAGTAATTGTTACATATACTCAAATAATCGTTGATTCGTATTTAAATCCGAATTTAGTATTCACTTTAGCAGATCATATTCAATTTGCTATTCAAAGAAATAATAGTGGAATGTTATTAAAGTTTTCATCGCAATATGATTTAAAACATTTTAATCCTAAAGAAGTTGAAGTTGGAGAGTATGCTGTAAAACTCATCGAAAAAAAACTAAAAATAAAGCTTCCCGAAGATGAAGTATATGGAATAGCCATGCATATTATAAATTCAGAAATAAACGAACAAACCGAAGAGAAACAAGTATCTAGTGAAAAAATTGTAGATCAAATAGTTGAGATAATTGAAAATTACATGGGATTAGAAATCGATAAAGCTTCATTTAATTTTTCTAGATTTGCTTCTCACTTAGAGTATTTATTTGAAAGAATCGTAAAAAACGAAATGATAACAACGAAGAATTTTGATATGTTTCAATCAATAGCAGAGAATTATCCAAGAGCTTATAATTGTTCGCTTGAAATTAGAGATTATTTGCTTAAATCATTTAACTGGTATTTAGAAGAGGAAGAATTGTTATATCTGATGTTACATATTAATCGTTTATGTACTAGACAAGGATATAAAAACTAAGATGTAATAGGAATGTTCGATTATATCATTCAACATTTTAATAACCTTAATATATTATGCGCGCAATATATTAATTTATTATTTATTTTAATTGGGGGATAAAAAATGAAGGATTATAAACAATTAGCACATAACATTGTTGAAAATGTTGGCAGTGAATCAAATATAAGTTACTTAGTTCACTGTGTCACTCGACTTCGGTTTAATTTAAAAGATAAGAGTTTAATTAATAAAGAAGCATTACATAATTTAAATGGTGTATTAGGGTTTTTAGAGCAAAATGGTCAATTTCAAGTAATTATAGGTGAAGATGTAGGAAATGTTTATGAAGAAATAATGAAACAGACTAATTTATCAAATGAATTAAATGATTCACTTGAGGTTAGCAGTCAAAATGAGGATACAAAAGGGAAGTTTTCTATTGGAAAGGTTTTTGATTATCTAAGTGGGAGTTTTGCTCCTATAGTGCCTGCGTTTGCTGGAGCAGGAATTTTAAAAGGGATTATCATTTTATTGACAAACTATAATTTATTGAATACTGAATCTGGTATTTATCTGATGTTAAACGCAGCATCAGATGCAACTTTTCACTTCTTACCGTTCCTTTTAGCTTATACTGCTTCCAAAAAATTAAATACAAATACTATAATGTCTTTGTTAATGGCTGGTATATATCTTTATCCATCTATAATAAATAATGCTGGACAAAGTATAGATGTTTTTGGAATCAATGTCCCATTATTAAGGTATTCGGCAACTGTATTACCAATTCTTTTATCCGTTTGGATAGTGAGCAAGCTCCATCCATGGGTTGAAAAGAGAGTTGTCAGTTACCTAAGAGTTGTTTTAGTACCAGTTATTGTTTTAATTATAATGACACCGATCAATTTAATGATTTTTGGTCCAATTGGATACTATTCCGGTTTAGGATTGGGGAAAGTATTTGAATGGCTATTTGCAACCGCTCCTTGGTTAGGAGGTTTGGTAGATGGTGCAACTAGACCATTCGTGATATTAACTGGTATGCATTCGGTTATGGGAACAATAATGATTAATAACATTGAGACATTGGGATATGATATGCTTGGGCCAGTTCATGCGGTTGCTTCAATGGCAGCAGCAGGTATGTGTTTTGGAGTATTTTTAAGAGCGAAAGATAAAGAAGAAAAAGCAACATTTTTCTCTTCATTTATTTCAGCTTTTATTGGTATCACAGAACCAGCACTATATGGGATTGCGTTTAGATTTAAAAAGCCCTTATATGCATTAGTAATTGGTGGTGGTGTTGCTGGGGCGCTCGTAGCTGTACTTGATGCGAAAGCATTAAGTTTTGCAATGCCATCAATAATTTCTCTCCCAGTATACGCTGGATCTATTCCAACAATGATGATTGGATTTGTAGTAGCTTTTGTTTTAACTGCATTTTTGGCATATGTATTTAGTTATGATGAGAGTATTGAAAAAGATAATCGAGCAATTGAGTCAGAAAAGAAAATGATAAAAAAATTAATTTAAGGAGATTATAAGAATGACAACAATTTTTCCGAAAGATTTTCTATGGGGTGGAGCAACTGCAGCATCACAAGTTGAAGGTGGATGGAATGAAGGAGGTAAAGGTTTAGATACGCAAGATGTTAAACCTCAATTCTCATATTTAACACGAGAACAAAAGAATGACTGGAAATATAAACAAATGACTGTTGAAAAATTTGAAAATGGGAAAAAGTCAAATGATGTTAGTTTATATCCATTTCGTTTTGGGTCAGATCAGTATCATCGTTATGAGGAAGATATTAAATTGTTTGCTGAATTGGGCTTGAAGATTTATCGTTTATCTATAAGCTGGGCAAGAATTTTCCCAAATGGTGATGATGAACAGCCTAATCAAGAAGGAATAGAATACTATAAAAATGTCTTTAAATTATGCAAAGAAAACAACATAAAAGTTTTTGTGACAATCTTACATTATGCTATTCCAGTTCATTTGGTTGATGAGTATGGTGGTTGGAAAAACAGAAAACTGGTTGATTTTTATGTGAAATATGCAAAAGTACTTTTTGAGAATTTTAAAGATGATGTAGATTATTGGCTTCCATTCAATGAAATTAATGCGACTAGATTTAATCCTTACAATGGTGGCGGTTTGATTAAAGAACGTGAAGAACACTACGACCAAGCAGTTTATCAATGCTTGCATCATCAATTTTTAGCAAACTCGCAAACGATTAAATTAGCTAAGGAAATGGGGGTTAAAGCTCCGATTGGTTGTATGATTGCTCGTTTTTGTCACTATCCTGGAACACCTAATCCCGCAGATAATTTAGTACAACTACATGACGAACAATATACTAACTGGTTTTATACAGATGTTATGGCTAGAGGATTTTATCCAGAATATATGAATCGTTATTTTGAAGAAAATAACATTAAAATAGAAATGAAAGAATCAGATTTAGAATTATTAAACGAATACACTGTAGATTTCATTTCATTTTCTTATTATTTTACACAAGTTTCTACAGCGGATAAAGAATGGGAAAAAACAGATGGAAATTTAGTAATTGCTAACAAAAATCCATATCTGGAATCTAGTGAATGGGGTTGGCAAAAAGATCCTACTGGCTTGAGGATTACATTAAATCAAATGTACGATAGATATAGAAAGCCATTATTTATTGCTGAAAATGGGTTAGGAGCTGAAGACATTTTAGAAGAAGATAATTCCATTCATGATAATTATAGAATTGACTATTTAAAATCACATTTTGAAGCGATGGGAGAATCCATTAAAGATGGTGTCAATTTAATTGGTTATACGATGTGGGGAATTATTGACTTAGTTTCGTGCGGTTCAATAGAGATGAGTAAGCGTTATGGAGTTATTTACGTTGATGCTGATGATGAAGGTAATGGTACGTTTGATAGATATAAAAAAGATAGTTTTTATTGGTATAAAGATGTAATTGAAACTAATGGTGCGAAGCTATAACGTAAAAATGATTCTTTACTAGATATTTGCATAGAAAATATATAGGTAGTTAATATAAAAATACCCTTTCTTATTCAATAAATAAGGACGGGTGTTTTTTATTCTAATATTTCTTTCAGGATTCTCTAAATACCAGGAGACTTAAAGTCCAACAAATAAGGACTCAAATATCACAACATATGTATACGCTTTAAAAAATGAAATAATATTCTATAAAAAATAGAAATTAGTTGAAATAATATTTCTTTCTGCTATAATCAATTTAGTGAGCAAGCGATTACATCGAAAATTCATATATATTTAAACATAAAAATGATAGTAGAAAAGGTGCTTCCTGTGATTGAACAAGCTGTGAATAAAATTATTGAGTCATTTAATAGTAATGGAAGATTAATTTATATGGGTGCAGGAACAAGTGGAAGACTGGGTGTTTTAGATGCAGCGGAATGTGTTCCTACATTTGGGGTGCCACCTGAAATGGTCGTAGGATTGATTGCGGGTGGTGATTCAGCAATTAAATTAGCTGTGGAAGGTGCAGAAGATTCGAAAGAATTAGGGAAAGCTGATTTGGAAGCCCTTGATTTAAAAGCAAATGATACGGTGGTAGGGATTGCTGCGAGTGGTAGGACGCCTTATGTTGTTGGAGGGTTAATGTATGCTAATGAAGTTGGAGCAAACACAGTCTCATTGGCATGTAATATAAATTCACTTATTAGCTCATATAGTCAGATTGCTATAGAAGTTGATTGTGGACCTGAAGTATTAACTGGATCAACTAGATTAAAAGCTGGAACAGCACAAAAATTAATTTTAAATATGTTATCAACTGCATCTATGATTGGAATTGGTAAGACATATCAGAATTTAATGGTCGATGTGCAAGCAACGAATGAAAAATTAGTTGCCCGTTCAAAGAGAATTATTATGGATGCAACGGATTGTAGTGAAGAAGTAGCAGATGAATATCTTGAAATTGCAAATAAAGATGTAAAACTTGCTATTGTCATGATTCTTACAGGTGAAAGTATGGAGGAGGCTAAAACTAAATTAGTAACAGCAAAAGGATTCATTAGTCGTGCAGTTGAAAATAGTTAATGAAATAAATGAAATAACAGAGAAAGAGTGATAAACATGGAAGAAATGGAACAGATTATTTTTGAAATTATTAGTAATGGCGGAAATGCAAAAGGTTTGGCATACGAAGCGATAATGGAAGCTGAAAAAGGTAATTACGAAAAAGCAGACGAATTGTTGGTGGAAGCTGATGCATATTTGAAAACAGCTCATCAAGTTCAAACTAATTTAATTCAAGAAGAAGCTGCGGGTAAAAATCATGATGTGACTGTTCTCTTTGTGCATGCGCAAGATCATTTGATGACATCTATGGAAGTTCGTTCATTAGCAGATTATTTTATCAAATTAAATAAACGTGTGAATGAACTAGAAAATAAGTAAGGTCGATTAACTGATGGAAGAAAAAATGAAAAACGATACGAATATGCCAAAAATTGGCTTTAAAAGCTCGTTCTTAATATTAGGGGTTACTTTTATCGTATTATTTGCCGTTCCTTTTCTCTTAGAACGCTTTTCACCAGGGATACAATGGTTGGTATTGATTTTAAGTTCATTATTAATTGGCGCCACGATTGCGTATGCTTGTTGTTTTATTGAAACAGAAAAAAGAATTGGTTCAAGTTTTTGGGTGCTGTTAGGTATCAGTTCGTTGTTTATTTTTATCATTGAGTTCTTTTTGTTTGGCTTAGGTATTTATTTATAAAAAATTTGGAGGTATGGAAAATGAAAGTACTATTAGCGTGTTCAGCTGGGATGTCTAGCGCGATTGCAGCAAAATCATTAAGTGATGCCGCAAAGGATGCTGGAATTGATATGACTGTTCAAGAAGTTAGTTCTCAAGCTTTTGAAGATGAAATAAAGAAAGGTTATGCTTTAGGATTAGTGGCTCCACAAATACGTCATCGATTTGATGTTTTAAAAGGGCAAGCAGATGCTGTTGGTGTGCCATGTTTGTTAATTAATCCAAAAGGTTATTCTCCAATAGGTGGTAAATTTTTATTACAACAAATTCAAAAAGAAGCAGGTGAGATTTTCGAATAGTTATATTAATGGATGTTCATTGTCGTTTTAAAAAGTTAGGAGGAAAAAATAATTGTTTGATAAAATAGCAACATTTTTAGATGAAAAACTATCAACACCTATGGCAAAATTAGCTGAGCAACGCCATTTACGTGCGATTCGTGACGGGATTATTTCAACTTTGCCGATTATTATTGTCGCTTCAATGTTTATGGTAATCGCATTCTTACCAAATTCACTACCATCTGATTGGGCCTTTACTCAATGGATCCTGCAACATCAAACTAAAATCTTATTACCATACCGTGTTTCAATGTACATTATGACATTGTATGCTGTTTTTGGAATTGGTTATTCATTAGCAAAATCGTATGATTTAGATGGTTTGTCTGGTGCGATATTATCTGAACTAGCCTTTTTATTAACTATCGTACCAACGTCAATCCCAGCAGCTTCAGAGTCAATCCAACAATTGGCTGCAAATAATGTAGAATTAGCTGAATATATTGCTGCTGTACCTACTGGTTTTCATTTACCAATGGCTAACCTAGGATCAGGTGGGATGTTTATAGGTATTTTATCAGCTTTCTTAGCGGTTGAGATATATCGGTTTACAGATAAAAGTGGCTTTAAAATTTCAATGCCATCACAAGTACCCGCTTCTGTTGCTCGTTCATTTGAATCTTTGACACCAACTGCCATTGTATTATTATTAGTTGCTACAATCACATATTTCTTAGAAATTGATGTTCATGGCATTGTTGCTATAATTGTATCACCATTAATCTCTGCATCAGATACGCTACCTTCGGTTTTATTAATCATCTTTTTAACAGGCTTTTTCTGGGTATTTGGTATTCACGGTGCTTCAATTGTTGGATCGTTAGCGCGTCCTCTTTGGTTAGTTTTATTGGAGGAAAATACGACTGCATATGTTGCAGGTGAAGCTATTCAAAATATAGCTGCTGAACCATTCTATCAATGGTTTGTGTGGATTGGTGGTTCCGGTGCAACTTTAGGTTTAGCCATTCTACTTGCATGGCGCTCTAAATCATCTTATGGAAGCACTTTAGGTAAAACATCACTTATTCCAGCGATATTTAATATCAATGAGCCTATGATCTTTGGTGTTCCAATCGTATTAAACCCTGTGTTGATGATTCCGTTTGTTGTTATTCCATTATTTAATGGTATTATTGCTTGGTTTGCGACTTCATGGGGATGGGTAAATCCAGTGGTAGCGAATGCTCCGTGGACTTTGCCTGGACCAATTGGTGCATTTTTAGCTACAGGAAATGATTGGCGGGCTATAGTACTAAATGTGTTACTAATTATCCTTTCAATTGCTTTGTATTATCCATTCTTTAGAATTTATGATAATCAATTATTAGCAGAAGAACAGGTTGAACCTGAAACTGTTGAAACAACTTAAATTAGTGAGAGCCCTGTATTTACAGGGCTTTTTAAAAATACAATCTAGGAGTGAAATAAAATAATGCGTAAATTAGGAATTTCAATTTATCCAGAGAAGTCAAATCAAGCAGATTTATTTGCTTATATTGATAAGGCGGCTGAAGCTGGTTTTACTCGTGTTTTTTCATGCCTGTTGTCAGTTGAAAAAGACAAAGAGGAAGTAAAAGAAGAATTTAAATTAGTTAATAGTTATGCAAAAAGTAAAGGCTTTGAAGTCATTGTTGATGTGGCACCACGGATTTTTGAAGCGTTAGATATCAGTTATAAAGAATTAGGATTCTTTAAAGAGATTCAAGCAGATGGACTTAGGCTTGATGTAGGATTTACTGGAGCTGAAGAAGCTTTAATGACATACAACCCATATGATTTATCTATTGAGATCAACATGAGTAACAATGTTCATACGATTGATACGATTATGGATTATCAACCTAATGTTTATAATTTAATCGCGTGTCATAATTTTTATCCTCATAACTATAGTGGATTAGGATTAGACTACTTTGAAAAAAGTACGAAGCGGTTTAAACAATATGGTTTGCGGACTGCAGCTTTTGTAACTAGTCAAAATGATTCTACTTTTGGGCCTTGGCCGGTTACTGAAGGGTTACCTACTTTAGAGATGCATCGCCACTTACCTTTAGATGTACAGGTTAAACATTACTTAGCGATGAACCTAGTAGATGATATTATCATTTCAAATTGTTATCCGACTGATGCTGAACTAGCTAGTTTAAGCAATTTGGATTTAAGTTTAGTCACATTTGATGTCGAAGTCGTTGATGGTTTACCTGAAACAGAACGAAAAATTTTGTTTGAAGAATTACATGTTAATCGTGGGGATCAAAGTGAAAATATTATTCGTTCGACTCAAAGTAGAGTTAAATACAAAGGTCATCATTTTGAACGTTTCAACACACCCGATACCATTCATAGAGGCGATATTGTTATTGAATCTAGTTACTACGGACATTATGCCGGTGAATTACAAATTGCATTAAATGATATGAAAAATAGTGGTAATAGTAATGTTGTAGGACGTATTAAAGAAGCAGAGGTATTTATTCTCGATGAAATAAAACCTTGGCAAAAATTTAGATTAAAATAATATCCACGTTTTGAATTTAATTTTGTATTTATGTACAATTAGATAAAAGGATTGAGTAGGTTGTGTTGGTTAAATACAAAATTAAATGATGAGGTGATATCATGAGTTGTACCACAAGGATTAGAGAATTGTATGATTCTTTTAGCGAGACTGAATTGAAAATTGCCGACTTCATTTTAGATAATCGTGAATCAGTTTTGGACTCATCTACTCATGAACTAGCAGATTTGACTAAAACATCTGCTAGTTCATGGGTGAGGTTTTCAAAGAAATTAGGTTATAAAGGCTTTACTGCTTTAAAAGTTGATCTAGCTTCTGATACGGTTGAAAAACCGGAAGAAAATCAATTGATGAATGTATTTATTGATGCGGGAGATTCCTTTGAAGTGTTAACAAAAAAAGTACAATATATTTCCATGTCAATTATGGAAAAAACATACAATTTATTAAATATTAAATTAATGTCAGAAGCGGTCGATGCGATTAATAAAAGTAATCGAATCTTTATTATTGGTATTGGTGGGAGCGCCATTATGTGCAATGACTTAATGCAAAAATTATCAAGGATTGGGCGTACGGTCTTTTTTCATGATGATTCGCATATTTTATTAGCTCAATTAGCCAATTTAACCCCTGATGATATTGTAATTGCAGTTAGTTACTCTGGTAAAACGGATGTCGTTTTATACGCAGCAGAGAAAGCCAAAGAAGTTGGCACACCGGTCATTGCCATCACTAAGTACGATGTTAAAACATCATTGTCGCAAATTGCCGATTTTAATTTATATATTCCTGTTGAAGAAACTAACTTACGTCTTGGTACTATTTCTTCGAGAAATGCAACATTTGTTATTACTGATCTACTATATTATGGCGTTGCTAAGGATAATTTTGATGATACGCTTCAAAGTTTAGTCGCCTCTCGAAAAATTATTGATAATTTAAAGCAGTGATATTTATTTAAGAATTGAAAGGAGGATGTCCTTATGTTAGCTGTTGGGCTAATGTCCGGAACATCATTGGATGGGTTAGATGCCGTGTTGTGTGAAGTTAAAGGAACTGGTGTGGATACAGAAATTAAAGAGTTAGCCTTCGAAACATTTGAATATCCTATGAAGTTACGAGATTTAGTTAAGAAAGTAGCTGAAAACAGACCAGTAAGTATTGCTGAGGTTTGCTCATTAAATTTTGAATTGGGCAAATGGTATGCTGATGCTGTTATAAATATTTGCAAGAATTATGGGATAGCTTCGGAAGAATTAGGTTTTGTAGCGAGTCATGGGCAAACGGTTTATCATATTCCACATGAACGAGATGGGTTAGTTGCAAGTACGCTCCAATTAGGTGAAAGTGCTGTGATTGCGTACCAATGCGGTTGTCCGGTTGTGAGTAATTTTCGGACAATGGATATGGCTGCTGGCGGTGAGGGCGCTCCTTTGGTTCCATATAGTGAATATGTTTTGTATCAATCGGCTGTAAAAACGATCGCTTTGCAAAATATTGGTGGGATTGGGAATGTTACGGTTATTCCAGCAGGTGGCGAGATTGAAGATGTTGTTGCATTCGATACGGGTCCGGGAAATATGATGATCAATGCGGCTATGGAAATTTTGTATGATGAGAGTTTTGATAAAGGTGGAGCTGTCGCTGCGAGTGGCGATTTGATTATTGAGTTGGTTGATGAGTTAAGGGATCACCCCTATTTGAAGATGGTTCCGCCTAAATCGACGGGTAGAGAAGTCTTTGGAATTGAGTATACTAAGCAATTAATAGAAACGTATAATAACTATGCTCCAGAAGATATAATTGCCACCTTAACATGGTTTACTGCCTATTCAATTGTCTATAGTTACCGTGAGTTTATTATTCCTAAGTATAATTTGAATGAGATCATTTTAGCTGGTGGTGGGGTTCATAATTTAACTTTGGTGGAATATATTAAAGAATTAATTCCTGAAATTGACGTATTTACTCAAGAAGAAAAAGGATTCTCTTCTGATTCAAAAGAAGCGGTGGCTTTTGTGATTTTGGGTAATGAGACATTGCATCGGAAGCCTTCGAATGTGCCTGGGGCAACAGGGGCTAAAGAGAAGGTTGTGTTGGGGAATGTTACAAGACCTAATTAGGTGCTGATTGGTTAAATGGAATTTTTTCAATTTGTATTCATTTGAAAATCATAAGAATCTCCGAAAAAAGAGATTCTTATGATTTTGAATTTAAATTAAAGCCTCGATATTTATTTGATATATTAATAAAATAAAACTTGAACAGTCAGGAATTAGCTAATAACATTTTTAATAAAAATAGTATTTATCCTTGGCATTTTCTTTGAAAATTATTGCCAACGAAAAATTATTTGTAGCGGATTATTATTTATGTAATACAAGTCTATGTTTTTATGTATAAATCTTAATATAATTTATTTTACTAACATTTTTGTATTGAATAAATCTTTATCAGTTGAAGCGTCATATATAACTTCACCTTCAGAAAAAGTATAAACTACACTATATTCATCATCAATAATAACAAAGTCAGCATCTTTACCAACGACTAGTGATCCTTTTTTTCGATCAACACCATATGTTCGTGCTGGATTCAGACAAGCCATATTGAGAACTATTTCTAAAGGTATGTTCATTTTCTCTACCAGATTTTTAATACCATACATAATAGATTTAGTAGAACCAACTAGTCTTCCGGTATCCGTTTTAGCAAAACCATCATCAGTTATATTTATAGTTAAACCCATTGATTCATATTGACCTATAGGAGCACCAGCCAGGTGAGTACTGTCAGAAATCATTATAAATCTATCATAAGACTTTATTCTAAACATTATTTCTAACATTTCAAAAGAAACATGAAGACCATCACAAATTATTTCGCACTCCACATTAGGTGCTAGTAAACTTGCTCCTAAACCTCCAACATCCCTATGATGTATACCAGTCATTACATTAGCAGTATGTGTGGAAATACTCACTCCGTTTTTAAATGCATTCATTGCTTCTTCAAAATTTGCATTACTATGAGTGAAAGCAACTCTTACCCCATGATTTAATAAATACTCTGTTGCTTGTTTACTGTTTGGAAGTTCAGGAGCCATTCCAACTAATTTTAACATACCTTCACAATTACTAATCATTTCTTGTATATAGTCTAGACTAATATCTGGGTGACCCTCATCAATCCCCTTTTCACCAACTCTATTTAGATATGGTCCTTCTGAATGAATCCCTATAATTTTTGCACCATCAATACTCATCCGAGACACAGCAACAAGATCTTTAAAAATCTCAGGATTTGCAGTTGGTAATACTGAGGTAACTCCATGAGCAGATATACCTTTTAAAAACCCCTTTATTTCTGATATCACATCAGGGGTTTTATTCATGAGATTATATCCCATAACACCATGTATGTGAGTATCAAAAATACCAGGTATAATTCGATATGTTGAGAAATCATGGAAATCATCAACTTTCTCATCTGAACTTAATATATTTTTTATTTTACCATCTTCAATATTCAAATAACCTTTCACTACACCAGATTCAGTATATATCTTATCTGATTTAATATACACAATACCTCACCTCTGATTATAAGTTTATTAAAAATAGAGCGATTAAATTTAGAAAATCCCTAAAAGAGCTCCAATCATTGCTAAGGCAATGATTCCAATTATTAGTGTAGTTGGACGATAACCTTTTTTAATCAAATAAACTAAAACAAACACTAAAATAATACTTAAAAGACCTGGAAATATTGAATTAAAAACATCTTGTACTACTAATTCTGTTTCACCTATTGAAATAGTCCAATTTAATGGGAAGTGGACTAGTTGTGCTACTGTGGAACCTACCATAGTTAACCCTAAAACTCCCGCAGCTTTTGTCAGCGCATTCATTAAACCAGATTCATAAACAGAATCTATAAAGGGTGTGCCATATACATATCCCCATTTTAATAAAAACCACTTAGCAATAGATTGAGGGACGCCATATAACAGGATAAATAATATAGCTCCTAAAATATTACCTTGTGATGCAAGTCCAATTGCTATCCCTGCTGCAATTATTCTTAAACCATTAAAAAATAAAGAATCGAACATACCTGCGGTTGGTCCCATTAATGAAGTTTTGATACTTTCAATGGTAGCTGTATCAATGTTACCTTTTTCTTTTCTTTGTTTCTCTAACGCATAAGTTAACCCTGCAATAAAATTAAATGGTACAGCATGTGTATTGAAGAAGTTTTGTGATCGCAAATAAGCATCTTTTTTATCTTCTTCATTATCTCCGTAGATGGATTCAATAGCGGGAGACATAGTTATTGTAAATGCATTTGCTTCCATTTTAACCATATTAAATGACATAAAAACTAAATGTGATCTAATGAACATTTGTCTTAATATCTTATTTTCTTCTTTTGATAATTTATTTGCATTATTCAAAGAAATCATCCCCCTCAACTGCACTTGTGTTAGTATTTATATTTGATAATGAATTTTTTAAGTCAATAATACTTTTATCTGTAAAGAACATTGTGATAGCAATAGCTAGTCCTATAATTGCGATTGATAATGCATCAAGTCCTAAACGTGCAGCTAATATATAACCTACGAAGAAAAAAATACCTAACTTATTATCCCAAATCATCGATGTTAAAATAGCTAGACCTACCGCTATCATCATACTTGATGAAGCAACTAAACCATTCATGACCCATGCCGGTAATTGGGCTAATAAATTATTTAACCCATCTACACCATAAGCAATCGAAAAGAACAGCATTATAGAATTTATTAGAGGAGTAGTTAACATTGAGAATACAATATTTTGTCCTAAAAATTGTTTAGGAGTCCCATTAACAGCTAATTTTTCCCAATAAACTGCAAATGAACTCCAAATTGGAGTAAGTGCTGCTGAAATTTGTGCCATTACGGTTCCTATAGGCATTGCTATAGCTAAACCTGCTTCTATATCTGCACCTGTTAATATTGTATACGAAACGGATATAACACTTGCAATGGTTGCATCTGCTGGTATACTACCACCAATAGCTGAAATCCCCATAAATATTGCTTCAAGGGAAGCACCCATTAATATACCTGTATGAAAATCACCTAATACCAAACCAACTAAAGGTGCTACTACTATTGGTCTATTAACAGCTTGCCATGATAGTAAGATGGGATCTAAGTATGAGATTATGAAATATAAAATACTAACTAATAACGCTTCTGTAGTCATTTTTTAATCCTCCTATATTTTTAAGGCTTTATCAAGAGGTTCTGGATTGTCTTCTGGAGTAGTTTGATAAATGCATTTAATTCCTGATGCAATTATTTCCTTAAATATATCTACCTCCTCGTCATATGCATATAAATTACTTCCATAAGATTTACGAGACTCACCTTCTTTCTTTTTAGCAATACGTCCATAGTTTCCAACATTAATCACATCTACATCTTTTATTTGATTTATAATTTTTAATACATCTTGAGGAGTAGCAACAATTAATAAAATTTTAAGATCCTTAGCTCTTGGATCTTTTAATATTTCAATACTTTTATCAATAGTTTGAATTGCTACTTTTAAATTTTGAGGTGCTGCCATCATTAAGGATCTTTCAATTGTTTTGTTTGTTCCTGCTTCATCATTAGCAACAATAATACGGTTTATATCTAAGTTTCTTGACCATTTTATTGCAATTTGACCATGAATAAGTCTTTCATCTAATCTTAAATGTTTAATCATTCTAACACTCCTTTATCAAAAAAAATCATCTTCTATTTCACTAAATTCTGTACTATTATTAATCAGTTGTATTGAATTTTTACCCTCATTAATAATTGATAGAATTTTTTCATCATCAATTGGATTTTCATACATACACAATTCTAATAGAATAGCTAAGTTAATTCCGGATATCAATTTAGTATTTTTTTTGTTTAAATAGGTATACATCACTTGATTAACGCTTCCACCTAATAAATCAGATAGCATTATGACTTGATCTTCTTCATTTATATTTTCAAAAAAACTATTCAATACTTCATGAATATTTTTTTCATCTAAATATGCGTCAAAAATAGTTAAATTTGAAACCCCTCCTAATAAGACATTTACTGAACTTTCCATTCCGCTTGCTAATCTACCATGTGATGCTAAAAATAACTTCAGCATAAAATCACCACCCTAAACTAATCTGATAAAAATTAAATATTTCTATAAGTTACCAACCTAATTTTATTTTCTGAAATATAATCAATCATTTCAATTGATAATGCCATTTCTAAATCTTTCGCTCTTATTATTGAATATGAAGATACTTTTAATAAATCTGAATCAATATATCCGCAGTGGCATATCAATGCGATTTTATCTTTATCTTTTGTTATTTCTAATTGTTTTAAAACACGCTTTGTAACATCTGTTTGAAATTGATCTTCTAATTTAAAAACTGGTTTAATATTCCAATCTGTTGGTAAAAATGTGATGTTTATTTCTTTTAGAAAATCCATAGTAAAAATAATATTATATTTTTTTGATAATGTTTTAAACGCCTTTATTGTAGTAGGAGTAACTAATGAATGGGGATGAATATACTCTGGTTTCCTTCCGACTAAGTTTATAAATTCCTGTATTTGTGCTTCCATTTCAATCAAAACTTCTTCATACTTATATGGTTCATTTTTGAATTCAATTGATAAATCATTGTCAATACTTTTATATTCATTTTTAAACCTTTCAATAGAGCTTATGAATAGACCATCGTCATTAACTAAACTAGGTATTTTAATTGGATCACTAATGGGCTTGCCAGCTACCAAATTTATATCTAAACCAAAGCAACATTCAGGATATTTTGGAATAAATGATGCAGCAAATTTTGATGACTTCATGTTTACAAATAGTCCTGTATTTCTAATAAGTCCCTCTTCTATCCCCTTAACAATACCAAGTGTTACTGCTTCTGTTATACCAAAATCATCCGATTGAAATAATAAATCCATATAATCTCCCCTTTTAATTTAAAACAATTTTAGTAAACGTTTACAATTTGATGATAGAGCTAAAATAGTGATTAATCAAGATTAAGATTTGCACTTGATAAAGTGCAAGGATATAATAATTGAAAGGAAGTGCTATTATGAATAGAGAAGAGTTGATATTTTACTTGTTAGCTGATAGTAATAGACCATTAACAACTAAATACTTAGCAAAGATATTAGAAAGAAGTGTCCGAACTATCAAATATGACATGAAGAAGGTAGCTTTACTAGTCCAAGAAAATGGTGGAGTTCTTAAATCTAAAAGAGGAGTAGGTTATTGGATTGAAGTAAATGACATTGATATTTTTAATAAAACACTTTATCAGCTAGTAATTCGAGAATCTTTATTACATACAAATAATGAAATATTGAAAACAGAACATATTAAAATAATGCAATATTTAATTACTCAAAAAGATTATTTTAAGATTGAAGATATTAGCGATAAATTTTATATATCTAAGAAAGTTGTCAATGAGGCAATTAATTATTATCGAGATTTGTTAGATTTGTACCAATTAAAATTAATTTCCAAGCCTAATTGTGGTTCGAAAATTGTTGGAAGTGAGTTTTCTATTCGATTGGTTATGTTATATTTGTTTCAAATCCACTTCCATAAAGTAGAGTATACACGTAATATTAAAGAATTTTATAATTATTTTGAAAACGATATAACTGAAATTAAGAATACAAGATATATACTATTAGCTACACTTCGCAATAATAATTTTTCAGTTAACGATTTTGTAACTCAAATATTATCACGCTATTTAATTCTTCAAAAAAATAGAAAACTAGCTGGGTATAATTTATCACTAGATGAAAAAACGATAAGCAATATTAAGGAATTTAAGACTGTTGTTTCTATTTCTACAATTATTTTTAAAAAACTTTCTCATTATTATGAACATGTATTTGATGATGAAGAAGTCTATGCATTTGCAATACTTTTACTTACCCATCGCGATTTAACAACGGATATAGATTTTAGCAAAGAGTATTCATTCATATGGAATAGTATTGTTGATATTGTTTCTAAATTATTATCTGTTTTATCAAATACAATTAAAATTGATAATGACATCAATAATCAACTATATGAACAATTATTATGTAGTTTATTACCAATAGTTGTTCAACTTAAATTTAATATAAATTTGAATTTTGGAGAAAAAAGTAAATTGTATTTTATGAATAATGAAAAATATAAAGAAACTGCCACTTTTATGTCGAATATTTTCAAAAAAATAATGTATGATGATTATAATACGAAAGTACCAGATGTTCTTCTAAAAAAACTCAATAAAAATTTTCTTATTCTTCTTAATAAGTATGATCTTTTTCAAAAATCTATTACTGTTAATATTTTAGTATCAAGTAATCATGGAATTCTCTCTGCTGAGAACATCGAACAAATGCTTGTTAATTTTCTAAATCCAGATATATTAGGAAATATATATCCAATAGAGCTATATGAAGGAAGAAATTTTTCTGCTGAAGAAATAGATTTGTATGTTTTGGAGGATATAGATGCTTTATACTATGATTATTCATGGCCTTTAGTTTCGATTGATTCAAACGACTTTCACAATGATTTTAAGGGATTACTAAACGTTATTTATGAAATATCACGAAGTAAGAGTAATGAAAAATTTTAGATATATATAAAAATATATAGGTTATAATTAAATTGAAGTTCTTTTATTTGCAATGGATTAAAATTATTATGTAGAATTAAACTGGGAAATCCAATGTGAAGTGATGTTAAAAGGAAAATTTTTAAAACCAATCAGGTTTATTAAATGTTATTATTTCTCAAATCTGAGCTGGATATGAAATCAATTCAAATAATTGCGTTGTGGATTAAACATGCAAGATTTCCTTCACTAAGTATCCGAGATATGTGCAACAATTTTTATAGGTCATTTATTTTTATTGTTTTGAAATAGCAGCTCTAGAATGTAAAGGACATTAATGTAAGCGCTTTAATGTTTTTTAAGGATAGGATTCAAAAAAGGTGCTGATTGGTCTATTCGTGTTATAGTGTTATTAAATAATATAACGAGGAGGTGTGTATAAATGGGAAAAGCAGTTTACGTTGAAACAGAACCGTCTGTTATTAAATATTATGTTGATAAATCCGAATTTGATGTGATGGAATTTACTAAAGAGAAAGATTTGAAAAATTTAAATTACTGGCTAGATGGGAGTAAAAACCCAACATTTAATCAACTAATGAAACTCTCTAAAAAATTGCAAGTTCCATTAGGTTATTTAGTTGTTAAAAAACCAGTTGATGATACACCTCAAATATTAAATTATAGGACGATTGATTCTAAAGATATGGATCATATTTCGAGAAATTTAATCGAGACAATTAAGATTGTAAAGAACCAGCAAGAGTTTCTTTTAGACTACAGAAAAGATAATGGTTTTATGCCTTTAGATTATGTTGCTAAGTATACCATAGATGATGATTGGAACATTATTGTTCAATATGCTAGAAAAATTCTTGGTATAGGAGAAGAATGGCAAAAGGATTTGGGTAGACTTTATCCTCTTAAGTATTTTAAAAAGAAATTAAATGATATAGGTGTGGTTATTCAAAGTAATGGTATAGTGAGGCAAAATACGCATCGTAAATTAGATATCAGTGAATTTAGAGCCTTTGTTAGCATTGACGAATATGCACCATTTGTTTTTATTAACACCAATGATACTAAAAATGGACAACTTTTTTCTTTGTTACATGAATTTGGTCATATTTTATTAGGTGAAAGTGAAGTTTATAATGTTGATTTAACAATGAATACAGATGTCAATCAACTGGAAAGAATATGTAATAAAATAGCGAGTGAACTACTAATACCCAATATTATTTTTGTTGAATCATGGAATATACCTAGCGATGTAGAACTGTATGAATATGTAACTGATTTAGCAAAAAAGTTTAAAGTGAGTAAAACTGTCATTGCTCGAAAAGCTTTAGATAATAAGTTAATAAAAATAGAAGATTATAATTTTATCGCAAAAAGAAACGTTGAGGAATATAACAAATATCAAGCGATAGCCAAGGAACAAGATAATAATGGAATAGATTACTATAATACGATTCAAAGTAAAGTTGATCCAATCCTTTTTGATTCAGTAAAAAGTAGCTATTATGAAGGAAATATTCAATATATTGAAGCTCTTAATCTATTAAATATTGGTTCTAAAGGGTTTGAATTTTTATCAAATAAAAATGACTTGGGCTGAGATGAATGTAGCTGATCCATCGATTATTGCCACCGCTAAAGTGTATGGTTTTGCAGTTTTATCTTTAGAGGTAAAGAATAGTAATTTAAGAATGGGTAGTCCTTATCCACACAATAATTTATCATTTAATACAGCTCTGAAATCTTGAAGTATCAAGGATTTAGGGCTATTTTTCGCCTTTAACTGTAAAAGAAATCAGTGTTATTTAGTTGTTAAATTGTGACAAATTAATTATAATTTATTGTAGAATTTACTTTAGTATAAATGGAGGAATCAATGTATGCAAGTATTGGACCGTGACACCTTGTTGCGGATTGAAAATGCAGGGTGGAAGTCGTTATGTGAATCAAAGGGAGCAGAATTTTACAGCAATATCCTAGCGGCTGATTCGGTGTTTGTATTGATGAATGGGATGGTTTTAGACAAGGAAGCAACGGTGATGTCCTTAGAACAATCGGATCCTTGGGCAAGTTATTCGATAAAGGATCCTAGAGTTATTCAGGTTAATGAAAAGTCAGCTATAATAGTCTATCAAACTGAAGCCCGGCGCGATGAAGTTGTCGTTAGGATGATTAATTCATCGGTTTATGCGATGGTTGGCGATCAAATCCAGTTAGTCTTGTATCAGCAAACAAGTTTGGAGTAGGCGTTTATATGAAATAAACAGGAAGAATTAATCGTTACTGATAGCAAGCGATATTTATTAAAAAAAGGAAACCGACCATTTACCGTTAGCGGGTGAAAATGGTCGGTTTTTGTTGTTTAATTATTTAACAAATCGGTTAACAGTTGCGCGCCAAGGGCGGCTCCGGGAACGCCGGATTCCAGTGGCAAGTTGGCCAAGACAACGACGCCGATTTGCTCCTCGGGATTAAATCCAATATAGGAAGTGTAGCCTTCAGTGGATCCGTCGTGGTAAATAATGTTGTTTTCCGTATCTAAGATCCATAGATAAGCCATTTCATCATGACGGATGTTCAAGGCGTTATTTTCTTCGGTGGTGGCGTCGACCGTGGCTAGACTTTGGTGTGATTGATCAATCCAAGGACGAGCAGGCACGTTCACTTCGGGGTTCATTTGCATGTCTAAGTATAACAACATGTCTTCGATATTAGAGACCATAGCGCCGGCTGGGGCGTAAGCATCTTCGGGTGACCAAATCCAATTGTTGCCGAGTTCCAATTCATTTTCAAATAAATAAGTGTTTGGTAATTGGAGTTGGTCAGCTACAAAAGTATTGGCTAAATCATAATAATTTGTGCCATAAACGGCTTCTAAGAGTAGGCCTAGAAGGGCTGCGTTGAAATTTGAGTATTCATATGGGTGTGCTTGGGTCATGTCAGGGAGGTTTTCAGCCGCTTCAGCTATCAGGGTATCTTTGCTAATGCCCATGAAAGGATTGGCGCCTGCTTCAATATTTTCGGCCATGGTGTCATTCTCAAAGAGGGTTGGATAGCCGGATGTATGGGTTAGTAGTTGGAGGACGGTTGGGAAAGTCTCTTCGCTGTTGAAGTTGATATAGGTGCTGATAGGTTCATCTAAACTAATTAACCCTTCATCAACGGCTTTAGCGATCAGTGTGCCGGTAAATGTTTTGGTGATGGAACCTAATTCGTATTCATAAGCGTTACCGAAGTCTTCTGCGCCTTCAGCGGTATATACGGTATAACTTGCTTGGCCGTCCACGATTTGACCGATTGTTATGACTGTGCCTTCGACTTGTAAACCAACTTCCATTAAAGTGTCAAAATCATATTCGACGTTTTCTTCTTGTGTTGTTTGACTTTCAGTGGTTGAGGTATCGGCTGTGGACTCTATGGAGCTACTTTCGGCCGTTGTTTCTGCGTTTGCTAGGACAATGCTGGGGATTTGGATGGGGCTCAAGGCGGTTAAAACGAAAAAGCTCATTAGTGATTTTTTTATTAAATGTTCCAATTAATTCATCCTCCATTGTTTCTGTAATTAATTTGTGGAAAGATAATATAATTATCCTTGCCACTTGAAGGATAACAAAAATATTTTAATAAATAAAGTGTTATGTGTTTTGGTTTTGGTATAGGTGGGTTTTTGGATAAATAATTATAATATATGGTGTAGCATTTTAGTGATATATCCGTTGGGAGTTATGATTAAATTTTATAAAAAAGAAGTATTTATTTTATTGGAGTCCACTTATCTGATATGAAATTGAGACTAAATAAAAATGGGAAATAGTAAAGACAGGTGCGGTAGTAAATTAGGTTGGGGGTATTTAGTATTTTTTAAAAACATTAGTAAAAATACGGATTTACCTTTAAAATTACGAAAAATACATTTAAAATGCATTTTTGTGTGATTTTATTTCGAATTTCGTATATTATAGAGTAAAAGAATGTAGTTGAAGAAATGGTGTTGAAAGATATGAATAATGAAATATTACAAATAATTAGTGCAGGGATTAATAAAAATCCTCAGAAAGTAATAAACTACTCAAAACGGCTAAGTGCGTATTATAAAGACAATGGAAATCAGAGATTTAGTCAAAAAATTGATAAATTACTTGATGAGAGTAATTTAAATACCGTTTCTCTAGATAGTTTAAAGGTAAAACCGTTTGATAAAGATAGTCATTTAGATATTGTTGATGTAAAAATTCCTACATTATTTAATGACAACAAAAACTTGTATTTTTCTCAATCTGTAGAGGAGGAAGTTGAGGATTTTATCCAAAGTTATCGTTTGCGAAATAAATTAATGGATCAAAATATTTATTTTAATAATAATTTGCTATTATATGGTCCTCCAGGTTCCGGAAAGACATCTTTAGCTACTTACATAAGTAATAAAACAAACTTGCCATTAATTACTGCCAAATTAGATAGTATAGTTTCATCTTTACTTGGAAGTACCGCTAAAAATATCCGGAAATTATTTGAATATGCGGATTCTCAACCTTGTATACTTTTTTTAGATGAGTTTGATGTGTTAGCAAAGAATCGAGATGACTCTCATGAATTAGGTGAACTAAAAAGAGTGGTCAATAGTTTGTTACAAAATATTGATTCTTTTAGCAACAGTAGCATCTTGATAGCTGCAACTAATACTCCATCTTTGTTAGATAATGCCGTATGGCGAAGATTTGATACAAAAATTGAATTAAAACTCCCAGACAGAATGATACGAAAAGAATTAGTAAGAGAATATTTAAGTGATTTTTCTAATAACATTATTAGTAATGATAAACAGATGGATATTTTATGTGATATTTTTGAAGGTGAAACACCTGCTAATATTCAGAATATAATTGTTTCTGCCATTAAAAAATGTATTATACATAATAAGAACAGTGTTTTGTTTACTGATATTTTGTATGAATGTCTCATTCACAAATATGGTTCTCATTTAGAATATTCGAATTCAGTTTTATATTTAAGAAACTATGGTGTTACACAAAAGGATATTTCGGAAACCTTAGATATTTCTGTGAGACAGGTCCGAAATGTATTAAAGGAGGAGATTAATAATGCCAAATAATCCGTAATAAAATTTCTACAAAGGGATAATGATAATGCTAGGCCACCAAGTTGTGGTTCTGATAAAACATTACTCGATTGATTTATCAACGCTAACGGATAGTAATAAAAAGAAATATATGTTAGGTAGTCGAAGCTGGTATTTATATTTGGACAACCAATATAGAAATTTTGTTATTAAAGAACTTGAAGAAAAGAGTTTACTACCAGAGACTAAATATTCATTGATTATATCCATAGAAGACCCAGATAAAGAAAAGAATGTATATCATGATACTATTTCTAAATTAAATCAACTAAACTATATTCATAGTCCGATTAGGACGGATATTCATATTGATGTTGAGTAAATTAATTTGTATTTGACATTGAAAGTGACATAAAAGTGATAAGACGATAGGAAGCTCCATTTCAAAAGGAGTTTCCTTTTGCTTTCTTCAGAAATACATAAAAACTTGTTTTTCTAACATCATAAAATGTATAATATAATTACAATATATGTAATAAAGTTGAAAGACTAATCGATTTAATTTATTGGGAAGAAGGATATTGTGGGGATAAATAAGTTGAAAAAGCTTTAAGTGAGAGTTTTTCAGAATATAGGAAGGGTATTTGTTACTCTCGTGATACTTTCGTTTTTTATTGAAAACCAAAATTTCTATAGATTGTTTTTGCTATTTACCCACACATCATATGTCTGAAAAAATAATAAGGGGTTGTCACGATTATGAAAAAAATAGCTGATTTTTTTAGGAGACATAGAAGGAAAGTAGTCATTTTTATAATTGGTTTTATTTGTGGGCTTATTTTGAGTAGCATTACCTAAATAAAGAAAACAGGAAAAATAAACCATTTTTCCTGTTTTCTTAATTTAATCTGCTCCTGGTTCCTTCTGGGTAACCGATCACCATAAACCGTTAGATTTTTCTCAGGTATATTGATGCCAATCCTGTTCAAATTTATATCATATCATTTTGTGTTGAGAATGGTTGGCTTGTAAGAAGGTTCATCAGCGTGAGTCATAGTTGGAATGAGAATGAACAGTACCAAAGTAAAGAAAATCATCCTAATAAATATCTTTGCTTATAGTGATGCGATTATTTTGAAACCAATATTCTTATCGAATTGTGATTGCTTCTCTATGAAGGAAACCGCCAATGATTGTTCCAAGGTAGACGGGCGCAACTTTAATGAATGCATCCATCAGTTGGTTGCCTTGACTTAAACCGTAAAGAATAAATGGAATAGAAGCGATTAGAATCATTGCGATGTCATCGCTAGTTTTTATTTGGTTAGATTTTTTGGATATTTTATAACTATTGACAAGAAATTGACCGACAACAGCACAAAGAGGTAAGAAGAAATAAAGGTTTATATTATCCCAAGTGAGTTCAGTCGATGAAAAAAAATCGATTAAAAAGAACAGAAGACAAATAAGTCCTGTGATAAGCCCCACTTTAAGCAAATTATGGGTAAGTTTTTGCAGCATTTTCTCACCTTTCTCTAAACGTAGTTTTCTATTAAATTCTTTACAACATCTGAAAGGGTTGTATTAAATAGTTGATAGGATATCCATTCAAATAAATTATAACCCATTAGATATATTAGGAAAAATAAAATGAAATTTCTTATTTTTTTACCGTTTATTTTCATTGATTCCACCTTCTAACAATAATATTTCAATTTAATTATACTATAATATAATATTAATTGAAATAATTAGTTGCTGAGATATTTATTTAAAAAATCTAAGACTTGGTGGTTGATTTCAAGTAGTTTGTCTTCAGCGGGTTTAGTGTTTAGACCGCTGTCAAGTAGGTTGGTTATGATGGGGGAGACCAACGACATATCAGTCAGGCCTATATGGCCGGATCCCTCGACATGGTGGTTAACAAATTCTGGTGAATCTAGGTTGATGAGGCGCTGGTTCATTTCATAGGTGGTAATGTCATCAAGGCGACCCCAGAGTGCATCCGAATAAATATGGAGTATGGGTACGGGATATTTTTCATGGGTAAATACGTACTCATCGCCTTCGATGCCGGTAATATCGGCGAAGAAAGGTGCTTCCAATGAAATTACGGCTTGTATCGTTTCTGGGCGTGAGCGACCGATTGCTAAGGCAGCTGAGCCGCCTAGGGAATGTCCTGCCAAAATGATTTGATTGGGATCTATGGCTTGGGTGATTTCATGGTCGAAGGTTTGGTTAAGGATAGAATCTATGACATAGTTGAGGTCTTCTAGGCGGATGCTCATCCAATTCTGTGCGCTTTCTATTGTTGCTTCTAAGTCGTTTGCTCCTTGTGATTGCATGACTTCATTGAAAAAGGTTGGGTTGACAAAAATGGTTGACCCATCAGACATGTCTGCAAAGAACGAGTGATGAGGATGAGAAAGGCTAACAACGATATAAGATTGAGAGGCTAATTCTAAGAAAAGGGTTTCGTTCGAATCAGCGACACCAAATGATCCATGTGAGAAGATAAGGATTGGGTGCTGCTTGTTTTCTTGATTTTCAGGTGCCCATATTTTGATGGGGATTTCTCTGTTGTCGCCGTTTGTTTCCATGCCTGGGATAGCGGTTGGGTGTGTTAAGTAAATGGTGCTGACGTTGACCGTTTCGTTTCCGCTTGGTCGAAGAGCTGGGCTTAATGGGAACAGGTATTTAAAGGTTAGAACAAGGCTTGCTATAAGGGTGGTCAATAGGAGGGCAAATTTTTTCCATCGTGGTCTGATTTTTTTGAATAAGGTTATGAAAAAGAGAAGGATGGTAACGATTAATAGGACTAGCCAAAAGGTGGGGCTCATTTTATCACCTCATTAATGTTTTATAGTTATATTGTAAGATATTTTCTGGTGTGGCGGAATTGACGGATGTCATATTTGTGGGTGAAGATTGTCATTGTTAGTGGTGGTGAGAAAAGATTTTGAAAAAGCAGGCTAATTCGAGGTGAATTAGCCTGCTTTTTTTAGGGGGTATTTATTTGAAGGGGTTTAATCGCGGTTGAAGACGTCGCGGGTGTAGACTTTTTCTTCGACGTCCTTCAATTCTTTGGACATGCGGTTGGCGACGATAACGTCTGAAATTTCTTTGAATTCATCAAAGTCTTTGATGACGCGGGAATTGTAAAAGTTGTCAGCGTCGAGGGTTGGTTCGTAAACCACAACCTCGATGCCTTTAGCTTTGATGCGTTTCATAACGCCTTGGATGGCGGATTGTCTAAAGTTGTCCGAACCGTCTTTCATGGTGAGGCGGTAAATGCCCACAATGGTTGGGTTCCGTTTGAGAATCATATCGGCAATGTGATCTTTACGGGTTCTGTTGGCGTCAACAACGGCGGTCATGATGTTTTGTGGCACGTCTTCGTAGTTAGCCAGTAATTGTTTGGTATCTTTTGGTAGGCAGTAGCCGCCGTAACCAAAGGATGGGTTGTTGTAATGTGTCCCAATTCTTGGATCAAGGCCAACGCCTTCGATGATGTCTTTGGTGTTGAGGCCTCTGACTTCGGCGTAGGAGTCGAGTTCATTAAAGTAAGCCACGCGTAGTGCTAGATAGGTGTTGGCAAAGAGTTTAATGGCTTCGGCTTCGGTTGAGTCGGTGAAAAGGACCGGGATGTCTTCGTCTAAAGCCCCTTCAACTAAGAGGTTGGCGAAGACTTCGGCGCGTTCTGATTTTTCGCCGACGACAATTCTTGATGGGTGAAGGTTGTCATAGAGGGCACGGCCTTCGCGTAAAAATTCGGGTGAAAAGATAATGTTGTCGGTGTGATATTTTTCTCGGATGGTTTTAGTGTAGCCAACGGGTACGGTTGATTTGATGACCATTACAGCGTTCGGGTTGATGCGGATAACGTCTTCGATGACTTTTTCGACACTTGAGGTGTCAAAGTAGTTTTCATCGGGGTCGTAGTTGGTTGGGGTGGAAATGATGATGTAATCGGCATCTTTATGGGCTATTTCTGGGTCGGTTGTGGCGGTTAGGTCAAGTTGGTGGTTCTTTAGGTAGTCTTCGATTTCGGTATCTTGAATGGGTGAGATGCGGTTGTTGATCATCTCGACTTTTTCTTCAAGGATGTCGAGAGCGGTGACTTGGTTATTTTGGGCGAGGAGGACGGCATTTGATAAGCCGACGTAGCCTGTTCCAGCAACGGTTATTTTCATAGGTGTCAGGTAGCTCCAATCTGTTGAGTTTGTATAGGGTTATTGTAGCATATTCTGAGGGGGATGTGGGGATTGGGGTGTGTAGATTAGAAAAGTGTGTGGTAGAATTTGGGTATATGAGTCGTGTTTTAGACGTTGAGGATGATTATCGTTGATTTGTTGCGAGTTTGAAGTAAAGAAAGGGGTTTGTCATCAATGGAAACAGCCAAAACTTTTAAAATCGGGAGAACTATTTTGAAAAAAATCGAGTTTTATGAACCAGAAGATTTTAACATTTCTAATTACAATGTTTCAACATTACCAGAATTTACCGAGGATAGAAGGGATATGAGGATGCTTACTTCTATTGAAATAACCAATGAAACTAACGTCATTCTGTCCGTCGAATTATATATTTATTTTTATTTACTGGAGGATTATCAAGTTATCTCCAAAAATAATGAAGAATATCGAAACATGATTAGACTTTGTTTTATTGAGTTAGATTATTTTATACATACGATATTTAGGAATACATCACACGGAATTGAATTTAAACTTGATATTGATGGGATGTTGGAAGAATCTGGATCGGATAGTTGATAGGTAATAGATCGGAAAGGTGATTATCGAGATGGGGTGAAGAGGGGGAGGTTTAAGTAAGGTGTTGGGATGGGTAGGTTAAGGTGGTGGTGTGGAGGGATGGCGGAATGCCGGACGTCGATGGGAAATGAGCTCCGGGAAGTTAGTTGGGGTGCGAAGAAAAAGTAGAATGGCGGACGTCGATTTTGTGGGAAGTCCGAAAGTTGATTTGGCGGACGTCGTTGTGAAATGAGATCCGACAAGTTGATGTGGAAGAGGAAAAGCCGGACGTCGATTGAGCGTGACAGCCGGCAAGTTGGTTTGGTGGACGTCGATGTGAAATGAGATCCGGCAAGTTGACGAGATGGCAGGAAAATTAGGTAATGCCGGACGTCGATTTCGTGGGAAGTCCGGCAAGTTGGTTTGGTGGACGTCGATGTGAAATGAGATCCGGCAAGTTGACGAGATGGCAGGAAAATTAGGTAATGCCGGACGTCGATTTCGTGGGAAGTCCGGCAAGTTGGGATGGCGGACGTCGTTGTAAAAAGAAAGCCGGCAAGTGGGTGGGATGCGAAGAAAAAGTGGAAACGCCGGACGTCAATTTCGCGGGACATCCGAAAGTTGATTTGGCGGACGTCGTTGCAGAATGAAATCCGGCAAGTGGTGAGATGCGAAGAAAAAGTGGGAATGCCGGACGTCGATTTCGTGGAACATCAGGCAAATTGGTTTGGTGGACGTCGTTGTGAAATGAGATCCGGCAAGTGGGTGAGATGCGAAGAAAAAGTGGAAAAGCCGGACGTCGATTGAGCGTGACAGCCGGCAAGTTGGTTTGGTGGACGTCGATGTGAAATGAGATCCGGCAAGTTGACGAGATGGCAGGAAAATTAGGTAATGCCGGACGTCGATTTCGCAGGACATCCGGCAAGTTGATTTGGCGGACGTCGATGGGAGATGAAATCCGGCAAGTTGGACGGAAGGTCCATAATGACAAATAAGGCGGCTTTCGATATTCATCGAGAGCCGCCAAACGCAAATGCCGGCTCTCTTTGTGAAAATAAAGCCGGCATTTATTTGGAATTGTAAAGATATGGGTTAATTTATTTTGTAGTAGGTTTGTTTGCTTTGATTGACTTGGGTGAAGCGAGTGTTCATATGTTTGCGAATGGTGCGTGATGAGATTTCATTCCCCATCAGGTCGCAGAGATATTTAGTTTTGAGCATTTCGGGGTGTTTATGGAAGAGAAGCTTGAGTTCGGTCGCGTGGCGAAAAATAGCGCTTTGTTTGGATTCGGTGGTGCCGCAGTGCGGGCAGTGGATGTGGTAGCGGTGAATATTCAGTTGGTAATTCAGACATTTTTTGCAGTAGATGCCGTGCTGAAGTTGATTGAATGCATTTGGGAGTAGCGTGTCGTAGTCAAATGGGTATTCGGTTCGGTAGCGATCGAATTTATTGTGGATAACGCTAAGAAGGCCGTCGGACATGGGTTCAACAGGGTTCAATGTTTCGATATAAAGCTTCAGTTCGTTCCGATGAATGATTTCAACCGGAAAAATGGTGTTGATGTTTGTTTTTGAATGCTCATTAATAAATATCATTGCCGATGTGACTTGGATGTTATTATTAATTTCATTGGCGATTTTCTGGATGCGGTTGGTGCGTGTTTTCATGGAAAGGAAATTGTCGCCATCCATGCTTTTTCCATTTAGTCTACTTTCACCGTTGTTATATTCGTAGAGGCCAAGGTAGTTTTTGACGTCGACTACTATCCAGTGAAAGTTTGAAAGTAAGACAAAGTCTGCTTGCTTGGCAAATCCTTTTTTGAACCAGTAGTCTTCTATTAGGTCCCAGCTTGTGCGACAGTATTTGTCAAACCAATTTTTAAATTCGAGTTCTCCTGCGTATCCTTTGGATAAGTATTCGAATCTTTGTCTTTGGTCATAAGTCAGTGTGATTTGGCGATTTTTCATAAACTCTAGTGACAGTAATTCATTGTTCTTTTGCATATTATAAAATTCCTCCTTTATAATAAATACACAAAAAATCGCCGATTACACTTTTTAAAGTGCTTAAATTTTTGTTAAGATTTTTTGGGAGAGGTGGTTTGGCGGTTTTCGTGGGTAGGAATGGTGGAGGAAGGCCGGTGTGGAGGGGAAAGTGTGGAAATGATGGGTGTAGATTTTGAGTGAGAGTTGGCGAGTTGGCGGGGTATGTAGAAAAGCCGGACGTCAATTTCGCGTGACATCCGGCAATTAGGTTTGGCGGACGTCGATGTGAAATGAAATCCGGCAAGTTGATGAGATGGCGGGAAAATGTAGAAAAGCCGGACGTCAATTTCGCGTGACATCCGGCAATTAGGTTTGGCGGACGTCGATGTGAAATGAGATCCGGCAAGTTGATGGTGATGAGGGAAAATGTAGAAAAGCCAGACGTCGATTTCGTGGGAAGTCCGGCAATTAGGTTTGGCGGACGTCGTTGTGAAATGAAATCCGGCAAGTTGATGAGATGGCGGGGAAATGTAGAAAAGCCGGACGTCGATTTCGCGTGACATCCGGTAAGTGGGTTAGGCGGACGTCGATGTGAAATGAGATCCGGCAAATTGATGAGATGGCGGGAAAATGTAGAAAAGCCGGACGTCGATTGAGCGGGAAGTCCGGCAAGTGGGTTTGGCGGACGTCGATATGAAATGAGATCCGGCAAATTGATGAGATGGCGGGAAAATGTAGAAAAGCCGGACGTCGATTGAGCGGGAAGTCCGGCAATTGGGTTTGGCGGACGTCGTTGTGAAATGAAATCCGGCAAGTTGATGAGATGGCGGGGAAATGTAGAAAAGCCGGACGTCGATTTCGCGTGACATCCGGTAAGTGGGTTAGGCGGACGTCGATGTGAAATGAGATCCGGCAAATTGATGAGATGGCGGGAAAATGTAGAAAAGCCGGACGTCGATTGAGCGGGAAGTCCGGCAAGTGGGTTTGGCGGACGTCGATATGAAATGAGATCCGGCAAATTGATGAGATGGCGGGAAAATGTAGAAAAGCCGGACGTCGATTGAGCGGGAAGTCCGGCAATTGGGTTTGGCGGACGTCGATGAGAAATGAGATCCGGCAAATTGATGAGATGGCGGGGAAATGTAGAAAAGCCGGACGTCGATTGAGCGGGAAGTCCGGCAATTGAGTTTGGCGGACGTCGTTACGAAAAGAAGTCCGGCAAGTTAGTTGGTTACGCCTCTCTCAACCCCTCAAACCTACTTCTTCCGCCATTGGCTTCCAAAGGATTTTTGTTGGCTTTCGACATGGCCGCGATGGCCGTGGACGGGGAGCTTGTCCAATGCGGTTTCTAATGCGTTGAATTCTTCATCGGTCAGTTCAACGTTCCATGCACTCAGATTTTCGATGATACGTTCTTGGTTTTTTGAACCGGGAATGGGGACGACGTTTGGATATTTATGAAGCATCCAAGCTAAAGAAATTTGGGCGTTGGTTGCGCCTTTAGCTGAAGCAAATTGCGTGATCAAATCAATGATGGGTTGATTGGCGGTCAGATTTTCCTTAGATAACTGTGGGACAAATTTTCTGACATCGTCGCCTTCGAATTTGGTTTCGGTAGTGACTTTGCCGGATAGCAGTCCGCTAGCAATCGGGGAAAATGGCACGACGGTGATACCGTTGGCTAGGCAGTAGGGAAAAATGTCTTTTTCGGCATCTCTTTCGACCATGGAGTAGAGGTTTTGAACGGCGGCCACCGGGGTTTCTTCGTGGGCGTTAGCCAGTTGTTCAACGGAAACTTGCGATAAACCCCATTCTTTAATCAAACCTTCGTTGATCAACTGCCCCATAACCTCCGCAATATCTTCCAACGGAATCAATTCATTTACACGATGCAAATAATAAAGGTCTCCGTAATCGGTCCGCAAATTTTGTAGTGAAGCCTCCAAGTGTTTGCGAATCGCTGCATATAAATCCACCTCGTCCGTGATTTCATTTTCATCAAGGTGAAATTTGGTGGCTAAAACAATTTTTTCTCTAAAAGGCTCGACAGCTTTTCCAACTAGTTGTTCATTGTGACCCGGATAAAACATTTCTTTACCATAAGATTCCGCCGTGTCAAAAAAGTTACAGCCAAAGTCATAAGCCTTGCGAATGGCGTCGATACTATATTCTTCCGAAGGCACTTGCCCATAACCGTGCGAAAACCCCATACATCCCATGCCAACCGGCGAAACGTCTAAACGTCCAATTTTTCTCGTTTTCAAATAAATATCCCCTTTCCTTTCTTTTTTCATATTTATTTTACCATAAAAAAGCAGAACTTTTTACAATAAATTTACAGTAAATTAACAGTGATATGTTATTATATTGACGGCTAAAAAGTTACTTTGTCAGATGAGGTGTTCATTATGCGTTGGATGAAAAAGCTGGTGGTTTTGATGGGGATATTTATTATAGGGGTTTTGCCAAGTGTGAAGGCGGAGGAGGTCAAAGAGGCGACGGTGGCGGGGACGATTGTGGATGAGGCTGGGCAGGCGCTGATTGCGCAAGTGGTTTTTTATAATGATGCGTCTTTGATGCGGCTGAACACGGATTTGTTGGGACGCTATTCGACGAAGTTGCCGCTGGGGGACTATACGATGGAAGTTAGCAAAGGGTCCGAGTATGAGATAAAAGATGTTACGGTGAGTGTAGAAGATAGACGTGCTAAATATATCGAACCCGTTGTGTTGAAACAATTATATGAAACGGACTGGTTGTCGGGGGATTTGCATCAGCATACGCTTTCCAGTTTCGATGGGTCAGATTCGCCGGCGAACGTTTTGTTGTCGAATTTGGCGGTTGGCTTAGATTTTGGTTTTGTGACGGATCATAATGATATGCGGGCGAATGCTGAATTTACCGCGCAGCCGTTTGAGGATTTCCTTGCTTTTGCTGGCACTGAAGTAACGACCGACCTTGGTCATTTTAATGCCTTAAATTTTAATAAATATCTCGATTTTGATGTGCCGAATGGTGAGGCGGATTTAGAGCCGATGTTTAATCAAATTCAATCCGATGATGCGGCTTTGTTGCAGGTTAACCATCCTCTGCGGGATAATTTTAAGTTTGAAGATATGGAAATGATTGAACGCTTTGATTTAATTGAGGTGTGGAATGGCAAAGCCTTGCCGCCTTATGTTGAAGGTGATTCCAATGAACAAACAAAATTGTATTGGTTTGACTTGTTGAATGAGGGGATATTTATTCCAATGACCGCTGGTTCGGATAATCATGATATTCAGGGGAATCGGATGTTTTTGACGGATGAAGGTGAGCAAACGGAGGCGGAGTATTTTTTCAATCGGCGGATGTATAGTGGGTCGCCGCGAACGGTTGTTTATGCGGAGGATAAGGGGCAAGAAGACGTTTTGGAGGGTTTGGAAGAAGGGCACTCGTTTGTGACCAATAATCCGTTGATATATTTATCGGTGGAAGGTGCGATGGTGGGTGAAACGGTCGAGGCGGGTGAGTTAACGGTGGAGGTTGACATGCAATCAAATCGTGAGCTTGAGGAGATGCGGTTGTATTTGAATGGGGAAGTGGTTGAAAGGCAGGCTGTGGAGGTATTGGAATTTCAGCAGGTGTTCTTAATGGATTTAGAGGCAGGCGATTGGGTGGTTTTGGAAGTTTTAGGTGCTAGTGGAGATTATGCGTTGACTAATCCAGTATTTATTAAATAGGAGGCATTTTTGTGAAAAAATTAGTGCAAATGATGGTGACTTTATTGATGGTGTCATTTTTTAATGTGACGGTTATGGCTGAAGAGGATATGGCCACTTTTGAAGGCGAAGGAACGACGGAGACACAGGTTGATTTTAGAATTGTGACGGTTGAGGGCGAGGTATTTTTTGAGGATGAGGTTCTACTGATTGACGACACGCCGACGGTTTTGGATGCTTTATCGGCTGCGATTGATTTTGCTGAACTTGATTATTTTCCAAGTGGCGATGCTGAGGGTGACGACAATATTTATCGGGGTGAAATAGAAGGTTTGGCTTCAGACGACCCTTATTTTTGGATGGCATTTATTAATGGTGAGGCAACGGAAACGAATGTAGCTCGACAAGAAATTAGCGACGGCGATTTGGTGGAGTTGATTTACGGGGATGTGGAGCAAGGTTATGTGGAAGTGCCTCGACAAGCAGTGGTCTATCAAGGTGAAGGTGACACTGAGACACGGGTACAGTTGTTGGTACGCACAACGGAAAACGAAGTGTTATTTAATGATGAGGTGTTAATTATTGATGATGCGCCAACGGCTTACCAGGCATTGGTGGCGGCTGCTGAGGCTCAAGATTTGGAGTTAGCGGTGAATGGTGACGATGAAAATATGTTTCTTGAAGGTATCGAAGACTTAATCAGCGAAAACCCAAATTTCTGGATGATTTATGTCAATGGCGAGCCTGCCGAGGTGGGAATGGCAGTGTTGGAAGTGGATGAGGACGATCTTGTTGAGTATGTTTATGGCGATTATTCTTTGGGGTATGTGGAGTTTGAGGAAGAGTAAGGTTATTTGGGGTGTAATTGTTTGGGGAAAATGAAACACTGAAGAATGACGGCTTTCGATTTCGGTTGAGAGCCGTCATGTTTTTTGTTGGACTTCGATAAGGGGGGGTTTGGGGAAGTAGGAGGGTGGGGATTTGGGGGATTTGGGGATTTGGGGGATTTGGGGATTTGGGGAAAAGGCGGACGTCGATTGAGCGGGAAGTCCGGCAAGTGGATGAGATGGAGAGAAAATGTTGGAATGGCGGACGTCGATTTCACGTGAAAACCGGCAAGTAGGTTTGGCGGACGTCGATGGGAAATGACATCCGGCAAGTTGAAGAGATGGAGGGGAAAAAAAGAAAAGGCGGACGTCGATTTCGCGTGAAGACCGGCAAATAGGTTTGGCGGACGTCGATGATAAATGACATCCGGCAAGTTGGTGTTTTGGAGAGGAAAAGAAGAAAAGGCGGACGTCGATTTCGCGGGACATCCGGCAAGTTGGAATGGCGGACGTCGATTAGGAATGACATCCGACAAGTTGGTGAGGTGGAGGGGAAATCTGGAAAAGGCGGACGTCGATTTCGCGTGAAGACCGGCAAATAGGAATGCCGGACGTCGAAGAGAAATGACATCCGGCAAGTTGGTGGGGATGCGAAGAAAAAGTGGAATGCCGGACGTCGATTTCGCGGGAAGACCAGCAAGTAGGTTTGGCGGACGTCGAAGAGAAATGACATCCGGCAAGTGGATGAGATGGAGAGAAAATGTTGGAATGGCGGACGTCGATTTTGCGTGAAGACCGGCAAGTAGGTTTGGCGGACGTCGATGGGAAATGACATCCGGCAAGTTGGTGGGGATGAGAAGAAAAAGTGGAATGCCGGACGTCGATTTCGCGGGAAGACCGACAAGTGGGTTTGGCGGACGTCGATGGGAAATGACATCCGGCAAGTTGAAGAGATGGAGGGGAAAAGAAGAAAAGGCGGACGTCGATTTCGCGTGAAGACCGGCAAGTGGGTTTGGCGGACGTCGATGAGAAATGACATCCGGCAAGTGGAGTGGGGGATTGTTTTTCGTTGTCATTTGACTGGCAAACATGTGATAATAAACGCATGCCATGTAGTTTTCTTTGAAATGAGGTGTTTCGGTGTGCAAAAATGGCTTATTGGGCTTATTTATTTGGCGATTCTTTTAGCGTTTTTTCCTTTTGATACCAGTGTTTATATGCAGGTGGGCGTTGCGGCGGTTATTCTGCTGTCTTTGGTTTGGGGGTTGGCGCAGGGGCGGATTCGGTTTAGGCAGGTGTTGAATCCTTACACGGTATTGATGGCGATCTTGTTATTGTGGTCGTTGCTGTCGATTTTTTGGGTGGTTGACCGGGCTAGTTGGATTACGGCGAACGGTATTTTGTTTGTGACGGTGGTTTTTGCGTTTGCGCTATGTTATTTATTGCCTTTGGATGGGTTTCGCAAGCAGTTGAGTTGGTTTTTGGTGGGGATTGTGGTTGTTCACAACTTGGTTGCTTGGTATGATTTGTACCGTTACATGGGGTCTTTAACAATAAATATCGCTGAATTAATTGAGACCTTTCAATTATCGGGGGGAATGACGTTTTTTGGTAATGTGAATGATTTTGCTTTACTGAGTTTGTTTGGGTTGATTTTTGTATTGAGTTGGCAGCCTTTTGAAGGTGAGGTTGTTTCCCGTGTTAAGAAAGGGTTACTGGTGGGGTTTAAGGGGATATTTATTTTAAGTAGTTTGTTGATGATCTATTTTGTGCATTCGCGAGGGATTTTGTTTGCGGCGTTTTATGCTATTATTTTTTATTTTATTTTGCAGATTCGGCAAGGTTGGCTGCGGCGGATTACTTTGGGTTTGATTTTGCTGGCGGCTTTGATGACGGTTGTGCTGATGTATTCTGAGATTATGGATGCGTTGTGGAGTGATGGGTCGTTTGTGGTGCGTTTGAATTTGATTCGGAATGGTTGGCAGCATTTGAAGGCGAGTAATTATTTGGGTGTTGGGGCCGGGAATACGGAATATTATATGGCGCATTTTAATTATCATTACACGGCGGGCTATAATGTGATGCACAATTGGTGGATGGGGATGCTGGTTGAGTATGGGGTGCCGTATTTTATTGTGTATGCTTTGTATCATGTGCGGGTCTTTTTGACGGCTTTTTATTGGAGTGTTGTGTATAAGAGTGGGATTGGGAAATTTGTGGCGACTTGGTTGTTGGCTTTTATTGTCGCTGGTTTTATTCCGAATACCTTGTTTAATTTTTTGTGGTTTTGGTTGATTCATAATTTTGTGTTTGTATGGTTTGAATATCGTGCCGGGGATGTGCGGTATGAGGGTAAGCAAGTGGATTTGGATTTTGGGTTGAAAGAGCGGTTGAACCGTGTGAGTGAATGGTTGGAGGCGCGGTTTGTGAGTTGATAGTGAAAAACGAGACCTATGATAGTAATGTGGTCTCGTTTATTATATCTTCGATTAATTTTTTTATGTCTTCTTTTTTGATTAGATTTTCGGCGATGCCTACAACGATGTCTTCAAAAATTACGGGTAATGTTTCAGCGGCTAATGGATACCCATTTAGCTCTAAAAGGACTGAAGTCGTGGCAATTGCTGTTCGCTTGTTGCCATCGAAAAATAAGTGACTTTTTATGATTGAAAACATTAAATGAGCCATTTTATCTGACAGGCTAGGATACGAATCATCGTTTTGTATATTATTCAATACACTATCTAATTGGCCATTGTTTTTAACCCCTGGAAATCCACCTGAAAGTCTAATGACAGTGTCATGTATCTCGATAACCTGTATAGTTGTTAAATAGATCATTATCTTATTTATCTTTTAAACGTAGAAAGACATCTAAGTTTTTATTGATTATTCGTTCAGCGATGTCGATATGGGTCGTATCAGGTCTTTTTTCCGTTTTTATCATAAGTGTTGACTCCTCTTCAATAATATCTAGAGAGTCTCCAGCTTTTAGGTTATATTTTTTGATTAAGCTGTTTGGAATCAAGATGGCATTGCTATTTCCCCATTTTCTTAGCTCGACTGTTTCCTTGGTTTTGTCCATAATATCACCTCTGTATAATTATACAATATATAATTATACTTTTCACTGTATAACTATAATTCGTATCACTCAGTTTATCATATAATGTAAGGAAATTGTAAAGTGAATCACAAAATCTATATGCTTAGAAGAAAATTGTAGTATAATAAAAAGGAATATTTATTAAAAGATAAGAGGGATGACATGGATTTATATGAAAAAATAATGAACCGCCAAGAAAAAATATCACTGGTGGGCTTAGGTTATGTGGGAATGCCGATTGCGGTGTCTTTTGCCAAACATGTGGATGTGTTGGGTTACGACTACAATGCGGAAAAAGTAGACTTGTATTTACAAGGCTTTGATCCGACGAATGAAGTCGGTGATGAGGCGATTAAGGCGACATCAGTGGATTTTACGGCGGATGCGAGTCGCTTGAAGGAAGCTAAGTTTCATATTGTAGCGGTGCCGACGCCGATAACAGAGGATAAGGTGCCAGATTTGCGTCCTGTGCGGTCGGCGACTAAGACTTTGGGGCAAAATTTAACCAAGGGTTCCTATGTGGTCTTTGAATCGACGGTTTATCCGGGAGTGACGGAAGAGATTTGTATTCCGATTTTGGAAGAGGAATCTGGTTTGAAGGCGGGTGTCGACTTTAAAGTGGGCTATTCGCCGGAACGGATAAATCCGGGTGATAAAGAGCACCGTTTAGAAAATATCGTTAAAGTGGTTTCTGGGATGGACGAAGAATCACTCGATGTGATTGCCAAAGTGTATGAAATCGTGGTGGAAGCTGGGGTCCATAAAGCGGAGTCGATTAAAGTGGCGGAAGCGGCTAAGGTGATTGAAAATTCGCAACGGGATATCAATATTGCTTTTATGAATGAATTAGCGATGATCTTTAATAAGATGGATATTGATACGAATGCGGTCTTGCGGGCTGCGGGGACAAAGTGGAACTTTTTGAAGTTTACGCCGGGGCTTGTTGGCGGTCACTGTATTGGGGTGGATCCTTATTATTTGACCTATAAAGCGGAACAAGAGGGCTATCATTCCCAAATTATTCTATCCGGTCGTCGGATTAATGATGATATGGGTAAATATATTGTGGAAAATGTGATTAAGAAATTGATTGAAGCGGATCGTCCAGTCAAACATGCTAAGGTGGCGATAGTTGGCTTTACTTTTAAAGAAAATACCCCTGATACGCGAAATACACGGGTGATTGATATTGTGCATGAGTTGGAAGAGTACGGGATTACACCATTGATTACGGATGCGGTAGCAGATGCGAAAGAAGCTAAGCATGAATATGGTTTGGACTTTGTGGCTATGGATGATATTCGTGACATGGATGCGGTGATTGTAGCCGTGAGTCATGATGAATATAAGACGTTGACGGTGGAAGACTTTGATACATTGTATGCGGATAATGGTCCGAAGGTGTTAATTGATGTGAAGTCCATGTATGAGCGTGCGGACTTCGAGAATAGCAATTATATTTATTGGAAGTTATAAGGGGGTCCTTGGGTGGGTTATCAAGATGTTGCGTTTCCGGACGGCAGTCGGTTTTTGGTGACTGGCGGGGCTGGTTTTATTGGGTCGAATTTAGTGGAAGTGTTGCTGGATAAAGGCTATTTTGTGCGGATTTTGGATGATTTGTCTAATGGGCATATTGAAAATATTGAGCCGTTTTTGGGTAATGCGCAGTGTGAATTTATCGAAGGGGACATTGTGGATTTCGATACGTGCTTAGAGGCGGCGGATGGGATTGATTATGTCTTGCATCAGGCGGCGTGGGGCAGTGTGCCGCGGTCGATTGAGATGCCTCAGCATTATGAAAAGGTGAATGTGCAGGGGACGCTGAATATGATGGAGGCGTCGGTGCAAAAGGGTGTGAAGAAGTTTGTTTACGCGTCGAGTTCGTCGGTGTATGGGGACGAGCCGAATTTACCGAAGCAGGAAGGGCGCGAGGGGAATTTGTTGTCGCCTTATGCCTTGACCAAGAAGACCAATGAAGAGTATGGCAAGTTGTACAAGACGTTGTATGGTTTGGATACTTATGGGATGCGGTATTTCAATGTGTTTGGGCGACGCCAGGATCCGGACGGGGCTTATGCGGCGGTCATTCCGAAGTTCATTAAGATGTTGTTGAATGATGAAGTGCCGGTGATTAATGGCGATGGTAAGCAGAGTCGGGATTTTACTTATATTGAAAATGTCATTGAGGCGAATTTGAAGGCGTGTTTGGCATCGAGTGAGGTGGCTGGGCAAGCGTTTAATATTGCTTATGGCGGGCGTGAGTATTTGATTGATGTGTACTATGCTTTGGCGCAGGCTTTAGGTAAGGATGTGGAGCCGGTGTTTGGACCGGACCGTCCGGGGGATATTAAGCATAGTAATGCGGATGTGAGTAAGGCGCGTGAATTGTTGGGGTATGATCCAGAGTATAGTTTTGAGCGCGGGATTCAGGAAGCGATTGATTGGTATGTGGAGAATTTGTAGGTAGTAACTGTGATTAGTTAAATATGAATAAGCGTTTTAAGAACCGAGTATTTTTAGAAAATTGTGAATTCGTCCTGAGTCGAGTAGGCCAGTGCGTTATTGAGGCAATTATTTAAAAAATCTTGGTTCTTTTTGATGTTAAGGGTAAATGATTCTTGAGTTTACTAGCGCAAGAGGAAATGTGATGAAAAAAGAAATAATAATTGAATGGGTGTTCATGTTCGTTAACTTTTGCACAAATTATTGAATAGTGAATATTTCTTTGGATTGGCATGACGAGTTCAATGAAATATTTTTATATAAATCGGATTAGGTCAACCGGTAAAACGCTTTTATAAATATATTAATTCGCTATTATATATATTTAAAACTTATTGTTATCTTGACGATAAAGATTGAGAAAGTTATACTTAATTCATAGATTATGTGAAGACTATAACATAGGAGGTTGATTTGATGGTTAAGAAAATTGGGAAATGGCTAGTTGTTTTCTTAGTTATGTTATTGGCAATTGGAGGGATTAACTTAGATCATGCGACAGCAGTAGATGGTGTTTTCCAAGGTAGTAGTAGTGGGATGCAAGGACCAATTACAGCAGAGATTACTGTAGAAAATAATCAGATTACAGATATTACTTTCCCGGTAAATAGTGAGACTGTTTCAGTTGCTCGGGTTGCTTTTGAACGAATTCCACAGCAAATTATAGAGTATCAGAGTTTATCGATGGATGTTGTTACTGGTGCAACTCTTTCTAGTAATGCAATAATAAGAGCCGTAACAGCTGCGGCTGAAGAAGCAGGTCTGGATGTAGACGCGATGAAAGCCAATGAAGTTGTTTTAACACCTTCGGAAAATCAAGAGATTAGTACTGATATATTAGTTATTGGTGGAGGTGGAGCTGGATTTTCTGCGGCAATTACTGCAGCACAAGAAGGTAAAAATGTCATTTTAATTGAGAAAAGTTCTTTTTTAGGTGGCAATACTCTAATGGCGGGAGATGCGATTAACGCTGTGGATCCTGAAGCCCAAAAAATTATGATATTATCAGAAGCTCAAAAAGACACGTTAGATAGTTATTTAGCATTAACTAGTGATGATGAAAATTTGAAATTTGAAGAATTCCCTGAATGGCAAGCTGTTTTAGAACAATTGCAAGCAGATATCACGAAATATTATGAAGATAATGAAGGAACTGAAGCGGGGGTTGATATGCCTGGTTTTGACTCGGTCGCTTTACATATGTGGCATACTTATACAGGTGGATTAAGAGAGTTAAATGATGGTACATGGGTTGCTCCAGATTATGAATTAGCTAAAACTCTCGCTGAAGGAGCCTTTGGCGCCGTTGAATGGATGGATGAAGTTGGTTTAGAGCCTTCTTATGGTGAAAATGCTGAAGCTGGAAATGGCCAAAAAGGTCTATATACAGTTCTAGGTGCCATGTGGCCAAGAACACATACTTTTATTGCTGGTGAAGAGCGAATTGATATTTTAGAAGATGCCGCTTTAAGTGCTGGGGTTGAGGTTTATAAAGAAACTCGTGGGACAGAATTAATTACAAACGACGATGGTGCTGTAATTGGCGTAAAGGCAGTTCAAGCAGATGGTAGTCAAATTACTTTCAATACAATTCATGGTGTTATTATTGCTTCAGGAGGTTATTCTGCTAATCCAGCCATGGTTAAAGAATACGATGAATATTGGGGCGATGACTTAACCGATAGAACATTATCAACCAACGTTGGAACAAATGAAGGTGATGGTATTGTTATGGCACAAGCAGTTGGTGCAGATGTTGTAGATATGGGAATTGCTCAATTAATGCCTTCTTCTTCGCCTGTTAAAGGTACTATGACTGATGGTATTTGGGCAGATGCTGGAGCACAAATTTGGATTAATGCAGATGGTGAGCGTTTCGTAAATGAGTACGCTGAACGTGATGTTTTAGCTCAAGCTTCATTAGAACAAGAAAATGGTATTTTCTACATAATTTATGCAGGTGTTCCTGACGGTAGTGGTGAACTACTTAAAGGTTCAACTTTAGAAGATTCATTATTTGGAAATACAGTTGAAAATATGTTGAATACTGGACATATTTGGTATGGTGAAACTTTGGCAGAACTAGCAGAAGCGACTCAGGAAGCAGCTGCTGGACAAATACCAGCATTTACTGAAGAACAATTACGTGCAACAATTGAACAATACAATTCTTATGCTGCTGAGCAACATGATCCTGACTTTGGAAAAGAAGTAATTTCTGGAGCGATTGATTTAGATTTCATTGATAATACTGAAGGGTATGGTATTGTTATTTCACCTCGTAAAGCTTCCTTGCATCATACTATGGGTGGGATTAAAATTAATGAGAAAACTGAAGTGCTAGACACAGAAGGGAATGTCATTCCTGGTTTATGGGCAGCTGGAGAAGTTACTGGTGGCGTTCATGCAGGGAATCGTCTAGGTGGTAATGCTATTTCTGACGTATTTACCTTTGGTACTATTGCTGGAGAAAATGCCGCGAATAGTGACCCAATCGAGTAAGTGATTTTATAACTAATTATCTCTCTAGTCAGCATATTTGTTGAATAGAGAGATTTTTTTGTTAAATAAATAAAAATATTTATTTTATAGTTCAAACCTATTAAGTTAATTAAATAATCGTATGGATAGGAATTCGTTGCTTTAAACATAGTCCGAAGCGATATTTATTTAAAGTTTATTGAGTCATATTATTAACACTTTATTTATAAAATATAATATAATTGCTTTAATAATTATATTAGAAAGGGTGTTAAGTAATGGCAAGAAAGTATGTTTATGGTGTTTACCAATCAGTGACTGAAACAGAGGATGCAGTTCGTTACATCTTGGATCAAGGTGTGCCACGCACGAGTGTATCGGTTGTGGGGGATACGGACCATGGTTATAATGGAGATGTTGAATTTACTGCTTATAGAGATTTATTAGATGATCAAGAAGATAACCGTGGCTTCTTTGCCCGTTTATTTAATTGGGATGATGATGTAAATTCAGATGAGTTTGTCAATGTCGATTTCAATGAGTATAGAGATTCTTTGGATCGTGGTGATTTATTGGTTTTAATTGACCAAGATTATGAAGATCGGATTCCTTTATTTAATACGGAACACCCGGCGGTTGATGACTCTCAAAGTGATGATGTTATCGTGGATGATGTTGCGTATGGCAATCAATATGTGGATGAAGTAGACTATACAGATGGTTCATTAAATGATGAAATGCGTTTGGATGATGAAGACCCACTTATATATGATACGGATTATACAGTTGATGATGATGTTCATTTAGAAGATGACTATGATGGTGTTGGAGAAGTGGATTTAGATGCTGACACGGATCGTATTCGTCTACATGAGGAACGCGTTCATGCGGATGTGCGTCGTAAAGAGGATGGCGAAGTGCATATTTCAAAAGAAATTGTTGAAGATACGGAAACCATTGAAGTGCCTGTTGAACGCGAAGAAATTCATATTCGTCGTACCACCCCAACTGAAGGTATGGATGATGAAGAGTTAGTTGAGGAAGATATCGTGATTCCTGTGTCTGAAGAAGAAGTGGTTTTATCGAAAGATACCGTGGTGACGGATGAGTTTGAAGTTGAAAAAACACGTCATACTGACCATGAAACAGTTACCGAAACGACTCGTCGTGAAGAGCTGGATATCGATGATGTGGATGGACATGTGGTTGAGGATGACGAGGCGTTTTAGTTTATAATCGGTTTATAGTATATAGAGAAATAATCCTACAACTAGTTTTGAAATCTAGGTGTAGGATTATTTTTACGTATTAGTTAACTTATTTTCAATGCTGATGAAATATTAAGAATGACTATAGTTCCGATATCTTTTTCTGAACTAATTTGAATTGTAGCTCTTGTACCGTAATATAAGTTTAATCTTTGCTCTACATTTTTAATTCCGTAATGTTGACTTTTATAACTTAAAAGGCTATCAACCAGAGTTTGTTCCATCCCAATACCATTGTCTTTTATAATGAATTGTAGAGTGTCGTCTATATTTCGAGCTGTTATATTTAACACTGGTATTCTATCATCTTCAATTGAAGATAGTCCATGAATAATAGCATTCTCTACAAAAGGTTGTATGATTAAATTTATCATTTCAAATTGATAAATTGATTCATCAATATCAATATCGATTTTAAATGCATTATTTTGCATTTTTTGTTGAATTTTTGCATAAGAAATTGTTAGTTCCATTTCATTTTTTACTGGTATGGTTTCATTTCCTTGATTCAAGCTCAATCTGAAATATTTTGATAGCAGTTGAGCCATTTCACTTATGTCTTCATTTTCACTAAGTATTGCTTTATTGTTGATTAATGAAAGTGAGTTATAAAAAAAGTGTGGATTAATTTGAGATTGTAAGGATTTTAACTCACTTTTTTGCTTTAAAACCTCAGCATTGTAAACATCATTAATTAAAGAATTGATACGCTTCAACATATCAGAGAAGCTTTGATAAAGAGAACCAATCTCATCTTGACTGTAATATTTTTTCTGAATTTCAAAATTTGTTTCATTAATTTGGCTCATTTCATAGACTAGGTTACTAATGGGATTTGCTATTGTATTTGTTAAATATCTTAATAAATAAAAGGTTAAAAGAAAAATGAAAATTATTGATATCAATCCTATTATTATTATGAGATTAGTTATTTCATATAATGATGAAATATTGCTTTTTATTGTACCGCTCCAATTATTATTCAAGTCAAATGATTGATAGGTGAATTCCGGTATAAATAGTAATCTTGAAAGAATAGACGATTGTATGAAAGAGTCTGGCTCGTTTTGATTACTAAATTCAAACACCCTATCTTTCGTGTTAGCATTTTGTATGATAATATTTTCTGTTCCTGCTCTTATTGGGAATATCGGTTCATAAAATGCATTTAAATTAATAGAAATTGATATAACATTTAACGTATCAATATCGTTTCTAACAATTTGATTATAAACTTCTATCTTGTTATTTTCTTTGTTAAATTTAAATTTATTAATACTATAACGATTTAAATCAAATTTAGAGTGAATCTCTTCTTCTGATAAATGTTTTATATATTGACCATGATCATACAAGGGTTTGTTAGTGTATAAAGTAATGCTTTCAATGTCACTATGTTGATCTAGTACAGTATTAAAGATTGGATTAATATAATTTCGATAAGCATCATACATATCGAAATTAGTTGTTTGATCTTCTGAAATAACATCAAGTAAAATATCATTATGAACTAAATATGAGAGTGATTCATTATAAGATTGGATTTTTGAGTTCAGATTATAAGTAATGATTCTAGCATACTCTTGTTGACTTTCAATCTCAGTGGTAATTATGTAATTCCTAATACTAATAATACCAACAATCAAAGTGATACATAATGGGACTAAACTGCTTGCTAAGGTAATTTTCAGTATTCTTTTTTTAATTGAAGTAGGTTTATTTATTTTGATGCGCTTTGTTCTCATAATTCGTTCCTATAATATTTAATACGATATGCATTTGGTGTCATCCCGATAATCTCTTTGAATTTCCTAATAAAATAAGCATCATTGCTATACCCTACGAGTAATCCAATTTGTCCAATATTATGATTTGTATTTTGCAATAGTTCTGTTGCTTTATCTATCCTGATTTTATTTGTGAATTTTGAAATACCGACACCTTCATTTCTAGAAAATATATCACTAATATATTTTGGAGATAAACCAATATAGTCAGAGATATCTTCCAGTGAAAAGTTTTGATTATAATGATTGAGAATATATTTTTTTGTCTCATTAACATAGAGGTCACCACTATAGTCAAGTATTTTTTCTCTTTCATATAGATCTCTAAATATTTGATCGATGTATTTTTTTATTTCAGAAATATGCTGTGAGTTAATAAGTTGACTAAATATTTTGTCATAATTCGCTATGTTCAAATCAAAATTTGTAATTATTTTTTCGAATATATTGCTGAAGAAAAAACGTATATAATTGGGTGAATAAGGTGTTTCAAGGATTAAATCATCAATCAATTGATTTAAATATGTTTCTAGAGATTCGATGTTTTGTGCATGGATAAATTGTTTTATATTTTCTAAATGAGTCTGTTGGTAAAGAAAAAAATCTTCATCTTTTTTGGCAATAGAATTATCGGTAGAATTTACTTCATAAAAATTTTTAAGTGTATTATTTTTTAGATTAGAGAACTCTTCAAAAGTATTTTTTGGATGACTTATGTTTCTAGAAACATATAAATTAACTAAATTAATTAGATTATTATCTAATTTTTCAATAAATTCTTGTTTAATAGCATTTAGATCAGCTTTTTTGTTAGCAGGTATAATAAATAAACTTTCTCTAGGACTGATTAATATATAATCATATTTATTCATTTTTGCTAAGAATTGTTTTATTAAACTATATCCGCTTGAATTAAATACATTTACCTCAATAAGTATTATGTAAAAGCTTGTAGAAGTATATTTAATAATCAATTGTTGTTCCTCTAAACTAAATTCAGAATATAGTTTTCCATTGATCAATTCTACTATAAGATGTTTACTAGTATTTAATTCTAACTCCTGAATCTCTTTCAAATGTCCTTCGTTTATTCGTTTATTTTGTATAATTGTTTTAATTTGTTTTACTAATACCTTTGGTTCAATAGGTTTGAGTAAATATTCGATAACTTGAAGAGTGATTGCTTCTTTTACATATTTAAATTCATCAAAACCGCTAATAAATAAGACGGGGATATTAGGTTCCTTGATTCTTATAATTTTAATCATTTCTATCCCATTCATTATCGGCATTTGAACATCGGTAATTATAAAGTCAAAAGACATTGTATTATATAGTTGTATTCCTTGTTTTCCATTTAGAGCTGTCACTAATTGATATTGAGGAAAATGTTTAGAAATAATAAAAGATAGCATATTCAATTCATCTATATGATCATCTACAAGTAATATTTTATCACTCATTTATCTTTCCTTCTTTGCTAAAAATAATATAGAAGCAGCTAAAGTATTGGTAGCCTTTCCATTAGTGTTATCATATCATAATAATTACTTTTTGTTATACTTTTATTAAATATTCTAAATGTAAAGGATTTTATTCAATAAAAAGGGAAAAACTATTATTGTCGTTTGAAAACGTTTGCTATATCCTATAAGTATCAAGGGAGGAATGTATATATGTTAAGAAATTTATCAAAGATTTTTGCGGCAAGTTTACTAAGTGTAAATTTATTAGGTGTCGTAGCAAATGTTCAAGCTCAAGAGCCTATTGTTATTAATATGGGACGACAAACCAGCACTAACCCTAAATTACCTGATGGTGATACTTACGAAGATAATGCCTATACAAGGTTAGTTAATGAAAGATTAAATGTTCAAATTCAAAGTGCATTCGAAGCTAATGGTGAAGATTATGAGAGACAAGTATCATTAGCCATTGCTTCTGGTGAACTTCCAGATATGATGATTGTTGGTGATAGAGATGTGGTTCAAGAACTATATGAAAATGAATTGATAGCTGATTTAACAGATATTTATGAAGAATATGCAAGCGATTATATAAAAGAAATCTACTCATCATATGATGACTCAATACTAAATGCTATTTCTTTTGATGATAGAATGTATGCCTTATCGGGAACAAGTGTAGATTTAGGACCGAGTATGTTCTGGTTAAGACAAGATTGGTTAGATGAATTAGGTTTGGACATTGATCCAGATGGTGATAGAGTCATTTCGCTTAGTCAATTGGTAGAAGTGGCGCGTGCATTCATGGAAGCTGATTTAGGAGAAACTGGGCGTCCAGTTGGTATTCCATTTAATTACTGGTTAACTTCTTCAACAGCTGGTGGATCTACTTTCGCAGCTACTGGTATAGCAAATTCATTTGGTGCATATCCAAAAGAGTTTCTTCTAGATGATAATAATCAACTTTATTATGGATCAAATACTCCTGAAATGAAACAAACGCTTGAATTTTTAAGAGATTTATTTAATGAAGGAATTATTGATCCACAATTTGGTACCCGTACAAATGATGACATTACTGCGATGATTATCAATGAAGAAACTGGTATTGTTGCTGGACCATGGCACATACCTGACTGGAATTTAATTCAAACTAGACAATCCAATTCGAATGCTGTTTTCGTTCCATATGCAATTGAAAGTCAATCTGAGGAAGGACATGTATCTTCAATATCAAACAAAGGTCCAAACCAATATGTAGTGGTAAGGAGTGATTATGAACATCCAGAATTAGCAATACAGATCATCAATCTAATATATGATGAAATTCCTAATAGTATGAATATCAATGAAGAATTCCCAACAATAGCAGAATACTTAAACACTGGTGTAGATGGTACTGCTAGACCATTTAATATGGAAGTGTTACATGCAGAATATTTACTTGAAGAAGGTAGAGCAACTGCATTAGGTGCTTTGGATGAAATTCCTGTTGAAGAACTACCAAGTATTGAAGCAATTCAAAATGTGGGTTTGATAAAATCATATTACGAGGATCCTTCAAATAGTGAACCAGTGGAATGGGCTAAGTATGCTTCAAGAGTTGAAGCCATAGATAATTTAATGAATTCCTTAAGGGATTCTAATTCATTAACAGAAATTTTCCCACCTCGTTTTTATGATATTAAAGCAATGGAGCGAAATGGAGCACAATTAGATAAACTTCAAGAAGAAACTTTTATCAAATTCATTACTGGTGAAGAATCACTAGATAATTTTGATAGTTACGTTGAAACATGGCACAATCAAGGTGGGACAGATGTTTTGGCGGAGATGCAAGCTGATATCGATAATAATTAAAAAAATTAATGAGGCATTCTTAATGAATGTCTTATTATTTTTAGATTGATGAGGTGGAAATATGAATGGGTCAACAGTAAGAGTAAAAAAGAAAAAAATAAATTTTAAAAATGAATTAATATATATTGCAATGGTTCTCCCTGGCATTCTATTTTTATTGATTTTCGCTTATATACCTATGGGGGGATTAATAATGGCTTTTCAAGATTATATTCCCGCCAGAGGATTAACAGGTTCTGAATTTGTTGGGTTAGATAATTTCCGTTATTTGTTTAATTTACCTGATATAAGGAAAGTTACTTATAATACTATTTATATTGCTTTTTGGAAAATATTCTTTAATACATTAATTCCGATTATTTTTGCTATTCTTTTGAATGAAATAAGAATTAGATGGTTAAAAAAATCAATACAAACTATTGTGTATTTACCTCATTTTCTTTCTTGGGTTGTACTTGCACCAATTGTTTCTAATTTATCTAACCTTGATGGTACCGTCAATCAAATATTAATTTCCTTAGGAAGAAGCCCACTAAATTTTTTAGGCAGTAATACAATATTCCCAAATCTTTTGATTGGAACAGATGTTTGGAAAGAATTTGGATATAATTCCGTCATATTTTTAGCTGCAATAACTGCTATTGATCCTGGATTATATGAAGCTGCAACTATGGATGGGGCTAATTGGTTTCAAAAAGTTTGGAATGTAACATTACCTGGAATGATGCCTTTTATTCTTTTAACAACTATATTGAATTTACCAAATATATTAAATGCCGGGTTTGATCAAGTCTACAATTTATATTCTCCAGTAGTTTATGAAAGAGGGGATATTTTGGATACTTACATTTATAGAATAGGGCTGATAAGTAGAGAGTATAGTTTAGGTACAGCTGTTGGTTTAGTAAAATCTATAGTTGGTTTAATACTTATCTGGGGATCAAATAAGATAGCTGAAAAAACTACAAATCGAGTAATGTTTTAGTTAGGAGAATTAATATGAATGATGAAGGAAAAGTAAGAAAAACTATAATATATTTGATTGTAATCATTTTAGGTCTGTCGTGTTTGGTTCCACTTTGGAATGTAGTTGCTATTTCTTTTAGTAGTAGTAACGCTGTATTAGCTAATCAAGTGGCATTACTCCCAGTAAATTTTACTCTAGGAGCATACAGACAAATTTTGGAGGATGCTCAATTTTGGAGATCATTTGGCATTTCAGTTTTTAGAGTAGTTGTAGCCTTGATTTTAAATCTAATTTTAATTGTAACAATGGCATATCCTTTATCAAAGAGTAATAAAGTATTTAGAACGAGAAAAATATTTATGAATATAATGATTTTTGCTATGTTATTCAATGGAGGTATGATTCCAACGTATTTATTAGTTAGAAATTTAGGACTTTTAAATACAGTTTGGGCATTAATTCTTCCAGGAGCTGTTCCTATTGGAAGTGTTATATTAATTATGAACTTTTTCAGAGGGGTGCCTAAATCACTTGAGGAAGCTGCTTACATAGATGGAGCCACTCCGCTTCAAACATTGTTAAAAGTATACTTACCAGTATCATTACCATCATTAGCAACAGTTTCATTATTTAGTATTGTAGGAAGTTGGAATGACTTTTTTAGTGGGTTAATCTATATGACTAAAACTGAGAACTATCCACTAATGACTTATATTCAAGCTATGACAATTAATTTTGCAGATTTAATCCAAAATACTGGAACTTTATCTGCTTCTGATATCCAGACTTTAAGCGAGGTTTCAAATAGAAACCTAAATGCCGCAAAAATAGTTATAGCTGTTTTACCATTACTTGCAATTTATCCATTTTTACAAAAGTATTTCGTTACTGGAATTGTTGTAGGGGCAGTGAAAGAGTGATGGAATTCAATAATAGAAACAAAATGATTGAGTATGTTTATATTCTAAGTGATTATTTCATTAAATTGTTATTAACTAATCTTCTATTTTGTTTATTTAGTATTTTTATTATCACAATTCCTAGTGCTATCAGTGGGCTTTATTCTAATTGTAATAAAATTTACAAAAAAGAAGATTTTTCAGTGATATCAAATTTTTCATCTGAATCATTTTCAAACTTCAAAATGAAAATAAAAGTTAGTTGTATTGCATTCATTGCCACTATCATTTTTATTTACGATTTAACTTATTTGGCATTGATAGATGAAGTACTATCAGTCTTAGGATTAACAATTTTATTATCAATTTTAATCTTTAAAAATTATTTTGAATTAACTTTATTTTTTCAAATAAATAAAAAATATCATTCAATAAAAGATTTATTAAGGAACTCTTTTAAATTAATTACTTGGAATGTAAAATTATTTTCTTTCACTATATTAATTGATTTACTAATTATTTTTATATCGTTACTTTCAAGTAACATTCGCTATCTGATACTATTCTTAAGTGTTTTTGTATTAATAGCAATATATGGGGTTGTAAAAACGATGCTATTTAACAAAATAATATTTAAGGGAGACTGAACAAAATTCTAGGAGATGCAATATTTGATGAAAATTAAGTGGTGTGTATTAACTCTTATATTTATGATTTATTTTAATAACTCAGGAATAGTTATTGCCTCAGAACACCATTTTGAAGTGATAGATCGGATTATTTTAGATAAAGCAAGATATATACCGGGAGAAGTTGCGAAAATTGAAGTCACATTTATTGATAACTTAAATGACGAAGTAGAAGTTAATTTATCCTTAATTCATTTAGATAAACTAATTGATGAAAGTAACATAATAGTTGATTTGAACAATAATAATAATGTAATTTTTAATATTCCTGTAGGTAGTAATGATTATTTAGGTTATTTATTGTTTGTAGAAATCTATAGTGTAGACGGAAAATTTATAGATTCGGAAACTTCTGCACTAGATGTTTCATCAAGCTGGCATAAATTTCCTAGATATGGCTATTTAACAGATTATCAATCAAATATTGATACTCAATTAGTGATTAATCAAATGAAAGATTGGCAATTTAATGCTATTGAATTCTATGATTGGAAGTATTTGCATCAACAACCCATTCCTCCGAATGATGAAATGGTTTGGGAGGATTGGGCAGGAAGAAAGGTTGATGGAAATATAGTAAAATCATATATTAATGATGCGAAAAGATTAGGTATTTCTAGTTTAAGTTATAATATGGTTTATGGTGCAACAAATAATTATCGTAAATTCGGTATTGAAGATGAGTGGCGATTATTTTATGCGGAGGATCATGGTGAATTAGGTAAAATGAAAGGAGACCCATTTACATTTTCGATGGGGTATAGTCCGACTGGACAGAGCAATCTGTATTTTTTCGATATTGATAATCCAAATTGGCAAAATTATATTATTGATAAAAACATAGATGCAATGAAAATTATGGGTTTTGATGGGTGGCATGGTGATACGGTTGGTGAGTGGGGGAAAATGTGGTCTTATGATGACATCGGAGATGAGAATAAAGGGAAATATGTAAAAGACAGTTATAGAGAGTTCCTTAATATTGTTAAAGAGCGTTTAGGTAGCCAATATGATTTAGTTTTTAATCCTGTTGGAGCACAAGGCATTGAACTAGTCAATCAATCAAATGTTGATGTTCTATATGCAGAAATATGGCCGTGGGATAGAGATAGTGAAGGAAATCAGTATGATACTTATTACTCTATTAAGATGGAAATAGATCAAACGAGAAAAGAAAGTGGAGGGAAATCGCTCATAGTTCCAGCATATATTCACTATGATTACGCTAAGAATCTTTCTAATCTACCGTTTAATGAATCTGCTGTTCTATTAATGGATGCAGCTGTTTATTCTGCTGGTGGTTCAAGAATTGAAATTGGTGATGGCAATCAAATGTTATCTAATGAATATTTCCCTAGTAGGAATTTATATATGACAGAAGTACATCAAAAAAAGCAAAAAGATTATCAAAATTTCATAGTTGCCTATCAAAATTTATTAAGAGACGGACTGGAAGATAATGAAAAAAAGATACTTATAGACTCATTGAATTTTTCTAATAACGGAGAAGCAAATACAATTTGGGGCTATTCTAAAGAAGATGATAATTATGAAGTAATTCATCTTATAAATTTATTAGATGTAATGGATAACACTTGGCGATCTAATGATGGTGAAAAAATGAAGCCAAGAATTGTCAATGACTTTACTTTAAAATACTACACAGATGAGAAATATGAAACTGCATATTTAACATCGCCAGATACTGGATTGAGTTCCAAAATTATTAATTTATATCCAGAATATTTTGAAGATGAATATGGAAAATATCTAGAAATAAAAATTCCCATCATTGAATATTGGGATATGATATTTTTTGATAAAAATGAAATAAAAATTGAAAATATTGATTTTACTAAGTCGATAGAAATTGTAAACAATAATTCAATAGATAAATTAGTTAATGGAGATTTTACATCAGGTTTAAAAGGTTGGATGAGTAATAATAGCATTGCTATAGTTAAAAATAACCATTTGATAATAGAAGGTGAGAATGCGATTGAATATTTAGAGCAATCAATTTCTTCATTAGAAGATGGAATATACAAGGTAAGTATTATAGCAAAGCAATCAAGTAAACCAGCACACAAGTCTAGATTAATTCTTGTTACAAATAATCAATCTGTAATTGAACTTGAATATGGAGATGAATTTGTTGAATATGAAGAATTAGTTGAAGTTAATGAAGGTAGACTTCGATTAAGACTTGAATTTGAAAGTAATAATCAAGCTATGCTAGAGGTAGATAGTATAAAAATTGAAAAATTGGGCGATTTGTGATTACAAAAGATTTGTTTTTTGAGATTTGAGGTTAAATTATTAATATGTTGCGACAAATGGTGATGATTTAATTAACTTATAGTGATAATATTAATGACATGGAAGATATCGTGATTCCTGTGTCTGAAGAAGAAGTGGTTTTATCGAAAGATACCGTGGTGACGGATGAGTTTGAAGTTGAAAAAACACGTCATACTGACCATGAAACAGTTACCGAAACGACTCGTCGTGAAGAGTTGGATATCGATGATGTGGATGGACATGTGGTTGAAGATGATGATCGGTTTTAAAATTAAGCATAAGTAAATTGAGCCCTACCGTTGAGTGGAAACACTTGATTGTGGGGCTTTTACGCCACTGATATTATCAGTATAATTGTAAATTATCATAGGTAATGATATAATGCAGATAAATGATAAAGTGGAGGTGTTTAATATGAAGAATAAAGTAGAAGAAGTTTTTAAAAAATATAATATCGATGCACCTATTAAAGAAATTGATTTGAACCTACCAATTGCTTATAAGATGAAATTTATTATCAATACGATTGAAATCACCGACGATATCTTTTTGATGATTAAAGAAAAACGTCGAGGAAGTTTAGAACAATTTGTTAAGCAAGCAGAGTTTATTAGCCGGCCATACAATGGGAACTATATATTGGTTTTTAATCGATTATCAGATGATGAGAAGCAGTTGTTAATAAAGGCTAGAATACCATTTATTGATTATAAAGGGAGTCTTTTTGTTCCAAGTTTAGGTCTAATCTTAAATAAAAACCTCGAAGTATTGGTTGAGAAGACGTTTACTCCTAGTGAGCAGTTAGTCTTTATTTATCTTATTACAGAATCAAAAGAACTTATTGTAGCAAGTACTGTTGAAAAAAGGACTCGGGTGTCAATTGCGACGGTTTATCGGGTTTTAAATAAATTTGTTCAATTGGGTTGGCTGAAGTCTCAACATGGGACTTATTCAGCTGAGAAGGATTTGAATGAGATTTTAATAGAGGGACAGCAGTATTTACTTAATCCAGTGAAAAAGACGCTATTTCTTGAAAAAGAAGTTTTTGACTCGGTTGTCAAGAATGAGGTGCATTGGGGGTATGCGGGTACTTCAGCTTTGAGCCAATTAACCGATTTGAGTGAAGAACATAGCATTGTGGCAATGTCAGAAGCAGAGTTTCGCTTAGTAAATAAGAAAAATTATTTAACTATTTACGAGGAGAATGTATTGGTAAATCAATCGTTTGTTGAAATTCAATTGTGGAAATACACACCAATAATCAATGATAATCTAGTAGATAGGCTTTCTCTGTATTTAACTTTGAAAGACGTCGATGATCCAAGGGTTGAGGAAGCTTTAGGGTTCGCTATGAAGGGTGTTGGACAGAATAGCGGTGTCAGAGAGGGATGATTTTTGTGAGTGTCAACTATAATGAGAAATTTAGACAAGCATTTGCAGGTTTTGAAAATCATTATGTTGTAATTGGAGGTACTGCTACTTCATTTATTTTGGATGATAGAGGATTTACTAGTCGGACTACAAAAGATTATGATATGGTTATTACTAATCCTGAAAAATTATTTTATATTGCTTTAAAGAATTTTTTGGAAGCAGGATCTTATGTACCCGAAGTTGAAATAGGAAACTAATTATTTCGCTTTATGACAAATAATCCTGAGTATCCAAAAATAATTGAATTGTTTGCTAAAAAACCTTTTGAACTGTTCAGTAAAGGAAGGAAAACACCTCTTTCTTTTTTATGAAAATATGAGTTTATCTGCTTTATTGCTTGATGATAATTATTATGAATTAATTATCATCAGGTAAACAGGTGCTTAATGGTTATTCAATTTTGAATGATAAAACTCTAATTGTCTTAAAGGCTAAAGCTTGGTTAGATTTAAAAAGCAGAAAAGAACAAGATGATAAATCAGTAGATGGAAGGGATGTAAAGAAACATTTGAATGATATTTCTCGCTTGGCGGGTTCTTTAATGAATAGTGATAAATTTATTTTAGAAGAATCGATTCAAAAAGATATGACAATATTTTTACATCAATTAGAGAATAATAAAAGTACGATACCACAAAATAATGATATACTATTAAGTAGGGATGAAATAGTTACAGTGTTAAATGAACTTTTAGGTTAAATCATCTATTTGTCCATTTTTTAATTAAAATGTAAAAGGAGTCTTTCAATGAACAAAAAACATGTTGTAATTACTGGTGCAGGCAGTGGTCTTGGTGCTTCTTTAGCGCATCTTTATGCTGACAAAGGGTATCATGTGACCTTGATGGGTCGAAATAGCGATAAATTACAAAAAGTTGCTGCCAGTTTGGGGACCTCTGATTATTCCATTCATGTCCTTGATGTGTCTTCTTATACAGCAGTCACTACCGTATTCAGGGATATTCGTTCGGTGGATCTTTTAATAAATAACGCTGGTGTCGGGTATTTTGAGTTGGCTGAAGCCTTATCGGTTGAGCAGGTCGACGCGATGATCGACATTAATTTGAAGGGGACGATTTTTTGTACGCAGCAAGTGTTACCGGCCATGAAGGCAGCTGGTGCGGGACAAATTATTAATATTGTCTCGACGGCGGGACTTGAAGGGAAAGTGACGGAGTCGGTTTATTGTGCCAGCAAGTTTGGAGTGAAGGGGTTTACCGAGAGTTTGCAAAAGGAATTGGCGGAGACGGGCATTCGAGTGAGTGGTATTTACATGGGCGGGATGGCAACGCCGTTTTGGGATGGTGTGATTGACGAGGATAATATGGGTGGTATGATGGCGGCGGATGATGTTGCTGAAATTATCGTGAACAGCATGGAAGAACGGCGGAATATTAATGTGTCGGAGCTTGTGATTCGGAATCATTAATGTGATGATTGATGGCGTTGAAAACGCAAGTTGAAGAAAAGAGCTATACCATTCATATACACTGTCGAATGGTTCAAGAAATTAGATGTTTTGTATTTAAACTAGCAAATAGAGCAATCAAAGGAGTCCTACATTTAGTCTAGAAAACTAAATGTGGACTATTTTTGTAATGATATTTATTTAAAAAAAACATAATAACTATCTAATTCGGTATTTTTTATTCTAAAAAGTCACTTTATTAACTCATAAGTTAAAAATAGTGTATAATATTAGTAAATACGTTAATGAGGTGATTTCATGAATATTGAAAGTATTAAGTTAGTAGATATTCAACTAAAAAATTTAAAGAATGTGGATAATGGTGAAATCAATTTAACTTATAATGACGAGGTTCTTAATATGGTTGGAATTTATGGCCAAAATGGCTCTGGAAAAACAACTGTTATTGATGCGATAAATCTGTGTAGAAATTTATTATTAGGCGAGGAATTAGAAGAATATTTTGTGGATTTGTTAAATAATAACACTCAGTCAACCGTTTCGGTAACTTTTAAAATAAATGAGGAGCGATTGATATCCTATTCCGTTATTTTAGAGAAAGTAAGCACGTTAAATGAAATGAAAAATTATGAAAATAGAATAACGATTTTATACGAATCTTTAGAGACAAAAGAATTAAAGAACAACTCGCGGACTAAAAATTTAATAACGTTTTCTAGAAATAATAAAGATAAAAAGCCGGAATTAAAACCTGTTTCTTACTTTAGAAATAATCAGACTAATAGAACGATGTTAAATGTTGCGGTTAAACAATCGGATAAAGATCAGCAATCCGTTATTTTTTCAGATGTTATTAAAGGAACGATTGAAGCATCCAAAAATAAGAATCTTGATGAGCTAAAAGAGTGTATGGAGGCTATTGAATTAATAGCGAAGAATATTTTTGTTTTTGATAATAAGATGTCGGGATTAGTCTATTCACAATTTTATATTCCGTTTTTATTTTCGGTCGTTAATAAGAAAGGTAATCAGAGTGAGTATTATTTTGGAACAATAGGATTAGATGCTTTACAGTCTTCCTTACTTGAGCAACAACATTATAAAGTGATTTCTGCGATTATTGAGCAGATTAATTTGGTTCTACCGCAAATTATTCCGAAGATGAAACTTGTTTTGCATGTTTACGGTGAACAGGTCACCGAAACAGGTGAAAAAGGTTACCGTGTTGAACTAAATTCTAATAGAGACGGCAAACAATTTCCTTTTAGAGCAGAATCTGACGGAGTAAAGAAAATTGTATCCATTCTTAGTGCGTTAATAGCTGGTTATAATTCACGACTTGCTATTGTAGCGATTGATGAGTTGGACAGTGGTGTATATGAATTTTTATTAGGAGAATTGTTGACGGTTTTATCAGAAGGCGCTAAAGGACAGATAATTTTTACTTCACATAATTTAAGACCATTAGAAACTATAAGTGAAAGGAAAATTATTTTTACAACAACGGATCAATCTAATCGTTATGTTAAGGCGCATAATATTAAACAGTCTAATAATTTGCGTAATGTCTACCTCAGAGATATTCAATACAAGACGGGGCAACATGAATTATATAACACTACTAGTATAGCTAAAATACAAAGAAGTTTTAGAAAATCAAGCATCATTCAAGAAGAAGGTACGGATTATGAATGATGTTAAAATTATTCTGTTGATCGTAGAAGGTGAGTTTGACGATTCTGTTCCTACTTTATCTGATATCCCATATCGTCTACACATATAGTAACCAAAAGCAGCCACTTAAGTTTATCTACAGTGGCTGCTTCTTACGTTATATTTATTTTTCAAAACGAAGTCGTTCTCCCGTGCGAATATCGGTGAAATATCTGCCGGTTTCATCATCATGGAACACCAGATCGGTCCCCACCGGTAGTTGATAAATGGATAAGACGGCTGGTTCCATGGTGGCTAAGCGATTAAAGTCAATGATGACATTATTTTCCACCACATTAATATACTCTTCGGTATCTGTATCACCTAGGGCACGCCAGCCGTTATCATCAGGGTGCTGGCTCTCGGAACGGAAAATCCATTTTAACTTCGATGTACCTTCTAACAGTGAGCGCGTCACCATCATCCCGCCTGCATTTTCAATAAATATGGTGTAATTTTCTTCCATTATTGTAGCCTCCTTAGTTATTGACTAAGTCTATTATCTTAAAAATATAATAATTTTGCTATTAATTTGCATGCGGTATTGAACGCAAACGTTTTCTTTGAAAATAGTACAAATTTAGTTAAAAAATTTGAAACTTTAAGGTATAAGTAAACGTTATTATTATGTTAACGTTTTCAAAACGTGATTTTATGGTTGTCGTGTTGCAGTGATATTTATTGGGGTGAAGGGGGTTTGGCATGGCAGAAGGCATGTCGCGTGATCAATTGGAAGTGTACAGGGGGAGTTGGGCGAAACCGTCGGATTTTGATGTGTTTTGGGATCAGCAAGTGGCCTTGGTGCCTGAGGAAACAAGGTATCAGCTGGTTGAAAAAGATTTTTCTTTGGATGGCGTTCGCTGTTATGATTTAAGGTTTCAGGCTGTCGATGGTAGTGAAATCTATGCGAAGGCGGTTTTTCCGAAAAAGTTGGAGAATGTGCCGGTCGTTTTTATGTTTCATGGTTACCATGGACGTAGCAAGGATTGGACGGATTTGTTTCCTTATGCGGCGACGGGTCATGGTGTTGTGGCTTTGGATGTGCGCGGTCAGGCGGGTAAGTCTGAGGATTTGGGCGTTTACAAGGGGAGTACGGTGAAGGGGCATATTGTTCGAGGTTTGGACGAGGGTCGCGATCATTTGTATTTTCGCAAAGCCTTTTTGGATGTTTATCAATTGGTTGAAGTTGTGGCGTCTATGGATTTTGTGGATGCGAGTCGTTTAAGTTCTTATGGCGATTCTCAGGGGGGTGCTTTGGCTTTGGTAGCTGCGGCTTTAAACCCTAAAATAAATCTCACGGTCGCCATTTATCCTTTTCTGTCAGATTTTAAGCGTGTGATAGAAACTGTTAACAATACCGAAGCCTATAATGAGCTATTTCGTTATTTCTTTTTAAGGGATCCCTTGCATTTAACGGAAGAAAAAGTGTTGGATACATTGGCTTATATTGATGTTAAGAATTTTGCCAGTCGGATTAAAGGGCAAGTGAAGATGATTACCGGTCTGTTGGATGATGTGTGTTTACCGTCAACGCAATATGCGATTTACAATAATTTGGGAACTGACAACAAAGAACATTACTTGATGCCGGAGTATGGTCATGAACCGATGCATTATGAAATTAAGGATTATGTGTTTAATTGGATTACTGGCGCTACTATTGTCCCTAAATAAATATCATTATTAAAAAGGTGAGTGAAACAATGAAATTTAGTCAAACAATGCGTTTTTTAGCTGCAAGTGCGATAGCTGCTTCTGTTTTTGTTAATCCGGTGTTAGCTACTGCTCAAGATGGACTGCCAGAACCAGGTGATTTTTCTGAACCGGTTGAAATGCAGTTGTCGGGTATGGTTACCAAAGGACGTGCTGTTGATGGAAACTGGGTACAAACACGTTTAGAAGAAATGTTTAATATTAAGATTGAAAATACATTTACTGACACTTGGGACTCTACTCAAAATTCAATCATGGTTGCTTCTAACGATTTACCGGATGCGTTTAACATGACTGGTGGTGGTTTGACGCCTTTGGAATTTTATCAAGATGGGTTAACGCGTTCTATCCCTCGTGAAATGATTGAAAAGTATGCGCCTTTGTATACAGCTGCTATGAATGAATTAGAGAGCGGCTTAGGTTGGCGTATCTCACAAAATCCAGATAATCCCGATGAGCAGTTATATTTAATTGGGGTTCAACCGCAAGCGGATGGCTTGTTATGGGTGCCGTCACTACGTATGGACTGGTTGGAAAATCTAGGGTTTGAAATCCCAGAAGATGCGGAGCCAATTGGTGACAGTGATGGTTACGAGCGGATTTATTGGACGGACACCTCGTATAGTCTCGATGAATTGGAAGAAATCTTAACGGCTTTTACTTTTGATGATCCAGATGGTAATGGTCAAGATGACACCTACGGAATTTTACCAACCAATGATAACTTATTGTGGGCGCAAACCTTGCTAGGTGCTTATGGCTTAAGTGCAGACTATAATTTGTTAGAAAATGATACTTTAACTGATCCTATGGTGAGCGAACGCTACAAAGAATGGTTACTGAAAATGAATGATTGGTACAATAAAGGTATCATGGATCCGGAATGGACCACTTTATCGACCCAAATGGCTTGGGAAAAATATTCGAATAATCAAATAGGATATTTTATTGCGCAAAAAACGTATTTAGCTCAAGAATCTTGGACAGATGGGCGTGCGCCACAAAATATTTTAGATGCAAATCCTGAAGCTAAGATTTTAGCCTTCCATCCTGAAACAGGTCCTTATGGTGACCAAGGGCAACAATCCTTCTATCCGGTGACGTTTTTAGGGGATGCGATGCAAATTGGCGCCGATGTAACGGATGAAGAGTTGGCTCGTTACTTACAAATCTATGATTTTATGACTTATAATCCAGAAGGTGTTTGGACGACTTATGGTATTCCTGGTGAACATTCTGATTGGCGTGGTGAAGAAGGTAAGTCTACGTTAATTGTTCGTCCGGAGTATGATTTAGAAGAAGGAGAAATGGGCTTCTGGTCTTATAGCCCGCGTAGTTACCCAGGTGATCGTTACTTGTGGTTGACGGAAATGAAGACTTTAGAGTTAATGGAGCGCTTCTTCACGGTTCCTGAATATGTTGAAGCTATGGCTATTCGTCCGTACAAACATGATTTATTTACGGAAACGGATTATGCGGATTTAGTGTCACGTTACGATTCACAGTTAACGACTTTAGAATCTGAATTCCGTATGAATGGTATTACCAATGTGATCGATATTGAAGCGGATTGGGATAACTATGTGGATACGTGGATGAACAATGGGGGTCGTGAGATTTTGGCCGAGTTGGAAAAAGCACCTGTTGTTGAGGATTTGAGAAGCGGGAATTTTGATTAGGTAGAGTGATGGTTAGAAGTAGGAAGTTGGATAGTGCAGCAATCTTGCCTTTGGGTGGGGTTGCTGTTTTTTTGGGTTTTAATAGTTAAGGCTTGACACATATCAACCCTTGAAATAATATATGATTAAAGGAGTGATAATCATGGACTATTCAAAATTAGCTGAAGAAATTTATTTTGCAAAAGATGCTGCTGATTATCTTGGAATATCTACACAACGCTTAAATATGTTAGTTAAAGAAGAAAAAATATCACCTTTCAAAAAGTCGCCGTCAGGTACCTTATTTCATATATCTGAATTGAAAAAAAGACAAGAAGAACTTTCAATTTTTGATGAATACAAACGGAATCATGATGAAACTGGAAGGTTTGAAATTGACACAAGCATTAAACAAGAGTCCTTAAATTTTGCGACATTATTAAATGCGCTTAATGTTACTGAAAAGAAATTGAATCCATTAGTGGATGCGTTCAGTGAAAGATACGATATAACTGAACCGATAACTAACTTAGTTGAAGAATACAGTCATTTTTTTAATCTTAATGCTGAAAAATTAATTAGTGAATATAGACAAGCAAAAGATGCATTCTCTAAACTCAAATATAATGATGAGATATTAAAACGTGGATCTAAAGATTATCCAATTTTATTAAGTGAAGTAGAACAAGCACCGAGGTTTTTGTATGTAAGAGGGAAAAAAGCTTTACTAGATGAAATAAGAACAGTTTCTTTAGTGGGGTCAAGAAATGCATCACCAAGGGCTAAAGAAAGTACTTATAAATTAGCTAAAAAATTAGGAGCAAATGGAATTACCGTAATTTCTGGATTAGCTAAAGGTATTGATGTGTCTGCACATTTAGGTGCCCTAGAGAATGGCTTTAATACAATAGCGGTGATAGGTACAAATTTAAATCAATATTACCCTTCCGAAAATAAAGATGTTCAAATTGAGATTGAAAATAAAGGTCTAGTTGTGAGTCAATTTTCACCTGCTAACCAAACCCAACGTTGGTTTTTTCCATTACGAAATGGGGTCATGAGTGGCTTATCTTTAGCGACCATAATAATGGAGGCTGGTGAAACGTCAGGTGCATTAAAGCAGGCCGATTTTGCTTTAAAACAAAATAGGAAAATATTGATTGCAAAGAATGTTATGGAGAATAAGAAAATAAAATGGCCAGAGAAGTATGTTGAAAAAGGTGCTGTTGTTGTTGAGAGTCCAAGGGACGTACTAAGAGAATTGGCAACTGTTGAAGTATTAAATATAAAATCTAAAAAAGATTCCGACTATCAGTATAAGATTAGACAAGTAGATGTTGATTTGTCCACAGTAAAGGATCCGGAGAAATGTATCGATTAGGTAATAATTTAACTGAAACAATTATGATAAACAATTGATAATACTTGATAAATTTTACTGTATTTTTGATAATCTGTATGATATATTGTAATTAACAATAATCATTTTATTTAAAGGAGTCGTCTTATGTTACCTTTTGAACGACAAAATAAAATCATCGAACAGCTAGAAAATGGGATTGTATTTATCACTGACTTAGCAAAGAGTTTAGATGTTTCAGAAATAACTATTAGAAGAGATTTAAAAGCACTTGAGAGTGAAGGAAAATTAGTACTATTACATGGTGGGGCGGCAAAAAAGATAGATACATCTAGGGAAACTGCGATTAGTCAAAGGCAAGGGTTGTATCCAACTGAAAAAGAAAAGATAGGTAAAATCGCTGCAAATGTTGTAGAAGATGGTGATGTGATATTTATTGATTCTGGAACTACTAATGTAACTATGATTAAACACTTAGCGAATAAAGATATTTCAATCGTAACCAATGGATTTAAAACAATCGAAGAGGCCTTGAAATATGATATACCAATCACTTCCATTGGGGGCGAATTAAAGAAAGAAACCATGGCTTTTGTTGGGGCTATTACTAGTAGAGTCTTAAATATGTATACTTTTGATAAATGTTTTTTAGGCGCTAATGGTATAGATAAAGAATTTGGTTTCTCTAATGCTGACCCCAACGAATCCTTAATTAAAGAACAGGTTATCAAGAGAACTCAAAAAGCTTATATTTTAGCAGATCATTCAAAATTTAATGCTCGTTCGGTTTTTAAATTCTCTGATTTAGACAATGCAACAGTCATAACGGACCAAGTTCCTGAAGACTTTAAAGACATCACCAATGTAATAGTTGAAGAATAATATATGTTAAATGGCTCATTAATCATTTTTGATATTTGATTAATGAGTCTTTTTTGATGAAAATATGATTAAAAATGAAAATAACTGATAATTTATGTTGTTTATTTGTTAAAACTATGATAGATTATAATCGGAAAGCGCTTAAATTTTGTTAAAGGTTGGAGTGATTACGTGGATTTAGAAATGTTATTAGTTGAATATAGAAAAGGAGAACAAGCAAAAAATCCAGAAAAAATTCCTTTTGAAGTCGTTGAAAACAAAGATATATATAACATTACTGCTCCATTTAAAATAAATGACAAGTGTTATATTTTTGGAAGAGTAGAGAATAGAGAAAGTGAATTTTCGCAAGTTATTTTATATGTGAAAAACAATGATAAATATTGTATGGTCGAAGGTTTCACACCGTTAGAAATGCAAGATCCTTTTGTAACTTTCATAAATGATGAAATTATTTTAGGTGGGGTAGTTATCAATGAATCAAAAGAGAATCCTAAACTATTAGAGTGGAGAACAGATCTTTTTAGAGGAAAGGATTTATGGAATTTGGAAAAATTTTTTCAAGGTCCAAAAGGAATGAAAGACATACGATTAAAGCAATTAGAAGATAATCGAATTCTTGTTTTAACAAGACCTCAAGGTATTAAAGGTGGAAGAGGGAAAATTGGTGCAGTTATTATTAATGATTTAGATGAATTAACTATCGAATTGATTGAAGCAGCTCCTTTACTTGGGAATCAATTTAAAGGTGATACATGGGGTGGTGCGAATGAAATTCATCTCCTTGATAGTTCTTCAGTAGGAATTATAGGTCATATTGCTACTTTTGATGAAACAGGCTATCGTCATTATTTTGCAATGGCATTTATTTTAGATTTAAGTACTTTTGACGTATCCAATGAAAAAATAATTGCTGAAAGGAATAACTTTTTAGATGGTCCAAGTAAAAGACCTGATTTAGTTGATGTTGTTTTTAGTGGTGGGTTAGTTTTGTCTAATACAACAGCTGAATTATACTGCGGTATTAGTGATGCAGATGCACAAAAAATTACTATTAAAAATCCATTTATGAAAGAGGATAAAAATGCAGATTAAAAGATTTGATAAGAATCCCATACTAACCCCAGCAGATGTAACACCTTATCATGCTGGATTTGAAGTAATTGGCGTTTTTAATGCTGGTGTTGCTAAATATAAGAATCAGACTTTATTGTTATTAAGAGTAGCTGAAAGACCTATAAGTCAAGTGGAAAATAAAGTTTATGCACCAATTTTTAACGTTACAGAAAATAAAGTAGAAAAAATTGAATATGATTTAGATGATGCAAAATATATTTTTGATGATCCAAGAACAATTCGTCAAAATGATAAAACGAATAAAATTTCCCATCTTACTTCATTATCATATATTCGGATTGCTAGAAGTACAAATGACGTTGATTTTGAAGTGGACGATGACCCTTTCTTATATCCTTATGATCAATATACAACTTATGGTATTGAGGATGCTCGTTGTACACAGATTGGTGAAGATTATGTTGTGACTTATACATCAGTTTCTGAACTAGGAATTGGAGTTAGTGCTATTAAGACTGCAAACTTTGAAGATTATGTACATCTTGGTAATATTTTTGCTCCTGAAAACAAAGATATTTTAATTTTTCCTGAGAAAGTTAATAATAGGTATTATGCCTTACACCGTCCAAGTTCAAGTAGTCTAGGTGGATTAAATATATGGTTAGCATCATCACCTGATTTAATTTCTTGGGGTAATCACAAATATTTATTTGGTACTAGGGAAGGCTCTTGGGAATCTCAAAGAATAGGCGGTGGGTTACCACCTATAAAAACCAAATTAGGTTGGTTAGTCATTTATCATGGAGCCAATGAAAATTCTAGGTACTGCATGGGGGCAGCTCTGCTAGATAAAAATGATCCAAGTATTATTTTAGCAAGGTTGAATCACCCAATACTTGAGCCGGAAATGGAATATGAACAAAAAGGATTTTTTGGTGATGTTGTATTTGGTTGTGGTTCAGTTTTAGATGGTGATGATTTAATAGTTTACTATGGTGCTTCTGATACGACTATGGCTGGATGTGTTTTGTCGATTAGTGAAATTTTAAAACGGTTAGAGGAAGAGTTGTAGGTTATGAATTGGAAGGCTAGGTTGCATCAATGGCAAGTCAGTGAAAATGTACCAAGCTATCTTAAAACGCAAATAGAAAGTTTAAATGATGATGAATTGTTTGATAGTTTTTATAGATATCTTGAGTTTGGAACAGGTGGGATGAGAGGAGGAATTGGCCCGGGAACAAATAGAATTAACATTGTTATGATTCGACGTGTAACGGTAGCGTTAGCTATGTATGTCATTGAAAATAAAGGTGAAGATGCTGGAGTTGTGATTTCATACGACAATCGATATTACTCAAAAGAATTTGCTCATGAAACCGGCAGAGTCCTTGCTTCATTTGGCATTAAAGTTTATTTATCTGATTTTATTCGACCAACCCCAATTGTTTCTTTCTCAATAAGAAAATACAAAGCTTTTGCTGGGGTAATGATAACAGCTAGTCACAATCCAGCCCAATACAATGGGTATAAAATATATAACACAAGTGGAGGCCAAATAACTTTAGATACGGCAAACAAAATCAGTTCATACTTAGCTAAAATACATGATGAAACAGATATTCATATTTCGGATTCATCTATAAGTTCTAATTTAATACATACTTTTGGCGAAGACATAGATAGAAGTTATTTATTAGCATTAAAAGAAGTAACTGTGAACAGAGAATTAATTGCAAATAATAATGGCATAGTTCAAATAGTATATACACCATTACATGGTTCTGGTTTAAATTTAGTCTCTAAAGGACTACAAGAAGTTGGTTTTAAACAATTATTTATCGTCAAAGAGCAGGCGGACTATGATAGTGGATTTTCGACGGTTCAAACGCCTAATCCTGAAGAAAGAGGTGTTTTTGATAAGGCCATTGAAATTGGTAATGCAGTAGAAGCGGATTTGTTGATAGGGACCGATCCAGATACTGACCGGTTAGGGGTTGCTATTCGAGATAATCATGATAATAACGCATATCGATTGTTATCCGGTAATGAAATTGGAAGTTTAATGTTGTACTACTTAGCAAATAATAAACATGTACCTAATTCTTATGTTTTAAAAACAATTGTTACCACAGATTTAACGTATAAAATTGCAAATGATTTTGATTTAAATGTCATTGATACATTAACTGGATTTAAATTTATTGGTGAAAAAATTAATGAATTAGAGCAAAAAAATAAGTCATTTCTATTTGGTTTTGAAGAAAGTTTTGGTTATTTAGTTAAACCATTTGTACGTGATAAAGATGCCATACAAGCAGCAATACTAATGGCAGAAATAGTACTTTTTTACAAACTGAATAATCAATCAGTTATTGATGTATTGTATGAAATTGGTGAAAAATATGGATTTTATAAAGAATCACTTAGAACAATGTCTTATAAAGGCTCTGAAGCTATACAGCAATTAGCTGATGAAATGAATTATTTACGCCATAATTATCCCAAAAAAATTGGTGAGTTAGGTGTTTCGAGAATTCAGGATTATTTACTTGGTACTGAATATGAAGTTGCTAGTGGAAAAGTTATGTCGCTAAAATTACCAAAATCAAATGTAATAAAAATATTTCTTGAAGATGACTCATGGGTTTGTATAAGACCTTCTGGAACAGAACCTAAAAGTAAAATATATTTTTCAGCAAATGATCCACATGAAAGTAATGCCATACAAAAATTAAATAATATAGAAATGAAGTTTCTTAGTTATTTTAATGGTATTAATGAAAAAGTTAAGTCAATGAATTAAAAGAATGGAGAAATAAAATGATAAAAAATAGTTGGTTAAAATTAATTAATATTTTAGTTATTTTAGTGACAGTTAGTGGTGCGTTTCTAGGACTTGGTTTTGAAAGCGTTGTCGTTGCGCAAGAAGAAATCCAAGTAGATTTCTGGTCTGCACCACAAGCTGTACAATATGATTTATGGACTGCTAGAGCCAATGCTTTTAACGAAACAAATACAGAAATTGATGGGAAAGTAATTAGAGTAAAAGTTCAACAAATGCCAGAAACACCTTCATCTGAAGCGGGTATTCAAAATGCCTTAGCAACCGGGACGGCTCCAGCTGTATCAGAAAATATAAATAGAGGTTTTGCTTCTATTTTAGCTAATTCTGGTGTCGTTTATGATATTTCAAATGAAGATTGGTTTAATGAAGTTATTGAAGCTAGACAAATGGAAGAAGCTATGGAAAACTGGGCAATCGATGGCTCACACTATGTATTACCAGTTTATGTAAATCCAATGGCGTGGCAATGGAATGTTAAAGGTTTAGAAGCACTTGGGTTTGATTCTGCACCTACAACTGTTGAAGAATTTCAAAATGTAATGACTGCTTTTGGTGAAAACCGTGAGGCTTTATCAGATATCGGAATTACTCATTCATTCTATAGACCATCATTATCAAGACCAGATCAATATTGGGATCGTTGGTTTGACTTCCAAATGATATACAATGGATTGTCTCAAGCAAAACCAATCATTGAAGAAAATCAATTAGTAATGGATAGACAAGATGCCATCGATGCTTTACAGCTTATTGGTATGTTCGGTAATTCTGTACAACTTGGAGAATTAGCTAGTGTTTGGGTAGAAGATACTCCTTCAGTATTAGTTACAATTAATGCACCATGGGAAATTAATCTATATGAAGAATATGGAAAAGTTTATGGTGAAGATTATGTTTATGGACCAGCAATTGTAAGAGCAGAAGGTGATCTGCCTTATAATTATGCAGACTCTAAAGGATTAACTTTTTATAAATCAAGTAATATTAGTGAAGAACAACATTTAGGTGCAGTTGAATTTGTTAAATGGGTATTCAATGCTGAAAATTCAGCACAATCAGATTTAGAATGGTTAGAGGCAACAGCAATGTTACCCGTACGTGGGGACTTAAATGACAATGAAGTATTCAGTGATATGTTAGCTCAATATCCTGCATTATCAGCTTTAGCTGAATGGGTTCCTTACTCAATTCCAGGTCTAGCTACAGCTAATGATCCAGATATTTGGACTGCATTTACAGAAGTAGCTACTGCTCCATATTTAAATGAAATGAGTAATTATGAACCAGGTGACGCACCAGATGCTTCAACTTACATTGATGCTGCTATCGAAGCGATGAGACAAGCAGGCGAATTGGAATAGAGAAACATTAGAGCTGTCTAGCTTTATGCTATGCAGCTCTATATTTCTTAAATAAATGAGAGGTGTTACAATGACTCAAAGAAAAGAGGACAATAGACAAAATATAATTGGATGGATATTGAACAGTCCATATCTAATACATTCAATAATTTTCTTCTTGTTACCATTGAATTGGGCAATATTTTTGTCTTTTATGGATTGGAACTTAATGTCTTCAGATAGAACGTTTGTAGGATTAGATAATTTTATCGATTTATTTAACGATAATAGAGTAAAAGCTGCATTTATAAATTCTTATAAATATTTGCTTCCAATAGTAACGCTTTGTTTTGCTTTTGGTTTATTGATTGCGGTATTAGTCAGTAAATTACCAAATAAAATAAAAGGGATTGTAGCGGTACTATTTTTTATTCCATATTTGACTTCAGGAGTTGCTACTTCAGTAGTTGTTAAATACTTCTTTAACTATAATTCTATTTTCAATGAATTTTTAAGAGACACTTTTGGATTGAATATCAATTGGTTAACCGATCAAAAGTATGCCTTTTGGGTAATGGTTGGAATTGTTGTATGGAAAATGTCAGGATATTATGCTCTATTTATCTTATCGGGACTTGAAAATATTGATGGAGATATTAATGAAGCAGCTGCGTTAGATGGTTCAACTGGTTTTCATAAATTATTCCACATAACCCTTCCAATGTTAATGCCGACTTTAACAACTGTGTTAGTATTGGCGACAGGTTTAGCTTTTGGGATTTTTACTGAACCATTTTTATTAACTGGTGGAGGTCCAAATTTATCAACGACTACTTGGCAATTAGAAATATACAATGCTTCATTTACTCGATTTGATTCTGGTTATGGTGCTGCTATGGCAATAGCCAGTGCCGTCCAAGTATTTATTACTTTGCGTATAATAAATTATTTCACTGATAGATTAAATAAGCGATTTGGATATTAGGAGGGCGACATGAAAAAACAAAGTAAAACGTCATTAATTTTGATATCTTTGCTTACTTTAATTTTATTGGCAATTTCGTTATTCCCATTTTATTATATGGTGGTGCAATCATTTATGCCATGGAATGCTGTAGATAAGCAATTGTTTTCTACAGAATTTACCTTAAGAAGTTATGAGCACTTGTTAAATCAGGGTGGAGGTTCCAATCGTTCTATGTGGGTAAGAGCTTTGGCCAACTCATTATTAGTTTCAACCCCTACGGCAATCATTTCTGTATTTTGTGGGTTATGGGTAGGTTACTCAGTAACAAAGTTGAAAAAATTCAAAGGGAAAAAGTTAATTTTAAATACTTTGCTTTTTCAAATGTTCTTTCCTACTATTATTTTACTTGTTCCAAGATATATGATTGCTCGACCATTAGCCAATACCTATTCTGGGATGATTATTCCGTTATCAATCTCAATTTGGGCAAATTATATGTACATCAATTATTTTAAAACTATTCCAGATGCTTTAATTGAATCTGCTGAAATTGAAGGAGCGAGTCATTTTAAAATTATCAGAACAATCGCACTTCCAATTGCAAAATCAGTTACAACCATAGTATTTCTATCAATATTTATGCAAAGGTGGGGAGAATTAATGTGGGATATGTTAATTGCTCCATCTATTGATATGCAAACATTGAATGTGTTAATTTCAACTCAATTTAAACCAATGGGTGCTTTTCCTGGTCCAATGTATGCAGCTTCTGTTATTTTAACTTTACCGATTATCATTTTGTTCTTAGCATTTTCTAAGTACTTTAAAGAAGGTATTAGTTTTATGTTGAAATGATTGTGTATTAACATCATAAAAAAGCTTTTAAACCCTGGTGTATCAGAGTTTAAAGGCTTTTTTGATATTTAAGAGATAATCTTTGCTCAAGATTCAATTTATTACAAACAAATTATATCCTGAATTTGGTGATTTCGAATATTATAATATTAATTTATACTTTTATTTTATGATAAAATATAAAACGAAAGGATGTGATAGAATGGATTCAGATAGACGGCCAAAGTTAGAATATAATATACTTATTCAAGAAAAAATCAAAGATAAAGGCATCACAACATACAAACACACTGATAATCAAATTAAGGAAATCCTAGTAACTCATAATTATTTTTACAGATTGACGAGTTATCGAAAAAATTTTGATAAAAATCAACATAACAAATATATAAACCTTGATTTTGAGGCTTTAGTGGATATGGCTTCTATAGATGTTCGTCTTAGAGAATATCTGTTAAGTATGACTTTAGATGTTGAACACTATACAAAAACTTTACTAATGGATTTAATTACAAATGATCCTGAAGAAGATGGCTATACAATTTTAGAAGATTTTAAGAATTTTCGTTTAGAGAATGTTGCCTATTACAACAACTCTATTAGTCGCTTCAAACGTAATTTATATCTAAAAGATATGTATGATAAACGTTCTGCAGATATCCCTATTTGGGTATTTCTTGAGATTGTTGATTTTGGAACATTGATTAAATTTGTTAACTTCTACCACCACCGGAAAACAGTAACTAGCATTCAGCAATTAGACAGAACATTAAAGTTTATAAAAAACATTCGAAATTGTTGTGCACATAACAATATTTACTTCATTAATATATACTCTGAAAAGCTTAAAATGAGAAAAAACCCTACATCTGAAATAACAACTTTTTCAAGAAGTATAGGAATTAACTTAAGAAATGTAAAATATTACAAGATTAATGATTTAGTTGCTTTGTTCTATCTTCATAATAGACTTGCTACTCAAAAACTTAAAAAAAGACGTTTTCAAGATGGTCAGCAATTAGTAGAAAGAATGAAGATAAATACGCATTTATACAAAAGTTGTGATTCATATAATAAATTTTTACCTACTTTATCTAAACTAATTGACTTTCTCAATAACGATTAATATAATGAACATGAGGAAACAACTTTAAAGTTGGCCACGACTAAACTCGTTGGTTGGAAGTCTGGCACTGCTGGACTTTAAACTCCCACTACTGTAATCGGTAGTGGGAGTTTCTTTTTTATCCTTTTTGCATAATCCTTGAATGTAATTGCTATCTTTATTTTCATTATTATAGAAAAATAAAAAAGGAACCCTTGCTCTCCCCCCAAAAATCCTTTATACTTACCTCGTAAAGTTGATTTCAATCAACCCCAATCGAAAGGGTGAAGTGTGTGAGTGTGGCAGTTTCTTTTTAATAGAAACTAAATAAGCTTTAAGTCGTTTGACAGGCAGTTTTCGCCAAAAGCGGAAGCTCTATTTGACCCTGCCTATGACTAAAAGAAACCTACCATACTTTACACATTAAACGTCACCACCACCCTGAGGTGTATTTGGCGACGACTAAATAATGACAAGAGTTGCGGTAGCGATTACTGCGGCTCTTTTATTTTGGGGATATTTATTGAAATGCATCCGGTAGGGGTCTTGGACACAACCAAGGAGAAGAAAATGAATCAAAATACCTATGAAAAACTTGAATATGATACTTTGCGCGACCACGTGACGACTTTTTGCGTGAGTGAGTTGGGCAAGAAAAAAATGCAAGACCTTAATCCGAGTCCGCGGCTGGATGTCGTGCAAAATCGCCTGGCTGAGACGACCCAAGCCCGCGCCATCCTTGACATGGGGACGCGCGTGCCGTTTATGGGGCTCACTTCCATCGACGTTACTATCGACAAAGTCGAAAAGGGCATGATTTTATCAGCGTCTGAGCTGTTTGGTGTGGCTGATTTTCTGCGGGGTTGTCGCAGTATTAAGCAGTTCATGAACAATAAGGCGTTTCAGGCACCCCTCTTGGTTGCCTACGCCAAGGGCATGACCAGCCTCAGCCACGTCGAGGACGCTATTTATTTTGCGATTTCTCATAATCGCGTCGATTCGCAAGCCGACAAGCAACTCAAAAAAGTCCGTCAACAAATCGAAACCACCGAACAAAAAATTAAAGACCGTCTAAATAAATACCTCAGCTCCTCGACTTATAAGAATTACATTCAGGAGTTTGTGATCAGCGTGAAGGACCAACGCTACACCATTCCCATCAAGGCGGCTTACAAAAACCAAGTGGATGGCACGATTGTCGAGACGTCTTCGCGAGAATCAACGGTATTTATTGAACCGACCGCTGTGAATAAATACAACCAAGAATTGGCTGGTTTGCGAGCCGAAGAGTCCATGCTGGAGTACCAAATTCTGGCGACTTTGACCGGGAGTGTGGCGGAATATTTGCGGGAGATTCAACAGAACATTGATTTGATTGCGCATTATGACATGGTGTTCGCTAAGGCTAAGTATAGTAAGTCGATTGAGGGGATGGAACCTAGGATAAATGCCGAAGGTCGCGTGCGTTTGGTTGGGTGTGTGCATCCTTTGTTGACGGGGAATGTGGTGCCTTTGGATTTTGAAATTGGTGAGGATTATCGGTCGTTGGTGATTACGGGGCCTAATGCGGGTGGGAAGACGATTGTGCTGAAGACCATTGGTTTGGTCACGTTGGCGGTGATGTCTGGTTTGCATATTCGTTGTGAAGCCGGGACGGATGTTGCGGTTTTCGATAAAATTTTTGTAGACATGGGCGACAATCAAAGTTTGGAAAATGCCTTGAGCACTTTCAGTTCGCACATGCAAAATTTGTCGCAAATCTTGCGCGACACCGGTCGTAATACCTTGCTGTTGCTGGACGAGATTGGAAGTGGAACAGAACCCAACGAAGGTGCCGGTTTGGCGATTGCTTTGTTGGAAGAGTTTTATTTGAAAGGTGCTTTAACCGTGGCAACCACGCACTATGGTGAGATTAAGGCTTTTTCGGAGCAGCATCCAGCATTCATGAATGCAGCCATGCAGTTTAATCAGGAAACCTTGGAGCCATTGTACAAATTGCTGATTGGGCAGTCGGGTGCGAGTAACGCTTTGTGGATTGCGCGCAAAATGCAGATTCCCGAGGCTGTCTTGGATCGCGCGGCTGAGTACATTGCGACTAAGGAGTATCGGATGGAGTTATTGGCTGAAGGGGAGGCTACGCCTAAGAAAAAAGTGGTAGCAGCCGACTCTAAGCCAACTGTCACCTTCTCGCGAGGTGACCGAGTGAAGTTGCTCGATCACGATGACTTCGGTTTAATTTATGATGCGGAAGTTGATGATTATAATAATGTCGCTGTTTTTTATCAAAGCGAAGTTATTAATGTCCATGTCAAGCGCTTGTCCGTCGTTGGACGTGCCGCCGACCTCTATCCCGCCGACTACGACCTCGAAACCTTGTTCGTAGACTTCCAAACGCGCAAATTCGAGCACGATTTAGAGCGCGGCTCCAAAAAACTCCGCCGCCAAATGGCTAAAGAACAACGAGCACGCAAGAAAGACTAATAAAAATCCCCACCTAGTTCGCCTTTTGGTTGCGTGTAGGTGGGGATTTGGTGTTTTTTGAGGGGTGTATTTATTTGAAAAAAGAATCTGACGTCAAATGCTAGAATTCCCGTCAGATACTCAAGAATCTGACGTTAAACGCCTGAGTTCCCGTCAGATACTCAAGAATCTGACGTTAAACGCCTGAGTTCCCGTCAGATACTCAAGAATCTGACGTTAAACGCTAGAAATTCCGTCAGATAAAAGAGTAACAGATTTTTTCGCTGATAAATCTATATCATAGTAGGATGCTCGCGCTTTATTTACTACTTTAAATTGTTTATACATATATGTCCTAACAGTTCTTTGTGTTATCCCACCACCCATCAACTCATAAACATTTTTAATTGTCACCATCTCCGGATTATCATAAAAAACCAGCCTCAACTGTAATGCGTGTCGCTTAACAACATCTCCAGTGGCTTCTTCAGCACCGCAATGGGGACAGTGAATATGCAATTTATTCTTGACCAGCCCATACTGCCCACACCCACCACAAACAATCCCTCTCCTCAGCTCCCCAAACTGCTCAACCCGCAGCCCCTTCACTTCAAAGCCATATTCCGTCTGATACTTATCCAACACTGACAACGTCCTGTCTCTCAACCAGTCCTTCACCACACCCGTTCCAAGGTACTGTTCCAAAAAGGGCTTTAATAACGTGCGCGGGACTAGCTCCACATCACACGGCATATCATCCTGATAGACATGACAATTTTCATTGATAAAGACCAAAGCTGATCGGACCGAAATATTCCCCGCGACCTCACGGGCTACTTTTTGCAAACTTTGATTTCGATTTTGCGCAGCCACAACAATATTATCCATCGGCGTCGTCCCGCCATTCAAATAACACTTGCCCTCACGATATTCAAAACGCGACTGATAATTTTTCACGTCAATCGCCACCCACTCATAAGGCAAAATCAACAAAAAATCCGGTTGCCGCTTGGGCCCATTTCCTACCTTAAACCAATAATCCTCCACCCACATCAGATGCGACAAGCCAAACTCCACCACCGCCCTCGCAAATTTCTGCTCGCCTTCATAACCCGCCCGCAAATTCGACAAAGCTGCCTCATCCACCGGCACACCTCGCACAGCCAAAGCCTCCAACACTCGCAACTCAACGTTCTTTTCCATAAAACCTCCTTTTTAATAAATAACGCTGCGACAACCCCCTCTATATATAAATACGTAAAAAATGCCCATTTCCACTTTTTAAGTTAGTAAATTTTTTTACTAAAAAGTTATCTTTTTGCGGAAAAAGTGATATTTATTTAAAAGGGCTTGTTAAAATCAAGGTGTAGTAAGCGATTGCAAAAAGAAAGGGAGTTGTAACATGAAAAAATTTGGTCAGTTGTTGTTGAGTTCGGTCTTGGCGGTCAGTGCCTTGGTCAGCAGTGGAGTGGCGGGAGTTTCAGCCCAAGAAGAGTATGATTTAGTGGTGTGGGAGGACGTGAACAAGAGCATCGGCATCGAAGCGGCGGTTGAAAAATTCGAAGCCGAACATGGCGTGAGTATTTTAGTTATCGAAAAAGCCTATGCGCAGCAATTGGAAGATTTGCGTTTAGATGGACCGGCGGGATCGGGGCCAGATGTTTTTACCATGCCGGCGGACCAAATCGGAACGGCGGTGGTTGAGGGATTGGTTAGACCGATCGAGGTTTCAGATGAGATTAAAGCAACGTTCACCGAAGCATCTGTTCAATCACAGACGGTCAATGGTGTTCTTTATGGTTTACCAAAATCGGTTGAAACGCAAATTCTCTTCTATAATAAGGACTTAATTTCAGAAGAAGAATTGCCGACGACACTGGATGGGTGGTATGACTTGTCGCAAAACAATACCAATGAGTCCTTTGCTTTCTTAGCTTTGTTTGATCAATTGTACTATGCCATGGGAGCGATTGGTGGTTACGGTGGTTACATTTTCAACCAAGATGATGATGGGAACTATTTGACGGAAGATATTGGCTTAAACAATGCAGGGTCTGTTGAAGCGGTTGATTATCTAGCCAAGTTTTACACTGAAGGCTTATTCCCTGATGGAATTATTGGCGAGCAAGGAATTAATGTGTTAGAAGCTTTATTTGTTGAAGGGCGCGTGCAAGCGATTATTTCAGGACCATGGAATTTGGAACCTTTTGAATCGGCTGGCATCAATTTTGGCGTGAAAGAATTGCCTATCTTACCTAATGGGGAACATATGCAATCGGTGGCCGGGGTGAAAAGCTACAATATTTCTTCCTATTCAACTAACCCTGAGTTAGCTGAGGAATTCTTATTGTTCATTACGAATGAAGAAAATTCACTGGTTCGTTATGAGGAAACGCAAGAAGTGCCGGCAGTCTTAGCTTTATCTGAACATCCATCGGTTGTTGAAAATGATGCAGCCGAAGCGATTGCCTTGCAATCAGAACATGCGCGTTTAATTCCTGGAATTGTGCAAATGAATGAAGTTTGGAATTCCATGGATGCGGCTTTGCAAATTGTGATGAATGGGCAATCGGCGGCTCAAGAAGCGCTCGATATTGCGGTTCAACAAATTATTTCAACCAATCAAGCTTTGAAATAGGGATATTTATTGGAAGAGGGTTTTAAAATGAATGGAAGAAAAGCGCGAACGAGTGCGGTTTTGTCCTTAATTCCTGGTTTAGGGCAAATAAATAACCGGCAATATACGAAGGGATTCCTAATACTAGGCTTTTTCACCGCCTTTCTGGTAGTCTTCGGCGACTTTTTCCAATCTGGCTTGTGGGGTTTGGTGACTCTGGGGACGGAAGTTCCCAGGGACAACTCCATTTTTCTTTTGTCAGAGGGCTTAGTTGCGTTAATTGTTTTAGTGTTAGGCATCTTTTTTTATCTAATAAATATCCGTGATGCTTATCTTAATGGTCAGCGAATCGACCAAGGCATGGCGGTGAATTCGATCCGGGAGACCTATCACGCCATATTGAACGAAGGCTATCCGTATTTATTAACAGGACCGGCATTTTTTGTTTTGTTATTTAGTGTGATTTTCCCGATTTTATTTACGATTTCGTTGGCCTTTACCAACTATGATTTGTATCATTCTGCGCCAGCCAATTTGGCTGACTGGGTCGGGCTCGAAACGTTTAAAAAAATCTTCACCGTCGATATTTGGCGAAATACTTTTGTCAATGTGTTAGGTTGGACGGTGGTGTGGACGTTAGTGGCTTCGACTTTACAAGTATCCGTTGGGATTTTTTTGGCGGTCCTTGTGAACCAAAGGAAGGTGAAGCATAAGAAATTTATTCGGACGATCTTTATTTTACCTTGGGCAGTCCCGGGTTTTGTGACGATTTTGATTTTCGGGGGCTTGTTTAACGATTCGTTTGGTGCGATTAACAATCAACTTTTAGCTGTGGTGGGGATTGGGCCGATTTCATGGATGACGGATCCGAATTGGACGCGGATTGCACTCTTGCTGATTCAAACCTGGCTTGGTTTTCCCTATATTTTCTTAGTGACGACCGGGACCTTGCAGTCGATTCCGGGGGAATTGTACGAAGCGGCGGTGATGGATGGCGCGACGGCGTGGCAACAATTTAGACGGATTACCTTGCCGATTATTTTGTATTCCATGACGCCGATTATTATTACCCAATATACCTTTAACTTTAATAATTTCAATATTATTTATTTATTTAATGGTGGGGGACCGGCGGTGCTAGGCTCCAACGCTGGCGGAACGGATATTTTGGTGTCCTGGATTTATAAGTTAACCATGCAAAATAGTCAGTATGCTTTGGCAGCGGCTTTAACGATCTTGCTGTCCGTGTTTGTGATTCTCATTGCCTTGTGGCAATTTAGACGGTCGAGTTCATTTAAGGAGGTACAATAACGATGGCGCAAAAACAACCGACAAAGAAAAAATTTGATTTTGCTTTACTATTGTCATATCTTGTGATTACACTAGTTATCATTATCATATTGTACCCGCTCTTGTGGACGATTGGCGCTAGCTTTAATCCGGGCAATAGTTTAATCAGTACACGGATGATTCCCGACAATCCAACGTTAGAGCATTATCAGGCTTTATTTGCGAATGAGGGGTCATTGCAATATATTAATTGGTTTAAAAACTCGGTGAAAGTGTCGATTGCGACGATGTTGTTGTCAACCGTATTCGTGACTTTTACGGCCTACGCCTTTTCACGGTTTCGATTCACAGGGCGTAAAAATGGTTTGATGTTGTTTATGTTATTACAAATGATTCCACAATTTTCGGCCTTGATTGCGATCTTTGTTTTAGGGCAGATGTTGGGGTTAATTAATAATCACATGTTTCTGGTATTTATTTATGTGGGTGGTCAAATTCCAATGAACACCTATTTGATGAAAGGTTATTTTGATACCATTCCGCTTTCTTTGGACGAAAGTGCTAAGATAGATGGAGCAAGCCCGACGCGGATTTTGATGAATATTTTGGTGCCCTTAGCCAAACCGATGTTATCCGTGGTGGCTATTAATTGTTTTACCGGCCCTTTAGGCGATTTCGCCTTATCATCTGTTGTCTTGCGCAATGTGGAAAGTTATACGTTACCCCTTGGATTGTATCAATTAGTTACCAACCCTATGACAGCAAGTTATACCAAATTTGCTGCCGGATCAATTTTAATTAGTGTGCCCGTGGTCATCGTTTTCTTGCTTTTCCAAGATAACTTTGTATCAGGCTTAACCGCCGGCGGGACGAAAGGATAAGAGTCGAGATGAAAATTTTACACGGTGGAGATTATTTTCCTGAGCAATGGCTGGACCAGCCCGAGGTGCTGGAAGAAGATTTTGCGTTGCTGAAAGCCGCTAATATTAACACGATTACTGTCGGCATGTTTGCCTAGTCGATTTTAGAACCCGAGGAAGGGCAGTTTAACTTCGGATGGCTGGATGCGGTCTTTGATAAGGCAGCCGCTAATGATATGCAAGTGATTTTGGGCACACCTTCAGGTGCGCGCCCGCATTGGCTCGCTAATAAATATCCCGATGTTTTACGGGTGAATGCTCGCAACGAGCGAATGCTTTTTGGCGGAAGGCATAATCACTGCTTCACGTCCGTTAATTATCGTGAGAAAGTGCGGATTATGAATGAAAAGCTGGCTGAACGCTATGGTCAGCGGGATAATTTATTCATGTGGCATTTATCGAATGAATACATGGGGGATTGCCACTGTGATAACTGTCAAATCGCCTTTCGTCAGTGGATGCAAGCAAAATATGGTAGTTTGGAAGCAGTCAACGCAGCTTACTGGAACACCTTTTGGAGCCATACCTATACCGATTGGTCGCAAATTCATTCGCCGTCGGAAGTGGGCGAGACCGCTGTGCATGCTTTAAACTTGGATTGGCGCCGTTTCGTCACCGACCAAACCATTGATTTCTATTTGCAGGAGAAAAAGGCCTTGCGTAAATATTCGTCTGATGTGCCTGTAACGACCAACTTTATGGCCGATACGATGGATTTGATTCCTTTTCAAGGTTTAGATTACACCAAGTTTGCCCAAGTCGTCGACCTTGTCAGCTGGGATTGTTACCCCGCTTGGCACAACGACTGGGAAACGGAAGCCGACTTAGCGATGAAGCTTGGCTTTATTAACGATTTGTATCGTAGTTTGAAACAACAGCCGTTTTTAATCATGGAATCAACACCTAGCCAAGTTAATTGGCATCCGATCAATCGTGCAAAACGCCCCAAAGTTCACCAACTGTCATCCATGCAACTCTTAGCCCACGGATCCGACAGCGTGATGTATTTTCAAATGCGGGCGTCCAAAGGCTCCTCCGAAAAATTTCATGGCGCTGTTTTGGGTCATGTACCGGTTGAACGCAATCGCGTCTATGGGGATGTGGTGAAGCTCGGCGCTGACCTCGGTCAACTCGACGGCTTGGTCGCTAGCATGAAGACGGCGGAAGTAGGTATTTATTATGATTGGGAAAACGCGTGGATTTTGCAAGACATCCAGGGCTTTAACAAGGTTAACATGCATTACCACCGCACCCTTCACCAGCACTACCGCCCATTTTGGGAGGCGGATATTCATGTCGATGTCCTTACCAAGAACAATGATTTTGCTGGCTATAAATTAATTGTACTGCCAATGCTTTACATGCACTCGGCCGAACTGTTGGCCAAAGTCGAGGCCTTCGTCGCCAGTGGCGGCACGGTTGTCTACACTTACCTGTCCGGCGTAGCCGATGAAAACGACCTGGTTTACGATACCGGCATGCTTAGCGGCCTGCAAGATTTACTCGGCATCCGCCTACGTGAAACCGACGTCTATTACCCGTCGCAAAGCAATTCGCTCGTTGTTGGGGGTCATCGCACTTACGCCGTCCACGACTACGCCGCCGTTTTTGAATTAGCCGGCGCCACACCTTTAGCCACCTACGGTGACGATTTTTACCGCGACACCCCAGCCCTTTCAGTAAATATCCCTGCTGCAGGTGAGGGTGGTGGTGGTGCGGGTGTAGGAGGTGGCGCGGGTGTAGGAGGTGGCGCGAGTGATTCGGGTGCGAGTGCAGGTGCAGCCTATCTCCTAGGCGCTCGCACCGGTGACGATTTCTTACACGATTTTTATGCTGGGTTAGTGGGTGATCTAGGCATTGTTAGCAACAGTGCTAGCAAAACATCGCCTGCCGTCTCCGTCCAAACCCGTACTGCTGCCGATGGTCGTGATTATATTTTCGTCATGAACTTTAGCAATCTACCACAACAAGTAACTTTACCTGAAAACACAAGCTACACCGACGCCATTTCCAGTCACCCCGCCGAAAATCCCGTTGATCTCGCTGGTTTTGATGTCAAAGTTTTAAAAACTGAGGGTTAAACGACAAGGAACGCCGAATGTGTGGTGCACACATTCGGCGTTTTTGAGTACACTTTAACTTCTGAGGTTGCAGAAGTATAAGTGAATCGCAAACACTTTAACTTTTAAGCCTGCAGAAGTACAACTGAATGGCAAACACTTTAACTTCTGAGGTTGCAGAAGTACAACTGAATGGCAAACACTTTAATTTCTGAGCCTGCAGAAGTACAACTGAATGGCAAACACTTTAACTTCTGAGGTTGTAGAAGTAGAAGTGAATGGCAAACACTTTAACTTCTGAGGTTGTAGAAGTACAACTGAATGGCAAACACTTTAACTTCTGAGGTTGTAGAAGTAGAACTGAATCTCAAACACTTTAACTTCTAAGGTTGCAGAAGTAGAAGTGAATGGCAAACACTTTAACTTCTGAGGTTGTAGAAGTAGAACTGAATCTCAAACACTTTAACTTCTAAGGTTGCAGAAGTAGAAGTGAATGGCAAACACTTTAACTTCTGAGCTTGCAGAAGTGTAAGTGAATCGCAAACACTTTAACTTCTGAGGTTGCAGAAGTACAACTGAATGGCAAACACTTTAACTTCTGAGCCTTCAGAAGTACAACTGAATCCCAAACACTTTAACTTCTAGGCCTGCAGAAGTACAAGTGAATCTCAAACACTTTAACTTCTAGGTCTGCAGAAGTACAAGTGAATGGCAAACACTTTAACTTCTGAGCCCGTAGAAGTACAACTGAATCTCAAACACTTTAACTTCTGCACCCGTAGAAGTACAACCAAACGCCAAACACTTTAACTTCTGAGCACGTAGAAGTGCAACCAAACCTCAAACACTTTAACTTCTGCACCCGTAGAAGTGCAACCAAACCTCAATCACTTTAACTTCTGCACCCACAGAAGTACAACCAAACGCCAAACACTTTAACTTCTGAGGTTGTAGAAGTAGAAGTGAATGGCAAACACATTAACTTCTAGGCCTGCAGAAGTTAATGCGTTTTTTGGTTGTGGAAATCAGGACGAATTATGGGCATGAAGATTAACTTATTTTGAGTAAACAAAGACAAGCTAGCTATAAAAGATTGAATTTCAATACACTTTAACTTCTGAGCCTGCAGAAGTACAACTGAATCTCAAACACTTTAACTTCTGAGCCTACAGAAGTACAACTGAATGGCAAACACTTTAACTTCTAAGGTTGCAGAAGTACAACTGAATTCAAAACACTTTAACTTCTAAGGTTGTAGAAGTGTAAGTGAATCGCAAACACTTTAACTTCTAAGCCTGCAGAAGTACAACTGAATCCCAAACACTTTAACTTCTGAGGTTGTAGAAGTAGAACTGAATCTCAAACACTTTAACTTCTGAGCCTACAGAAGTACAACTGAATGGCAAACACTTTAACTTCTGAGCCCGTAGAAGTACAACTGAATCCTAAACACTTTAACTTCTGAACCTGCAGAAGTACAACCAAACCGCAAACACTTTAACTTCTAAGCCTGCAGAAGTACAACCAAACCGCAAACACTTTAACTTCTGAGCCTTCAGAAGTACAAGTGAATCGCAAACACTTTAACTTCTGAGCTAGTAGAAGTACAACTGAATCGCAAACACTTTAACTTCTGAGGTTGCAGAAGTACAACTGAATCCCAATCACTTTAACTTCTGAGCCTTCAGAAGTACAAGTGAATCTCAAACACTTTAACTTCTAAGCCTGCAGAAGTACAACTGAATCCCAATCACTTTAACTTCTGAGGTTGCAGAAGTACAAGTGAATGGCAAACACTTTAACTTCTGAGGTTGTAGAAGTACAAGTGAATCTCAAACACTTTAACTTCTAAGGTTGCAGAAGTACAAGTGAATGGCAAACACTCTAACTTCGGAGCTAGTAGAAGTACAACTGAATGGCAAACACTTTAACTTCTGAGCCTGCAGAAGTACAAGTGAATCTCAAACACTTTAACTTCTAAGGTTGCAGAAGTACAACTGAATGGCAAACACTTTAACTTCTGAGCTAGTAGAAGTACAACTGAATTCAAAACACTTTAACTTCTAAGTCTGCAGAAGTACAAGTGAATGGCAAACACTTTAACTTTTAAGCCTGCAGAAGTACAACTGAATGGCAAACACTTTAACTTCTGAGCTAGTAGAAGTACAACTGAATGGCAAACACTTTAACTTCTGAGCTAGTAGAAGTACAACTGAATGGCAAACACTTTAACTTCTGAGCCTGCAGAAGTACAAGTGAATGGCAAACACTTTAACTTCTGAGCCCGTAGAAGTACAACTGAATCTCAAACACTTTAACTTCTGCACCCGTAGAAGTGCAACCAAACCTCAATCACTTTAACTTCTGAGCCTGCAGAAGTAGAAGTGAATGGCAAACACTTTAACTTCTAGGCCTACAGAAGTACAACTGAATGGCAAACACTTTAACTTCTAGGTTTGTAGAAGTTAAAGTGAATGGCAAACACTTTAACTTCTGAGCCTGCAGAAGTTAATGCGTTTTTTGTTTGTGGAAATCAGGACGAATTATAGGCATGAAGATTAACTTATTTTGAGTAAACAAAGAAAAGCTTGCTATATAAGATTGAATTTCAATACACTTTAACTTCTAAGCCTGCAGAAGTACAACTGAATGGCAAACACTTTAACTTCTGAGGTTGTAGAAGTATAAGTGAATGGCAAACACTTTAACTTCTGAGCCCGTAGAAGTGCAACCCAACCCCAAACACTTTAACTTCTGCACCCGTAGAAGTGCAACCAAACCGCAAACACTTTAACTTCTGCACCCATAGAAGTGCAACCAAACCTCAAACACTTTAACCCCTAACTCCGCAGAAGTACAACCGCACAAAAAAACGGCTAACCAAGGTTATGATTATTAGTTAAAACCTCAGCTAGCCGTTTTTGGATTCAGATATTTATTTCATAGTACCAAATATTCGATTGTCTTTTCAGCACAAAATTAGTATTCATATGCTTTCTTATCGTTTTCAAGCTAATCGTACCATTCATCAAGCGATACAAATTATTCACCGTCACCATCTCAGGATGATGGTAAAACAGATAGCGTAGCTCATAAGCATGTTTGTAAACAACCTCTTGCAAGGATTCATGTCGACCACATTTTTTGCAACTAAGCCCACTTCGGTTCTTCTCGACATTAAACCCACCGCAACCTCCACACCTTGTCCCAGCCCGCACATACTCAAATCCCTCGGGCTTTAGCGCATCCACTGGGAATCCATAGGGGCGGCGGTAAAACTCCAATTGCGACATAACTTTTTGAAGTAAGGAATCGGGCATCTCATCCACCACCCGAATGCTATTAAAGAACCGCGCAAGTTGTGTTCGCTGGATAGCCTCCACGGTCAAACTCGCATCAAACGTTGTATGGCAATTCTCGTGAATAAATACTACTACCGGTCGAACTTGAATGCGCGTATCAACCTTGGCGGCAATGCCAGCAAGTCTTCGCGTTTTCTCCTTGACACTATCAAATATATTCTTTTCTTGCGCGACATTGTTGATATAGCACACGTCGTTTTTGTACTCGAACGCTGCATCGTAATATTTAGTATCAATCAAAATCCACTGACGGGGCGAAATTAATATCGAATCAGCTTGCATTCTCGCCTTAAACTCAAACCAATAATCCCCGACAAATATCCACCGCTTGTTACAATGCGAATCATACCACTTTTTAAATTCCAATTCGCCTTTATAACCCTGTCTTAAATTGTGCACACGCGTTTTCTGCGCTTCGTTAAATAAAACCCCACGTTGCTCCATGATTTCCAACACAATAAGTTCATCGTTTTTTTTCAATTGATACGCACCTCCTATATATAAGTACGTATTTTTTATGCGATTTCCACTTTTTTAAATGGTTAAATTTTGTTTAAAATAAATGTCGCTCGTTCATACAAATGAGATCCAATCGACACATTCTTGCTGACAGAACGCCGCTGAGTCAATTGCTCATACAACAAACCAATAGCTGTCCGCGACATTTCTTCAATATCAATTGTGAAACTCGATAAGGTTTGCGACTGGTGAAGCGGGGAGACGATATTGTTAATGCTAATTATGTCGATGCCGCTTACACCTTCCGCTTCCAAAACATCCAAAACACCCAGAGCAATCGTATCCGACGCCACTAACAAAGCCTGCGGTAATTCATCGCCCGCAAGCATGCGCCTCGCTAAAACTTGCCCGTTTTCTCTTGAAAACTTTCCTCCTGAAAAAATAAATTTCTCGTTCAATAAACTATAAGAATGCAAATAATTTCTAAAATTAACTTCGCGAACATCACGCGATTCTACCAACAAATCAGGCGAAAAATAGGCATCGCCTACAAAACCAATCTGACGATAGCCCTTATCTAGAAACAACCGAATCGCTTTTTTAGTAATAAAGGCTAAGTCAGGGTTGACCGAATCGAATTTATTTTGAAAATGTTGCGATTCCACATAGACCCCATAGTCGAAATAAGTTTCCAACATCTCCAAATCCCCCATGCTAAAAGATCCCACGGCAATAAAGGCCTCATAATTCGCAAGCACACTGGCATCCAACACCCCTTTTCGCAAGACGGTTAAGGTCAAATTTTTATTTTTCGCAAACTTCATGATTTGCTTATACAATTCCCGAAAATAGTCGTCCTGATGCTCATCCGTTTCAGAAATCCAGTATAAAAACAGAACGTTATCAAAAGCAAAACGAATTTTTTCCATAGGGTAACCAAGCTCAATGGCAGTATCATAAATGATGCGTTTCGTTTTGGGTTTAATAGATAACGTTGGATCGTTTTTAAATAAGCGCGAAATTGTAGCGGGCGAAAAACCCGAGGCTTTTGATATATCGTTGAGTGTTACCATGTCATCACCTTCAATGCATATAATAAATAATTATAACATAGCCTATCATTTTTTCGTTAAATATTAACCAGCAATATTTTGAAATTAATCTTGTACCTAAATTAGTCGTCAACATTAATAAATACCACTGACTAAAATTAGAAAGGACTATTGAAAGCATCATCAACTTGTGTTAATCCAAGTTTTTGTTTTTTTAACTCGTCAATTTTTTCAATAAATAAAAATAATTAATTTGTATACATAAATAAAATGAGATATTTATTTTTTTCAAAAAATTATCTGACGATAGTTGATAGTAAATATAACACTAATAATGAGTAAATAAATTTCAACGCAAACGTTGGCGAATACATATTACGTAGTTATTAATCGCCGGCGAGACAATAATTATCAAAAAAATATAAATAAAAAATATTTTTGATAAGCTATTGCATTTATATTTTTTGTCAGTATAATGGGTTTCGAATTACAAATAAATGTAATTATATATAGTGAATTTATAGACAGAAGTAGGTGATTGAATGTGAAGATGAAGAATAAATTGAGTCTATATAATTTCATGTTGAGTATTATAATTGTCCTCGCAATGATGCCCTGGCAAATTGTTTTGGCCGAATCAACAAACGTCAGAAATGATAATGAAGACGTCATTAAATTAACGGCTGTCCAAGAAACCGCTGAATCCATTGCGTGGCAAACGACCTATAACCAATATGGTCACCTAGAGGGTGATGTTGTCCTACATTTTAATGCAGGATCCAGTAAAGTACAGAAACTGAAATGGTTTAATGCCTCGGGGGTATCGGAAACGCTACCGCTTACACAAAGCGAAGCAGCCTTTAAACAAATAGTGAGTAATTACCGTCAATATAAACAAGGTAAAGAGGACTATCCCGAGCAAGTGACCCGCTTTGAAACGGAATTGTTGGAACTTGAAAATAATTTACAAGCAGCAATTTCCAATTATTCCAATCAGGAAAGCCCATTATCAGCCAATATTGAGCAAGCAAATAGTCAACTGACAACCAATCAAGCAACGATCGCAAGCCTTGAAAATCAAATCAATCAACACGCTGCTGCGCTCATCCCAATTGATGAAAATACAGATGAACAAACACGCGCAAAGAATGCAGCCACTGAAACTTCAATACTTGAATTACAAAATCAAATCGCTTGGCTACAAACGGCAAATAGTGAACTCTCGTATTCAATTTCCGAATGGCAAGCGCAACTGGACAGTCTTAGTCAGGCTATCACTGTTGCACAAACCACTCGCGATCAATTTGCACAAACGCGACCGGTTGATCCCTATGATCAAGTGATGGAAGATAGTTGGAAAGTCATTTTGCAGAAAGATCCGAATGTTGAGCAGTATGCTATTTATCTTCCTCAAGACCAACAAGCTTACACTTTTGAATGGTCGGTTAGCTTTGATGAATACCATGACACGATTAGTATTTCTAACGCGACCCAGCTTAATCAACAATCGTATCAAGTAACTTATGAAATTCCTGAAGTGAAAAAGGAAGTAACAACTGAGTCAAGCAGTGAATCGGATGCGTCAACAAATTCTGAAACATCTGAATCCGAATCTGAATCTGAATCATCAGAATCTGATTCAGAATCTTCTGACGAATCCACAACAGAAACGAACTCAGATGAAACGAATGAATCAAGCGACGAAACGAGGAGCGAGCACCAGATATTTATTTCTGATAGTCAGACCATTGCGCAGACTCTAACGATTCCGGCGGACACCCTCGTGCCTAGTGAGCAATTAGATATCTTGGCTAGCCAAATTGAGGGTTTTCAGTACTGGTATTTTCAAGCAATCGACAAGCCTGAAACCTCTGGCACTGAAGCGGCAGAAATTGAGACATTTTCAATCGAAAGTTATCTGGCTCAGAACCCCATCGATTTTGTCATGCAACTCACCGATGATGTGATTGTGACAAGTTCTGAGCTGAGGTTTGACCTTAGCCAACCGATAACCACCGATGGCATTCTGATTCCTGTCGTCTCAACCGATACGTACCATCTGGTTGAATTTGCCGACGACGACACGCTCATTGAGCAACTGCTTGTTAAAGAGGGCGTTGTGATACCGGAAACCTTTCTTCCTCCAATAAATATCACTGATGACGATATTGTTTTTTGGACGCATGAAGAAATAGCCGAAACCGTTATTCCAGTTGATAATGTAACAAGTATGGATGAGAAGCAACGCATAGATCCACGGGAGGCCTTTGATCTAACGCAACCGATTAGCAGTGATATTTATTTAGAGGGGGTTCGTGATCAGGATTACCATTTTATTGAGTTGGATTATCAAAAAGATGATTTAAAAAAGGGTTTGTTTGTGGCGGATGGGCAGGCGGTTCCGCAGGAGCAGTTGATTGACATAGTGGCATCGCAAGAAACGGAGGCGATTATTGCCTTTCTATCGGAAGAAGCAGGCTTGTACAGTCCCTTGTATCATGCAGTCAATGAAACGGTTGGTGGTGAACAATTTTTAATCGAACCGGAAACGACGAATTTAGGTGAAGAAGTGACGGCTTTGGAGGCTGTCACTGAGGATGCGAGCTTGTTCGTGGTTTATAATCGGCCTCTAGGAAACACGGGAGCGAACCAACCACAAAGTGCCATGAGGATGTTTAACCCATTAATGGCGGCTCAAGTGGTCACGCCGACGGGTTTAGAAATTGATAAACGAGTGCAATTAGTGGACGGCTATGTGAACACTTGGGATATTACGTTGGAAATTAAGGGGCAAAAGAAGGAAGAGCGTTTGGCGGATATCGTGATTGTGATTGACCAATCAGATAGTATGTCAAGGAATAGTCGAATGGTCAATGCTAAAAATGCGGCCACGACTTTTGTGAATCAGTTTAATGATTATCCCGGTGTTAATATTGGGGTGATTGGTTACGATACGGACGCTCGAACGATCAATCAATTAACAGCCAATCGTGCTCAAGTGACGAGATCCATTAATCAGATGAATTATGTGGATTACCCTAGTAATGGACCCTATGGGGGACATGCACAAGGCTTTACTAATATTCAAGCGGGCTTATATCATGCTCGGAATATGTTAAATAATTCCAGTAGACCGAATGTACCAAAGTATGTGGTGATTCTGTCCGATGGGGATCCGACTAAAAGTTATGCCTTGAATTATAATCAGTTTGGCGTGATGGCTAATTCTGAATCCTTTTCTTACAGAAATTATGTGATGAATGAGGCCTATCAAATGGGTTTAAGTTCAAATTATAATTCCATTGTTGGGACGGGGACAGCTAATCAGGATGAGTTTCAGTTATTTCAATCATTTATGGGTAATTTTTACATGCGTCACAGTGTGAATGCGATTAAAGAAGCCGGTTTTGTCAAGGATATGGGGGCGACGATTTATTCGATTGGGCTCGATATTGGTGGCAACACCACCGCTAATAGTGTTATGCGGCGGGTGGCGACTTCAGCCAATCATTTTCGGACCGCCTCATCCAGCGACTTAAATGCGATATTTAATCAAATTTCGAGTGACATTGTGCGGACTTTGCCAGCCGCCTCTAACATGCGCATCGAAGACCAGATGGGGGATGGGTTTGTGGTTTCCAATGTCTCGACGATTCATGCGTCGCAAGGGACGGCTACATATGATGCGACAAGTCGGACGATTTATTGGAATGCGGGCGATTTGAATCTGCCTGCGAACAGTGACACGAAAACAGCGACGATGACTTATCGGATTGAAATCGATCCGTCTTTCCTTCAAGTCAATAACGCTACGACTCAGCGATGGTTTAAGGCAAACAACTTCGCCAGGTTGACTTACGACAATAATCGCACAGCGGATTTTCCGATTCCGCAAATCGATCCGGTGTTGATTAACTTTAAAAAGTTGTTATTTGATAAAGACAGTCAGCTTATTGGAGCGGATGCTCGACGCTTCGACATTACGTTACGTGATCCAGCGGGTGATTTAGTTGAAACCATTCATTTACGCGCTAACGAAACATTGACTTCGACGGTTTTGCGAAAAGTAGGTCAATATACGGTGGAAGAAGTTCGCGCGTTTGATATGAATGACCAACCGATCCCTTTGGAGGATTTTGAAGCCGAAGTTTTAATTGGGACGACGACGACGGCAGGGAAAAAAGCGGTCTTTACGATTAGTAACAATACGGCTAGTAGACCTCAAGGGGATGTAGCTGTAACCATTAAAAATCGTGAAGCGGTGAAGGCTTATGATCTGAGCATTCGTAAGGTTAGTGGGTTGAATACGAATCAAGCGCTTAGTGGGGCAAGTTTTGAATTGCGTACAAGTCCTAACGGGGATGTTGCTATGAACATTGAGGGTCAGCCATTGCGAGCGACCACTAATTCCCAAGGTGAAATTGACTTTAGCCAGATTCCACTAGGCAACTATTATTTAGTGGAAACCAGTCCGCCTGCTGGGTTCCTCGGTATAGCTGACCCAATCGAGATTGAAGTGAGTCGCGAAAGTTTCGAGGGAAGCAGCGATATTTTGTTGGCTTTTGATCCGGATTACGTCACTTTCATTGACGGTGAACCACCGACGATTGAAGTTAAAAATTATCCCGTAGGAGAATTTCCTCATACGGGTGGCATGGGGACTGTGGTTTATTACGTCACAGGGATGATGATGATCGCCATAGCCAGTTTTGGTGCGCTTAAGTACCATCGCCGACGTTCGATTTAACGTCCTAACAGCTTAATAATAAATAGCTATTTATTATAATTATATATTTTTGGAGGATTGCAATGAAAAAGAGACTTTCTGTTATGTTCGCTTTATTATCCATTGTTTTTTCGTCACTCGTATCACTTACGCCTGTTCAGGCCCAAACGGTTCCTGAATCAACGACTGTCAATATTCACAAAGTGGTTTGGGACGCTGAACCAAGTTACCAACCGATCCAAAATATTGATGCATTAGATATTAGTCATTTTGGGGGCAATGCCCGTTGGTTGGCTGGCGCGCAATTTGAATATTGGGCAATTTCTGAGGCTGACTATAATAGCTATTCGGCTAATAATGATGGGACAACAACGGGACCGGCTTCAGGGACGGGGACGGCTTTAGCTTTAACTGACGGCAATGGTCATACGTCTGTTAGCTTGCCACAAGGTTACTACTGGTTCAAAGAAATTGAAACGCCAGGGATTGATCAACAAATTTCTACGTCTTTTGGTCTCGTATTACCTTTTGCCAATGCGGATGGTTCGGGCTATGTAGATAATTTACATATTTATCCTAAAAACGTGTCAACGACGTCTTTAGAAAAAACGGTCGGTAACCTGGTCAATATGGATTCACCTTATGATATAGGTGAAGAAATCACTTATTACTTGGAAGCGCGGATTCCTGCGGGTGTGATTAATAAATTTGAATTTACCGATACCTTATCTGCGGGCTTAGAATTTGTTCCGGGTTCTGCACAAGTTCATTTTTCTCCGCTTGCCGTGACGGATGTTGCCGCTTTACCCGCTGGTTCTGCGATTTCAGATACGCCAAATGGTAATACTTGGACATTTGATTTAGCGGCTTCACATGCAGATGGCTTAGCCGCTAACCGTGGGGGTTATGCGTATGTTTCTTATCGGGTGAAAATTACGGAAGAGGCTGTGGTGGCAACAGATTTAGCCAACTCGGTTAACTTAGTGATTGGGCGTGAAGGTCAACCGGATGTGGATGCTTCTGATGAACCTGTCACAACGGATGTCCATACGGGTGGGAAGCAATTTATTAAAGAAAACCGTTCAAACGGTGAAGGTTTGGCCGGTGCGGAATTTGTTATTCGTAACGAAGCGGGTGACTTCTATAACTATGATGCTGCTGCGAATGTAGTGACTTGGGGCGCGCAAGATACGGCCACCATTTTAACATCTGGCGCCGATGGTCGCTTTGAAATTAAAGGTTTGGCTTATGGTGAAGAAGGATCGGATGCTGCGACGGGTGCTACGACTTACTATTTAGTGGAAACACAAGCTCCGGATGGTTTTGTGATTCCAGCTGCTTTAGCGGATGGTTTAGCTTTTACCGTTAATGCTAGTTCGTATAATGAAACGGAAACGGAGTTGACGGTTGAGTTAGCTGAAGGAACGGTCGTTAATAACTCACAAGCACCTATTATTCCAAACACAGGGGGAATTGGTGCAATTATCTTTATCGTTGCCGGTGTGTTAATTATTGGCTTGGCTTTATTTATGATTAAAAAACGTTTTGCGAACGATTAGATAATCAATGAATGCGATGACGACGGTCATCCTTTCATCAAAGCCAAGTGTGTGCTTGGTTTTGATGAGAGTAATATTTTCTAGGGAGGTGTTTGAGTGAAATTAAAAGTGTTTGTCTGTCTTTTAATGGCTTGGCTTTTGTTGCCTATGCAAAGTGTGTTGGCTAGTGGTGAGACCCATCGTTTGACGCTTGTCACTGACCAGGCGGATGTCCAGTTTCAGTTGTGGCAAATTGATGCGGTTGTTGATGATGCCGATGCGACACTTTCCCAGTTGAATGCGATGGATGATGCGGCTTTGACGGAGCGCTATGCTAGGCTAACGAGTCCACCGACTGATGCCGATGGGCAGGTAGTGATTACTGATTTGCCTGCGGCTATTTATTACGTTAAGGCAGACGCTTTTGTTCCGTTTCTTGTTTCACTTCCTCAAATAAATACCGCCTACCCAAAACCTTTGCAAGCAACGGGCGATGTTGTCTTAATTAAATATGGGGTCAGCGGTGACTCACGGGAGTTGTTGGCAGGTGTCGCATTTTTCTTGTTTGCGGCCGCTGATGAGGAAGGGCAGTTTCCTTTAGGGGCTGCTCATAATGGTGCGTTTGATCCGGAGATAGCGGGTGATGTTTTAAGGACCAATGATGAAGGTCGTATTGTTGTGACGGGTTTATCCGTGGGGAGCTATTACTTTCAAGAAGTGGCAACCTTAACGCCCTTTGAATTGAATGAAGAACGTTTGTATTTTGATGTGGTAGCCGATGAAACCGTAGTGTTAGAAATGGATAATTATCGCACGGAAATAGGTAGCTATGGTTTTCGCAAAGTTTCGGCCTTGAATGCCGAACTTGGCTTAAGGGGGGCTCGTTTTAAAGTTTACGACGAGGAGCAGCGGTATTTATTGGATGATTTAGGGTTTGACTTGGTTTTGGAGTCGGACGATGAAGGGTATTTTGAATTGGTCGATGTCCCATTGGGCGACTACTGGTTGGAAGAAATCCAAGCCCCGGTCGTCGAGGGGGTGGTTTATGCTTTATTGACGGAACCTATCGCTTTTTCTGTTACAAGCACATCGGGCGCGACGGAATTGATGCAGGTTAAAAACATGCCTGTGACTGCTGGCGGCGTGACTGCCATCCCGGCTACGGGAAATTGGTTGGTTTATGGGGTGATTGTTTTGACGATAGGTATCTTCATGCTTGGATGGTGGCTATACCGATCACACGGTCAGGAGAACTGCGATAGTGATGATTGATAATGGCGGTTCAGCTGTGTTTCTTGCCTAAGAGGAGGAAGAGCAGATGCAAGACCAGCAAGGATGGAGGCTTCAATGAAGAAATTAGGGGTATTTATTAAAAAGGAAAAAGGTTTGATTTTGTCCATCTTGGTGCTGTTGGTCGGGATGGGCGTTTTGGCTTATCCGTTTGTGAGTGAGTTTTTGTATTGGCGGGCGGCGAATACGGAGATTGAATATTTTGAGGTGGCGGCCAAGCAGTTGACCGATGAAGAGCGCGAGGACCGGCTGCGGTTGGCGCAGGCTTACAATTCAACGCTCACGTCAGGTGGCGGGCAGTCCCTGAGTGATCCGTATTCCGATGAGGAGAAGGAAGAGGGGCGTGCGGTCTATGCGCAGATGTTGGAGGTCAACGAGCAGCTGGGATATGTGACGCTTCCTAAGCTTGATTCCAAATTGCCGCTGTTTGCTGGGACAACGGATACGGTCTTGTCGCGAGGGGTTGGGCATTTAGAAGGAACGACTTTGCCGGTTGGGGGAGAGAGCACGCATGCCGTTTTGACAGCGCACCGTGGGCTACCGAGCGCGCGCTTGTGGACGGACCTGGATCAAATGGTCATCGGTGATATCTTTTATGTGGATACTTTGGCAGGCACGCTGGCTTATGAGGTGGATCAGATTGATGTGATTGAACCGACGGATTATAGCCAGTTGGAGCTAGTGAATGGTGCCGATTACGTGACGTTGTTGACTTGCACGCCTTACATGATTAACAGTCACCGTTTGATTGTTCGCGGACGGCGGACGGCCTATTTTCCCGAGGAGGCCTTAGCGGCTGAAGACGACGGTGGTTGGCGCTGGAATTCCCTTTATGTGCGTCTAGCCACTTACGGCGGTATTGCACTTTTAGCTATTTTCTTGTTGCTTTTTATTCCGTCAAAAAGGAGAAAAAACCGTGAAAAAGCCTAATAAATATCACCGCTTCTTTTCCTCTATGTGGTTTTTTGTGTTGCTGTTTTTGCTGGGTGCGGGATTGATTTTGTACCCTTTGGTTTCCAATTATATTTATTTTGAAGTAGCCAATGAAGAAATTACGGCTTTTCAAAGTGGCGTGGAAGCTCTAGCGGATACGGAAAAAGACGAACGTTTGGCCTTGGCTCAAGCCTACAACCGTGCGGTTAATTATCAACAGATTACAGACCCTTGGACGGCGGAGGAAGAAGCAGGCGTTGCGGAATATGCGCGGATGTTGGAAGTGCAAGAGCTTTTAGGTTATGTGGTTATTCCTAAAATCAACGAACGACTGCCCATCTACGCAGGCACTTCGGCGGCTGTTTTAGAAAAGGGGGTGGGCCATTTGGAAGGCACCGCCTTACCCATTGGAGGAGTTGATACCCATTCGTTTTTAACGGCGCATCGGGGGTTGCCCACGGCGCAGCTGTTTCGGCAACTCGATAGGTTGGCAACGGGGGATATATTTTACGTGACCAATTTGTATGAAACGTTGGCTTATCAGGTCGATCAAATTAAAGTGGTCGAACCGAATGCGATTGAAGCGATTCAAGTCATCGAGGGGGGCGACTATTTAACCTTGTTAACCTGTACACCCTACATGGTCAACTCCCATCGTTTGTTGGTACGTGGGGTGCGGGTCGATGATGCTTTTTCGGGTGATGCAGAGGAGGTCATAGGTTTGCCAGCGCGGGTTAATCCCTTTCTGATAGCGGTTGTGGCCGTGGTAGGCGTGTTGAGTTTGCTTGTTGTCTATGTGATTTGGCGTGTTCGTCGGGGTCGGGGTAGGAGGAGGCGGTAACATGAAATGGCGACACTTATTGGGCTTGCTGTTGATGCTTGCAGCTGTTGCTGTCGCACTCGTGTTCGCACGGTCGTTGGCCGCCGATTATGATACTGACGTGCAAAATGAAGCCGTAGAAGTTTTGAGCCGCCAATGGGATGCGGGTGGAGGACGTGTTACGGAGCTAGCGTCGGCATCGGAGGTGAATTTGCAAGACCCCTTTGAGGCGGGTAGCGACATAGCGGTGGACACGACTACTTATGCCTTGTTGCAAATACCTCGTCTCGGTCAACTGTTGCCAGTGCATTTTGGGGCGAGTCCGGAAAACTTAGCGACTGCGACCGCCTTTTTAGCCGGCAGCGACTTGCCAGAGGTTAGTTGGGCTAGCGCTGGCGGCGCGCGCACCGTCATCGCCGGCCACCGCGGCTACTACGGCCAAACCTTGTTCCTGCACATTAATCAGCTTGTGGCTGGCGACGATTTGATTCTTTTTTACAACCACAATAAATATCACTACACCGTGACCGAGTCAGCGGTCATCGGTGCTCACGATGTAGCTGCCTTGGAAGCTGTTGCTGACGCTAATCTGTTAACCTTGCTGACTTGTACGCCAATCCCCACCTTTGAGGACCGCTTGTTAGTGAATGCCCAGTTGCTAGAAGTGGAAAATTTGGAAGCACCCGCTTCACTCCAAGAAACCGTTGATACTGTGCGTTCAGAAGCCGTTTTGGTGGCTACTTCTGCGGTGGCTAGTTATGGATTGCGATGGGTAGTCGGCTTGTTGGTGGTAGCGTTGGCGTGGTTAGTGGTGTTATTGGTGAGGGAATTAGTTGGGTGATTGAGGCGGAATCGCCATTCTGTCCAAAATTGAGCTAAAAAAGGACAGAATAGAGCTATTCTGTCCAAAATTAAGCCAAAAAAGGACAGAATAACCTTATTCTGTCCAAAATCCATCAAAAAATGGACAGAATGACTAACTTATTTAAAGGTGTTGTGAATATCAACCTGATAATATGAGGATTTCCCTTTGTTAACAACTTTAAAGTGATTCCCCATATATCTTCTTATTGATCTTATTGTTATTTGCTTTCCCATCAATTCATACAAATGGCGAGTTGTTACCATTTCTGGATTATCATAAAATAATAATCTTTGTTGAATCGTATGATATCGAACTATCTCACTGATAGTCTGTTTATTACCACATTGATGACAAATAATTTGTGATTTATCTCTTTCCGTCCCACAAAAACCACACCCCCCACAAACAATCCCTTTACGTAAACTGGCAAAGTCCTCAACTTTCAAGGCTTCAAATGGCATGCCGTACTCTGTCCGATAAGTGTCGAGCACGACCGAAACTTTCTGCACCAACCAATCTTTTAACGGTGGTGTATGCCTATACTGTTCTAAAAAGCGCCGCAACAACGTCCGTGGCACCAACTCCACGTCATTGGGCATCCTATCATAGGTCACATGACAATTCTCATTGATAAAAACCAATGCTGACCGCACCGAAATATTGCCTGTCACCTCACGGGCAAGCTGTTGTAAATTTTCATTTCGGTTTTCAGCCGCCGACACAATATTATCCATGGGTTTTGACCAACCATTGGCATAACATTTCCCCTCACGATACTCAAAACTTGTCTTGTAATTTTTCACATCGAACGCAATCCACTCATACGGCAACACCAACAAAAAATCCGGCTGACGCTTTGGACCATCCTCAATCTTAAACCAATAATCCTCCACCCACATCAGATGCGACAAACCAAACTCCACCACCAAGGTCGCAAACTTCGCCTCGCCCTCATAACCCGTCTGCAATTTCTGCAAATGATTTTCATCCACAGCCACTCCCCGCACAGCCATCGCCTCCAACACGCGCAACTCAATATTTTTTTCCAATTAAAAACATCCTTTCAAATAAATAAAAATCCTTCTATATATAAATACACTTTTTTTCGTCAATTCCATTTTTTATATGCTAAAATAGAAGAAAAAGTAGAGGAGTTGTCAAATGGGACGCGTAGAGACCTTTGATTTTTATTTTCCATATAAAAACGTAGATAAAAGCATTCATATTTATTTGCCTGAAGGAGAAGGTCCTTTTCCGGTTTTGTACATGTACGACGGGCACAACCTGTTTTTCAACTCGTGGGCGACCTATGGGACGTCGTGGGGACTTAAAGATTTTATGGACAACTATCCACAGCCAATGATCATTGTTGGAATCGAGTGTAGTCATCAAGGCAGCGAACGCTTGTGGGAATATTCGCCTTACAAGATTGAGCAAAGTATTTTTGGAAGTGGCCTGATTGATGGTTATGGCAAACAATACATGGAGTGGCTCGTCAACACCCTTAAACCCCATATTGATAATAAATATCCCACCCTATCAGACCGACAAAATACCGCTGTCGGTGGGAGTTCTATGGGAGGCTTGATGGCGTTTTACAGTGGTTTAGCCCATAACAAGACCTTTTCAAAAATTGCGAGCTTGTCACCCAGCTTATTTTTCTGCAAAAAACAGCTGATGGAAGAGTGGGAACACAGTCAAATTGATCCTGATAGCCGTTTTTATTTTAGTTTTGGGGAAGAAGAAATTGAAAATAGCCCCCAAGCATTGAGTCCGGTTGAGTATTTTAATGACGCTATCCAGCAAGCGGGGGCTAGTAGTATGATCCACATTCAAGCAGGCGGTGGGCATAACGAAGCCACATGGGCAGCCCAAAATCAGCGTTATATAGCATTTCTTTTTGAGGAGCGGTAGAGACATTGGTTAAAATGAGATATTTATTTGTGGTGGTTTTGATGTTTTGGGTTTGGCCTGTCGTGGCGGAGGAAGACTGGCAGTTGGTGCTGGTGAATCAGTGGCAAGCGTTGCCGGAGGGCTACGAGGTGGAATTGACGGAATTGCGCAACGATTTTTACGTGGATGAGCGCATTTACCCGGAATTGCAGGCCATGTTTGATGCGGCTAGGCAAGAGGGGATTTATCCGTTAGTGGTGTCGGCCTTCCGTGACGAGACGGAGCAGCAGGGGATTATTGATGAGCGGGTTAACAATTATATGGCGCAGGGCTATTCGTGGCAAGCCGCTTTGGACGAGACCTTGCGGACGGTAGCACCACCCAAGTATAGTGAGCATGAAACAGGTTTGGCGGTCGATATTAATGCTGAGAATGGTGACGATCAAGCGGTTTACGATTGGTTAGCCGAGCATGCGCATGCGTATGGCTTTATTGTGCGCTATCCAGCGGATAAAGTGGCGGAGACGGGGATTGACTATGAACCGTGGCATTTCCGCTATGTCGGGGTCGAACATGCGACGTATATGTATGAGCATGACTTGTCGCTGGAGGCGTATGTGGAGATGGTGGGGGACGCAGATTCTGATTTGAGTGAGTAAAAAAAGAGCCAAGAGCTAAGGTCAGTACATGACTCATAGCTCTTGGTTTTTATGATATATGTTGCCAAATAATTTTATCATTGTCACTAATATGTGCTGTTTTATTCGAAAAATCAATGGATAATTCAGCTGATACGGACTTGTCTTGATTAAAGCGTTTAATATGTATAAAATTGTCGTTCGGTGTAGCAATTTCAATGGAACCCTCTAAATCAAAAGCCATACTGGTATTTCTAAATTCGCAAAGAGCAATGATCTGTTGTACGACATCACGTTGTAATTCAAGTTCTGTTTCTGCTTTAGAATAATAATGACGGTTTATATTCCGACCTTCTTTGGTGGCCTCGAGTAACTCAATATCATTGCGACCTGCCAATAGTCCAACATAATATATTTGTGGAATTCCTGGAGCAAAAATTTGGATAGCTCGAGCTAAAAAATAGTCCAAGTCATTTTCACCTAAAGCACTGTAATAAGTCGAATTTATTTGATAGATATCTAAGTTATTATATTTTTCACTGGAATAGATTTTTTTAACATTCGCTCCGACTTGATATAAGCGTTCCGAAGTATAATTTAATTCATCGTCAGATAAAATATCTTTGGCATCAACAACACCTATTCCATCATGCGTATCCAAAGTTGTAAATTGTTTCATAGGCGACATTTCTAACCACTTAGCTAAACGATTTGTTTTACCGCTATACAAGGTATATAAAACTACCATCGGAAGCGCAAAATCATAGATGTAAAAATCGCGTTCACTTAATTTAAATTGAATAGAATAATGTTCATGGATTTCAGGTAAAATTAATAAATTATTTTCCTTAGCCATAGACTCTACTTCATTCAATAATTCATAGACTTCAGGTTCAACAAAGAAGCAATTGGTATCTAACTTTTTAATCGCATATGCAAAAGCATCTAAACGAATAATGGAGGCACCATGATCACGAAAGGCTTTAAATGTGTTGTTAATATATTGTTTGGTAATATCCTTAGTGACGTCCAAGTCAATTTGTTCGTCGCCAAAAGTATTCCAAACGTGCGTAGTACTACCATCAGCAAAATGAACTTCTTGAAAAGGTGGTTTATCTTTTCGTTTATAGATCAAATCAATATCTTCATCCGTCGGTCTTCCCTCTGGATAAAATTCATTAACATCAATAAATAACTCTTTATACTCCGAATTATTACCTTTTTCAATATAATCTTTAAAAAAATCGGATTGCTTAGAAATATGATTAAGCATAAAATCAAACATCAAATAATATTTTTCGCCAAGTTTCTGAATATCTTGCCAATCACCAAAGGCTGGATCAACGATTTCATAAGTGGTTG